>NZ_JABAOM010000003.1:7500-10000 GCF_013185955.1 Devosia sp. 1635 | reverse complement strand
AAGCGTTCCTGCGGCGAAGATGTAACGGGTCTAAAACTATCCACCGAAGCTTAGGGTTTGCACGTTTACGTGCAAGCGGTAGCGGAGCGTTCCGTAAGCCTGCGAAGCGGTACCTGTGAGGGGCCGTGGAGGTATCGGAAGTGCGAATGATGACATGAGTAGCGACAAAAAGTGTGAGAGACACTTTCGCCGAAAGTCCAAGGGTTCCTGCGCAATGCTAATCAGCGCAGGGTTAGTCGGCCCCTAAGGTGAGGCAGAAATGCGTAGCCGATGGGAATCACGTTAATATTCGTGAACCAGATGGTAGTGACGGATCGCGCAGGTTCGTATCCCCTTATTGGATTGGGGGTGCGATGAGCCGGTTCCTGGAAATAGCTCCATCGATATTGACCGTACCCTAAACCGACACAGGTGGACTGGTAGAGTATACCAAGGCGCTTGAGAGAACTATACTGAAGGAACTCGGCAAATTGCACGCGTAACTTCGGGATAAGCGTGACTTCCCAGCGGGCAACCGTTGTGGAGTGGCACAAAAGAGGGGGTGGCGACTGTTTACTAAAAACACAGGGCTCTGCGAAGTAGCAATACGACGTATAGGGTCTGACGCCTGCCCGGTGCCGGAAGGTTAAATGGAGAGGTGCAAGCTTTGAAATGAAGCCCCGGTAAACGGCGGCCGTAACTATAACGGTCCTAAGGTAGCGAAATTCCTTGTCGGGTAAGTTCCGACCTGCACGAATGGCGTAACGACTTCCCCACTGTCTCCAGTATAGACTCAGCGAAATTGAATTCCCCGTGAAGATGCGGGGTTCCTGCGGTCAGACGGAAAGACCCCATGCACCTTTACTATAGCTTTACGCTGGCATTTGTGTCGGCATGTGCAGGATAGGTGGTAGGCTTTGAAGCCAGGGCGCCAGCTCTGGTGGAGCCGCAAGATGAGATACCACCCTTATCGTCATAGATGTCTAACCGCGGCATAACAGTGTCCGGGACAGCGTATGGTGGGTAGTTTGACTGGGGCGGTCGCCTCCCAAAGAGTAACGGAGGCGCGCGATGGTGGGCTCAGAACGGTCGGAAATCGTTCGCTGAGTGCAATGGCATAAGCCTGCCTGACTGCGAGACTGACAAGTCGAGCAGAGACGAAAGTCGGTCATAGTGATCCGGTGGTCCCGCGTGGAAGGGCCATCGCTCAACGAATAAAAGGTACGCTGGGGATAACAGGCTGATAATGCCCAAGAGTCCATATCGACGGCATTGTTTGGCACCTCGATGTCGGCTCATCACATCCTGGGGCTGGAGCAGGTCCCAAGGGTATGGCTGTTCGCCATTTAAAGTGGTACGTGAGCTGGGTTTAGAACGTCGTGAGACAGTTCGGTCCCTATCTGCCGTGGGTGTAGGAATATTGAGAAGAGCTGACCCTAGTACGAGAGGACCGGGTTGGACGAACCTCTGGTGGACCTGTTGTGGCGCCAGCCGCATTGCAGGGTAGCTAAGTTCGGACGGGATAACTGCTGAAAGCATCTAAGCAGGAAGCCTCCTTCAAAACGAGTATTCCCTTGAGAGCCGTGGAAGACCACCACGTCGATAGGCCGGGTGTGGAAGCGCAGCAATGTGTGAAGCTTACCGGTACTAATAGCTCGATTGGCTTGATCGTTCTCATTAATCAATGTCCGCATTGATCTGACGATCGCTCAGAAATACACCACCAACGCTTCTTGCATGGGAAAGCGTTGGAACAACAAACATTAACCAGATCTTCACCATCCGTTTTTCGCTGACCTGGTGGTTCTTGCGAAGCGCCCAAGACCCGATCCCATCCCGAACTCGACCGTCAAATGCTTCCGCGCCAATGGTACTAAGTCTTAAGGCTTGGGAGAGTAGGTCGCTGCCAGGTCTGCCAAAAACGGATGTCTCAATACAATCTCGAAAACAAAAGCCCCGCACTCAGAAATGAGGCGGGGCTTTTTCGCGTTCATGGCAATGAAGCAGGGGGGAGGGAAGAGGGAACAGGCTGGCTTTGACAGCCGCTATAGCACCCGAGCTGAGGGAGGAAGTCCGCGGCTACGCACTTCTCCGCGGGAGTTTGGTTGTCGTGACCCGTTGCCAGCCGTAAGAATCCAGGTGCCACCAAAGCCCCGCCGTGCCCAAAATCGCACCGCAGTTCCGCTAAAGGGCTCGTCGGACCGCCCCGCAACCTCATTTGCTTTCCTTTGCTCGTTCATCATCGCACCCGGCTGTCGCAAGGGCCCTCAGCGCTTCCTAGTGCAGTTGGCTGCTGCGTCGAGCGGCACGCCCCCCAGAGCGGTTGCTATCGTCCTTCAGCTCTCTAGCGATAAGGCGGGTGTTCGCACCAAATTAACTGGGCCGGCATTTTGAACGCCGGCCGCGATGCAGGGTGTCCCTCGTTCAAGAGCTTGGCTGGTCTGGCTTGTGCCTCAAAGTGTTTGAAAAGGGTTACATTGCTCGATCGTTCTCTCAGTGGACTGGCGCGCACCACGAGCAA
>NZ_JABAOM010000003.1:0-2500 GCF_013185955.1 Devosia sp. 1635 | reverse complement strand
CCGTTAGGTGTAGGCGCAGCGAAAGCGAGTCTGAATAGGGCGTTAAGTTAGTTGGATTAGACCCGAAACCAAGTGATCTAGGTATGAGCAGGCTGAAGGTTGGGTAACACCAACTGGAGGGCCGAACCCACGTAAGTTGAAAATTACGGGGATGACTTGTTCCTAGGGGTGAAAGGCCAATCAAACTTGGAAATAGCTGGTTCTCCGCGAAAGATATTTAGGTATCGCCTCGGACGAACACTGTGGGGGGTAGAGCACTGGATGGGCTAGGGGGTCTCACCGACTTACCAAACCTAACCAAACTCCGAATACCCACAAGTGATATCCGGGAGACAGACGGCGGGTGCTAAGGTCCGTCGTCAAAAGGGAAACAGCCCTAACCTACAGCTAAGGTCCCCAAGTGATAGTTAAGTGGGAAAGCATGTGGGAATGCTTAGACAACCAGGAGGTTGGCTTAGAAGCAGCCATCCTTTAAAGATAGCGTAACAGCTCACTGGTCAAGCGTTCCTGCGGCGAAGATGTAACGGGTCTAAAACTATCCACCGAAGCTTAGGGTTTGCACGTTTACGTGCAAGCGGTAGCGGAGCGTTCCGTAAGCCTGCGAAGCGGTACCTGTGAGGGGCCGTGGAGGTATCGGAAGTGCGAATGATGACATGAGTAGCGACAAAAAGTGTGAGAGACACTTTCGCCGAAAGTCCAAGGGTTCCTGCGCAATGCTAATCAGCGCAGGGTTAGTCGGCCCCTAAGGTGAGGCAGAAATGCGTAGCCGATGGGAATCACGTTAATATTCGTGAACCAGATGGTAGTGACGGATCGCGCAGGTTCGTATCCCCTTATTGGATTGGGGGTGCGATGAGCCGGTTCCTGGAAATAGCTCCATCGATATTGACCGTACCCTAAACCGACACAGGTGGACTGGTAGAGTATACCAAGGCGCTTGAGAGAACTATACTGAAGGAACTCGGCAAATTGCACGCGTAACTTCGGGATAAGCGTGACTTCCCAGCGGGCAACCGTTGTGGAGTGGCACAAAAGAGGGGGTGGCGACTGTTTACTAAAAACACAGGGCTCTGCGAAGTAGCAATACGACGTATAGGGTCTGACGCCTGCCCGGTGCCGGAAGGTTAAATGGAGAGGTGCAAGCTTTGAAATGAAGCCCCGGTAAACGGCGGCCGTAACTATAACGGTCCTAAGGTAGCGAAATTCCTTGTCGGGTAAGTTCCGACCTGCACGAATGGCGTAACGACTTCCCCACTGTCTCCAGTATAGACTCAGCGAAATTGAATTCCCCGTGAAGATGCGGGGTTCCTGCGGTCAGACGGAAAGACCCCATGCACCTTTACTATAGCTTTACGCTGGCATTTGTGTCGGCATGTGCAGGATAGGTGGTAGGCTTTGAAGCCAGGGCGCCAGCTCTGGTGGAGCCGCAAGATGAGATACCACCCTTATCGTCATAGATGTCTAACCGCGGCATAACAGTGTCCGGGACAGCGTATGGTGGGTAGTTTGACTGGGGCGGTCGCCTCCCAAAGAGTAACGGAGGCGCGCGATGGTGGGCTCAGAACGGTCGGAAATCGTTCGCTGAGTGCAATGGCATAAGCCTGCCTGACTGCGAGACTGACAAGTCGAGCAGAGACGAAAGTCGGTCATAGTGATCCGGTGGTCCCGCGTGGAAGGGCCATCGCTCAACGAATAAAAGGTACGCTGGGGATAACAGGCTGATAATGCCCAAGAGTCCATATCGACGGCATTGTTTGGCACCTCGATGTCGGCTCATCACATCCTGGGGCTGGAGCAGGTCCCAAGGGTATGGCTGTTCGCCATTTAAAGTGGTACGTGAGCTGGGTTTAGAACGTCGTGAGACAGTTCGGTCCCTATCTGCCGTGGGTGTAGGAATATTGAGAAGAGCTGACCCTAGTACGAGAGGACCGGGTTGGACGAACCTCTGGTGGACCTGTTGTGGCGCCAGCCGCATTGCAGGGTAGCTAAGTTCGGACGGGATAACTGCTGAAAGCATCTAAGCAGGAAGCCTCCTTCAAAACGAGTATTCCCTTGAGAGCCGTGGAAGACCACCACGTCGATAGGCCGGGTGTGGAAGCGCAGCAATGTGTGAAGCTTACCGGTACTAATAGCTCGATTGGCTTGATCGTTCTCATTAATCAATGTCCGCATTGATCTGACGATCGCTCAGAAATACACCACCAACGCTTCTTGCATGGGAAAGCGTTGGAACAACAAACATTAACCAGATCTTCACCATCCGTTTTTCGCTGACCTGGTGGTTCTTGCGAAGCGCCCAAGACCCGATCCCATCCCGAACTCGACCGTCAAATGCTTCCGCGCCAATGGTACTAAGTCTTAAGGCTTGGGAGAGTAGGTCGCTGCCAGGTCTGCCAAAAACGGATGTCTCAATACAATCTCGAAAACAAAAGCCCCGCACTCAGAAATGAGGCGGGGCTTTTTCGCGTTCATGGCAATGAAGCAGGGGGGAGGGAAGAGG
>NZ_JABAOM010000002.1:0-1141637 GCF_013185955.1 Devosia sp. 1635 | reverse complement strand
CGCCTTGGCGCGAAGTCGCGCCGGATCGAGCATGGCACCGAAATCGACATCGCAGCTATCTGGATCGGCGATCATGTGGCGATCGAGAAAGGCATGTTTGACCGCCTCCACCACCAGGTGAACATGCTCGGCGCTGTCCTCGGCAATGGACGAGAAATCAAAATGGGAGAGAATGCCCATGATGCCCAGTGTCGTCAGACCCTGTGTGGGCGCTGGCGGCGCAAGGAGCTGCAACCCCCGGTAGTCGATAGCAACAGGGGCGGCGTTGCGCGTCTGCGTCGCGGCAAGATCGGCATGGTCGATCGGGACCCCCGCCGCCTTGAGGCCGCGGACGATCCTGTCACCCAGTTCCCCTTCGTAAAACACCCGGGCGCCTTGCCTGGCGATCTGCTCGAGCGTGCGCGCCAGCTCGGTTTGCACACACCAGCCTTCTTGCCGGAACAGCGCATCAAAGCCCGGCCAGTTCGCCGTTTCCTTGGTGCGTAGTGCAAGCCAGTATCGCTGGGACGCCGAGACCTCAAACCCGTCCGCAGCGATCTTTATGGCCGGCTCGATAAGGTCACCCAAAGAATGGCGTGCGGGCCAATGCCCAAGCACATGCGCCCAACTATCGACCACCGCAGCCGTTGTCAGAACCGAACGCGCGCCTCTTACGGGCATGGGGGCCCTCGCGTCCCCACGGTTTATCGCCTGCCCGATCCCCAGAAAGGTCGTTTGCGCGCCCTGACCATCGGATACCAGCCACACCGCATCGCCGCCGATGCCGCAGAAATGAGGGTACACCACAGCCATTACCGCATTGACGGCGATGGCCGCTTCGATGGCGTTACCGCCCCTGGCGAGAACATCCTCACCGGCCTTGGTCGCGAGCGGGTGGGGGCTGACAATCATGCCGGGCATCAAGGAAAACTCCAGAGCATGCGGACGGCCGCCGCCGAGAGGGCAACGGCAAGGATGAAGGGTCCAGTCCATTTAGGCATTGCTTGGCTCATAGGCTGGCAGCAGTGTGCTGCGGCGGCAGCAGCACTGGGCGGGGGCGCGAAAAGGTCTTCTGGCCGCGCTTCAGCGCAAAAAGCGGCGGGGCAATCCCGCCTAGCGCTTCCACCTGATTGGACGCATCGAGCACCACTAGATCAGCGAATGCACCCGCCTCGATGCCGTACCCGTCCAGCCGGAGAAGCCGCGCCGCGCTTTGGGTCACGAGGTCGAGCACCGTGTCGAATTCCAGCGGACCGGCATGACACACATTGGCGTAGAGATTGGCCATGCGCAGCAGTGAGAAATCGCCAAAGGGTGTGAAGGGATTGAGCACATTGTTGGTCGCGATCGAGCAGCACACCCCCGCACTTGCCAATCGATGAACCGGCGCAACGCCGCGGGGCACGTCTTGAGCGCGATCTCGGCCGGTCAGGAAGAGGTCGGTGGCAGGCAGCGAGGTTACGGCGACCCCGGCGGAGACCAGCCTCGTCGTGACAGCGGCGAGGGTTTCGGGCGTGAGCGCCGAAAGCTTGGTGGCATGGCCAACAGCAACTCTTCCCCCGAGGCGCCGCTTTTCGGTTTCGTGCAGGACCGTGTCGAGGTGCGTCCAGCTTGGGTCCAGATCGAAATCGAGATGAAAATCGATATCGACCTCGAAGCGCTCGGCGAGGTCGAAGACGCGGCCTATATGAGCTTCGGGCTGCGTGTCGGTATAGGGGCAGCCTCCGACCAAATCCGCGCCATTTTCCAGCGCCTCGACCAGCAACGCCTCCGTCCCGAGATTATTGAACAGCCCTTCCTGGGGGAACACGCAGATTGAAAGATCGATCGCCCAGGCATACTCGCGCTTGAGCTGCCGGATAGCTTCAAACGAACGTAGACCGATCTTGGGGTCGATCTCCACATGCGTGCGCATATAGCTCGTGCCCTGGACAATAGCCCGCTCGAGGCATCGGGCGCCCCTGTCGTAAACGTCCTCGACGCTCATGCCTTGTTTGAGCGCTGAAACAGCGGCGATGGCTTCGCCCAGCGTTGCATGATCATGCCCGCAGCGATCCAGCAGGCACGCCTTGTCGAGATGAACATGGCTGTCGCAAAAGCCAGGGAGCACAATGCAGCGCCCCACATCTTCGACGGGCGCATCGGCAGTGATCTCGCGCTCGATGGCCTGGATGCGCCCGCTTCCGATCGCCATGTCCCAGACGCCCTCGCGACCGCGCAGACATGCTTTGCGGACAATCAGATCGATCATAGGCAAGAACTCCCTTGCAGCGGCGCGTCAGTCGCATACACTTCTGAAGCATTATTGCATTCACTTTGGCAAGGTCCAGTGCGCGAATGCCACTGCTCGATGGAAGGACAGATCGATGGCTGCAACCCTATCCTCACACAACATCCCGGCTCGTCTAGTTGACCAGGACGCCGAGATCGTGCGGCAATATCTAGATGCCTCCATGATCCCAGATCCCGATGCGGCAGCCGAATTCGTGGGGCCCGATTTCGTCGTCACCTTTACGGGCGGCCGAGACTACGATCACCCGCGGGGCCCGACGGGCTTCAATGCTGCGCGGTACAAATGGGTGAAAAAGAGCATGCAGCGGTTCGATGTCGCTCGCTCAGCCGGGGAGACGGTCGGCTACAGTATCGGCACGCTGTATGGCGAATGGCCTGACGGCACGCCGTTTAAGGACAATCGCTACGTTGATCGCTTCGTCGTGCGCAACGGTAAGATCGTCAAGATGGATGTGTGGAACGATAGTGCCGAATGGATCCTCGACCCTTCGGTTTCGCGGCGTTGATGTGACGGCCGAGCTGGGTCAGCGCCTGCCCGATGGCCCCCGATCGGGCGCTAACGCCACTTGCTCGGCATAGGGCGCAAGAATATCCATCAGGTCGCGTGCGCGCGCCTCGGGCGCTACCAGAAGCGCGCGTTCGGCGACTTCCTCAAGATGACTGCTCATCAGTTTCATGGCGTCCTCCGCGCTCCCGGCGGCGAGCGCCTCGATGATCTGACTATGCTCATTGACGGCGCAGTCCGCAGAGTGCGGGCGGCTGAAAGCCGACAGCGTCAATGCACAGCGGTATGAGACTTCGTTGACATAGCGGGTGAGGATGGACTTGCCGGTCATCTCCGCCAGCAACACGTGGAACTCGGTGGCCAGGCGGATCGAGGCCGCTTCGCTTCCGCCCCTTGCTGATTGTTCCGCCTTGACGTGCTCACGCAGCAAAGCAATCTGGCTCTTGTCCAGCCGGCCTGCCAGCGCCTTGACGACAAGCCGTTCCAGTTCGATGCGGACCTCGAACGTGTCGCGCGCCTCTTCCATTGACGGCGTCGCGACTACGGCAATCCGGTTGCGGCGCAGATCGACTAGGCCTTCCGAGGCCAATTGACCGAGCGCATGACGCGCAATGGTGCGGCTGACACCGAAGCGCTCGCCCAAGGTATCCTCGGGGAGTCGGTCACCGGGGCGTAACGCGCGCTCGACAATGGCACCGCGGATCGCCCGGCGGATCGTCCCCGCCTTGTCTTCGCCCCTAGAGCCGTCGTTGTCGAGTGCACTAGTCTTCGTGGTCCTGGACACAGTCATCCCGCTCCCTTGGTGCGCCGGTGATAGCGGCGTCAGCATCCACAAGCAATCACCGACCCGCTGGCGCCCCTCTCCGCTCATTCTGAATCCGAGATGCCTAAATAGTACGCAGATTCTTCTGATTGTTCCCTAAATGATCAATTCAGGTCGGCAGGACTTCCCTGCGACAGCGGGACTCTGGGGCAGCGCTGCAGGACGGCCAAGTGGCACCGCAATTGCATACAGGTTTGGTTATGATGAGTATGCAAGTGACGTCACCCCTTTCTTCAGAGGCGAGAGCCGAGGTGGCTCCCCCACCGCGCGTGATTTCCCCCGCCGTCGAGCTGTCGCAGGCGACAGTGACCTTCGGGCGGGGCAACAACCAGGTTCCGGCCCTGTCGGAAACCTCGCTGAAAGTTGCCGATGGCGAGTTCCTTGCCCTCGTAGGCCCGTCGGGATGCGGTAAGTCGACAATACTCAAGCTTGCTGCGGGCCTGATCAATCCAACCACCGGCGCCGTGATCGTCGGCGGACGCGAAGTCGCCGCCAAGGCACTGCGTATCGGGATGGCCTTCCAAAACCCGACCATGCTGCCATGGCTGACCATCGAAAAGAACGTGATGATGCCGCTCAAGATAGTGCGGCCGTTCCGGCAGGAGTTTCACGCCAAAAAGAAGACCGGGTATCGCGATCGCGTCCATGCGCTTCTCGATGAGGTGGGGTTGAAGGGCTTCGCCAATCATTTTCCCTGGCAGCTCTCGGGCGGCATGCTGCAGCGGGCAAATCTGTGCCGCGCGCTGGTTCACGAGCCGCGCCTGCTCCTCCTCGATGAACCCTTCGGGGCCCTGGATCAGTTCACCCGGGAGGAACTCTGGGGGACCTTGCAGGATCTTTGGATCAAACTGCGCCCCACGGTGCTTCTGGTCACCCATGATCTCAAGGAAGCCGGTTTTCTTGCCGAGCGCATCTGCGTCATGAGCGCTCGTCCCGGCCGCATTCTTGATGACAGCGCCGTCACTTTCGCACGCCCCCGCACAATCGAAATGACCTTCGAGTCTGACTTTGTCGATCTTAACCAACGCTTGCGCGGCCTCATCGTCGACGCGCGCGGCAGTGCCCGCCCCGGCGAGGAGTCCCGCACATGAGCTATACTCTCCGGCGCCGGCTCGCCGCGGCCGCCGTCATCGTCGGGTTCTTCGTGCTTTGGGAAGTGCTCTGCCTTGCGCTTGGAATTTCAGACCTCATCCTGCCGCGACCCTCACAGGTATTTGCCACCCTGTTCTCGCGGATGAATGTGCTCTGGCCGCATGTCGTGCAGACACTAGTCACAACCTTGATCGGCTTCGGGCTGGGGGTCGCGATCGGCGTTCTGATCGGCGCGGCGGTCGGGGTCTCGCGCACTGCCTATGACACGGCCTATCCGCTGCTCATCGGCTTTTCATCGATCCCCAAAGTCGCCGTGGTGCCGATCTTCGTGCTCTGGTTTGGCTCGGGCACCGTGCCGGCAATCCTCACCGCCATCGTGATCTGCTTCTTCCCCATTGTCGTCAACATCGCGACTGGTCTGGCGACCACCGAGCCGGAACAGGAAGATGTGCTCAAGGCCCTTGGGGCTAGCAAGCTCGATATTCTCTGGAATGTCGGGCTCCCGCGCACCATGCCGTTCTTTTTCGCGTCGCTGAAGGTGGCCGTCACCTACGCGTTCGTTGGCACCGTGCTGTCCGAAACCGTCGCCTCGAACCGTGGCATCGGCAACGTCATGATGACAGCCTCATCCAATTTCGACGTGCCGCTCGTCTTTGCGGGCCTGTTCATTCTCGCGGCGCTCGGGGTCGCTCTCTACGCCATCTTCTCGCTGATCGAGGGTCGGGTCACCGGCTGGGCGACCCGCAAGCGGGAAATTCCGACCTGATCCATTCACCTCGTCCCACGCATAAGGAGAACTTGAATGAAACGTCTACTGATTGCGGGCCTCGGCTTTCTCGCTCTGACCACCTCGTCAGCCTTCGCGCAGGAGCTCACCGATATCCGCTTTACCCTCGGCTGGGTCACTCAGGGCTCGGACGCCGCCTTCTTCGTCGCCAAGGACAAGGGGTACTTCGAGGAAGAAGGCCTTAATGTCGTAATCGACAAGGGTGAGGGCTCCGGGGCGACGGTGACCCGCATCATGGGTGGCGCTTATGACGCCGGCTTTGGTGACATCAATGCCATCATCCAGAACGCGGCGGAGCGTCCCAACGAGGTTCCGGTGATGGTCTACATGATGTGGAACCAGCCTCCATTCGCTGTAGTCACCAAAAAGAGCAGCGGCATCACCTCGATCAAGGACTTCGAAGGCCGCACCCTCGGCGGCGCGCAGGGCACACCAACGACCCGCCTCCTGCCGGTTTTTGCCCGCACCAACGATCTCGATGTCGACGCCATCGCCGTTTCGAACATGGCGCCCAACCTGCAGGAACCCATGCTGATCCGCGGCGAGATCGACGGCGCCCTGGTCTTTAATATCACCAGCTACTTCAACCTGATCAACAACCGCCAGGACCCCGAGAAGGATTTCGACTTCTGGCAGTTCGGTGACTACGGGATGGATCTTTATTCCAACGGCATGATGGTTTCCCAGCAGCTTATCAAGGAAAACCCCGAAGCGGTCGCCGGTCTGGTGCGCGCGGTGAACCGGGCATCCATCGAGATCGGCGTGGATCAGGACACGGCAATGCAGGCCGTCATGAACTACGACAACCTCGTCAATGAAGAGGTGGAGCGTATGCGGCTGAACTTTGCCTATGCAAGGCTTATGGCTTCCGAGGAAGCTGCGGAAATCGGTCTCGGCGATGTTGATGACGAACGTTTGGCGCGCTCGATCGACATCGTCGTTGAAGGCTATGGTCTCGCCAGTACACCGGAAACGAGCCAGGTTTTCTCGCGTGAATTTCTTCCCCCGCGCCCAGATCGCGAACTCGTCTACGTGGCACAGTAAAGCGCCTTTACCCCCGGAGCCGTCGTTGTTCCGGGGCAATCCTCGCCGATCCATCCGGGGCGACCGCCATGCCGTCAATTCAAGCCACCTACGCCTTCATCGATCCGGCAATTGGCGTCGACAGCGACGTGGCGATAGAACTGCATGGTGAGATCATCTCGAGACTATTGCCGGGCCAAGCGTCTCGGGCCGGTGCTGGCCGTACACTGGTCCTGCCCGCCTTCGCCAATGGACACGACCACGCCCGGCCCTTGGCCATGTCGTCCTTTGGTGCAGCCTTCATGCCGCTTGAGACCTGGCTGCCTCGATCCATGCTCGCCACGCCGCCCGACGCCTATCTCGCCGCCCTGGCGCCCCTGGCGCGCGCCGCCCGATCCGGCTGCGCTTCGGTCATGGTCCATTATACGCGGCCCAGCGGACGATTATCCCCGGTCGATGAAGCTCGCGAAGTCGCGCGCGCCGCTGCCGATATCGGTGTGCGCATCGCTTATGCCCCGGCCCTGCGCGACCGCAATCCGCTGGTTTATGGCGATGAAGCCCATATTCTCGCCCGCCTGTCCCCTGAGACCGCAGCGTTGGTCAGGCAAATCTATTGCCAGCCGTCAGCACCGATCACGGCCTTGATCGAAACCACCGAAGCAATTGCCCAAGCCATTGAAGGGCCGATGGTTGACGTGCAATTCGGCCCCGCAGCAGTTCAGTGGTGTTCGCCCGGCCTGCTCGAAGCGATTGCCGCGCGATCCGCCGAGACGGGTCGCCGCGTCCATATGCATCTTCTTGAGACCATCTATCAACGCGAATGGGCGGACCGCAATTTTCCGCAGGGCATCGTGACCTACCTCAAGGAGATCGGCCTCCTCTCTCCCCGGCTGGCGCTCGCCCATTGCATTCATGCCCGACCGGACGAACTTGACCTGATTGCCGAGGCCGGAGCGACCATTGTCACCAATTCAAGCTCCAACATGCACTTGCGCTCCGGTATCGGCCCAATTGCAGATGCCTATGCCCGCGGCTGCCGGATAGCCGTTGGCATGGATGGATTGGCGTTCGACGAAGATGACGACATGGTCCGCGAGACCCGGCTCGCCAATGCCCTGCATGGCGGAAGCGGCTTCAAGCAGACATGGCATCGCCCGGCATTTCTGGCGCAAAGCATCGCGCATGGTCGAGCTGCCACGGGCGCGCCCGGGACGGGCCGGATCGCCCTAGGCGCTGCCGCTGACCTTGTTGTCATCGATTACGACCAACTCGATCGCGACCGCATCATGGATGTTAACCCCATTGACCTGCTGTTCGCGAGGGCAGACGCAAATCACATTATGGAGGTGATTGTCGCCGGCCGTACCATCGTCAAGGCAGGCGGCCTTCTCGGCATTGATCTCGATGCCGTGCATAACGAACTCCGTGCCCGCTACCGCAGCGAAACGCAACGAGTTGAGGGCCTCCGATCGGCTTGGCCGACCATCGGAGCTGAAATCGAGCACTGGTTTCACGATCTGTCTGGCTGCTGCTGACCACGGCGCGCGACCGTCACCATCACGATGTCCGCTTTTGAGAAGCGGCGCAGATCTTCGGAACGGCGAGCGTGGGGCGCGCTGCTGCCAGGCCATCACCGATCCCACCCGGGTCATGTTGTCCCGTCTTAGGTCTTTTCAGAAGCTGACATTTTTTGCTGCTCGTGCAAGTCACTGCGGCTGACTTCGATGAAGGCGCGCAGTGGTGCAGCAGCAAATCGGCTTGGATAGTACAGGCGTGGACCGTCGAGCTTGGCCCACCAGTTTTCCAGGATCGGAACGAGTGTGCCTGAACGAAAGTCATCTGCGCACCAGTTGCGGAAGGCGCCGATGATACCCATGCCCTTCCGGGCATAGCTGAGCCCACCGTCGAGCGCGTTGACGCTGATCACCAGCCCCGCCGTCGCCTCCACGGTCACGGTCTCATCGCCCTGTTGCAACCGCCATGGCAGCAGCGTCCCGCTTGGCAACCGGTAAAGGATCGCTCGATGATGCGTCAGGTCGGTCGGGCTCGCGGGATGACCATACCGGGCGAGATAGGATGGGGCCGCCGCCAAGGCCACTTGTTGCACCCTCGGGCCGATCGGGACGGAAATCATGTCTTTGGCCAAATGCGAGCCGTAGCGGATGCCGGCATCGCATCCGGCAGCGATGATATCGATCAGGTCGTTCTCGACGACAAGTTCCACATCGACTTCGGGATGCCTGTCCTGAAACTTCGACAATATCTGGGGCAGGATATCGGGAATAACTGCGCCGGGGACATTGAGCTTCAGCCGTCCGCGGATTTTGTCGGTGGCGCTCGCCACCTCGGCGATGGCAGCATCGATGCCAGTGAGAAGCGGCCCTATTTGGGTGGCTAGCCTACGGCCATGCTCAGTCGGCTGGACGCTCCGCGTGGAGCGCAAGAGGAGCGGCACTCCCATATCGGCCTCGATCCGCGTGATTGTCGTACTGACCCTGGAGGGCGCGACGTCAAGGCGTTTGGCCGCGGCACGGAAGCCGCGTTCCTGAACCACCGCCAGAAAGATGCGCAGGTCATCGGCCGACACGTTGTTCTTCATGGAGAACGCCCCATTCGAATTTGCCACGGTTATCACGTGAAAGAAGAACAGTCACAACCGGGGAAATGGCGTCGCACGAGATGCCACGGATGATAGCCTTTAGGAGAACACGCGTGATTATTGTAACCGGTGCCACCGGCCTGCTCGGCAAGGGAATTGTCGAGAACCTGCTCAGCCGCCTGCCGGCAGGCGCAATCGGCGTCAGCGTCCGCAGCCCCGACAAAGGCGCCCCCTGGGTCAAGCGCGGCGTGCAGGTCCGGCAGGGTGACTACAACGACGCCGGGTTGGCGCGAAGCTTTGAAGGAGCCGCCACCCTGCTGCTGGTATCCAGCGCCCGGCATGGGGCCGAAGCCCTGCGCCAGCATGCCAACGCAATCCGGGCCGCGAAGGCCGCCGGAGTGGAGCGGATCGTCTATACCAGTCATATGGGTGCCAACCCGCAGTCCCATTTCGCATCAATGCGCGACCATGCGGCAACCGAGCAGATGCTGATGGAGGCTGGAACTGCCTTTACCTCGTTGCGCAATGGCTTCTATGCAGCCGCCGCGCTGATGTTTATGCGCGGCGCCTTGGAAAGCGGGAAAATACTCGCCCCCTCCGACGGTCCGGTCTCCTGGACGACGCATGCGGATTTGGCCGAAGCGGCGGCTCTCACCTTGACGGGCGACTTGGCGATGACCGGCGTGACGCCAGCATTGACCGGCAGCGAGGCGCTGGATCTGGCGGACCTTGCGGCAATCGCCTCCGAGGTCTCGGGGCGGACAATAACCCGTATCACCGTCAGCGATGAGGAGTATCTAGCGATGATGGTGGCCTACGGAATGCCTAGAGAACAGGCCGAGTTTCTCCTGGGCATTTTCGTCGCCAGTCGCGCCGGAGAATTTGCGTCCGTTGAGCCGGCACTCGCGCTCGCTCTAGACCGGTGGCCGGTCACAATGCGAGACGTTGTGGGGCTATGGGCAACGAACGAGGGCTGAACGCGCCAAACGTCAGCTTGCGCCCACTCTCGCCTCAGGTGGCGTGGGACGCGTTCCGGAGGCTGACTAGAACGTCAGCTTTTCGGATTTTGATCTGACAAGTGGAGCGTCCGAATGGGGGCGCCTTTCAGCCCGACGGCAAATGAGCGCATTTAAGATATAGCGCACTGTCAAGTTTGTCTGAAAGCGGCTGGGCGCGGGTCACGTCAAGAAGCGGCGGAACTGACGCAATGCAAGGGCGAATAGTCCGGCTCCAATGAGCGCAAGCCCCAACAGATTGGGCCAGACCACGTCCAGGCCAGCGCCGCGGAACAGGATGCCTTGCGAGAGTATTACGAAATGCGTGTTGGGTGCTAGGAGCATGATGTCCTGGATGATCCGGGGCATGCTTTCACGCGGGGTCATGGCGCCCGACAGGATTTGCAGCGGCAGCAGCACCAGCATGATCAGCAGGCCGAACTGCGGCATCGAGCCGGCGAGCGTGGCAAGGAAGATGCCCATCGAGGTCATGGCAAAGAGCATCAGCACCGAGGCAAGGATAAACAGGGGCAACGAGCCCGCCACCGGCACCTGCAGCAGCATCTGCACCACGACGATGATCGCAAAGGCCGATGCCAAAAGCACAACCAGTCCCATCGACCAGATCTTGGACAGCATGATCTCGGCCGCCGTCACGGGCATGACGAGCAGATGCTCGACGGTGCCATGCTCCTTTTCGCGGATCAGGGCGGCTCCCGTCAGGATGAGGGACAGCATGGTGATCGAGGTGATCACGCTGGAAATGGCCCCGAACCAGCCTGGATCAAGCTTGGGATTGTAACGCGACCGCAGCTCCAGTGCCACCGGCACGGAGCTCGGCGCGCGGTAACCCGCCAGGAATTCCGCGACTTCCGCGTTGAGGATCTGCTGGATATAGCCGCTGCCTGTAAAGGCCTGGCTCATTCGGGTGGCATCGATGTTCAACTGGATCGCGGGCGCATGACCTGCCAGCAGATCGCGTTCGAAATCGGGAGGGATGTCGAGCGTAAAGGTGTCGCGGCCCTGGTCCATACGGCTGTCCATCTCGGACGTGGTGATCTGCTCCGGCACGAAGTGGGGGGGCATGAATGCGGTGGCGATGCGATCGGAAAGTGTCGAGCGGTCCTCGTCAACAATGCCGATAGTGGCATTCGACAGATTGTCCGGGGAAGCGCGGCCGGCTGTATAGATGGAGAGCGAGAAGGCATAGCCGATCAGCAGCAGCAGCGCGGGATCGCGCCACAGCCCCTGCAACTCCTTGACACCCAGGTTCCAAACGTTGCTCAGCCTCATCTGTCCTGTTTCCGTAGCAAAAGGACGCTCAATCCCAGGATCACCGGCACTGCGGCTGCCAGGGCGACAAGCGACATTCCGAGATCGTCCAGCCCCAGCCCCTTGGCAAAGACGCCGCGCGAAACGATGATGAACCAGGTCGTCGGAAAGATTTCGCCGATGATCCGGCCCGCACCCTGCAGGGACGATACCGGGTTGATCATGCCCGAATACTGGGCGGCCGGGATGATCGTGATCAGCGCGGTCGCAAACAGCGCCGCCACCTGGCTGCGCAGGAAGGTCGAGGTCAGCAGCCCGATCCCTGTCGCGGCGATGACATACAGCAAGGCAGCCAGCGAGAACGCAAGAAAGCTGCCGGTAAAGGGCACGCCCATCGCCAGCATGGCCAAAGCCGTCAGGGCGAGAAAGTTCAGCATGGCCAGGATCACATAGGGAAGCTGCTTCCCCATCAGGAACTCGACCCTAGTTACAGGAGTGACGTAGAAATTGATGATGGAGCCAAGTTCCTTTTCCCGCACGACACTGAGGGTGGTCAGGATGGCCGGGATGACCAGCAGCAGTAGTGGAATGACGGCCGGAACGATGGCGACGATACTGGCGACATTAGGATTGTAGCGGAAGCGTGCCTCGATCGCGAAATCGCCCTGCACGGCTGCATCGCCGTACAAAGTGCGGGCCTGTCGCGTCAGCCAGTCTGCGTGGATCCCCTGCACATAGCCCTGCACCGTTTGGGCGCGGCTTGGATTGGCCCCGTCGATCCAGGCTCCGATCTCGACCGGACGGCCACGGGCTAGATCGCGTGCAAAGCCGGGCGGGATCTCGATGGCGAGGCTCAGGTTGCCCGTCTTCGTCCGGGCATCGAGGTCCTCATAACTGGTCAGCGGCTCGGTTTGGTTGAAATAGGGCGACCCGGCGATGTCGAGGATATAGTCGCGGCTGACGCTGGTCTGGTCGCGGTCGAGGACCGCAAAGTTCAGGTCCTTGACATCCATGTTGATGCCATAGCCGATCACAAACATCAGGATCACACTCCCGATCGCCGCCATGGTCAGGCGAATGGGATCGCGTCGCAGTTGCAACGCCTCGATCCATGAATAGCTGAACAGCCGCCGCAGGCTGAAGCCGGGCGACTTCGAACCGGGGGCAAGGGAGGCCTCGCCGGGTGACAAGGTCAACGCGGCATCTTCCGCCTTGGCTCCTTCATCCAGTTGTGGACCCATGGCCTCCTGCAGATAGGCTATGAAAGCCTCGTCCAGCGTGCTGGCCCCTTTGCTCTGCTTGATCGCGTCCGCCGTATCGCTGACCAAGACGCGTCCGGCGTGCATCAGCGAAATGCGGTCGCAAAGCTCCGCTTCGTTCATGAAGTGGGTAGATACGAAGATCGTGACCCCATCCTCGCGCGAGAGCCTGCCCAGCATGCGCCAAAAGCCGTCTCGGGCGATCGGGTCGACGCCAGAGGTCGGTTCATCGAGTATCAGGAGTTCGGGCCCATGCATCATCGCTACAGCGAGCGACAGCCGCTGCCGGATCCCGAGGGGAAGATCGCCGGGAAGATCTTCGGCCTCTTCCCTGAGGCCGAACCGGTCGAGCACTGTCTCAACCCTTTGCGGGATTGTGTCCGCTGCGAGGTCGAACAGGCGGGCGTGCAGAATAAGGTTCTGCCGAACCGTCAGTTCTGAGTATAGCGAGAAGGACTGGCTCATATAGCCGACCCGGCGGCGGACAGCCATGTCCCCGGAGTCCAGCTTCTCGCCGAAAAGCTCGGCGCTGCCTTGCGAAGGTTCGAGAAGTCCGGTCAGCAGCTTCATGGTAGTGGTCTTGCCGCAGCCATTGGATCCCAGAAAGCCGAAGATCTCGCCTTTGCCGATGCTGAAGCTGACATCGTCCACGGCGGTGAAGTCGCCGAAGCGCTTGGTCAGGTGCTGCGCCTCGATGGCGATTTCCGGGCTGGGCAGGCGCGGAGCGATTGCCACCGGCTCGTGGACCGCGCTCTTGCTTGGGGGCAGCAGCGCGACGAAGGCAGCGTCCAGGTTGTTGGTCCCGGTGCTTGCCAGCAGTTCGCCAGGAGTTCCCTTGGCCAGGATGCGCCCCGCGTCCATGGCTATAAGCCAGTCAAAGCTCTCGGCTTCCTCGAGGTAGGCGGTCGCCACGATAACGCCCATGGTCGGGCGCTCCCGGCGGATGCGGTTGATCAACTCCCAGAACTGGCGGCGCGACAGCGGGTCGACCCCCGTCGTGGGCTCGTCTAGGATCAGCAGATCGGGGTCGTGGATCAGCGCGCAGCAGAGACCCAGCTTCTGCTTCATTCCCCCCGAAAGCTTGCCCGCCGGACGGTCGCGGAAGGGGGACATGTCTGTCGCCGCCAGCAATGCAGTGATGCGCCGCTCACGCTCGGCCAGTTCATGCCCGAACAGCCGGCCGAAGAAATCCAGGTTCTCGCTAACCGACAATGCCGGATAAAGGTTCTTTCCAAGCCCCTGCGGCATGTAAGCGATTTGCGGACAGGTTAGGCGACGGTGCCGGGCATCGGCCATGTCGCCGCCAAAACAGATGACCTTTCCTTGCTGGATGGTCCGCGCCCCGCCGATGAGCGAGAGCAACGTGGACTTGCCAACGCCGTCGGGACCGATCAGGCCGACCATTCGGCCCCGAGGTATGTCCAGCGTCACCTGATCGAGGGCAATGGTCTTGCCAAAACTGTGCGACACGTCGGCGACGGCAACGACCGGCTCTGCGTGTCGTTGCGGGGCGCTCATTGGAGCAGGTTGTCCAAGGACTGTGGCCACTCGACATTGGGATCAATGCGGACATAGGCCGTGCCGGGCATGCCGGTCTTGACAAAGTTGCTGTATTTTTCAAGCCACGCCGGATCAACCTGGGCGCGCACGCGGAACATCAGCTTTTCGCGCTCATCGGCTGTCTCGATGGTCTTGGGGGTGAACTGCGCGACATCGGCGACATAGGAGATGCGGGCAGGAATGACATATTCGGGTGCAGCATCCAGAACCAGCCGGGCTTCAGCCCCGACATCCAGCTGCCCTGCCACGGCAGTTGGAAGAAAGAAGGTCATGTAGACATCCTCGAGATCGACGAGATTAAGGATGCGGCTGCCAGCTCCAACCACCTCTCCATCTTGCGCGATGCGATATTGAACCCGGCCGTCGCGCGGGGACTCTAAGGTGGCGTCATCGATGGAGACCTGCACCGCTTCAAGGGCAGCCTGTGCCGCCTCGACCGCGGCTTCTGCGTCCACGACCTGGGCGCGGGCGGTGTTGATCTTGGCCTCGCTGGCCGCCAGCGCCGCCTCGGCCGAGGCGACGGCGGCCTCGGCCTGCTGGTTTTGGGCAGTCGCATCGTCCAGCGACTGTTGCGTTGCGACGTCCTTTCCGGCCAGCGCCTCCGTACGTGCTAGCCGCGCTGCCGCTGCTGCCCGCGCTGCCTCGGCCTGCTCGATGGCAGCAGCCGCCGCCCGTTGCTCGGCCTCGGCCTGGGTGACAAGGTTGTTTGCCGTTTCCACGCCAATCGTTGCACGGCGCAGCTCTGCCTCAGCCTGGTGCTTGCGGGCCTCGAGCTGCATCAGGTCCATCTGCACCAGGACATCGCCCTGGTGCACGAACTCGCCTTCCTCCGCCTCGATGCGGTCTATCCTGCCTGCCGACAGCGCCGAGATATCGATCTCGGTCGCCTCGATACGTCCGTTGCCCGAGGCGATGCCTTGTAACTCGTCTTCGGCGGATAGTCTTTGCCAGGCCAGAAACCCCACTGCACCCAGGACGACGACCACCAAGGCCAGTGCCCACCAAGATCGGATCTTGGCCATCGCGCCCCCTTAAAATCACGGAGTGACTGAGTTCTTGCGCAACTCTAAGTTCTTCAAGTTCGGCTTTTCCCCGGGAGAGATATCCGAAAGGGGTGCAGTCCGATTTAACGATTTATCGAGCTATTGAGGGTGTTTCGGTCGCACATGCGAGCGACGTGCCGGCTTAGAAAGCGGGCCCTCCTGCGGCTGCAGAATCTTCTGTGAGCTACGCACTTCGTTTCTTTTTCAGTCAAAGCGGGCTGCAAGAGCAACAATCCGCGGAGCCAGGAATGGCGGCTCTTAGGATCTTGACGGGATAGGTTGAACGTCCGGAGCGGGGCGCGAAGCCGTCTCGGTCAGTGGCCGCCCACCGACAACTCGTTTCGAACGTTGAGATCGCCGTCCAGAAAGTCTGGCTCGATTTTGGCCCCCACAGCGTCGAAGTAACGGCTTACGAAGTTCCGGAACGAGGCGGCCACGGCGATGTCGGCGATGTTGAGGTCGCTAAAACCGACGGCGCGCAGCGCGTCGATATCCCCTTGGGTTATGCGCGAAGCATCGATCGTGATCTGCTCGGCATAGCCCAGCATAGCGACTTGTTGGTCTGTCAGCCCGGCGTTTCGGTAGTCGCGATGCACCGCTAGCGTCTGCTCGCGCCCGATCATGGCCGACAGGGCCTTGAAATAGACGTGAGAGCAATAGCTCGAGGGCACGTGCTTGGCGGTTATGAGCGTGATCAGGCGAAAATTGATCAACCCCAGAGAGAACCCGTCCCGGATCTGGTGCAGCAAATGCTCAACCGGTGCCAGGATGTCGGGTCTGGCCGACCAGCATTGGGTTGCCTGCATGACGCGTCCCGTCGACGCGATTTCGTTCGCATAGATCGAGGCGACTTCCCCCTCAGCCTCGTCCGGCTCCACAGTGCGTATAAACATGGTCTCCTCCTTGGCCATTGTATGCTGCTGCATTCTCTCGTGGATGAGTTCTCCTGGGAAGATGTGGCACAGGGGTTGTCGAAAGTTGCCTCAGCTGTTCGTCGTAGGATGCCGGCTGCTGACGCACCGCGTCAGCTGTCCGGAATACAGCTACAATGCACACTGACCGCCGGCTTAGGTGTAGCCGCAGCAACGAGGCCGATCGATGAAGGCGTTTCACCAAATTCTGGCCAACAACCTTGTGGCCAACGTCACCAACTTCACAGTCTGGTTTGCCATAACGTTCTGGACCTTCATCGAAACCGAGTCGGTGTTCGCGACCGGGATGATTGCAGGCGTCTACCTGGTCCTCACAGCTGCCCTTGGGTTCTGGTTTGGGTCGATCGTTGATCATAACGCCAAGAAAACTGCCATGATGGGCTCGAGCGCCGTTTCGGCGGCTTTCTATCTGGCGAGCCTCGTGATCCTTCTGCTGGAACCCGAGGGCGCTTTTGCCGATCCCTATGGTCCCTATCTCTGGGGCTTCGTATTGCTGGTGATGCTGGGCGTCATTGCTGGCAATATCCGCTCCATCGCTCTGACCACCCTCGTGACGATCCTCATTGCGGAAAGCGAACGCGACAAGGCCAACGGCTTGGTTGGCATGGTCTCGGGCATCGGTTTTCTGACCACCTCGGTGATCTCGGGATTTCTCGTGGCCTATACCGGCATGCTTGGCGTGATTAGCCTGGCACTGGTTACAACCGTGCTGGCTCTGCTGCATCTTGGCCTTGTCCGGATCGATGAAGGGCGCCTGGCGCCGAGCGCCGATGAGCCCGCCGAACCCAAGCGCGTGGACATTTCGGGCACCATGGTGCTGTTATGGGGCCGGAGCTCGATAGCGAAGCCATCTTGCAACTCCACCTCCGGCAAGACATTGCCATGGACGCCGTGCGCCGATTCATCGAGGCAGGATTTGCCACCGTCTATCAAGATATCCTGATACGTGACGATTTTATTCGCGTCACAACAGCGCTCGCTGACCTTGCTCCCTGATAGTCGTGCTCAATCCCAGTGTGGAGACCTTGGCAGAGCGCGATGCCAACCGATCTAAGACTGGTTACAACCGACCCCTTCTGTGCCTTTGGCTTGGGTTTCCCACGTTCTAAAAAGCGGACACTTCTGACTTTGGACGCTGCTAAATCTCATATGCCGGGAAAGAGTGCACCGTTAGGGCCCAGTTGTTGAGCGGGCCCTTCACCAGTGATGAAGAGACGGCATCTTGGATCCCGCCTCTTTTTCTATCTAATTAGATGCGGCGCTAGCGTCGGCCCAGCTCTTGACCAGCTCGTCGTAATTGACGGTTATCGGCTCTTCCTTTTCGTTTTCGATCGCCAGCTGCGGGGCGAGATTGCCCTTCTGGACGGCATCGGCGTTCCAATAGGCCAGGTCATGCTCCTGGGTCAGTGCGGGTCCGATATCGCCCTGCACGCCCGCACGCTCCAGGCGCTCCATCACGCGTTCCTGTTCGGCGCAAAGGCTGTCCATGGCTTCTTGGGGTGACTTGGCCCCCGAGGACGCATCTCCGATCGCCTGCCACCACAGCTGTGCGAGCTTAGGATAGTCAGGCACGTTGGTGCCCGTGGGCGACCACTGCACGCGCGCCGGCGAGCGGTAGAACTCCACGAGGCCCCCTAGCTTAGGTGCGCGTTCGGTGAAGCTTTCGTGCCGGATGGTGGATTCACGCACAAAGGTCAGACCGACATGCGATTTCTTGACGTCCACGGTTTGCGACGACACGAACTGCGCATAAAGCCATGCCGCCTGGGCGCGATCCATCGGAGTTGACTCTAGGATGGTCCATGAGCCCACGTCCTGGTAGCCCAGCTTCATGCCGTCCTTCCAGTAAACGCCATGTGGGGAGGGGGCAAAGCGCCATTTTGGTGTCCCATCCTCGTTCATCACCGGCAGGCCGTCTTTGACCAGGTCAGCGGTGAACGTGGTGTACATGAACATCTGCTGGGCGATTTTGCCCTGGCTCGGCACCGGTCCGGACTCCGAGAAGGTCATGCCCTGTGCTTCAGGGGGCGCATAGGCCTTGAGCCATTCCAGATATTTGGTAATGGCATAAACCGAGGCCGGTCCGTTGGTGTCGCCACCGCGCGCCACGCAGGAGCCGACTGGGCGCGAGTTCTCGTCGACCTTGATGCCCCATTCATCGACCGGCAGCCCGTTGGGAATGCCCTTGTCGCCGTTGCCGGCCATGGACAGCCAGGCGTCGGTGAAGCGCCAGCCCAGCGAAGGGTCCTTCTTGCCGTAGTCCATGTGGCCGAAGATCGGGCCTTCGCCCATGTCACGGCCGGTGAAGAACTCGGCGATGTCTTCATAGGCGCTCCAATTGACCGGCACGCCTAGATCGTAGCCATATTTATCCTTGAACTCGGCCTGGATGGCCGGATCGTTGAACCAGTCGTAGCGGAACCAGTAAAGATTGGCGAACTGCTGGTCGGGCAGTTGGTAGAGCTCGCCATCCGGGGCTGTCGTGAAGTCGATCCCGATGAAATCGTCCAGATGCAGGTTTGGATTGGTGACGGAGGCGCCATCTCCTGCCATCCAGTCGGTCAGGCTGCGTGCCTGCTTGTAGCGCCAGTG
This sequence comes from Devosia sp. 1635, assembly GCF_013185955.1. NCBI lineage: Bacteria > Pseudomonadati > Pseudomonadota > Alphaproteobacteria > Hyphomicrobiales > Devosiaceae > Devosia > Devosia sp. 1635. The sequence continues at coordinate 1,122,884 of NZ_JABAOM010000002.1, read as the reverse complement.
CGTGCCGATCAGGTCGGAATCGTTGACATAGGCGTCGTAGATGTTCTCGCCCGACTGCATTTGCGTTTGCAGCTTCTCGACGACGTCGCCCTCGCCGATAAGGTCATGCGTCACCCGGACACCGGTGAGCGCCGTGAAGGCTGGCGCCAAGACCTTGGATTCATATTCATGGGTCGTGATGGTTTCGGACACCACCTTGATGTCCATGCCCGCAAACGGCGCCGCCGCATCCATGAACCATTTGAGCTCGGCTTCCTGCTCCTCCCGGCTCAGCGTGGACATGTCGGCAATTTCGGCATCGAGGAACTTGATCCCTTCGTCCATGCTTTGCGCCCAGGCGGGGCTGGCCACGATCAGCGCCATCACCGCCACCGTTGATTTCAGTAAATGCCTGCGCATTCGTTCATCCTCCCTTGGATTGCTATGCGACGCCGCAGACCAGCATCTTTTGGCTGTTATCTCCGGCCTGAACTCTCCCTAGACAAAGCGGAATACGCACACTGCGTAGGCCACCGATAGGGCGAGACTCCACCACAACTCGGGCCCGAGCAGCCCCAGCCATGCAAGATTGATAAAGGCGCTGCCGAGCAGCGATATGAACAGGCGATCGCCACGCGTCGTTTCAAAGCGCAGGAGGCCGACCCTCGGACTGCCGCCCGGAACACGCCACTCCCAGATCCCCGTGCCGATCAGCAGCATCGCGATCATCCCGAAGAAAGCGGCTGTCGGCCAGGTCCATGCCATCCAGGAAAAGTCCATCGCACTCTCCTCAAACCCGGCCCAGGGCAAAGCCCTTGGCGATGTAATTGCGAACGAAATAGATGACGAGCGTGCCCGGAATGATTGTCAACGCCCCGGCGGCCGCCAGCACGCCCCAGTCGAGCCCCGAGGCAGATACCGTGCGGGTCATGATGGCCGAGATCGGTTTGGCATCCGTTGTCGTCAGCGTGCGCGCCAGCAGCAGTTCGACCCAGGAGAACATGAAGCAGAAAAACGCAGCCACCCCGATCCCCGAAGCGATGAGCGGCATGAAGATGCGCACAAAGAACCGCGGAAATGAGTAGCCATCGATATAGGCCGTTTCATCGATCTCCTTGGGCACCCCGCTCATGAAGCCTTCCAGGATCCACACCGCGAGGGGCACGTTGAACAGGCAATGGGCCAGCGCCACGGCGATATGGGTGTCGATCAGCCCGAAAGCCGAATAAAGCTGGAAAAACGGCAGGGCGAACACCGCTGGTGGCGCCATGCGATTGGTGAGGAGCCAGAAGAACAGGTGCTTGTCGCCCAGGAACCGATAGCGCGAAAAGGCATAGGCGGCCGGCAACGCCACCGCGAGCGAGATGATGGTGTTAAGCACCACATAGATGATCGAGTTGATGTAGCCCGAGTACCAGCTGGGGTCCGTGAAGATGACGCTGTAATTGCCCAGGGTGAAGTTGCGCGGCCAGAGGGTAAAGGCGCCGGTGATCTCCTGGTTGGTCTTGAAGCTCATGTTCAGGAGCCAATAGATCGGCAGCAAGAGGAAGATGATATAAAACGTGGGCACGAGCCAGCCGAGCCGCAGCGGTCGCCGCAGCCGGTTGACCGCGGCACTTGGGGCGGTAGAGCGCGCACGGACCGTCATGGATTCCGCTGTAATCGGGCGGTCCGTCATGCATCGCTCCCTTGGCCGTAATTGGTCATCACGGTGTAGAACACCCAGCTCAGCAGCAGCACGATCAGGAAATAGATCAACGACATGGCCGCCGCCGGGCCCACGTCGAATTGCCCGATCGCCATCTTGACCAGGTCGATCGACAGGAACGTGGTTTCATTGCCCGGTCCGCCGCCGGTCACTACGAACGGCTCGGTGTAGATCATGAAGCTGTCCATGAACCGCAGCAGGACTGCGATCAGCAGCACCCGCTGCATCTTGGGCAGTTGGATGAAGCGAAAAACACTCCAGCGCGAGGCCCCATCGATCCGCGCGGCCTGGTAATAGGCATCGGGAATGGACACCAGTCCCGCATAGCACAGCAGCACCACAAGGCTGGTCCAGTGCCACACATCCATGAGAATGATTGTCGCCCAGGCGTCGAATGGGTCCTGCACATAATTGTAGTCCACGCCCAGGCCTGAAAGTCCACGCCCCAGCAGGCCAATATCCACGCGCCCGAACACCTGCCAGATCGTGCCCACCACGTTCCACGGGATCAGCAGCGGCAATGCCATCAGCACCAGGCACACCGGCACGCCCCAGCCGCGCTTGGGCATGTTGAGGGCTATGAAGATGCCAAGCGGAATTTCAATGGCCAGGATAATGGCCGAGAACAGCAGATTGCGCTGCAAGGCTTCCCAGAAACGGTCCGAGTGCAGCGTCTCGTCGAACCAGTCCAGCCCTGACCAAAAGAACTCGTTGTTCCCGAAGGTGTCCTGGACCGAGTAATTCACCACCGTCATCAGCGGAATGATGGCCGAGAACGCCACCAGCACCAGAACGGGGAGCACCAGAAACCAGGCCTTGTTGTTCCAGGTTTTTTCCATTTACCCCTCCAGCGCCTGGCGCCAGGAATCGGCATAGATGTTTATCCCCTTGGGATCGAACATGACGCGCGGCTCGGCCGGGATCTCGTCATGTTCCGGCACGATGGCCGCTATGTCGCTCCCTTCCACCACGCCGCGCACGATCCGGTGCCGCCCAATGTCTTCCACCGTTCGCACCTGGATCGGAATGCCCTGATCCCCCACGCGCACATATTCGGGCCGGATCCCAAGCTCCATGCGTGCGCCACCCTGCGGGTGTGCTGATCGGGGCAGGCTGATCTGCTGCGAACCAAGATGCGCTGTCTGCCCCTCGAGCTTGATGGGCAGGACATTCATTCCCGGCGACCCGATGAAATAGCCGACGAAAGTATGGCTGGGCCGCTCGAACAATTCCGCCGGCGTTCCGATCTGCACGATCTGGCCCTCGAACATCACCACGACACTTTCCGCAAAGGTCAGGGCTTCGGTCTGGTCATGGGTGACGTAGACCATAGTGTAGCCAAAGCGCTGGTGCAGTTCCTTGAGCTGGCTGCGCAGCATCCATTTCATATGGGGATCGATCACCGTCAACGGCTCGTCGAAGAGGATCGCATTGACGTCCTGGCGCACGAGCCCGCGGCCAAGCGAGATCTTCTGCTTCTGGTCTGCAGTCAACCTGCGGGCGCGCTTGTGAGCCCGATCCGCCAGCCCGATGATGTCGAGCGTCTCCGACACGCGCCGCTTGATATCGGCCTCATCTACGCCACGATTGCGCAGGGGAAAGGCTAGGTTCTCGAACACCGTCATGGTGTCGTAGATCACCGGAAACTGAAACACCTGGGCAATGTTGCGCCGCTCGGTCGGCAAATCCGTCACGTCCTTGCCGCCAAACAGCACCCGCCCGCGCGAGGGCGCCACCAGGCCCGAGATGATATTGAGAAGGCTTGTCTTGCCACACCCCGATGGACCCAGCAGGGCATAGGCCCCGCCATCGGCAAAGCCATGGTGCAATTCCTTCAGCGCAAAATCATCATCGGTCTGGGGATCGGGAAGATAGGAATGGCGGATATGATCGAGATCGATGCGTGCCATGTCTCTTCCCCTATGCCGCTTCAGCCTGAATATTGCCGGCCCGCCGGCCCTGCTCGTCGAACACCATCAGCAGGCGGGGATCGAGGAAGGCCTCGATGGGTTGCCCCACGGCAAAGCTCTGCACCCCGGGCGTCAACATGATCCAGCGTGCATCCCCAAAGCGCAGGTGCACAAAGCTTTCCGATCCGGTGATCTCGATCGCTGAAACCTCGGCGCGCAACGCTGCAGCGTTCGGGCTGGATTGGCCAAGCGAAAGATGGTGCGGCTGGAACGCGATGGTGTACTCGCCATCCTCAAGCCCAAGCTCCGCCGGCACAGGCAGTGTTAATCGCTCGCCCAGTATGAACTGCCCATCCATCTTGCGCGCTAGGATGGAATTGAGCGGTGGATCGGAAAAAGTGCGTGCCGTCACGACGTCATTGGGGCGCCGGAACACATCGATGGTCCGGCCGAACTGCGTGACCCGGCCTTCCGAAAGCGTCGCCGTATTGCCCCCCAGCAGCAGGGCCTCGGACGGTTCGGTGGTCGCATAAACAAAAATCGTGCCGCTTTCAGCAAAGATGCGCGGCAACTCGGCGCGCAATTCCTCCCGCAGCTTGTAGTCGAGATTGGCCAATGGCTCGTCCAGCAGCACAAGGGCGGCATTCTTGACTATCGCCCGCGCCAGGGCCGTGCGCTGCTGTTGGCCGCCCGAGAGGTTCAGCGGCATGCGGCTGAGATAAGGCGTAAGCTTCATCAGGCCCGCAGCGCGCTGCACTGCCTCGTCGATGGCTTTGCGATCGGCGCCTGCCACCCGCATGGGCGAAGCAATGTTTTCGTAAACGGTCATCGTCGGATAGTTGATGAACTGCTGGAACACCATCGCTACATCGCGCTTCTGCGGCGTCACGCCAGTCACGTCTTGTCCGTCGGAATGAATGGTGCCGCTGGATGGCCGGTCAAGACCTGCCATTATGCGCATCAGGCTGGTCTTGCCCGAAAGGGTGGGCCCCAGCAGGACGTTCAGTGTGCCCCGCTCCAACTTAAGCGAGATGTCGCTCAAATGCTGCTCGGCGCCGGCCCGCTTGCCTATGTTGCGCAGTTCTAGCATGAAGCTTCACCCGGCCTTCATAAGGCAAGTCTGCACAACATCAGCCTCGTTGATGCTGAGTATCTCCACAAACCCCTCCAGTACCCTCGCCGGTTTTCCGGTCTTCAGGGACAATCATACCCCAGGCAGAGTCAGTGGCGCTGATCCATTTGATGTACCCGTCCACCTTAACAGCACGGTCAGCGAAGTACCTGGAGTTTGGCGAAGTGGTAGATCCGAGCTGTCCGTTTTCCGGTGTCGACGATTTAAAACGGACAGACCGCTTGCCACCCCAAGGAAGCCGTCTCGGAGCGCCGAAACAGAATGGCCGCTTTCAGGAGCTTGATCGGACTCGCTGAACGGCCGGAATGCGGGCGCTCGACTGTCCCCAGGGTGGTTAAGATTCGAGCACGGGCACACCCAGCTCAAGCGGTCCTCCGATTCGCCCGCCTCACCCCGTCCGGTGTAGTGCCTGTCCAGTTCCGGAAGGCTCGATAGAAGGAGTTGGGCTCGTCGAACCCTAGCAGGAATGAAATCTCCGCAGGGGCGAGGTTGGTTTTTTCGAGGTAGTGGCGGGCAAGTGCCTCGCGGGTGTTCCGCAGGATTGCCTGGAAACTCGTGCCCTCGACCTCGATGCGGCGTTGCAGCGTGCGCCGGCTCATGGCCAGCTTCCCGGCAATGGCCTCAATGGTGGCAAGACCGCTGGGGAGGCTTTCGAGCAGGGTGGCCCGCACCCGCTGCGCGGTGGTCGCGGAGGCTTCAAGGCTGGCCAGGCGGTGCCGAAGCTCGGGTTCGAACACCGACCAGAGCTGTTCGTTGGAGGTCAGGAACGGGCGAGTGGCATCGGCCAGTGTGAAGGTGATGCTATGCCCAGTTCCGCGTTGGATGCCGGTCCCCAGATAATCCTCGTAGGGTGTAGCTGAACTTGGCAGCACGGTCGTGGTGACGGCCGTTGGCCTTATCAGTTCACGCGTGCCCATGCGGGCGATCGAGACGCCGAACAGCAATTCCAGCAACACCAGAGATGTTGGTGGCAGCAGGGGCGTGTCGAGCCAGGTCAGCTGGAAGGTCACGGTGTCGGCCCTAGGCGTGACGTCCAGCCCGATGGGGCCGATCAGCGTCTTGTAGTGGACGATGCGCTGTGCCGCCACCAGCAGGTTGGGGCTGCACAGCGCTGCAAAGAGGAGGGGCGAGAAGGATTCGCTGCGGAGGCTTTCGCACAGCCGGATCGGCAGGAGCGGGTCTGCCGCTTCCGCCTCAAGGCTGTCCCAGAGGCGGTAATAGTGTTCCGGAGCAAGGCGGGCCGAGGGTTGCTGGAACAGATCATCGGGAAGGCCCGCCCGGCGCAGCACATTGGCGGGGACAATCTCCAGGTCCCTGAGCAGGGTGCGCCATGTCGTATCGAGTGCATAGTGATGCTCGTGCATGACGTCTCCAATCATCAAACCACCATCACGCGGCCAACCCCGGGCACTTCATGCACCAATGCCGAACTGCGCCCGCATGCCCGAAAAGAAGCTGGCGTCATCGGTTGTCCGCCGATTGTTCAGGAACTGGATGGCGTCTTCCCCCGCTGCGTAACGCAGCCGGTCGGTGCCGTCGGTGGTTGCGGCATAGACCGTTTCGGCGATCTGTTCGGGCGTCGATCCCTCCACCATCATAGGCCCCATCACCTTCCACAGGGCCTCCACCAAGCCTTGGTATTCCGCGATCGGTGGATCATTGCTGAAGTCAAAAGACGGCCCGGCGAAATTGGTGGCGATGGTGCCGGGCTCGACGAGCTTGAGGGCAATGCCGAGCGGGGCAAGTTCGTAGTGCAGCGCTTCTGAGAGCCCCTCCACCGCGAACTTGGTGCCATGGTAGAGCGTACCAAGCGGGAAAGCGACCCTTCCGCCTACCGAGGAGATATTGACGATCGTGCCCTTGCGCTTGGCCCGGAAGTGCGGCAGCAGGGCCTGCGTGACCGCCATGAGCCCGATGACATTGACGTCGAACTGGCGGCGGATCTTGTCGAGCGGTGTCACCTCCAGCGGACCGTAGGCGCCATAAGCGGCATTGTTCACCACCGCGTCGATGCGCCCGAACCTCGCCAGCCCAGCATCTATCGCAGACTGGATCGAGCCGACGTCCTGCACGTCGAGCCGCGTGACCAGGACCCGTTGGAGCTGGTTGAGTTCTGTCTCCCGATTGGGCGTCCGCATGGTGGCGATGACGTTCCAGCCCCTGGCTTGGAAAAGCTTTGCCGTTGCCCGGCCCAGGCCGCTCGAGGTCCCCGTTATCAAAATGGTGTCGGTCATGATGTGCTCCTTGGCTGGAGCGATCCTATGTCGTGCGGGCGACAGCGGCATTGGCAGAGGATGACAAGGGGCAATCAGATGGCGCCAAAAGTGAGTAGGATCTGAGTTTACGCTTCATGCTTCGACCTCAGCCAGCAAGTCGGTACGGTGTGGCAGGTCGCAGAGGTCGCGACAGCTTCGCGCATCCATGCTCAACAAACATGGTGCGGCAGCGGCAGTAGGGTAAACTGAAGTGGCAAGGCGTGCGGAGGGAGCAATCCCTAAGCGTCATGCTGTTCTGGAGAACGGGATGCCTTAGCCAAATAGGCGTCCCAACCTTCGATAGCCAACTCGGCGACCGCCCGCAGCTCGGCGAAGCTGACATCGTCCCGCGCCAGAATGGACATGCCTGCCTGGACTGTTTGTATGAGGCGCGCCAAGGCATGGAGATCAACGGCGTCCGACAGATCGCCATCGAGAATTGCTTGGCTAAACCTGGCTTCCAGTCGTTCCACAGTGGCCGCCCGTCCAGACCTTACGATCTCTCCGAGGACGTCGTGACCCTCGCTGCCGACAGAGGACAGCACCAGCATGCAACCCTTTGGGATGTCAGCCAAGTGTCCCGTGAGCGCAGCGGCGGAGTCCATCAGGAAGGACCGCACGGCCTCCCGTGCGGTGGCCGCGGCAGCGAAGTTACCCCACACCAGGTAATCATAAGTGCGGCGGTAGTACTGCAGCGACTCCACATACAGAGCCTCTTTGGAGTGGAAAGCGGCATAAAGGCTGGGCGAGCCAATGCCCATGGCTTGCTTGAGGTCAGATAATGACGTCGCCTCATAGCCTTTCGACCAGAACAGTCGGGCTGCGGCGGCAAGCGCGGCGTCTCGGTCGAATTGGCGAGGTCGTCCACGACTTTTAGCCATCTTCCGTCTCCAAGAAGTGGGCGATGAGATAATCTGCATCAAGCGATACATATCTACCCCAGCCCTCACCTTCAAGGTTCCTGCTCGGGCGGGGTCAGCCACGCCGAGCTGCTCGCTATCTATGCCTAACTGAATTCTGTGTTGATCGATACATAATTCTTGACGGGCCGGCGAGCGCCCGTCTACTGATTTGTGGATTGACCGATACAGAAAGTAGTTCAATGAGCGACCTGATCGGAAAACGCGCCCTGGTGACAGGGGCTTCCCGCGGCATCGGCGCCGGCATAGCTCTGGCTTTAGCGGAGCAAGGTGCTGACGTCGCAATTACCTATGAGCGGTCGGCCGACCGGGCGAATGAACTGGTGCGCAAGATCGAAGCCGCCGGTCGCCGGGGAGTGGCGATCCAGGCTGACAGCGCTGATGCCGCTGCAGTGAGCCGGTCGGTAGGCGAGGCGGCGGGCGGATTGGGCGGTCTCGACATTCTCGTCAACAATGTCGGCACCGCGCGCATGGGGGCCTTTGTTGATCTCACGCTGGACGACATTGATGCCTTGCTGAATGTGAACCTGCGCTCGGCCATGCTGGCGATCAAGGCGGCAATTCCGCACCTTGGCCGAGGCGGCCGTATCATCAGCATCGGTTCAAACTCGGCTGAACGCGCGCCCTTTTCTGGCCTGGCGGCCTACGCTCTCACCAAATCGGCTTACTTGGGACTGTCCCGCCATCTCGCCCGCGAACTGGGTCCGATGGGCATCACAGTGAACGTCGTTCAACCCGGCCCGACTGACACCGACATGAACCCGGCTAACGGTCCATTGGCCGACGAAAACCGTCGCCTGACGTCAGTGCTCCGGTACGGCACGCCCGCCGACATCGCGGCGGTCGTGGTTTTCCTGGCTAGCCCCGGTGCTGATTTCGTGACCGGAGCGACCTTGACCGTGGACGGCGGGTACAACGCCTAGGCCCAAGCAAAGGCGGCCCGTCCCTCTTCAGGCGCGACGCGCAAAAATTACAATGGCAATCCAATGAGCAGACGAATGAATCCTAAATCCGATACCTGGTCCGTTTGGCGCAGCAAAGTTCGTGTGGGCGCAGCATCAGCGCTGATGGGCTTGGCGATGTTCTCGCCTACAGCAGTGCTTGCACAAGTCACCGACAAGGGAAATCCCTACGCCCATTTGGACGTGTCGGATGACGCCCTGGTCGCTCAACTCGACGGCTTTCGCCGCGGGTTTGCCGACGTGAATGGGACGCGGCTGCACTATGTGGAGGGCGGGGAAGGCACGCCGGTCGTCCTCATGGCGGGGTGGCCCCAGACCTAGTGGGCGTTCCACGAGATCATGCCCAAGCTGGCGGAAAGCCACCGCGTCATCGCGGTCGATATCCGCGGCATGGGGGCATCGGACAAGCCCGAGGGTGGCTATGATAAAAAGAACATGGCCCAGGACATATACGAGCTGATCCAGAGCCGCGGATTGGAGAAAGTCCATATCGTCGGACATGATATCGGCGGGCACATCGCGTATCCGTTCTCTGTTCTCTACCCCGAAGCAACCCTGTCGACGACCTATCTCGACGTCGGCGGACTTCCCGCATCAACTTCCCAGATGACGCTCCTGCCGCCCCAGGTTCTGTCGGGAGAATTCAGGAAGGACTTCTTCATCTGGTGGTTCGCCTTCCATCAGGTGCATGGCATGCCCGAGCAGCTGATCGAGGGACGGGCACATATCTACCTGGACTGGTTTTGGGACTCGCTCCTCTACGATCAGGACGCGATCACCGAGTTCGATCGCGCCGTTTACGCAGACGCCTACAACACGCCTGCTGCCATTCGGGCAGGCGACGGATGGTACCAAGCCTATCCGCAGGATCTGATCGACAACGCTTCCTTCCCCGAGAAAATCGATGTCCCCTCGCTGGGCATCGGTGGCTTGGGCTACGGTTTGCTGGCTGATTTCATGGAAAATCGGATCGCCAACCCTAAGATCGTTCAGCTTGATGTCGGTCATTACGTAGCCGAGGAGGCACCCGAAGCGGTCACTGACCTGATCCTGGACTTCATTGGCGATAGCGAAGGCCAGTAAGCTTCAATGGCGTCGATCACCCCGACGCCATTCCCATCGCTCAGTCAACAACATGGAGAAGTGCTTCATGACAGACGAATTGTTGAAGCAACTATCTTCATTACATCCAAGCAGCGAACGCGCGGGATTTCAGTGCCATCGCGGATTTGATCAGCCCTGATGTCACCATAAATGGCCGATCCTACAGGCGGGATGACGTGGTGGATTCCCTCAAGAGCATAGTCCAGGCTGTGCCGGATTTCACCTGGGAGGTCGAAGAATTGTTCGTAGATGATGATCGTATCGCCGCCCGGCTTCGCGATACCGGAACCCCCGGGCAAACCTGGCTAGGCCTAGAGTCAACTGGCTGCCGCGTCGATTTCACCGAGTTCGCCAGCTACCGGATCCGAGACAGTCGCTTCGCCGAGATGTGGTTCTTAATGGACTACCAGGCCATTGCCCGCCAGCTCGGTGTGCTGCCTTAATACTTTACGTGATCTCAGCCATCCGATGCTGATGCACGAGTGACCCTCGTCAGCACGAAAACGCTGGCCGAACGCCTGAAAGGGGGCGCAGTCTGTCGGCAGGAACCGACCCCTTAGGCCGCCCTTCCGCGCAAGATCAGCCGATACTTGAAGCCGCCGTTCGCTGGGTGAAAGTGGCGTCGAGCATGGTTAGAAAGGCGCGCACGGCGGGGTTGGCGCGTCGGCTTGCCGGCCAAAGCACGGTGACGTTATTTCGCTCAACGGCGAACCTGGACAGCACTGGGATCAATTCACCGCGCTGCACGTAGGGAGCTGCCATGAAGGAGGCGCCTACCCCTATCCCACCACCGGCTGCCAGCATGATGAGCACGGCCTCGCTGGCATCGGCGAGCACACCGGAATTGGGCACGATCTCGATTTCACGATCGCCAATCCGGAATGGCCAGCGAAATGCCTGGCCCGTGCTCTGATACCGAAGATTGACGGTGTCGTGCCCTCCTAGGTCATCGGGGTGGGTTGGGGTGCCGCGTTCCTCGAGATAGCTTGGCGAGGCGAAGCAGCAAAGCCGATGGGGCGCGAGCTTGCGTGATAGAAGTCGAGTGTCAGCCAGATCACCGATACGTATGGCGACGTCGATCCCTTCCTCAATCATGTCCACCATCTGGTCACCCAGCCTAAGATCAACGACCAGGTTCGGATGGAGCCGGCGGAAAGCTGGTAAAGCGGGAGCGATCAGGTGGAGTCCGATCGGCAGTGACGCCGCCACGCGCAACGTGCCCGATGGCTCCGAGCGGGCCGTCATTGCCGTCTGCTCGATCTCCTCCGCCTCGCGGAGCAGACGCAGCGCGCGCTCATGCAGGTCGCGTCCTTCAGGCGTGAAGGCCAGCGAGCGTGTCGTACGGGTAAACAGCGACACCCCCAGATGCCGCTCAAGCCGCTGGACACTCTTGCTGACAGCCGACGGAGAAATCGACAGCGCGCGCGCCGCTGCCGTGTAGCTGCCCAGCGATCCCGCACGCGCGAAGGCGATAATGCCAGTGAGCCGGTCCAGAGTGATATGTTCCACCATGGCATTACTTAAACGCCTTCTGCAGCGATTATCAACCAGCAGTGCTGCCGCTAAATTCGCCAATGACAATGAGAGGCGGAGATTTGACCATGAGCGACGAGATGAAGGCAGTTCGTCTGCACGCATTTGGTGGTCCAGAGGTGCTGATGTACGAAGACGCGCCCAGGCCGGATGTGCAGCCCGGCGAGGTGCTTGTTTGGGTCCACGCGGCAGGGCTTAATCCGCCCGACTGGTATCTGCGGGACGGCTATCGAGCGCTGCCGCCAGAATGGCGACCCAACGCATCCTTCCCACTGATTCTCGGCACGGATGTGTCGGGCGTCGTGGAAGCGGTTCACCCCGACGTCGATGAGTTCAGCATTGGCGACGAGGTCTACGCGATGGTTCGCTTCCCTGACGACCTAATGACGGGAAGCGGCGCCTACGCGCAGTACATCAGTGTGCCGGCATCGCATCTTGCGTCCAAACCAACCGGTATCGACCATATTCATGCGGCCGGTGCACCGATGTCGCTTTTAACGGCATGGCAGTTCCTGATCGAGCTTGGCCATGACGAGCCCAATCCGTTCCAAGCCTTCCGGCATGAGCCAGTGCCCCTTGGCGGCCAGACGGTGCTGATCAACGGCGCCGGGGGCGGTGTCGGGCACCTGGTTGTCCAACTAGCGAAATGGCAGGGCGCTCGCGTCATCGCGGTGGCATCGGCCAAGAACGAGGCGCTGATGCGAAATCTCGGCGTGGATCAGTTCATCGACTACAAGACGATCGCGACGGAGGAAGTCGTCCGAAACGTGGACCTTGTCCTCGACGCAGTAGGCGGCGCGGACATGGAGCGCTTCTTACATGTTCTGAAGCCGGGTGGCGCGCTGTTCCTGGTCAACCCGCTGGGCTTTTCTGGTCACGCGGAGGCCAAGAAGCTCGGGATTACGGTCTCATCCACGCAGGTTCGATCCAATGGCGCGCAACTGGCAAAAGCCGCCCGCCTGCTCGACGACGGCATTGTGCGTGTCGTCATCGACAGCACATTCCCGCTGGCCGAGGCATCGCGCGCACATGAGCGCGCCGCCCACGGCAGTATTCAAGGCAAGATCGTGCTGTCCGTCTGATTTGTTGCTGTCAGCCGCCCGATCGTCGGAAGTGCAGACGGTCGAGCGGGATCCACCAAGGTAAGCCATGATGCTGATTGTTACCGGCTATATGTATGTCGAGCCCTCCTCGATTACCGAGTTTGTCGAGGATCTCCAGAAACTCGCCATCACTGCGCGGCAGCGGGACGGAAATCTGTCCTATAACGCGGCTATGGACGATCCGCATGCTGGCCGCCTCCTGATTGCCGAGCGGTGGAGAGACCAGGCCGCACTCACTGCTCATCTCCACTCTAGCGACACGGTCGCGTTCGTTGGCCGATGGGGTGACGCCATGAGAGGTGAAATTCTCAAATACGACGCCCGGCGTGAACGTGGCTTGATGGACGAGTAACAAAGTACGCCAATCAGCGCCGCCCCCACACTTTGCACGTTACGAGAAGATTTTAGGAGGCCTAGCTTTGACAAACAGCCCCATCGATGCAGGCGCCGGCCCAATTGGACTTTACGAGCGTATGGGCGAGCGCGCGACGCAGCCATTCGCGATCCAGCTGCTCGACCAGTTGATGCCGCTCGATGGCTTGGCGTTGATTGACGTCGCAGCCGGTACTGGTGGACTCGCGGTCGCTGCGGCAGAGCGCGGCGCATGGGTAACGGCGACCGATATCAGTCCGGACATGGTGGCGCGCAGCGCGGAGCGGCTCCGATCCTTCAAGAATGCCCGCACTGAGGTCATGGATTTCACATCGCTCGGCCCAGCCGGTGCAAGCTACGATGTCGCCATCTCGCATTTTGGCATTCTTGCTTATCCGACATGGCGGGTGGGGCTGGACGAGTTGCTGCGGGTCACCCGCCGCCAGGGTCGTGTTGGGCTGACAATGTGGACCCAGGAAGACGATTGCTCACCGGCACATCTGATGCGGCGTGTGTTCGCGCAGCTTCATCCGGATCGCGAACTATGGCCGGCAGGGATGTTCCCTACCTTCTCGCAAGACGAGCTGAGGGAGAGCCTGTTGGAGACTAGTTGCTCCACTGCCAATATTCACGTCGCTCAGGCAGACTGGAGTCCTTACTCCTCACCCGACGTGGTCAGCGAGTGCGACCCGATGTTCCGCGGTTTTCCGGGGTATGCTGCCTTGAGCCCCGATGAGGGTGAAAACTTACGTGAGGCGTTGCAGCAGGCCTTCAATGGCTATGCCGATGCACAAGGTATTATCCGGCTGCCCACTCGCGCCTTCATGATTGTGGCAACGAGTGGCTGATCATCTCGGCCTCGGCGCCTTGCGGCGGTGGGGCCTAGCCCAGCCGGGCGACTTGTTCTGGACTGCAGGCCAATGAAAGTGAACTAACATCGTCCAGCACTTGCTCGGCCGCTTGCGCCGATCAGGACGGAGGAAACCACCAACCGGGCTTCCAGCCAGCCGACCCGCTGTTTTATCGACGGTCCTCGCCCATTGCGCCCGCGGCTGAGCCGGGACCGCACCGCGCGGTCCCCTCTTGCTCCCGCGAGGCTCAGTGCGGACCGTCAGACCAGGCATCCCAGTCGGCGGTCCGGCCGGCATAGACTTGATCGATCTGTGCCCGGCCGCTGCCAAGCAGCAGGTGCAAGGGCGGGTGGGGGGCATCCACAACTGCCAATATTGCGGCAGCTGTTGTACGGGGATCATTGGCGCCCCCGGCCGGATACGCCGCCGCAAGTTCGTCCCGAAGGGGCCCGTAGGCGTCGATCGGCTGGGCAACGACCATCGAGGACGCGCTTGTGAAGTCCGTAGCGTGCGGGCCTGGCTCGATGATCGTGACGTTGATGCCCAGCCGCGCGACTTCGCCGGCAAGGGCTTCACCCAAGCCTACGACCGCGAACTTGGCCGCATTATAGAGCCCACCGCATGGTGTTGCCATGATGCCCGCGGTGCTGGCCACAGTCAGGATGTGACCAGACCCTTGGGCGCGCATGATCGGCAACGCAGCTTTCACGACTGCCAGCATGCCAAAGAAGTCGGTGTCCATGACGAGGCGCGCTTGTTCAATGCTGACCTCCTCTACCGCGCCGACCATCCCGAAGCCCGCGTTGCACACGACGATGTCGAGCCGGCCGAAATGATCGTGGGCCATGTGAACGGCCTTGATCGCGGCATCGGAGTCGGTGACGTCGAGCGTCAGCGGAAGCACCTGATCGCCGAACCTTTCGGTCAGTTCGACAAGCGAGGCTGGGTCGCGCGCGGCGACCGCAACCTTGTCCCCGCGCTTGAGTGCCGCCTCCGTCCAGATCCGACCGAAACCGCGTGATCCGCCAGTGAGAAACCATACTTTTTCAGCCATTGTGATGCCCTTTCGTGTTTTCAGAAACATGGGAACTGGTGTTCGTTTCGACAGCACCAAAGATGTCTCCTGTGATCCCTGCCGACTAGCTGGGATGAACTTGCAAGCCTTGTGAATGGGGCTCAGCAATGCATCGTGACACTTGGGGTGACATGGCTAGGGCGAGACAGTGACCATCCAGTCTCACGAACAAGGCGCAGCCCTGCCCGCCACGGTCTCGTGAGCCGCTCGTGATACGAACCACACTCTGGGGCAGGTGAGGTGACTGGTACCTGCACCATGGAAAGGGTCATCTGCTTGGGCGGGCCTTCAGCATGAGGGTCGACACGAAGCTCAAGGCCAGAACCGCCGCGCAGGCAAAGAATACCATCCGCGAACCATTGTGGTCGAAGATCCAGCCGCCTGCTGCCGCTCCAATGGTGATTGCGAGGTTGGCCGTTGCCACCAACAAGCCGCCGCCGGACTCCGCTTCATCGGGTGCGACGCGGGTGACCCATGTCGACCAGGAAACCGGAATAATGCCGAAGGCGAAACCCCAGATGGCGGTGAGTGCCGCGTCGGCAAACGCGTTGCCACCAAGGGTCGCCAGCAGGATGGCTAGAACCGCAAGCAGAAGGGGCATTGTTGCCAGCGTCCCGAACATCGAGCGCTCGATCAGCCGGCTGCTCACTGAATTGCCCACAAAGGTGCCGATGCCGAAGATGAGCAGTATGGAGGTGACACCCATCGGGCCCGCCCGCGTCACCGTTTCAAGAAACGGGCGAAGATACGTGAAGAAGCCAAAATGGCCAGTGAACACCAGCAGGAAAGCCAACATTCCCAAGCCTAGGCCTGGCCGGCGCAAGAGGCGAAACACGGTACTCAAACGTGCCGCCTGCTCGGAATGCATGGACGGCAGCAGCACCAATTGCGCGAGGAGAGCAAGGGCGCCCAAACCTGCCGCTGCCACAAAAACGGCCCGCCATCCCCAGAGATCGCCCAACAAGCTGCCAAGCGGCGCGGCAAACACGGTAGCCGCAGAAACGCCCCCGAACAGGATTGCCAATGCCTTGGCGATGTCTTTCTCCGGGACCAGCCGCATCATTGTCGCCGCGGACAATGCCCAGAAGCCGCCAAGCGAAATCCCGAGCATCATGCGGGCGAGCAGCAACAGGTTCAGCGAAGGCGCCACGGCCACAAGGAGATTGGACACGACCAGCAGGGAGGTGAGAAAAATCAGCACATTGCGGCGATCCACGCGACCGCTCGCGGCGGCAACGAGCAGGCTGGTAAGGACGGCCACGCCGGCAGTCACGGTCACAGCCTGGCCGGCCATGCCTTCGGTGACCTCAAGGTCGTGGGCCATGGAAGTGAGCAGGCTTGCCGGCAGAAGCTCGGCTCCAACGATGCCGAATATGCCAAGGCTCATAGCAAGCACGGCTCCCCATAACGGCAAGGAGGGCGCATAGGCGGTCGATGTCATGGCGGATATTCCTTGAATATGGGCTACTAGGCCAGAACGATGGGGCGTGCCCGGGCCAAATTGGCCATCAGCTCTGGCCGGGTTTGGCGCTCCTGCTTCCACGCCGGTTGCCCGGGAGCGCTGCGCCAGGATTGGCTGAGCGGACTATGGTCCACGGTGTCGAAACCGAACTGATCGTAAAGCCGGGTGACGAGCTCTACGGCTTCGGAGAAATTGCTTGAAGTTGACAGCGCTAGCCGGTCGGGGGCTCCGGCCGGTCGACCCCAGCTATTGATCCGGGGCGCCTGGATATGGGTGAAGGCCTTGACCACTTTCGATGTGGGAAGCTGCTCCTGGCGCAGTTCGTGCACGGTCTTTTCGCCGGAATCGACGAGGGGGAAATGGCCGTCACGCCAGATCATGTAGTTGTTGGTGTCGAGCACGATTTTGCCCGCGAGTTCGTCGACGGGCATGTCGTTGATCAACTTGAGCGGCACTGCCACGACCACGAAATCGGCTGCGGCTCCAGCTTGTGCCGCAGTTGCGGCTTGAGCTGATGGCCCCAGTTCTTGAACGAGGTCGCGCAGCGTTTCAGGGCCTCGCGAATTGGCCAGCACGACGTGGTAGCCATTCGCGATGGCTGCGCGCGCGAACTGTGTGCCGACTTCGCCTGCACCGATGATGCCGATCGTGGTCATGACAGCTCCTAGACGGACTGGGCCACGAGCTTTCAGATGCCGAGGCCACCAGCCACATCGATAATGCCGCCCGTCATGTAGCCGGCATGCGGGCCTGCCAGAAAACAGATCACCTCTGACACTTCCTTGAGTGTGGCGATCCGGCGGATAGGGTGCAGATCCAGAAAAGCGTCGGGAGCAACAGTGCCGCCGAAGACGTTGGCCATCATGTCGGTGGGCATCGCGCCGGGCTGGACGACGTTGACCGTGATGCTGCGGCCACCCAGGTCCCGGGCGACACCCTTGGCGTAGCCGTTGATGGCGGCTTTGGTTCCCGCATAGTCGGCAACACCGGTAACCAGAGCATGGGTGCCGTTCAGCGAGCCGATGAAGATGATGCGGCCGCCATCGGAGAGCACCGATGCTGCCGCCCGCGTGGTTGCCACCACGCCGAGGACGTTGACTTGCCACTGCTGGTCGAGAGCGCCCGTATCCAGGGCGAGATCGTCGACCATCTGCCCCTTGGCGACGATCGCCGCGTTGTTGACGAGGATGTCGAGCTTGCCAAAATGGGCCAGGACCTTTTCAATCAAGGGTTTTGCCGCGGCGGTGTCAGCCTGATCACTTTGGATCGCCAGGGCGCGCACACCCTTCGCCTTGAGTTTGTTGACCAGTGCTTCGGCTTTCCCGGCGGAGG
Organism: Devosia sp. 1635; assembly: GCF_013185955.1. Taxonomy (NCBI): domain Bacteria; kingdom Pseudomonadati; phylum Pseudomonadota; class Alphaproteobacteria; order Hyphomicrobiales; family Devosiaceae; genus Devosia; species Devosia sp. 1635. Next base: position 1,105,186 of record NZ_JABAOM010000002.1, on the reverse strand, counting down.
CAACATAGCTGATGGCGACATCTGCGCCTTGGTCAGCCAGCGCCTCAGCTGTGGCGGCACCCAAACCGCGCGAGCCACCAGTCACCAGGGCAATCTTGCCTGCTAAGATATTTGACATGAGAAGTCTTTCATGGACGACCAGCTTCCGGCCGGGCGTATAATGCGGCGAAATCTATTGCATAATGTCCGTTACGGTAATGACGATTACGAAATCTTGACGTAGCGTGTCAAGCGGTTTAATAATAGCCGTTATGGAATGTGTTGAGTTGAGCTGATGGGACGTCATCGCGAGTTTGACCCCGATAAAGTACTTGATGCGGCGCTGGGGGTGTTTTGGGACAAGGGCTATGAGGGGGCTTCCTATGCCGACCTCACCAAGGCCGCTGGCGTGGAAAGGCCCGCGCTTTACTCCGCCTTTGGCAATAAGGAAGCGCTGTTTCGCCTGGCCCTGGCGCGCTACAACGAGCACTACCTGACATTCATTCCCGAAGCTCTCGCTCTGCCGACAGCACGGGATGTCGCTGCCCATATGCTGTTCAGCTCAGCCGACCTGAACACCCGCTATCCCGGGCACACGGGCTGTTTGAACATCAATGGGGCTGTGGCTGCATCGGATGATGCCGAGCCGATCCGACAGGCGCTGATCGATGTGCGTGCTGCAGGCGAAATCCAGTTCCGCGAGCGCTTCGAGCGGGCAGTAGCCGAGGGTGACTTGCCCCCGACTGCCAAGCCCGCGGCCCTCGCGGCTTTCCTGATGGCAGTCCTGCACGGCATGGCCTTGCAGGCCAAAGCCGGCTTTAATCGCGCGATGCTGGAAGCGGTGGCCGAGCAGGCACTTTCCGCCTGGCCCGCCAAGTTTGCATAGGTTGGAAGCTCGATTGGACCTTTGCCCGGGGGATCTTCCCGGCACAAGCCAATGGGACTCGAGGCTGGTGACAGCCTCGAGTCAGGTCGGTTACTCGTCACTGTTCTGAGAAAGTGAGAGTGGCGCCTGAGATGAGGAAGGCGCGGTGCGGACGGCGCCCGAGGTCGTGCCTACGTCAAGGCTGGTGGCTACTGCAGGGGCGGCCTCGAGCGTCCGAAATGTATGCTGATCGACGAATAGCCAGTAGACCTCGCCACTTGCGCTCTGGGCGTGAGCACGCAAGGCGTCACCCCATTTCTCGATGCCCGTGACGTCGATGCCTTTGGCTTTAAGATTTGCCTCGATCTCGCTGATCGAATGACCGTTGATCTCGCGATCCGACACCAAGCTTTCTGCTGCCATAGCAACGGGAGAAGCGGCGAACAGGGCAAGGGCGACAAAGCTGGTTTTCAGAAACATGGAAGTGTCCTTTCGTGTTGACAGGACCAAAGATGTATCCTGTGATCCCTGAGGACTAGCTGGGAAGAACTTGCAAGGCTTGTGAATGGAGCTCAGCAATGGATCGTGACACCTGGGGCGACATGGCTGTTCTGGCCGCAATAGTGGAGGCGGGCGGCTTTAGCCGGGCTGCCCCTCTGCTAGGTGTTTCCGCATCCGCATTGAGCCACCGGGTCAAGGCATTGGAGAACCGACTGGGCGTGCGCCTGCTCAATCGCACCACTCGCAGCGTTGCGCCGACCGAGGCCGGCGAACGTCTTCTCGCCCGCTTGCGGCCCGCCATCGCTGAAATCGATCTGGCCATCGCCGATCTTGACGCTGATCGCGGCCGCCCCTCCGGGCGGGTCAGGGTTACAACGCATCGCTCAGCAGCGTTTGAGCTGGTGCTGCCCAAGCTGCGCCGCTTCTCGACCGATTACCCCGAAATCGTCGTGGAGCTGGTGATCGATGATGGCTTGGTGGACATCGTGGCCGCAGGGTTCGATGCTGGTATCAGGCGAGCGCCCTCGCTGGAAAAGGACATGGTGTCCATTCGGCTTGATGAAGGTGATACGCTCTATGTGGTCGCCGCGCCGTCCTATATCGCCCGATTCGGGACGCCGCAGCACCCTCAGGATTTAACAGGGCACAACTGCCTCAACTTTCGCTACCCTTCGGCCCGCTTCATCCACCGCTGGACCTTTGAGCGCGATGGCCAGACGCTGGCTTTAGACGCTCCCGGCACGTTCGTGACGAGCGACAATGATTTGCTGCTCGCCTGCGCCCGCGAAGGCGTGGGCGTTACCATCGTGCTGCAGCGACATGTTGCGCCTTATCTAGCCTCGGGAGAGCTGGTTCGGGTGCTGGAGGACTGGCACTACCACGTGCCGCCCAATCATTTGTACTATGCTGGCCGGCTCAACCAACCTCCAGCCCTCCGCGCCTTTATCGATGCCATGAAGGCACCATAGGCACGCGGGCGGGCGATGCCTCCGCAGTCGACCGACCGGCCGATCACGACCCCTTTCGGTCTTTCCAAACCAAATGCCGTAGCCCGAAAGCTGCCGCCGATCGGCGCATAGTGCCGGAACAGCTGCTGGCTTCATTGGCTCAAGCGTTGCGAACGGATGCCGAGTTAAGCGGGGTGCTAGTCGAGCGCGCGTAAAGTGTGCTGGCAGCCAAGAGCACAAAAGCTGCTGCCGCGGCATACGGAGCACCGGCGAAGAGCCCGTAGAGCCATGCACTGGCAAGCGGGCCGAACATACGAGCAATTGATTGCTGGGACTGGTTTGCTCCCTGCACCTCCCCCTGCCGTCCAGCTGGGGCAGCGTCGGAGATTAGCGCGCTGACAGATGGCTGAAATAACCCGTCACCGAACGTGAACATCGCCATCCCGCAGATCAGCAGCAGCAACGTGGGAAAAATGGCAAGAAGTGACAGCATAACGAGTCCGGCCCCGTTAATGATAAGCCCAGCGATGGCCACGCGCCGTTCGCCGAAGCGTGGCAGTAATCGGGGTGCGACAAGCCCTTGACTGACGATGTCCATCACACCAATACCCGCCAGCACCAACCCAACAGTTGCAGGGCCGAAAGCCAGCAGTTCCTTGAGCAGCACCGCCAAATTCGACTGGAGGACCGTGCTGCCGAAAGCAAAGCAGAACACCACACCAAAGAGCAGCCGCAGACGCCGGTTACGAAGTGCTCCCGCCAGTTGCCCGAAAACGTTGAACTGACCCCAATGAAGGCCCGCGCTGCGACTCTCGGAAGGATGGCTTTCTGGCATATAAAGCTGGACCAGAACTGCATTGAGCACTGCCAGCCCCGCGGCCCCATAGAGCGGAGCGGAAAGCGATATTTGCCCGAGCAGGCCCCCGAGGACCGGCCCAAGCATGAAACCTAAGCCACCGGCTGCACCAAGCAAACCGAAGGCCGGTCCGCGCTCTTCGGGAGCATGGGTATCGGCGACATACGCGTACATTGCCGAAATGCTGCCCGCCGTAACGCCCTCGATGATGCGGCCCAGCACAAGGACCCAGAGGGCCCCCCCGATGCCGAACACGGCAAAGCTCAGCGCCGACCCGCACAGGGATAGTAGCAGGATCGGGCGTCGGCCGAAGCGGTCGCTCATCGCCCCGAGCACTGGCGCCGCGACGAAGGAGCAAAGCGCGTAGACGGCTATGATCAGCGACACCCAAAACGCTACTTCCGCGGCGGAGACGTAGCGCGCGACTGAGAACGGCAGCACCGGGATGATGAGCGTAAAACCGGCAAAGTTGAGGAAGACCGAGATCGCAATAACGCCGGTGCGACCAGTCAAACGGGTAAACAGCGAAGGAGTCGGCTGTGGATCGTGCATGAATTGCTCCTGTGTCGTTCGACCGGAGCAGCTCGTCGGTTGCGAACCACACGGACGAACAGTCGGCGCCTGTAACGGCGGCAGATGTTCGTCGTGGGACCTCATGCGCTAGGCAAGGGCAGAGCTTCCGTTTCCGAAAGGACTTGGGCCAACCACACCAAGTCATGCCTTTTCCGACACGGCTTACGTATTCACTTCGCTATCTATCTGCAACGGCAAAGTACTTCAGTTGGAAAGGTGCGTTCCATTTTAGCCGAGAGTTCACTAGGCGCCGCCGCGACGCGGAGGGAGCCGGCAAGATCATCAACATCACCTGCGTGCATGAGGCGATCCGGACCCCGGGGCTTCATTCCATGGCGCTGCAAAGGGGGCCTGCTCACCTTCACCCGCAGCGTGGCATTAGAAGTCGCCGACTTGCGCACCAATGTGAACGCCATTGCGCCCGGGCTGATCCGCACTCTCATCGCCCCGGGACCTTGACGCTCCGACCGCGCCAACAGACAGCGGCTGACCGACAGGACCATTGATGTCTTGGCACGTCGGCTTCGGGCTCCGGACCTAACCGCCTGGGTGGCTTTCCGAGAACCGCTTTGCGGCTGCCAGCACCGGGATCAAACCGCGGCCGGCATCGCTGAGGCTGTACTCGACGCGCGGTGGTTGCTCGCCAAAATCTTGTCGGATCACCAACCCGTCATTCTCCAACTCCCGCAGATGCTGCGTCAGCATCTTCTGGGAAACCTCCGGCATGTCCCGTCTGAGTTCTGAGTTTCGCAGTGTCGGTCGCTCGACAAGACGGAACAGGATCGGAAGTTTCCAGCGACCGCTGACCATGACCAACACTCTCGTGACATGGGCCGCCGATCCCTCTGGCCCGAGGCAAGCAGACCGATCCGGATTGGGTGCAGGCACTTTTAAGTGCGTAATTGTCTGGGTCATGGGCGGGTCTATCTATGCAAAACGAACTTTACGATAGGCGCTACGGCATGGATTTGAAACTGGACGGCAAAGTCGCACTCGTTACCGGGAGCAGCAAAGGGATCGGCGAGGCGATTGCGCGTGGGCTCGCTCGCGAGAAGGCGACCGTCATTGTCCATGGTCGCGATCGTGGCAAAACCGAGCAGGTTGCAAAAGAGATCGTGGCCGATGGCGGGCGCGCCCATGCGGTGGTCGGGGACCTGACACTTGATGGAGACGTGCAGCGCCTCGTTACCGAAGCACGGGACCTTGCTGGCCCGATCAACATCGTGGTCAATAATGCCGGTGGCTCCGGCGGCACCGAGGACTGGACTAATACGCGGGCGGCCACCTGGGCTTCCGCTTTTGATCGCAACGTGGTGGCCGCGGTCAGGGTAACGGCTTTGTTGCTGCCGCATATGCGGGCGGCCAAGTGGGGGCGGGTCATCAACATCGCGAGCTTGGCTGGCATGATGCCGCCCGCGACGCGGCCGGACTATTCGGCGGCGAAAGCCGCCATGGTCGCGATGACGGCGTCATTGGCAAAGGCGGTGGCGCTCGACGGCATTACCGTGAACACCGTGTCGCCTGGCACTATTCGCAGCACCAGCCTCGAGACCGGTTTCCGAACTGTTGGCATTGCCAACGGTATTCCCGCGGGCGCGGCTTGGGAGCAGGTTGAACAGACCGTGTTGCCCATGTTTGCGCAAGTCCCACTCGGCCGCGTTGGAACATTGGAGGAAATTGCGGACGCCATCGCCTTCCTGGTCAGCCCTAGAGCCGGCTATATCACTGGGTCGAACCTGCGATTGGATGGCGGCATGTTGCCGACCACTTAAGTGATGCGGAACGATCAATGAGCATTTTCGACCACGTCAGCATTCATGTCGGTGACTTGACCGGTTAGGCGCATCCTAGTTGCAGGCGGGCAGCCGGCGAATGGCGGTCGCCTGGCGTCCTTGGGCCAAGCGAGCGGGTGGACGTTGTCCCCCGCAGAGTGCTTACCCCCGGGTAGTTTCGACAACGGGCTCCAGTACGGCCGCGCCATGGCGCAAATTATCGCGCCGCTTTCGAAGCGAGGTCTGGCGAGCGCCTTCAGATCGCGCCGAATTCGGACACGTCCACCGCCATTTTGTTGGAAAGGCGGCCAAGGTCATCCGCGATGGCGACGGCTGCTGACTGGAGGATTGGAACAAAGCGCTCGCAGGCCTCCAGTTCAGATGTGAAGGCGGATTTGAAATAGGTCAGCCCCAGGCTCGCCAGCACGCGTCCCTCAAGGCTAATGATCGGCACGGCAATGGTGTTCGAATTGCGCGGCTCGACAAATGAGGCGCGCGTCGCGTAGCCCGCCTTGCGCACCTGTGCCAGCAAACGGTGGACCTCCTGTGGATGATGGCTGAGGCCATCCTCGGGATCTTCCGACTTGGTCAGCGCGTCAAGGATAAGCGCAAACTCTTCGCTCTCGATAAACGCGACATAGGCCAAGCCCAAGCCTCGTGTCAGCATCTGCAGGCGTCGGTTGACCGTGCTATGGAATGGCGACACCGGGCTGTCGGGCACCGTGCTGAAGCGCACAACCATGCTGGTATAGTCTGGCAGGGCGATGGCTATGGGCCACTTGTGCTTGCGGGTAATGGCCAGCGCCCAGGCACGGCCGGCTTCAACTACGAGCGGGCTCTTATGGTAGCCCGAACTAAGCGAGGTCACCAGCCCGCTCACCTGATAGCCGCCTTGTCGCGTATCGTTCTCCACATAGCCCGCCTCTTCCAGGGTCTTGAGGATACGAACGAGCGTGGGCTTGGGCAGTCCTGTGCGGGCATGCAATTGCGCGATCGTGTTTATAGGTTGCCGGTTGAGTTCCAGCAGCACATTTAGACACCGTTCGATCGAGCGTATGCCCACCGTTTGCCCCTTATTCCATGGCGCATTGTTGTTCCGCAGCACGAAACAGGGGGGACTATAGGTTGAGCCGCGCCGGCGTCAACCTCTATGCCGACTGGGTATCAGGCGGGAGAGTTTTATGGGCACGAGTGCACAAAATCGGGAACAGGCGCGGGAGCTTATGGCCGGCGTCGATGAAGACGTCGCGGCGGGTCTGCTGCGGGGTGCATTGGACCTGCATGTGCATTCCGGCCCCTCGACCATGCCGCGCCAGCTTGACCATATGCAGGCCGCCGAAGAGGCCATAGCCGCTGGTATGCGGGCCGTGCTGTTCAAGGATCATCACTATTCTTCCGCCCCGTTCATCCCGCTGATGGAGCGGCTGATCGATAACGACGAATTCTCCATGTTCAGCGGGCTCGTGCTCAACAACTCCACGGGCGGTCTGAACCCCTATGTGGTCGACGCCCAACTCAAGATGGGCGCCAAGCTGATCTGGATGCCCACAGCGCAGTCCGCCAACCACATCCGCAGTTCGCACCGCAAGTCGCGGCTCGTCTCCAATGTGCAACTGATGAATTCGCCGGCTTTGACGGTCGTCGATGAGCTGGGCAATGTCCTCGACGTTGTTAAGCAAATCCTTGATCAGATCGCCGAGTTCGACGTTATCCTGTCGTCAGGCCACCTGCATGTTTGGGAAATTTGGAAGCTGTTTGACGAGGCACGCAGCCGTGGCGTCAAGCGCCTGTTGATCAACCATCCGATGTACGGATTACACTTCACCCCTGAAGACGTGCGCGACTTCGCCAATCTTGGCGTGATCGTAGAGCAGTCCGCCGCCATGTATGTCGACTCGCGCTTCAATGTTTATTCCCCCCAGGAACTCAAGGATCACATTGATGCGGCGGGTGTCGCCAATTCGTCGATCGGATCTGACCTTGGCCAGGTGGACAATCCCACCCCGGTCGAAGGCATGCGACAGGCAATCAAGCTCTGCCTGGCGCTGGGCTACAGCGAGGCCGATGTTCGCACCATGGTTACCCACAATCCTGCGCGCCTCGTGGGCCTGGCGACCTGAGGCGGGAGCCAATACCTAATAGAAGAAGCCGGGGTGCTCATGCCCCGGCTTTTCGTGTCTACGGCTCGGCCCTCGCTATCCGTTGGGCAGCGGGTAGTCGTCTGCATTTAGCACCCAGCCGGGCTTGAGCGAGAAATCCAGCCGCGGCGGCGCGAAAATGTCCACAAGTTGGTTCACCTCCGGCCCTTCGGCTGTCGTGGTATGGATCGAAGGCGGCGGGATCACGCAGATCGAGGGGGACTCGCAATAAAGGTGCTCGTCCTCACGCCATACATTCATGTTCGTGGTCCAGGGCCAGCGCAGATGGTGTGTAAAGGCGCCACTGAGCGCCAGCGAGCACTGCTCGAAATCGTCGTGGTGGTGCGGCGAGACGTTGTCGCGCGCCCGCGGACCAACGCGGGGGGTGAGGAAGTTCACCATGAAGGTGGTGCAGCGGAAGATGCGGCCAAAGCGCGACGGATCCTCAGGCACGTCCAGCGTGTACCACCGCAGTTTCAACCCATCAGCAGGCTCGGGCCAGGCCTGGAACGGCGGCACATTGGGGTGCGGGTCAGCGAAGGCGTCGGCATTTGAAGCGGCATTGGCCATATCCGCCGATTTCGGCGTCAGCAGCCGCACGATTGTACCCGGCGTTAGCATGCGAATAGTGCTCTTGCCGGGGGGCACGAATACTACCGAATATCCTGGTACCAGCTCGGTGCCAGCTTCGGTTGTGATCTCGACCCGCGTTTCTGCATCGGGGATGACAACAGCGTATTCGTCGGCCTGCGCGGTACGCTCGAACGCGCCGCCTTCCAAGGCCTTGCTGTAGGCGACGACGAAGTTCTGCCCCCGGCTGATCCAGGTCTCGCCACTAGCGTCCTTGATCTGGGGCGGGGTGCCATAGAACAGCGCGAGTTGCGAGCCGAAGAACGAGTTGTGCACCCAGCTCGCTTCGGGTTTCGGCTTATCGCCGGACAGGGTGGATCGCGGATCGCTGGAATTATACATGTCAGTTGTCCCTAAGATTATTGTGCAGGCTATTCGGAAAGCGGCGCCTGCTTCTTGAGCCCGAGGATTTCCCGTGCCTCGCCAGGCGTAGCCACTTGGCCGCCCAACTCCCGCACGAGCCGAACCGCTTTCTCAACCAGTTGCGTGTTGCTTTGGGCTAGCACGCCCTTTTCAAGGAAAATGTTGTCCTCGAGCCCGACCCGGATGTGGCCGCCCAGCAGCCAGGCTTGGGCCAGCATCGGAAATTCATAGCGGCCAATGCCGCACCCACCCCAGTTCGAGCCCGCCGGCAGCAGGCTCTTGAGATAAGCCATCGTTTCTGGCGTGGCGACGGCGCCGTAGCGTACCCCCAGCACGATCTGACAGAATACCGGCGTCTCCAGCTTGCCCTGACGCACCATGTCGTTGAGCAGTTGAATGTCGCCGCCGTCGAACACCTCGACTTCGGGACGTACGCCTGCCGCCTGAATGCGCTCAGCCATGATGGAAAGGTTTGTCGGCGTATTGATAACCACCGACGTGCCCGAATACATCGTATTGAAATCGAGGCTGCAGAGTTCGGGGCGAAGCACTTCCACATGCGACACGCGTGGTTCAGGCCGCATCAGCGTTGTGCCGGGTGCGGCAATGCTGGGATTTTCCTCGCTTGGAATGAACCGCTGCCCCGGCCCGGTAGTCAGGTTGATGACCACATCTTCGTCGGCCGCGCGAAGGCGCTCGACCACTTCGCGGTAATGTTTGAGTTCCATGCTAGGACGCCCATCGTCATGGCGCACATGCACATGGATGATTGCAGCGCCTGCTCGGAGAGCCTCAAGCCCAGCATTGGCGATCTGCTCGGGCGTTACGGGCAGATAAGGCGTTTGCGCCAAGGTCGTGATATTGCCCGTCACCGCGCAGGTGAGGATGGTGGGATCGGCCACGGTCAGGTCCTTCGAACGGCCGCATAGGCGGCTTGGTGAGGGCTAAGTCCCACTTGCTGTCTGCCACCAGCAACCGGATTCCGGCACCGTTTCGCTCAAGGAAACGCCGTGTCGAGGCCATTTCGCACAGGGAAATGGCGCCGGTTCAACGTCTCGGGCTGCTGCCGTCTACGTATAGAAGGTGCGCAAAAGGGAACGATCCATGTCTGAGCAGCGCCCCCACTTCTCCACCTTTCGTGCCCGTCTTTTGGCGCGCGAGCGTCTCTTTGGCACCTTCGTTAAGCTGCCAACTACCCAAGTCATCGAAATGCTGGGGCAGATTGGCTACGACTTCATCATCATCGATCAGGAGCATGCGCCGCTGGATCGCTCGATCACCGACCTGATGATTTTCGCTGCCCGCGCCGCAAACCTCGCGCCGATCGTTCGAATTCCTGAATTTACCGAAGCCAATGTTCTGTCTTGTCTCGACTCTGGGGCGATGGGCATCATGGTCCCCCATGTTGCTTCCGTCGAAAAAGCTCGGGCAATCGCTCGCGCTGCCCACTACACTCCTGGCAGCCGAGGTTTTGTCGGGCTGTCGCGGGCGAGCAACTGGGGCAGCGTGGGTTCAGTCCAGCATATGGAATTGCAGGATAGTCAGATCGCCGTGATCCCCATGATCGAGGATCAGGACGCCATTGATCAGGCCGGCGACATCGCTAAACTTGAGGGCATCGACGCCCTCTTTGTCGGGCGGGGCGACCTGACGGCCTCGTTCCGTGACAACCCCGAGGCCGCGCTCAATGTCGCGGACATTGCCCGCCGTGTGGCTGATGCCGCCAAGGACGCCAATACCCCCCTCATGATGCTGCCGACGACCAAGCCGGATATGGAGTTCGTCACCGCCCTGGGCGCCACAGCCATCGTGCTCTCAAGCGATCACGGCTTCATCCGCAACGCCGCCACGGCGGCGCTCAAGGATTTCTCTGCGTAAGAATCGGAGATCTGGCATGGATTTATTTGATGTTCCGCCGCTCGCCGTCCCACGCACCGTTTTGGTGACTGGCGGCAGCAGTGGCATCGGCCGGGCGACCGCCGCGCGACTTGCCGCCTTAGGGTCAACCGTTGTCGTTGGCTACAACAGCCACGCTGAAACTGCCAATGAAGTTGTTGCTGGTTTAAAGGGCAGCGGCCACCTTGCCATGCGGATCTCCATGGAGGATGGCGGGACCATCGCCGAGGCGGCCGCTGCCATCGAGCAACGCTTCGGCAGCCTCGACGCGCTGGTCAACTCAGGTGGATCCACGACACCTGTGCCAGTGGCCGACCTCGCCGCTCTGAGCGACGACATCTTTGATCAAACGGTTCTGATCAATCTGCGGGGGCCATTTGCAGTCATGCGAACCTTTCGCCCCCTGCTGGAGCGCGGCACCGGCGCAGCGATCGTCAATGTCTCGTCAATTGCCGCAAAAACGGGAATCGGCAGCAGCCTGGCCTATGTAGCGGCCAAGGCGGGTGTCGATGCGCTCACCATCGCTTTGGCCAAGGTGCTGGCACCCAAGGTCCGGGTGTTTTCGGTCTCGCCCGCTGGCGTCGATACGGGCTTTGTGCCGGGACGCACGCGCGAGCAGCTGGAAAAGACCGCCGAACGGCTGCCGCTTGGCCATGTCACCACACCTGACGATGTGGCTCGCGCCGTGGTGGCCTGTATCGTCAATTTGACCAGCTCCACCGGCATCGTCGTGCCGGTGGATGAGGGCCGGCACCTCTGAGACAGTTCGCCTCGCCAGGCGGAACGCCTGCTGCCGGTGCCTTGCGACCAGAGGATGATGCACTAGTGATGAAAGCGATCGGCCTTACGGGCTTAGGTGGCAGGCATGGATAAGCTGAACTTCTATATCGATGGCCAGTGGGTCGAGCCCGTCGGCGCCACGACTTTGGGCGTAGTCAATCCGGCGACGGAGGAAACCATCGGCCGGATCAGCCTGGGCTCGTCTGCCGATGTGGATCGCGCCGCGAGCGCGGCCCGTCGCGCTTTCGCATCCTACTCTGAGACCAGCGTCGAGCAGCGCTTGATCTGGCTTGGCGGCATTATCTCGGGCTTCCGCGCGCGGCTGCCCGAACTGGCGCGGACCATGACGTTGGAAATGGGTTCGCCGATCACCTTTTCCACCGAACGCCAGGCCACCGTCGCGCTGTTCCACTTCGAGGAAGCCGCCCGTGTGCTCGCCGACTTTGCTTTCGAGGAACGCATGGGCCCCGGCATCGTGCGCCACGAGCCCATCGGCGTGTGTGGGCTGATAACGCCATGGAACTGGCCGCTCAACCAGGTGGCCTCCAAGGTTGCGCCGGCCATTGCGACCGGCTGCACCGTGGTGCTGAAGCCGAGCGAAATCGCTCCGCTCAGCGCGATGATCCTTGCCGAGATCATCCATGATTCAGGTCTGCCGCCCGGCGTGTTCAATCTGGTCAATGGCGACGGGCCCACGGTGGGGGAGGCGCTTGCCTCACACCCCGAGATCGACCTCGTTTCTTTCACCGGCTCGACCAATGCCGGCATTCGCGTGGCCATGCTGGCGGCCCCAACTGTTAAGCGGGTGGCACAGGAATTGGGTGGCAAGTCCGCCAACATCATCCTGCGCGATGCTGATATTCGCGCCTCGGTGATCGCGGGCGTCCACGCTTGCTACACTAATGCTGGCCAGAACTGCCAGTCTCCAACCCGCATGCTTGTCCACGTCTCGCAGCGCGACGCCGCCTTCGATGCGGCAAGAACCGCCGTAGCCTCGATCCGCCTCGGCGACCCGCTCCTGCCGGAGACCACTCTGGGACCGCTGGTCAGCCAGAGCCAGTTCGACAAGGTGCAAAAGCTTATCCAGAGCGGCATCGACGAGGGCGCCACCCTGGTCGCCGGCGGGACTGGCCGTCCAGCCGAGATGAACCGGGGCTACTACGTTTGCCCGACGGTGTTCGGCGATGTCACCAGGCAGATGACCATAGCCCGCGAAGAGATCTTCGGCCCGGTTCTTTCAATCCTCAATTACGAAACCGAAGAGGAGGCGATCGAGATCGCCAATGACACGCCCTTTGGTCTGGCAGGCTTCATCCAGTCCAGCGACCCTGAGCGCGCGCTCAAACTGGCCAAGCGCATCAGGGCAGGGCGCGTTTATCTAAATGGCGCACCATTCGATCGCAGTCTGCCGTTCGGCGGCTACAAACAGTCCGGAAATGGCCGCGAGTTCGGGGTCTACGGCTTCCGTGAGTATCTCGAAGTCAAGGCTGTGCTGGGCTATCCAGGCTAGCGCCCGAACACCAGCATCAGCTTCAGGAGTGTGCACGTGAAGATTACGCAAGATGTTGTTCAGGGCGGACTTTTCACCGCCATCGGCATCATCGCCCTGCTAATGGCGCTCGGTTATCCGCTGGGCACGCCGGGCCGAATGGGCCCAGGTTTTTTCCCGGTCGTCATCTCAGCTCTGCTGACTCTGACCGGATTTGCCATCTTGGCGCGAGCCCGCCTTGGTACCTCCGGGGCAATCGGACTGACGCGCTGGTTGCCTATTGCCATTGTCTCGGGTGCGATCTGCGTGTTCGGCTTCCTGCTCGACAAGTTGGGATTGCCTCTTGCGGTGCTCCTGCTGTGCCTTGGAGCTGGCATGGCCAGCATTCGGTTCGAACTGAACTGGAAGGCCGTTGGTGGAGCCGCAGCCTTTTCGGTTGTCTGCGGCGTCCTGTTCGTTTCGCTGTTGGGTCTGCCCATCCCGCTGGTCGGGACTTGGCTGCAGGCTCTGGGCGCTCCCAGTATCTAAGAGGTCGACATGGACATCTTCAGCGGGCTGCTGCTCGGCCTACAAACTGCCAGCACGTTTACAAATTTCGCATATTGCTTTGCGGGCGTGCTGCTGGGCACCGCCGTCGGCGTGTTGCCGGGCCTCGGTCCTATTGCCACCATTTCCATGCTCCTGCCCTTCACCTTCGGGCTACCGGTCGACACCGCCCTGATCATGCTGGCGGGCATCTTTTACGGCTCACAATATGGTGGCTCCACCACCGCGATCCTGATGAACCTGCCCGGCGAGGCCTCCTCGGTGGTGACCACGCTCGATGGCCACCAGATGGCCAAGCAGGGCAAGGCGGGTCGGGCGCTCGCCGCAGCCGCCATCGGAAGTTTTTTTGCCGGGACGGTCGGCACCCTTTTCATCGTCATCGCCGCACCCATTCTTGCCGGCATGGCTCTCAGCTTTGGTCCCACCGAATATTTCTCGCTGATCGTACTCGGTCTCGTTACCTCGATGGTACTGACATCTGGCTCTTTGCTCACAGGGTTTGGCATGGTGCTGCTGGGCATGCTGCTGGGCCTCATCGGCACCGACGTTAATTCAGGGGCCGCGCGCTATACCTTCGGCTCACCGGACCTGATGGACGGGCTGAACTTCGTCATTATTGCCACTGGCATCTTCGGTCTGGGCGACGTCCTGGCTAATCTGGAAAATGAGGATACACGGGCTGCAACCATCGCAAAGGTGAGCTCGCTGTTTCCCACCCGGGACGACTGGAAGCGCATGACAATGCCCATCATGCGCGGTACCGGCATCGGCGTGCTGCTGGGGGTCCTTCCGGGCGCTGGCCTGCTGCTATCTTCATTCTCAGCTTATGCGCTGGAAAAGAAAATCTCCAAGCATCCGCAAGAGTTCGGCAACGGCGCCATTGAGGGCGTGGCTGCGCCCGAAGCTGCCAACAATGCTGCCGCCCAGACCGCCTTTATCCCCATGCTAACGCTGGGCCTGCCAGGCACCGCGACCATGGCCCTGATGATAGGAGCGCTGGTGGTCCAGGGCGTACAGCCCGGCCCCAATATCCTGACCGAGCAACCCACCCTTTTCTGGGGACTGGTCGTGTCGATGTGGATTGGCAATCTGCTGCTGCTCATCCTCAACCTGCCGCTTGTCGGCATGTGGGCCAAGCTGATCTCCGTACCCTACAAATATCTGTTCCCGCTGATCTGCGTATTCACCGCCATTGGCGTCTACAGCATCCGCAACAGCGCTTTCGATGTCTACCTCATGGCCCTGTTCGGCGTGCTTGGATACGTCTTCCGGAAGGCTGGCGCCGAGCCAGCCCCTCTGATCTTGGCATTGATCCTGGGTCCCATGGCGGAAGAATATCTGCGCCGTGCGCTGCTGATCTCGCACGGAGACGCGACGGTTTTCGTCACGAGCCCTGTCAGTGTCGCAACCCTGCTGATCGCAGCGGTCCTCCTGGTCTCGATCCTCCTGCCCGCCTTCCGGAAGGTGCGGCAGGATGGGCTCCAGGAAGTAGACTGACCTCAACCCGCCCGTTCACTAAACACGAGGACCAGTCATGCAAATCAACGTCGGCCAAGGTGAGGGCGACTATCTCAACCGCGCGGTGCTGTTCGACCTGGTACGCCGCGAACGCTTTGCGCGCGACCAGCGCCGGTTCGATGTGATGGCTGCGTGCTTTCATCGTGACGCCTATGTCCGCACCAGCTGGTATGACGGCAGAGGGGGCGACGCCTATGTCGCGGCAACGCGCAAGTGGATGAGCAACACCGGCAACAGCAAGCATTGGGTGTTTCCCGCTTTTGCTCAGATCATTGGGAACCGCGCCACAATCGAAAGCCCGGCCATGATCTTCAACCGGGCCAAGCTCGAAGGGGTGGAAGTCGACTTCCAGGTATTCTGCCGGTTCTTCTCCCGCGCTATATGCGAGAGCGGCGACTGGAAGCTGGCTAGCTTCCACGTCTTTTTCGAGCGTGACGTGATGGCGCCCACGCTCGCGTCTGACCCGCTGCCGATCGACCGCGCCTTGCTCGACACCATGCGGCCCTCCTACAAGTTTCTCACCTATATCCAGCGCAGCCGTGGCGTGATGGTCAACCAGGACCTGCTTGGTGATGACCGACCGGAGGAACTCGCGGACTTTCATGCCAACGAAGAGCAGTGGTTGGCAGGCGAGGGACCTGTTTCGTGAGGTGGAATGGGCGGCTTGTTGAATACCTGCTGCTGTAGCTATGCGCTAAGTATCGCTCCAGCCAAGCCCAAGCAATCGAAAAGGGCGTGCAGGAGGGAAACATGAAAAGACGCGAATTTATCGTCCTTGGCGGTACCGCAGGACTATTGGCCTCAACAGGAATTTCGTTCGCGCAAGATAGCTGGCCCAGCAAGCCGGTTACAGTTCTTTCAGCTTATCCGCCGGGCGGCACCAGCGACCTCCTTGCGCGCCTCGTTGCCGATATCCTGACCAAAGAATACGGCCAGCAATTCGTGCTTGAGAATATTGCTGGTGCCGCTGGCGCGCTGGCCGGTGGCAAGCTCGCGCGGTCCGCGCCGGATGGTTACACTATCCTGGTAAGCGGCAGCGCACCCCTGGCGGCGAACAAGGTGGTGCAAACCAACCTTGCCTATGACCCGGAAGCTGATTTTGAGCCCATTACGGTTTTTGCCGAAAGCCCGGCGCTGCTGACTGCCAGCATGAACGCCCCAGCCAAGACGCTGCCGGAGTTGATCGCCTATGCCAAAGCCAATCCGGGGCAGGTCAATATCGGCAATCCCGGCGCCGGCACCAAGGGTCACATTTGTGCTGCCATCATTGGCCAACAGGCGGGAGTGGAAATCAACCACGTCCCCTACAAGGGCTCGCCGCCTTTGGCCGCCGACCTGCTTGGCGGGCACATAGATTTTTCCGCCGACGCCCCGGCCAACTACCTTGCGCATATCAAGGCCGGCAAGCTGCAGGCCCTTGCGGTCACCTCGGCCCAGCGCATGGGCGAGCTGCCGGATGTGCCAACCGTTGCCGAGCAGGGGTTTGACGGTTATCAGCAAACCCTATGGTTTGGTATTGTTGGCCCCAAGGGCATGCCGGCCGAGATCATCAGCAAGATCAACGATACGCTCAAGACCTGGAGCAAATTGGCGGAATCGCAGGCGCTGCTGGTTTCGCTCGGCGTGGCGCCTGTCCTGAACACACCGGACGAAATGCGCGAAACCGTTGCCCGTGAGATCGAGGCGATCCGGCCGCTCGTCGACGCCGGGCTCGTGCAGCCGACCTAAGGACACGTTCTCAACGCATGTTTATTACCGCCCCTCGCCCAGGGGCGGTAATGCCCGCCACGAGTATCGACCCGCTGACCTTGGCGGGCTCTCGAATGCAGGGGCGATTCCTGCACTTCAGCAATTTCGTTGTTCTGTACCTTCAGCTCCCAAGGTCGGCCTTCCTCAAGCACCAGCCACCATTGTCAGCGCTCGCTTCTGCGCGGCGATACGGAAGGGGGCGTTGAGAGCGCCGTAGCCGGCATAGCTGGCCTGGCGTTGCACAATCTCTAAAAAGAAGCCTTCCCCGATATTGCGCGAATATAGCTGGAAGAACTCCCCGTCGGCATGCGGTCATAAAGATTATTGGCAGCGCGCTGCTGACGTCGCCTTGCTGGCCCAAAACGAGCAGGCGGCAGTGCGGCTGCAAGGCGGCGGCAGCTCGTCGGCAATGGCGCAAATCTAACCCGGTGAATGCCGAGGTGCTCGTCGCACTCACGCGCGCTAATGCGGGCCTTGCCGGTACCGCTGCAGCAGGCCATGGTGCATGAATATGAACGCTCAGGCGCGGCATGGACGCTGGAGTGGCTGACCTTGCCGCCCATGCTGATCAACACCGGCGCGAGCCTGCGGCTAGGCGTGGCGCTGCCGGACCAACTGGAACTGCTCTAATGCGGCGATCGAGCGTCAACTGGGGCTATAGGCAGTGCGTGGCAGCGGAAGGATCGCGGAGCAGTGTTCCATGGGCGAGACTGTTCGTCCAAATACGCGATCTGCCGCTCGCCAGTGCAACGGCATATCTTGTTCATGTTCTTAGGAGAAACGACATGAGCAACAGCCAAATGGGCGAACAATCCACCCAGCTTCCACCCGATGATCCCAGCCGCACCGCGACCATCGTCCACCCAGAGGATGCAGGACTTACCCATTTGGGCATCGGAGCTGGCAACTACACCATTCTGATCTCCGGCGAGCAGACCGGCGGTCGCTATACAATGATCGACATGCTGGTGCCGGCCGGTGGTCCACCGCCCCATCGGCATGATTTCGAGGAGATTTTCCACATCCTCGAAGGCGAGTTGGAAATTGCCTTTCGTGACGAGGTCTATCACGTCGGCCCCGGCCAATCCATCAACATCCCGGCCAATGCGCCGCATGGCTTTCGCGTGTTGTCGGCCGCTCCGGCCCGCTTCCTCTGCATCTGCCTGCCGGCGGGGCAGGAAGAATTCTTCAAACTCGTCGGTGAAGTGCTCCCGAGCCGCACCGCGCCACCGACCCCGCCAACTCCCGAAATCCTGGCGGAGCGCCGCGAAATCCTGATGGCCAATGCCGCCCGTTTTCATAGTGAGTTTCTGCCTCCTCGTGGATGAACCATCCTTTCGTCACCACGCGACATAGGCCGCCAACTCGTCCGGCGTGCCTTCAGGAAAGGCCAGCCGCAAATGCTCGAGAAAGGCCGATACCCGCGCACTTAGCAGGCGCCGAGACGGATAAAGCGCCCAAAGAGTGGTGTCGGGAGCATCGATGTCGCCCCAATGCACCAGCCGGCCGGCGGCCAGGTCATGGCTGACCAACGAGATCGGCAGTTGTCCGGCGCCAACCCCTGCACGGACAGCATCGCGGATCATGGGCAGCGATGAGAGTTTAAGAATTGGATCAACGGCTATGCTCTTGGGTCCGGTCGGCGAGCGCAGGCTCCAGGTCACGGCGCGCTCGCCTGAAACCCGGACAACCGCTGGAACCGGCTCGCCCTTATCCGGACGCGCCAAGGCGGGGCTCCCAACCACAACGAGCCGATCATGCAGGAAGGCGCGTCCGACCAGACTTTCATCGGGCTTTGGGTTGACCCGGATCACCAGATCATAGGCCTCCTCAACCATGTCGACATTGCGGTCCTCACCCGTCACCTCGAGCCGGACCTGAGGGTATTTCTTCGCAAACTCGGCGGCGAGTTTTCCCATCGCCATCTGGGAGAACAACAATGGCGCGCTGATCCGGAGCGTGCCGCGTGGATTCTCGCCACCGGATGCAATAGCTGCCGCAGCCTCCTCGAGTTCAGTGAGCAGAACGCCAGTTCGCTCGAACAAAGCGCGGCCTTCCTGCGTAAGCTTCAGGGCGCGCCCACCCCGCTCAAACAAGCGTAGTTGCAGGCTCGCTTCCAGTTCGCTCACCCGGCGGGACAATGTTGCCTTGGGGCGCCCAGCTTGTCTTGCCGCCTTGCCGAACCCGCCATGGCGGGCAACCAGGTTGAAGTCAGCGAGAGCGAGCAAATCCATGTGTTTCACCTCTAAGACATTGGGCCCAGACATATCGCCTATTGGGTGACCAAGTTAAAAAAAGGGAGCCTTGGCTCCCCTTGTGTCTTGAACGATGATGACACGGCTATCGCCGTGAACCCGGTTGAGCTGTCACTCGCTGGCCCAATGGCCGTACATGATGGGCATCAGCCCGACCATGGAGGCGAAGCGCTCCCAGCTTTTATGCTGGGGCAGGGTCCAGCCCGCTTCGGCGACGGCGGAAAGGCGGGGGAAAACCAGGCGATCAAAGATGGCGCGGTCAGTCATCGATTCCGACCAGATGCAGCTCTGGATACCCAACAGGTGCTTGAGCGCCTCTGGCGAAAAACCCTCCCGTGCCTCGAACTCATAGGTTTCGCGCGGGCCGGACCATCCCGCCCAGCCGGCACCCGGCTCGGCCCAGGAGACGCCATTGGCCATGTCGAGATAATAGCGCTGGCCCGGGGAAACCACGATGTCGAACCCGCGCTCGGCCAGCTCGGCATTGACCTCCACATTACGCCAGCCGATCACATAGGAATGCTCCTTGGTCACGGCATCGCCATGCGCCGCCTCTTCCCAGCCGCCGGTCAGGGCGCCTTTTTTGGTGATATAGGCGTGGACGCGCTTGATGAACTCGGCCTGCAGGATCGCGGTGGGGGAGCCTTCGATCTCGTCGGCGCCATGATGGTTGCCCAGCTGGTTGAACTGTGCCTCGTGCTTTTGACGCATCTCGGACCCTGCGAGCTGTTCCAGCATGTCCAGCGCCAGCGGCGAGCCTGACCAGGCCGCCAGCGGCACCTCGTCGGCGCCGATGTGGAAGATGCCGGCCGGAAACAGCTCCAGCACTTCATCCACCACGGCCTCGACGAACCGGTAGACCGGCTCGTGGGCCGGGTTGAGGCTGTTGTTGGGAAAGCCTTGCACGCTTTGGTATTGGCCGGTCTCACTGGGATCGCGCAATTCGGGCAGTGCTTGCAGCGCCGCATAGAAGTGCCCTGGCATATCCACTTCGGGGATCACCGCGATCCCTAGACTATCGGCCAAGGCCACGATCTGGCGGATAACCGGCTTGGAGTAATACCCCCCTGTGGGCTGCGGCCCCGAGCCCAACAGCGGCGGCATCGCAAGACCATGGCCACGCCAGGCCGCAACCTCGGTGAGCGCGGGATAAGCATCGATCTCGATGCGCCAGGCTTCGTCCTCGGTCAGGTGCCAGTGGAACTTGTTCATCTTGTTCCAGGCCAGGATCTTGAGAAACTGGCTGACCTCGGCGCCGGTGTAGAACTGGCGCGCGACATCGAGGTGACTGCCCCGAAACGCAAATCCGGGCTCGTCGGTAATGGTGCCCCCCGTCGGGAAGCTGAACGTGCCTGGATGGAGCCGCGCTCCCCGCAGCATCTGCCCCAAGGTCACAAGCCCATAGAACAGCCCCTGCCGCGTGGTCGCCGCCACGATGGCGCCAGCCTCGGCAAACTCGATCCGGTAGGCTTCCGCCGCCATACCCGGCTGCTCCACCAGCCTCACCGGTAAGCCCGCTTCGGACGCCGGGCGCACAATGGCCTCCACGGGGAACAGATCATGCACCAGCCCGGTAAAGGCTGCCGCCGCGCGGTTCGCCGCTTCGCCCTGCGGTTTAAGGTCAAAACCCGCGGGCGCAATGCGGCTGCCCGTGGTCGCCACCTGGCGCGGCCAGGGAATGATCGCATGGCGCGCGGGTGATCGGGCCGGCACCGCAAACCGGGCTGCGCCTTTCAGGAGTGGGGAATTGTGCCCCTTGCCGTGGGTGGGCGCGGTCGTTACCGCCACCGCCGTCCCGTCCTCCAGCACCACATAAGCCGCATTGGCCCCGTCGCTCCAGTGCCGCAGGCCATAAGACAGGCCGCGGGCGGTCGCCACCCAGGTTTCGCCAGGCTGCAGCACCAGCCCCTCGGGCGGCCCGATCAGCGTGTGGTTGGAAAGGCGCTTGAGCAGTGTGCCATTTTCCAGGGTTGCCGTCGGATCGATCCTTGCCGGCCCTGAAAAGCCAAGCTGGAAGTTGGCAACCGGGCTGGTGCCGGTATTGGTCAGCTCCAGACCATAGCCGAGCGGCTCCCCGTCAGCGGCAGGGGACCAGGAGGTTCGGAGGGCAAAGGCGATGGTCATGGGCAAAATTCACTTTACAGGCTGGAAAAAGGGACGGCGTGGCAGCACCCGCCCTTGGACGAGTGACATGGACGGGGAAACAAGGCGTCGGTGGGGACAACCGAAGAAAGCACCACGCAAAGCCCTAATCCCCCAGCGGCTGGGCATCGTCACCGTCGCGGTTGATGACCAGTTGGTGCTTGATGCGGCGCATGCTGCCAACGGCGCGGGAGCCCAGGCGCACGGCCACGGTCTGGGCGAGGATGTCGAGCGTGGCCAGAAAGGCGTAGCGCCCCGGAGTGGGGCGAACAATGTCCTGGTTTTCGCGCCAAAAGACGGGCACCAGCACATCGGCCTGCTCAGCCATGGCCGAACCCGTGCGCGAGACCACCAGTCGCGTCGTGCCATATTCCCCCGCCGCCGCCAGCGCCCGCGCCAGCGGCAGGTTGTTGCCCGAAAGCGAAAACGCGAGCACCACACTCCCCACTGGCGCGGAAGCGGCGCGCATCAGTTGCACCTGGTGGTCGGTGGATGAGGTCACTTTGAGCCCCAGGCGAAACAAACGGGCCTCCGCTTCGCTCGCGACCATGGAGGAGGACCCCCCTGAGCCAAAGCACAGCACAAAGCTCGAAGTCGCCAGCGCCTCGGCCGCGCGCTCGATGGCGTCGAAATTCAGCGCCTCGAAGCTGTCGTAAAGCGTGGACTGGATGCCGTTCACCACCCCTTGGGCGATGTCATGCACGCTCGTTGGCCCCGAGCTTGGGGCGATATAGCGCTGGCCCACAAAGCGCGATTGCGCCAGCCTCACCTTGAAGTCGGAATAGGAGTCGCAGCCCAGCCGTCGGCAAAACCGCGTGACGGTGGGCGGGGATACTTCGGCCTGGGCGGCAAGATCGACAATGCTCATCTTGAGCACGCCCTCCACATCGGCCAGCACGATTCCGGTAAGGGCCCGCTCCGAGCGGGTAAAAACCGTCTTTTCGCTCTGCAGCAGCCCGACAATGTCCAGCATGGGCCCTCCCCGAACGCGCGCCCGCCTAGTAGATGGCGAGCCCCCGGCTATCGAACAAATGCACCTGGTCGGCCTCGAAGCTAACCTCGATCGGCGCGCCTTCGGTGATCCTGGGATCCCCTTCAAAGAGCCCGATGAAGTTCTCGCCGCCCGGCAGCCCTGAATAAATCACTGTGTGGATGCCCAGATGCTCGACAATGCGCGGCATGATGGTAAGCGTGAAGGCGCCGGGCCCGAGATTGAGATGCTCGGGACGGACGCCCAGCGTCACGGGCTCACCGATAGCGGGCGCCGACCGACGGGGCAGGGACAGAGTCCCAAGCACGCCCAAATCAAGGCTCACCATCGCGCCATCGATGGCGGCGACCGTGCCGTTGATGAAGTTCATCTTGGGCGAACCGATAAACCCCGCCACGAACAGATTATCGGGCTTGTGGTACAGATCGAGCGGGGAGCCGACCTGCGAGATCTGGCCGGCGTCGAGCACCACGATCTTGTCGGCCATGGTCATGGCTTCCACCTGGTCGTGGGTCACATAGATCATGGTCGAGCCCAGCCGCTTATGGAGCTCCATCAACTCAATGCGCATCTCCGAGCGCAGCGCCGCATCCAGATTGGATAGCGGCTCGTCAAAGAGAAAGATCTTGGGCTGGCGCACGATCGCCCGCCCGATGGCCACGCGTTGCCGCTGCCCGCCCGAAAGCTGGCCCGGCCGATGCTGCAGGCGCGGCTCCAGCTGCAGTACCTTGGCCGCGGCATGGACGCGCTTGTCCACCTCGGCCTGGGGCAGCCTTTCGACCCGCAGGGGAAAAGCGATGTTCTCGAACACGGTCATATGCGGATAAAGCGCATAGGATTGGAACACCATGGCAATGCCGCGTTGCACCGGCGGCAACTCATTGACGGTCTTGCCCGAGATGACGATCTCGCCGGCGCTCACATCCTCGAGCCCCGCGATCATGCGCAAGAGGGTGGACTTGCCGCAGCCCGAAGGCCCCACAAACACCACGAACTCGCCATCGGCCACGTTCAGATCGATTCCCTTGATGACGCGGGCTTCATTGAAGCTCTTTTCAACGCTTTTGAGGCTGAGCTGCGACATGGATCTGCTGTCTCCGATGGGGAAAACCGCCGCCCGTGGGCGGCGGCGAGATCGCTGTAGTTTCTTACTTGTACTGCTCGATTTCGGCGGCGGCGTTTTCCAGCGCAGCCTGCGGCTCGGCCTGGCCGGTCACCACGGACTGGACCATCTCGATCATCACGTTCTGGAAGCCGACATAGTCAGTGAGGAGCGGTTCGGGACCGCCAAACTGGATGCCATCAACGAAGGGCCTCCAGTGCGGCTTTTCGGCGATCATGGCGTCCACTTCAGGAGAAGGCCGCAGCGGAGTAAGACCGCCTTCGGACAGCTCGTAAGCCAGCTGATTTGCCGGCGACGTCAGGAACTTGCCAAATTCGATGACCTTGTCTTCCTGGCCGGTGCCCTTGAACACGGCCAGCGAGTCGGTGATCAGCAGCGTGCCCGGACCCTGTGCGTCAGGACCAACCGGTAGGGGAGCAACGCCCCAGTTGATGCCGGCTTCCGTGCCGCGATTGGCGCAGCTGACCGAGCAGTGCATCATGGCAAGGCCACCATCGAGCCAGATGGCCCGCACTTCGTTCTGCTCATAGGCCGTGGGGCCTTCTTCGGAAAAGGGAACGATGTCCTTGAAGGCCGTCAGGGCCGCGAGGTTCTGCGGGCTGTTGAGGACGATATTTCCATCGGCATCGATGACCTGCCCGTTGTTGGTGTAGATCCAGTGCAAGAACCAGTGCACGGTGCCATCAAAGGTCTTGGCGATCATGCCAAAGCCCGCGGCGTCAGTGTTCTCGGTGATCTGCTTGGCAAAAGCCTGCTGCTCTTCCCAGGTCTTGGGCGGAGTTTCGGGATCGAGCCCAGCCTGTTCGAACAAATCCTTGTTCCAGAAAAACGCCTTGGTGGAGAACGCCACCGGGATGCCCCACTGCGCGCCCTCGAAGGTCACGGTCTCGGGCACGAAATTGTAGTAGGCGGCCTTCTCCTCGTCCGACATCGGGACGGGAACGATCAAGTCGTTCTGGGCGAATTGCTTGAGGGTGCGCGAGCCGACATAGGCGATGTCGACGGGGGTGCCGGCGACGGCGAGGGTGGTCACCTTGTCCTGGCACTGACCCCAGCCGACGAGTTCTGGCGCGACGGGGTAATCGGGATTGGCGGCGTTCCATTCTTCGAAGAGCTTGGTGTAGACCGGGGTCACCACATCACCGCACAAGATGATGTTGATCTCCTCGGCGGCGGCCATTCCCGCCAGTCCGGTGGTGCCGGACAGGGCGGCAAGCGAGGCCAGGACGAAGCGCTTGGGTATTTTCATGCGTTAGTCTCCCTTTGTGATGCGCGGTCCCTTCCAGAGCCGCTTCTTTCCTTGGCCGGGAGCAGGGTCCCGGCGTCCGAAACCCTTGGTTGCTTTATTGCTTGATCGCCCCGGCGGTGAGGCCGGCCACGAGATAGCGTTGCAGAAAAACGATCACGATCATGACGGGCAGGATGCCCACGAAGGAGGCCGCCATCAGCTCGTTCCAGAGCACCTCCTGCTTGCCGAAAAAGGCATAAAGCCCGATCGGCAGCGGCATGAACTCGGTCTTGGAATTAAAGGTCAGCGCAAAGATGAATTGCTGCGCATACGCCCCGATAAAGGTCATGATGGCGACGACCACGATGCCGGGCATGGCCAGCGGCAGGATCACCCGGCGCAGGGTATAAAGGCGTGAGGCGCCATCGACCCAGGCGGCCTCGTCCAGTTCGCGCGGAATGCGCAGCATATAGGTGCGCAACAGCCAGATAGACGAGGGGATCAGGAACGCCGCGCCCGGCACGATCATGGCGAAATAGCTGTTGAGCAGGCCCATGGCCCGCATCAGGCGAAACAGCGGGATCAAGAGCACCGCGCCGGAGAACATGTTCACGGCCAGGAACATACCCAGCAACATGCCGGCGCCGGCAAACCTGAAGCGCGCGAAGGCATAGGCCGCCGGCACCACCACGACGAGGACGATCAGCGTCACCACGCTGGAGATGAAAAACGAGTTGAAGATGTGCAGGCCAAGCATGGGGACGCTGGACCACATATCGAAATAGGCGTTGAAGGAGCCGTTTCTCGGAATGAAGCTGTAGGGCGTCGAGAACAGTTGGGCGAGCGGCTTCAGCGAGACCATGAAGCCCTCGATAAAGGGTGCGAGCACGAAGAACAGGAATAGCGCGATCCCCGAATAGATCGCGACCACTTCGTACCACTGGTAGCGGTCGATCATCGCCCTTGTGGAGCGTGCCCTGGCCTTGCGCCCCCGGCGCACCAGCGCCGCATCATTGAGGGCCGCAACTTCCTGGGAATGGGGCACATCGGTCACTTGGCTTCTCCTTGCCCGAGGCGGCGCACGGCGCGGAAATAAACGAGGCAGAATATCGACACGAAGATGCAGATCACCACGGCCCGCGCAGCGCCCTCGCCATACTTGCGGCTGCCCATCGCGGTCTTGTAGGTGTCGATGATCATCGTCGTGGTTGAGCCCGAGGGGCCGCCCTGGGTCAGGATCCAGATGATGTCGAAGGAATTGAAGGTGGCGATAAGCGAGAGCAGGCTCATGGTGACGATGGCCGGCACCATCAGCGGCAGGGTGATGCGGCGCCAGCGATAAAAGCGCCCGGCACCATCGGTCCAGGCGGCCTCGTAGAGATCCTTGGGGATCGACTGCATGGCCGCGAGGAAATAGATCGTGACCATGGGCACGCCGATCCACACATCGGTGACGATGGTGGCCCAAAAGGCGGTGTGGCCATAGGCGAGCCAGGCCACGGGACCGTTGATCAGACCGAAATTCTGCAGCAGGCCCGAGATCATCCCAAATTGGCCATTATACATCCAGCCCCACATGAAGATGCCGATCGCGATGGGCACGATCCAGGGGGGCATGGTGAGGATGCGAAACAGCGTCTGGCCCGGGACAGCCGCATTGAGCAGCACGGCCCCGCACATGCCGATGATCATCTTTATGGAGACCGAAAAGAAGGTCCAGATGATGGTGCGGATGATGATTTCGGTGAAATTGCCGGCGCCAAAGATGCGCTCGTAATTGGCCCAGCCCACAAAATCATAGCCAGGGCGCAGGGCGGCATTGGTGAAGGAGAGAATGACGGTGTCGACCAGCGGATAGGCGACAATGGTCAGGATGTAGATCAGGGCCGGAGCCAGCAGGGCGAGAGCGAAAACTGTTGCGCTTCTGGTGCTGGTCATCGGCGGTCCCCCTTACTGGCTTCGGCCGAGTGCAGTGTCGAAGCGCTGCCAGATCGGGGTCATGTCGACCACCGATCGCGTTTTCATTGCTTGGTCCATGGCCAGCGCCAGCAAGCCTGCCTCAAGCGCATCGGTGACCGACACCGGCAGGGGCACCCCCTCGGTTAGGTGCCGCAAAATGTCCTCGGCCATCTGCTCATCGGCGCCGTAATGTACCGAGAGGTCGCTTGCCTTGTAGGTCTTGTCTTCGAGCCGCTCGGAGGTGCGACTATCGGTGACCTTGAAGTAATTGCGCACGAAGTCCCCTTCGGCCATGCCCCTGGCGCCAATCACCGCAAAGCGCCGGTAATCGTCGGGCACGTTGAGATTGGTGTGGAAGGTGAGCGCAGCGCCAGTTTCGTACTGCACGATCGCAGTTTGGAAATCGATGATGTCGCCATCGCTATCAAAGACCTTGTCGGAGCCTTCCCAGCCCGAGGGCTTGCGATGATAAACTTCGAGATCGTTGGCGCCGCCACCCTGTGGTGAATTGGCTGGCGTGAAGCTGCGGCGACCGCCGAAGCTCGCCACACGCAGCGGCCGGCACCCCATTACCCCATTATAAAGATCAAGGTCGTGGCAGCATTTTTCGAGCATGAAGCTGCCGGCATAGCGCTCATAACGGCGCCAATCGCGCATGAAAAAGGCGCCGTGATAGGGCGGAATGGTCTCGGAAGCCTCGATGGCCGCGATATCGCCCAACTGGCCTTCCGCCTGCGCCCGGCGCAAATCCTGGTATAGCGGCGCATAGCGCAGCACGAGGCCGACCATAACCCGATCTGAGCCGTATTGCCCGAGCAGTTCGGCCAGTGCCATGGTGTCATCGACGGAGGTGACGACGGGCTTTTCGGCAAAGATCTTCATGCCGCGCTCAAGCCCGCTGCGGATGTGCTCGAGATGCAGGTGATTGGGTGAGCCGACCATCAGCAGATCGAGTTGCCCCCCTTCGATCAGCGCCTCAAGGCTTTGGAAGGCATAACCGACGGAAACACCGTGTTCCTGCGCATAGGACAGGCCGGCGGGAGCGGGATCCACATAGCCCACAATCTCGAAGTCGTCCCGGGCTGCGGAAAACACCCGCGCTAGATAGCCCAAACGAAATCCGAGACCGATTATGCCGACCCGCATGAATTCGCTACCCCCGCGTTCTGGTTGTGCGGGCCCCGGGTGGGGCCAGTACTTTCTTGTAAAGTATTTTCAAGCTAGGCGGCTTTCAAAGCGCGTGTCAACATTCATTGTGTGGCTCGCACAACAGCAAACAGCACAGCGATTATTCTGCTCAAAGCGGCAGCAAGTTGCCGTATGTTCAGGCAAAAACCCGGTTCACGCTCCGGCGATGTGAGCGCTCCATCTTGGTGCAGCAAGGCACAGCCTGCCTGCTGGAGGCACTTGTGCAAGCTGTGGGGAAAGGGCACGTTCAACGCTGACCCTGAAAATCCCTATCAAGGCAGCGGATGGTGCAGCCGCGTCTGTCGCCGCTGTTATCTTGGCCTTTGTCGATCGCTGGGCAGCGGTTGATTTTCTTGCTTGCACCGGCCATGTGCCTTTCGAACCGTATTGGAGCGCGCCGTTGAAGGTCGTGTTGACACAGCCCAAGGTCCGAATGCTTGATGGAGACGATATCGGCAGGATCGCAAGGAGCATTAAAAGACGCGCCTTCAAGGGTGATCAGGATGACGTCATTCTCTTGCCCGAGCTGGTTGGGGAGGGCTACTCACCGGCGGACTACCACACGGCCGTTGCCGAGCTGGCGCGAGAGTTCGGCTGCCATGTTGTTGGTGGCAGCCAATTCGACAACCTCAGCGCGCTCCCCGTAAACCAAGGCATTGTTGTCGACCCCGGTGGCGCCGTTATTGCACGGTACCAGAAGGCTAATCCCTACGGCCGGGAGCGGAACATCTCCCAAGCGGGGGAACGCGCGGGAGCCAGCTTCAACATTGGTGGGGTGCAGTGTTTCGTCCTGGTTTGTGCCGATTTCTTTCATGTCGAGACTTACCGCCATCTTGAGACCCCGCCGGAAATCATCTTTGTTCCAGCCCTCTCGGTTAGCCGAAAAAGCACTCCCCACATGGCCCGGGCGCGCTGGAGACATGCCATGATTGCGCGCGCCTTCGAACAGGCCGCATATATCGCCGTCAGCGACTGGGCCTATCCGGTGCGCGGCGGTGGGGGCGAGCACCCAAGTTCGGGCGTGGCCGGCCTCGCCCATCCCGCCCCCCAAACCACCGCAGACCTCCTGAGCTTGCTTGGCCGCAGCCAGGTGCGCGTTTTCGACATCGATCTCGAAGCTGGCCGCTTGTTGCGAGCCGACCAAAGGTCCCGGGGCTTTGAGATCGCCGGGCTGCGACAGGAGCAACCATGAGCATTAGCGACAAGCAGATCCTGGTTATCGTTTCGGGCGGCATTGCCGCCTATAAGGCACCCGATCTTGTGCGCCGACTGAGAGAACGGGGCGCCAAGGTGCGCTGTGTGATGACGGAGGGCGCGCACAATTTCATCGCCCCAACTACCCTTGCGGCGGTAAGCGGCCAGCCGGTTGCTTCCGACCTCTTCGAGCCGGTCGCCGGAGCCGATGTCGGCCATATCCGAATTGCACGCGAGGCCGATCTCATTGTTGTCGCGCCCGCCACCGCCGATTTCATGGCCCGGATGGCGCTTGGCCTCGCCAACGACCTTGCAACGGCAATTTTGTTGGCGCGCGACAGTCCGGTCCTCGTTGCCCCAGCCATGAACCCAAAGATGTGGGACAACCCCGCCACCCGGCGCAATGTCGCGACACTCAAGGCCGACGGCGTGTTGTTTGTTGGGCCGGAGAGCGGGGAAATGGCGGAGTCTGGGGAAGCCGGGCTTGGCCGAATGGCAGAACCAATCAAAATACTCGAGGCTGCCCGACAAGCCCTCACGCCAAAACAGCAAAGGCTCGCCGGACTTTCCTTTCTCGTGACCTCGGGCCCGACCGAAGAACCGATCGATCCTGTGCGCTTCATCTCCAACCGGTCCTCGGGTAAGCAGGGCCATGCCATCGCGGCCGCCCTGGCGCGCGAAGGCGCTGGCGTCATGCTGGTTTCCGGCCCAACCACCATGCAGGACCCCAAAGGTGTAACGGTTATCAACGTCAAGACGGCAGCGGAAATGCTGGAGGCCGCCACCGGCGCTCTGCCGGTAGACGGCGCAGTCTTTGTCGCCGCGGTGGCCGACTGGCGGGCGGCAACAATTGCTTCCAGCAAGCTCAAGAAGCAGGGCGGCGACGACGAACAACTCTCTATTCAGCTCGTGCGCAACCCTGACATCCTCGCGACCATCGGCCACCATCATCAGAGGCCACAATTAGTCGTTGGGTTCGCCGCTGAAACCGATGACCTTATCAGCAATGCCCAGGCCAAACTGCGCTCCAAGGGCGCCGACTGGATCCTCGCCAATGACGTGTCATCCGCCGCTGGTGTGTTTGGCGGCGAGCTAAATCACATTCATCTTGTTGCCGCCGACGGGGTCACCGATCTTGGCGCCGGAACCAAACAGGATCTGGCCGATCGTATAATCGAGCGTGTCGCCCAATTCTTTGGTCGCGCTTGACGGTCCGCTTGCCGGGATGGGCAGACGTCGGTCTAGAAGCCTTCACTCTGTAACCAGGCGGTTACTTAGTGGTTGACAGAGGCTGCGGAGGAACAGCAATCTGGCGGGGTGATCACGGAAATATCCGGATCACGTGCACCTTGGGAGGAAATTCGATGAACAGACGAATGCTGTTTGTCTTGGCGAGCGGCGCGTCAGCGCTGATGCTGGGCACGTCCTTGACGGCCGCGCAGGAGTGGAAGCCCGATCGTCCAATCAATCTGATCGTGCCTTGGGGGGCTGGCGGCTCCACTGATCAGGTTACCCGGGTCACAGCTCCCATCTTGGCTGAGGCCCTGGGCGTTGAAGTTGTGGTCGTCAATCAGCCGGGCGCTTCTGGTGCGATTGGTACCCAAGAGGTGCTGAACGCCCCCCATGATGGCTATACCTGGACGGCAAACGCGATTGCCAACAACGCGACCTACTCGGTTTCGGGACTGCTCGAAGATACCGACATCGACGACTGGCATATCTACCTTTCCGTCGCCAATGTGCCGGTGGTCAGCGTTCCCGCTGATAGCGAATTCACCGATTTCGGCCAGTTGCTCGAAGCGCTTAAGACCCGGGGCCAGGAGATTACGGTTGCCACTGCAGGCATAACCTCGTCGGGGGGTACTGCTGTTGCCGCGCTCAGCGACGCTGCCGATTTTGAATACAACATGATCACCTATGATGGCG
This sequence comes from Devosia sp. 1635, assembly GCF_013185955.1. Taxonomy (NCBI): domain Bacteria; kingdom Pseudomonadati; phylum Pseudomonadota; class Alphaproteobacteria; order Hyphomicrobiales; family Devosiaceae; genus Devosia; species Devosia sp. 1635. Next base: position 1,074,578 of record NZ_JABAOM010000002.1, on the reverse strand, counting down.
GTGGCCCCGCCGCCATTGCGACAGCATCGGGCGAAGCCATGGTGACCACGCAATTGGCCGTGGAGCAGACCGAGTTGATCCGAGGCGGTCGTCTCAAGGCTCTGGCCGTGTTGTCCGACCAGCCGCTGGTGCTGGAGGGTGTTGAGCCCATTCCGCCGATCACCAACTGGCTGCCGGAAATGGAACTGGCACCCGATTACTTCGGCATTTTCCTTCCTGCCGATTCGCCACCCGAAGTGCTGGCGACGCTGGACCGGATTTGGGAGGATAAGGTAATGACTTCGCCCGAACTGAAGTCCTATGCCGAAACCTTCGGCGCCGTGTTCGCCCCTTCTTACGGCCCCAAGGCGCGTGAACTGGCCATGCCTGTTGTTATTCTTGAGGCTTGTTCTTCAGTGGACCGGGGGGAGGCCGTCAACGATCCTTCGACCATCGGCATTGATTGCGCAACCCGCGCCGAAGTTGGCACGCCCTAGAGCATCGTGGCGGGTGGGAGCCCGCCACCTCCTCCCTCTTCGTCAGGCCGTCTCAAGAGTACCGCGATGGACACTACGAACACCCCCGGGGACGAAGCAATTCGCTCTCGCGCCGATCTCCTGACGGCCCTGGTGCTGCTCGCACTGGGGTTGGCCGTGATCTACCTATCTTGGACCATGCCGCGGCTCGAAGCGCGCCGGATCAATCCTGCGACGATCCCGGGGCTGGTTCCCCTTGTCTTGGGCGTCTTGCTGACACTGTGCAGCGCTCTGCTCGCGGTGCGCTCCTGGCGCATCAAGGCGCCTGGTGCATGGCAGGGACTTGCGGCACTACTGGTGACCCCCGAAGCGCGGCGCGTACTCGCGGTGATGGCCCTCGCCCTGTTTTACACCCTTATCCTCGTGGGTTGGTTGCCGTTCTGGGCGGCGTCCATGCTCTTCATCTTCAGCTTTATCGTGCTGTTCGAGGTCGTTCTGACCGATGCGCCAATGCCCCTGCTGCAAAGTGCGGTCTGGGCGCTCGGCATCGCGGTTGCGGGCGGCACCGGAATCTACCTCGTCTTTGCCCGCGTTTTTCTGGTGCGCTTGCCCTAGGATCTGTTCATGTTCGATGGATTGCTGCTGCTGGGGCAGGGGATTGGTCACTTCCTCAATCCCCAGTCCTTGTTCAATGTCGTGTGGGCTACGCTCCTCGGCCTCGTGATTGGCATCCTGCCGGGTCTGACCGCGACCATGGGCGTTGCCCTCCTTGTCACGCTCACCTACAAAATGGCACCCGATCAGGCGATCCTGACGCTGATGTGCGTTTATCTGGGTGCCATCTATGGCGGCAGCCGCACCGCCATCCTGCTCAATATTCCGGGGACGCCCGCCAATGCTGCCGCAGCGCTGGATGGTCACCCATTGGCTCTGCAAGGGAAGGCGGGGCTGGCGATGGGGCTTGCGACAACCTCCTCGACGCTGGGCACCCTGGTCGGCATCTTCTTCCTCGCCATCATCGCCCCGCTCCTGTCAGAGGCCGCGCTGAAGTTTGGCTCCTACGAGTATTTCTGGCTGGCGCTGTTCGGGGTGGTGATTTCGGGCCAAATGTCGGGTAGCGACACGCCGCTCAAGGGCTATATCGCCGGCATATTGGGCTTGCTCATTGCCATGATCGGCATGGAAACCCTGCATGCCCATCAGCGCTTTACCTTCGGTATCCAGGCGCTTGGCGGCGGCATTGACCTTATCCCCGCCATGGTCGGCGCCTTCGGCTTTGCTGAAATTCTTTCCGCGATGAAGCGGCGCGCGGTGGCCCAAATTGCCGCGGTCAATGACCGGGTCGTTCCTACCCTCGGGGAGGTGTTTCGCTATTGGCGCACGATCATTCGCTCGGGCTTGATCGGCACCTTTGTCGGCATCATCCCGGGCGTTGGTGAAGACGTTGGCTCCTGGACCTCCTATGCCGCCGCCAAGCGCGCCTCCAAGCATCCCGAGGAATTCGGCAAAGGTAGCCAGGAGGGCCTGATCGCCGCCGAAACCGGGGACAATGCCGTGGTTTCGGCTGCCATGATCCCGACCCTGACCCTGGCATTGCCCGGCTCGGCCGCGGCAGCGGTGCTGATCGCGGCCATGTATATCCACGACATCAGACCCGGCCCGATGCTGATGGTGGAGAACCCGGCTTTCCTTTACCAAGTGGTCGCCATGCTGCTGTTGGCCACCTTGGCCAATTTCATCTTCGGGCTATCGCTCACCAAGCTCTTCATCAAGGTCCTGATGGTGCCGCGGGAACGGCTGATGGCGGTGATCTATGTTCTCTGCGTGGTTGGCTCGTTCGCCATCACCCAACGCATGTTCGATGTCTATGTGATGCTGTGCTTTGGCATTGTCGGGTTCGTTTTGCGAGAGATGAAGTACCCCATGGCACCGCTGGTGCTCGGCATCATCTTGGGTGACTTGCTCGACCTCAATTTGCGCCGCGGCCTGCAATTGACCAATGGCGATCCCTCGCCATTTTTCACCCGCCCCATCAGTGTCGTCCTTTGCCTCGTGATCGTGATCACGATCATCATGTCGGTGCCGGCTGTGTCGAGGCGGGCGCGAGCGGTGTTGAAACGGCAAATGCCCTGATGGTCAGGCTACGGACCGGCCTTGTGCATCGAAGCGGTGCAGGTAAAGCGGGTTGGGGGTAACAAATACCGTCGTCTCGGGCGTAAAGGCTTGTTCGCCAAACAAGCGGACGGTGATCAGTCCCGCCGCCTCGCTTTCGAGGTAAAGATTGGTGTCGGCGCCCAGATGCTCCACGTGCATCACGCGGGTTGCAAGCTGCCCCTCGGTGGTGCTGACCGTCAGGTGCTCGGGCCGGATACCGATGGTGGCAGCGCCGGCGACACCCAGCTTTTCAGCCGGAATGAAGTTCATCTGCGGCGAACCGATAAAGCCAGCGACAAAGGTACTGGCGGGCTTGTTGTAAAGCTCCATGGGCGAGCCGACCTGCTCGATCCTGCCGGCGTTGAGCACGACGATCCGGTCCGCCAGCGTCATGGCCTCGACCTGGTCATGGGTGACATAGATCATGGTCGCCTGGAGCTGCCGATGCAGCCGGGCGATCTCAAGCCGCGTATTGACCCGCAGCGCGGCATCAAGATTGGAGAGGGGCTCGTCGAATAAAAAGAGCTTGGGCTTGCGCGTCAGCGCGCGGCCGATGGCGACACGCTGGCGCTGGCCACCCGAAAGCTCGGCGGGCCGCCGCTCGAGATAGGGCTCGAGCGACAGCATGCGGCTGGCTTCCGCCACCCGTGCTTCGATGTCGGCGGCCGGCTCGCCCGCCTGCTTCATCGCCAGCGCCATGTTGTTGCGCACCGTCAGGTGCGGATAGAGGGCATAGGTCTGGAACACCATGGCGATGCCGCGCTTGGCCGGCGGCAGGTTGTTGACCACTTTGCCGTCGATCTCGATCGCGCCCGAGCTGGCGTCCTCGAGCCCGGCGATCATGCGCAGAAGGGTGGACTTGCCACAGCCGGAAGGGCCGACAAAAACCACGAATTCCCCATCGCCCACTTCGAGGTCGACGCCGCGGATAACCTCGGTCGAGCCAAAGCTCTTGGTTACGGCATTGAGGCGCAGGCGGGTAGCAATGTCAGCCATGTCTGGTCCTAAAGGTCGATGGCGCGCATTTCGCGGGCGCTCTGGTCGGCGGCGAGGACGATCTCGAGCGAGCGCACCGCGTCTTCGTTATGCTTGGAGAGATTCATGTCCTCGCGGATGGCCCGCAGCATGAAGCGCTGCTCGCGTGCACAGAGCTCATCATGGCCGGGCTCATCTTCGGTGGACAGCCATTCATCGGCGCGCGCAAAGCTGCCATCGGCCTGCAGTTCGGCATGGTGGGTGCGGATGCGAGCCGTCTTGGTGTGGGTCGAATGGTCCGAGGAACGTGCACCTTCGTCCATGACGATCGACACCGCCCCCTTAGCCGAAATTACGTCTTTGACGAAAAACGCGGTTTCGCTGATCATCGGACCCCAGCCCGCTTCGTACCAGCCCACCGAGCCGTCATCGAACGCGACCTGCAGATGCCCGTAGTTGAATTGCTCGGGCGCGATCTCGTCGGTCAGCCGCACGCCCAATCCGCGCACCTGCACCGGCTTGGCATCGGTGATCTGGCACATGACATCGACATAATGCACGCCGCAGTCGACGATGGGCGAAGTGGACTCCATCAAGGTCTTGTGGACCTTCCAGAACGAGCCGGCCGATTGCTGGTTGAGGTTGAGCCGGAACACATAGGGCGGGCCCAGTTCACGCGCCTTGGCAATGAAGTCGATCCAGGACGGGTGGTGGCGCAGGATATAGCCGATAACGAGCTTGCGCTGGTGCTTCCTCGCCGTTTCCACCACGCGTCGGGCGTCTTCCACCGTGGCGGCGATCGGCTTTTCCAGAAACACATGGGCGCCTGCTTCCATCGCCGCGATGGCATAGGGGGCGTGGGTGTCGGTATAGGTGTTGATGGAAGCGAGATCTGGCTTGGTCGCCGCTAGCGCCTCATAGAAATCGGCGAAATGCGGATAGGCCTTGAGCTCTTCGGGCACTTTGCCGCTGCGGGTCACCACGCCCACGATCTCGAAACCGGGTTCATTGTGATAAGCCAGCGCATGGCTGCGCCCCATGGTTCCTAAGCCGGCAACAAGCACGCGAACAGGTTGATCGGTCATTTCACAGCACCCGAGGTAATCCCGCGGATCAGCTGGCGCGAGAAGATGAGATAAAGAACCAGAACCGGCAGGATCGCCAGCGACAGCGCCGCCAGCACTGCATTCCAGTTGGTGACATATTGCCCGATAAAGATCTGCGAGCCCAAGGTGATGGTCTTGGTCGCCTCGCCAGGCGCCAGGATCAGGGGGAACCACAGATCGTTCCAGATCGGGATCATGGTGAAGACGGCGACGGTCGCCATGGCCGGGCGCACCAGTGGCAGCACCAGGCGAAAGAAGATCTTGTATTCCGAAAGCCCGTCGATGCGGCCGGCATTCTTGAGGTCGTCGGACACCTGCCGCATGAATTCGGAGAGGATGAAGATCGCGAGCGGTAGCCCTTGGGCGGTATAAACGAGGATCAACGCCCAGTGCGTGTTGACCAGCCCACCCGCCACCATCAACTGCAGGATGGCGACGGTGCCCAGCCGGATCGGGATCATGATGCCGAGCGCGAGGTATAGCCCCATCAGCGTGTTGCCGCGGAAGCGGTATTCGGAGAGCGCAAAGGCGGCCATGGCGCCGAACAGCAGCACGAAAAACAGCGACGCGACCGTCACCAGCAAGCTGTTGGAGAAGTAGAGCAGGAAATTGCCCTGTCCAAGCGCGGTCTCGTAGCCGATCAGGGTGAAGGTTTCGGGCGTCGGCACTTCGAGGGGCGAGTTGAAGATCGCGCGCTTGGACTTGAACGAGTTGACGATGATCAGGAACACGGGGAACAGCGCGATCACCGTATAGGTAATGAGGACGGCATGGGCCGCGATCTGGCTGCGGAGGGACGTGCGGGTCTGGGCCATCAGAACTGGTACCGGCGCATGCGGCGCTGGATGCCGAAGAGATAAACGGCAACGCCGGCCAGGATGATGAAGAACATCAGCGTTGCGATGGTGGCGCCAAGATGCCGGTCGCCCAGCTGGGTCTGGAAGCCAAAGAAGGTGCGATAGAGCAGCGTGCCCAGGATGTCAGTCGATCCATCCGGCCCGGCAATGGCGCCCTGGACGGCATAGATCAGGTCGAACGCATTGAAATTGCCGACAAAGGTCAGGATCGAGATGATGCCGATGGTCGGCAGGATCAGCGGCAGCTGGATCTTGAAGAACTGCGAAAAGCCGGTGACGCCATCGATCTCGGCAGCTTCGATGACGTCATCGGGGATGGACAGCAGCGCGGCATAGATCAGCATCATGGGAATGCCGACATATTGCCAGACCGAGATCAGCGACACGGTGATGAGAGCCGATTGTGCCTGCCCGAGCCAGGGGGCGAACAGATGCTTGAGCCCGACCAGATCGAGCAGATAGGGCGAAACGCCCCAGAGCGGGGACAGGATCAGCTTCCAGATAAAGCCGATGATCACGAAGGACAGGATGGTCGGCACGAAAATGGCGGTGCGGTAAAAGCCGCGCAGCCTCAGGCCGGGCATGGACAGCAGCGCCGCCAGCAGGATGCCGATGGGGTTCTGGACCAGCATATGGATGGCAAAAAAGATGAAGTTGTTGGAAAGCGCGTTCCAGAAACTCGCGGCCAGCCGCGGATCACCCAGCAGGCGGGCAAAATTGTCGAGTCCAACGAAACGCTGCCCCTCTGGACCCGCCACAAAGAGCGAGAGCCGGAGCGTTTCGAGCAGCGGGTAAATCATCACCACCGTGTAGACCAGCAGGGCCGGCGCCAGAAACACCAGGATGTGCCAGCGCCGTGGCTTGGACGCGGCGGCAATGGGCGGGGAGGGGGCGTCGACGGTCATGCTGTTCCAGTGCGGCCGGGGGCGGCGAGCAAAAAGGGCTGCAAAGGATCAAGCCTCCGCAGCCCCATGGTCATAGGCGCTTAGTTGGACTGCTGCGGCTCATACCAGGAGGCGAGGCCATCCTGGGTGATCTTGGCAGCATCTTCCGGAGTGGTGGTGCCGTTAATCACATTGGCCGATTCACGCCAGGTCTCGATGTCGAGATTGGGCTCGCCGCGGCCCAAAATGGCGGCTGGGTGGCGAATGGTGGTCTCGCAATCCTCGCGCCAGGAGACGAATTCCTGGGCCAGTTCGTTCTCGAGCGGCACGGCCGCCGAGTTCAGGCTGAAAAAGCCGGGCGAAGCATTGGCATAGATCTCGGCGAACTCGGTGGAAGCAACCCAGGACAGGAAGGTGCGCGCAGCTTCCGCATTGGGGGAAGCTGCATTAAGCCCCAAACCAATATCGTTGTGATCCGAGATGTAGCAGGTGTCGCCGGCATTCTTGACCGGCGGCTTGAAGGCGCCCATCTCGAAATCGACCTGCGGCTCGAAGACCGAGATCTCCCAGGAGCCTGCGGGGAAGATCGCGGCGCGGCCGAGGGTGAACAGGTTCTGGCTATCGGGATAGGTCTGGGCTTCAAAGCCGTCCCCCAGATAGTCGCTCCAGCGGGCGAGGGTCGTGTAGGGCTCGACCCATTGCGGATCGGTCAGCTTCTGCTCGCCCGCGATGAGCGCCAGGCGGCCTTCCTCGCCTTTGTAGGCATTGGGGGCGATGTTGTAGTAGCCCATGGTGGCCGCTTCCCACTGGTCCTTGGTGCCCATGGCCAGGGGAGTATAGGTGCCATCTTCCTTGATGGCGTCGAGCACGGCAAAGAACTCGTCTTCCGTCGCTGGCACTTCAAGGCCCAGCTCGGCAAAGATGTCCTTGTTGTAGATAAAGCCATGGATCACCGAAGCCATGGGCACGCAAAAGGTCGTGGCGCCATCATCGGTAGTCCAGGCAGACTTGGCGACATCGGAGAAATTCTCGATGCCGGGCAGGTCATTAAGCGGGGCCAGATAGCCCTGGGTGAACTGGGCGAGCGCCAGATCGAAGGGGCGGCAGGTGATGAGATCGCCGGCAGTGCCTGCTTCGAGCTTGGCGCCAACAGCCGAATTGTATTCGGTCGGGCCCAGCGGCGCGAACTCGACATTGATCTCGGGATGAGCGGACTCAAAGGCTGGGATGATCTTCTCGTTCCAGATGGGCAGATCGTCGTTGCGCCAGCTTTCGATGGTCAGCGTGGTTTGCTGGGCGAAAGCCAGCCCCGACGAGCCCAGGAAAGTGGATGCCAGCAGCAGTCCCGTTACAATTCGCTTCATCTTGGTGGTCTCCCGGTCGCGCCCATATTGGGCAGCTTATTATTGCGGTGTGGGCGGCAGAGCGCAGCTAAGCTGCCCCGCTGCCTGTAAGTTTTACTTCATCAGGCCCAATCGGCGCGGTCAATCCAATCTCTCGAGCCCGCCACTATTTGCCCAGCTTGACGCGAGTTTACGCTCTAACCCCGATGGCGCTCCACCAGCGTGGCAAGCCGCTGGACGGCAGCGACCGACGCGGCATGATCCTGGGAGAAGTTCAGCCGGATGCTGGCACCCGAATGGGGGCTGAACTCGGTGCCGGGTGTCACGGTCACACCGGCCAGCACGCGCAGCGCGGTCACGAACTGCGCCGGCTCGATGCTCAGTTCGGGCAATTGCGGGAAGAGGTAACTGCCCGCTTCGGGCGTGCGGACAAAGCAGCCTTCGATGGAGCGGAACTGCTCCACCAGATCGTCGCGGATGGCCTGGTGCTGGGCGATGCGGTCGTCCATCCAGCCGGCGGGCTCATCAAACCAGCTGCGCAGCACGGCCTGGTTGTAGCCGGCGGCGCGCAGGGACACGATCGCCTGCAGCTTTTCCATGCGCTCGATGATTTCGCTTGAGCCAAAGGCGACGCCCAGGCGATAGCCGCTGAGGGATTCGGTCTTGGATGGCCCCATGATGGTGACGACGTTCTCGGCGTCGACCGCGCCTGCGCGCAGATGGGTATAGGCGACGCCCTTATAAAGCAGCCGCGAATAAAGCTGATCCACGATCACGCTGGCGCCATAGCGTGTGGCGAGGGCGGCGATGCTGGCGATCTCGTCGCTCGAATAAACGACACCGGTGGGGTTGTTGGGGTTGGAAAAGAGAAACAGCTTGGCGCCGGCCTGGAAGGCGGCTTCCAGCTGGTCGAGATCCAGTCCGGCCTGTCCGGCTGGCGCTTGCCGATAGCCAAGCTGCACGGGCACCATTTCGCCCTCGAAGAACTCAACGAGCTTGCGATTGGCGAAGTAATCGGGCTGCACGATCGCGACCTTGTCGCCGCGCACCATGGTGGCCGCGACCGCAAGGAAGAGCGCGCCCTGGGTGCCGGGGGTGATGATCAGGCCATCGCGGGTATCGACCGGCGCGCCGGTAAAGGCGGCGAGGCGGGCAGCCACTGCGTCGCGGATCTCGCCAGAGCCGCGATATTCCGTATAGGCCTGCGCTCCGCCCTTGGCGACGCCGGCGTTGAAGAGATCGAGAGCACCGGGCGTGGGCTCATGGGCGTCCACATCGCCATGCGAAAAATCGACGGGCGTGCCCGCGAGCTTCTCGCCGCTCAGAAAGCTCTCGGTGCCGGCAATTGCCTGCCGGGTTTCCTGGCCGGGGGCATTCTGGGTGCCTAGTTTGCTGAACTTGCTGTGGATCGACATTCAACGTCCTTTATTCTCAACCGAACGGCATTTGATGGGGCATCCTGGAAGGGGAAGACTGAGCTCCAGGGGCTCGGGAGGCAGTTAAATCCGAGTTAGTCCTTGCTCGCCAGCCACTAGACCAAGGCCACGCCTGTGCCCCCGAGGATACGCCGAAGCGAGCCAACAGCGGAGAGCGGCGTGTAGGATCCCGTCACCCCACCCAAGGAGCGCGAGGATACGCCAAGATCCCAGTCGAAGCCCTCGCCGGTGACTTCGATGCGATGCTGATTGGTGGCGAGGCCTGGTTCCGCAATAATCCGGCTGGTCGTCTGGTCAAAACCGATCCCCGCCAGGGCAATGGCGGCGTGAACATTGACGTTGCGCGGAAACAGCCCGCAGGCTTCGCGCACAGATCCCTCGAACACCAGGCCCTCCGTTTCCGGATCGAGCCCAAGGCTCTTGCCGCTCTTGGTCGTTGTGATGGTAACGCGTTCAATGAGGTCGCGCCCATCGGCAATGCCGTCGAGCCCCAGAACCGCGCCATGGGGCACAAAGAACCGGCGCCCCGATTGTGCCGCCGCAGCGCGGACAGCCCGGTCGGTCTCGGCATCGGCCAGCGCCGAGCAGCTGAAGGCGCAAAAATCGGCTCGCTCGAGCCAGCCTGGCGCCAGCGCAGCAACCAGGGCTGGCGTTGCCGCCTCGAGCACCAGGTCGGCATCCCGCTCAATTGCCGCGGAGGGATCGGTCACAACCACGCTGGGGTCCACATCGAGGCCCTGCAGTTTGCCCGCATCTCGCACCAAGACAAATGCCAGTTCAACATCGGGCATGGCGGCGATGGCACGCAACAGCGACTGCCCGATTGCTCCCGCACCAATCAGGCCGATTTTCTTGGGCTGGTAGATTTGCTCACCTCGGTTCTGGCTTGTTCCAGCCGGCATACTATTGCGGGCGCGTGCTTGGCAATCGAGCGTGTAGCTTCTTCTTGTCGGTATATCGGCTTTCACTAAGGCAAGGGCTGGAATGGCACAGATTTGTCTGTGCCGGCGACGATTTTGCGCGGAGCCGGATCAGCCGATTGGCGTTATTACGGTAACCACGAGGTTTACCATGAGCATTACGCAGGAAAAATTCACTGGCCGATGGCTGCATCACGGCGACTGGCACGGCAGGGAGTTCAGCCACGAACTGGCCGAATACGACCATGACGAAAGCCCGGGCGCTACGGGCGCGACGCCGATGCGGCACGCCCAGATCGAGCGCGAAGGCAAGCAGATTGGGGTCTGGGTGCCCGCCAGCTGGAGTGACGATCAGGCTCGCGAAGCGCTGGAAAGCAACTGGTAGGGCTCGGGCATATCGAGCGGGGATGCCCGGCCACGCGAGGGGGGCCGGGCATGGGACGTGTTTAGCGGGCCTCTGAGCCAGAGCCCAGGGTAGCGTCTTGAGGGCGAGCAGAACTGTTTCCCAGCATCAAATCGGCTTGCTCGAGGCAGGCCTGCAATTCGCCGCTGCCATTCGCGACCAGATGCGCGCCCGCTTCGCGTAGCACTTCAGCCCGCTTGCCGCGGGGATCGCGCAAATCCACAAAGCCGATGGCGATCATGCCAGCGGCAAGGGCGCCCTCCACGCCATGGGGGCTGTCATCGATCATCACGCAGCGGCGCGGATCGGCCCCCATTTCAGCGGCGCAGTGCAGCATCAGGTCCGGTGCTGGCTTGGGGTGGGCAACGTGGTCGGCGCTGAACACATGACCATGAAAGGCCTTCCAGAGCCCGACGCGCCCAAGGCTGCGAGTCAGCCGGTAGAGCGAGCTGTTGGAGGCCACGCAGATCGGGCGGTTGAGGCGTGTCACCACATCGGCAATGCCCTCGATCTCTTCGACGGCTTCAAAGCCCTTGTAAAGGCGCTTGCCCCAGGCGGTGAACAGCGCGTCGAGATCCGTGACGCCGAGCTTTTCAGTCAGATAAGCCTTGGTGTCCCGCTCGGAATTGCCGGTAAAAGTCACATGCGCTTCGGTTTGCGTCATGGGAAAGCCCGCATCGGTAAGGGCTTCGGCCATGGTGCGGCTGGCAATGATCTCGCTGTCGATCAACACTCCATCGCAATCGAAGATCACGAGGTCGGTGTTGTGCAAGATGATGGGGTCGGCCGCGGCCCTATCCGTATCGAGTATTGAATCAGCCACGAAGCTTTTCCTTTACGGAAACGGCGAGATCGGGAACATCGGAGGTGATGGAAAACACGGGCTGCTGCAGCCAGTATTCGATACTTTCCGCATCGTTGCACATCCATACCGCCCACCGGTTCATCGGCACGATGGACTTCACCAGATCAAGATTTTCGAGCAGGACGCTGCGTTCCACCGCGACGATCTCGACGAGTTCGCCGAGCATGGTGAGCGCGGCCGGCAGCCCGCCCAGGCGCTCGGCCGAGTGCCGGTCAATCGAAGCAAGGCGCCGCCCATTGGGCACCGCTGCACGGATGTCGCGCAGCACATCGGGATCAAAGCTCGTGAGCACCGCCCGATCCCCGAAGTTGAAGCGCTCCATCTCGGCGAGCACGGCGGGCACAATGCCCGGATAGGGCTTGTGGTCGTGATCCGATTTGAGCTCGATATGGAGTTCGAGCGTGCTATCGGCGAACTGTTCGAGCACGTCGCGGAAAGTCGGGATGTGCTCGTTGTCGCTGTCGCGCAAGATGACGTTCTTGCGTCCATCCACCGGCAGATCGGCCACAAGACCGGTGCCCAGCGTCGTGCGCTCGAGCGTGGCGTCATGGATGCACAGGAGCTCGCCCGCCTTGGTCAGGTGGATATCGAACTCCACGGCATCGACGCCGAGCGCGCGCACCTTCTCGAAGCCGCCCAGGCTGTTTTCTGGCCACACGTTGCGACCGCCGCGGTGACCGACGATTTGAACCACTTCAGATACCCTCTTGGTTGAAGCTTACTTGCCGGAATCGACAAGTCCTTTGGTGAACAGGCCCTGCATCGCCAGGATGATGACGGCTGGGGGCAGCATGACGAAGAACGCGGCGGCCATGGCCAAATTCCAGGCCGGTTCCGCATCGGCAACGGGCACCAATTGCTTGAGGCCCAGCACGGCAGTGGCCATGCTCTTGTCGGTCGTAAAGAGGAGGGGCCAGAGATACTGGTTCCACCCGAAGATGAAGAGGATGATCGCCAGCGCCCCGATATTGGCCTTGGAGAGCGGCAGCAGGATATCCCAGAAGAACCGCATGGGTCCCGCCTTGTCGAGGCGCGCCGCTTCGCAGAGCTCCTCGGGCACGGTGAGAAAGAACTGGCGGAACAGGAACACCGCCGAAGCCGAGGCAATCAGGGGTAGGATCAGGCCCTGATAGGTGTTGACGAGGCTCCAGTTGAGCGCGGTCTCGACCCGATAACCGGTCAGGGAGGCGATCAACTCGGACAGGCCCGAAATATCGACCACCCAGCGCAGGGGCCCTGCCACGTCGGCAACGGCCTCATAGGTGGGGATGATGCGCACTTCCACGGGCAGCATCAGGGACACAAAGATCAGCCAGAACGCCGTCATCCGGAACGGGAAGCGGAAGTAAACGATGGCAAAGGCCGCCAACAGCGAGATGGCGAGCTTGCCGATCACGATGCCGCAGGTGACGATGATCGAGTTGAGGAACAGCCGGCCGAAATTGCCCTCGTTCCAGGCCTGCGCGACATTGTCAAAGAAGTGCAGCCCCGGCAGTACCGGGAAGGGGGATTGCTGCACTTCCTGGAGCGTGTGCGAACTGGCCACAAAGGCGAAGTAAAGCGGCAAGCAGACCAGCAGGGCACCAAAGATCAGGATGCCATGGCAGACAATGGTGAGGGTCCGGTTCTGGATCATGCTCAGACCCCATAATTGACTTTGCGCTCAAGGGCGCGGAACTGCAGGACGGTGAAGGCAATCGCCACGATCATCAGCACCACCGACTGGGCGGCCGATGAACCCAGGTTCAGCTGCACAAAGCCTTCCTGGTAGACCTTGTAGACCAGGATATTGGTGGCTGCTGCCGGACCGCCTCTGGTAACCGCATCGACAATGCCGAAGGTCTCGAACATCGCGTAAACGAAGTTCATGACGATCAGGAAGAAGATGGTTGGCGTCACCAGCGGCAGCGACACGGTGAAGAACCGGCGCAAGGGCTTGGCGCCATCGAGCGTGGCCGCTTCAAGCAGGGAGGTAGGGACGGCCAGCAAGGCGGCGGCCAGGAAAATATAATTGTAGCAGATGTGCTTCCACACGGCCGCGATGATCAGCAGCGTCTGGGCATCGGCCGGACGGCGATTGGGGTCCCACGGGATGCCGAGGGAGTGGAGGAACTGCGCGATGGGGCCAACTGCCGGATTGAACAGGAAGGCCCAAAGGACGCCCGAGATCACGGGGGCAATGGCATAGGGGAGCAGGATGATGCTCTTGTAGATGCCCTTGCCGCGCACCACGAAATCGGTGGCGAAAGCAAAGATGCCCGCAAACAGGAGCGTCGCGACGCTCGTCACCACGGTGAAAAACACGGTGAAGGAGGCGCTGGCGCGATATTCGGCGCTGGAAAACAGCTGGGTGAAGTTGGAAAGGCCCACCCACATGGTGTTGCCGCCAAACGGATCCACCTGCACAAAGGCCAGCGAAAGCGCCTTGTAGGACGGGATAAAGAAGAAAAACAGCAGGATCAGCAGCTGCGGCGCCAGCAGCGCGGCAGCCAGGCCAGGGCGCTTGAAATGGTTGGCTTTGAGCCCGGCATCGGACGGACGCAGGAGCCCTGCCACCATGCCGCGCAGGTCAAAGCTGGGGGAGCGCCCGGAGGCGCTCCCTGCTAGAATGACGTCTTCACTTGTTGGCATTGAGCTGCTCGAACTGACGCAGGACCTCGTTGCCGCGAGCAACGGACTTGTCCAATGCTTCCTGGGGAGTCTGCTGACCCGTCCAGACGCCCTGGATTTCCTGGTTCATGATCTCGAAGATCTGGTTGTGGTTGCCAAAGCGGAAGCCGCGCGAGTTTTCGGTCGGGGTGCCGCGGTTGAGCTGGAGAATGGCAATTTCGCGCGTCGGATGCTCGTCGTAGTAGCCGTCCGCCTTGAACTTGTCATAGGCCTGGTTGGTCACGGGCACATAGCCGGTCGCACCAGCCCACCAGGTCTGGATTTCCGGAGAGGCCACGAAGTTCAGGAACGCTGCGGCGCCCTTGTATTCTTCTTCGCTCTTGTTGGCCAAAACCCAGAGTGCGCCGCCACCGATGGTGCTGTTCTTGGGCTCAACACCTTCTTCGTGGGGGAGATAAGTGGCACCCCAGTTGAACTGCGCGCCCGCTTCCACGCCGGCATGCGCGGCGGTGGAGGCAGTGATGGTGGAGCACTTGCCCGAAATAAACAGCTCCTCGGGGTTGAGGCCTTGGCCGGCGATCTGGAGGACGCCGTCATCCATCCACTTGTCCAGGCGCTCGAGCTGGCCGACGACCAGTGGGCTCTTGTTGAAGGTGAACTCGGTTGCCAGCCCATCAAAGCCATTGGCAAGCGTGCCATATTGCTGGTCGTGCATGGCCGAATAGTTCTCGATCAGGCTCCAGACAAAGTCGCGCGCCAAGGCCATGGAGCAATCATTGATGCCCTGCTCCTTGATCGCATAAAGCTGCTGCTCGACTTCCTGCCAGGTTTCGCCCGGTGCATCAAAGCCGGCGGCCTTGAAGTGGTCCGCATTGTACCAGAACACTGGGGTGGAGGAGTTGAACGGCATCGCTGCCGGCTTGCCATCCTGGAAATAGTATTCGGCGACAGGGGCAACGAAATTGCTCCAGTCGATGTCATAGCCCTGCTCTTCCATCAGCTCAGGCACCGGCTTGGTGGCGCCGGAATGGATCATGGTCAGGAAGGTGCGCTCTGAGGTCTGCGACAGCACGGGGTGCTGCTTGACGCGATAAGCCGCGATCATGGCAGCCATGGCTTCTTCGTAGTTGCCCTTGTTGGTGGCAACCAGCTGAAACTCGTCCTGGGAATCGTTGAACTTGGTGACGAGCTCGTCGACGATGGGCGTCAGGCGCCCACCCAGTGCATGCCACCACTCTATGGTGATGCGATCCTGAGCCATGGCGGGAGCGGTCAGCGCCAGAACCGACACCGAAGCGGTCACGAGGCCCGCAGCAGCGTTGATAAAGCCAGGCAATCTGGACTTGGAAATCTTCATTAAGCCCTCCTCATTGGGGTTCGCCCAGACTGGGCGGCCAGTCCGCTCTCTAACGGAGCATGAGCAACGCTAGCGGGACCCTTGAATAGTGTCAACGTCATGTTACAAATGTAAGACAGTGAACGGAGGAGCCCGGATATAGCCAGCATCGAACTCGACAACCTGCGCAAGCGCTACGGAAATGTAGAGGCGGTGAAAGGGGTTAGCCTCAGTATCGAAGATGGCGAGATGATCGTCCTGGTGGGGCCCTCGGGTTGTGGAAAATCCACGCTGCTGCGCATGGTGGCCGGGCTCGAATCGATCAGCTCGGGCGTTCTGCGCATCAGCGACAAGGATGTGAGCACGGTCGAACCGGCCGATCGGGACATTGCCATGGTGTTCCAGAACTACGCGCTTTATCCGCATATGTCGGTGCGCGAGAACCTCTCCTATGGCCTGCGCAATCGCCATTATTCCAAATTCGATATTGCCAGCCGGGTCGAAGAAGCCGCGCGCATTCTCGAGATCGGCCCCTTGCTCGATCGCCGTCCTGGACAGCTTTCGGGCGGGCAGCGCCAGCGCGTGGCCATGGGGCGCGCCATTGTCCGCAACCCTGCCGCGTTCCTCTTTGACGAGCCGCTGTCCAACCTCGACGCCAAGCTGCGCGTGCAGATGCGGGTCGAGATTCGCAAGCTGCAGCGCCGGCTGCGTACGACCTCCATCTACGTCACCCATGACCAGATGGAAGCCATGACCCTGGCCGACCGGTTGGTGGTGATGAATGCCGGCCGGATCGAGCAGATCGGCACGCCCATGGAGGTCTACCAGACCCCCGCGACCCTGTTTGTCGCGAGCTTTATCGGCTCCCCGCCGATGAACCTTTTGCCGATCAAGGTGCTGGGATCGGCGGCGGTCGGTCATCCCATCTATGATCCTGCGGCCGACATCGTGGGCGTTCGTCCGGACTCGCTTTCGTTGGTCCAGCCTGCCGCTCCCGCCATCAGCTTCACGGGCGTCGTGGAACTGGTGGAGCCGCTGGGCAACGAGTTCCATGTGCATCTACGACTGGACGGCTATGCCGATCCGCTGGTCGCCAGCCTCGACGATGCCAGCGGCATCGAAGATGGCAAGACCATCACCCTTTGGGCAGAGCACGCGGCCTTGCACCAGTTCAACGCCGAAACCACCCAGCGTATTGCCACGCAATAGTTGGCCATGGCAGTGACCGCAGGCGCTTGCACAGTGAAACTGAGCCGGGCCACTGTGCAATTGTGGTAAGGGCCTGACCGTGTTACGGCCAGACGGGTAGAGATCTTCATGCAATTGACGCCAGGCGAGCATCCTTTTGACCAAACCCTGGTGCGCGTCGCCTGGCTTTATTTCAAGGAAGGGCGCACGCAGGCCGAGATAGCCGATCTGCTCTCGACCAATCGCCCGCGCATCAACAAGCTGATCAATGATGCGCGGCGCACCGGGCTCGTGACCATCACGCTCAACACCAGCCTGACCAGTTGCATCGAGCTCGAGCAGGAACTGATGACGGAGTTCGGGCTGGAGCGGGCCATCATCCTGCCCACCCCCAAGGACCTCGACATGGTCCCGGTGCTGATCGGCGAAGCAACCGCACAATACTTGATGCAGCTCTTGAGCAGCAACGAGGTCTCGGGTGTCGGCACCGCCTGGGGCGCGACCTTGCGCGAGATGGTGCGCTTCGTGCCCGCCGCCAAATATCCCCAGCTTTGCGTCAGCTCGGTGATCGGCGGCCTCACCCGCGGGCTGGCCATCAACACCTTCGACATCGCCAGCGATCTGGCCCGCCAGCTCAATGCCGAATGCGCTTATCTCGCCGCGCCGGTTTATGCCGACAGTGCCCAGTCGCGCGACGCCATCCTCAACCAACGCGAGTTTCAAAGCGCCTTTGACCGCATCGCTCGGAAC
Source organism: Devosia sp. 1635 (assembly GCF_013185955.1). Lineage (NCBI taxonomy): Bacteria > Pseudomonadati > Pseudomonadota > Alphaproteobacteria > Hyphomicrobiales > Devosiaceae > Devosia > Devosia sp. 1635. Next base: position 1,057,296 of record NZ_JABAOM010000002.1, on the reverse strand, counting down.
GACATCATCCTCGTCAGTATCGGGGACCTGTCGGATCGCTCACTGCTGATGCGCTATGGCCTGCCCCAGGACGTGGAGCTGCAGTCGCTCCTTGATGCCGGCGCGGTCGGCGATATCCTGGGCCAGTTCATCAACCGGGACGGCGCCCTGATCGACCACGAGATCAACAGCCGGGCCGTTGCTCTTCCCCTCGCCATCCTCGCCAAGGTGCCTCGTGTCATCTTTGCCGCCGGCGGCTTGTCCAAGGCCGCCGCTATTGCCGGGGCCCTGCGCTCCCGCATGGGTAGCGCCCTGGTCTGCGACGAAGACACCGCTCGCAAGGCGCTTGCACTGACGCGGGAGAGGTAGGCCCGGCACTGCCGCCATCAGGGCAGGGCGTGAATGCGTAGCGAGTTGAGCAGGGTTTGCTTGGAAGTTTGCAGGTGCTCCCGGGCAGCGGTGAGGGCTGCCTGCTCATCGCGCGCCTGCAAGGCCTCAATCAGCCGCAAATGCTCCCCCACCGCAGCCGTGTTGCGCTCGCGCTCGTCCTTTTTGTCCCACTGGTAATGGTAGTGAAAAACGAGGGTGATGACCTTTTGGAACTCGCTGGCAAACCGGTTCCGCACCGTTTTGCCGATCGTGGTGTGGAAGCGCTCATCGAGCAGCGAAAAATCGTGGTAGCGCGTATCAATCTCAGCGGCGAGTTGCCGGTGATCCGCCTTGAGCACGGCAAGTCGCTCCCAGATCGGATCGCTCGGCGGCAGGGAAATCACATGGGAAACCGCATTGAGCTCAAGCACCATGCGGAAGTCCGACAGTTCAACGGCATAATCGCGGGTGAACCCCACCAGCTCCCAGCCGCCCCTCGGGCGACGCCGCACCAGCCCGAAACGGCTGAGTGAAGCCAGAAACTCCTGCAGGCCATAGGCGGTCACGCGGAAGGTCTTGGCGAGATAGGTGACGTTGAGCGCGGTGCCGGGCGCCACGTCGAACCGCAAGATCCAGTCGAGGAACTGCCGCTCAAGTTCATCGAGGGAAATCTGGTCGGCCTGCACCGCCAGCCTGTCGATCGGCTTGGGCAAACGCACCAAGGTCTTTTGCCGGCCATTCCACTCGATCAAGCCTTCGGCTTTCATGCGCTCAAGCGCTGCCCGCACTACGGTCCGGCTCACCTCGAGATCGGCCGCCAGCGCCAGTTCGGCTGGCAATTGGTCGCCTGGTACAAGCGCCTCGCAACGATCCAGCAAGCTGTTGAAAGCTTCGCGAAAGCGCTCGTCAGTTCTGGCCACTCAAGGCGCTCCCGGTACATTTGTCGACAATCATTAAAAACAATTGACAGGGCAGAGGCAATGGCGAAAGGCTGGTTTCAATAATTTAAAACAGAAAAGTTGGGAGAGTCATGGCGGCCGTCCAAAGCACCACCGGCACATCCTGGCCCACGGGCCGGATCAACGGGGAAACGCTGCACAAGCTCTCCGCCTTGTTCACGCTGGCGATCCTGATCGCGGTCTTCGCCTTCGGCAATGCAGCCTTTCTGTCGGTGAATAACGGCCTGACCGTTTTGCTGCAGACCTCGGTCATCGCGCTTCTTGGCATTGGCATGACCATGGTGATCATCACCGGCGGCATCGATCTGTCCGTGGGCGCAGTGCTCGCCCTTTCGGGCACGGCTACCGGCATGCTGGTCAAGGCCGGCGTTCCCGTGCCGCTCGGCATGCTGGCCGGCGTCGGGGTAGGGGCCCTTTGCGGCCTCGCCAATGGTCTGGTCATCACCAAGCTCAAGATCACGCCCTTTGTCGCCACACTCGGCATGATGTTGATCGCGCGCGGCACTGCGCTGCAGCTGACCGGCGCCGCGCCGATTTCGCAGCTGGGCGAGGCCTTTGGCTGGCTGGGCAATGGCGCTCTTTGGCGCATGGTTGAAAAGCTGCCCAATGGCCTGTCGCGCGTCGTCTTTCCGGGTATCCCCTACCCAGTCATTCTTCTCGTCATCATCGCCCTCATCGCCGCCTATGTGCTGCGCCGCCGTCCGCTGGGCCGGCATCTTTATGCCACCGGCTCCAACGAGGAAGCGGCGCGGCTGGCCGGCGTCAATGTCGATCGCACCAAGATTGCCGCCTATATGCTGTCGGGCGGCCTCGCCGGCGTTGCGGGCAATGTGCTGATGTCGCGCCTCGTGACCGCCCAGCCCAATGAAGGGGTGATGTACGAGCTCGACGCCATCGCTTCGGCGGTGATCGGCGGCGCGTCTCTCATGGGTGGGGTCGGCACGATTTCGGGCACCATGATCGGCGCCTTCATCATCGGCGTGCTGCGCAATGGCCTCAACATGGCCGGTGTCTCATCCTTCATCCAGCAGATCGTCATCGGCATCGTGGTGATCCTGGCTGTCTTTATCGATCAGTTGCGCCACCGATGATCATCTCCCAGCAAACACCAGCTTCACACCGGGGGCAGACCATGACCACGCGATTGGTTGAAATGATCGACATTGAGAAGCACTTTGGCGGCGTTTGCGCGGTCAACGGCGTCAGCCTTGATCTGCATGCCGGCGAAGTGGTGGGCCTGCTCGGCCACAACGGCGCGGGCAAGTCCTGCCTGATGCGCATCCTCTCGGGCGCCATGACTCCGAGCGCGGGCGAAATCCGCATCCGGGGGGAAGTCGCCTCCCTTAACTCCCCCACCGATGCCCGCGACCAGGGCATTGAAACCATTTACCAGACCCTGGCCCTGGCCGAGCATCTCGATGCGCCGGCCAACCTCTTTCTCGGGCGGGAGTTGCGCACGCGTTGGGGCAATCTCGATGACAAGCGCATGCTTGAGGAATCCAAGCGTGTCTTGGCGCGGCTCAACCCCAATTTCCGCAACCTGACCGATGCTGTGGCGCGCCTTTCGGGCGGCCAGCGCCAGGTCATTGCCATCGCCCGCGCGATCTATTTCGACGCCAAGATCCTCATCATGGACGAGCCTACCGCGGCGCTCGGGCCGGCCGAAACCGCCATGGTGGGCGAACTCATCAAGCAGCTGCGCGACGAGGGCCTGGGCATCTTCCTCATCAGCCACGACATGCACGACGTGTTCGACCTTTGCGACCGCGTCGTCGTGATGAACCGCGGCGAAAAAGTGGGCTCGCATGCGATCGGCGAGGTCAGCAAGGACGACGTGCTCAGCCTCATCATCAAGGGCGCGCTGCCCGACAACTGGCAGTCGCGCCAACAAGGAGTTCTGCAATGAACGAGGCCGTTCAGGTCAACGCGTTGGGCACCATGACCGTCGGCACCTGTGTGGAGCCGGGGTTGTTCGAGCTGCGCCAGGCCCCCCGTCCCGCCGAGGCGCCGGAAGGCTGGGCGCTGGTGGATATTGCCGCAGTCGGGCTGTGCGGCACCGATTACCATATCTTTGAAGGCAAGCACCCTTATCTGCAATATCCACGGGTGATCGGGCACGAGCTGTCGGGTCGGCTGGTCGAGGCGGCCGGTGACATGGCCGCGGGCGAACTTGTCGTCATCAATCCCTATGTGTCCTGCGGCACCTGCCGCGCCTGCAGCCGGGGCAAGCCCAATTGCTGCACCCGCATCGAAGTGCTTGGCGTGCATCGCGACGGCGGCCTGTGTAGCCGTATTGCCGTGCCCCTTGGCAATCTTTATCCGGCCACGGGTCTTTCCGAGTTGCAGGCAGCCATGGTCGAGTTCCTCGCCATTGGCGCCCATGCGGTGGCCCGCTCGGAATTGCGCCAAAACGACCGAGTGCTGGTCACGGGCGCCGGCCCCATCGGTCTGGGTGTAGCGCTGTTTGCCCGTCTGGCTGGCGCTGATGTACACCTGCTGGATCTCAGCCCGCGCCGCCTAGAGCTCGCCGGCAAGCGGTTCGGCTTTGGGCACTTGTATAGTGATCCCGGCGCCATTCTCGTCGGCGATCTGGCTGATGGTTTTGACGTCGTTTTTGACGCCACCGGTTCTGGCAAGGCGATCGAAGCCGGCTTCTCCCTGCTGGCGCATGGCTCCACCTATGTGCTGGTCAGCGTCGTCAAGGGCGATATCACCTTCAGCGATGCCGAGTTTCACAAGCGCGAAGCGCGCATCATCGGCAGCCGCAACGCACTGCGCGCCGATTTCGAGCGCGTGATGGCCGCGATCCGGGCGGGGCAGATCGCTACGGCGGCGCTGCTGTCCGAGGAGATCGACCTGGCCGATCTGCCGCGCCGCTTTGCCGAACTGGCGGAGGATCGGGAAAGCCTGATCAAGGCTGTGGTTCGGCCATGATGTTCAGCAAAACGCGCCGGCTTACGGCTCGTCAGAACGCCTAACCACCAAGCTTCATTATCGGAGGAGTAACATGAAGAAATCTGTCCTGCTTGGCACCGTCGCATCCGCGCTTTGCCTCACCATCGCCGCCGCTTCGGCCGGCGAAATCGCCGTGATCGTCAAGACCACCAACTCGAACTTCTGGCAGAACGTCAACAAGGGCGCTGCCGCCGCACTCGAAGGCAATTCCGAGCACACGCTGAGCTTTGACGGCCCCGCTTCGGAAGCCGCCGTGGCCGACCAGGTTAACCTGGTGGAAAACGCGGTCAATCGCGGGGTCGCGGGCATCGTCCTAGCCCCTTCCGACCCCGAAGCACTGGTGCCGGTCGTGCGCCGCGCCAACGAAGCGGGCATTCCCGTCGCCATCATCGACTCCGCCTTGGGTGAAAGCGGCGCAGGCCTCTACCAGACGTTCCTTTCCACCGATAACTGCAAGGCGGGCGAAATGGCTGCTCAGGCCGTGATCGATGGCGCCGGCACCACCGGCAAGGTTGCCGTCATGTCTTATGTCGCCGGTGTTGGCTCGGAGATCGGCCGCGTCGGCTGCTTCACCGAATATCTGAAGGGCAATAGCGAGCTCGAAATCGTCGGCCCCTATTACTCCCAGTCCCAGATGGCCACCGCCCTCAACCAGACCACCGACGTGCTGGCTGCCAATCCCGACTTGGTGGCGATCTTTGGCGCCAATGAGCCCACCGCCATCGGCATGGGCCGCGCCATCGTGCAGGCCGGCAAGGCCGGCCAGCTGACTGCCATCGGTTTTGATGGCAACGAGGACCTGCAGGCCTTCGTCAAGGACGGCACGCTCTCGGGCATTCTCGTCCAGGGCTCCTACCAGATGGGCGAACTGGGCGTGCAGGCCGCGCTCGACCTTCTGGGCGGCAAAACCCTCGAGGAGCAGATCGATACCGGCGTCGTCCTTGTCACCAAGGACAATATCGACCAGCCCGAAGCGCAGAACGTGCTGTACTAAGCAACTCTACCCGGGCAGGCACCGCGTCCGTCCGGGTTTTTCACCCGACAATGTTGCGCCATCGCAAGCTGTAGCGCGCTTCTGCCGCGGAACTCACGCCCGCACCCGTCGTTGGTCATGGCATCCCACTTCGAGAGAGAGCCATGACCGATCGCCTCACCATGCAGGACCCGCGCAGCCAATATCCCCAGCCCCCGTTCCCACGCCAGCCGCAACCCATCCCTGGTCTGGCCGCCAAAATGGATCCGGTGCCCGATCATGGCGAAAGCTCCTATCAGGGCTCGGGCAAGCTCAAGGGCCGCAAGGCGCTGATCACTGGCGGCGATTCCGGCATTGGCCGGGCCGCGGCCATCGCGTATGCCCGCGAAGGCGCGGATGTCGCCATCTCCTTTCTTGAGGCCGAGTCAAGCGACGCGCAGGAGGTGATCAAGCTGATCGAAGCCGAAGGGCGCAAGGCCATCGCGCTTCCCGGCGACATCACCGATGAAAACTGGTGCCAGCAGCTGGTGAGCCAGGCCGTCGAGGGGCTGGGCGGACTCGATATCCTCGTCATCAATGCCGGCCGGCAGCAGAACCGCGAGTCGATTGACAAGGTCACCTCGGCCGATTTCGACAAGACGATGAAGACCAATCTCTACGCCATGCACTGGATCGCCCAGGCAGCCGTGCCGCATCTCAAGCCGGGCGCTGCCGTGATCACCACGGCCTCCATCCAAGCCTATGAGCCCTCGGCCATCCTGCTTGATTACGCCACCACCAAGGCCGGCATCGTCGCCTATACCAAGGCCCTCTCCAAGCAGCTGATCGAGAACGGCGTGCGCGTCAATTCCGTGGCCCCCGGCCCGTTCTGGACGCCCCTGCAGTCGAGCGGCGGCCAGCCCGAGGAAAAGGTCATGCAGATGGGCTCGGACAGCGCCTTTGGCCGCCCGGGGCAGCCGGTCGAGCTGGCGCCCATCTATGTGCTGCTCGCGTCCCAGGAAGCCAGCTACATCACCGGCGAAGTGTTTGGCGTCACCGGCGGCGCCGGCATCGCCTGACGCGCCTTCATGGGCCGGGCCCCTGTGCCCGGCTCCTTTCCACAGCAACGGAGTTCATCATGGACGAGGAGGCCACCGGCAAGCTCGTGCCGGTTCGGGCAACACCCAATGCGCCGGCCCGAGCCCGCGTCCGCTGGGCCTGGGGCCGTGCAAGCCTTGAGGTCGATGCCGAGATTACCCCCGCCGGGTTCCTGGCGATCGGGGGCATGGTCGGCATGATCCTGCTTGCGGTAGTGCCCATTGTTTCGGCTGGTAGCCGCGCCCGCCGGCGGCTGTTCTGATTTAGCCGCCGGCTCACAGTCGGCGGCGCTACTTCTTGTTGCGCATCGCAGCGCTCAGCATGTCGCCCAGCGAGCCGGTGCTGCGCTTGGCTTCCTGCGGCGGGCGTTGGCTGGGGCGTATTGGCTGCTCACGACCACGTTCGCGCGGCGCGGCGGCCTCGCCATCCCTGCGCATGGTTAGCCCGATGCGTTTGCGCGGCAGGTCCACCTCGACCACGCGAACCTTTACCACATCGCCCGCCTTGACCACCTCATGGGGGTCCTTGACGAATTTGTCAGCCAGTTGCGAGACATGCACCAGCCCATCCTGATGCACGCCAATATCCACAAAGGCACCAAAGGCGGCGACATTGGTCACCGTGCCCTCCAGCATCATGCCGGGCTTGAGATGCTTGATGTCATCCACGCCTTCGGCAAAGGTCGCGGTCTTGAAGGCTGGGCGCGGGTCGCGGCCGGGCTTTTCCAGCTCGGCCAAAATATCGCGTACGGTAGGCAGGCCGAAACGCTCATCGACAAAGCTCCTGGGATCGAGCCCGGCCAGCGCCGCCTTGTCGCCCATCAGCGTGCGCAAATCCCGCCCGCAGGCCGCAACGATCCGGCGCGCCACGCCATAGGCCTCGGGGTGAACCGAGGACGCATCGAGCGGCTCGGTGCCATCGGTGATGCGCAAGAACCCCGCGCTTTGCTCGAAAGTGCGCTGGCCCAGCCGTGGCACCTTGAGCAGCGCCTTGCGCGATTGGAACGGCCCATTGGCATCGCGATAGCTGACAATGGCTTCGGCAACCGAGGCGCCAAGGCCCGAAATCCGCGCAAGGAGGGGCGCTGAAGCGGTGTTGAGATCAACGCCTACCGCGTTCACCGCGTCTTCCACCACCGCGTCGAGCGAGCGCCCGAGCCGGTTCTGGTCGACATCGTGCTGGTATTGCCCGACCCCGATCGCCTGGGGCTCGATCTTGACCAGCTCGGCCAGCGGATCCTGCAGGCGCCGCGCGATGGACACCGCCCCGCGCAGTGACACATCGAGATTGGGGAACTCGGTCGCTGCAAGCTGCGACGCCGAATAAACCGAAGCCCCCGCTTCCGAAACAATCACCTTGGTCGGTTTGGGCGCCGGCAGGCGTTCGATGAGGTCGGCGACGAGTTTTTCGGTTTCCCGGCTGCCGGTGCCATTGCCGATAGCAATAAGTTCGACCCGATGCTTCTGGATCAGCGCCTGGATAGCCGCTTGCGCCCCCACCACGTCGTTGCGGGGCTGGAACGGGTAGATCGTCGCCGTATCGAGCACCTTGCCGGTGGGGTCGATCACCGCGACCTTGACCCCGGTGCGGATGCCGGGATCGAGCCCCATCGTGGCCCGAGCGCCAGCGGGTGCCGCGAGCAGCAGGTCCTTGAGGTTGCGGGCAAACACGGAAATGGCCTCGGCTTCGGCGCGTTCGCGTAGTTCCACCATCAGGTCCACCGACAAGGACGCACGCAGCCGCGTCCGCCAGGCCCAGCCCGCAACCTCGCGCAGCCAGTTGTCGCCCGCGCCATTGCCCTGCGCCTTGAGCGCGCCCGCCACCAGCCGCTCGGCCGGCTTGACGGGGTCGGGCAGGTCGGCGTCCACCTCGATGTCGAGGCTCAGAAATTCCTCGTCGCGTCCGCGCATCATCGCCAGCGCGCGGTGGCCGGCGACCTTGTTCCAGCGTTCCGAATGGGCAAAATAGTCGGAGAACTTGGCCCCGGCGTCTTCCTTGCCCTTGAGCACCTTGGCGCTCAGCATCGCCTTGTCGCGCATATAGCTGCGCAATTGCCCGAGCAGGCCGGCGTTCTCGGTCAGTCCCTCGACCACGATATCGCGCGCGCCCTCCAGCGCTTCCTTGGTGCCGGGTACGTGTTCGTTGAGGTAAGCTTGTGCCAGCGCTGCTGGGTCGGCATTGCGATTGGCGAGAATGGCCTCTGCCAGTGGCCCCAGCCCGCGCTCGCGCGCAATCTCCGCCTTGGTGCGCCGCTTGGGCTTGAAGGGCAGGTAGAAGTCTTCCAGTTCCGCCTTGGTCGCCGCGCCCGTGATGGAGGCGGTGAGCTGGGGGGTGAGCTTGCCCTGCTCGTTGATCGATTTAAGGATCGCCGCCCGCCGCGCTTCGAGTTCGCGCAGATAGGTCAGCCGCTCGGCGAGGAGCCGCAACTGCGTGTCATCGAGCCCGCCCGTCACTTCCTTGCGGTAGCGCGCGATAAAGGGCACCGTGGCGCCACCATCGAGCAGTTCCACCGCCGCACCAACCTGGGCCGGGCGGGCCCCCACCTCGGTGGCGATCTGGGCGGCAATGCGGGTGTCGAGTTCGGACATGGCTCTTCTTCTTGGGTTCGGCTGGCGCGACCATAGTCGCCTCGCGCGGCAGGTCACACCCGATCGGGCGGGTTTTTCCCCGGTTGTGCGTTCCCATGGGGATAAACCATGTCCGCAATATGCCGGTGTCGGAACCCGCGCCCTGGCAGATGAATCATGTGCTCGCAGCGGTGTTGTTCTTTGAATGTTCTCGTGCATGATAGCAGCAGAACCGGAGGGGAGGTTAGGAATGAAGGTCAGTGGAACATTCACCGTCTCGGGGTTCCAGCAGGCAGACCTAGCCGTGCCAGACGCGGTGGTCACCGGCTTGCCCGTGGGGGTGAGCACGATGGAGAAGCTCTATACCGGCGAGGTCAGCGGCCGCTCGACCACGATCTTCACCTTCGCCTTTGATCGCGTCTCGGGCGTGGGGTCGTACCTTGCCATGGAGAGTTTTGAAGGTGCGCTTGGGGACAAGCGGGGCAGCTTCAACTTCCTTCATTCGGCGGCCACCCAGGGGAGCGATCGAGCCAACGAATTCTTCGCCATTGTCGAGGGCAGTGGCACCGGGGAGCTGGCGGGCATCACCGGAACGGGCGGCATCAGCATTGATGCGGAGCTGCATCACATCTGGTTCGATTACACCTTCGGCTAGCGCAACACGCCCGCGCTTCCGCGACATCTTGGCCACGGCTCTTGCGAACAAAACAGGAATACGGTTCGGTGCCCGCCTAGCTGGAGCCTTGCGATTCGTGGCGTTCGATACCTCATATCTGGAGACCCTGAACCCCGAGCAACGCCGGGCGGTGGAGCATGGGGTTGGGGCTGATCGCTCCTCGCCGCTGCTGGTGATTGCCGGCGCTGGCTCAGGCAAAACCAATACGCTGGCCCATCGGGTCGCCCATCTTGTCGTCAATGGTGCCGATCCCCGGCGTATCCTCCTCCTCACCTTTTCACGGCGTGGCGCCGGCGAGATGACCCGCCGAGTCGAACGGATCTTGGCGCGCGTCCTCGGTACCAATACGGGTGGGGCCGGGGATGCTCTCGCCTGGGCCGGCACCTTTCATGGCATCGGCGCGCGTCTCCTGCGCGAACACGCCGTCCAGATCGGGCTTGACCCTGCCTTCACCATCCATGATCGCGATGACTCCGCCGATCTCATGAACCTCGCGCGCCACGATCTGGGCTTGAGCGGCGCCAAGAGCCGGTTCCCCACCAAGGGCACGTGCCTCGCTATCTATTCGCGTGTGGTCAACGCGCAGGGTGATCTGGCCGAGGTGCTCAAAACCGTTTTCCCCTGGTGCGCCATGTGGGAAAGCGAGCTGCGTGCCCTGTTTGCCGCCTATGTCTCGGCCAAGCAGGGGCAGAACGTGCTCGATTACGATGACCTGCTGCTGTATTGGGCCGGGATGATGGAGGAGCCGGCCATCGCAGCCAATCTCGCCAGCCGGTTCGATCATGTGCTGGTGGATGAATATCAGGACACCAACCAGCTACAGGCCTCGATCCTCCTCGCCCTCAAGCCGCAGGGGCAGGGGCTGACCGTCGTCGGCGACGATGCCCAGTCGATCTATTCCTTCCGCGCCGCGACCGTCCGCAACATCCTCGATTTCCCAACGGCCTTTTCGCCCGCGGCCGACATCGTCACCCTTGATCGCAACTACCGCTCCACCCAGCCGATCCTTGCCGCAGCCAATGCGGTGATCGAGCAGGCCAGCGAGCGCTTCACCAAAAATCTCTGGACCGAGCGGCAGTCCGAGGCCAAGCCGCTGCTCGTCACCGTGCGCGACGAGGCTGACCAGGCGCGCTACGTCGTGGAAAAGGTGCTCGAAGCGCGCGAAGGCGGCGTGTTGCTCAAGCAGCAGGCGGTGCTGTTTCGCACCTCGAGCCATTCCGGCCCGCTCGAGATCGAGCTCACGCGCCGCAACATCCCCTTTGTCAAATTCGGTGGCCTCAAATTTCTCGACGCCGCCCATATCAAGGACCTGCTGGCGCTGCTGCGCTGGGTGGAAAATCCGCGTGACCGGGTGGCCGGGTTCCGCGTGCTCCAGCTGCTGCCGGGCATTGGCCCTGCGGCCGCCGGCAAGGTGCTCGATGCGCTGGCGACCGGGCCCGATCCCGTTTGGGCTCTGGGAGAAATCCCCCAACCTCCGCGCTCGGGTCAGGGCTGGAAGGAGCTCGTGGAACTCGTCACTCGCCTCTCCCGGCGTGATGCCGGCTGGCCGGCCGAGCTGGGCTATGCCCGGCTCTGGTACGAGCCCCTCATGGAGCACACCTATGAGGATGCCAGCATCCGGCAGGCCGATATCGTTCAACTCGAGCAGATCGGGGCAGGCTATCCCAGCCGCGAGCGGTTCCTGACCGATCTGACGCTGGATCCGCCCGAGGCGACGAGCGATCAGGCGGGGGTGCCGCTGCTCGATGAAGACTACCTCATCTTGTCCACCATTCATTCGGCCAAGGGGCAGGAATGGAAGGCGGTGCATGTGCTCAATGTGGTGGATGGCTGCATTCCCTCCGATCTGGGCACCGGCAGCACCCATGAACTGGAAGAAGAGCGGCGCCTGCTTTACGTGGCAATGACCCGGGCCCGCGACGAGCTGCATCTGCTGGTGCCACAACGGTTTTACGTCACCCAGCAGTCGCGCCATGGCGACCGGCATCTGTACGCCCAACGCACCCGCTTCATTCCCCGCGCGACGCTAGGCAGTTTCGAAGATATTTTATGGCCCCCGGTAAAGCCCTATCAGCCTGATGGGTTTACCCCCACGCCGGTGCAGGCCGATCTTGGCGCGCGCATGCGCAACATGTGGGCAAAATAGCCATGGTCAGTCTGCTGACACCGGCTGACCGCTCCGCCCCTATGCTCGGCAGGTGAAACAAGGCCGTCCTCGTGAGCATCCGCAAGATCATTCATATCGATATGGACGCCTTCTACGCCTCCGTCGAGCAGCGCGATAATCCCGAGCTGCGCGGCAAGCCGGTCGCGGTGGGTCATGGCGCCGCGCGGGGTGTGGTGGCGGCCGCCAGCTATGAAGCGCGGGCCTTCGGGGTTTATTCGGCGCTGGCTTCCGTCACGGCGATGCGCAAATGCCCCGAGCTCATCTTCGTGCCCCCGCGCTTTGACGTTTATCGCGCGGTCTCCGCCCAGATCCACGAGATCTTTCGCGCGCATACCGATCTGATCGAGCCGCTGTCGCTGGACGAGGCCTATCTCGATGTCACCCACAACAAGCAGGGCATTACCCTCGCGCGGGATGTCGCCAATACGATCCGCAGCCGGATCAAGGAAGTCACCGGCCTCAATGCCTCGGCGGGGATCAGCTACAACAAGTTCCTCGCCAAGATTGCTTCGGGTTACCGCAAGCCCAACAATTATTTCGTTATCCCCCCCGAGCGCGGTGCCCAGTTCGTGGCCGCCCTGCCGATCGAAAAATTCCATGGCGTCGGGCCCGCGACCGCGGCGCGCATGCACCGGCTCGGCATCATGACCGGGGCCGATCTTGCAGCGCTCACCATGGACGAGATGGTCGCCCATTTCGGGCGCTCGGCCCAATATTGGTTCGACCTCGCCCAGGGAATCGACCACCGCGAGGTCAAACCCAATCGCGAGCGCAAGTCCATTGGCGCTGAGGACACGTTCGGGCAGGACATCACCACCCTTGATGAAGCACGCACCCTGACGCGGCCGCTGATCAACAAGGTCTGGGCGGGCGGCGAAAAGCGCGGGCTTTATGGCCGCACCGTCACCTTGAAGGTCAAGTTCGCTGATTTTGAGCAAATTACCCGTGCCAGAAGCCGGCCGGAGCCGGTCAGCAGCGCTGCCGAACTGGCCCAGGCGGTGGACGAATTGCTGGCGCAGACCTTTCCGCCCAGAAAACCCGTGCGCCTTCTGGGCGTCACCATCTCCGCCTTCACGCCTTCCAGCAGCACCGCCACACCCAAGCAGATGGTCCTGCCCATCCAGGACTGAGCCTGCCTAGAGCCGCGCCCGCGATTTGAGCCAGCGATCAAAAGCCACGGCGAGGATCAGGATCAAACCGATCACGATGCTCTGGGTATAGGACGAGACATTGTTGAACTGCAGCCCGTTCTGCAGCACCCCGATCAGCGCCGCCCCGATCACCGTGCCCCCCACGCTGCCGATGCCGCCAAAGAGCGACGTGCCCCCAATCACCACGGCCGAGATCACCGTCAGCTCGTAGCCGGCCCCCGCCACCGCTTCGGCGGAATTGAGCCGCGCTGCCAGCACAAAGGCGGCAAGGCCCGAGAAGAACCCCACGATCACGTAAACCGAAACAAGGATGCGATCGACCCGCAACCCCGACAGCCGCGCTGCCTCCGCATTACCGCCTACCGCGTATACCGAGCGGCCATAGCGGGTATAGCGCAGCACCAGATGGCACAGCACCGCGGCCACCGCAAAGATGATCACCGGCACGGGGACGGGGCCCACAAGGCCGGTGCCGAACCAGCGCATGGCCGGATCAAACCCCGATATGGGCCCGCCATTGGACACGGTGAGCGTCAGCCCGCGAAAGATCGTGAGGCCCCCCAGCGTCACGACGAAGGGCGGCACTTTGAGCCGGGTGATGGTCAGCCCTTGCACCGCGCCGCACAGGGCGCCAACCACAAGCGCGGCAAGCAGCGCCGCAAACCAGCCGAACCCCGAAGATCCGGAAGCGGACAGCGACATCGAATTGGCCGTGCCCCCTTTGGCCACCACGGCGGCGATCATGCCGCAGAACGCCAGCAGCGAGCCGACACTGAGATCGATCCCCGCGGTCAGGATGACGAAGGTCATGCCCAGCGCGATCAGCCCGGTGATCGAGATTTGCCGCATGATGTTGAAGACATTGATGGGGTCGATGAAGCTGGGCTTCATGGCGGTGAACACCACGATCAGCGCCACGAGAAAGATCAGGGGACCAAAGCGCTTGGCAATGGCAAAGCCATTAGGGCCGCTGCGCCGAACCGGTTCGGTCGTGCTGCTCATTGGTGTTCTCCCCCTGGCTGGTCGAGCGCCATCAGCGCCATCAGCTTTTCTTCGCTCGCCTCGCTGGCGAGCATCGTGCCGCTCACGCGCCCCTGCCGCATGGTGACGATGCGGTCGCTGACCGCGAGGATCTCGGGGAGCTCGGATGAAATTACCATCACCGCGATCCCGCGCGCCGCGAGTTGCACGAGGATCTGGTGCACCTCGGCCTTGGCGCCCACATCCACCCCCCTTGTGGGCTCATCGACGATCAGCACCTTGGGGTCTCGCGCCAGCCAGCGCGCCAGGATCACCTTTTGCTGGTTGCCGCCCGAAAGTCCGGCAATGGGCTGGTCGGGAGAGGCCATGCGGATCGAGAGCATTTTCTTGAACTCGCCCAAGGCCTGACGTTCGCGCCGCTCGGTCATGATCCCCAGGCGATTGGAATAAGCCTCGAGCGTGGCGATGGAAAAATTCTGCAGGATCGAGAGAATGGGAAAGATGGCCTGGTGCTTGCGGTCTTCGGGCACGAGCCCGATCCCTAGCGCGATGGCGTGGGCCGGTGAGGCGGGGGCAATGGTTTGCCCGTCCAGCGTCATTGTGCCTGCTGCAATGCGGTCGGCGCCGAAAATGGCCCGCGCCAACTCGGTCCGGCCCGAGCCCACCAGCCCCGCCACCCCCAGGATCTCGCCGGCCTTGAGATCAAGATCGATGCCTGCCAGCACGATGGCATGGGGCGCTTCGGGATCGCGGATGGTCTGCAAGCCGCGCACGCTGAGGCGCACCTGGCCCGCGGCATGCCGCTGCGCCGGCCGCGTATAAAGCTCGGAGGCCGCGCGCCCCACCATTTTCTCGATGATCCGGGGCAGGGGGATCGGACCGCCTTCCCGCAGCAAGTGGCCCGCCAGTCGCCCATCGCGCAGCACGGTCATGCGATCGCAAATGGCCGAGGCTTCCTCGAGCCGGTGGGTGACGAACATGATGGCGACGCCTTCCTCGCGCAGGCGGGCCATGATGGCGAGCAGCTGGCTGACCTCGGTCTCGGTCAGGGCCGAGGTCGGCTCATCCATGATGATCAGTCGGCTTTCGAGCGACAGCGCCCGGGCGATCTCGACCAATTGCTGCTCGGCTACCGACAGCGCCGAAACCGGCGTATCGGGGTCGATGCTGAGCCCCACCCGCGCGATGATGCTGCGGGTTTCCTGGCGCATGCGGCCCCAGTCGATGATGCGCAGCGGTCCGACCGGCGCGCGACCGATAAAGATGTTCTCGGCCACCGACAGCGTCGGGATGAGGCTCAGTTCCTGGTAGATCGTCACAATCCCGGCGCGCTTGGCCGCCTGGGGCGTTGCGGGCCGATAATCCTGCCCGGCAAAAACGATGCGCCCGCTCGAGGGCGGCTGCGCGCCCGAGAGGATCTTGAGCAGGGTGGACTTGCCCGCCCCGTTTTCCCCCAAAAGTCCCAGGATTTCACCCGGGCGCACATCTAGCGACACATCACTGAGCGCTGTGACACCGGCAAAATGTTTTGATACCCCCATCACTTCGAGCAGGGGCGGCGTCGACGGCTGTGACGTGGCAAGAGCTGCCATCGGCCTGTCCTCCTGGGTCTGGCGCAAGCAACCGGCCGGGCGCCTCCTCGCCCCCGGCCGGCGGGATCCGGCTTAGCCGGCTTCGCCGATACGCTCGGCCTGGTCCAGATTGGCCTGGGTGATGACCACGGGGGTCAGCAGCACCAGCGTTTCGGCCGGCTCGGTTCCGTCCTTGGCATAGGCCACCGCGATCTTGACCGCCTCGCGTGATTGCTCGCCGGGGAACTGCTCGACCGTGCCGGCCATGCCCCCGTCGCGCACCGAAGCCAGCGCTTCGGGTAGCGCGTCAAAGCCATAGATCTTGACGTCGGTGAAGCCGCGAGCGGCGCAGGCTTCGAGCGCCCCCAGCGCCATGTCGTCATTGGCGCAGATGATCGCATCGGGCTTGCCATTGGCCGCGAGCCCGGCTTCCGTCACGGCCAGGCCCTGGTCGCGGGCAAAATTGGCGGTTTGCTCGAAGACGATCTTGTACTTGTCGGCCATGCCATCAAGCACGTTGTGCACGCCCTTGTTGCGGTCGATGGCGGGACCGGCGCCCGGCTGGCCCTGCAGGTGGAAGATCGTGGCGCCATCGGGGAAGGCGTCCACCACCGCCTGGGCTTCCGCTTCGCCGCCCTTGACATTGTCCGCCCCGACATGGGCCAGAATGCCTTCCACCCCGTCGACTCGCCGGTCGATGGTCACCACCGGCACATTGGCGGCAATGGCCTGCTCGATGGCGGGCGCCAGCGCATTGACGTCCAGCGGCGAAATGACAATTGCATCCACCTGCTGCACGATGGCCGATTCAATGTCGGCGGTCTGCTTGGGCGCAGAATTTTGCCCGTCGCTCTCGATCACCGCGACACCCTGGTTGCCGGCCTCGGCCTTGATCTGGTTGAGCATATGCACAAAGAACGGAAAGCCCAGGTTGGGCACCGATCCAAGAATGGTCAATTGGTCCTGCGCCAAGACAGGACTGGCAACGGCCAGCGCGCCGAGCGCCACCGAAGACATCAGAAAACTGCGTCTATCCATGGGTTCCTCCCGTTACGGGTCGCCGGCGACATCTTGTGTGTTCGTCCGGCAAGGGGAGCCTAGGTGGTGCTTCTGCTCCCCGCAAGCAGCAAACCGATGGAGTTCGCCACACCCCATCCGCTAAACACCAAGCCATTCAACTCACGGGGCACTAAGGACTGCCGCCGAAATGGGCTGGGCGCCCGCCCGGCAGTGCGTTTGTCTTTCCTTTGGTGCAACGCGGGTCGGGGCGGCGACGTTCGCCCCTGTCAGGGAAAGGCCAAGGCTGTGCAAGACGTCACCCTAGTCCTTGTTCTATTGCTAGCCGTGGTGCTGAGCGGGGCCATCTCGCGTGCGCTGCCCTGGCCCATTCCCGTGCCCCTGGTGCAGATTGCCTTTGGCGCGGTGCTCAGCATCGGCACGCGGCAGGGGATCACGATCAATCCGGACGTGTTCTTCCTCCTCTTCCTGCCGCCATTGCTGTTTCTCGATGGTTGGCGCATTCCCAAGGAAGATCTGCTCAAGGACGCCTCCACCGTGCTGGAACTGGCCCTCGGGCTGGTGGTTTTTACTGTGGTGGGCATGGGCTTTTTCATCCATTGGCTGATCCCCGCCATGCCGCTGGCGGTGGCCTTTGCTCTGGCCGCCGTGCTGTCGCCCACCGACCCTATCGCCGTGTCCGCCATTGCCCAGCGCGTGCCGATCCCCAAGCGCCTGATGCACATCCTGGATGGCGAATCCCTCCTCAATGATGCATCGGGCCTGGTTTGCCTGCGCTTTGCCATTGCCGCGGCCCTCACTGGCACCTTCTCGCCTTATGATGCCGGGCTGACCTTCCTGTGGCTGGCGCTCGGGGGCATCGCCATCGGCGTGGGCGTGACCTGGCTCATCACCCGGCTCCAGGATCGGGTCTCGGGGCGCTGGGGTGAGGACACCGGCTCGAAGGTCTTGGTGAGCCTCCTCATCCCCTTTGCCGCCTATCTCGCCGCCGAACATATGCAGTGCTCGGGCATCCTTGCGGCGGTAGCGGCGGGGCTGACCATGAGCCTGCTCGAGGCGTCGGGGCGCACCCGCGCGACCACCCGCATTCGACGAAATGCCGTGTGGGACATGATCCAGTTCGCCGCCAATGGCGTGATTTTCGTGCTGCTGGGCGAGCAACTGCCCGGCATCGCCCGCGCCGCGCATGAAACCGTGGCTCTGACTGGCCATGCGGAAGTCTGGTGGCTCGCCATTTACATCGTGGCGATCAATGCCGGCCTCGCCGCCTTGCGCTTCGCCTGGGTCTGGGTATCGTTCCGGCTGACACTTTTTCGCGGGCCCGGGCCGCGCAAATCGCCCAACTGGCGTGTGGTCGCCGCCATGTCCTTCGCCGGCGTGCGCGGCGCCATTACCCTGGCGGGTATTCTGACCCTGCCGCTCACGACGCTGGATGGGGCGGCCTTTCCCGCCCGCGATCTGGCGATCTTGCTCGCCATGGGCGTCATCATCACCTCCCTGATCGTGGCCAGCCTCGGCTTGCCCATCCTGTTGCGCGATCTGGATGTCCCGGCCGAATCGGGTGCGCGGGCCCAGGAAGACGATGCGCGCAGTGCCGCGGCCGATGCCGCCCTGGCGGCCCTAAGCAAGGCGCTGGACCAGGTGCCCGAGGAGCGCAGCGACGCCCCGGTTTATGCGGCGGTCGGCAACCGGCTCGCCGAGCTCTACCAGCGCCGGCTCGATGGCCACTCGCAGCTGGAAGCGCTCGATATTTCGCGGAGCGAATATGAGCGGGTGGAAAAAGAGCTGGTTCTTGTCGCCTTGCGGGCCGAGCGCGCCGAAATCCGCCAGCGCCTGCGCACCGGCAAGCTCAAAAGCGAAATCGCGCGGCAACTCATTCGTGACCTCGACTTGGCCGAGATGCGTTACTCCCGCTAGGCTCCATCCATGAGCTCCGGCGGGTTCCCGGCATCTAGCTCAAATTGTCGTGCGGAAACGAACAAATCGGCTACCCCTCACGTTGAGGCTCGACAACGAACCCAAGGGAGACGGTGAATGGCGAAGCGGCGGGAAGTAATGGCGGGAATGGCGGCGTTGCCGCTGGTGGCATGGGCGGCAGGGGCGCTGGCTCCGGCTTTCGCTCAGGAAGCAGGCACGCTTGATGGCGATCGCCTGGCGACCTCGGGCGGCGATGTGATCATCCATCCCGTCAGCCATGCGAGCCTCGTGCTCGGCTATGACGACCAGGTGATTTATGTGGATCCCGTGGGCGGTGCCGAGCTTTACGCCGATCTGCCCCCACCAACCGCGGTGTTGATCACCCATGGCCATGGTGACCATTTCGACGTGCCCACCCTTGAAGCCATTGCAGGCGGCGGCATTCCGATCCTGACCACCCAGGAAGTGTTCGACAAGTTGCCCGAGGCGCTCAAGGCTAATGCCACAGCGCTGGCCAATGGCGACGAGGGCTCGCTCAACGGTCTGCCCGTGGCGGCCATCCCGGCCTACAACACCTCGCCCGACCGGCTGCAGTACCACCCGCAAGGCGTCGGCAACGGCTACCTTATCAAGTTTGGAGACGACATCGTGTATGTCGCCGGCGACACCGAGCCCACGCCCGAAATGCTGGCGCTCGAAAACGTCGCCGTCGCCTTCCTGCCGATGAACCTGCCCTATACCATGACGCCCGAGCAGGCCGCCGAGGCCGTTAACACCTTCAAGCCGGGCATTGTGTATCCCTATCACCACCGCGGCAGCGATCTGGATGCCTTTGAAGCGGCGGTGGGGGAAGGCGTCGAAGTGCGCCGGGCCAATTGGTATCCCGAAGGGGAAGAGGCGGCGTGAGGCCGCCCCGCAAGCCTTGACTCTGCCGTTATTTGCAATGATAAGCACAACCCGATGCGCGCCGGCTCAAACCGGTGCGCTGCTTTGGTTTGAAAACGCTGCTTAAGGCTCCCCGCCGGTTTGATCGCCGGCATGCATGAAGACCGCGACACCGGGTGTAACGCCCAGGGGAATAGTCGCGGCGCCGCAAAGCGCGACAACAGGGACCGGGATGTTTGACGCACCCGGTTGATGAATGACGTTCGCAGTGATCAAAACCGGTGGCAAGCAGTACAAAGTTGCCGCCAATGACGTATTGAAGATTGAAAAGCTCGATGCCGAAGCCGGCACCATCGTGACCTTTGACCAGGTGCTGATGGTTGATGGCGAAGTTGGCGCTCCGCTGGTGGAAGGCGCAATTGTTGCTGCCGAACTGCTGGAAACGCGCAAGCAGAAGACGGTCATCATCTTCAAGAAGAACCGTCGCCACAATTACCGTCGCCGCAACGGCCACCGCCAGCTGCTCTCGACCGTGCGCATCACCGAGATCCTGACCGGTGGCGCCCAGCCGAACCTGACAGCTCCGGCCCGTACCGAAACGGCAACACCCAGCGTGAGCGAAGCCGCACCGGCTGGCGAGCAGAACCAGGCTGGCATCCCGGCTGTCGAGACCTTTGAGGCCGAGGCCGCCGCGCCCGCCAAGAAGAGCTCGCGCAAGGCCGCCGCAGCCCCTGCTGCCGACGACGCCGCTGGCGAAACCGCAAAGCCGGCCCGCAAGACTGCGGCCAAAAAGGCCGCTCCCAAGGCCGATCAGGAATAAGGACCAAGCACCATGGCACACAAGAAAGCAGGCGGTTCATCCCGCAATGGTCGTGATACCGCCGGACGCCGTCTTGGCGTCAAGAAGTTTGGCGGCGAAGAAGTGATCGCCGGCAACATCATCATTCGTCAGCGCGGCACCAAGTGGCACCCCGGCACTGGTGTTGGCTTGGGCAAGGATCACACGATCTATGCTCTGGTTGACGGCAAGGTGGCCTTCCGCACCCGCGCCAAGTCGCAGGTGTTCGTGTCGGTCGAGCCGGCGCTGGCCGCCGAGTAAGAACCGGCCGTTTGCACGCAAGCTGCCGGGGGACAGGTCCCCTCGGCGCTGCCGCAACAGCTAAGCACAGGGGAACCGGTCCGCCGGTTCCCCTTTTTGCTTTTTCGGAGCCCAACATGGACAGCCCACGTCAGCGTCTTCCGGCGACCCTCGCCACCACCCGGCTGGTGCTGACCACGCCTGCGCTCGCGCATGTGCCCGCCATTGCAGAACTGGCCAACAACCCTCGCCTTCTTGCTGTGTCGACCCGCCTTCCCAATCCGTACGGGGAAAGCGACGCGGTCTTTTTTGTCGAGGAGCTTGCCCGTAGTGCTGAAGAATGGGCTTGGGCGATCGAGCTCGAGGGTCGGTTCATCGGCACGATCGGGCTGCATCTGCTGGACGGACAACCCCCCGCACTGGGGTATTGGCTGGGCGAGCCCTTCTGGGGACAAGGCTATGGCACGGAAGCGGCGCGGGCAGTGGTGCAGACCGCCCAGCAGGCCGGCTTTACCGCGCTGCGCTCCCGGGCTCTCGTCAGCAACAGCGCCTCACTCGCGGTGTTGCGCAAGGTCGGCTTTGTTAAACTGGGGCAGGCGTTCGAAGAAACGGGCACGCTCGTGGGTCAACCCGTCGTGCTCCTCGGCCAGGACTTGCCGCAATGATGCACGATCATTTTTCGGGCATGGCCCAATGACCCTTACCCTGCAAACCGCGCGCTTTACGCTGCGCCAGCCCGTGCCTGAAGATGCCGAGTTGATTGCGCGCTATCTCAACGATTTCGCGGTGTCAGGTAATCTCGCGCGGGTGCCATACCCGTATCGCGTCGGCGATGCCAAGGCGTGGCTGCGCACGCGCCGTCCGGTGATGCCGCTGGAGGACACCAATTTCTCCATCGACCTGCCCGAATTTGGTTTGGCGGGGCATGTGGGCTTTCATCTTGGCCCCAAAGGCCCCATTATAGGGTACTGGCTCGGACGCCCCTTTTGGGGGCAGGGCATCATGACCGAGGCAGTGCGGGCGAGCCTTGACTGGTTCTTTCCTGCGACCAACGCGCCGGTTGTGTATTCGGGCGTGTTTCATTTCAACGCGGCCTCGCTGGCGATCCAGCGCAAGCTCGGCTTTACCGAGATTGGCCGTTCCCGCCTCCTATGTCTTGCACGCAAGGCCGAGGTGGAGCATATCGACACTCAATTGACGCAGGGCGTCTGGAAGGCGCACAAGCCATGAAGTTTCTTGATCAAGCCAAGGTTTATGTTCGCTCGGGCGATGGTGGCGCGGGGGC
The DNA here is from genome assembly GCF_013185955.1 of Devosia sp. 1635. Lineage (NCBI taxonomy): Bacteria > Pseudomonadati > Pseudomonadota > Alphaproteobacteria > Hyphomicrobiales > Devosiaceae > Devosia > Devosia sp. 1635. Next base: position 1,035,689 of record NZ_JABAOM010000002.1, on the reverse strand, counting down.
CGTATCGTTTCTGCGCGAAAAGTTCGTTGAATTCGGCGGCCCCAATGGCGGCAATGGCGGGCGCGGCGGCGATGTGATCATCGAATGCGTCGACGGGCTCAACACCCTGATCGATTATCGCTACCAGCAGCACTTCAAGGCCAAGACCGGCACCCATGGCATGGGCAAGCAGCGCACCGGCGCCGATGGCGAGGATACGATCCTGCGCGTTCCCGTCGGTACGCAGATCTTTGAAGACGACAACGAAACCCTCATAGCTGACATGACCGAGGTCGGCCAGCGCGTCGTGCTGCTGTCGGGCGGTAATGGTGGCTTTGGTAATGCCCATTTCAAGACCTCGTCCAACCAGGCGCCCCGCCGCGCCAATCCGGGCCAGGAAGGCACGGAAAAGTGGATCTGGCTGCGCTTGAAGCTCATTGCCGATGCGGGTCTCGTGGGCTTGCCCAATGCCGGCAAGTCGACCTTCCTCGCCGCCGTCTCCGCCGCCAAGCCCAAGATCGCCGATTATCCCTTCACCACACTCCACCCCAATCTGGGCGTGGTCTCGATCGGTGAGCGCGATTTCGTTCTGGCCGATATTCCTGGCCTCATCGAAGGGGCCAGTGAAGGGGCGGGGATCGGTGACCGCTTCCTTGGCCATATCGAGCGCTGTGGCGTTCTGATCCACCTGATCGATGGCACCCAGGACGACATCAAGACCGCCTATACGACCATTCGCACCGAACTGGCCGCTTATGACGAACTGCTGGGGGACAAGCCCGAAATCGTCGTGCTCAACAAGGTCGATGCGATCGAGCCCGAAGACCTCAAGGAAAAGGTCAAGCTGTTGAAAAAGCTGAGCCAAGCCGAGGTGCTCCAGGTCTCGGGCGTGACGGGGCAGGGCGTCGACACCGTGCTTTATCGCGTCATCGGGGTGCTAGACGAAGAAAAAGCTGCCAAGGCGGAAGCCGCCCGGCGCAAGGCAGAACCCCATTGGGCCCCCTAAAATGACGGTGAGGAGGGCGCTGGTGTTTGCGAGTTGCTCCGGTAGCCCTCATGGTGAGGTGCGAGCCCCATGGCGAGCCTCGAGCCACGAGGGCGTCGCACGATGAACCCCCTTGCCCCCTTCAGGCGCCTCACCGTCAAGATCGGCTCGGCCCTCTTGGTCGACAAAACAGGCCAACTACGCTCGGAGTGGCTCGCGAGTCTCGCCGATGATCTCGCCGAGCTTAAATCTGCCGGCACCGAGATCGTCATCGTGTCCTCGGGCGCTATTGCCTTGGGGCGGGGCCTGCTGGGCCTCGAAGCGCCGGTTCTAACCCTCGAGCAATCCCAGGCCGCCGCCAGCGCCGGCCAGATCGCCCTGTCACAGGCCTGGGCCGAAGCGCTTGGGCGCCATGGCATCGTCACGGGGCAGATCCTGATCACCCCCAATATCACCGAAGAGCGGCGCTACTACCTCAATGCCCGCACCACGATCACCACTCTCCTGACCCTGGGCGCCGTGCCGATCATCAACGAAAACGACAGCGTGGCCACCGCCGAAATCCGCTATGGCGACAATGATCGCCTGTCGGCGCGCGTTGCCACCATGATCGAAGCCGAGTGCCTGGCGCTCCTATCGGATGTCGACGGGCTATACACCGCCCCGCCGGCCAAGGATCCGAGTGCTACCCATCTGCCGATCGTTCCCAGCATCACACCGGCCATCGAAGCCATGGCTGGGGGCGCCGCCAGCCACCTTTCGCGCGGCGGTATGACCACCAAGGTGGAAGCCGGCAGGATCGCGACCCAGGCGGGCACCGCTATGATCATCGCCAAGGGCACCGAGCCCCATCCGCTGCGCGCCCTTTCGCAAGGCGCGCGCCACACGCTTTTCGCCCCTGTGCAGAGCCGGGGCCAGGCGCGCAAGCGCTGGATCATGGGCACCTTGCATGTCGCGGGCACGCTCCAGGTGGATGCCGGTGCCGTGCGCGCGCTGCGCACCGGCCGCTCGCTGCTTCCTATTGGCGTGACTAAGATCAGCGGCAGCTTTGAGCGCGGCGATGCCATTGCCGTCACCGATCCCGCTGGCGTTGAGATCGCGCGCGGCCTTGCGGGGCTCGACAGCGACGAAGCCCGGCTGGTGATGGGCAAACGCAGCGACACCGTGGTGGAACTGCTCGGCATCGGCCACCGCGCCGAACTGGTGCATCGCGACAATCTCGTGCTGGTGGGCGCCAAGGAGGAAGCCGTCAATGAGCCTGGCTGAAGTTAAGGGCGACACCGCCGCCGTCATGGCCGAGCTCGGCCGCAATGCCCGCGCCGCCGCCCGGGTGCTGGCCAGCGCCACGCCTGCGCGAAAGCGCACCGCGCTCCACACCGCTGCCGGCGCCATCAACGCCCATCGCGCCAAGATCCTCAAGGCCAATGCCCGCGACATGGAAGCCGCCCAGGCCAAGGGCATTTCCAAGGCCTTTCTCGATCGTCTGCTGCTGACCGATGCGCGTATCGACGCCATGATCGAGGCCGTTCGCACCATTGCCGAGCTACCCGATCCCGTGGGCAGCGTCATTGCCGAATGGGACCGGCCCAATGGCCTGCATATCCAGCGCGTCCGCACCCCTTTGGGCGTGATTGGCGTCATCTTTGAATCGCGTCCCAATGTCACCGCCGATGCGGGCGCGCTCTGCCTCAAGGCCGGCAATGCCGTCATCCTGCGCGGTGGCTCGGACAGCTTTTACTCCTCCCAGGCGATCGTGGATTGCCTCCTCGACGGGCTGCACCTGGCCGGCCTGCCGGTCGAGGCGATCCAGCTCGTCCCCACCACCGACCGCGCTGCGGTGGGCGAGATGCTCGCGGGCCTTGAGGGCAATATCGATGTGATCGTGCCCCGCGGCGGCAAGACCCTCGTTGCCCGCGTGCAGGCGGAAGCCCGGGTGCCGGTATTTTCCCATCTCGAAGGGCTGGTGCACGTCTATATCGACCGCTCAGCCGATCTCGACAAGGCCGTTGCAATTACCCTCAACGCCAAGATGCGCCGCACCGGCATTTGCGGCGCCGCCGAAACGCTGCTCGTTCATCGCGACGTGGTTGACACCCATCTGCGCCCGATCATCGCTGCGCTGCAGGGCGCCGGCTGCGAAATCCGGGGCGACGCAACGGTTTGCGCCCTGATACCCGAGGCCAAGCCTGCTACCGAGAGCGATTGGCGCACCGAATACGAGGACGCCATCATCTCGGTTAAAGTGGTGGACAGCATCGAGGCGGCCATCGCCCATATCGAGCATTATTCCAGCCACCACACCGAGGCGATCATTGCCGAAGACCCAGAGGCGGTGGAGCTGTTCTTCAACAGCATCGATTCCGCCATCCTCATGCACAATGCCTCTACCCAGTTCGCCGACGGCGGCGAGTTCGGCTTTGGCGGCGAAATCGGCATCGCCACCGGCAAGATGCATGCCCGCGGCCCCGTCGGCGTCGAGCAACTCACGAGCTTTCAATACCGCGTCCGCGGCAACGGCCAGCTGCGGCCGTGAACTTTCTGATCTTGGCACCATCCTCGGAGCTTGTTGCTCCCCTTCCCCTTGAGGGGAGGGGCCGGGGGAGGGGGGCCATCAGTGATCCACTGCACCGCCCCCTCCCCAACCCTCCCCTCAAGGGGGAGGGAGCCCCAGGCCGATGGTGCGGTGTCGATTGACCCACCGACCGCCCCTCCGCATCGCCGGCGTCACCGAAATTCCGCCGTCCGCGCGCGGCATGCGCATTGGTTTGTTCGGCGGCAGCTTCAATCCCGTGCATGCCGGCCATCGTCTCGTGATGCAGCAGATGCTGGTGCGGCTGCGGCTCGATGCGCTTTGGGTGCTGGTCACCCCCGGCAATCCGCTCAAGAACCATGCTGAACTCGCGCCCCTCCGCGACCGGGTGGAAGCCGCCCGCCAGGTGCTGGCTCATCCGCGCGTCCGGGTCACCGGCTTTGAGGCGGCGCTCGGCTTTGCTTATTCCTGGCAGACCGTGCGCTTTTTGTCCCGAACCCTGCCGGATCGGCACTTCGTCTGGATCATGGGTGCCGACAATCTCGCCCAGTTCCATCGCTGGGAGCGCTGGACGGAAATTGCCGCCACCATGCCCATTGCCGTTTATGTGCGCCCCGGCGCCGATCGGGTGGCGCCAGCTTCGCGCGCTGCCCTTGCGCTGCAGCCCTTCCGCATTCCCGAAAGCCAGGCGGGCACCTTGGCCCTGCGCCCGCCACCGGCCTGGGTTTATTTGCATGGCAAGCAATCCACGCTTTCTTCCTCGCAATTGCGCGCGCGAGGGTGTGAAACGCCAAAATAAACACCCCACCTTGCACCCAGGGCTGCAAAAGCGCATATTAGGCCGGTGTGATATAGATCACCCAAGAACAGGAACGATTGCTTGTCGTTTGCAAAGACGCGTGCACATTCCGATCAACAACCAAGGATGCTGACCCAACGCATGACCCATGCCCTGCGAGCATGGGCGGGAGGCCATTGCTGATGGCCACGCTGCCCAATACCTTTTCCCCGTCCCAGACCACGCCGCCAACCGCGCCAACGCGCGCGTTGATCGATGTCGTGCTGGAATGCCTTGACGATGCCAAGGCCGAGGAAACCATCGCCGTCGATATCACCGGCAAGTCATCCCTGGCCGACCATATGGTGGTCACCTCGGGTCGCTCCCAACGCCATGTGGGCGCCGTGGCCGATCAGCTGGTTACCGCCTTGCGCGAAGCTGGCTATGGCAAGCCGCGCATCGAAGGCCTGCCCCATTGCGATTGGGTGCTGGTGGATGCTGGGGATGTGATCGTTCATATCTTCCGCCCCGAAGTGCGCGAGTTCTACAACATCGAGAAGATGTGGCAGGCCGATTTCGCGGCCGACGCTCACTAAGCCGGACCAATCCCGCTCATGCTGGCCGAGATCGCTCGGCCAGCCCAGTTCGGCTTGCCCGGGCGGTGCGTGGCTTTGCCGCGCAGCCGCCAGCGCTGGCCGAGCGAATTTCCATCACGCTGCCATTACCCCGCCTTGGTACTGGTCCATTGACCGCCCCAATGCCTCAATGGACTTCTCTATGCCTCGGCCACTTCCCCCGCTCGCTCCTTCGCATCTGCCCGCCTTGCCTGGCGGAATGGCCCCATGCGCGTGAGCATCGCCGCCGTGGGGCGGATGAAGGCGGGGCCTGAGCGCGAAATGGTCAGCCGTTATCTTGATCGCGCCGTCGGTAGCGGCAAGCCCCTGGCGCTGACGGGCTTTGACGTGACCGAGCTGACAGAATCCCGCGCATCAGCCGCCGCCACCCGCAAAGGCGAAGAAGCCCGCGCCCTCCGCGCCGCCATTCCCGCTGGCGTCGTGGTTGCGCTGGACGAGCGCGGCAAATCCATTGGCTCGGAAGCCTTTGCCGCCCTGGTCGGGCGCTGGCGCGATGAGGGCCGCCCCGCCGTCAGCTTTGTGGTGGGTGGCGCCGATGGCCTGGATCCTGATTTCGTCAAATCTGCCGATCTGGTGCTGAGCTTTTCGCCGCTGACCTGGCCGCATCAATTGGTGCGCATCATGCTGGCCGAGCAGCTTTATCGGGTCACCACCATCCTGTCGGGCCACCCCTATCACCGCGGCGACTGAGACCCGCATTCCTTAAGCAGTGTTAACCTGCGTTTTTTGTCGAGCTTGCTATGGTGCAGCCAAGTGATTCGCCCCAGGGGCAAGCGAGCTAGGAGAGTCAATGTCGGTTTCCTCCGGCGCGAGATGGGGTGTGGTGCTGGCAGTTGTTGCCGCAGCACTGGCCCCGGCCCCGTCGCTGCTGGCGCAGGGCCCGGCGCCCCAGGGCGAGCTTGCCCCGGCGCTGCCCACCGACGCCCCTCCGGCTGCCCCCACCGATATTGCGCCCGGCGCAGCCCCGCCGGTCCCCCCAGCTGCGCCCGACGGGGCCCTTCGTGCCGCGCCAACCACGCCGGAGCTGGGTGTTGATCCCGCCGCCGTGCCGCCGCCGCCTGCCGAGCTGCCTCCTGATCCGGTGACCACTCAGGCCGAACTCGCCAAGCTCGAAGCCTCGATCACCATGAGCAAGGAGCGCGCCGACGAGTTGCGCGCCGAAATCGCCGCCATGCAGGGGGATCGCACCCAGCAAAATGCCGCGCTCATCGCCGCAGCCCAGCGCGTCAAGCTGGCCGAAATCGAAGTGGCCGATATCGAGGAGCGCTTGTCGGGCCTGATTGTGCAGGAGCTCGAAGTGCGCGGCCGGCTCGATGGTGCCGATGCCGAAATGGCCAATGTGCTGGCGGCACTCGAACGCATCTCGCTCAACCCGCCGCCCGCGCTGATCGTCGATCCCGCCGATGCCCTGGGCTCCGCGCGATCGGCCATTCTCATCGCCGCGATCGTGCCCCAGTTGCGCGCCAAGGCCGACGCGGTCACCGCTGATCTGCAGGAACTCACCAAGATCAAGGAAGCGGCGCTCGCCGAAGAAGCGGCGCTGCGCGCCAATTATTCCGTGCTCGAAGAAGAGCAATTGCGCATCGCGACGCTGATTGCCGCGCGCAGCCAGGGCATTGCTGCTGTGTCGGCCGATCTTGAGGCGACCGAACAGGAAGCCATGGCGCTGGCCGCCCGCGCGACAACGCTACGCGAACTGATCGACCAGCTTTCGGCCCGCATCGAGGAAGGCCCGACACCACCCCAGGTCGAGGGAGAGGATGCGGTGCTGACTCCCGAAGCGGTCCAGACCGCGCTTGCCAACACGGCCCGCACCGAGCCGGCGGTGCCTTTTGCCAGTGCCAAGGGGTTCCTGACCTTGCCCGCCAACGGGGTCAAGGTCGTCGATTACGGGGCGGGCGACGGGTTTGGCGGCATCTCGCAGGGCGTTTCGCTGATGACGCGGGCCGAAGCGCAGGTGGTGGCGCCTGCCGATGGCTGGGTGCTCTATACCGGCCCCTACCTCAATTACGGCCAAATCGTCATTCTCAATAGCGGGCAGGGCTATACGATCCTCTTGGCAGGTTTGGAAACGGTGACCGTTTCCATTGGCCAGTTCGTCCTGATGGGCGAGCCGGTGGGCACAATGGGATCACGCACAATTGGACGAACGGTGACCACGAGTGCTGGCAACGCCCAGCCGACGCTTTATATTGAACTGCGACACAACAGCGAACCTCTCGATCCCACCGGCTGGTGGGCAAACCCGACACAAAGTGGATGAAACCCCCATGCGCCTTTCGACCTATCGCGCCGCTGCCCTGACGCTGGCGCTGCTGCTGCCTGCTTCGACGCTTCAGGCGCAGGAAACACCGGTGCCGCCTCCGGCCGAGCAAACGCCCGCGGCCCCGGCTGAAGAGGCTCCCGCTGTTCCCGCTCCCGATCAGTCGCCTGAGCAGGCGCCAGACGCCGAGCCTGCCCCCAGCGGGGAAGAGCCCGAGCCCACGCCGGAAGAGCAAAAGGCCGCGCCGCGCGATCCGCTCGAGGTTTATGCCGATCTCAATCTCTTCGGGGAGATCTTTGATCGCATCCGCTCTGAATATGTCGATGCCCCCGATGAGCAGGAGCTGATCCGCGCCGCCATTCAGGGCATGCTGACATCGCTTGATCCCCATTCGGGCTATCTGCCGCCAGCCGATTATGACGAGATGCGCGAGGATACCTCGGGCGAGTTCGGGGGTCTGGGCATCGAAGTCACCATGGAAGAAGACGTGATCAAGGTGGTGTCCCCCATCGATGATACGCCCGCGGCCCAGGCCGGCATCATGGCCAATGACCTTATTGTCCGTATCGATGGCACCGATGTTCAGGGCCTCAGCCTTGACGAAGCCGTGGGCAAGATGCGCGGCCCGATCGGCACCGCAACCAAGATCACCGTTGTGCGTGAAGGCATCGACGAGCCGCTCGAGTTCGAGTTGACCCGCGCCGTGATCGCTATGCGCGCCGTGCGCTGGTCGCTGGAAGGCGATATTGGCGTGGTGCGCCTGTCGCGCTTCTCCGAACAGGCCTTTGTCGGCATCGAAAATGCGGTCAAGGATATCTATGCCGAACGCGATGGCGTGGCGCCCAAGGGCATCATCCTTGACCTGCGCAACAACCCAGGTGGCCTCGTCGATCAGTCGGTTTATGTCGCCGACGCCTTCCTCAAGCAGGGTGCCGTGGTGATGACCCGTGGTCGCCTGCCACAGGAAAGCGCGCGCTACGACGCCAAGCCTGATCCGCTGGACGCCCAGATCGCCGATGTACCGCTTGTGGTGCTGATCAATGGCGGTTCGGCCTCGGCTTCCGAGATCGTGGCCGGTGCGCTGCAGGACCATAAGCGTGCAACCCTTGTGGGGACGCGCTCCTTCGGCAAGGGCTCGGTGCAGTCGATCATTTCGCTCGGGCCCGATGGCGCGATGCGGCTGACCACGGCTCGCTACTACACGCCCAATAACCGCTCCATCCAGGCGCTGGGCATCACCCCCGATATCGAAGTGCGCCAGGTAGTTCCCGAGGAACTGCAGGGCCGCGACGAGATCATTGGTGAAGCCGGCCTTGCTGGTCACATCACCGTCGAAGGCCAGGAAGAAACCACGGTCGGCTCCTCGGTCTATGTGCCCCAGGACAAGGCCGAGGATGCGCAACTGCAATTCGCGCTGCGCCTGATCAATGGCGAGGAAACCAACGAAGCCTATCCGCCGCGTGCCGAATAAACGTCAACTCGGGTGAATGGCGGGGCACCTGGCCCCGTCGCTTGCCGCCTCCCTTTCCATCCGGACCCTCCTAATGGCCAATGATCTCAGCACGCCGCTGACCGGCCGCAAGCGCCGCGCAGGAGCCGCAAGGCCCGGTTTTCCCGTGGCACGGGTGCTGTTTGGCGTGCTGCTGCTGGCGGCGGGAGGCATTGGCGCCCGGCTTTTGCTGGTTGATGATCCTGAGGGCGGTCGCCCCAGCCGCGAAGTGGCGATCACCAATACCCGCGCCGGCAACGACATCGCGAGTTCGGTCTCCCAGGGTCCAGTGACCATCACCGCCGATCCCGAACAATTCGCCGCCGGCGCTGCGCCCCCCGCCAGTCCAACACCCGCCACCGCCGCCGCGCCTGGTGCAGCCGGCGTGCTGCCCGATCTCAGCGAAGAAACCGCCGAAGGTCCGATCCCGCGCATTTCAGCGACCGGCCAAACCCCGTTCCAGGCCTATGCCCGCCCCGTCGACCGTGCGCTGGTGGGCGGCAAGCCCAGGATTGCGCTCGTGGTCACGGGCCTTGGCATCAACGAGCAGGGCTCGCTCCAGGCCATCGAGCAATTGCCCGACGAGGTCACCCTCGGTTTTGCTCCTTATGGCAAGACGCTGCAAAGCACCGTCGCCGCCGCCCGCGCTGCGGGCCATGAAGTGCTCCTTGAAATCCCGCTCGAGCCCTTTGACTTCCCCCAGAACGATCCGGGTCCCCACACCCTTCTCACCGGCGAAACCACCCAGTCCAACCTTGATCGCCTGTTCTGGCTGATGGCGCGCTTTGGTTGTTATGCCGGGGTGCTCAACAATATGGGCGCGCGCTTTACCGCCTCGGGCGCCGACTTCGCCCCCGTTGTCGAGGAACTGGGCGCGCGTGGCCTGGGCTATCTGGATGACGGCTCCTCCAATCGCTCACTCGCCCCCCAGTTGGCGGGCAGCAACAAGGTACCCTTTGCCCGCGCCGATCTCCTGGTCGACGCCAATCCCGCCCAGGCAGCCATTCTGTCAGCGCTGGGGAGCCTTGAAGCCAAAGCGGTAGAGAATGGTTCGGCAATTGGTATTGTAAGCGCCTTGCCGATTTCGGTTTCCACCATTGCCCAATGGGCCAGCGAACTGGAAAGCCGCGGTGTTGTGCTGGTGCCGGCCACGGCCCTGATGAAGTAGAGTTGTTCCATGTCCGAGCGTCCCACGCGCGAAAGCCTGCCCTATCGTGATTGCGTCGGCATCGCCGTCTTCAATGCGGAGGGCAATGTCTTTATCGGCCGTCGCAAGTTCGAGAACGACCCGGAAAAGTCCGCCGAACACGGCTCGCCCTGGCAAATGCCGCAGGGCGGGATCGATGCGGGCGAGGATCCGCTGCGCGCAGCGCTGCGCGAGCTGCATGAGGAAACCAATATCACGACGGTTAGCCTGCTCGCCGAAGCGCCCGAGTGGATCTATTACGATTTGCCCGATGAAGAACTCGGCGTCGCGCTCAAGGGCCGGTTCCGCGGCCAGCGCCAGCGCTGGTTCGCTTTTGCCTTTACCGGCAATGACAGCGAGATCGATGTGTTGACCCCCGGCGGTGGCAAGCATCCGGCCGAGTTCGACGAATGGCGCTGGGAGCAGTTATCGCGTCTGCCATCCCTGATCGTGCCGTTCAAGAAGGACGCCTATGACAAGGTCGTCGAGGCCTTTGCCGATATCCCGCAGCGCTTCACCCACAGCTAAACGGCAATGAAAACCATCGGCCTCATCGGCGGCATGAGCTGGGAATCCACCGCGCATTACTATGGGGCTCTCAACCGCGAAACGGCCCGGCTACGGGGCGGGCTGCATTCAGCGCCCATTCTCCTGCATTCCCTTGATTTTGCCCCCATTGCCCAGTTGCAGGCCGCAGGGGAGTGGGGCCGCGCTGGCGAGCTGTTGGCGCAAAGCGCCCGCGCGCTCGAAGGGGCAGGGGCCGAGCTGATTGGGCTGGCGACCAACACCATGCACCATGTCGCCGACGCCATCACCGCGGCCATCACTGTGCCCTTTATCCATATCGCCGATCCCACCGCCGATGCGCTGCAGGCGGACGGCATGGAGCGAGTAGGGCTCCTTGGCACCCGCTTCACCATGGAAATGCCGTTCTATCGCGAGCGGCTGGTAGCGCGGGGCCTTGAGGTGCTGGTGCCCGAGGTCGGGCGCACCAATCTGCACGGCATTATCTATGAAGAGCTGTGCCGGGGCATCGTGCGCGAGGAATCGCGCCGGGTTTACGTCTCGGCCATCGAGCTCTTGGCGGCGCGCGGCGCCGATGCGGTGATCCTGGGCTGCACCGAGATCAACATGCTGATCGATGACAGCACCAGCCCCTTGCCGGTCTATGACACGACCGAACTGCACGCCAAGGCGCTTGTTGCTGCGGCCCTGGCCGACTGAAGCGAAAAACGGACCCCAGGAAACAAAAAAGCCCGGCAGTGCCGGGCTTTGGTTTAGTTGGCGTGGGCGCCGTTGAGATAGGACGCTTCCTGCGCCAGGTTCAGCAAGCCGCTGACCACTTCCTGGGCGAAGCTGCGCTCCTCGGGAGTGTTGGCGGCAGCCAGGGTCTGCTCGGCGGTGCGGATGCGCGCCTGCAGGTCTTCCTGGCCCAGTTCGGCAAACGGCACCGATTCTTCGGCAAGGATGGTCAGCCCTTCGGGCGACACATCGGCAAAACCGCCGCGCACGAAGAACACAGCCGGCGCACCCGCATCACTGGTGACGGTGATGAAGCCCGTACGCAGGGTAGTCATGAACGGGGCATGGCCCGCCATCACAGTGAAATAGCCTTCGGTGCCGGGAACAGAAACGGCAGTCGCTTGCTGCGACAGCACCAGGCGTTCGGGCGAAACGATCTCGAGCTTGAGGCCTTCAGCCATGCCGGCAATCCTTTGGGCGGTCCGCGCCCGACTGGCCGGGCAGGAGGAGAAACAATGGTCCGGGCAGGGCGCCCGGACCGTTTAGCTTTAGGCGGCCTGTGCGGCCAGCTTCTGGGCCTTGGCCACAGCCATTTCGATGGTGCCGACCATGTAGAAGGCGGCTTCGGGCAGGTGGTCGTATTCGCCGTTCACCAGGCCCTTGAAGCCCTTGATGGTGTCTTCGAGCTGCACGAACACGCCAGGCGAGCCGGTGAACACTTCGGCCACGTCGAAAGGCTGGCTCATGAAGCGCTCGATCTTGCGGGCGCGCGCCACGGTGAGCTTGTCCTCTTCGGAAAGCTCGTCCATGCCAAGGATGGCGATGATATCCTGCAGCGCCTTGTACTTCTGCAGGATTTCCTGCACGCGGCGGGCGGTCTGGTAGTGCTCGTCACCCACCACATTGGGGTCAAGGATGCGCGAGTTGGATGCCAGCGGATCCACGGCCGGGTAGATACCCTTTTCCGAGATAGCGCGGTTCAGCACGGTCACGGCGTCGAAGTGGGCGAACGAGGTCGCGGGTGCCGGGTCAGTCAAGTCGTCGGCAGGCACATACACGGCCTGCACCGAGGTGATCGAGCCCTTGTTGGTCGTGGTGATGCGCTCCTGCATGGCACCCATATCGGTCGCCAGCGTCGGCTGATAACCCACGGCCGAAGGAATGCGGCCCAAGAGAGCCGACATTTCCGAGCCAGCCTGGGTGAAGCGGAAGATGTTGTCCACGAAGAACAGCACGTCCTGACCTTGGTCGCGGAAGTTCTCGGCGACGGTAAGGCCGGTCAGCGCCACGCGGGCACGCGCACCGGGGGGCTCGTTCATCTGGCCGAACACAAGGGCGCACTTGGAGCCAGCGGCAGTGCCACCGTTCTCATGGGGGTCCTTGTTCACGCCCGATTCGATCATTTCGTGGTAAAGGTCGTTGCCTTCGCGGGTGCGTTCACCGACGCCCGCAAACACCGAATAACCACCGTGTGCCTTGGCGACGTTGTTGATCAACTCCTGGATCAGCACGGTCTTGCCAACGCCGGCGCCGCCCATCAGGCCGATCTTGCCGCCGCGAGCATAAGGAGCGAGCAGGTCCACAACCTTGATGCCGGTGACCAGAACCTGTGATTCCGGGCTCTGCTCGGCAAAGCTCGGGGCTTCCTGGTGGATGCCGCGACGCTCGACTTCGCCGATCGGGCCGGCTTCGTCGATGGGCTCGCCGATCACGTTCATGATGCGGCCGAGGGTGGCTTCACCAACGGGAACCGAGATAGCCGAACCGGTATCGATCACCTGGGCGCCGCGCACGAGGCCTTCGGTGGTGTCCATGGCAATGGTGCGCACAGTGTTCTCGCCCAGGTGCTGGGCAACTTCGAGCACCAGGCGTGCACCGTTATTGGTGGTTTCCAGGGAATTCAGGATGGCGGGCAGATGCTCATCGAACGTGACGTCAACAACGGCACCGATGATTTGCGATACGCGACCGACCTTGGTGTCTGCCATTTGTTCGTCCTCGCTTGAAGGTTAGAGCGCTTCCGCGCCCGAAATGATTTCGATGAGTTCTTTGGTGATTTGCGCCTGGCGCTGGCGGTTGTAGCTCAGCTGCAGGGCGTTGATCATTTCACCGGCATTGCGGGTGGCATTGTCCATGGCGCTCATCTGCGCGCCGTAGAACGAGGCGCCGTTTTCCAGCAGCGCCCGGAAGATCTGCACCGAGATGTTGCGCGGCAGCAGGTCCTCGACAATCGCCTCTTCGTTGGGCTCGTATTCATAGATCACGCCGGGAGCGGCCAGCTGGCCTTCGGCGCCGGCCGGCGTTTCGAGCCGGGCGGGAATGATCTGGGTTGCGGTCGGCACCTGGCTGACCACCGAACCGAACTTGGCGTAGAACAGCGTTGCCACGTCGAACTCGCCGGCGGCAAACAGCGCCAGCACGTTCTGCGCGATCTGGTTGGCCTGGGCGAACCCGACCTGCTTGACCTCGCGGAAGCTGACCGTATCGATGATATGGTCAGGGAACTGGCGGCGCAGGATGTCATGGCCCTTGCGGCCCACCGTCAGGATCTTGACGGTCTTGCCTTCGCTCAGCAGCCGGTTGGCATGGTCGCGGGCAAGACGGGCGATGGAAGAGTTGAACCCGCCAGCGAGGCCACGTTCGCCCGTGGCCACGATCAGCAGATGGGTCTGGTCCCGGCCAGTGCCGGCCAGCAGCGGCGGGGCATTGGTTTGGCCCTCATAGACCGCGCCAAGGCTCGCTAGCACCCGACCCATGCGTTCGGCATAGGGGCGGGCGGCTTCGGCGGCGTCCTGGGCGCGGCGCAGCTTGGCCGCCGCCACCATTTGCATGGCCTTGGTGATCTTCTGGGTCGATTTGACCGAGTCGATCCGGTTCTTGAGGTCCTTTAACGACGGCATGGGCCAGTCAACTCCTTGCAGGCTTTAGGCCGCGTAGGTCTTCTTGATGTCATCGAGTGCCGACTTGAGCTTGGCGCGGGTGTCGTCGCTGAGCTGCTTTTCGGACGCGATGGTCGAGAGGATGCCCGAATACTTGCCGCGCATGGCGCCAAGCACGGTCTGCTCGAAATGGCCGACCTTGGAAACGGGGATGGAGTCGAGATAGCCATTGGCGCCGGCAAAGATCACCGCCACCTGCTCTTCGGTCTTGAGCGGGCTGAACTGGGGCTGCTTGAGCAGCTCGGTCAGGCGCGCACCGCGGTTCAGCAAACGCTGGGTCGAGGCATCGAGGTCCGAACCGAACTGGGCGAATGCCGCCATTTCGCGGTACTGCGACAGCTCACCCTTGAGCGAGCCGGCAACCTGCTTCATCGCCTTGATCTGGGCCGAACCGCCCACGCGGCTCACCGACAGACCAACGTTCACGGCCGGGCGGATACCCTGGAAGAACAAATTGGTCTCAAGGAAGATCTGGCCGTCGGTGATCGAGATCACGTTGGTCGGGATATAGGCCGACACGTCGTTGGCCTGGGTTTCGATCACGGGCAGTGCCGTCAGCGAGCCCGAACCATGCGATTCGTTCATCTTGGCGGCGCGCTCAAGCAGGCGGCTATGCAGGTAGAACACGTCGCCGGGGTAAGCTTCGCGCCCGGGCGGACGACGCAGCAGCAGCGACATCTGGCGGTAGGCAACGGCCTGCTTGGTCAGATCGTCATAGGCGATCACGGCATGCATGCCATTGTCGCGGAAGAACTCGCCGATCGCGCAACCGGTGAAGGGCGCGATGTACTGGAGCGGCGCGGGATCGGAAGCGGTTGCCGCGATCACGATGGAATAAGGCAGGGCGCCCGATTCTTCGAGCTGGCGCACGAACTGGGCCACGGTGGAGCGCTTCTGGCCCACGGCGACATAGATGCAGTACAGCTTTTCGCTCTCGGAAGCGCCGGCATCGTGCGCGGGCTTCTGGTTGAGGAAGGTGTCGAGGATGATCGCGGACTTGCCGGTCTGACGGTCGCCAATGATCAGCTCGCGCTGGCCACGGCCAACGGGGATCAGCGCGTCGATGGCCTTGAGGCCGGTCGACATCGGCTCATGCACCGACTTGCGCGGCAGGATGCCGGGAGCCTTGACGTCGACGCGGCGGCGCTCGGTGTATTCAATCGGGCCCTTGCCGTCGATCGGATTGCCCAGGCCGTCAACAACGCGACCCAGCAGGCCCTTGCCCACGGGGGTGTCCACGATGGCGCCGGTACGCTTGACGACGTCGCCTTCCTTGATCGAGCGGTCATTGCCGAAGATCACGACGCCGACATTGTCGGCTTCGAGGTTGAGCGCCATGCCCTTGATGCCGCCCGGGAACTCGACGAGCTCACCGGCCTGCACCTTGTCGAGGCCGTAAACGCGGGCAATACCGTCACCCACGGAAAGCACCTGCCCGACTTCGGAAACCTGGGCTTCCTGGCCGAAATTCTTGATCTGGTCCTTGAGGATCGCAGAAATTTCCGCGGCTTTGATGTCCATTTACCCGACCTCTTTCATGGCGATCTTCATCGCGGTCAATTTTGTCTTGAGCGAAGAATCGATCATCTGTGATCCGACCTTCACCTGAAGGCCGCCGATCAACGAGGGATCGACCGATTGATGGAGCGTGACGGTCTTGCCGATCCGGGCGCGCAACGTCTCGCTCAGGGCATTGGCCTGCTCATGGCTGAGCGGGGTTGCCGAAACCACATCCGCGGTAACTTCGCCGCGCGCGGCAGCTGCCAGTTCCCGGAAGATGGTGATGATGCCGTCCAGTGCGAACAAGCGGCCGTTCTTGGCGACCAGCCGCAGGAAATTGGCCAGCAGGGGGTTGACGGTGGCGCGGGCCAAAAGGGCGTTGAGCGCTTCTGCCTTGGTTTCAGCCGTGATCACCGGGGAACGCAGGAAGCGGGTAAAATCCTCGCTTTCGTTCATCAGCCGGGAAACGTCGGACAGTCCCGTCTCGACCGAAGCGAGCTGGTTCTCGCTCTGCGCCAGATCAAACAGAGCCGACGCGTATGGCCGGGCGATCTGGGTAAGCACTCCACTCTGCGCTGCCAATGCCGCATCACCCTCTTGGTTTACCCGTTCGCTCCGCCGCCTGTCCCGATGGGGAAAGCCGGACGGTGCCAAGGCTTGTTCTTGCTTGAAAAAGGAGCAATCTGCCTGCTCCCTGGAAGTCAGGCCCGCTCTAACATAAGCGGCGCGCGCCTTGCAAGGCTCCCCCTGGGGATTCCACGACGGCGAAAGTGTCGCAGGTATGGCAATTCCATCAGTGTGTCGCTTGGTCGCGGCTCTTTGTTTGGCCTATCGTTGTGACAGTTACATGAAGCTGACGGGATCGATATCCACCTGCACCCGCAAATTGCCGGTTGGGCGTTCGGCGCTTTGCAGCCAGAATCGCACATAGCCCGAGAGGTCGAACTCCTTGCTGCTTTGCACCAGCAGCCGCACGCGGTGGCGGCCGCGCACCATGGCGACCGGCGCATCTGCCGGTCCGAACAAGCGCACCCGCTCGGTCATGGGAGCCGCCGAGAGCAGGCGCCTGGCGAAGTTCATCGCAATGTCATGCTCGTTGGCTGAAACGATCAGCGCCGCCAGCCGCCCGAACGGGGGCAGGATGCCCGCTTCACGCGCCGCCAGTTCATGAGCGTAAAAGGCCTCGCGGTCGCCCGTCACCATCGCACGCATCACCGCATGATCGGGATGGTAGGTCTGAAGGAACGCCTTGCCAATTTGCGAGGCCCGCCCGGCGCGCCCCGCTACCTGCGTCAGGATCTGGAAGGTGCGCTCGGCCGCGCGCGGATCACCATGGGCAAGGCCCAGATCGGCATCGAGCACCCCCACCACCGATAGTTTGGGGAAGTGATGCCCCTTGGACACCAGCTGGGTGCCGATGATGAGGTCATATTCGCCGCGGGTGATCTCGCTGAACCGCTCGCGCAACTGGGCATTGGTGCCCATGTCCGACGAGAGGATCACCCGGCGCGCATCGGGAAAGCGGGCGGCGGCTTCCTCGGCAATGCGTTCGATGCCCGGCCCCACCGGCACCAGGGCATCGACATCGCCGCAGGCGGCACAGTTTTTTGGCGCCCGAATCTCATGGCCACAATGGTGGCACATCAACACGCCGCGGAACCGGTGTTCCACCAGCCAGGCCGAGCAATCGGGGCATTGATATTGGTGCCCGCAGGAGCGGCAAAGGGTCAGCGGCGCATAGCCGCGCCGGTTGAGGAACAACAGCGCCTGTTCGCCCCGGTCGAGCGCGGCAAATACTTCACGCGCCAGGGTCGGGGCGATCCACTGCCCTTTTTCGGGCCCGTCGAGGCGCATGTCGATGGCGGTGATATTGGGCAGGCTCGCCGCGGCATAGCGGGCCGTCAGCAGCACATGGGCATAGCGGCCGGCATTGGCGTTGTTGCGCGTTTCGACCGAGGGCGTGGCCGAAGACAGGATCACCCGGGCCTTGGCGAAGCGGGCGCGCACAATGGCCATGTCGCGCGCATGGTAGTTGACGCCGTCCGACTGCTTATAGGCGCCGTCATGCTCTTCATCGAGCACCAGCATGCCGAGTTCCCGGAACGGCAGGAAGAGGGCCGAGCGCGCCCCCACCACGGCACGCACCGTGCCATCGAGCACGCCGCGCCAGACCCGGGCGCGCTGCAGCGGCGTCATTTCTGAATGCCACTCGGCCGGACGGGTGCCAAAGCGCTTGGTGAAGCGATCAAGGAAGGTGTGGGTCAGCGCGATTTCGGGCAAGAGGATCAGTGCCTGCCGGCCCACGCGCAGCGTATCGGCCACCGCCTCGAAAAACACTTCCGTCTTGCCACCGCCGGTGACGCCATCAAGCAGCGCCACGCCGAACTCATGGGGATCAAGCGCCGTCACTTGCTCGAGCGCGGCTTGCTGCTCGGGATTGAGGCGCGCCACGCCCTCGTCCGGATCGGGCGGCAAGGCGACGGGCGGGGGCGGGATTTCGAGCTTTTCCAGCGCGCCGGCGCGTTCCAGCCCATCCAGCACCGATTGCGACACGCCGGCGGCCCCCAGTAGCGCGGCCCGGGGCAGGGGCATATCATCGGTCAGCGTATCGAGCACGCGTAGGCGGGCCGGGGTCAGTTTTTCCGGCTCATAGCCGGTGCGGCGATAAGCGATAACCGGGCGGGGCGGATCGAGCGCTTCGCTCGAGCGCAGGACCGCCCGCAGCACCTGTCCCGGCGGCGCCAGCGTATAGCGCGCCACCCAATCGACGAGCTTGAGCAGTTCTTCCGACAGCGGGGGCACGTCATAGCTTTGGGCAATCGCGCGCAGCCGATTATGGGCAATCGTATCCTTGGGCGGTCCCCAGACCACGCCCAGCGTCAGGCGCGGGCCCAGCGGCACCGCCACGATCGAGCCGCGTTCAACCCGCATGCCTGGCGGCACGCTATAGGAATAGGGGCCCTCAACGGCTACCCCCACCATCACCGCTACGATATCTGGATGCTCGGTCATTTGTGCTTGTTCTGTTCGCATCCGCTACATAGGAAGCGCAAGTGATTCTGCCAAAGCCGCTACCCTTTGCTAACGCCCGCAGGCTAGCTTGAAGCCATGACCGACACCGCTTTTGCCACCGATGAATTCGTGCGCCTGCAGCTCTCGCTCTGGCAGCGCGAGCTTGGCGCGGTGCGGCGGCTCGCCGAAAACACGCTCGAGGCCTATGGCCGCGATCTCGATCAGTTCCTGAGTTTTCTGGCCGGTCACACCGGCGGTCCGGTGACCCTCCTCACCCTTAGGGAGTTGCGGGCCGCCGATATCCGCGCCTTCATGGCGCAGCGCCGATCGGAAAGCCTGGGCTCGCGCTCGCTGGCACGGGTGCTTTCGGCCCTCAAATCCTTTTTTCGCTTCCTTGAGCGTGAAGGCGTGCTCACGACCGAAGCGCTTAACGTCATTCGTACGCCCAAGCAGCCGCGGGGCCTGCCCAAGGCGCTGACCGTGCCCGAAGCGCGCGATGCCATTGCCACCACCGGGCAAATGGAAGAGCGACCATGGGTCGCGGCACGCGACATGGCAGTGCTCTCGCTTTGCTATGGCGCGGGCCTGCGCATCTCGGAGGCGCTGGCGATCAAGTCCGGCGACCTCGAAGGGGAAGCGCTGCGCGTCACCGGCAAGGGCGGCAAGGTGCGCATGGTGCCCCTGATCGGACCGGTGCACAAAGCCATCGCGCTTTACCGCGAGCTTTGCCCGTTCAAGCTCTGGCCGGAGGATCAGCTGTTCCGGGGCGTCAAAGGCGGCGTGCTGTCACCCCGTTTGATCCAACTGCGGGTGGAACAATTGCGCGGCGCTCTTGGCTTGCCGCAATCGGCAACGCCCCACGCGCTACGCCATTCCTTTGCCACCCATCTCCTCAGCCGGGGCGGGGATCTGCGCGCCATCCAGGAGCTGCTGGGGCATGCCTCGCTTTCAACCACCCAGATCTATACGGCAGTCGATACCGATCGACTGCTGGAAAGCTATCGCAAGGCCCATCCACGCGGGTGATCCGCCTGTCGCTAGCCCGTTTATCGGCCGCGCGCATGCTGTGCGCCGGGCTCAACTCGCGCTAAGTTGCCGCGAGCACAAAGGAGAGATCAGTGAAAGCGATCAACAAGCCATTGCCGGCCATCGCCTGCGTCCTGGTGCTGATGGGCAGCACGCTCGGATCGGCCTTTGGCGACAAGCTCTCCAATTCCCTTGAGCCCGCGCCCAGCGCCGGCACCGCCGCTGATACCGGCGCTATCGACTGGGGCGACGATGCCGGCGAATGGGCCAATGATGGCGAGTGCGATGATCCGCGTTTCGAGGGCCAAGGCGTAGCCGTCGAACTGCTCGAGGCTGACCGGCTGCATGACGCCACCGATTGTCGTACGGCATTTGAAGCGGGGCGGATCACCTTGCGGCAGGGGAATGCGGCCAATCCACCCGCGGCGCCCGATTTTGGCGATAACACCAGCCAATGGGCCAATGACCACGAATGCGATGATCCGCGCTTTGAGGGTGCCGGTGTCGCGGACGAATTGCTCGAGGTCGACCGCATGCATGACGCGGCCGATTGCCGTGCCGCCTTTGAGGCCGGCACCATCACCCTGCGCGATCCCAATGCGCCCCCGCCGGTCACCCAGTTCGATTATGGCAGCGATACCAGCCGCTGGGCCAATGACGGGGAATGTGATGACCCGCGCTTTCGCGGCGAAGGGACGAGCAAGAAGCTCCTCTCCGAAGACATCCAGGCCGACGCCACCGATTGCCGGACGCTGGAGAGCGAGGGCAAGGTCGCCATCCGCGCCGTGTACCAGCCCAGCTACCAGGCCGGGGCACCCTATCCGACCGAGGGCATCGATTTTGGCGACAACACGTCCGAATACGCCAATGACGATGAATGCGACGACCCGCGCTTTGAAGGGCCGGGGGCGGCGCTGAACCGGTTCGAAGAACATGCCATGCATGACAGCGCCGATTGCAAGGCCGCGTTTGAAGCCGGCTCCGTGGCGCTGGTGGAGCCGAACTAGGTTCTTTCAAATGCAAACGGCGGGTCCATGACCCGCCGTTTGCTCATTCCAGTGCCGTGCGTCACGCCGCGCGGCGCTCGACCATCATCTTCTTGATTTCGGCGATAGCCTTGGCCGGGTTCAGCCCCTTGGGGCAGACCTTGGCGCAGTTCATGATGGTGTGGCAGCGATACAGCTTGAACGGATCCTCGAGGTCGTCGAGCCGCTCCTGGGTGGTTTCGTCGCGCGAATCGATCAGCCAGCGATAGGCCTGCAGCAGCGCCGCCGGTCCCAGATACTTCTCTCCGTTCCACCAATAGCTGGGGCAGGAGGTGGAGCAGCAGGCGCACAGGATGCACTCATAAAGCCCGTCGAGCTTGGCGCGCTCGGGCACCGACTGCGTCCATTCCTTGGTCGGAGTTGGCGAAGTGGTCTTGAGCCAGGGCTCGATGGCGCGGTGCTGCGCGTAGAAATTGGAAAGGTCCGGCACCAGGTCCTTGACCACCGGCATATGGGGCAGGGGGTAAACCTTGATCGGCCCGGCCGAGTCATCCATGCCCTTGGTGCAGGCCAAGGTATTGAGCCCGTTGATGTTCATCGAGCACGACCCGCAGATGCCTTCGCGGCAGGAGCGGCGCAGGGTCAGGGTGGGATCGACCTTGTTCTTGATATAGAGCAGCCCATCGAGCACCATTGGGCCGCAATCATCGAGATCGACGAAATAGGTGTCGATGCGCGGATTGTCGCCCAGATCGGGATCATAGCGATAGATCTGGTATTCCCGCAGGCGCTTGGCGCTCTGCGGCTTGGGCCAGGTCTTGCCCTTGAGCGGGCGATCGGCCTTTCGGAGCGTCAGCTCGGCCATGATGCGTCTTCCTCTCTTAAGCGCCGCTGCGGCGGCACTGAGCTTGGTCTCGATCCAGTATGCTGCACGAGGCTACCCGTCGCCCGCCTAGTATACGCGCGCCTTGGGCGCGATCTTCTTCAAATCAATGCCATCGGTCAGCGGGTCCACATGGACGGGGCGATAGCCCAGCCGCACGGCACCGGTATCGGTGTCGATCCAGCTCAGCGTGTGCTTGCGCCAGTTGACGTCGTCGCGCGACGGGAAATCCTCGCGGGCATGGGCGCCGCGCGATTCGTGCCGCGCTTCGGCCGACACCACGGTGACCATGGCATTGGCCATCAGGTTTTCGAGCTCGAGCGTTTCCACCAGATCCGAATTCCAGATCAGCGAGCGATCCGACACGCGCACATCGGCCATCTGGTTATAGATGGCGCTCATGCGCTGCACGCCCGATTGCAGGGTTTCGCCGGTGCGGAACACGGCGGCATCTTCCTGCATGGTGCGCTGCATGGCTTCGCGTAGGTCGGCCGTCGGCTGGTTGCCATTGGCGTTCCGCAAGCGATCGAAGCGGGCCAGGATCTTGTCGTCCTGGCTCTTGCTGATCGCGGGCACGGGGGCCGTGCGATCGAGCACCTTGCCGGCGCGCAGGGCGGCGGCGCGGCCGAACACCACGAGGTCGGTCAGCGAATTGGAGCCGAGCCGGTTGGCGCCATGCACCGAAGCGCAGGCCGCTTCGCCCACGGCCATCAGGCCGGGCACGACGCGGTCGGGCTCGCTTTCGGTGGGGGAAAGCACTTCGCCATGATAGTTCGCGGGAATGCCGCCCATATTGTAATGCACGGTCGGCAGCACCGGGATCGGCTCGCGCGTCAGATCGACGCCGGCGAAGATCTTTGCCGATTCGGTGATGCCGGGCAGGCGCTCATGGAGCACTTTGGGATCAAGGTGATCGAGGTGAAGGAAGATGTGGTCCTTCTTGGGGCCCACGCCCCGCCCTTCACGGATCTCGAGCGTCATGCAGCGGCTCACGACGTCGCGTGAGGCGAGATCCTTGGCATTGGGGGCATAGCGCTCCATGAAGCGCTCGCCTTCCGAATTGGTGAGATAGCCGCCTTCGCCGCGCGCGCCTTCGGTGATCAGCACGCCCGCGCCATAGATGCCGGTCGGATGGAACTGCACGAATTCCATGTCCTGGAGCGGCAGGCCGGCGCGCGCCACCATGCCATTGCCGTCGCCGGTGCAGGTATGGGCTGATGTCGCCGAGAAATAGGAGCGGCCATAGCCACCGGTCGCCAAGACGACGAGCTTGGCGCGGAAGCGGTGCATGGTGCCATCATCGAGCTTCCAGGCCATCACACCCTGGCACGAGCCATCCTCGCCCATGATCAGGTCGAGCGCGAAATACTCGATGAAGAACTGCGCGTCGTTGCGCAGCGACTGGCCATAGAGCGTATGGAGAATGGCGTGGCCGGTGCGGTCGGCGGCGGCGCAGGTGCGCTGCACCGGCGGGCCTTCGCCATATTCGGTCATGTGCCCGCCAAAGGGGCGCTGGTAGATCTTGCCCGCCTCGGTGCGCGAAAACGGCACGCCATAATGCTCGAGCTCATAGATCGCCGCGGGTGCTTCGCGCGCCAGATACTCCATCGCGTCATTGTCGCCCAGCCAGTCCGACCCCTTGACGGTGTCGTACATGTGCCACTGCCAGCTATCGGGGCCCATATTGGAGAGCGAAGCGGCAATGCCGCCCTGCGCGGCCACGGTGTGGCTGCGGGTGGGGAAGACCTTGGTGATGCAGGCGGTGTTGAAGCCCTGTTCGGCCATGCCCAGGGTCGCGCGGAGGCCGGCGCCACCGGCCCCTACCACCACCACGTCGAATTCGTGGTCGATGATCTCATAGGTGGAAGCCATCAGCCACTAACCCCAGAATACAAGCTTGAGAATGGAGAACACGCCGATCACGGCGATCGCCAGTGTCCACATGGTGTTGAGCATCATGTAAAGGCTATAGGTGCGGCCGGCGAAATAGTCTTCGAGGATATCGCGCATGCCATTGTGCATGTGCAGCGTCACGATCACGAGCAGCACGGCAAAGGGCAGGCCGATCCAGGCATTGCCGATCACCTCGACCATCTCGGCGCGGTCCTGGCCGGCGAGGCGCACCACGATGAAGATCAAAAAGCCCAGGAACACGATATTGCTGACGCCTGAGAGGCGCTGCAGGATGAAGTGGCTCGTCGAGGAGCGCGCATCCCCATATTTGCTTTTGGGATTGGCGATGGTGGCCTTGGAAATGATCTGTTCGCGCATCAGCGGCCAACCCACACGAAAATGGTCCAGACAACGAGGGTGAGGACAACCGAGGCCACGAGATTGGCCCAGCTCAGCGCCTCGCGCTGGCCGGCCTCATGGCCATAGATCAGGTCCCACACATAATGGCGCAAACCGCCCAGCATGTGGTGGATCAACGACCAGGTATAGCCAAACAGCACCAGCTGCCCGAGCCATGAGCCGTAGATGGCATTGACGACATTGAGGAGTTCCTCGCCCCAGGCGGCGGCGGCCAGCCACAGCACCAGCAGGGACGAGCCCGCATAATTGGCAATGCCGGTCGCACGATGAACGATCGACATCGTCATCGTGATGGTCCAGCGATAGATTTGCAGATGGGGGGAGATCGGACGGGGTCTAACCGGCAATGCAGCCTCGCTGGCGCGGCAGAGCCGCTGCAGTTTGGAATAGTTCAAGACTTCTAGCGTCGAGCTGTCGCAAGGTCAAAGCCCGAAAACGTCTTGCAGGGATAAACTTTCGCCGCAATTGACCAATGTTGCCTCCTCGGCCGATCCCGCGCGGTTTGCGATGCCCAGGGCCATGGGCTAGAACGCCGGGGCAGAATCAAAGGGGCCGGCGTGAGCAAGCGGATCAAGGACGTTACTGTTGAAACCCTGGCCAATAACTGGGGCACGCTCACCAAGGCCAGCTTTGACTACCAGCGCAGCGATGGTTCCTGGCAGCATCAGGTGCGCGAATGCTATGACCATGGTCATGGAGCGGCCATTCTCCTGTTCGAGCCGGACGCGCAGACGGTCATCCTCATCCGCCAGTTCCGCTATCCCGTGTTTGCCGCCGGTGATCCAGCCTTCCTCGTCGAGGTTTGTGCCGGGCTTGTCGACAACGATGCGCCCCAAACCGCGGTGATGCGCGAGGCGCTGGAAGAAACCGGCTACGAGCCCTTCGGTGTCGAGCATATGTTCGACGCTTATATGAGCCCGGGCTCGGTGCAGGAAAAAGTCAGCTGCTATCTCGGGCTTTACCACGCCGGCTCGGCCGCCGCGGGCGGGGGGCTCGCCGATGAGGGCGAGGATATTGAAGTGCTCGAGCTGCCGCTCGCGGAAGCGCTCGCCATGATCGGCCGGGGCGAGATCATCGATGGCAAGACCATCATGATGCTGCAATGGCTGGCGCTTGAGCGGCGCTAGTAGTCGACCAGCTTCTTGTCGGGATCATAGGGCTGGTCCGGGGCGACCCTAGTCACCGCCTGCCCGCAGCGCATCTTCTTGCTGAAGGCATCATAGGCATAGGTGGGCGAGCCATGCAGGCTCCAGCCTTCCGAAAGCGCCTTGGTGACCTTGTGACAAAAACTCGCGTCGTCCTCACCCGACAAAAACCGGTAGATAATCATGCATGCCACCGATGCGCTGGCGCTATCGCGCTGGAGTTGATCTCTTTGGCTCTTACAGCTAATTGAAAGCCCATGCACCGCTTTCCTGAACACCTTTTGAAGGGTCACGCCAATTTTATGGCGGGGCGCTATTCCCGGGAGCGCGATCGGATTCGCGACCTCGCCGCCTTTGGGCAAAATCCCACCACCATGATCATCGCCTGCTGCGACAGCCGCGCTGCGCCCGAGATGATCTTTGACGCGGGACCGGGCGAATTGTTCGTCTTGCGCAACGTGGCCAATCTGGTGCCAACCTACCAGCCCGATGGCGGCCAGCACGGCACCTCGGCGGGCATCGAGTTTGCCGTCAAGGCGCTGGGCATCGCCAATATCGTGATCATGGGTCACGGCCGCTGCGGCGGTATTCGCGCCGCGCTCGATCCCACGGCCGAGCCGCTCGACCATGGCGACTTCATCGGCAAATGGATCGGCATGCTGGGCGAGTTGCCTAACCAGTTGGGCGCCAACAAGCTGCTGACTTCGGCCGAGCGGCAAACCGCGCTGGAGCGGATCTCCATCCGCAACTCCATCAATAATCTGCGCACCTTCCCCTATGTGGCCGAGCTCGAAAGCGCGGGCAAGCTGGCCGTGCATGGCGCCTGGTTCGATATTTCAACCGGCGAGCTCTGGGTGATGGACAGCGAAACCGGCGACTTTATCCGCCCGGAGCTCTGATCGCGGCGCAAGCCGCCGGTTCGCGCCGGCGGATCACCGCCAAGCCAAGGCCGATGAGGATCAGCGCGCCCCCGGCGATCTCCACCCGCCCGATAGTTTCCCCGAGAAACACGACGCCCGAGGCGATGCCCGCCACGGGCACGAGCAGGGTGAAGGGCGCCACGCTCGCGGTGGGGTAGCGCTTGAGCAGATTGCTCCACACCGCAAAACCGAACAGCGTATTGGGATAGGCGAGGAACGCCACCATCGCCGTGACCTGCCAGGTGGGATGGGTCAGCGCATGGGCGACCACGCCCGGACCATCAAGCGCCACCGACAACAAGAGCAGGGGCAGGGGCGCCACCAGGTTCCCCCAGACGGTGAAGCTCAGCATATCGATATTGCCGGCTTTCTTGGACACGATATTGGCGACGCCCCAGGCCATTGCCGCCGCAATGATGAGGGCGAAGGGCAAAAAGCCGACCCCTTCGAGCCCAACGCTGCCGATCAGGGCAATGCCGCCAAAGGCCACCGCCACGCCCAGCAATTGCTGCGGCCGTGGGCGCTCGCGCAACACCACAAAGCCCAAAAGGATGGTGAACATGGCCTGCACCTGGAGCACGAGCGACGCCAGGCTCGCGGGCATGCCGAGGTAAATGGAGAGATTGAGCAGTGCATACAGCGCCACGCCCATGAACAGTCCATAGGCGATCACGAGGCGCCAGGGTGCATCGGGCCGGCGCACGAAGAACACGGCCGGCACGGCGGCAAAGAAAAACCGCAGCGCCGCGACCAGCACCGGCGGCAGTTCGGCAACGCTGAGCTTGATGACGGTGAAGTTGACGCCCCAGACGGTCACAACCAGAAGGGCGAGCAAAATATCGCGCGGAGACATGGAGGACCCTGCAGGCTGCGGGCTTGGCGGATCCCCGTCGGCCGCGTGAACAATGCCGGCCCCCGGGTAGGGGCCGGCGAAAAGTCTTAAGGCTAGGCGGCCTTCTTGGCCATCAGGCCGCGCTCGATCAGGGTTTCGGCGATCTGGATGGTGTTGAGCGCGGCGCCCTTGCGCAGATTGTCCGAGACCACCCACATGGCGAGGCCATTTTCCACCGTATCGTCTTCGCGGATGCGCGACACGAAGGTGTCGTATTCGCCCACGCACTCCACCGGCGTGGCATAGCCACCGGGCTCACGCTTATCGAGCACCGAAATGCCCGGCGCTTCGCGCAGGATGTCGCGCGCTTCATCGGCGGTGATGGGGTTTTCGAACTCGATATTGACCGCTTCCGAATGGCCCACAAACACCGGCACGCGCACGGCCGTGCAGGTTACGCGGATCTTTGGATCGAGGATCTTCTTGGTTTCGGCCAGCACCTTCCATTCTTCCTTGGTGTAGCCGTCTTCCATGAACACATCGATCTGGGGAATGACGTTGAAGGCGATCTGCTTGGGGAACTTGTTGCCCTGGCCGGGGCTGTCATTGACGAAAATGCCCTTGGTCTGGTTCCAGAGCTCGTCAACGCCTTCCTTGCCCGCGCCCGAGACTGACTGGTAGGTCGATACGACGATGCGCTTGATCTTGGCAAAGTCGTGCAAGGGCTTGAGCGCCACGACCAGCTGGGCGGTGGAGCAATTGGGATTGGCGATGATGTTGGTGCGGCGCGGATTGGCCATGAAGGCGTCCAGCACATGGGCGTTCACTTCGGGCACCACCAGCGGCACGTCGCTGTTATAGCGCCAATAGCTGGAATTATCGATGACGATGCAGCCCTTGGCCGCGATGCGCTGCGCCCATTCCTTGGAAATGGCGCCGCCGGCCGACATGATGGCAAAATCCACGCCGGTGAAGTCGAAATCGTCAAGGTTCTTGGCCTTGAGGATCTTGTCGCCATAGCTCAGCTCGCGCCCGATGGAGCGCGATGAGGCCAGCGCAATGACCTCGTCGGCCGGAAACTTGCGCTCGGCCAGGATGGCGAGAACTTCGCGGCCCACATTGCCTGTGGCCCCTACAACTGCGACGCGATAACCCATGAATGGAACTCCAGTCCCTGTACCAATTTTCCGCCCCGCACGATCCCGGTGGGACCATGGTCATCCGGTTTCGGCCTCTCCCCGGCGGGAGCGCGACCCGGGGAAAAGCTTCAGGCGGTTTTGGTGGTTTTAGTCATAAGCGCAGCACCGCCGCCCGCGAACAGCCGTGCGGTGGATGAGGTCACTGATGTGCTGATGCTGCGCATGGTTTGACTGCTTGAATGGAAAGCAGGCGAAGTCATACTCCCAAATAGGATTTAGTCAACGGCTGCTGTGCGGCTTTCCTTTACTGCGCTCCCCCGCTGCTAGGGCGGGGCCAGACGCCTGCGGCCCGTTGCCCCTTGCCACTGCGTCACCCCTCGCAAGCCTTGCGCCCGCTTGGGCTATCGCGGTAACTGCGCCCAACCAAAAAGGACAGAGCATGATCCACTACGACGTCGTGGTGCTGGGCGCCGGCGCTGCCGGCATGATGGCGGCCATTGAAGCGGGCAAGCGCGGTCGCACCGTGCTGGTGGTGGATCATGCCAAATATGCTGGCGAAAAGATCCGCATCTCGGGCGGGGGGCGCTGCAACTTCACCAATATCCACGCGACGACCGACAAGGGCCGGGATCGCTTTTTGAGCAACAATCCCCGCTTCGCCCTCTCGGCGCTGAGCCGCTATACGCCCGAAATGTTCATCGCCATGGTCCAGCGCTATGGCATCACTTATCACGAAAAAACCCTGGGCCAGCTGTTCTGCGATGGCCCTGCCACTCAGATCAACAGCATGCTCCTGAGCGAAATGCGGCAGGCCGGTGTGACCTTGGTGCTGGAAACGGCGATCGAAGCGGTGAGCAAGGAGGACACCGGCTTTGCCCTCCAGCTCTCGACCAGTTCGGTAACCTGCGACAGCCTCATCGTCGCCACCGGCGGCAAGTCCATTCCCAAGATGGGCGCCACCGGCTTTGGCTATCAGCTCGCGGCCCAGTTCGGCCTCCGCGTCACGGACACCCGGCCGGCACTGGTACCGCTGACCTTTGAAACGGGCGCGCTCGAGCGCCTTAAGGAGCTTGCCGGTATTGCCACGGACGCCGTGGTGCGCCACGGCAAAATCCGGTTCGCCGAAGCGCTGCTGTTCACCCATCGCGGTCTTTCCGGCCCGGCGATCCTGCAGATTTCGAGCTATTGGCGCGAGGGCGATCCGATCGGGGTGGATCTGATGCCCGGGCGCAATCCGGGGCAGCTGTTGCGCCAGGCGCGGCAAACCACGCCCAAGCTGCAGATCCAGACCGTCTTGGGCAATTTCCTGCCCAAAAAGCTCGCCCAGCTCCTCGGTGATGAGCTCAACCTGCCCGGGATCGTCGGCGACTTTTCCGACAAGAAGCTCGACCAGGCCGCCGCGATCCTGTCGGACTGGACGCTCAAGCCCGTCGGCACGGAAGGCTACCGGACCGCCGAAGTGACGCTGGGCGGCATCGACACGCGCGATCTCGACGCCAAGACCATGGCTGCGCGTGATGTGCCCGGCCTTTATTTCGTGGGCGAAGTGGTTGATGTCACCGGCTGGCTCGGGGGCTACAACTTTCAATGGGCCTGGGCCTCGGGCCGGGCCGCCGGCCAGGTCGCCTGAGCCTAGAAGCGCAGTGCCGCGCGCACGCCCACATTAGTGACGCCCTCGTCGGGGCCGCCACAGGCGCCGCCATCGGTCAGGTGCTCGGCCGTCAGCATCACCGCCGCGCCGGGCAAGACATTGACCCCGACGCTGGCCGAGGCGCGCAGCAGCGCGGTGCAGCCCCAGCGCTGGGGTACGTCATCGTCGAGCCACTCGCCATTGTGCAATGCGGCACCCAGGCTCGCCTCGCCCCAGACCGGCAGCACTGGCACATGCACGGTCCAGCTGGCGCCGGCATAAACCAGGCTTTCATGCCCCGCCGTATTGAGCGTGGCCCCGATATGCGGCCGGATTTCGCCCAAGGGCCCCAGCTGACCCCAATCGGGTGCAAACAGCAGCTCCACATTGGCGTCCTCGATCCGCCCGCCATCGAATAGATCGGCGCCCGCATCGCGCGCAAAAACACCGGCGCGGATTTCGGGCAGCAGATCCACCTGCGCCCAGGCGGGTGCAGTGGTGGCCAGCAGGGCAAGGAGGGGAAGGCAGAAACGGAGCATGGCGGGCCTACGCAAAACAAAAAGGCCGGGGATCGCCGGCCTTCCCATCATTGCGTTGCTATGCCTAAGCGCAGCTTAACCGGCTAGAACTTCCAGCCAAATTTGAGCGAGAGGTTGGAGATCCCGGCATTGTAGTCGCACAGCTCGGCATTGGAGGAGTGCTCATAGGCCAAGGTGGCGGTGGCGTTTTCCGTCAGGTCGACGCCCAGCCCGATGCGCTCGTAGAAATTGACGCGGCAGCCGAACTTGCGCCGGCCGTCCGGCGCGTCGTCGCCCAGATAACCATTGTGGATCGCCGCGCCAAAGGTGCCTTCCACGAACACCGGGCTATCAAAGAGATGCGCCTGCCAGGTCAGGCCCGCATGCACGAGGCTGTCCTCGCCCTCGAGATTGATGGTGGCGCCAATTTCTGGCCGCGGCGCGCCGATCCAGCGGAAGGCATCGAGATCAGGGGAGGTGAAGAGAACGTCGAAGGTCACGTCCTCGAGCCGGCTATAATCCCAGTCGCCGAAATCCTGCGGGATCAGCGTGTAATAAACGCCGTGGAACGCCAGGCCCACGCGCACTTCATCGACAATGTCCAGCACGCCGGCCGAGGGCAGGGCGGCGACATCGGTCTGCGCCACTGCGGGAGCGGCAGTGCCGAGCAGCAAAGCCGCCACGAGGCAAGCTGGAAGGGATTTGGTCATGGCCGCACTCGGAAGGTATTGATCGGCGTCAGTAACCGGCAAGAGCCCGGCCGAGTCAACCACTGCCGCCTGATTACCCCCGCTCTGTGCTGCGCGCGCCACGCCTCGGTAGCCCTCACGCCGCCACGCTGTCTCGCTTTCATCGTAATTTACCGATATGAGGGGGCAAAGACTAGCCGCGAAAGCCCAAAGCCCATGACCGCACCCTTCGCCCTTTCCATCCAGGATCTCGCGCCCATCGCTGATGGCACCACCACGCCCCAGGCCATGGCTGAGACCATCAAGCTGGCGCAGCTGGGCGACCAGCTGGGTTACACCAGGCTTTGGTATGCCGAGCATCATGGCATGCCCTCAATCGCGTCCTCCGTGCCCGAAATCCTGATTGGCAGTGCCGCCGCTCACACCAAATCCATCCGCGTGGGGTCGGGCGGGGTGATGCTGCTCAATCACGCGCCGCTGCGGATCGTCGAGGCCTATCGCACGCTTGAAGCCCTGCATCCCGGCCGCATCGATCTGGGCCTGGGGCGCGCGCCGGGTGGCGACGGCTATGCCATGCGCGCCCTGCGCACCGGCGGCGGCGAGGAGTTCGCGCAGTATTTGAGCGAGATGCTGGCCTTTGAGGAAGAAGGCTTTCCCCCCGAGCATCCATTCTCGCATGTCGCCGTTGCGCCCGGCGGCATCAGCCTCCCTCCGCTTTGGCTGCTGGGTTCCTCGGGCTCGAGCGCCACGGCGGCCGGGCAGCTCGGGATCGGCTATGCCTTTGCCGCCCATTTCAGCCAAACGCCAGCCGCGCCTGCCTTTGCCGCTTATCGCGAAGCCTTCACGCCCACCGGAGCCTTTCCCGCGCCGCGCACGCTGCTATGCCTGTCGGTGATCTGCGCCCCAACCGACGAGGAAGCGCGGTTCCTGTCGAGCTCGCAGGAGGTGAACTGGGCCTTGTTCCATTCGGGCGAACAGCGCCGCTTGTTTGCCCCCGAACAGGCGATCGCCCATCCGCTCACCGCCCAGCAGCGCGCGGTGATCGAGCATCAGTCGAGCCTTTGGATCGTGGGGTCGCCCGAAACGGTCAAGGCCGCCATCAGCCAGAAAGCCGAGGCGGCCGGGGCCGATGAGGTGATGATCACCACGACCATGCATTCCTACGAACTGCGTCGGCGCTCCTATAGCCTGATCGCCGACGCTCTTGGGCTTGAACCGCGCTCCTAGGGCTCAGTTCTGCGCGTTGCGATCCACCAGCTCGAACGCGCCGGCAGCCGGGTCGATGCGCAGCGCCAGGCGCTGGCGATCGAGCTCGGCCAGCCACGCCGCCCAGGAACAGGGGCTGACCCCGTCATCAAGGGCCGCCGGGTCGCGTTTGTCGCTCACCGGGCTGCCAAAGCTCAGGCGCAGCTGCGCCCGTTGCTGGCCATCCGGATTGCGTATCCGGGCGATCGCCGGCCGCCCGCGTCGCCCCGTCACCCAGACCTGGATGTCGCGATGACGTGTCAATGTTTGGTTTGTAGACATGCTCGCCTCCCCTTGTTGCCGGTTCCCGGCTTATCTGGCACGTAACGGCTCCGTTTCTCCTCCGGTTCCATCGGCCAAATCTTCGTTATCGAGCCGAGTAGCCAACCTCAGGGCCAGCATCTCCTCGGGCGTGAAATAGTATAAAAGCTGCGGTGGCGTTTCGAGCGCATGCAGCCACAGCGCGGGATCAACCCCGGTTTGTTCCAGATGCCGGGTGATCTGGGCGGTGGTGGTTTGCGCGTCGCTCATCGCGGTGCCGGCGACCCGAAGCGCGTCCTGGGCATTGCCGCCCAGCGCCGCTGCATAGATCTGGTGCACGCCTATAGCCGCTTCGGGGCTGGCGATCCGCTCGGCGCCCGAGGCGAATATGATGGGGCAGGAGGAGGCGCAAAGCGAGCCCGCGGCGACCTTGGTGGCAAGGCCCCTTTGGTGGATCAGACTGCCAATCGCCAGTGCATCCACGACCGATCCTCCAGGGGAGTCGAGAACCACAGTTTGCACATATTCGCCCCGCTCGGCAATCTCGGCGGCAAACCGCTCCGCCGAGCCGACATCGAGCGTTCCCGTAAGGCTCAACTCGCCCCCGGGCCGCAGCCCGATGACGAGGGCCCCTTCCAGCACTTCGGGGCTGGTGGTGATCGCCGGGCGGGTGCCGGCGCCCGGCGATGCCTCGGGGTTTGTGGCGGGGGCGGGCGGCAGGATGGGCTGCGTCGGCACGGGCAGGGGCGCGGCCTGGTTTTGCGTCAATTCGCGAAAGTCGACGAACAGCACCGAAACCGTGCCCAGCAGCAGCGCCCAGAACGCGGTGCGCATCACTGCGCCATCGTCCACCGCCGCGGCCCGCTGGACCAGGCGCCGGCCCCAGGAGGCGCGCTGCGGCTCTTCGGACGCTTCGACGCTCGTGCTCATACGCGCGCGGGGCCGTCGCCCCGCTTGCGCTGGGCGCTGTCGATTGGCGTCACTGTCGCATCCGCCCCGTCGGCTGGATCGGTGTGGCTGGCCGCAGCGGGCGCCAATGGCTCCATCGGTGCTTCGGGCACAGTCTCGGGCTCGGTCCGCTCCGCCGGTGGTGCCTGAGGAACAACCACGCCCGCCGCTTCCATCTGGCGATACAGCGCCATGGCGCGCAGCATTTCGGCGGCAGTGATGTTTTCCGCTTCTTCGAGAGATTCAGATTCCCGCCGCATGGCGTCGTTGACGATCATCAGCACCAACACCAGCACCACCGGCAACAGATCGATGGAGATGGCGCCCGCCCAGGAAGGAATGAAGTCCTGCCAATAGCGCAGCACCGCTTCGGCGCTGGACAGGGGCACAAAGCGGCGTTGCTCAACGGCCGGTGTCGCCAGAATCTCGTCGGCCGCGGTGGTCAGCGCCGCCGATTGGGTCGCCACCGAAGTGCGCACCGTTTCCATCACCTGGTTCTGCCGATTGGCCAGGTCGCCAATCTGCCCATCGGCGACCGGAGCAATAAAGCCGGCGGAAAGATCGGCCGAAGCGCGCTTGACCGAAGCGGCGACGCCGGTCTGCTGCAGCGCCGCGATCACGGCGGTCAGTTGCACGGCCTCGGCCTGGAAACCATCCAGTCGCGGCTCGATGCTGCCCGGCGTTGATACCAGCTCGCGCATGGTGGCGAGGCGCGCCGAGCCTTGTTCGAACTGCAGGGCGACTTCATCGCGCGAACTGGTGATGGTGACCGCCAACTGGTTCATCTGCGTGCCCATCTGGGTGAGCAATTGCACGACGCTGCCCGAGCCGGTGGTGCCGGTCAGGGCGCCTGACTCCCGCTCGTCCGCGGCCAGCCCGGAAAAGCGTTCCGCGGCGCGCTGCACATCGGGCAGCAGCGACTGGGCGGCCAGCGCATTGGCATGGGCCTGGTCGAGGTCCTCGGCATAGCCTTGGAGCGTCACCGCCATATGCTGCTCGGTGGCCGCCGAGCCCGCCAATGCCGCGGCATTAAGCCATGAACTCATGGCCATGATCATGAGGCACCCCACGGCCATGGTGGCGAACAGGCCCGCACGTTGCACGCCCGACGTCACCAGCGGCACGAAACGGAGCATAAAGCTCCAAAAGGCGTAAATGGCGACCGAGACGGCGGCCGAATAAATGATGGCAGCGAAAAACACGAATGTGGCCGAGCCATCCAGTAGCCCGCGCACCCCGAGATAGGTGTAAACGCCCGACGCCAGCGCCAAAACGGCCAGGGCAAAGCGGGTCATGGTTTCAACGCCCTTGACGGTTTCGTTGAGCCTATACGCGTTCGGCTTGAGCTGCATGAATCAGGACCCCGGGGCTCGACGGAGCCGCTGCGGACATAATCAATAGCCCTAACCCGGCAAGATCAGGGCGAATAGGTCAAGAATTCAGGCGAAACAGCGTCAGGGTTCAATGAACGCCTTCAGCTTGCAGCAATGCGCCCCATTCGGCTTTCCATAGGCTCGGATCATCAATGGCGATGACCACCCGGGCAAGCCCGCAATGGGCGCGAACTTCCTCGGCGCGTTCCAACGCCAGCGGCACCGGTCGAGGGAAGTCGGGGACGATGTAATCACTTGCATTGGGGCAATGGGCGCAGCCCACATCGCCAACCACCCGGCCCAGGGCATGCCAGATATTGACCACAACCGCGTCGGCGGGTGCCGCATGTGGTGGGCAGGTTTGAAAACGGGGCATGGGACCTCTCCGACCTTTGTTGCCATTGATACAAAGGCGCAGAACTGCAGCAGAGTTCCAGATTGTGATCGAAGCGGACGGAAACAATCGCGAGAGCTGAGCATTGCTTGGTGCGAGCAGGAATTAAGTGCATGCCCCGATTTTACTTTGACATGATGGCCAATGGTGATCTCAGCCTCGATCACACCGGCGTCGAGTTGCAGGACCTTCCGGCTGCGCGCGAGGAAGCCTTGCGCACGGCCATGGAGGTGGCCGCCGAACTCATCCCCGAGCAGGGGCCCTTGCGGCTGGTGTTCGCCGTGTCCAATGAAGCCTATCGCCTGATGTTGCGGGTGATCGTCGAGTTCGAGGCTGCGCCCGCCAATTTCCTTGGGGACCACATGCAATGGCGCGCCCTGCTCGCCGATGGTGGCGGCGCGCTTTCCCGACCCTATTAACGCGTGTTTGGCTCAAGGCTCGACGCGGCCAGGCGGGGAGGCGGGATGATTTTCTTTACCAGCGACAGCCATTTTGGCGATCCGCGCGTGTTGCGCATCGACCGGCGCCCCTTCAGCACGGTTGCCGAACATGACACGGCGCTGGTTGCCGCCTGGGCGCAGACGGTTTCCCCCGAGGATGAAGTCTGGCATCTCGGCGATTTTTCCCGCGGCGACAGCGCCACCGTTGCGGCCCTGCTCGCTGCGCTCCCCGGCCGCAAGCACCTGATCATTGGCAATAATGACGGGCCGGCCACCTTGGCCGCCGACGGCTGGGCCAGCGTGCAACATTATGCCGAACTGCATCTGGAGGGCCATATGCTGGTGCTTTGCCACTATCCGTTCCGCACCTGGAACGCGCAGGGCAAGAAGTCCATCAACCTGCATGGCCACTCCCATGGACGGCTAAGCCCGGTCACGCGCCAATACGACGTGGGCGTCGATCCGCAGGGCTGGGCGCCGGTGCCGCTGCAAACCGTGCTGGCCAGCCGCAAGGCGCGCCGGGCGGCCAAGCTTCCCGCTTAGCTCCCGTTATTGTCGGCACCAATTGGGGAACATGCTGGGGGCTTGCACGTTTTCCCTTACGCAAAAGGAGATCAACGATGAGCAAACATCTGCCTCCCGTGCCACCCGCCAACCGGAGCACCAAAGGCCCCGGCGGCGAGGCCACCCTGGATCCAAATACCAGCAACGCCGCCGCCAATGGCGCCGAACGCAACTATGATCAGCAGGGTCGCCAAGGCAACATCAAGCAGAACACGACCAATCAGGGTCTGCAGCACGATCGGTGAGCGCCATGTCTACATCTCAGAAAATTCCGGAAGCCAATCGCCACCATGGCGGTCCCGGCAGCAGCCACCAACGTGAGGACCTTCCCGACCCCACTGAGGGTCGCGGTCCAGCGCCAGGGGAGCCGACCAATGGGCGGCAGTCCGACGTTTCAGGCGGGGGCGGGGTGCGCGACAGCCATCACACCCACAACAACCGCGACAAGGGTTAGGCGCCGCTTACACCCCCTTTGACAACCGCCCGAGGAGGCAATCCGATGGACCAGGACGAGCATAAAGAAGGCAAGACCCGGGACCGCGCTTACCAGCTCTGGGAGCAGGAAGGCCGCCCCGAAGGGCGCCACGAGGATCACTGGCGCCAGGCCAGCGATGAGTTCTCCGCCCAGGGCGAGCAGGATGACGAGGGCGGCGGCGGGATCGAGGACATGGTTCCCAATCCCATCGGCGTTCCGCCTGCAGAGGCCTTGCCGCCTGGCAGTCAAACCACCGGGATTGACGGACCGGTCGGCGGCACCATCGGCGAACAGCAAGCCGGTGCCCGCCAGTCAGGGGGCGCAGGCTCCTCGGCCGGTCAGGCCGGAGCCCGAGGGAATTCCGCCAAATAACAAACCGATGCCGGCGTCCGCGCCGGCATCTTTTTTGCGCCCTTGCAGCCGACGAAGCCTCGCTTGCTAGCTTGAACTGTGCTGGTTGAGCGGCGCCGGATCGTCACCACCATCTTACAGCGTTCCCAGCCGATCGAGGTGGCCGCGAATATGGGCCGCTTCCGCGGGGGATCCCGCCAGTGCAATCGCCCGGTTGAAGGCTTCGCGCGCTGCGGCGTGTTCGCCCAGCTGCAGCAGCAAGCCGCCCCGCACCCCATGGAAATGAAAATAGCCATCAAGGCGCTCGGCAAGGGGCTCCACCAGCGCCAGCGCCGCGGCGGGCCCACGCGCCTTGCTCACGGCGACGGCGCGGTTGAGCGTCACCACCGGGGAGGGCTGGAGCACTTCGAGCAGGCCATATAGCTGCTCGATACTGGCCCAGTCGGTTTCAGCGGCGCTTTGGGCCACGGCGTGCCGGGCGGCGATGGCAGCCTGCACCTGATAGGCGCCGGGCTCCCCGTGCCGCAGCGCTTTTTGCACCAAGGCCAGCCCCTCGGCCGCCATCTGGCCGTTCCACAAGCTGCGATCCTGGTCTTCCAGCAGGACCAGATTGCCAGCGGCGTCGGCGCGCGCGGGGTTGCGCGCATGCTGCAGCAGCATCAGCGCCAGCAGGCCCATGATCTCGGGTTCAGTGGGGAAGAGGCGCAACAGCAAGCGTCCGAGCCGGATCGCCTCGTCGCAAAGCCGCGCCGCCGCTTCATCGGAGTGGCCGCGCGAATAGCCTTCATTGAAAATGAGGTAGATCATCAGCGCCACCGCCCCCAGCCGCTCGGCGCGGGCCACCGCATCGGGTGGGTCGAACGGCACGGCATTGGCGGCGACGCGCGCCTTGGCGCGGGTGATACGTTGCTCCATCGCCGCTTCCCCCACAAGGAAGGCGCGGGCGATCTGCCTGGTGGGCACGCCCGCCACGATGCGCAGCGCCAGCGCGATCTGCTGGGTGGCCGGCAATTCGGGATGGCAGCAGATGAACAGCAGCCGCAGGATGTCGTCGCGATAATGCTCGTTGTCGAGCCGCTCGGCCATGTCGGCTTCGGCATCGTCGAGATCGGAGAGGATGTCGTCGGCGGGCAGGGGCACATTGCGCCGGGTCTTGCGCACCTGGTCGATGCCGCTGTTGCGGCCCACGAAAACCAGCCACGCCACCGGTTCGCGCGGCGGGCCTTTTTCGGGCCAGGTCTTGATCGCGCGCAGGCTCGCCTCCTGAAAGGCTTCCTCGGCGCGATCAAGGTCGCGGAAATAGCGCAACAAGGCGCTCAGCGCCTGGGGGCGAGCTGCCGAAAGGGCTGCTGCGATCCAGGCGCTGTCGGTCATGGCTTGAGTCCACTGGGTTTGTAGATGGAAAGCGGCCGGATTTCATAGGAACCCTGCACCGGATTGGCTTTGGCGAGGTCCTTGGCAAAGGTGATCGCTTCATCGAGGGTTTCGCAATCGGCGACGTAAAAGCCCAGGAACTGTTCCTTGGTTTCGGCAAAGGGGCCGTCGATCACCAGCGGCTCGCCCGAGCCCGATTTGCGCAGCGTGGTCGCGGCGGTGGTGGGGAGCAGGCGCACCACGGGACCGAGCTTGCCCTTTTGATCCAGCCGGTCCTGCACCTGGGCCAGGCGGGCAAGGCAGGCATCGTCTTCTTCCTTGGTCCAGGAGCCGACGACATTTTCGTCACTATAGCACAACACGGCGTAGAGCATGGCGCGTCCCTTCTGATTGATGACGCGGGACTATGCCAAAAGCCGACAGGCCTTGCAGCCGATTTCGTCGGGTTCAGGCCAGTGGCGGCGGGCTGCGATGGGCTGTGGCGGTGCTGCCCAGCGACGCCAGCATCACCGCGCCAATGCCGGCCCATTGCCACGCGCTCAATTGCTCGCCCAGGAGCACCAGCCCCATCAACGCGGCCAGCGCCGGCTGTGCGCTCATCAGGATGCCAAAAGTGCGCGCCGGCAGGTGGGGCAACGCCAGCATGTCGAGCGAATAAGGAATGGCGCTGGACAGGAGCGCCATGGCCAGCGCCAGTGGCAGGATGGCCGGGTCAAACATGGCGGCGCCCGCACTCCACAGCCCGAAGGGCAGCACCAGCGCTGCCCCAAGCCCCACGCCCAGCGCCACCGTATGGGGCCCGCCACCCGTACCCGCGCGCTGCCCGAAAACAATATAGCCCGCCCAGAACGCCCCGGCGGCCAGTGCCAGAACGACCCCCATTGGGTCCATCGGCTCAGACAAGCCAAATAGCGGCAAAAGGAACAGCAGCCCCAGCACCGCCAGCGCCACCCAGCCAAAATCAATGCCGCGGCGCGAGCCCGCCAGCGCCACGGCCAGGGGGCCGGTGAATTCCAGCGCCACCGCGACGCCAAGGGGAATGGTGGCGAGCGCGCTATAAAACAGCAGGTTCATGGCGCCCATCGCAGCGCCATAAAAACCCACGGCGCGCCACTGCGCCCGATCGAGCCGGAACCGCCAGGGCCGGAACAGGATGGCTAGCACCAGCGCCGAAAGCAGCAGGCGCAGCGCCGTGGTGCCGCTTGCCCCGATCAGGAGGAACAGCCCCTTGGCGAGCGAAGCGCCGATCTGCGTGGCCACCATGCCCAGCGTCACCAGCGAAACAGATACAAATGGATTGGCGGGCCGCAACAACAAGGCTTCCAGTGGAGGCCAGACTCGTAGCAGTTTTGGGGTGCCCGCGCATAGCGCGCATTGACCCGACCGCGTTTGCGCACTAGCCCTAACGACCCAGCACAACAGGAGCTCCGCCATGGAGTATCGTTATCTCGGCCGTTCGGGACTTCGCGTATCCAGCCTGACCATGGGCACCATGACCTTTGGTGGCTCCGAGCGGGTGGGCAACACGCCCCAGGACGAAGCCACCCGCCAGATCGATCTCTGCCTCGATCACGGCATCAACCTGCTCGACACCGCCAATATCTACAACAAGGGCGTGTCCGAGGAGATGATCGGGGTGGCGCTGAGCGAAAACGGGCGCCGCGAGCGCACCCTGCTTGCCACCAAGGTGC
Source organism: Devosia sp. 1635 (assembly GCF_013185955.1). Lineage (NCBI taxonomy): Bacteria > Pseudomonadati > Pseudomonadota > Alphaproteobacteria > Hyphomicrobiales > Devosiaceae > Devosia > Devosia sp. 1635. The sequence goes on along the minus strand of NZ_JABAOM010000002.1, from coordinate 995,954 downwards.
GCTTCCGCACCGGCGATGGTCCCAATGATGCGGGTCTGTCGCGCCATCACATCATCGAGCAGTGCAAGGCCAGCCTCAAGCGCCTCAAGACCGACCATATCGATCTTTACCAAGTCCATGAATGGGACGGGATGACCCCGGTTGAAGAAACCATGGAAGCGCTCGACATCTTGGTCAAGCACGGCCATGTCCGCTATATCGGCTGCTCCAATTACTCTGGCTGGCACATCATGAAGGCGCTCCAGGCTGCCGGCGAGCGCCACAATGAACGCTTCATTTCCCAGCAGATCCATTACACCCTCCATTCGCGCGAAGCCGAATATGAGCTGGTGCCGATCAGCCAGGATCAGGGGCTGGGCATTCTCGTTTGGTCTCCGCTTGCCGGCGGACTCCTGTCGGGCAAATACCGGCGCGAAGGCGGCCCCGATGCCGGCCGCCATGTGGGGGGCTGGCGCGAGCCGCCGGTGCCTGATTGGGATCGGCTCTATGACATCATCGATGTGATCGTCGCCATTGCCGAAGAGCGCAATGTGTCGGGGGCGCAGGTGTCGCTGGCCTGGCTGCTGGGCCGGCCGGGCGTCACTTCGGTGATCATCGGCGGGCGCAGCGAAGAGCAGTTCCGCGACAATCTCGCTGCCGCCGAGCTCAAGCTCTCCAATGAGGAGCGGGCGCGGCTCGACGCCGTCAGCCGGCCGCCGCTGCTTTATCCCTATTGGCACCAGACTTTTACCGCCAACGACCGGCTTGGGCCCATCGACCAGGATTTGCTGGGCTCTTATGTAGAGGAATTCAAGCGTGACTGAGTTTGTGTTTTCGCCACCGGCACCCGTTGGCCTTCCTGTGGATGACGGACGGATGTTTCCGGTGCGACGCATTTTCTGCGTTGGACGCAACTATGCCGAACACGCCCGTGAAATGGGCAATGACGCGCGCGAAGCTCCGTTCTTTTTCTGCAAGCCCGCCGATGCCGTGGTGACGGATAGCAGCGCGGTGCCTTATCCCCCCCAAACCAGTGACCTGCACCACGAGATCGAACTGGTGGTGGCCATCGGCACCGGCGGCGTCGACATCCCGGAAAGCCAGGCCCTCGATCACGTGTTCGGTTATGCCGCCGGCCTCGACATGACGCGGCGCGACCTGCAGGCCGTCGCCAAGAAGGCCGGCCGGCCCTGGGACATGGCCAAGGGCTTTGACCAGTCCGCCCCCATCGGCACCATCGTGCCGGTTGATCGGATCGGGCATCCCGGCACGGGTGCCATTACTCTGAGCGTTAATGGCGTCGAGCGGCAGCGTGGCGATCTGGGTGACCAGCTCTGGGGCGTGGCTGAAACCATCGCTTATCTCTCGGGTCTGGTTCGTCTCGAGCCGGGCGATCTGATCATGACCGGCACGCCGGCCGGCGTCGGCGCGGTTCAGCGCGGCGACCAGCTGGTTGGCACAATTGAAGGCGTGGGCACTATCGCGACCACGATCAGCTGATGACGCAATGGTCGGCACAACAGGACGCGGCCCTCAAAGCCGTGTCCAGCTGGCTCAAGGATCGGGACGGGCCGCAGGTGTTCCGGCTGTTCGGCTGGGCGGGCACCGGCAAGTCGACGCTTGCCGTGCATCTGGGCAGTGACGTCAAGAACGTTAAATATGCCGCCTTCACCGGCAAGGCCGCGCTGGTGATGCGTCGGCGTGGCTGCAAGGGTGCCCAGACCATCCATTCGCTGATCTATTCGCTGGTGAGCGAAAAGGAAGGCGAGCCCCGTTTCGTGCTCGATCCGGAATCACCCGCAGCGGATGCCGATCTCATCGTCATCGATGAAGTCTCGATGGTAGACGAGCAGCTGGGGCAGGACCTGCTGTCCTTTGGGGTCAAGGTGCTGGTGCTGGGCGACCCCTTCCAGCTGCCGCCGGTGCAGGGTGCGGGGTTTTTCACCGCCGACGAGCCCGATATCATGCTCACCGAAATCCATCGCCAGGCTGCCGACAATCCGATCATCCGGTTGTCCATGGATGTGCGCGAAGGCGGCTATCTCGAACATGGCCGCTATGGCGAGTCACTGGTGGTCGGGCGTGACTCAGTGGATCGCGATGCTGTGCTCCAGGCCGACCAGGTGCTGGTGGGACGCAACAAGACGCGGCTGCAGTACAATGACCGCCTGCGCGAGTTGCGCGGCCTGCCATTTCACGAGCCGGTGGTGGGCGATCGCATGGTGTGCCTGCGCAACAATCCGCGCAAGCGCCTCCTCAATGGCCAGATCTGGATCGTCACCGAAGTGGCGCGCAAGGCGAATGGCAAATATTCGCTGCTGCTGGGCGCTGACGAGGGCAAGGGCGAAGCCAAGGTAATGACCCACAAGGCGTTCTTTTCGGGCGAAGAAGACGCCATGAGCTGGCCCGAGCGGCGGCAATTTGATGAATTCACCTTTGGCTATTGCCTGACCGTGCACAAGGCGCAGGGTAGCCAGTGGGACAATGTCTACTTGTTCGACGAAAGCTTCGTGTTCCGTGAGGAACGCGCGCGCTGGCTTTACACCGCCATCACCCGGGCGGCCGAAAAGATCACGGTGGTCTCATGACCCTGCTCCAGGTCAGGCACGAGACGGTCTACCGCTATGCCGGTCCTGTACAGTTCGGGGAGCACCGCCTTCTGGTGCGCCCGCGTGACAGCATGGAACAAACGCTGGAATCCTTTGCCCTTCGCATCTCGCCTGAACCGGTCGGTGTGCGCTGGATCCATGATGTGTTTGGCAATTGCATCGCCCTCGCGCGCTTCGAGAAGCCCGCTGACGAGCTGCGCATCGTCGCCAGCATGGTGCTCGATCATGCGCCCGAAAGCTCGCCCGATTTCGAGATCGATCCGCGCGCCAAGCTGTATCCCTTTGACTATGGCGGCACGGACGCGGTGGATCTGGGGCCCACCAGCCAGCGCCAGTTTCCCGAGGAAACCGAAGTCGACAGCTGGGCGCGGCGCTTCCTTGATCCGCGGGGCAGCACCAATACCGGTCACCTGCTGATGACCATGACCTATGCCATCAAGGAAAGCTTTGCCTATATCCGGCGCACCCAGCCGGGCACGCAGCGCCCCTCCGTCACCCTGTCGAGCCGGCGCGGCACCTGCCGGGATTTCGCGCTGCTGATGATGGAGGCCGTCCGCTCGCTCGGCCTCGCCGCCCGGTTTGTGTCGGGTTATCTTTACTCCCCAGACCGCGATGGCAGTCATCGCGGCGGCGGCGCAACCCATGCCTGGTGCCAGGTCTTCCTGCCGGGAGCCGGGTGGGTGGAATTTGATCCAACCAATGGCATCATTGGCACCCGCGACCTGATCCGGGTCGGGGTGGCGCGCGAGCCCGGGCAGGCCATTCCCATTGCCGGCACCTATACCGGCGCTGCGGGGGATTACCTGGGCATGGATGTGGAAGTCCGGGTCGAGCGCGTGACCTCGCTGCAAGATTCTATGGGCTGAAGGCTCGGCCCTGGGCGCCGTCTGGTTCAGCTGAGTTCGGCGACGCTGACCGCATCCACTGTCCAGGGTTCATCCGTATCCGCATCGAGCGCATCGGCCCAAACGCGCACTCCGCGCGACTGCACATTGCCAAAAAGCGTAGCAAAGGCCGTGTCGGCTGCGTCGCGTCCCGAGCCGATCCGCACCAGCCCGTCAAGCGCCGCCATGCGCGTGGGGTCGAACAAGTACCAGCGGTCACCGAGATAGGCCTCAAACACCGCATGGAAATCCTGCGGCTGCAGCTGCCAGGCATAACAGGACACAAAGCGGGCGGGGATGCCGAGCGCCCGGCAAAAGGTCACGCCCAGATGCGCAAAGTCGCGGCACACGCCAGCGCGCGTGGCAAAGGTGTCGGCCGCCGTTGTTGAGGTGTCGCTGGAGCCGGCGAGGTAATCGACCTCCTCATGGATCCAGTTGCAGATCTCGGTCACCCGGACAAAGCCAGGCTCCACATCGCCGAACTGGCGCGACGCAAAGCGGGCCAGGAGGTCCGATGGACAATATCGCGAGGGATTGAGAAACCCGAGGGTTTCGGGCGGCAGCTGCGCCACCGGAACTTCGCCGATATCGGCCGGGTTCGCCAGCACTGGATCAAGCACGATCTGGGCGTCATAGCGGAGCTTGAGCGCTCCACCCGATGCCGTCAGGCGCCGGAACCGGTTGCCAGTGTCGTTGGCGGTAAACTGCTCGGTCACGAATGGCGGGGTGACCACAATGCGCTCGTTCAATATTCGCTGGCGCCCGCCATGCATCGCCTCGACATTGAAGATCAAGGTGGCGTTGTCGAAAACCTCGTAATCGATCTCACAGCCAATGGATAACCGCATCGCCACTCCGTGTCTGCCCAGGGTGCGAAACCCGGCGGCAATCGGTGGGATCGCGCGGTTCGCTGGCGCTTGAACCTCGCCACCGCCGCAACCCTTGCGAGCCCCCTGCGCTTTAGTCAAGCTCGCCATCACGCTGACAAACTTGATCAACAAAGAGAGGGCTGCAGCAAAACTGACCAAACCGATTTAATTGCTGCACTTTTCCCGATAGCGGGCGCTTGCGGATCACGCAGTGATGCCCCAATTTGCAGCAGGGTCATTCCTGCACTTGTCCTTGTTGTTAGCCCGGAGTTCTTTCATGCACCATGATACCCCCCTGATCTCGACGATCGTCGCGGGTCTGGTGCTGGCCTTTATCTTCGGGATGATTGCCAATCGCTTCCGGCTCCCGCCGCTGGTGGGTTATCTGTTTGCCGGTATTCTGGTGGGCCCCAATACGCCCGGCTTTGTCGCCGACCAGGCGCTGGGGGCAGAACTGGCCGAGCTGGGCGTGATCCTCCTCATGTTCGGGGTGGGGCTGCATTTCTCGCTCAAGGACCTGATGAGCGTACGCGCGCTCGCCATTCCCGGCGCGCTGGTGCAAATCGGCTTTGCCACACTGTTGGGACTGGGTTTGGGGATCGTTCTGGGCTGGGGCATCGGCGCGGGCCTGCTGTTTGGCCTCGCGCTTTCGGTGGCCTCCACCGTCGTGCTGCTCAAGGCCCTGCAGGACCGCCGTTTGATTGAAACCGAGCGGGGCCGCATCGCCGTTGGCTGGCTGATCGTCGAGGATCTGGCCATGGTGCTGGCGCTGGTGCTGATCCCCGCCATTGCCAGCCTTTATGGCACCGATAGCGGCATCCACGATCCCTTCGTGTCGTTTGTCGAGCGCGTGCTGCGCACCGAAGTGGGGATCTGGGGCGTGCTGTTCCTGACCCTCGTCAAGGTCGCGGCCTTTGTGGGCTTCATGCTGATCGTTGGCCGGAGGCTCATCCCCTGGGCCCTCCACGCCACTGCCCATACCGGCTCGCGCGAACTGTTCCGGCTGGCCGTGCTCGCCATTGCACTGGGCGTGGCGCTAGGTTCAGCCGTGCTGTTCGGTGTGTCGCTGGCGCTGGGTGCATTTTTTGCCGGCATGATCCTGTCGGAAAGCGAGCTCAGCCACCGCGCCGCCCAGGAAACCCTGCCGCTACGCGACGCCTTTGCCGTCCTGTTCTTTGTGTCGGTCGGCATGCTGTTCGACCCTTCCATCATCATCACCGATCCCCTGCCGGTGCTGGCCACCGTGTTCATCATCCTGATCGGCAAATCCGCCGCCGCCTTTGGCATCGTGCTGTTGTTCCGCCGCCCGGTTGGCACCGCGCTGACCATCTCGGCGTCGCTGGCGCAGATCGGCGAGTTCTCGTTCATCCTTGCTTCGCTCGGCGTGTCGCTGGCGATCCTTCCGCCCGAAGGGCAGGACCTGATCCTGGCGGGCGCACTGATCTCCATCGTGCTCAACCCGCTGGTGTTCTGGGGCGCTGACGTGCTCAAGCCAACCTTCGAAGCCCAGTTCGGCCGCCGCTCGGCACGCGACGACGACATCCGCATCGAGCCGGGCGAGGGGCCAGTCGTTTCCGATGGTCCGCTGACCACCGACCGGCCCAATGCGGTTGGCGTTGAAAGCGACACCCAGGACCTCGATGACGCTCCCGAGCCCGTTACCCTGACCGGCCACACGGTGCTGGTGGGCTATGGCCGGGTCGGGCGCGTCGCCGCCGACGCCCTGCAGCCTACCGGCAAGCTGGTGCTGATCGAAGACACCGACCATGCCGTGGCCGCTGCCCGCGCCAAGGACATAGCGGTCGTGGTGGGCAATGCTGCGAGCCTTGATGTGCTCAAGCTTGCCAATCTGGGTGCCGCCGAAGCGCTGATGATCGCCATTCCCAATGGCTTCGAGGCCGGCACGGTGGTGGAGCAGGGCCGCAAGCTCAATCCCGCCATCCGCATCATCGCCCGCGCCCATTCGGACGAGGAGGTCGAGCACCTCACGCGCCACGGCGCCGATACGGTGATCATGGGCGAGCGCGAAATTGCCGCCGGCATGCTCGCCTGGCTCAGTGGTGCGCGCGCCGATGATGGGCTCGTTGCCCAGGAATACGCGGCCCAGGCGCGCGCGGCCGAAGCGCGGCTCGCCCCCACCGAAAACATCCTGCACAAGGTCGCGGGCGCCCCGCTCGCAGCGGGGGCCGAGCCGGTGCTGGGCGATTTCGAGGCTGCGAGCCTCCAATCGGACCCCGCCGCCGAAGCCACGGAAATCGAGCCGCTGGCCACGACCCTTGCCGGGGAAACCCTCGAACCCGATTTCATGGAAACCGAGCCGGAGTTGCTCAACGACAGTCTCACCGATGTCGACGCGCCCGATGCTTTCGCCGAGGCACTCGGTCCTGTCGAGCCGCTTGCCGCCCATCCTGTTGGCGCCCCGAGTGCCACTCCCGAGACGCAGGAGACGGCTCAGGTGCCGCCGGTGCTGGTTGATGGTGGCGGGTCCGCAACTGCGCCCGCTATGCCGCCCGCCGCGAACCCGTCCGCGGCCGAGGCGGCTGTAGTTCGCGAAGAGCCTCTGGTGGAGGTTGGTGAGCCGGCTTCGCTCGCCGAGCCGGTTGATCTGCTGGTGCCGCCCGTCGACGACGCTGCGGCCGAGACCCACGAGCACGGTCCGGTGCTGTCCACCCCCCAGGCTCCCGAGCCGCTGTTGCCTGCCGGTGGGCCCGCGATGGCTGCTGAGCCGGCGCTGCCCGCTGAGCCGGCGCTGCCCGCTGAGCCGGCCGCGCCCAGCGAGCCACCCGAGGTTACCCCCGAGCCCCGCGATAGCCTGCCGTCACTGGACGAACTGCCGCCGGAACCCGAGGACGGGGAAGCCGACCGTCCATCGGTGGCGCCGCCTGTGACTCCCGAGCCGAGAGGCTAAGCGCCAAGCCCGATGATCTCGCAAAAGGCCAAATATGCGCTGCGCGCCCTGCTTGCCCTCAGCCGGGCGGCGCGCGGTGAATCGCGCATGATTGGCGAGATTTCGCGTGAACAGGGCATTCCCAAGAAATTCCTCGAGCAGATCCTGCTTGAGCTCAAGCGGGCCGGGCTCGTCACCAGCCGTCGCGGCCGGCTTGGCGGCTATGTGCTGGCGCGTTCCCCCGAAGAGGTGATGTTTGGCGAAGTGCTGCGCCTCATCGACGGGCCGCTCGCGCCCTTGCCCTGCCTGTCGCTGACGGCGTACCGGCGTTGCGAGGATTGTCGCGATGAGGCGTCATGCGAAATCCGCCACGTGTTCGAGCGGGTCACCCTTGCTACCCGGGCAGTGCTCGATCGGACCAGCCTTGCCGATTCATTGCAGCTGGAAGATCTTCCGGTCTAGCGGGCAACAAAAAAGGGCCGCCTTGCGGCAGCCCTTTCTGAGTTTAACGGCCTCAAAGCCGGAGGAGGTGTTGTTAGCCGAGGCGTACCTCGCCTGCCAGACCACCAAATCCAAGGCTCTCGTTGAGCGCCGTAATCTCAATAGACATTGGATCACCTCCTTCACATTTGTTGAACATATGAGAAAGATGGGGTGCCCGGGTCGGTTTGTCCAATCACGGCTTGCTGAACGAGAACTTAACGGCTTGACGCATGTGGGCGTGAGCGTAGCTGGAACAGCGTTGCGCCCAGCACACCCAACGCCACGATGCCGATGATGATGGTCGCGAGCGCATTGACATCGGGCGACACGCCCAGTCGCACCTTGGAAAAGATCACCATGGGCAGGGTGGACGAGCCCGGGCCGGACACGAAGCTCGCGATCACCAGATCATCGAGCGACAGGGTAAAGCCCAGCAGCCAGCCCGAAACCAGGGCAGGGGCGATGATGGGCAGGGTGATGTCGAAAAACACCCGTACGGGCGTCGCGCCCAGGTCCATCGCCGCTTCCTCGAGGCTGAGCTCGAGGTCGGACAGGCGCGATTGCACCACCACCGTCACATAGGCCATGCAGAACACGGAATGGGCGATGATGATGGTGAGCATGCCCCGGCCCGCCGGCCAGCCCAGCGTGCCTTCCATGGCCACGAACAAGAGCAGCAATGCGAGGCCCGTGATCACGTCGGGCATCACCAGCGGCGCCGAAACCGTGCCCGCGAGCACGGTGCGGCCCCTGAAGCGTCGGAACCGCACCAGCGCAACGGCGCAGAGCGTGCCGAGGAACAAGGCAATGGTGGCGCTGACGGCGGCGATCTGCAGGCTCAGCCACGCGGCACCCAGCATCTGCGGATCGCGGAACAGCTCGCCATACCATTTGAAGGAAAAGCCCGACCAGACCGTCACCAGCCGGGATTCGTTGAACGAGAACACCACCAGCGAAATGATGGGCGCGTAGAGAAATACGAAACCCAGCGCCGCTGCGATGGGCAAAAACCAGCCTCGCCGCATCTTACTTCTCCACCACGGCGTCTTGCGCCTTTTGCAGCAGCATGATCGGGATCACCACAACCACCAGCATCGCAACAGCCACCGCCGCGGCCCGGGGCCAGTTGGTGTTGGCAAAGAACTCGTCCCACAACACGCGCCCGATCATCAGGGTCGAGGGTCCGCCCAGCAGCGAGGGGATCACGAACTCGCCAATAGCGGGAATGAACACCAGCATGGAGCCGGCAATGATGCCGGGCATGGAAAGCGGCATGGTCACCGACAGGAAAGTGCGCCAGGGCCGCGCGCCGAGGTCGGCCGAAGCCTCCAGCAAGGCGCCGTCCAGCTTCACCAGATTGGTGTAGAGCGGCAGGATCATGAAGGGCAGGTAGGTATAGACAATGCCGACATAAACGGCGAAATCGGTCTGCATCATCACCAGCGGCTCGATGCCGAACAGCCCGAGGAACTGGTTGATCACACCATTGCCACGCATGAAGCCGGTCAGCGCATAAACGCGCAGCAGGAACGAGGTCCAGAACGGCAGGATCACCAGCATCAAGAGGATATTGCGCCAGCGATCAGGCGCCCGGGCAATGGCATAGGCCATGGGGTAGCCGATCAGGAGCGTGATGATCGTCGAGATAAAGGCAATGCGGATCGAGCTGAGATACGCGGCGACATAAAGATTGTCGGTGAACAGGCGCAGGTAATTGGTCAGGTGCAGCGTCAGCTGCACCGTGCCTTCCTCATCAAAGGTGATGAGGTCGGAATAGGGCGGGCGGCCGAACTGCTTGATCGACAGCGAAATGCCGAAGACCACAACCAGCGGCACAAGGAAGAACACGGTCAGCCAGATCGCAGGTGCCGCGATCACCAGCATCTTGCCCGAAATCCCAACTGCGGCGAGCCCCCGCTCCACCATGGTCCAGGTCCGCCGGCGCGGCGCGGGATTGTCGATGTCAAAACTGGACATGGATAACTCCGCCCTCGACCGTTCCGGGCCACGATGCAGTTGCTTTGCCCTCCCTCCCCCTTGAGGGGAGGGCCGAAGAGGGGGTGGACTTGTGTGTCACTGGTGACCGGGAGCCCCGATCCACACCCTCCCCCTTGAGGGGAGGGACCGGGTGGGGGTTCCGGCTCATCGCCAAGCTCGGCGGCTGGCCAAATGCCGCAATCGAACCGGTCGCCGCTGTGGCTGGGTTGGCCATCATACCGTCAGCACCGAGCCGGCATTGCCACCCCAGGCGCAATACACTTCCTCGTCCCAGGTGATCGCGTCGGGATTGCCGCGCACCGTATTGGTTTGCGTCACCCGCAGGCGCTTGCCGCTGGCGAGCAGGATCTGGTAGACGGTCATGTCCCCCAGATAGCCGATTTCTTCCACCATGCCCTTGGTAACATTGGCGTCGTGCTCATCCTCGGGCTTTTCGCGCGACAGGCTGATCTTTTCGGGGCGCACGGCCCACCACAGGATCTGGTCGGGCGCGCAGTCGACGCCATGGCTGACATAGATGTCGCAACCGAGCTCGGCCGAGCGGATGCGCACATGGTCGGGCTCGTCGTCGATCACCACGCCTTCGGCCATGTTGACCGAGCCGATAAAGCCGGCCACGAAGCGCGAATTGGGGAATTCATAGATATCAGTCGGCTCGCCGATCATGGCGATTTCGCCATAATTCATCACCCCGATCCGGGTGGCCAGCGTCATGGCTTCTTCCTGGTCGTGGGTCACGACGATGAAGGTGACGCCCAGCGATTCCTGGATCTTGACCAGCTCGAACTGGGTTTCCTCGCGCAGCTTCTTGTCGAGTGCGCCCAAGGGCTCGTCGAGCAGCAGCAGCTTTGGTCGCTTGGCCAGCGAACGGGCGAGAGCCACGCGCTGGCGCTGGCCGCCCGACAGCTGGTGCGGCCGGCGCTTGCCGTAATCCTGCAGCTTGACGAGGCTGAGCAGTTCCTCGACCCGCTCGGCGATCTCGTTCTTGGGCAGGTGGTCGCGCTTGAGGCCATAGGCGATGTTCTGTTCCACGCTCATATGGGGGAACAGGGCATAGCTCTGGAACATCATGTTGACGGGGCGGTTATAGGGGGCCACCTCGGTCATGTCCTGCCCATCGATCTCGATGGTGCCGCTGGTGGGCTGCTCGAAACCGGCCAGCATGCGCAGCAGCGTCGATTTGCCCGATCCCGATCCGCCCAGCAGGCAGAACAGCTCTCCCTGGAAAATATCGAGCGAAACTTCATTGACGGCATAAACATCGCCGAAGCGCTTGGTCACGTCCTTGATGCGCACAAAAGGTTTGGCTGCCGGGTCGCGCCAGGGTCGGGTATCGGCGGCGATCTGGGGTTTCTTGGCCATGGCGCACTCGAAAAGTCAGAAGGGGCGGCACAGCGGCCGCCCCCCGATGGGTGGGAATTGTTACTGGCCGGTTTTGATGCGGGTCCAGGTGCGGGTCAAGAGTTCTTCGAACTCGGGGCTATGCGCGGTCAGGGCAAAGGCCTTGGCGACGGTTTCGGCTGGCGGGTAGATGCCAGGATTGTTCTTGACCTCGTCGGACACGAACTCGGTCGCGGGCAGGTTGGGGTTGGCATAGAACACATAATCGGTGATCGCGGCCACGACCTCGGGCTCGAGGATGTAGTTGATGAACTTGTGGGCGTTTTCGGGATGGGGCGCATCCACGGGAATGGCCATGAAGTCGATCAGCGTGCCCGCGCCTTCCTTGGGAATGAGGTAGCCCACCTCCACGCCCTGGCCGGCTTCTTCTGCCGCATCGGCAGCAATGAATACGTCGCCCGAATAACCCAGCGCCAGGCAGATTTCGCCATTGCCGAGGTCATCGATATACTGGGACGAGTTGAAGTAGCGGATCGAAGGCTTGATTGCGGTCAGCAGTTCCTCGGCCTTGGCCAGGTCTTCTTCGCTTTCCGAATTGGGATCGAGCCCGAGATAATGAAGGGCAATTCCCACCACTTCCGAAGGGCTGTCGAGCACGGCAATGCCGCAGCTCGCGAGCTTTTCCGCGTTCTCGGGCTTGAACAGGAGATCCCAGCTGTCGATCGGAGTATCGGCGCCCAGCGCTTCCGCCACCTTGGCGGTGTTGTAGCCCAGCCCGATCGTGTTGATCATATAGGGCACGGCATGGGCATTGTCCGGGTCGAAGTCGGCAGCAGTCGCCATCACTGCGGGGTCAAGATTGCCCAGATTGGTCAGCTGCGACTTGTCGAGCTCACGCACCAGGCCGGCCTGGATCTGGCGCTGCAGGAAGTTGCCGCTCGGCACCACGATGTCATAGCCCGACGAGCCGGCCAGCAGCTTGGCATCGACGATCTCGTTGGTGTCGTAGACGTCGTAATTGACCTTGATGCCGGTTTCCGCCTCGAAATTGGCGATGGTGTCCTCGGCGATATAGTCCGACCAGTTATAAACATTGAGCACGGGCTCTTCCTGGGCGAGGACGGGTGCCGCGACCATGAGCGTGCCGAGGGCAAGTGCGAGCGACTTGTTCATGTGATGGAGCTCCTGTGAGATGGAAATAGAGATAGAAAAGGGAGGCGAACTGGCCGCCTGAACAAATGTTCAGAGGGCGTTCATCTTTGTGGCGCCGGCGAGGCAAGAGCCCCTGCCGGCATGGCGAACAAGCGCGCTGGAACGCTGAAACAAACTGCTGCCGTGAGCCCAAAGCCGGGAGCAAATCGGTCCGCGCAGACGGCGCGATCAACCCAAACCGTGTACAGCGAAGTGCCCTTTCAACGCTGGAATTGCTGCCAAACTAGAGCCAAATGCCGGGGGCGACAAGGGAAAATGGCGCCACACGCAGACCCACTTGACGCCCTGCGTCGACAAGGCGCACAAGCCGCCGCGCACACTGGCGCAAAAGCGCCTTTATTCTGGCAGCGGAATGATTTCCCATGGACGGCAGAGCCTATCTTTCAGTCAGCAGCGGCATCAAAAAAGCCCTCGCAGCCGGCCAACCCGTGGTGGCGCTGGAGTCCACCATCATCACCCATGGCATGCCCTATCCACAAAACCTGGCCATGGCCCAGCAGGTGGAAGCCGTGGTGCGCGAACATGGCGCAACGCCTGCTACCATCGCCATCATGGATGGCCGGTTCTGCGTGGGGGTGAGCGGGGAAGACCTTGAGCGCCTCGCCCAGGAAGGCGCCACTGCCGCCAAGGCCTCGCGACGCGATGTCTCCTCGCTCCTCGTTAAGGGCGTGATGGCCGGCACCACGGTTGCCACCACGATGCAGATCGCCGCGCTCGCTGGCATTTCCGTGTTTGCCACCGGCGGCATCGGCGGGGTGCATAGGGGCGCGGGGGAAACCTTTGATATCTCGGCAGATCTCGAGGAACTGAGCCGCACGCCAGTTGCCGTTGTTTGTGCCGGCGCCAAGTCGATCCTTGATATTGGCAAGACCCTCGAAGTGCTCGAAACCAATGGGGTGCCGGTCCTGGGCTACCGCACCGATAACTTTCCTGCCTTCTGGGCCCGCCAAAGCGGGCACAAGGTGGATCACCGCTTTGACGACGTTGCCGAACTGGCCCGCGTCATCGCCATGCAGGCCGATCTGGGGCTCGGCGGCGTGCTGATCGCCAATCCCATCCCGGAAGCTGCGGCCCTTGACCCTGGAGCCATTGAAGCCCGCATCGCCGAAGCCATCGCCGATGCCGAGCGGGAAGGCGTCAGCCGCAAGGCCCTCACTCCGTTCCTCCTGAAGCGGGTGTTCGAGCTTACCGGAGGCAAGTCACTCGAGGCCAATATCGAGCTGGTGAAAAACAACGCCGCCGTTGCCGCCCAGATTGCCGTGGCACTGGCCGAGCGCGCATCGCCCAAGCCGACGCTGCATCGCGCATGAGCCGGGTCTTGGTGATCGGGGACGTGATGACGGACGTCATCGTCCAGCCTGAAGGCCCTGTCGTGCAAGGCTCGGACCGCCGCGCCACTATTCGCAGCCGCCCCGGCGGTTCGGGCGCCAACCAGGCCGTGTGGCTGGGTTCCATGGGGACAGAAGTGCTGTTTGCTGCCCGCGTGGGGGTTGCGGACCAGCCGATGTATGAGAACTACTTCCGCGGTCTGGGAGTGATCCCGGCGCTTGGTGCCGACAAATCCCTGCCCTCAGGGGTCTTGGTGACCTTGCTCGACCCAGACGGCGAGCGCAGCTTTCTGACCGACCGCGGGGCAAACCTGCATCTGTGTGCTGAAGACTTGCCCCCAAGCCTGCTTGAGGGTGTCGGAATGGTAATGGTATCGGGCTACAGCTTTTTTGCTGCAACACCGCGCCATGCCGTGCAGGCGCTGCTCGCCACCGCTCGCTCGCGTGGCATCGAGGTAGCTATCGATCCCGCGTCCATCGGCTTTCTCGATGAGGTTGGGCCGGCCGAGTTCCTGCGCTGGACCAGTGGCGCCGACTGGCTATTTGCCAACGACACCGAGGCGGAAACCCTTTGCGGAGTGGTTGGCTTTGAGTCGCAGATGCGGCTGCTGGGGGATCACTTCAGCAATGTGGTGATCAAGCGCGGCCGCTACGGCGCAGCCTTGGGCGGCAAGGATGGCTTGCGTCTGGCGCTACCCGCGCCCGTGGTTCCGGTCGTCGATTCCACGGGTGCCGGCGATGCTTTTGCCGCGGGCTTTGTGGCGGCCCATTTGGGGGGGGCCGAGCCGGCTGATGCCCTGGCGCGCGCCATCGTGGCCGGTGCCGAGGCGGTGCAGTTCCTGGGCGGACAGCCGGCGGCCTGAACTGCCGGCTGTCCAATACACGTTAGGCCTTGGCGGAATCGGCAAAGGCGGCGAGCACCCGCACCCAGGCACGAATGCCGCGGTGGAAGCTCTCGAGGTCATATTTTTCGTTAGGTGAGTGGATGGCATCATCCACATGCGCAAAGCCGATCAGCAGCGTGTCGCGCCCAAGAATGGACTTGAATTCTCCGGCCACGGGGATCGAGCCACCCGAGCCGGTGATCACGGCCGGCTTGTTCCACTCGTCCGTCAGCGCCTTGAGCGCCTGACGCAGATAGATACCCTCGCTGGGCACGGTAACTGCTGGTGAGCCGCCATGCTCCTTGAAGGTCATCGTGCAATCGGCCGGAATGCGCGCTTCCACATGCCGGCGGAAGGCCGCGCGGATCTTGTCCGGATCCATGTTGCCAACGAGCCGGAACGAGATTTTGGCGCTTGCTTGCGAGGGGATCACCGTCTTGAAGCCGTCGCCGGTATAGCCGCCCCAGATGCCATTGATCTCGCAGGTCGGGCGCGACCAGATCGTTTCCAGCACCGAGCGACCCGCTTCCCCGGCCGGGATCGACAGGCCGACACTGCCAAGGAACGCGGCCTCGTCGAAGCCAAGACCTTCCCATTGCGCGCGCAGCTCGGGGGTGATTTCGGGGACGTCGTCGTAAAAGCCCTCGAGCGTCACGCTTCCATCGGGAGCGCGCAGGGAGGCGACGATGTCGGCGACGACCTGGTTGGGATTGCGCGCGGCATTGCCGAACATGCCGGAATGCAAATCCTTGTTGGCGCAGGTGACGGTGATCTCTTCACCCACCAGGCCCCGCAGCATGGAGGTGATGGAAGGCGTCTGGCGGTCCCACATATCGGTGTCGCACACCAGCGCCACGTCGGCGCGCAGCTCTTGGGCATTGGCTCGCATGAAGCCGGGCAGGTTCTTGCCGCCGCTTTCTTCCTCGCCTTCCAGCATGACGGAGACGCGCACGGGCAAGCTGCCGGTAGCCGCCTTCCAGGCGCGGCAGGCTTCGAGGAAGGTCATCAGCTGCCCCTTGTCATCCGAGGCGCCGCGCCCGACAATGATGGTGCGGCCTTCGGGGCCCTCCTTGATCACGGGCTCAAATGGGTCGGTGTGCCAGAGCGCGAGGGGATCGACCGGCTGCACGTCATAGTGACCATAGAACAACACATGCGGCCCGGGTGTTTGTGGACCATGGGCGACAACGATCGGGTGGCCAGGCGTGGGACGGGCGGCGGCCTCAAAGCCGAGGCCTTGCAGGTCCGCGACCAGCCAATCGGCGGCGCGCCGGCAATCCTGCGCAAAGGCTGGATCGGTCGAGATGGACGGGATGCGCAGCAGGGCTTTGAGCCGTTCAAGGCTGGCGTCGAGGCCCTGGTCAACCTGGGCGAGGACGGCGTCGAGCGCACTGGTGTTCATCATAGGTAATCCTTTCGCGGCAATTGGCCGGACCATGCCGCTTGTGGGAACCAAGGGCAAGGGAGTCCGCTTGAAGAAGCGGAGTATCCCCCATGCCCAAAGTGCACAAGATCGCGACACCATCCCCACCCCCGCCTGCCGACTTCATCGAGCCCATGGAGGCAAAGCTCATCGAGGACTTGCCGCGAGGTGAGGGCTGGCAGTTCGAGCCGAAATGGGATGGCTTTCGCTGCATTGCGGTCAAGGCGGGGGGTGAGGTCGCGCTCTTCGCCAAGTCGGGCAAGCCTTTGGGCCGGTACTTCCCGGAAATGCTCGCTGCGCTCGCGGAGGTTCCTGCCGAGCAGTTCGTGCTCGATGGCGAACTGGTGATTTCCACCGATGGCAGCTTGTCCTTTGATGCCCTGCAGATGCGGCTGCATCCCGCGGAAAGTCGCGTGCGCAAGCTTGCGGCGGAAACCCCAGCCCTGCTCGTGGCCTTTGACCTGCTGGCTGACGAAAATGGCGCCAGCCTGATCGACGCTCCTTTGTCAGAGCGGCGGCACAAACTGGAAGCCCTGTTGGCAGATGCCCCGGAAGCCGCGCGACTGCGCTTGTCTCCGCGTACCCAAGATCGAAGCGTTGCAGAAGGCTGGCTGGAGCACACCGGCGCGGCAATCGACGGGGTCATCGCCAAGCCCAGTAACGAACCCTATCAGAGCGGTACGAGGGCGATGCTCAAGATCAAGCGCATCCGGACCGCCGATTGCGTTGTTGGTGGCTTTCGCTATGGGAGCAATAATCACGAGGTCGGCTCCCTGCTGCTCGGGCTCTATAACGAGCAAGGCTTGCTCGATCATGTGGGCTTCACCTCGGGCATCGCTTCGCGAGACCGCGCCGAAATCACCGCGCGGGTAGAGGCGCTTGCTGGCGGCGAAGGCTTTACCGGCGACGCCCCAGGTGGCCCCAGTCGCTGGAGCACCGAGCGCTCGACACAGTGGGTGCCGCTCAAACCGGAACTCGTGGTCGAGGTGTTCTACGATCACGTCACCGCTGGCCGGTTCCGGCATGGCACGCGGCTGCATCGCTGGCGTCCGGACAAGGCGCCACGCCAATGCACCTTCGAGCAGATCGCCCCGGCAGCCTCGGCCGAAAGCCTGGCAGCGCTAAACCTCTAGGAACATCATGGACGGCTTGCTTCCTGTACTTGGCGTGGCTCTGGTTGCCGGCCTCGCATCACCACTCGGCGGTTTCATCGCCACGCGCATCCGACCGTCATCGCTGTTTCTGAGCCTGGCGGTGGGCGTGGCCGCGGGCGTGCTGCTGGGCACTTTTGCCTTCGAACTGGTACCGAGCGCTTTGGAGCGGGCGCCGCTGGCCTTGGTTGCGGTTTGTTTTGCCGTGGGCTTCGCCTTGGTCTACGGGCTGGACCTGTTGGTGAACCACGGTGCCTTGGCCGGGCCCGAGGCAGACCAGAAGCCGGCAGTTGACGCCAAGCAGAAGCGTCACAACAAGGGGGCGCGCAAGGTGACCGTCATCGGGGCAGCCACGAGTTCCGAAGAGCTGATCGAGGGTTTGGCGATTGGGGTCAGCGCCGCTGCGGATATGCGGGTGGCGTTAATCGTGGGACTGGCCATCGTCCTCGACAATATCAGCGAGGGCCTGAGCCTCGGGGCGATTGATGCCGCTTCAGGAGAGGAAGGCGCCGCCCGCAAGACCTTGCTGTGGACCAGCCTGATCGGGGTTTCGCTGTTTGTTTCGGCAATGGTGGGCTGGTTCCTGCTCAAAGGCCTACCCGAACCCGTTCTGGGCAGCCTTCTGGGGTTGGGCGCGGGTGCCATGTTCTATCTGACCATCGGCAGTTTGCTGCCCGAAGCGGAAAGCCATCAGTTCCAGCAGTCGGCCGCTATTGCGATCGGACTTGGCTTCGTCCTCGTGATGGTTCTGTCCAACCTTGAGACTGGGGCAGGCTAGCGTTGAAAAATCCGACCCGGTAGATGACGAGTTCGACGTGGGCTGAGAGGGGGCACCATTGCCTTTGCACTGCCCCTCGTGTTCTTAAGGCGGCGTTCTTTATTGTTTTGGGTATTGTCTAGGCATGGTTGCACCGCAAAGGATCGGCGTTCTCACCCTTCATCGGTGTATCAATTACGGCTCATACTGGCAGGCGCGGCAACTGGTGGAAGGTCTTCGCGCGCGCGGCCTCGACGCCGTGTTGCTTGAACATGAATCCGCCCGGGTCAATCGCCTGGAATGGCGCTGCGCACTGCAGCCGCTCCTGCCGATCAAGACCTCCGCCGAAGATTATCCGCGCTATCGCGAGAAGATGGGCAAGTTCTTTGCCGCCTTTGACCGATTGCCGCTGTCGCAGCGCTTTGCGCTTGATGCGCCCGAGACCATGGAAATCTTCGACCTGATCCTTGTCGGCAGCGATGAAGTTTGGAACCTGCGTCACCCCTGGTATGGTGCGGTGCCCCTGTTTTATGGCGATGGGCTACGTGCGGGAAAACTGGCTTCTTACGCCGCAAGTTTTGGCAATTACCCCGCCGGCGATGGCCTGGATCCGGCTTGGGCGGACAAACTTCGGCAGTTCGATGCGATTGCGGTGCGTGACGCCAATTCTCATCGCCTCGTTAGCGAAGCCTTAGGGTTCGAGCCAACCCTGGTGCTCGATCCTTGCCTGCAATTCCCGCCAACGGCGGAGCCGCTTGTGGCTGACGCGCCTTATCTGGCGGTCTACGGTCATGGATTACCCGGATGGTTCAGGGACGGCGTGCGCCAGTTTGCGGAGGACAAGAGGCTGCGGCTCGTCAGCATCGGTTATCGCAATGACTGGGCCGACGAGAGCTGGATCGAAGCGGGTCCCGAGGAGTTCGCGCGCTTCATTGCGGGGGCCAGCGCAGTCGCCACCAATTTCTTCCATGGCTGCGTGTTCGCGCTCCTGAACAACAAGCCATTTGCCGCCGCGCTGTCCGATTACCGCTCCAACAAGGTCCGGGATCTCATGGCGACGGTGGGGGCCGAACGGCACCTCGCCAGTGCCGAGACATCGGCCAAGCAATATGCTGCCACCTTGGGAGAAGCTCTCGACCCCATGGTGTCAGCGCGGATCGAAGCCTTGCGTGTCCATTCCAACGGCTATCTCGACCATGTCCTTGCTTGATCCGGCGCCCAAGCGGGCGGAGCCCAAACTGGTCAGTCCTGACGCCATTGTGCGCGCGGGGCTGTGCATCGGTTGCGGCAGTTGCGTCGCGCAGGCGAATAACGGTGCGGCGGCGATGGATTGGGATGCCTATGGGCAGAAAAAGCCCATCGGTCCGGCTAGTTTCATGGGCGAGGCCACCGAGGCGTTCTCGCGCACCTGTCCGTTTTCGCCGCTGGCGCGCAACGAGGATCAGTTGGCGCTGGAGCGTTTTGCCGAGGCGCCTCTCAGCGATCCGCGCATCGGGCGCTATGAGGCGGCTTATGTTGGCGCCGTAGCCGAGCCCGATTTTCGGGCCGAAGGCAGTTCGGGCGGAATGGTCAGCTGGGTTGCGGCGGAGTTGCTGCGCCAGGGCTTGGTGGACGGCGTTGCCCATGTCGCGCCCGAGCTGCCCGAAACCGGCAACGGCTTTTTCCGCTATCGCATCTCGCGTGATCTTGACCAACTGCGGGGCGGCGCCAAGTCGCGCTATTACCCCGTGGATATGGCCGGGGTCATCGCACAAATTCGCGCC
Source organism: Devosia sp. 1635 (assembly GCF_013185955.1). Classification (NCBI taxonomy): domain Bacteria; kingdom Pseudomonadati; phylum Pseudomonadota; class Alphaproteobacteria; order Hyphomicrobiales; family Devosiaceae; genus Devosia; species Devosia sp. 1635. The sequence continues at coordinate 976,386 of NZ_JABAOM010000002.1, read as the reverse complement.
GTGCCCGGACGCTATGCGGTGGTGGGCATCCCCTGTTTCATCAAGGCGGTAAATCTCCTGCGCGAGGAAGATCCTGTCCTCAAGGAGCGCATCGTTTTCGTGCTGGGGCTGTTTTGCGGCCACATGAAAAGCGCCCGGATGATCGAAAGCTTTGCCTGGCAGATGGGCGCGGAGTGGAGCGAGGTGCAAAAAGTCGAGTACCGGCTCAAGAACCCTGACCGGCCCGCCAACTGGTACACGGCACAGCTGACGCAGCGCGATGGCAGCGCCCGCACGCAGGACTGGTGGCATCTGGTGGATGGCGATTGGGGCTCGGGTTTCTTCATGAACTCGGCCTGCAATTATTGCGACGACGTGGTGGCGGAAACCGCCGACATCGCCTTTGGCGATGCCTGGGTGGAGCCCTATTCATCAGACGGGCGCGGCACCAATGTGGTGATCGTGCGCTCGCCGCTGGTGCATGGTCTGGTGCAGAACGCCATCGGCGAAGGGCGGCTGGATCTGCAGCCGGTCGACCACGAGTTTGTGGTGCAAACGCAGGCTGCGGGGTTCCGCCAGCGGCGCGAGGGGCTCGCATATCGGCTGAGCTGGCCCAAACTGGGCATTCGGCCCAAAAAGCGGGTCGCACCAAAGCGGCATGGTATCGCGCCGCGGCGCCAGCTCATCTACATCATGCGTTTTGGCATCAGTGCCTGGAGCCACCGCATGGCCTGGCTCGCCAAGCAGACCGGGCAGCCTCGGCTTTATGTGGGCTGGGGTCGGGCGGCGCTGGCGCTCTACCACGGCGTGGCCTATGGGCGGGGTCGCATCGGCAAGCTCGTGGACAAGCTCAAGATCAAGGGTGAGGGCGGCTAACAGCCGCCCCCAAGGGATCAAACACGCAGCGGTGCAGCGGTTGAGTCGCTGACCATGGTCGCGCCAGCGGGCGCATATCGCTCGATCATCTGGCGGCAGAACTCGGCAAACTCCTCGGGCACCTGCGGAGCGCTGGTGTGATGGGGCGCGATACCGCGGTGTTCTGGCGTAAAGCAGAAGGTCACCGTGACGTTGAAGTCTTCGAGCGCCTTCATCTGGCGGTCGAACCAATCCAGCGCATCGGGACGGAAGCTATCGGCCCAGGACAGGCCGGTGCGCATATAGGTGACGCCCAAATCCTTCATGTGCCGCACGGCATCGTCGAGCCGGTGATCGTGGTAATGAAACCACTGCACCACGCCCAAATCGGGCGTATGCTTGCGGAACTCCTCGTAGGCTGGCTTGGGCGTGCCGTCTTCCCGCAGCAGCCCCATATAGAAGTGCCGGTAATAGGATGAGCCCTCGGCCTCGCGGTGGCGAGTGGTGGCCTCCCACTCGCGGGGAAGATCGTAGAGGCTGTACCACTGGATGCGCTCAACCTTGCCCTTGAGCAGCTCGGCGGTACGCTGCAGGCCCCAAAGCTGGACCTCCTCGGCGCCAAAGGTGGAAATACCCACTTCGCTGATCCAGATCGGCAAGTCGGTCACAGCGCGGATTTCGTCGACCTTGGCTGGCCATTCCCTGATCTGCCACAAGTTCCAGTCGAGAGGGAACCCATGCAGCGCGACGGCGTCGAGCCGGTCGAGCACGCCATAGCCCATCATGCGATTGATGAAGCCGGGATCGATGGGGGAAATGCCACCGAGCACACGCTTGATCGCCGGGTTCTGTGCCTTGATGGCGTCGGCCGCCAAATTGACCATCTGGCCGAAACGGCTCCAATCGGGGTCGATCTCGGGGTCCCAATGCGATTTGTTGTTGGGCTCGTTCCAGATCATCGCGGCTTCAATCATGCAGTGGCTCCTGTGGCCGGGTAGACCGGCTTGGCATAGGGGGATTGTGCCGCAGTGCGGCAGATATAGACCTCTTGCTCGGGGTGGCTGATGATCTCAAAACCCGCGCTGCGCAGCAAAGCTTCGGCGGCCGCGGCATTGGGCACAAACCAGTTGGTTGGGTCGTTGCTGTAGCGCTGCTCAATGAGGTGGAGTTTGGGATAGCCCGGCTGGTCGAAAATTGCGGTTTCGGTGAACGGGTAGTCGCTCTCGAGTGGCAAGATCTCGGTCGAGCCGCGCTGCATGGATTGGAACACCAGCAGGTCCTTGGCGACATGTTCGCGGATCAAATCGAGCGCCAAGAGCGGATGGCGCAGGTGATAGAGCACGCCCATGAAGATGACGACGTCGAACTTCTCGCCCAGCGCCCCAACATCGTAAACCGAGAGCTTACGGAACTCGATATCGGCTCCCGCCGTCGCGGCGACAAAGCGCGCCTGGTCGAGGTAATGGTCGTCGAAATCGACCGCCAGGACGCGGTCGGCGCCGCGCTTTTTCATTTCGAGTGAATAGAAGCCGGCGTTGCAGCCAATATCGAGCACACTCTTGCCCGTTAGGTCGGCGGGGATCGCGTCAGCAAATCTGCGGTACTTGCGGCCGGGATAATCGCCCAGGAAGTGGTTGGGCGCAGTCCAAACGCCGCCCAGATCGATATTGTGGAACCACGGCCCCAAGGTTTCGATCTTTTGTTTCAACTCATCGGCCGACAAAGCCATGACTGTTCCTTGTTGCTGCGCTTGGATGCTGATGGATACGGGCACGCTGGCTAGGAGATAACTTCGTTCAGCGTCCAGAGCTTGGCGCCCCAGTCACCAACGACAATTGTCGTGATGGATGCCGGGCCGATATCGAAACGGGGCCAGGCGTCAATGGGAAGACCCAGAACATAGCTGACCAGTGTCTTGATGATATCGGCATGACTGACAAGCACGAGGCGCCCGTTCTCATGCTCGGCGACAAGGCGCTCCAGCAATGTGAGTGCCCGGCGTTGCACGTCCAGCATGGATTCTCCACCGGCCGTGCGGCTGAGGCTGCGGATCGTGTTCCATTGCCGCCAGGTTGGGTCGGTATTGAGCACGTCGAAAGTCTTGCCTGACCAGGCGCCGAAGTCCACTTCATCGAGTTCTGGCGCAGTATGGACCGGCAAATCGCGCTCAGCTGCTATCGCCGCCGCGGTTTCCTGCGTCCGTTCACGCGGGCTGGCATAAATGGCATCGAACTGCTCGCTCGCCATGCGCTGGCCAAGCCGTGCAGCTTGGGCGCGGCCTGCTTCACCCAGCCGGATGCCTGGCGTCCGTCCGGCCAGAAACCCCCCGACATTGTCATGGGCTGCGTGGCGGACCAGATAAAAAGTGGTCGTCACTCGGCCGCTCCGAGCAGCCCGTCCTCCGTGCCGGCTATAAAGGCCATGGTTCGCTGGCGCGCTTCGTCATCGGTGAACTGGGTGGGCGGGGACTTCATGAAATAGCTCGAGGGGCCCACGAGAGCACCACCAATGCCCCGGTCGAGCGCGAGCTTGGCGCAGCGCACGGCATCGATCACGACGCCGGCCGAGTTTGGCGAGTCCCATACCTCGAGCTTGAGTTCGGCGTTGAGCGGCACGCCGCCAAAAGTGGTGCCCTCGAGGCGGATATAGGCCCATTTGCGATCGGTCAGCCACGGCACATGGTCGCTGGGGCCGACATGGATGTCGTTGGCGGGCAGGGGAACGTCGATCTGGCTCGTGACCGCCTGGGTTTTGGAAATCTTCTTGGATTCCAGCCGCTCGCGCTCCAGCATGTTGAGGAAATCGGTGTTGCCGCCGAAATTGAGTTGATAGGTGCGGTCCAGCTTGACGCCGCGCTCGCGGAACAGGTTCGCGAGCATGCGATGCACGATGGTGGCGCCAACCTGGCTCTTGATATCATCACCAATGATTGGCAGGCCCTTGTCAGCGAACTTCTGTTCCCATTCTGCGCGCGAGGCGATGAAAACGGGAATGCAGTTAATAAAGCCGCAACCGGCAGCCAAGGCCTGCTCGGCATAGAACTTCGTCGCCTCTTCCGAGCCCACCGGTAGGTAGGAGATGAGCACGTCCACTTGCGCGTCCCGCAGAATAGCGGCCACGTCGGCGACCGGCGCATCAGACTCGGTTACTGCGTCAGCGAGGTATTTGCCAATGCCATCCAGAGTGGGGCCGCGCTCAACGGTTACCCCCGTGGGAGCAACCTGGGCAAAGCGATGGGTATTGTTGGGCTCGGCGCTGATGGCCTCGGCGACATCGCGCCCGACCTTGCCCTCGGCAACGTCGAAAGCCGCCGCAACTTCGATGTCACGGATATGATAGCCGCCCAGGTCCACATGCATGAGCCCCGGCACGGGTTCATTGCCGTCGGCGTCGCGATAATAGGTGAGTCCCTGAACCAATGAAGATGCGCAGTTGCCCACCCCTACGAGCCCGATGCGAATCTTCTTTGAAGCCATGCCCTATATTCCTCGCTAAGCATCTACAATGCTGGTGCAAAACGGCGCCCCGGGGGCTTGGTTCCCGTTGCGCGGGAACGCCTCCTGGCGCCTAACACAGAGCTGCATTGTGCGTTGCCGAGCGCCGTGAGTAAAGGGAGTCTGGGGAAATGCTGGTTTATGGCGACGCCGAGCGGCTCGAAAATGCTGGGGATCTGGGGGCGGAAATTACCCAGAAGCTGCTGGGTTTGCAGGGGATGCCGCCTGGAATTGCCCGGCATGCGGCGCTGGTAAGTGCCTTCATCCGTGCCGGCGAGTTGGCGCAAGGATTGCTCGATATCGCCTGGAAGATGGATGAAGCTGACGACTGGAGCGCTGATGCACAAGCAAGCAGCACCCTGCTGATCGGGCTGGCCGGGGTGGTGGGACGGTCCTGGGCCGGTTGCGAGCTTCAATACGGCGAAGTTCCCGTCGAACACCTGAACCAACTCAGCCGTTCGGTTTCGATCCGCACCAAACAAGGTGAGGGCTATGCGTTCTACGCCCTTTTTCCCGAAAGCTATCTCCTGGCAGCGGAAAGATCGGGGTTGGGTGCCCAAACGGTGGTGCTCGGCATACGGAGCATTGGCACGGGTCTCGCCGCCATGGTTGCGGCAGGCCTGGGCGCCGATTCCATGTTCACGCTGCGCCCTCATGGACATCCCTATCATCGGCAGATCACCGTCGCACCCGGGCTTGCCGCCAGAATTCTCGCGGACCCGCAAGCCCAATTCGCCATTGTAGACGAAGGCCCTGGGCTATCGGGCAGTTCCTTCGGCAGTGTTGCCGATTGGCTCGAGGTCGCCGGCATTTCGCCCGAGCAGATCCACTTCTTCCCCAGCCACACAGGAGATCTCGGACCTCAGGCCGAGTCCCGTCATCGCCAACGCTGGGCCCGAGCACAACGCCACAGCATCGGTTTTGACAGTGTCGTGCTGAACAAAACTGGTTTCATGGGCGGCCTTGCGGGTTGGGTCGAGACCTTGATCGGGCCGCTCCAGGAGCCATTGCGGGATATCTCGGGAGGCGGCTGGCGGCAGCTTGGAGCAGCTGATGCGGCCAATTGGCCGCCTGTCGACACGGGGCTGGAAAAACGCAAGCTGCTGGCGGTTTCGGCAACGGGCACCTGGCTGGTGAAGTGGGCTGGGCTGGGCCGCATGGCGGACGACAAGCTGCGGCGCGGGCACCAGTTGGTCGAAGCGGGATGGACCCCGGAAATCGCGGGTATGTGCCACGGCTTCCTCGTGCAGCGCTGGGCCGAGGGCAGCAGCCTGCGCCAAGCACAGCCAGAACGGGGCTGGCTGCTGGAGCAGGTCGGCGAGTACCTTAGCTTTCGCGCGCGCGCCTTTCCCGCCGACGCTGCGGGGGCAGCGCTTGGCGAGCTGTACGAGATGGCGCGATACAATATCGGCGTGGTGCTGGGGGAGGATGCGTCCAAGCGGGTCAGCATGGCACTGGGCGCTCCGGAGGCGCTCGCCGAGCGAGTGCAACCGGCTCATACCGACAATCGCCTGCACTGGTGGGAGTGGCTGGTCAGCCCGCAGGGGCGATTACTGAAGACCGATGCACTGGATCACGACTCGGCCCACGACCTGGTGGGCTGTCAGGACATTGCCTGGGATATCGCCGGGGCGGCAGTCGAGTTGGAACTCACGGCGGCCGAACGCACCATCCTCGCCCAGAAGGTGGCAGCAGCCGCGGGCCGACCTGCCGATCCGGAACTGCTCGACGCCATGGAGCTGTGCTATCTGGGGTTCCAGATCGGCCTCTGGAGCTTTGCTGCCGGCAGTAATGGTGGTGCCGATGCCGAGGCCGCCCGCGTAATGGTCCAACGCTATTCGCAATTGGCGGCCGCGTGCTTATCTGGTCATTCACCTCCCATGTCGATCCAACTTGCTGGGTCAGGGTGATTGCCATAGGGCTGCCGAAATGTGTCGTAAACCAAATCACTCGCCGTGGCGGGAAGGTGGACGGTCTCCAACCTGAATGACAACCGAAGGGGTGGCCAGAGGCAGTAGCCCGGTCGGCCGAAACTCGAAAGCGTGAACGAGGGCTGCACTCTCGGGCGGTGCTGGTTGGCGGGCTCAAGCATTGATGGGGGACAAGGACGCCGCGTTGCGTCTGAGATAGGCTGACATTTGCTTTGGCCGCCGACCGGTTCAAAGGGGCGCGAGAACCGGGCTCTTGCGGAAGATATCGGGGCCAGCCCCATCAATACGGGAACACACCATGACTGGGCACACACCCAAGCCAGAATGGGCGCAAAGTAAACGTGAGCGCGACAATGCGGCCCGGGAAACCGCAGGGCTAAAACCGCGTCGGCGGCTCGGACCCTGGATCGTCCTGGCCCTGCTTGTGCTGGGCGGGGTGGGCTATTTCCTCTGGATGCGAGCCCAACCGGCTCCCGTTGAGCAGGCACCGGTCGCTGAGGCGGCCGAGCCGGTGATGCAGCTCAATCCTCTCGAGATCACCCAGGTGGAGCCTCAGACGCTGCAGCAATTGGTCAAGGTGACGGGCTCCCTTGCACCACAGCGCCAGACCCAGTTGGGTTCGCAGGTGGCGGGCCGGGTTGTGGCCGTGCTGGCCCGGCCGGGCGACACGGTGAACGAGGGCGATGTGCTCATGCAGCTCGACACCGAGAGCCTGCAAATTCAGCTCGACCAGCAGACCAACACCGCCGAAGCCACTCGTGCCCAGTTGCAGCTCGCTGAAAGTCAGCTGGCGCGCACCACTGATCTGATCCAGCGCGGACTGTCCGCTTCATCCGGCCTTGAAGAGGCGCAGTCGAGTGTGGATGCGCTACGCGCCAATCTTGCTGCCTTGGAAGGTCAGGTGGAGGCGGCGCGCATTGCGGTGCAAAACGCCACCCTGCGCGCGAGCATGAGCGGTATCATTTCAGAGCGCGCGGTAGAGCCGGGTCAAACCGTGCAACCTGGAACGCCCCTCTTCACCATTGTCGATCTCAGCCAGATGGAAATGGATGCAGCCGCCCCGGTGGGCGCGAGCAGCCTCGTTGCCGCCGGGCAGCCGGTGTTGATCAACGTGGAAGGGTTTGGAGACCGGACCTTCGACGGCACGGTTGATCGGGTCAACCCCGTAGCCGTAGCAGGCACTCGGACCATCCCGGTTTACATTGGCCTCGATAATCCCGATGGCCTGTTACGCGGCGGTATGTTCGCCACCGGCCAGATCGTGGTTGCCGAAGCGGTCGACGCCTTGGCGGTACCTACCGGTGCGGTGCGCGAGGATGCCGAAGGGTTCTTCCTGCTCAAGGTCGAAGGCGATCACGTCGTGCGTCAAGCCATCGAGCAAGGGTCCACCTGGAAGGGGGGCCGTTTGGTGCAGATCACAGCGGGTCTGCAGCCTGGCGACATGATCGTTACCGCTCCCCTGAGCCAGTTGCAGCCAGGTAATCGCGTCGAGATGGTGGAGGGCTAGATGTTTCTTACCCGGATCAGCGTCAATCAGCCCGTCTTTACCACCATGATCATGGTAGCGATGCTGGTGTTCGGCATCTACTCCTATCAACGACTGCCCATCGAGCAGTTGCCCGATATCGACCTGCCAGTGGTTGCCGTGGTGGTGAGTTATCCCGGCGCTTCCCCTGAGGCCGTGGAAAACGACATTGTCGAGCCGATCGAAGAGGCAGTGAACACGATCAGTGGGCTCGACACCATCCAGTCGACCTCGCAGGCCGGGCAAGCCCTCGTGATCATCATCTTTGACATGAACGTCAACTCGCAGACGGCGGCGCAGGATGTTCGCGACCGGCTGGCCACGGTTGAAGCGAACTTTCCCGACAACGCCGGGGATGCGCAGGTGCTTCGCTTCGATCCTTCCGAGTTGCCGGTGATCTCGCTGGCAGTCAGCTCGGAAACAATGTCGCCGCGCGATCTGACGGCGCTCACCGAGGACGAGATTGTCACGCGGCTATCCAATATTCCCGGCGTAGGACGCGCGACCGTGGTCGGGGGCGTGCCGCGCCAACTCAATGTGCTGGTCGATCCTGATCGCCTGAACGCGTTCAATATTGGGGTCGACCAGGTGCTGCAGGCGCTGCGCCAGGAGAACCAGAACCTACCGGCAGGTTCCATTACCGAAGGTGCGCAGGTGCAATCGATCCAGGTCGAGGGCCGCATCGGCGAGGAAGCCGATTTCCTCGACATCGTCGTGGGGCGCCAGGGTGGTCAGCCAGTTTATCTGCGCGACGTCGCCGTCGTCGAGAATGGGCAGGCGGAGGTGGAAAGCCTCGCGCTGCTGAACGGGCGGCCGGCGCTGGCGATTGACGTTGTCAAAACGCAGGGCGCCAACACGGTGCAGGTCGCCGAGCAGGTGCGCGCCACTTTGGCCGATCTGCAGGCGAACGAACTGCCAGAGAGCGTGCGCATCGACATCGTCAGGGACAACGCCATTCCGGTCGAGCAGTCTTTCCATGCGGTGCAGAACATGCTGATCGAGGGCGCGGTTCTCGCCGTCGTCATCGTGTTCCTGTTCCTCAATTCCTGGCGCTCGACCGTGATCACCGGGCTGACACTGCCGATTTCGATCATCGGCACGATGATCGTGCTGTATTTCCTGGGTTTTACCCTCAACATGATGACGCTAATGGCACTGTCTCTGGCCGTCGGCATCTTGATCGATGACGCCATTGTCGTGCGCGAAAACATCATGCGGCACTTGCATATGGGCAAGTCGCACCGGCAGGCAGCGCTGGATGGCACCAACGAGATCGGCCTGGCGGTGCTCGCCACCACGCTATCCATTGTCGCCGTGTTCATGCCGGTCGCCTTCATGGAAGGCATTTTAGGCCGGTTCTTCCTGCAGTTCGGGGTCACCGTGTCCGTTGCCGTGTTGATCTCACTGTTTGTGGCCTTCACGCTTGATCCGATGATGTCGAGCGTCTGGTATGATCCGGCCGCCCATCCGGGCGCCAAGCGCGGGCCGGTGGGGCGCGCAGTGGCGCAGTTCGACCGGTTTTTTGAGTGGATCGCACAAGGTTACCGTGGCGTGTTGCGCTGGTGCCTCAAATTCCGCAAGACCACGCTTGGGATTGCATTGCTGTCCTTTGTCGGCACCTTCTTCTTGTTCCCGCTTGTGGGCGTGGAGTTTGTTCCGGCGACTGATACGGGTGAATTCCAGGTCGAGATCGAGACGCCTCCGGGTTCCTCCATCGAATACACGGCCAGCAAGGTGCTGCAGGTGGATTCAACGCTCAAGCGCTTCCCCGAGGTCGAAAGCACCTATGCGACAATCAATGCGGGTACGACCACCGGTGACAACCGCGCGACGATTGTGGTGTCCATGGTGGATCAGGGACTGCGTGAGCGCACGCCAACAGAAATGACCATCCCGGTGCGCGAGGCCCTGGCGCAAATTCCGGGAGCGACGTTCATGGTGGGGGCTGCGGGGGGACTTGGGGGGCTAAGTGCGCCGATCTCGGTGACAATTTATGGCGACAACTTCGCTGTGCTGGAGCGGCTAGCCAACCAGTTGCAGGCGCGCATGGAGGAAATCCCGGGCCTAGTTGACGTGCAATCCAGCCTCGATGCCGCCCAGCCCGTCCTGGGCGTGCGCATTGATCGGGATCGCGCCAGTGATCTTGGAGTCAGCCTGCAGCAGATCGGCAATACGCTTGGCCCCATGTTGGGTGGTCAGGATGTGACCGATTGGACCGCGCCTGATGGCGACAGCTACACGGTTTCCGTCCGCCTGCCGGAGTGGGCGCGCGAAGACGTTACCGCATTGGGATCGCTGCCGATTACCCAGAGCGGGGCCACGGGCTCCAATGGAATGGTGCGGCTGGATCAAGTCGCTGAGATCGTCCAGTCCACTGGGCCAGGCGAGATTTTGCGGCAGGATTTGTCGCGCCAGGTCAGTGTTGAGGCCGGCCTGGCTGGTGTTGAACTCGGCAACGTCATGCCAGCGGTTCAGGCCGCGACGGAAAGCTTAGTTCTCCCAGCAGGATATAGTGTTTCACTGGGCGGGGATGTGGAACAGCTCAACGAAACCGCGAGTTCGGCCGGTTCGGCGCTGCTGCTGGCGGTGATTGCCATTTATCTTGTGTTGGCCAGCCAGTTTGGCAGTTTCTTGCAACCGCTGGCGATCATGGTGTCGTTGCCGCTGGCGCTGATTGGCGTGATGGTGGGGCTGCTGATCGGCGGGTCCACGCTCAACATGTTCTCGGTGATTGGCTTCATCATGCTGATGGGCCTTGTCGTGAAGAACGCTATCTTGTTGGTAGACAACGCAAATCAGCATGTCAGGGAAGGCTGGAACCTTTACGAGGCGCTGGTGGAAGCGGGCGGCACCCGGTTCCGCCCGATCATCATGACGACCCTCGCGATGATTTTTGGCATGCTGCCATTGGCGTTAAGTTTGCATGAGGGGAGTGGGCAGAATGCGCCGATGGCGCAGGCGGTGATCGGGGGGCTCGTGAGTTCCACGGCGCTGACGCTGGTGGTGGTGCCGGTGATGTTGACCTATCTCGATAGCTTCGCGCGGTTCAGCCGGCGCTTCCTGCCCAAGGCGCCATCCGATGAACCTGAGCAAATTGTCGCGTAAATATAAAGGGTTAGTAGGGAACCATTCGTCCTGCTGCCCGTTGTGAGGGGTAAGCCGGCCCAAGGCGTGGCAGCGACAATTCCAGCCAATGGGTGTGCGCTTCCGCTTCTGCCGCCGCGTTCCTTTTCAGACTGATGGAGGGCGGAGGCGAGGCAAAACCGCTGTTTGTTCATCTAGATGAACCCATTCTGAACGGGTTCTGAACGCGCGGGAGCCAGCCCATTCGCCCGGTGGCGGAGGGCTTGGAGCAGGCTGCCAAGAGACCGGGAAGTTGCCACCCGGCCGAGCTCATAATGCGCTCGATTTATGACTGATGTTGGTGTTGGCGGCACCGCATCCAAAAGCCGGCGCCGTTCGTTTCGCTTTACATAGCCGCTTGGCGGCAGCTTTGGCATAGGAGACTCAATGTCAGCCCCCCTCGCGCAGTCCAAGGCCTATCCGTCCCGGTTCGAAGCGGATGAAAACCCGCTGATCTGTTTCTCCCATCTGCGATGGGACTTCGTGCTGCAGCGGCCACAGCACCTGATGCAACGATTTTCGGCCAAGCGGCGGGTGTTCTTCTTCGAAGAATACATCCCGACCGATCACAACCTGCCTTATCTGGAATATCACCCCTTTGCGGGCACGGAAGTGATTGCCGTCCGGCCAAGGCTGCCGCGGTCCTGGAGCGAAGCGGAGCGGGAGCAGGGCCTTGCGGCGCTGCTCGATCTGATGCTCAAGGTCAATCGCATAAGCAAGCCGGTGCTGTGGTTCTATACGCCCATGATGTTTGGCTTTGCCCGGCATGTGGACGCCGCCGCCGTGATCTATGATTGCATGGACGAGCTGGCCAATTTCCGCTTTGCCCCGGCCCGGCTGCGGGTACTGGAGGCCGACCTGCTGAAGCGGGCCGATGCGGTGTTTACCGGCGGCTACAGCCTTTACGAAGCCAAGCGGCACGCCCACGCCAATATCCACCCCTTTCCATCCAGCGTTGATACCACCCACTTCGCCAAAGCTCGCCGTCCTCGGCAGCTGGGCAAGACCTTTGGCTTCTATGGGGTGATCGACGAGCGGATGGATCTGGACCTGCTGGCTGAGGTTGCAGCCTTGCGCCCAGAGTGGTCGTTCGAGATTGTCGGGCCGGTGGTCAAGATCAGCGCGGCCGATCTGCCCCAGGCATCCAATATCAGCTTTGTGGGCCAGCGCGACTATGCCGATCTGCCGGGCATTGTGGCGAAGTGGGACGTGGCGCTGATGCCCTTTGCGGTCAATGAAGCCACCAAGTTCATCAGTCCCACCAAGACGCCGGAATATCTAGCGGCGGGCAAGCCGGTGGTGTCAACGCCGGTGCCCGATGTGGTGCGCCAATATGGCAAGGTGCGGGGCGTCAGCATTGCGGCGGGTGCCGCGGAATTCGTGGCGGCCTGCGAAGAAGCGCTTGAGCTCGCCGCGGCTCCCGCCGGATGGCTGCCTGGGGTCGACAGGATCCTGGCGGAGATGAGCTGGGACAAGACCGCCATGAATATGGATGCATTGGTGCAGGAGGCAATCGAAGCTGCCAGCGTGCCATTGCGGCTGATGAATGGGCGGACAACGCTCGGGGTGAGCTCGGTATCGGCTTGACCGCCGGAGGCCTGGCGCAGGCCAGGACCTACCGGGCGATCTTAACCTTCGAGCTTGCCTGCGGATTCAGCGCCGACAGGCCACGCGCCGGGCTGTCGGGCTCGCCCCCTATTGCAAAGGAGGCCCCCGGCTGGCGGGGAGAACAAGCCATGCTGGGACAAGACCTTGATGCCGCTGGAGCGGTCCCGTGAGCGCCCCAGCGCCGGCGCCGGCGCCGAAGCTGTTCCAGTCCTTTATGCAGGGCGGGTTCGAATGCTCGACACATAAGCGCAAGAGCGGTTTGCGGCTCGACATCATTGCATCCAGCGAACATGACCAATTTGCCGCTGAGGATTACCGGCAGTTGCAGGACTTCGGCATTCGCACTGTGCGCGATGGCGTGCGCTGGTACCGGATCGAGACCAGCCCGGGCCAGTATGACTGGTCGAGTTGGTTGGGAATGCTGCAAGCGGCCAAAGCGACTGGAACCCAGGTCGTTTGGGACCTGCTGCATTATGGCTGGCCCGACGATATCGATATCTGGAAGCCGATCTTTGTGGACCGGTTCGCCCAGTTCGCGAGGGCTGCGGCGCAACTGGTGCGTGAGCAAAGCGATGCGGTGCCGTTTTATGCTCCGGTCAACGAAATCTCGTTTTTTGCCTGGGCAGGTGGGGATGCGCGCTATCTCAATCCCTTTGCCAGCAAGCGCGCATACGAGCTCAAGGTACAACTGGCGCGCGCGTCACTGGCGGCGATGCGTGCCATTCGCCAGGTGGACGCGCGAGCCCGGTTCGTGCATTGCGACCCCATCATCAACATCGTGGCTTACCCCCGCCGGCCGGAGCAGGCCAAGATAGCGCAAGGGCATACACAGGCGCAGTTCCAGGCGTGGGATATGCTGGCGGGGCGCCTGCTGCCGGAGCTTGGCGGTAGCCCTGATCTGCTCGATATCGTGGGGGTCAATTACTACCACAACAATCAGTGGTTCCATAAAGGGCACACGATCAAGATGAACTCGGCCCATTACCGGCCGCTGCGGCAGATGCTGGCCGACACGCATGCACGCTATGGACGGCCCATGCTGGTGGCGGAAACGGGCATCGAGGATGAGCGCCGGCCGGCGTGGTTTGCCTATGTGGCCGATGAGGTGGCGGCGGCGCGCACCATGGGCGTGCCGATGGAAGGCATCTGCCTTTATCCCGTGCTCAATCATTTCGGCTGGGACGATGACCGGCCGTGCCACAATGGCTTGCTGGAGCATCATCGCGAGGGCGATGGGCGGCGGGTGTATCAGCCGCTCGCCGACGAAATCATGCGCCAACGCGCGGCGCATCCCGATTGGCACTAGTAAGGGGAGCCCGGGGGGCTCCCCTCAGTTGCAGGAGGTCCTAGCCTTCGAGCCAGCGGACCTGTTCGGGCGTCAGCTTGATGTCGAAGGCCGACATGCTGTCATCGAGTTCGGCGAGGGTGCGCGGCCCGATCAGCGGCACGACGGGGAAGGGCTGGTGCAGCACATAGGCCAGGGCCACATGGATGGGGCTCTTGCCGAGTTCCCGCGCGAGTTGCACGGCGCGGTCCCGGCGGCCGAAGTTCTTCTCGTTGTACCAGACGCGGACCAGTTCCTCGTTGTCGAGCTTGTCGCGACCGGCACGGTCGGTAAAGAAGCCGCGCCCCTGGCTCGACCAGGCGAAGTTGGGGATCTGCCGGTCACGGAACCAGGCTTTCCACGCATCGTCCGACGAGGACACGCAGCCGGGCCAGATGACGTCCTGCATTTCGGCGAGGGCGAAGTTGTTGGAGAGGGCGCCGGGCTTCTGCTTGCCGGTCTTTTCGGCATAGGCGATGGCCTCGTCCATGCGCTCGCGCGTCCAGTTGGAGCCGCCAAAGATGCCGCGAATGCGGCCGGCCTGGACCTCGCGGTCCATGGCATCGACAAATTCGCCAACCGGCACGTCCGTGTTGTCGCGGTGCATGAAATAGATGTCGACATAGTCGGTTTGCAGCCGGTCGAGCGACTGGGTCAGCTGCTTGCCGATCTGGTCGGGATAGCAAAGCGGGGAGTGGGCGCCCTTGCCGATCAGCACGGCCTGTTCGCGGGTGCCGCGGCTGGTGTGCCATTGACCAAAGAGGGTTTCGGTATAGCCGGCGCCGTAGACAAAGGCGGTATCGAAGAGATTGCCGTCCTTTTCCCAATAGGCATCCATCAGCACCGAGCCCGAGGCAAAGGTGCGGAAATCCTCAAAGCCCAGCGCCACAGCCGAAAGCGCCTTGGAGAGGCCCGGCAGGTTGCGGCGCGGGATGGTGGTGCCGCCCGCGCGCAAGGCTTCGCCAGAAATGGTCGAGGTGGCGCGGGTCGATTGCTCGATGGCGAACTCGACGCCGGCTTCCTTGCGCCAGAGATCGAGGACCCGCGCATTGCCCAAAGAATCGGCCCAGGACATGCCGGGCGCATCGAGTTGGGTCTTGCCGGCAAGGATCGCCTGACTCGCCGCTTCCGCTTCGAACGAGAACAGATGGGCGTCGATGCCGAGGTCGATGGTTTGCCGGCTGCCATCGGGCCTGACGATGTCGATCCGCCCGGGACCACCGGCATTGTTGGGGCCGCCGGCAAACCAGAAGCGAGGCACTTCGATGCGGCCTTCCGAGCCCATGATGCGCAGGGTGTTGTCGAGATTGACGAGCACGGCGCAGGAGACCTGGGCGATGATGCCATTGGGGAAGGTGAGGGTCGCGGCGGCCCAGTCATCGGTGCCCTCGGCATTGAGGCGCGCGGTGCCGGTGACCTCGACCGGATCGAGGAAAGGCTGGTTCTGGGTAGCGCCGGCGATGAAGCGGGCGATGGAAACAGGATAACAGCCCACATCCATGATGCCGCCGCCGGCCAGATCATTGCTGAACAGGCGATGCTCGGGCATGAAGCGGGGCATCTGGAAGCCAAAGCTCGATTCAATCATCCGAACTTCGCCGATGGCGCCCGAAGCGATGAGCTCGCCGAGTTTGCGGGTCACGGGATGCAGGCGATACATGAAGGCTTCGGCAGCAAAAGTGCCAGCCTGGCGGTGGGCATGGAACACCGCGTCGGTCGCAGCGGCCGACAGCGTCATGGGCTTTTCCACCAGCACATGCTTGCCCGCGCGAGCGGCCTTGATGGCCCATTGCGCATGGAAGGGGTGGGGCGTCGAGATATAGACGGCATCCACTTCGGGATCATCCAAGAGGGCCTGATAACCATCGACGATCCGCGCGCCCGGGAAGTTCTCGGCGAGGTCGGGCTTGCCCGGATTGCGCGCGCCAATGGCAGTGAGCGTGCCGCTCTTGGCTTGGGCGAGGCCGAGCGCGAAGGCCTTGGCGATGCCGCCTGGCCCCAGAATGCCCCAGCGGACGGGATTGGTTGTAGTCATGGTTGGTCCTTTGCAGAAAAGTTGATCAGCGCAGCCGTTGGCCGGCGGCGTCGAAGAGGAAGGCTTTGGCTGAATTGATGGACACCAGCAGCTGATCGCGGCGGGTTTCGTGGCGCGATTCCTCGCGCTCGATCACCAGCGGTTCGCCCGATTTGGTGTTGGCGTAGAGATAGGAGGTGGAGCCGAGATGCTCCGCCACATCAACGGCAAGGGGGAGGTCGAGATCGCCCGCGCCCGCTTCCCCCCAATGTTCAGGGCGCACGCCCAGGGTGACGCGATCGCCCGCGCGCAGGCCCGGCGCGACGACGCGCATGGGCAGGCGGGCGTTGTTCTGGTTGGTGAGCTCGATCACGGTGCCAGTAGCGCCGTTCTGCACCACTTCGCCGGCCAAGAAGTTCATCTTGGGCGAGCCGATGAAACCGGCCACGAACTGGTTGGCGGGATCGTCGTAGAGCTCGAGCGGGGCGCCCATCTGCTCGATGCGGCCTTCGCGCAGCACGACGATCTTGTCGGCAAGGGTCATAGCCTCGGTCTGGTCGTGGGTGACATAGATCATGGTGGTGCCCAGCTCCTTGTGGAGGCGGGCGATCTCGACGCGCATCTGCACGCGCAATTCGGCATCGAGATTGGAAAGGGGCTCATCGAAGAGGAAGGCCTGGGGCTCGCGCACAATGGCGCGGCCAATGGCGACGCGTTGGCGCTGGCCGCCCGAGAGCTGTTTGGGGCGGCGGGCGAGCAGGGGCTCGATCTGGAGGATCGCGGCGGCGCGCTTGACGCGGCGCTCGGTATCGGCGCGATCATTGCCGTTCATGCGCAGCCCGAAGCTCAGATTCTGCTCGACGGTCATGTGGGGGTAGAGCGCATAGGTCTGGAACACCATGGCGATGCCGCGCTCGGCGGGCTCGACATCGTTGACGGTGCGCCCGCCAATGCCGATCTCGCCGGTGCTGATGTCCTCGAGCCCGGCGATCATGCGCAGGAGGGTGGACTTGCCGCAGCCGGAGGGACCAACAAAGACGACGAACTCGCCATCGGCCACATCGAGGCTGACGCCGTGGATGATGGGAACGGCGCCAAAGCGCTTGGTGACATTGCGCAGGGAGACTTCGGCCATGGCGGCGCTCCTATTTGATGGCGCCGGCGGCGATGCCGGCAATGAAGTGGCGCTGCAAGAGGAGGAAGACGACGAGCATGGGCGCGGTCAGCAAAACGGCGCCGGCCATGATGCCGCCCCAGGACACTTTGGTGAGCCCGATCAGCGAGCCCAGCGCCACGGGGGCGGTGAACATGGCGCGGTCGGTCGAGATCAGGAGGGGCCAGAGATAATTGTTCCAGGAGGCGAGGAAGAGAATGATCGAGAGGGCGGCGATGGTGGGGCGGGCGAGCGGCATGGCGACAAAGAGATAGATCTTCCATTCCTTGACGCCCTCGACGCGGGCGGCATCGAAAAGGTCATTGGGCATCATGGAAAAGGCCTGGCGCATGAACAGCACGCCCAGGGAATTAAAGAGCGGCGGCACGATCAGCGCGATCCAGGTATTGGCGAGCTTGAAGTCGCGGGCGACCATGACGAATTGGGGGATCACCACCACGAAATAGGGCAGGGTGATGGTGCCGAGGATGATCGCAAGGACGAGGGGCTTGCCGACAAATTCGTAGCGGGCGAGGGCCCAGCCGGCCATGGAGGTGAGGAATACCGAAAGGGCGGTGTAGATCACGGCGACACCCACCGAAACGCCGAGCGCGCGCAGGAAATCGGTATCGGCCTGCATGTTGGCGATGTTGGCGAAGAACTGGTCGGAGAACCAGAGCTCGATATTGGGCGAGAAGATGCCGTAGTCTGGCATGGTTGAGAAGACCAGCATCATCCAGAGCGGGAAGAGCCACAGGAGCGCCAGCGGCAGGAGCAGCAGGTGGAGGGCGATGGTTTGGGTGCGTTCGCGGCGGGACTTGCTCATTTGGGCTCCCTTCCGAGCCAGAGCTGGGCCAGCGAGATGGCGACGGCCAGCGCGGCGATGGCGTAGGCGACGGTGGAGGCATAGCCGAAGTTGCCCGAGCCAAATCCCTGCCGGTAGAGGAAGAGCCCCAGGGTTTCGGTGGCCTGGCCGGGGCCACCCCGATTGGTGATGAGGAAGGGCTCGGAAAAGAGCTGCATGGTGCCGATGATGGACAGCACGGCGCAAAAGATCAGGATGGGCTTGAGGAGCGGCAGGGTGATGAAAAAGAACTGCCGGACCTTGCTGACGCGATCAAGAGTTGCGGCCTCGTAGACGTCCTCGGGGATGGATTGCAGGCCCGCGAGGATGATGATGGCGTTGTAGCCGGCCCAGCGCCAGGTGACCGCCATGATGAGCACGGCCATGGCGGCGGTGGGGTTGGCGAACCAGTCGACGCGGGGCAGGCCGATGCCGGTCAGCAGCTTGTTGACGATGCCGAAATCGAAGCTGAACATCAGCCGGAAAATGGCGGAATAGGCGACTTCACCCACAACCACCGGGGCAAAGAAGGCGAAGCGGAACAGGGGCCGCGCCTTGAGCTTGGGGGAGTTGAGGAGCACGGCCATGAGGGTGGCGAGCACCAGCATGACGGGCACCTGGATGACGAGGATCACCAGGGTGTTGCGCAGGGCGTTGAAGAAGGCGGGGTCGCCGATCATGCGCGTCCAGTTGAACGCGGGGTTGAACACCCAGGGGTTCACGCGCGTGTTGTGCAGCGAGATCACAAAGGAATTGATGATCGGCCAGATCCAGAAGGCCAGAAAGATCAGCAGATAGGGAGCCAGGAACCCATAGGCCGGGCCATTGCGCAGGCGCATGCAAGAACTCTCCCGCTCCGGACAGTTGTGGAGGGTGAAGGGGTGGGGCGGCCCCGGGGAGCCGCCCGCGCGCGTGATTACTCCGCGATCGGCATGCCGGTGGCGCTGGCGATCTGGTTGGCAGCGTCGTCGAGCGCGGCCTGGGCGTCGGGATATTCGCCGTTGAAGTAGCGGGTCTGGACGGCGCGATAGACCGATTCAGCGTCGTTCAGGAACGCCGTGCCGCGGCTGGGCTGGATGTTGGGCAGGGTCGCAAGGATCTCGGACCAGATGGGCTGGTCGCCCCAATAGGGCTGAGGCTGGCTAACATAGGGATCTTCGAGAGCCGAGATTAGCGAGGGCACGAGGCCAAACTCGCGCAGCATGGTCACCTGGCCGTCATTGGTGGTCAGGGCGTATTTGACGAACTCCCAGGCGGCTTCCTTGTTGGCGGAGTTGTTGGTGATGGCGAGCGAAGAGCCACCCAGATTGGCAGCGTGCGGACCATCGGCGGTGAGGCTGGGCATGGGGTAGACGCCCCATTTGCCGGCGAGATCAGGCGAGCCGTCGCGGATGCTGCCTTCGAACCAGCCGCCATAAACCTGGCTAGCGACGGTGCCGGCGGTGTTGGACTGGATCTTTTCATCCCAGATGGCGGCGGTCAGCGTGCCGGCATCCTTCATTTCCTTGATCTTTTCGAGCGTGGCGACGCAGGCGGGCTGGTTGATGGTGATGGACTGGCCATCCACCGAGTAATAGCCGCAGCCCTGCTCGTTGCCGATCATGCGGAACCATTCGCTGTCGCCGTTGAAATCGGCCTGGGACATGACGACGCCCGGATTGGCTTCGGCGATCTTCTTGCCAGCTTCGATGAAATCGTCCCAGGTCTGGATGGTGGCGGGATCAACGCCAGCCTTTTCATAGAAGTCGCGGCGATAGAATACGGCCACCGGACCCGAATCCCAGGGCATGGCATAGGCCACATCGCCCAATTCGAGTTCGGTGCGCTTAAAATCGGGGAACAGCGCCTGCAGTTCGGGGGTGTAGCCGAGCTCCTTGAGATTGGCAAAGCAATCGGGGAACTGGTTCCAGAAGCCTTCGGCTTCGAAATTTTCGACGGTGACGATATCGGGCATGCCGGCGCCGCCCGCGGCGCAGCCGGCCAGCGTCTTGTCAAAGACCTGCTGGTTGCCCAGGTCCTCCACCGTGACCTTGATGTCAGGGAACTGCTGGTTGAAGCCGGGCACCACCGATTGGAGGGCCGAGGCTGCCACATTCCAGCTCCAGATGGTGATTTCGCCCGACTGAGCCGAGGCCGAGCCAGTCGCCATGGCGGTGGCGAGCGCCAGCGTCGCGCAGGCAAGATGAATGCGCATGAAAGTCCTCCCTTTTTATTTGCTCTTCCCTTGAGCGCTTTCTAAGCTACTCATGTGGTGCCCGGCGTCCCTCCGAAAGGGAATGCCAAGTTGCCGGAAAGTAAGAAGTTGGAAAAACGCTTCTGGGAGCCTGCAAAAAGCGCGGTGGAGCGCGTGCCCAATACTCTGGTGGTCAGCCACGAGCAGCCAGGCATCATGAACACGCCCCATTGGCACGCGCAGGTGGAGATCAATTACATCTTCAGCGGTACGGTGGAGTACCGGATGCACGGGCATAATGTAGCCCTCAAAGCCAACGACCTCTGCATGTTCTGGGGCGGGTTGCCGCACCAGGTGATCGACACCTCGGAAGACGCGTTCTTTGTGGCGATCCACCTGCCGCTGGTGCATTTCTTCCGGCTAAGGCTGCCCGCTGATATGTCGGAAAAGCTGATGCGGGGCGCGACGCTCGTGACCAGCACACCCGACGGCACGGATGCCGGCAATTTCAACCGCTGGTCGCGCTATATGCAGCCGGGCGACGAGAAGCGGGCCGATCACGCCATCAATGAATTACTGCTGCGCATCGAGCGCGTGCAGTTCGAGCCCTGTTATCTCGTCGAACCGGGTGGGGCGAGCAAGGGTGCGCTCGAAGGGCTGGACCAGCAATCCTTCAGCAATGTCAGCAGCATCTGCGATTTCATTGCCGGCAATTTCCGGCATGATATCTGTTCGGCCGATATTGCCTCCTCGGCCGATATCCACCCGAAATACGCCATGTCCGTGTTCAAGAAATCCACCGGCATGACGCTCAATGAGTATGTGAACCTGCTCAGGCTCTCCTATGCGCAGGCGCTGCTGATGCAGGAGGACGCCAATGTGCTGGAGGTAGCAATGGAAAGCGGCTTTGGCTCGCTCAGCGCCTTCAACAAGTCCTTCCGCAAAATTGCCGGTATGGCGCCCAGCGATTTCCGGCGCGATGCCCGGGCTCGGCCGGGTGGAGCGGGCCTGCGCCGGAACTGATTCAAGACGGATCCAGGTGCGAGGGCAGCCGCGCCGACCCGAGGGGCCGGCGCGACGAGAAGCCTGCTTATTCCCTGCTTATTCGATGAAGGTGACGGGAACGCCGGGCTCAACCATGGCGGCGAGTTCCCGGGCATCCCAATTGGTCAGGCGCACGCAGCCATGCGAGCCGGTCTTGTCGATCTTGGAGGGCTCGGGCGTGCCATGGATGCCGTAGGTGGGCTCGGACAGATCGATCCAGACCGTACCGACCGGGCCATTGGGGCCGGGCGGCAAGGTCAGCACCTCGGTGTTGTCGCCCTGCTGGAAATTGACCTCAGGATTGTAGGTATAATCGGGATCGAGCACGACGACCTCGACCATGTGCGTACCCGAGGGTGAAGGATTGTCCTCGCTGCCGATGGTCGCGGGATAGGCGACAAGAAGGCGACCGGTGGCATCATAGGCGCGCAGCATGCCCATGCGCTTGTCGGCCTCGATGGTGGCGACCATGCCCTGCAGGTCAGATCCTGGAGCGGCCACGGCGATTTCTTCGCCTTCGACAAAGCTTGCGCCCGGATTCAACGTCTCGATGAAATTCACATCCATGTGGAATTTTTCGGCAAGCGCTTCGGCGACGCTCGTATAGCCGAGGGATTCGCGCTCGGCCAATTCGGCGTAGTCGCTGGGGAGCGGCTCAACGATATCGGCAACGTCCTCGGCCGTGATGGTGTAGGCCATTACCGCCGGGTCAGGGGTTTCGAGGCGCGCCAGCACTGCAGGATCAAGTGCGCCATTGCCGGGTAGGCCATTAATTGCAGCAAAAGCCATCACCGCCTTGCGGACATTGGCGCCGTCATAGCCATCGATGACGCCAGGAGAAACGCCGGCACGGTCGAGAAGAATCTGGAGGCGCGCGATGGCTGGGTCGGGCAGCTTGGATCCCTCAGCCTCGGCTGACAAGTCGGTGGCGCCCTCGTTCTGCGGGGGCGGTGGCAACGGCTCGGCACTTTCGTCCGGCAAGGGGACGGCAAAGAGCGGCAGCAGCGGCTCAAGGCTGGCAGCGTTGATCGCCTCGGGCGTCAGGGGAGGCGGTGAAGCGGCAGGGAGCTGTTGGGCGGTGGTTGGAAGGGAAAAGGCGACGAGAAGCAGGGGGAGGGAGAGCCGGGCGGCAAAGTTCATAATTGATCTCAGGACAAGCAGTTGCCACCTCAACGCCCCATGTCAGCCCAAGTTGCCCCGATTAAACCCTATTCACAGAGGCGAGCCTGACAGGCCGCGCCATGGCAGCCCATATCCACATGGAAATGGTCGTGGTGTTCAGCATTGGCTTCGGGCCCAAGTGTGGTGGAAAAGCTCGAACAGGCCGCATCATGGGCAAAGCGCAGGAACTTGCCCTCGGGCGCGTCGGCGGCGGGCCAATCGCCTTCGACCGTGACGGTGCGGCCATCGGCAAAGGTAAAGCCGACCACATCGAGCGCATTGGCCATGCCGTGCTCGGAAAGGCGATCGGAACTGCCGCCGACCCGGCCACGGCAATTATAGTTGGTGCCGATATCAAGGCTGGCCAGTTCTGTGTTTTCGCGCGCCTGCAGATAGCCATCGATCGCCTCGCCCCATTGCGGCAGCGTCGTGGCCACTTCGCAGGTCAGGGTGGCTTCGCTCGACAGCGGCACCATGCGGCCGTTGACCAGGATCCCGGTTACCGCCAGGGGGGACTGAGTGCCGCATTCGCCTTCATCGATGGGGGGCAGCAGCTTGGCTTCGATCTGGCCGCCGATCACAGCGGGGCACTGGGTTTGATAGGGGCGAGGCGGCTCGGCGGGTTCGGCGACCTCGGCGGGTTCTTGCGCGGCGGGTGCGGCATCCGCGGGCGGTTGCTCGGCTTCTGGTGCGTCCAGATCGCCCTCAGGTCGCTCGGCGCCGGCCTCGGGCGCGTTTGCGTCAGCCTCGGGGGCTTCCGCCTCGGCGTCGGCGGGCGCTGTTGCATCCGCTGGGGGCGCGTCGGTCAGGCCTTCGGGCCGGTCCCGCGGCATGGGCGGAATTGCCTCGGGCGCTTCCTGGGCGAGCGCCAGCGAGGACAAAAGCAGCATGACGGTAAGCAGTGAGGTGCGTAACATGGTGGCAGAACGCGGCTGAACGCCGCGCGTTGCCAATGCGATTCAACTTTGCCTCAAGAACGAGCGCAGCCGGTCGACACCGGTATCGATGCGTTCCGGCGCCGCGGCAAAGCACCAGCGCAGCCAGCCTTCGCCTTCATCGCCAAACGCACTCCCCGGCGCAAGGCCCAGCCCCGCTTCGGCCACGAGGCGCTTGGCAAGGGCCAGCGAGTCGGCGTGGCCGTCGACGCGGAAAAAGGCGTACATAGCGCCATCAGCTTCCGGCAGGGTGACGCCGGGCAGCTGGCGCAGGGCTGTCAGCAGGGTGGCGCGGGCCTCCCCCAGTTCACGGTGGATCTGCGTCACGGTGGCGGCGCTGGCCGGATCGGTGAGGGCGGCGAGACCCCCGGCCTGCACGAATTCGGGTACGCAGGACGTGTTGTATTCGATGAGCTTTTCGAGCTGGGGCACGAGGTTGGTGGGCAGCACCAGCCAGCCCAGCCGCCAGCCGGTCATGCGCCAGGTCTTGGAGAAGCTGTTGACGACGATGAGGCGATCTTGGGGATCGGCGACCGAGAGCATCGAAGGCGCGGCGGTTTGGCCTGGGGTGAACACCAGCCGGTCATAAACTTCGTCCGACAAGATCCAGATGCCGCGCTGGCGGCAATGGGCGAGGATGGCGGCTTGCTGCTCGGGTGTGATGGTCCAGCCGGTGGGGTTGTTGGGCGAGTTGATGACGAGCATGCGCACGTCGTCGGTAAGGGTGGCGAGCAGGTGGTCGAGGTCAAGCTGCCAGCGGTTGTTGATGACGCTGAGGGGGAACCGGGTGACCTCGGCGCCGAGGATCTTGGGGATCTCGGCGATGTTGGGCCAGATGGGGGTGACGACAACTACCCGATCGCCCGGGGATAGGACGAGCTGGCTGCCCAACATCAGGGCCGATACGCCAGAGCTGGTAACGCCGACGCGGTCGGGGCCGAGGGTGATGTTGCGCAGTTGGGAAATGTAGCTCGCGATCGCGGTGCGCAGGGCGGGGCGGCCCAAATTTTGGGTATAAAAGGTGTTGTTGCGCTCCAGCGATTCCACCGCGGCGGCGCGGATAAAGGCGGGGGTGGGCTGATCGCTTTCACCAAACCAGAACGGAACCACATCGCTGCGATCCATGCCGGCATTGGCAACCTCGCGGATGCGGGACGGGGCCAAATCAAGCACCGCCTGGCGGGCCTGGGGTGGTGAAGCGAGATGTTGGTGCATGAGATCAATCCACTGCTGGGTGGGGCGATGGGTTGCCCCGCAAATCAAGGCGCAGCTATGCCGATTGGCGCGGCCAAGGCAATCGCTTCCAGCACGGAGCAGGCGCTTGACTTCGCGGGTGTGCTGCCGCTAAATCGTATCGGATAGGATATAGTTATGATCAATATTGCCGCGGAAGATGCTCGGCGGGTGAGTGAAGCGGCGCTGAGGCGAGCTGGGGTTCCCCCGGAGGCAGCGGCGCTGCAGGTGGATCTGCTGCTGGAGGCAGAGCTGCGGGGGCGCCCGTCGCACGGCTTGCTGCGGTTGCCGCGCTTGACTGACCGCATGGCTAATGGCGTTACCAGCCCCACCGCGACCGGCAATATGACCTGGCGGAGCGAGAATTTCCTACAGGTCAACGGCGAGGATGGGCTGGGGCCGGTGGTGGCGATGGCGGCGCTGGAGCTTGCGGCCGAACGGGCGCGGCAGAGTGGAGTCGTGGTGGTGGCGATTGCGCACAGCAATCATTTGGGCATGCTGGCCTGGTATGCCGAGAAGCTGGCGCGGGACGGGCTGGTGACGCTCGGGTTCACCACGAGCGAAGCGCTGGTGCATGCCTGGGGCGGGCGCACGCCCATGCTGGGCACCAATCCGGTGGCGATCGGGGTGCCGCAGCCGGGCGATCCGTTTGTGCTGGATATGGCCACGAGCCTGGTGTCCATGGGCCAGATCTATGACTATGCGCAGCGCGGGCAAGCCTTGCCGGAAGGTTGGGCGCTGGACGCCGAGGGGGAGCCGACCACCGATCCGGAAGCGGCCAAAAAGGGCTCGATTGCCCCGTTTGGCGAAGCCAAGGGCTATGCACTGGGGCTCGCGCTTGAACTGCTGGTGGTGGCGCTCACTGATTCAGCTATCGGGCGCGACGTCACTGGAACGCTCGATTCCACCCGGCCGGCCACCAAAGGCGATGTGTTCATCCTGATTGATCCAGATTTGCAGCCGGGCACGTCGGCGCGGATAGCCGCTTATCTCGACCTGGTGCGCGCTTCGGGCGATGCCGAGGGGGCGCGCAAGGTAGCGGTGCCGGGCGACCGGGCGATGCGCGTGCGGGCGGAGCGACTCCAAACGGGTATTGCCTTGCCCGAGCCGCTTTGGGCCAAATTATGCGAATTGGCCGGTGATCCGGCTTCCACAACGAAAGAGCTGACATGAGCATCTATGGCGCCATCCGCAGTCCGCGGGCGATCTATTTTGGCGCCGGCCAGCGGCATGCGCTGCCCGCTATCGTGGCGGGGCTGGGTCAGCGCGTCCTCCTGTGCTCGGATGAACGGTTCAACCAGGACCCCAAGCTCAGCGCGATCCGCGCGGCGCTGGAAGGGGCGGGGCTGCGCACGGAGCTTTATGACGGCACCATCGCCGAATTGCCGCTGGCCTGTATCGCGGAGGCGACGGCCAAGGCGCGCGCGTTCGGGCCCGATGTGATTGTGGGGATCGGCGGGGGCAGTTGCCTTGACCTGGCCAAGCTGGTGGCGCTGACCCTGACGCATGGCGACGAGCTTTCCAAATTCTACGGCGAGTTCAAGGTGCCCGGCCCGGTGTTGCCGGTGGTGGCGGTGCCGACCACGGCGGGGACGGGCTCGGAGGTGACGCCCGTGGCGGTGCTGGCTGATCCCGTGCGGATCTCCAAGGTGGGGATTTCCAGCCCCTATCTGATCCCGGAAGTGGCGGTGTGTGATCCCGAGCTGACGTCGACCTGCCCACCCGGGCTGACGGCGGTGGCGGGTGCCGATGCGCTGACCCACGCGATCGAGGCGTTTACCGCCATCAAGCATCCGATGGACCCGGGGCGCGCCCTCCAGCAGGTGTTTATCGGCAAGAACACCCAGAGCGACGCGCAGGCGCGGATCGCCATTGCCGCGCTGGCGGGCAATCTGGCGGCGGCTGTGGCCGATGGGGGCAATGCCGCGGCGCGCGAGCAGGTGATGTATGGGGCGCTTTGCGCCGGCCAGGCCTTTGGCGTGGCGGGCACGGCGGCGGCCCATGCCATTCAATATCCCGTGGGGGCGCTGACCAAGACCGCCCATGGGCTTGGGGTGGCGGTGCTGATGCCCTATGTGATGGACTACAACCGATCAGCCTGCGGGCCGGAATTCGCCGAGATCGCCCGCCTGTTCGGCATCACGCAAGGCGAGGAGGCCCAATTGGCTGATGCGGCGATCGAGGCTGTAGCCGAACTCTTTGCCACCTTGGGTATTCCGCGTACCCTGGCCGAGCTGGGCGTTCCCGTCGAGCGGCTCGACTGGGTCGCCGAGCAGTCGCTGCTGTCGGCCCGGCTCGTCAACAACAATCCACGACCTCTCGATCTGGCTGCCATGCAGCAGATTGTCCAAGCAGCTCATGCCGGCGATCGCGATCGCCTGCGCCGCCATTGAACCAAAGGCAGTTCCCATGTCCCAGTCATCAGCAATCCGCGCTCAGGGCGATTACGACAATCTCGCCACCGATCTGTTTATTGGCGGCCGTTGGCGTCCCGCTTCAAGCGGGGAGCGGATCGACGTGTTCGATCCCTCCACCGAAGAGGTGATCACCACCGTTGCCAATGCCAGCGTCGAGGATGGCATTGCGGCGGTGGATGCTGCCGCTGCCGCTGCGGCAGGCTGGGCCGCAACTGCACCGCGCAAGCGCAGCGACATCCTGATGAAGGCCTATGGCCTGATGACCGAACGCGCCGAATGGCTGGCTGAGTTGATCTCGCGCGAGAATGGCAAGGCGCTGCCCGATGCGCGGGGCGAGGTGGCCTATGCGGCCGAGTTCTTCCGCTGGTATGCCGAGGAAGGCGTGCGGCTCAACGGCGAAATCTCGATGGCGCCGAGCGGCAACAACCGCATCATCGTGCAGTACCAGCCGGTGGGCATTGCCGTGCTGGTGACGCCGTGGAATTTCCCGGCGGCAATGGCCACCCGCAAGATCGGGCCGGCGCTGGCGGCGGGCTGTACCTGCATCCTCAAGCCCGCGACCGAAACGCCGCTGACCGCCTATGCCATGGCCGAGATCCTCGCCGAAGCGGGTGTGCCCGACGGCGTGGTCAATGTGGTCACGACCGGCAAGTCAGGTCCGGTGATCAGCGCCATGCTGCATGATCCGCGGGTGCGCAAGCTCTCGTTCACCGGCTCGACGGAAGTCGGGCGTGTGCTGCTCAAGGAAGCGGCCGACCAGGTGATCAATTGCTCCATGGAACTGGGCGGCAATGCGCCGTTCGTGGTGTTCGATGATGCCGATATCGATGCGGCGGTGGATGGCGCGATGATCGCCAAGATGCGCAATGGCGGGGAGGCCTGCACGGCTGCGAACCGCTTTTACGTGCAGCGCGGCGTTCTGGAAGCCTTTGCCGAGAAGTTCGCCGCGCGCATGAAGGCGCTTCAGGTTGGGCCGGGCTATCATCCCACAACGCAGCTGGGGCCGCTGGTCAATGCCAAGAGCCGCGACAAGGTGGCTTCGCTGGTGAGCGATGCGGTGTCGCGCGGTGCGCGGGTGGTGACGGGCGGCTCGGTCCCCGAGCGCAAGGGCTTTTACTACGAAGCCACCATTCTGGCGGATGTGAGCCCTGAAGCAGCGCTGGTGCATGAAGAGATCTTTGGGCCGGTGGCGCCAATCGTCGCCTTCGACAGCGAAGAGGAAGCTATCCGGCTGGCCAATGACACCGAATATGGGCTCGTGGCCTATGTCTATTCCGGTGACCTGGCCCGGGGCCTGCGGGTCTCCGAGCGGATCGAGAGCGGGATGATTGCGCTCAATCGCGGCCTCGTATCCGATCCTGCTGCCCCCTTTGGCGGGGTCAAGCAGAGTGGGCTCGGACGCGAAGGGGCCCATCATGGCCTGCTGGAATTCACCGAAGCCAAATATATCGCCACGTCCTGGTAAGTCCCGAGCGGCGGGCACGGCCCGCCGCTAGTTACCCACTTGCTGGTTGCGAGCCCCGGACCGCGACAAACGGGGCCAGAAAAGACCGGCTCGGGCCCGATAGTCCTCGTAGTCGCTGGACATGGACGTGCCGGCGAAATGCCGCTCCTCGCTCCGTGCAGCCAGAATGTACATGACGATGATGGCAACCAGGGTCGGAATGGCCAGGGGCGACCAGGCCGCTATCGCCCACCCCGCCCAGAACATAATATAGGATGTGTAGAAGGGGTGCCGCACATAGCGATAGGGGCCGCTCTGCAACAGCGTCCTGGGTTGATTTGCGTCAAAGGCAAAGCGCAGCTGCGCGTAGCGTGAGGCGTGAATGGCCGACCAGAACAAAGCCATGGCCGCCAGCTCCAGAAGTAAGCCGACCGACTTTGCCAATATAGGCTGTTCATCACTCCAAATAATGACGGTGTAGATGATCGCGGTCAGCAGGACAAGCGCCGCGAGCAAAGCTGCGGGCCACTGCATCTTGTCCGAAACAAAGTGTCCTCTTGTTGCCCAAATGTGCTGGGCCACAACGCTCCAACTGATGACAGTGACGATAAGATCAAGCGCGGAGTTCAATTCGACCTCTCGGGTTGGAGACTGTCATTTGCCGACAAGGCCGGGGGAGTGTCAACTTGTGATCGGCTCCGGACCGAATAATTCGGTTAAGGATGCCGCTTAAGGCTTCCGCAAACTTAGAGGGGCATTGGTGGTCCGAAGGGAGCCTCTGCTATGCGGGCCAGAAGCAAAGTCATCAGGACACGCTATTCTGATATTGCCTTGCGCGACAGCGGCGGCGCCGGATACCCGCTCCTGTTGCTGCATGGTTCCGGCGCTTCGACCGATGCGTTCCGCCGGCAGTTCGACAGCCCAATGCTGCAGCCGCTCCGCCTCCTCGCGGTGGACCTGCCCGGGCATGGGCATTCCACCGATGCAGTGGATCTGGACGGCTATAGCCTCACGCATCTGGCCGAGGCGGTTCTTGAGGTGCTGGGCCAGCTCAATCTCAACCAGGTCGCGGTGTGCGGCTGGTCGCTGGGCGGCCATATCGCCATCGAAATGATGGCCCGCAGTGCTTGGATCAGCGGCGCCATGCTGGTTGGCACGCCGCCAGTGGCCAAGGGCCCGATTGGCATGCTGCGCGGGTTCCGACCAAGCTGGGATATGCTGCTGGCCAGCAAGCCTGAGTTTACCCCACGCGACGCAAGGCGCTTTCTTGCCATGTGCTATGGCGAGGGCGAGCCAGATGAGCTCAACAGGCAGGCGCTGGCCCGCGCCGACGGGCGGCTGCGGCAGAATTTTTTCAGGAGCATGATGCGAGGCGATGGCGCCGACCAGAAGCGGGTCGTGGAATCGGCTGAGATCCCTGTCGCCCTGGTTAATGGCAGCGATGATCCGGTGGTGCGCCTGCATTACCTCGAAACTCTGACCGTTCCACAGCTCTGGACCGGAAAATGCCTGACCATTCCAGCGGCGGGCCATTCGCCGTTCTGGAGCCAGGCCGAACTCTTCAACGGGCTGCTGGCGCGGTTCGTGCGGGATGTGGAAGCGCATCAGTTTTCCGCCGGTCTGCGCAAGGCGAGGCGCGCCTGAGGGGCGCCAGCTTTCAGCAGTTGCCAGCCACGAAGCGGCGGAGCGGCAACGTGCCATGGCCGGGGTGGCTTTCGGGGCGCGCCAATCTGCTGTAATCGGTGCCAAAGATTTTTCACCGCCGCCATTCATGGCGGCGGATTAGTTTGGACACCACAGCGCATGATCCGCCTCGACAATATCGGCAAGCAAAACGGCAAGCAGATCGTCTTTATCGATGCCTCGGCCAGCTTGTTGAAGGGCGAAAAAGTGGGACTGGTTGGCCCCAATGGCGCCGGCAAGACCACGCTGTTCCGCCTGATCACCGGCGAGGAGCAGCCCGACGAGGGCCAGGTTTCGGCGGATCGCGGCATCACCATTGGTTATTTCAGCCAGGATGTGGGCGAGATGAGCGGGCGCAGCGTCGTGTCCGAAGTGATGGACGGCGCTGGGCCGGTCAGTGCGCTGATCAGCGAGATGCGGGCGCTCGAAGCTGATATGGGCGACCCCGACAAGGCCGACGAGATGGACGCCATTATCGAGCGCTATGGCGAAGTGCAGCACCAGTTCGAGGAACTGGACGGCTATTCGCTCGATGGACGGGCGCGCGAAGTGCTCGATGGGCTGGGTTTTTCCCAGGAGATGATGGACGGCGATGTCGGAAAGCTGTCGGGCGGCTGGAAGATGCGCGTGGCGCTGGCGCGTATCCTGTTGATGCGCCCCGATGCGCTGCTGCTCGACGAGCCAAGCAACCACCTCGACCTGGAATCGCTGATCTGGCTGGAAGCGTTTCTGCAGAACTATCAGGGCGCGCTGTTCATGACCTCGCACGACCGCGAATTCATGAACCGCATCTGCACCAAGATCGTCGAGATCGATGCGGGCGGGCTCACCACCTATTCGGGTAATTACGAGTTTTATCAGCAGCAGCGCGCCATTGCCGAAAAGAACCAGCAGGCGCAATTCGAGCGCCAGCAGGCGATGCTGGCCAAGGAGCTCGATTTCATCGCCCGTTTCAAGGCGCGCGCCAGCCACGCCGCGCAGGTGCAGAGCCGGGTGAAAAAGCTCGACAAGATCGACCGGGTCGAGCCGCCCAAGCGGCGCCAGACGGTGGATTTCGAGTTCCGCCCCGCGCCCCGCTCGGGCGAGGACGTGGCGCTGCTCAAAGGCGTGAGCAAGAGCTATGGCAGCCGCTCGATCTATGACGGGCTCGACTTTCATGTGCGGCGCAAGGAGCGCTGGTGCATCATGGGGGTCAATGGCGCGGGTAAATCGACCCTCCTCAAGCTCGTGACCGGCACGACCGAGCCGGACGAGGGCACGGTGTCGCGCGGGCCATCGGTCAAGATGGCCTATTTTGCCCAGCATGCCATGGATGTACTCGATGGCGATCTGACCGTGTTCCAGCAGCTGGAAAGCTCGTTTCCTCAGGCGGGGCAGGCGCCCCTTCGCGCGCTGGCGGGAGCGTTCGGGTTTTCGGGCGACGAGATCGACAAGAAGTGCCGGGTGCTGTCGGGCGGGGAAAAGGCGCGGCTCGTGATGGGGATGATGCTGTTCGATCCCCCGAACTTCCTCGTGCTCGACGAGCCCACCAACCATCTCGACATCGCCACCAAGGAGATGCTGATCACCGCGCTCAGCCAATATGAGGGCACGATGCTGTTCGTGTCGCACGACCGGCATTTCCTCGCGGCGCTGTCCAACCGGGTGCTGGAGCTGACGCCCGAGGGTGTGCATGTTTATGGCGGGGGCTATACCGAATATGTGCAAAGCACCGGCCAGGAGGCGCCGGGGCTCCGCAGCTGACCGATGGCCCGATCTGGGTTATGGTTGGCCTCGGGGGAGTGCAGCTCGGGGAGGGGCAGCCATGCCGGGGCATCGGATCTATGGGATGCGCTTCGCCAGCGTTTATCCGGCCTATGTCGCCAAGGCGGAGCGCAAGGGGCGCAGCAAGGCGGAGGTGGATCGCATCATCTGCTGGTTGACCGGGCATGATGAAGCGAGCCTTGCGGGTGTGCTGGCAGCGGGCACCAATTTCGAGGATTTCTTTGCCCAGGCGCCGCAGATGAACCCGGATCGGGCGCTGATCCGGGGCGTTGTTTGCGGTGTGCGGGTGGAGGAGATCGAGGAGGCCACGATGCGCGAGATCCGCTATCTCGACAAACTGGTCGATGAACTGGCCAAGGGGCGACCGATGGAAAAGATCCTGCGCAGCTGACGGTTGCCCGAGGGGGCGGGGACAGCTATGCCCGCTGCATTAGGCAGCAGGCGGAGTTGGGTGTTTGGGGGCGGATCAGAGCAGGATTGCGGTGATTGGGCTGGGGGCAATGGCCCGCAGCCTGATCGGGGCGCTGGAAGCGCGGGGCGATGGGCTGGCGGTAGGGGCGGCACTGGTGCGCAGCCCGGCCGAAGCGGGCAATTTGGAGGTGTTCAGCACGGTCGAGCAGCTGATCGGCTGGGGGCCGTCGCTGGTGGTGGAATGTGCCGGGCACGAGGCGGTGGCGCGGCATGTGCCGGCTTTGCTCAAGGCCGGGGTGCCGGTGGTGGTGGCGTCCGTGGGGGCGTTGGCGGATCCCGAGCTCAGAACGCGGGTGGCGGGGAGCGTCACGGCTGCCGGACGGCTGACGCTGGTGCCGGGGGCGATCGGCGGGCTCGATGTGCTGCGGGCGGCGCGACTGGCGGGGCTCGACGCGGTGGTTTATTGCGGCACCAAGCCACCGCAGGCCTGGGCGGGCAGCCATGCCGAGACGCTGGTGGCGCTCGGCTCGATTACGGAAGCGGCGGAGTTCTTCAGCGGCACGGCGGCGGAGGCAGCGCGGCTGTTTCCCAAGAACGCCAATGTGTGTGCGGCGGTGGCGCTGAGCGGGCTGGGATTTGAGGCAACGCAGGTGCGGCTGGTGGCGGACCCGGCAGCGGGGGGCAACCGGCACGAGGTGCTGGCGCGGGGGGCGTTCGGGCAGTTCGAGATCGCGCTCGAGAATGCGGCGCTGCCGGACAATCCGCGCACCTCGTGGCTGGCAGCGCTAAGCGTGGAAGCGGCGGTGCGGGAGTTTTTTGCGGCCTCGCCGATCGGATAAAGAAAAGCCCCGGGTTTGCCGGGGCTTTTTGTTGTGATCAGCTGGCGGTCATGTCGGCGATAGGGGGCAGGGCGCCTTCGGGGATCGCCGTCTTGTAGCGGGCACGGCCGGCGACCTGGCTGAGAGCGACCGCAGCGGCCTCGCGCAGGGAGGCGTCTTCCAGGGCCTTGACGGCGGTCGCGGCCATGACCTTGGCGGCGTGGATCATGCCATTGTGGGCGGCAGCACTCTTGCCCTGGGCGACCAGCTGCCAGGAGTGGAACGGGGTGCCAATGGCGAAATTGGCGCCGTCAAGCTGGACCGTGGGCACGACCCAGCTCACATCGGCCAGATCGGTCGAGGCGACGCCGGCGGTGGGGACGGCGATATCGGCGGGGATCAGGAAATCGGCCAGCGCCTTGTCGTCGCGCGGGGGCATGGCATAGCGCTCGTAATCATGGCGGATATGCTCGGGCGAGAGGGTCGCCTGGATGGCGCGGGCGAAGCGTTCGTCCTCGGCACTGAACTGGGGCGGGCCCAGTTCGGCGAGAGCGGCGGACATGGCGTTCTGCAGGGGCGCGTTGTTGATGAGATTGGCCACCGAGCTGATGATCTTGATCTCAACGCTGGTGCCGGTCATCAGCGCGGCGCCGCGAGCGACATCCTGAACGCGCGCGAGCACATCGAGCATGCTTTCGACGGTGGAGGAGCGCACGGAATAGCGCACCTTCGCGCGGGCCTGCACCACATTAGGGGCAATGCCACCGGCATCGAGAATGGCATAGTGCATGCGCGTGTCGGTCGGGACATGCTCGCGCAGATAGTTGCAGCCGACATTGGTCAGCTCCACCGCATCAAGGGCGCTGCGCCCGAGGTGCGGGGCGGAAGAGGCGTGCGCGGCGCGGCCGGTGAAGGTGAAATCAATGCGCGTGTTGGCCAGGCTCGAGCGGCGGGTCACTTCGGCGAAAATGCCGGGGTGCCAGGTGATGGCGATATCGACATCGTCGAAGAGGCCGGCGCGGACCATGAAGGCCTTGGCGCCACCGCCTTCTTCGGCGGGGCAGCCGTAGTAACGGACGCGGCCGGGCAGGTTGTTGGCTTCCAGATAATCCTTGAGGGCGCGGGCAGCGAGCAGGCTGCCAGCTCCGAGCAGATTGTGGCCACAGCCATGGCCGTTGCCGCCAGCCTGGAGGGGCGTGTGGGTGGCATTGCCCGCTTCCTGGCTGAGGCCGGGCAGGGCGTCGAATTCGCCGAGGAAGGCGATCACCGGGCCGCCGTTGCCGGCTTCACCGACAACGGAGGTGGGGATATCGGCCAATCCCGTGCGAACCGAAAAGCCGTGCTCGCGCAGCGCCGCTTCATGGGCCGCGGCGGAGCGCGTTTCCATGTAGCAGGTTTCGGGCGTTGCCCAGACGGTGTCGGCCAACGTGACAAAGGAAGCGCGGTGCTGGTCGACCAGGTCCCAGATGGCTTGGGTGTTTTTCATTTTGTGGTTCCTCAGGCCGAGTGTTGGGAAAGAATGGCGCGCATGCGCTCCACAAGCACTGGGTCGGTTTCGCCTTCGTCGGCGGGCTGGAAGCCGAACTGGACGGGCAGCGATTGCGGATCGAGCCCGAGCGGGCTGCGGCAGGAGGCGTGGATCTCGGTGATGCCAGGCACGGCCAGCATCTGCTCGACATTGGCCGGCTTGATGCCACCGCCGGGCATGACGGTGATGCGGCCGCTGGCCTGCGCCAGCAACTGGGCAATGGTGGGGGCCGCATCGAGCACCGAGCGCTGGCCGCCCGAGGTCAGGACACGCTCAAAGCCCAGCTCGATTGCCGTTTCCAGCGCTGCCGGTTGATCCGGCGTCAGGTCAAAGGCGCGGTGCAGCGTCGTGCCCATGCCCTGCGCCCGGGCGATGAGACGCGCCAGCAGGTCGGCATCGAGCGTGCCATCGGGGCGGTTGGCGCCGAGCACAACGCCGGCAATGCCGTGGGCGCGCAGCTGGTCGATCTCGGCCAGCATGGCGGCTTCGTCCGCGGCATCGAAGATGAAATCGCCGGGGCGGGGGCGCACCATGGCGTAGACCGGAACCGCCGCCTTGCTCGCGAGCGCAACCAGACCCGGATTGGGTGATAGGCCGCCGAGCGCCAGGGCGGAGCAGAGTTCGATGCGATCGGCACCCGCCTCGACCGCGCTATGCAGGCCGCGGGGACTATCGACGCAAACTTCGAGGATCATGGATTCAAGCCCTTGGGGTTTGTTGGACCAGCACCGACATGCCGACCAGCCCGCCGTTGTCGAGGAACTGACCCGGACGGACCAGCGGTTCGGCAAAGCTGTTGAGGGTGCGGGTGCGCACCTGTGCGTCGAGCGCCGCGATCAGCGCGGTGCGGGCGGCAAGGCCCCCGCCAACGGGCACCACCGAAGCGCCGGTGATGTTGACGGCAAAGGCCAGAGGTTCGCTCAGCAGCGCCAGGTAGACTTCGACAGTGCGGGCGGCAGCCGCGTCGCCGGCTTCCCAACCGTCGAGGATTTCGTGGCTGGTCTGTTCTTGACCGTGCAAATGGGAATGCAGCCGTTCGATGCCGCGCGCGCCCCCGATCGTGTCGGTGCAGCCGATCTGGCCGCAACCGCAGGCAAAGCGGGGGATGGTTAGGGTTTCCCCCGAACGGAGGGTCAGCCGGGTCTGGGTGATGGGGCCGTGGCCCCATTCGCCGGTGACGCCGCGATGCCCGCGCACGGTGCGGCCATCAACCACGAGGGCGCCGCCGACGCCGGTGCCAAGAATAGCGCAAAACACCACGTCATGGCCGCGGCCGATGCCGAGATTGGCTTCGGCCAGCGCAAAGGTATCGGCGTCGTTGGCGATCACGACCGGACGGGCCAGGGCGGCGGCAAGCTCGCCCGCTACGTCATGGCCCTTGAAAGCAGGGATATTGGCGGCATTGACGGTGCCGTTACGGTGATCAAAGAGCCCAGTAGTCGATATGGCCAAGGGCACCGCGGCGCCCGGGCCGTTCCAACGCGTGGAGAGCCCGGTGAGGGCCTCTACGAGGGCGGGCCAGTTGTCGGCCGGCGTTGGCACTTCGTCGACCCGCTGCACCTGGCCGGGCCCGAAGGCCTGGCCGAACTTGATGAAGGAGCCACCGATATCGGCGCAAAGCGCAGTGGCTGGCGCAGCCGGATCGCGCAGGAAGACGCTTGTTGGTGTGCTCATTTGCGCGGATCCAGCAGGTCGCGCAGGCCATCGCCGAGGATGTTGAAGCCCAGAACGGTCAGCATGATCGCGAGGCCCGGGAACAGCGACATGTAGATGTTGACGCCCAGATAGTTGCGGCCAACGCTCATCATGGCGCCCCATTCAGGCGTTGGCGGCTGGGCACCAAGGCCGAGAAAGGACAGGCTCGCGGCCGACAGGATCACGGTGCCGGCTGTGAGCGTTGATTGCACGATGATGGGGCCGATGGCATTGCGCAGAATGTAGTGCACCAGAATGCGGTGCTGCGGGATGCCAAGGGCCTGGGCCGCCTCGATGAACTCCATGCGCTTCAGCCCAAGCGTCAGATTGCGGCTGAGGCGGGCGTAAACCGGTACGGAAAAGATGGCGATGGCGATCAACAGGTTGATGAGGCTGGGCCCGAGCACACTGACGATGAGGATGGCGAGCACAATGCCGGGAAAAGCAAAGAGCACGTCCATGATCCACATGATGGTCTGATCGAGCACGCGACCGCCCATGCCGGCAATGATGCCGAGGGGGACGCCAGTGCAAACGGCAAGCGCGACGGCGAGCACCACTTCAAGCAGGGTGATGCGGGCGCCATAGATGACGCGCGCAAAGATATCGCGGCCATTGTCATCGGTGCCGAAGGGATGCTCCCAAGAGGGAGGCAGGAGGGTCGAGAGCAGGTTCTGCGCATAAGGATCAGCCGGGGCGATCCAGGGCGCGAAGATGGCGGCAACGACGATAAGGCCCACAAGGACCCCGCCGATCACGAGGTTGGCGTTGCCGGCAATCCAGCTCAA
Organism: Devosia sp. 1635; assembly: GCF_013185955.1. Classification (NCBI taxonomy): domain Bacteria; kingdom Pseudomonadati; phylum Pseudomonadota; class Alphaproteobacteria; order Hyphomicrobiales; family Devosiaceae; genus Devosia; species Devosia sp. 1635. The sequence continues at coordinate 939,442 of NZ_JABAOM010000002.1, read as the reverse complement.
GGCCCGCGCCGTCCCGTTGGGGCGACGAGCCGGTGATGTCATGGGAGCGGACATCTATTCGAACCTTATTCTGGGATTGAGGACAGCGATCAGCATTTCGGCGAGGAAATTGACGATCACGACGCCGAACACGGCAACGAGCGCCACGCCCTGGATCACCGGGTAATCGCGGTAGCGCACGGAATCGACCATCAGGCGCCCGAGGCCAGGCCAGTTGAACACGGACTCGGTGACCACGGCGCCGCCGATGAGACTGCCGAAATTGAGCCCCACAATGGTGACGATAGGAATGAGCGCATTGCGCAGGGCATGGCTCCAATAGACCTGGCGCGCCGGCAGGCCCTTGGCGCGGGCGGTGCGGACATAATCCTGGCCCAGCACCTCGATCATGCTCGAGCGCGTCATGCGGGCGATCACGGCGGTGGGCAAAACGGCAAGGGTGACGGCGGGCAGGATATAGCTTTGCCAGGAGGTGGCGCCGAGCAGGGGCAGCCAGCCGAGCTCGACGGAAAAATAGTTCATCGCCATCAGCGCCAGCCAGAAATTGGCAATGGAGGCGCCGCCAATAGCCAGGATCATCACGAGGTAATCGGGCCAGCGGTTGCGGTTCATGGCGCCGGCCATGCCGGCGGGAACGCCCACGGCTACCGCCAGCAGATAGGCGAGCGCGGCAAGGGACAGCGTATAGGGCAGGCGGTCGGCGATTTCCTGCACCACGGGGAGATTGGAGCGGATGGAATTGCCGAAATTACCCTGCAGCGCATTGGTGGCAAACAGCAGATATTGCTCGGGGATGGAGCGATCGAGCCCCAGCCTGACGGTCATGGCGTCCACCGCTTCCTGGGTGGCTTCAGGCCCGGCCAGCACGCGGGCGGGCTCGCCCGGCAGGGCGCGGATGGCGATAAACACCAGCAGCGACACGCCGATCAGGATCAGCGGCAAGGATGCCAGCTTGCGCAGGAAATAGGATTGCATTGGGCTCTCGAGGCAAGGGCCGGGCGAGTGAAATGCTCGCCCGGCCGGAGACGGTTGTTAGTCCTTGGTCGCGGTTTCGACGCGCACGAAACCACCCGGCACCATCCAGGCGCCCGACACGCCGTCGCGGGTCGCATAGAGGTCCTGGTTCACATAGAGGAGGACGTGAGGCGCCTCGTCATTGATGAGCTTTTGGGCTTCCACATAGACTTCGTTGCGGGCCGCTTCGTCGGTGGTGGCAGCAGCCTTGTCGAGCAGGGCGTCGAAGTCGTCGTTCTTGAAGAAGCCGAGATTGGCGCCGCCGGGCGAGAAGCTCGAGGAGTGGTAGAGCGGGCGCAGCTGCAGGTCAGCGCCGTTGACGCCCGAAGACCATGACGCGATCACGGCGTCGACATTCTGGTCGGCCTTCTGGGCAACATCGCCAAAGGCGGCTTGGGACCAGACGCCGCTTTCCATGCGCTGCACGTTGAGCTTGACGCCCAGCGGCGCCCACATGGCCTGGAGCACTTCGCCGATGCGCGCTTCGGGTTCCTGGACCACGACATCGATCTCAAAACCATCGGCAACGCCGGCTTCGGCAAGGAGCGCCTTGGCACGCTCGAGGTCGAGCGGATAGGGGTTAAGCGAAGGATCAAAGCCGGGCGTGATGCTGGCGAGGGGGGAGGTGGCGGGGATGGCGTAGCCGGCCATGATCGCCTGGACGAGACCGTTCTTGTCGGTGGCAAAGTTCAGCGCCTGGCGGACGCGCACGTCGTTGAGGGGCTCGGACTCGGTGTTGAGCGCGACCCAGAACACGGCCGAGCCGTCCGAGACATTGAGCGAGAGCTCGGGATTGCCCTCGATCTGGCGGGCAAAGGCGGCCGGAACGGGGTTGATGATGTCGGCGTCGCCGGTCTGGAGCGCCATGTTGAGCACGGAGGTTTCGCTCGACCAGGTCCAGCGGATCTGGTCTTCGCCAGCTTCCTTGTCGCCCCAGTAGTCAGCGAACTTTTCCTGCAGGACATAATCGCCCGAGCGGTATTCGGCGAGGCGATAAGGGCCGGTGCCGACCGAGGAGGAGCCGAGATTGCCGGCTTCGTCGGCAGCCGGGCTGACCTGCCAGCCGGCCTGGGTGGTCAGGAGGGCCAGAAAGGCCGGGTAGGGCGACTTGAGGGTGATCTCGAGGGTGTATTCATCAACGGCGCGCACGCCTGCCATGAAGGTGCGCAGACGGCCGCTGGCGGCAAGGCCGCGCTCGGTATCGAGGTGGCGGTTGAAGTTGTAGGCGGCAGCTTCGGCGTTGAAGGGGGTGCCGTCATGGAAGACAACGCCTTCGCGCAGCTTGAAGGTCCAGACAAGGCCCGCTTCGTCCGAAGTCCATTCGGTGGCGAGCTTGGGCACGATCTGCTGGTTGGCGTCGCGATCGGTCAGCCCTTCGAACATCGGGCGGAGCAGCGCATTGGTGAAGGTCGCGCTTTGATCGCCCGGATCCATGGAGCGGGGGGCTTCGCTCTGCATGACGTTGAGAACGTCCGCCATGGCGAGGCTGGGGGTAAAGGCAAGCACGCCGGCAAGGGCAATGCGAGCCATGAGGCTGCGGGTAGTAGGCACAAACTTCATCCAACGCGCTCCGAGATCGACCTGTGAAAGTTTTGTTAGTGGGTGAACTAACCTGGCTTGAGTAGTTCACTCATAGGACTTAGTGTCAAGGGATAGAGGTTCATTTGCTCACACCCACGCACCATCGCATTCTGCGCAGCCTGAATTCCTCGGGTCCGCTTACCCGGGCGGAGCTGGGCAGCCAACTCGCGCTCAGCAAGGCGGCGATGAGCGGGCTCACACGCGAGCTGATCGAGGGCGCGCTGGTGGAGGAAACCACGAGCGTGCAGCGCCAGGGGCGGCCGGCCGTGCTGCTCGACCTGCGGGCGGATGGGGCTTATTTCATCGGCATCTCGCTGTTGAGCCGGCCCGCGCAGATCGCGCTGACCGATCTCAAGGGCAATATCTTTGCCCGGGCAGCGCTGCAGTTCGATCCCGACCCCGAGCAATTCGCCGATAATGTCGCGGCCGCGGTGCCGGGGTTGATCGATGGGATCGCGCGCGAGCGGCTGGCCGGGATCGGGGTGGCGCTGTCGGGCCTCGTGGATGAAGAGCAGGCGCGCTGCATCAAGTCGACGCTCCTGGGCTGGCAGGATGTGCCGCTGGCGCAGCTGATCGGCAAGCGCGTCGGGGTGCCCACCTTTGTCGAGAACGACGCCAAGGCGCTGGCGATCAGCGAAAAGCATTTCGGGGAAGCGCGCGAGTTCAACAATTTCAGCGTGATTTCGCTGGGCGGCGGGATCGGCTCGGCCCATTTCATCCATGGTCGGCTTTATCGCGGAGCGCATGGCGGGGCGGGGGAAATTGCCCATTGCACGATCGAGTTGCAGGGGCGGCCCTGCCGCTGCGGCAAGGTTGGGTGCCTCGACACCGTTGCCTCGCTCAATGCGCTAGCCGAACTGGCGCGCGAGGAGGGGCTGCAGATTTCCTCGCTGAGCGAACTCGAGCACGAGGCGACTAACGGCTCATCGGCGGCGATCCGGATCCTGCATCGCGCGGGCTCGGCGCTGGGGCTGGCGATCGCCACCGTGATCCAGATCAACGATCCGCAGATGATCCTGATCGCGCATCAAGAAAAGAGCTTTTCGGGGCTGTTTGCCACGGTGATGCAGCAGGCCATCGAAGCCAATGTGCTGCCGCGCCTGTCGGGCCGCACCCCCATCCGCACCGAGCGGGTGGACAATGATGTGTGGAGCCGGGGCGCCGCGAGCGTGGTGGCCGAAAGCTTCTTGAATGGTCTTATTTAATGGAAGGAAGATGCATGCGCATTGCCGTTGCCGGTCTGCATGTCGAATGTAGCACATATAATCCCGTTCTGGCGCGCGAGGCCGATTTCCGCGTGCTGCGCGGGCCTTCGATGATCAAGGACGGCTATTTCGAGTTCCTGACCCATTTCCCGGCTGAGTTCATCACCGTGCTGCATGCCCGCGCCATCGCGGGCGGCCCGGTGGAAGGGGCGATCTATGCGACCTGGAAGGCTGAGATCCTCGAGGGCATCCGCGCGGCGCTGCCGCTCGATGGGGTGTACCTCGCCATGCATGGCGCGATGTTTGTCGAAGGCCTGCAGGATGCCGAGGGCGACCTGATCAGTGCGGTGCGCGAGCTGGTGGGCCCAGATGTACTGATTTCGGCGAGCTATGACCTGCATGGCAATATCAGCCAGCGCATCATCGACAGCCTCGACATGTTCTCGACCTATCGCACTGCGCCCCATATCGACGTGGCCGACACGATGCGCCGGGCGGTGACCATGCTGGTGCGCGCGCTGTCGAGCGGCGAGCGGCCGCATATCGTTTGGGCGCCAGTGCCGGTGCTGCTGCCGGGCGAGCGGACCAGCACGCAGGACGAGCCCGCCAAGACCTTTTATGCGCAGATGCAGGCCGTGGAAGACCCGACGGGCATCTGGGATGCCTCGTTCCAGGTCGGCTATGTCTGGGCCGACGAGCCGCGCGCTACGGCCTGCGCGGTGGTGACGGGCGTCAATCGCCCCGCAATGGAAGAAGCGGCCAAGCATCTGGCGCAGGACTATTGGGAAGTGCGCGAAGAGTTCCGCTTCGGCCCCAAGACCGGCAGCATCGATGAATGCGTCGACTGGGCGGTGAGTTCGCCCACGGCGCCGGTGGTGCTGGCCGAGGCGGGGGACAACCCCACCGGCGGCGGTGTCGGCGATCGCGCCGAAGTGCTGGCGGCGCTGATCGAACGCAACGCCCAAGGCGTAGTGTTTGCCGGGATCACCGACAAGGCGGCGACCGATGCCGCCTATGCGGCGGGCATCGGCGCCAAGCTGCATCTTCGCATCGGGGCGAGCCTTGATGTGTCGAGCACGCCGGTCGAGACGGAAGTCGAAGTGGTCAATCTGCTCGAAGTCGAGCAGGAGCGGCTGCGCGAAGCGGTGGTGCGGATCGGTGGGATCGAGCTGGTGCTGACCGCGCGCCGGCGGCCCTTCCACTATATCGCTGATTTCACCAAACTCGGGCTTGATCCCGTGGCGGCCAAGATCGTGGTGGTCAAATCGGGTTATCTCTCGCCCGAGTTGAGCCCGATCGCCAATCCCAATTTGATGGCCCTGTCGCCGGGGGTGGTGGACCAGTTCGTGGAGCGCCTCGAGCGCAACCACAAGCCGCACCCGACCTATCCGTTCGATAAGGATTTCTCGTTCGTGCCGGAAGCCGTGCCTTCCGCCCGCGCCGAGCGCGCCCAGCGCTAAGCAATTCGGAGCTATTTGCCCATGACCACGCCTGCACCCGTCCTGTCCGTTCGCAACCTCTCCACCTCCTTCCGCACTGGCGGGGAGTGGAACAGCGTTGTGCGCAATGTGTCCTTTGACGTCATGCCCGGGGAAACCGTGGCCATTGTCGGGGAGTCGGGGTCGGGCAAGAGCGTGACCTCGCTGTCGGTGATGCGGTTGCTGCCCCCGGGCAGCAGCCGGATCGAGGGCGAAATCCTGCTCAATGGCCGCTCGCTGCTGTCATTGAGCGAAGAAGAGATGCGGCGGGTGCGCGGCAACGAGATCTCGATGATCTTCCAGGAGCCGATGACGTCGCTCAACCCGGTGTTCACGGTGGGGCGGCAGATCGCCGAAGCCCTGACCTGCCACAATCCCATGAGCGCGGCCGAAGCGCGGGCGGAAACCATTCGCCTGCTCGAGCGGGTGCGCATTCCCAATGCCGCCGGGCGCCTCAAGGAATATCCGCACCAGTTTTCGGGCGGGATGCGGCAGCGCGTGATGATCGCCATGGCGCTCGCGAGCCGCCCCAAGTTGCTGATCGCCGATGAGCCGACCACCGCGCTCGATGTGACCATCCAGGGGCAGATCCTCGACCTGATCAAGGCGCTGCAGGAAGAAGAGGGCATGTCGGTGCTCTTCATCACGCACGATATGGGTGTGGTGGCCGAGATCGCCGACCGCACCGTCGTTATGTATCGGGGCGACGCGGTGGAAACCGGCGCCACCGCTGACCTGTTCCGGGGCGCCCAGCACCCCTATACCCGCGCGCTGCTCGCCGCCGTGCCCCAGCTGGGCGCGATGAAGGATGAGCCCAAGCCGCGCCGCTTCGCCATTATCGACCCGCAAACGGGCGCAGCCAGCGAGCCGGCTCCGACCACGCGGGAAGTGGACCGGACGGCGCCGATCCTCAAGGTCAAGAATCTCGTTACCCGCTATGATCTCAGCGGCCGCTTCCTGCGCGGACCCGGGGGCGCGGTGCATGCGGTGGAGGATGTGAGCTTTGAGCTTTATCCCGGCGAAACCCTCTCGCTGGTGGGGGAATCGGGCTGCGGCAAGTCAACGATCGGCCGCTCCATCACCCGGCTGACCACACCCCGCAGCGGGGAAGTGGATGTGGAAGGGCGCGATATCCTCAGCCTCTCCGGTCACAATCTGCGCGAGCTGCGCCAGACCGTGCAGATGATCTTCCAGGATCCGTTTGCCAGCCTCAATCCGCGCATGCGGATCGGGGAAGCGCTGATGGAGCCCTTTCTCGCCCATAAGCTTGGCACCCGGGCCGAGGCGCGCGACAAGGCACTGCACCTGCTCGAGGAAGTGGGGCTATCGCCCGAAATGGCCAAGCGCTTTCCCCACGAGTTTTCCGGCGGGCAGCGCCAGCGGCTCTGCATTGCCCGGGCACTGACGCTCGATCCCAAGGTGATCGTGGCCGATGAAGCGGTGTCGGCGCTTGATGTGTCGATCAAGGCGCAGGTCATCAATTTGATGCTCGATCTGCAGGAGCGGCTGAACCTCTCCTATCTCTTCATTTCGCACGATATGGCGGTGGTGGAGCGGGTGAGCCATCGCGTGGCGGTGATGTATCTGGGCGAGATCGTCGAGATCGGGCCGCGCCAGGCGATCTTTGCCAATCCCCAGCACGCCTATACCCGCAAGCTGATGGCGGCGGTGCCGGTGCCCGATCCGGCGCGCCGGCAAGTGCGGCGGCCCGTATCCAATGACGAATTGCCCAGCCCGGTTCGTCCGGCCGGCTTTGTGCCGCCCAAGCGGCGCTACGAGGAAGTGGCGCCGGGTCATGTGGTGCAGGTCGCCTAGGGACGGCCAATAATTTGTTGGGTCTGCCTCTCCGGCTGGCCTAACCAGCTTGATTTGCCGCGCGAAAGGCTTTCCAAGCGCGGGACGACCAGATTTTGGAGACAATGCAGTGAGCAGTTCGACCCCGATGCCGGAAATTCGTGTGTTCCCGACAGCGGAGGAAGCCGAGATCAGTGTTGCAGCGGAGCTCGGAGCGCAGCTGCGGGCGGCTCCGGCGAGCGTTTTGGGCCTCGCCACGGGCAATTCCATGATCGGGGTTTATCGTGAGCTCGTGCGGCTGCACCGCGACGAAGGTTTGTCCTTTGCGGGGATGACGAGCTTCAATCTCGATGAATATTGCGGGCTGGCAGCGGACGATCCGTCGAGCTTTGCCGCCTATATGCACCGGCACCTGTTCGACCTGGTGGATGCTGATACCAGCAAGCTGCACCTGCCGGATGGCAACTCGGCCGAGGCCGGGGCCGCCTATGAGGCCTCCATCACGGCAGCCGGCGGGATCGAGCTGCAGCTGCTGGGCATTGGCCGCAACGGTCATATCGGCTTCAACGAGCCCGGCTCGCCGCAGAATTCGCGCACGCGGATCGTCGAGCTGGCGCAGCGCACCCGCGAGGTTAATGCTACCGATTTCCCGCCCGGCGCCGAGGTGCCCCACCACGCGGTGACCATGGGTATCGCCACCATTCTCGACTCGCGCCGGATCATCCTGTTGGCAACGGGCGCGGCCAAGGCCGAAGCGCTGGCCGATGCGATGAGCGGGGCCGTGCGACCCGAAAACCCAGCCTCGTTCCTGCAGACCCATCCGCGTGTCACCCTGGTGTGCGACGAGGCGGCGGCGGCGCTGTTGCCGGCCCAGCTGCGCGGCTAGCCCAGGCGGGTAGCCGGTGCAGGAAGGCCGTGACAGGGCGCCACAATACCGTTAGCCAATAGCCTCTTATCGGAGGAGGCTTAGGCATGCGGGTATTGGTGATTGGCGCGGCGGGGATGGTCGGTCGCAAGCTGACGGAGCAATTGGTGCGCTCCGGCAAGGTGGGCGAGCAGGCGATCGAGCAGCTGACCCTGGTGGATGTGATCGCGCCGGCGCGTCCCGAGGGGCTGGCGGTGGAGTTGCGTGCAGCGGACCTGTCGGACCCCGGGGTGGCCGAAGAGCTGATTGCTGGCCGGCCGGACCTGATCTTTCACCTCGCCGCCATTGTTTCGGGGGAAGCGGAAGCCGATTTCGAGAAGGGCTATCGCATCAATCTCGATGGCACGCGGGCGCTGCTGGAGGCGATCCGGCTAGCGGGCGGGGGTGGCGGTTACTGCCCGCGGGTGGTGTTCACCTCCTCGATTGCCGTGTTTGGCATGCCCTTCCCCGATGTGATCGGGGACGAGCAGATGCTGACGCCGCTCACGAGCTATGGCGTGCAAAAGGCCATCTGCGAATTGCTGCTGGCCGATTATTCCCGGCGCGGCTTTCTCGACGGCGTGGGCATTCGCCTGCCCACGATCGTGGTGCGGCCGGGCAAGCCCAACAAGGCGGCGTCCGGGTTCTTTTCGGGAATCTTGCGCGAGCCGCTCAATGGGCAGGAAGCGGTGTTGCCGGTGGACGAGAATGTGCGGCACTGGTTCGCGAGCCCACGTTCGGCGGTGGGGTTCCTGCTGCATGCCGCGACCATGGATACGGCGCCCTTGGGCAATCGGCGCTCGCTCAACATGCCGGGCGTGAGCGCCACGGTGGCCGAGGAAATAGCGGCGCTGCAACGGGTGGCGGGGGATGAGGCGGTCGCGCTGATCCGCCGCGAGCCCGATCCGACTGTAGCCGGCATGGTCAGCGGCTGGGCGCGCAATTTCGATCCGCAGCGGGCAAAGGCGCTGGGCTTCCGGGCCGAAAACTCGTTCGACGAGATCGTTCAGGTGTTCATCGAGGACGAAATGGGCGGCAAGCCGAAGCTCGGCTAACCGCCTGTCCGATCAGGGTTCTTCGCCAAAGGTGGTCTTGGTGTCGTCCAGCACATGGGCGGCCGGGACCGCCGCCTCGTTGGTCTCCACCGTCTCGCCGGGCTCCTGGGGAATGGGCATATAGCCCTGGGCCATGAGCCAATCCTGGACCACGACATTGACCGCTTCCTCGCGGGACAAGCGCGGAGTGGGGGGCTCGTCGGTCTTGTCGATGAAGCGATCGAGCGCGGCGAGGGTCGCGGCATCGAGGAAGGCGAGGTCGTTGGTCATGGGTGTAGGTTCTCAAGAAGGTGGGCCAGCATAGCGGGGCCGAGGGCGGCAGCAAAGGAGCAAGAAGGTCATGACAACGGATGTGCGGGGCGGTGCGGTACTGGGGACTTTCCTGCATGCGCCGGTGCCGGAGCGGCTCGACGTGCTGGCCGATACGCTGATTTGCGTGGACGAGGCGGGGGTGATCAGCGCGGTTTTGCCCCGGTCGAGCCATGAAGGTGAACGGGTTCTGAACGAACTGGGCGAGCGCGTCATCCGACTACCGGATACGCATTATGGTTTGCCCGGTCTGGTCGACCTGCATGTGCATGCGCCGCAATATCCGCAGCTGGGATTGGCGCTCGACGAGCCACTGGAAGTGTGGCTGCAAAAATATACCTTCCCGCTCGAGGCGCAGTATCGCGACCTCGACTTTGCCCGCGAGCGCTATAGCGTGCTGGTGGCAGACCTCCTCGCGGGTGGGACGACCACGGCGCTGTACTTCGCCACGCAGGATCGTGCGGCGACGGAAGTGCTGGCCGATCTGTGCATCGCGGCGGGGCAGCGGGCGCTGATCGGCAAGGTGGCGATGGACGATCCGGCGGCGTGCCCGCCCGATTACCGCGACGAGAGTGCGGAAGCGGCGGTGCGCGATACCCGCGCGGTGATCGACTATATCCGTGGGCATGCCGACAATGGCGAGGGGCGGGTGCTGCCGGTGGTAACGCCGCGCTTTGTACCCTCCTGCACCGATGCGGCGCTCGAGGGGCTGGGGCAGCTGGCGCGCGAATGCGAGTGCCATGTGCAGACCCATTGCTCGGAAAGCGACTGGGCGCACCACTATGCCTTTGAGCGCTTCGGAATCAGCGATGCTGCTGCGCTGGATCGGTTCGGGCTGTTGGGGCGGCGATCGGTGGTGGCGCATGCGCCGTTCTTGTCGGAGGACGATATGGACCTGCTGGTCGAGCGGGGATCGGCGGTGGCCCATTGCGCGCTCTCCAATATCTATTTCGCCAACAGCGTCTTTCCGCTGCGCCAGGCGCTCGAAAAGCAGCTGCATGTGGGGCTGGGGACCGATATTTCGGGTGGGCCCAGTGCATCGATGTGGGAGGCGTGCCGCACAACGGTGCAGGTGTCGCGGATGCTCGAAGAAGGGGTGGATCCGGCGCTGTCCGCGGCCGAGCGCGGCCGTGGCAGTGGACGGGTCGACCTTGTCACCGCGTTTCACCTGGCAACGGCCGGGGGCGGGGTAGCGCTCGACTTGCCGATCGGGGTGTTTGCGGCGGGCTACCGGTTCGATGCGCTCGCCATCGACACCGGGGCGGTGGACGGCGGGATACGCCTCTTCGGGCAAACCGAGCCCGGGGCGGTGTTCGAAAAGATCGTTTATGGGGCCAATCGCAGCAATGTTGCTGGCGTCTGGGTGGACGGGATTTGCCGCGTCGACCGGGGCTGGCGGGAGGGTGCCTGGGGCGGCGGCAATCACGCCTAAACCATTGGGCGCAGATTCATTTTTGGAGTCGGAACGAATCACCGGGCGCGGGATTGAGTCGGCCTGTTAGTGATTCGAGAGTACCCGCCATGCCTGCTTCACGCCCGGCCTGGAGGGGCCAGATCCGCCTCTCCCTGGTCTCGATTGCCGTCGAGCTTTATCCGGCCCAAACCGAAGCACGCACCCGATTCCGAATGATCCACCAGCCGACGATGCAGCCGGTCCACTATGAAAAAGTGGTGGACGGGATCGGCGCGGTCGAGCCCGAAACCATCATCAAGGGTTTTGAATATGAAAAGGGCGAGCATGTGCTGCTGAGCGAAGACGAACTCGACGCGGTCAAGCTCGAAACCAAGCGCACGCTCGAGTTGTCGCAGTTCGTTGAACTGAGCGAAATCGATCCGGTCTATTTCAGCAAGGCCTATTATGTGCAGCCGGCGGACGACCTCGCCGAGGATGCCTATGTGGTGATCCGCGATGCGTTGCAGCAAGGGCAGAAAGTGGGGATCGGGCAGATCACCATGAATGGCAAGGAGCACCTGGCAGCGCTGCAGGCCTCCGGCGAGGGGCTGGTGCTCAATACGCTGCACTATAAGGAAGAGCTCAAGGATGAGCGCGAGTTCTTTGGCCGCATCGACGCGGCGCCCGCCGACGAGGCGGCCGTCAAGATGGCGATGGCGCTGATGGAACGGCAAACCGAAAAATTCGATATCGCCGCCTTCCACAATCATTACGAGGATAGCGTCAAGGAGCTGATCACGGCCAAGCTCAAGACGCATGCCAAGCGCAGCAAGCCCAAGGCGGAGCCGGCCGAGCCCATCAAGGGCAGCAGCAATGTGATCGATTTGATGGCTTCGCTCAAACGCTCGATCGAGCAGGCGCCGGCCCCTGAAGCCAAGCCGACTGCTCCCCGGCGGGCGGCGGCGGCGAAGGCACCCAAGGCGCCTTCTACCTCGAGCAAGGCGCCCGCCAAGCGTGCCCCTGCCAAACGCGCGCCGGCCAAAAAGGCGGGCTAGCGTTCAGCGGGTCAGCAGTGCCCGGCTGGCACAGAAATTGGCTCAGCCAAAGCGGATCAGCGCCTTGAGGAAGCCATCGGGACGATCCCGAGTGGTGTCGAGGGCGGTGTCGAGCTCTTCGAGCGCAAAATCATGGGTGTAAAGGCTCGAGGGATCGAGCTTGCCAGCCATGATGGCATCGGCGGCATCGCGAATGCCCTGAATATAGATCTTGGGGTCGCGCTCATGGGCGTTGATCACGTCGAGCCCGCGCCAGTTCCAGAGCTGCATATTGATCTGGCGCGGCCCATCCTGGTGATAGCCGGCAACGATCAGCTTGCCGCGCTCGCGGGTCAGCTCGGCCGCGAGATCAAGCGGCCATTGCTTGCCCACCGCTTCAATGACGCGATCGCAGAACTGACCATCGGTCAGTGCCTTGACCTGCTCGATGATCTGCCAGTGATCGTTCATCGGGATCACTTCGGCGGCGCCCATGGATTTGGCGATATCGAGGGAATAGGGGCGGCGGGAAATGGCGATGACCCGGGCGCCGGCGCGGGACGCGAGTTGGGTGAGGAGCGCGCCCAGAAAACCGATACCAACAATGGCAACGGTCTGGCCGGGCTGGATGTCGCTGCGCTTGAAGATGTTCATGGCGCAGCCCAGCGGCTCGCCGGGGAAGGGCTGGTTGTCGAGAGCGGCGGGGAGCTTGACCACGGCATCGGCCTCGGCCACGTCGTGGGTAGCATAGCTATGATAGGACAGCGCGGCCACGCGATCGCCGACCGCCAGGCCAGTCACGCCGTCGCCCAGCGCATCGATGCGCCCCCAGCCTTCATGGCCAAGCCCGCCGGGCTCGGTGGGGAACTGCATCCATTCGGGGCCGGCCCAAGGGGTGAGATTGGACGCACAAACGCCGCAGCCTTCGAGCGCCACGCGGACCTGTCCGGGGCCGGGCTGTGGCGCTGACTGGCGATCAATGCGAATGGCTCCGGGACCAGTAACCACTGCGGCCGCCATCTCGGGTGCTGCTGCCTCGATCTCGCTCATGACCTGCCTTTCGGTTGAGTTTCAGGGCGCCCAAAGGGGCGCAATCAGGGGTGTCTTGGTAGCGCAAGGCGGGGCGGTTGTCCGCAAGTTTTGCTGCGGGGGAGCTGCGTCAGATGGGATCGGGGGTGAGCGCGGCAGGCCTTGAGGAGCCAAGTGTTCCGCTGTGGCGGTCGAGCGTGTTGTGGGGCCCGAACCCCCACCCTAGCCCTCCCCTCAGGGGGGAGGGGATAGATGGGGGCGTCCCGAGAGCGGGTGACATGCAGAACGTTATAGAGGACGTTACAGAGAAAGAATCGAGGGCGGGGAGGAAGGTTTCTGACTTACCAATGAACTTAAACGCGCGGTGGATCACTTGGTTCCATCGTTTAGTCTATATAGTAGCTTATAAGTAACTTGGGTTAATCTACCTGCCTGGAGCCGTGCAGATCGGGCTGGTGCGCTTGACCTGAAAGCATCATCTAAGTACATGAAGCTGAGGCAGCTTTGCTGCTGCGCTGGTTTCCTTGGCGGCGATTTTCCGGTTCATGCAGCCCCTCAGGGTTGCCCGGTTGCCGCAATCGGGGGAAACTGGCTTTGGTTGTTCTTTTCTGCCGAAATCTCGGCGGATCTTCAAGCGTCAGGTGCACATGACTCACGTTCTTATCACTGGTGGTTGCGGCTTTATCGGCCGGTATGTGGCGCAGGAATTGCTGGCCAATAATTACCAGGTGCGCGTTCTGGACGCGATGATCGACCAGGTGCATGGGGATGCGGCAGCGCCAACCCCCGCCGGGGTCGAGGTGATCCGCGCCGATGTGCGCGACAAGGATGCGGTGAACGCGGCGCTCGAGGGCATCGACAGCGTCATCCACCTGGCCGCCGAAGTGGGCGTGGGCCAGTCCATGTATGAAATCGCCCGCTATGTCGGTGGCAATGATCTCGGCACCGCGGTGCTGCTGGAAGCCATGATCGATCGCCCGATCAAGCGCATCGTCGTGGCCTCCTCGATGAGCGTTTATGGCGAAGGCGTTTATGTCGGCTCCGAAGGGCAGCGCTTCGAAAGCATTCGCCGCCGCGCCGCCAGCGTCAAGACCGGCGCCTGGAACCCCACGGGCCCCAATGGCGAAACCCTGACGCCCGCGCCCACGGACGAGCAAAAGCCGGTGGACCTGGCCTCGATCTATGCGCTGACCAAATATTCGCAGGAACGGCAGGTGCTGATCTTTGGCGAGGCCTATGGGGTCGACGCCGTGGCACTGCGCCTGTTCAACGTGTTTGGCCCCGGCCAGGCGCTGTCCAATCCTTATACCGGCGTTTTGGCCAATTTCGCCTCCCGCCTCACCAATGGGCAGCCGCCCATGATCTTTGAGGATGGCGAGCAGCGCCGCGACTTTGTGCATGTGCGCGATGTGGCCCGCGCCTTCCGCCTCGCGCTCGAAGGAGCCGAAGCGCCCGGCCATGTCATTAATGTGGGCAGCGGCAATGCCTATACGATTACCCAGGTCGCAACGCTCCTGGCCGAAGCCATGGGCGTGCCCCAGATCGCCCCGGACATCATGGGCAAGGCGCGCTCGGGCGATATCCGCAACTGCTTTGCCGATATCTCCAAGGCGCGCGAGCTGCTCGGCTTTGAGCCGCAGCATCGGCTCGAAGATTCGCTGGGCGAGCTGGCGGACTGGGTGCGCGAGGCGCAGGCGATCGACCGGGGCGCCGAAATGAAGCGCCAGCTGGAGGAGCGGGGTTTGGTTTCGTGACAGCGAGCAAACCACTCAGCGCCAGCGCCATGAGCAAGGCCCCTGCTGCCGGCACCATCGTGGTGGTGGGCGGGAGCGGCTTTGTGGGCTCCAATCTCGCCGACAGCTTTTTGCGCGATGGCGAGCAGGTAGTGGTGCTCGACAATCTCAGCCGCCCCGGCGTCGAGCAGAACCTGGCCTGGCTCAAGCAGAACCATGGCGAGCGCGTGCAGCTGGCACGCGCCGATATCCGCGACCTGACGGCCATCAAACCCGTATTTGCCGACGCCAAGGCGGTGTTTCACCTCGCCGCGCAAACCGCGGTGACGACGAGTCTTGTCGATCCGCTCGATGACTTTGAGGTCAATGCGCGCGGCACGATCAATGTGCTCGAGGCTGTGCGTGCGGCCGGGCGCAATGCGCCGGTGGTGTTTTCGAGCACCAACAAGGTTTATGGCGGTCTCGAGGACATGGCCATGGCCGAAAGCGATGGGCGCTATCTGCCCGTCGACGAGGTGATGCGGGCCCGCGGCGTGTCGGAAGACCGCAAGCTCGATTTCTGCACGCCCTATGGCTGCTCCAAGGGCGTAGCGGACCAATATGTCCTCGATTATGCCAAGAGCTTTGGCTTGCCCACGGCCGTGCTGCGCATGAGCTGCATTTATGGACCGCGCCAGTTCGGCACCGAGGACCAGGGCTGGGTCGCCCATTTCCTGATCCGGGCGCTCAAGGGCGAGGCGATCACGCTTTATGGCGACGGCAAGCAGGTGCGCGATGTGCTCCATGTCAGCGATGCCGTGGCGGCTTATCGCAGTGTTCTGAGCAGTATCGGCAAGGTTTCGGGCCGGGCCTTCAACCTGGGCGGGGGGCCGCGCAATGCGGTCAGCCTCAACATGGTGCTGGCCGAAATCGAGCAGCTGGTCGGGCGCAAGGTCGAGATCGGCTATGGCGACTGGCGGGCGGGCGATCAGCTGTATTTCGTCGCCGATACGGGCCGGCTCGAAGCGGAACTGGGCTGGAGCGCGCGCATGGGCTGGCGCGACGGGATCGTGGATCTGTGCAATTGGCTCGCGCCACAGCACGCCATTGCGGTGCCCAAGGCCAGCCAGCAGCGGGTGCGGGCATAATGGCCGAGGCAATCGGGGCCGCCAATGGCAACAGCACCGGGCCGCAGCCGCGGCGGGTGCTGATGTCGCTGGATGCCGTGGGCGGGGTGTGGCGCTATGCCATGGACCTGGCTTCGGCACTGCGCGAGCAGGGCTTCAGCTTTGTGTTTGCCGGGTTTGGGCCGGGGCCTTCAGTGGCGCAGGTTGAGGAGGCCCAGCGGCTGGGCACGCTGGTGTGGCTCGAAGCGCCGCTGGACTGGACCGCCCAAAACGAGGCGGCGCTGGACGGCGTGCCCGGGCTGATCGCTGCGTTGGCCGAAGAGCATCAGGTGGATCTGGTGCATCTCAACCTGCCCTCGCAAGCCTATGGGCTTAAGCTGGATGTGCCGGTGCTGGTGGTGAGCCATTCCTGCGTCGTCACCTGGTTTGCCGCGGTGCGCAATGGGCCGGTGCCGCTGGACTGGCACTGGCAGCAGCGGCTCAACCGGGGCGGGTTCGACCATGCCGATGCGGTGGTGGCGCCCAGCGAAACCCATGCCGACATGCTGCGCCGCAGCTATGGCCCCATCAAGGGGCTGCAGGTGATCTATAATGGCGCCCATCCGACGCCGTCCGAGATCGACAAGGCGGAACTGGTGTTTGCCGCCGGGCGCTGGTGGGATGATGGCAAGAATGGCCGGGTGCTGGACCAGGCGGCTGAGCACACGGTGTGGCCAGTGGTGATGGCGGGGGCCAATAGCGGGCCCAATGGGCAGTTCCTGGCCATCGAGCATGCCGATCATCGCGGCGAGCTAACCCATGGCGGGGTCAAGGCGCTGATGGCGGAAGCCGCCATTGTCGCGTCGCCCTCGCTGTATGAGCCGTTCGGGCTGGCGCCGCTGGAAGCGGCGGGGGCGCGCGCGGCGCTGGTGCTGGCCGATATCCCGACCTATCGCGAACTCTGGGATGGGGTGGCGCTGTTTGCCGGCCCCCATGACCCCAAGGCTTTTGCCGACCGCATCAACCAGTTGGCGGGCGATCCCGCGCTGCGGGCGGAACTGGCGGCCAAGGGGCAGGAGCGCGCCCAGCGCTTCAGCGTTGCCGCGCAAGCGGGCGCCATGGGCGAGCTTTATCGCCAGCTGTTGTCGGCCGGTGCCGTTGCGGGCCGTGCCTAAGGAATTCTGATGCGTTTTGTTTTTTATACCCACTCGCTGGTTTCCGACTGGAACCACGGCAATGCCCACTTCCTGCGCGGGGTGATGCGCGACCTGGTCCGGCGCGGCCATGAGGCGCTGGCGCTCGAGCCCGAAGACGCCTGGAGCCGGCAGAACCTGCTCACGCAGCAGGGGGCAGGGGCGGTGGATCGCTTTACCAGCGATTTCCCGATGCTGCGCTCCGAGCAATATGGCGCCGGGTTCGACCACGAAGCGGCGCTCGCCGAGGCCGATGTGGTTGTGGTGCATGAATGGACCGACCCGGCGCTGGTGGCGCGGATCGGGGAGTTGCGGCGCGACGGCGCGCCCTGGACGCTCTTGTTCCATGACACCCATCACCGCGCGGTTTCCGCCGAGGGCGATATTGCCGGGCTCGAACTCGAGCATTACGACGCGATCCTCGCCTTTGGCGAAACGCTGCGCGAGCGTTATTTGCGGGCGGGCTGGGGCAAGCAGGTGTTCACCTGGCACGAGGCGGCGGACGATGCGCTGTTCCACCCTATGCCCGAGATAGAGCGGACGCGCGACCTGATCTGGATCGGCAATTGGGGCGACGATGAGCGCACCGCCGAGATCGCCAGTTTCCTCGTCGAGCCGGCGCGCCAGCTCAAGTTGACGGGCACGGTGCGCGGCGTGCGCTATCCCGAAACAGCGCTCGCGGCGCTCAAGGCGGCCGGGCTCGATTATGGCGGCTGGATCGCCAATGCCGATGCCCCGCGCGCTTTTGCGCAGCACCGCGTCGCCGTTCATATTCCGCGCCGCCCCTATGTGCAGAACCTGCCGGGCATCCCGACCATTCGCATGTTCGAGGCGCTGGCCTGCGGCATTCCGCTGATTTCGGCGCCCTGGAGCGATGCCGAGGGCCTGTTCCGGGCGGGCACGGATTTCCTGTTTGCCCGGGATGGCGCGGACATGCAGCGGC
This sequence comes from Devosia sp. 1635, assembly GCF_013185955.1. NCBI lineage: Bacteria > Pseudomonadati > Pseudomonadota > Alphaproteobacteria > Hyphomicrobiales > Devosiaceae > Devosia > Devosia sp. 1635. The sequence goes on along the minus strand of NZ_JABAOM010000002.1, from coordinate 921,692 downwards.
TGCTGGCCGAAGTGCTGGCCGACCGCGACCGGGCGGCGGCGCTGGCAACGGCGGGTCTCGAGACCATCCAGGCGCGGCACACCTGCCGGCACCGGGTCGACGAATTGCTGGCCATCCTGGGCCAGCACGGCACCGCCCGCGTTTCCAACCAACTTGCTGCCGGGGAGGCCGCCTCTTGAAAATCGCATTCTATGGCTCGAGCCTGCTGTCCGCCTACTGGAACGGCGCCGCCACCTATTATCGCGGCCTGCTGCGGGCGCTGGCGGCGCGCGGCTACGACATCACGTTCTACGAACCGGATGTGTATGACCGCCAGAAGAACCGCGACATCGATCCGCCGGAATGGTGCAAGGTCGTCGTTTATGAAGGCACGATCGAGGCGCTGAAACAAGCGGCCGCCCATGCGGTGGACGCCGATATCGTGGTCAAGGCGAGCGGCGTTGGCTATGAGGACGATCTGCTGCTCGACGAGGTACTGAAAGCCTCGCGGCCCGGTGCGCTCAAGATTTTCTGGGATGTGGATGCGCCGGCGACGCTGGCCGAGCTGCGCGCCGCGCCCGAGCATCCGCTGCGCCGCGCGCTCGGGCAGATCGATCTGGTGCTGACCTATGGCGGCGGCGATCCGGTGGTTGCGGCCTATAAGGCGGTGGGCGCCAAGGAGTGCATCCCCGTCTATAATGCGCTCGATCCGCAGACCCATCATCCGGTGCCGCCCAATCCGCGCTTCACCGCCGATCTGGGATTCCTGGGCAATCGCCTGCCGGACCGCGAAGCGCGCGTGGAACACTTCTTTTTGGAGCCGGCGGCGCGCACGCCCGGCCAGCGCTTCATGCTGGGTGGCTCGGGCTGGCACGACAAGCCAATGGCCGGCAATATCAACTATATCGGCCATGTGCCGACGGGCGAGCACAATGCGTTCAATGTGACGCCCAAGGCCGTGCTCAATATTTCGCGCGAAAGCATGGCGGCCAATGGCTTCTCGCCGGCAACGCGGGTGTTCGAAGCGGCCGGCGCCGGGGCGTGCCTCATCACCGATTTCTGGGAAGGGATCGAGCTCTTCCTCGAGCCCGAAACCGAAGTGCTGGTGGCGCGCGACGGGCAGGACGTGGCGCAGATCATGGCCGCGCTGTCGCCCGAGCGGGCGCAGGCGATCGGGCAGGCGGCGCTGGCGCGGGTGCTGCGCGAGCACACCTATGACCACCGGGCGGTGGAAGCGGACCGGATCTTCCGGGAGTATAGCGAGCGGGTCGGCGAGGCCGCGCAATGACCGAGCATTTCGATCTGGTCGTTGTCGGGCTGTCTCTGAGCTCGTCCTGGGGCAATGGGCATGCGACGACCTTTCGGGCACTGTTGCGCGGCGTTGCCGCAGAGGGCAAGCGCGTGCTGTTCCTGGAGCGCGACGTGCCCTGGTACGCCAATAACCGCGACCTGCCGGACCCCGACTTTTGCGAACTGGCTTATTACAGCAGCGTCGATGACCTGCTCGCGCGCTTTGGCGCGACGCTGCAGGCAGCCGATGCGGTGCTGGTGGGCTCTTATGTGCCTGAGGGCGTTGCCGCCATCGATGCGCTGTCGAGCCTGGGGCTGACGCGGTTCTGTTTTTACGACATCGACACGCCCGTGACCCTGGCCAAGCTCGACCGGGGCGACGAGGAATATCTGGCGCGCCGGCAGATCCCGCTGTTTGACATCTATTTCTCGTTTTCGGGCGGGCCGGTGCTGACGCGCCTTGAAACCGAATATGGCGCGAAGCGCGCCGAGGCGCTGTATTGCTCGGTGGACAGCAAGCGCTATGGGCCCACTGGCTCGGCGATCCGCTGGGACCTGGGTTATCTCGGCACCTATAGCCCGGATCGGCAGCCGACGCTGGAGCGGCTGCTGATGGAGCCGGCGCGGCAATTGCCGGAGCGGCGCTTTGTGGTGGCAGGGCCGCAATACCCGGCCGAGATCGACTGGCCGGCCAATGTGGAGCGGATCGAGCATTTGCCACCGGCCGAACATGCCGCATTTTACAGCGCGCAACGCTTTACCCTCAATGTGACGCGCGCCGACATGATTGCGGCGGGTTGGTCGCCCAGCGTGCGCTTGTTCGAGGCGGCGGCGTGCCGCACGCCGATCATCAGCGATATCTGGCCGGGCCTGACCGAATTGTTGCCGGAAGGGGAAGCCATCGTGCTCGCCCGCACGAGCGACGATGTGATCGATGCGCTGGAATCGCTGAGTGAAGCGCAGCGCGAAGCCATGGCGGCGAAGGCCCAGAGCCTAGTGCTGGCGGGTCATACCGGAGAAGCGCGGGCGCGCGAATTGCTGGCGGCGCTGGCCTCACTCTAGCGGGCAGGGCAGCGCTTGGCTCACGAAACTGTGTCCTTCTTGCCACAGATTGGGGCTTGCAAACGGGTGTGACGGGTCCGCCCAAGTTATGCCGATGTTGCATATCATCCATGCGTCAACTTTTACGGCTATGCGCCATTCGGAATTTGCCGAAAGAGCATAGAGCCAAACCTATTGGGTACTGAGTTGACGCGTTCACGCCTTGAGCTGCCGAATCGACGCCATTTTCTGCACATCATGGGCGCCGGCCTGGCGCTCCTGTCGACGACTTCGCTTTCGAGCACGGCTTATGCCGCACTCGAGGAGCGGCAGGAATTTGCCTTTGATTTCGACGCGTTCAGCGCGCGCATGAAGGATATCGGCGCAGCCCCTTACCAGAAGCCGGTGTTCAACCTGCCGGAAAGCTTTACCGGGCTGGATTACGACGCCTATCGGCGCATCCAATATCGTGGCGAGCGCGCCAAGTGGGCCGGCGATGACCACGGCTACCAGGTGCATGGCTTCCATCTGGGCTGGTTGTTTGCCGAGCCGATCCGCATCTACGAGATCGAAGGCGGGGTAGCGCACCCCATGGAATTCAGCGCCGACGATTTTGAGTACCACGATACCGAAGTGGATGCCGCCGCCCACGCCCAGCCATTCCCCGGCATAGCGGGCTTTCGCCTCAACTATCCGCTCAACCGCCCCGAAGCCTGGGACGAGCTGATTTCGTTTTTGGGCGCGAGCTATTTCCGCGCGCTGGGGCGGGACAATGTTTATGGGCTGAGCGCACGCGGTGTGGTGCTCAATTCCTGGGTCGAAGGGCCCGAGGAGTTTCCGCGCTTTTCTGAATTCTACCTGCAAAAGCCCCAAGGCGACGAGCCGCTGGTGGTTTATGCCGCGCTTGAGGGCCCGAGCCTTGCCGGCGCTTACCGCTTTGTGTTCACCCCGGGCAGCGACACCAACCAGGCCACGGCCATGGATGTGACGGCGCGGCTTTATTTCCGCGAGGACGTCAAGGAACTGGGTATAGCGCCGCTGACCTCGATGTTCCTTTATGCCGAAGCCAATCGCGCCGGCTTTGACGATTACCGGCCGCAAGTGCATGACAGCAATGGCTTGCTGATCGAGCGCGAGAACGGGGAAGTGCTGTGGCGCGCGCTCAGCAATACCGATGCGCTGGGCAATTCCTATCTGTGGGAAAACAATCCACGTGCGTTCGGTCTTTATCAGCGCGGCCGCGATTTCGAGACTTACCAGGATGCCGGCGCCCATTACGAGCGCCGCCCTTCGGTGCGCATCGAGCCAATTGGCAATTGGGGCGAAGGGACGGTCAGGTTGATCGAAATTCCTTCGACACTCGAGGTGGACGACAACATCGTTTCGTTCTGGATCCCGGCCGAACCCGTTGTGGCGGGGTCGGAACGCGAATTCAGCTACAAGCTGATCTGGGGCGATCTTGATCCGAGTGAAGACGCGCCAATCGCCTATGTCGCCGAAACCCGGGCCGGGCAGGGCGGGGTCTCGGGTGTCGCCAATGCCGCCAATCTGCGCAAATTCGTCATCGACTTCAAAGGCGGTGAACTCGCTGGCATGCCCGAGGACGCGCGTATCGACGTGCTCGCGACCGTCTCGAGCGGCGTGGTGCGCCATTCCGCGCTGTCCAAAGTGCCGGCCAATGGCACCTGGCGGCTGGTGCTCGATATCGAGGCGGACGCTTTGAACCCGATGGAAATCATGGCCTATCTTGTGGGCTCCGGCCGCAAGCTGACCGAAACCTGGCTGTATCAGTGGAGGCCAACCCATGAAGTATGATGGCGACCTCTTCTTTGCCAGCGCCTTGCCTGACGCTCCCCTCCCCATGCCCAAGCAGCAGCTGGAGCGGCGCCGCTCCTTGTTCCAGGCGCTCCGCAATGCCATAACTGCCTTCTCGTGGCTCTGAGGGGAACTGGCGCCAACCATGCGGTTCATGGCTTACCTGCGATGATGAGGCCAGTCCTGGTGCGGGGTCTGGCGCTCCTGGTTGCTGCCGGCTCCAGCTTGTGGGGCGGCTATCTTTTTCTCCAGTATACGGGAGCGGACGGCATTTCGGTGCTCGATCTGGTGCGCGTGGCGCTGGTGGGGCTGAGCGGGTTCTGGCTGGTCTGGGGCGCGACGGCGGCGGTGCTGGGCGTGTTCACGCCGGCGCGGCGGCCCGCATTTGATGCGCGCGCCAAGCCCAAGGGGCTGACCGCAATCCTGGTGCCGATCTATAACGAGGACCCCGTGGCGGTGTTCGCGCGCATTGCCGCGATGAACCGCAGCCTTGTGGCGCTGGGCATCGCGGACCGCTTCCATATCGCCGTGCTCAGCGACAGCAATTCGCTGGAAGCTGCGACGCAAGAAGCGGTGTGGTTCGAGCAGTTGATCCGCGAGCCTGGGGCGGCTGGGCGGATTTTCTATCGGCGGCGCGAGAACAATGTCGGCAAGAAAGCCGGCAATATCGAGGATTTCATCTCCCGCTCCGGCGCCGCCTATGATTATGCGCTGATCCTGGATGCCGACAGCCTGATGGAAGGGGAAACCATTGGCGAGCTGGCGCGGCGCATGGATGCGGACGCGAGCCTGGGGCTGCTGCAGACTGTGCCACGCGTGATCAATGCCAGGACCCTGTTCGGGCGTTGCATGCAGTTTTCGGCCGGCTATCTGTCGCCCGCCTTTGCGCGTGGCGCGGCGCTGATGCAGGGGCGCGAAGGGCCCTATTGGGGGCACAATGCCATTGTGCGGGTAAGCGCCTTTGCCGCCAATTGCGGGCTGCCGGTGCTGTCGGGCAAGCCGCCGCTGGGCGGGCATATTTTGAGCCACGATTATGTGGAAGCCGCGCTCCTGTCGCGCGGGGGATGGACTGTGATGGTCGATCCTGCGCTCGAGGGCTCCTATGAGGAGGGGCCGGAAAACCTCATCGAATATGCCAAGCGCGACCGGCGCTGGTGCCAGGGCAATCTGCAGCATTGGCGGCTGCTGGCGGCGCCAGGGCTGAAATGGTGGAGCCGGTTCACCTTTGTGCAGGGGGTCATGGCCTATATGGCCTCCCCGTTCTGGCTGCTGCTGCTGGCGGCGAGCATTATTGCGGCGGTGTTTCCGCGCCAGCCCATCGTCTTGCCGGCGCTGCCGCAGGCGACCGGTGGCATCTGGGGGCTGGGGCTTGCCGTGGCGCTGGTGCTGGTTCTACCCAAGCTGCTGATCCTGATCCGCGGAATGTTCGACGGGCAGAACCGGCGTGTTGGCGGCACCGGTGTGGCCCTCTTGTCGGTACTCGGGGAGATCGTGTTTTCCACGGTCCTGGCGCCCGTGATGCTGCTGCTGCAAAGCCGGGCGGTGGTGCAGGTGCTGCTGGGGATCGATGGCGGCTGGCCCGCCACGCACCGGGCGCAAACCGGGTTGACGCTGCGGCAGGCCTGGTCCGCAAGCTGGTGGATCGTGCTGACGGGCGTGGTGACGCTGGGGCTGACCCTCGCCCTCGCGCCCGGGGCGGCGCTCTGGCTGGCGCCGGCGATGCTGCCCGCGATCCTTGCGCCGGTGTTGATTGCCGCGAGCTCGCATGCCTCGACGAAATCGAAACTGCCAAGGCTGTTCCGCACGCCGACCGAGCAGTGCATCACCCCTGTGATGAAGGAGCATGTGGCCATCATGGAGCAATGGCAGGGCAAGCCGGAAACGGACCTGACAGCGAGCAAGATCGGCCAGCATGTCCACGCTTGAGCCGGCGGTCAGCCGGACCCAAGCAGGGCACACCTTAAGGACCAGGGGCACTGCGAGCGGAGCGCCGGCGCGGGAGGCGAGTGCCCCCGCCAGCCGGCGCGATCCGCGGCTCGACATGTTTCGCGGCCTGGCGCTGGTGATGATCTTCATCAACCATGTGCCGGGCACGATCTACGAGAATTTCACCAGCCGCAATTTCGGTTTTTCGGATGCGGCGGAAGCCTTTGTGTTCATGTCGGGCTTGGCGGCGGGGCTGGCCTATTCCAATAGCTTCCGCACCGGCTCGTTCTGGGCGGGGCTGGCCAAGGTTTGGGCGCGGGCGCGCCAGCTTTATCTCGTGCACCTGACCATGACGGTGGTGACTCTGGCGATCTTTGCCGCGGGCGCCTTGTGGTTCGGCCTGCCCAATATGTTGCTCACCAACAATGTGGCGGCGCTGTTCAAGCAGCCGCTCGGGGTGATGGTCGGCATTCCGCTGCTGAGCCACCAGTTGGGCTATCTCAATATCCTGCCGCTTTACTTCGTGCTGCTCCTGGCGACGCCGGCGCTGCTTTGGGCCGGGCTGCGCAAGCCGCTCTGGGTGCTGGCGGGCTCGGTGCTGGTCTGGATAGTGGCGGGGCAGTTCCGGCTCAATTTCCCCAGCTATCCCGCCCCAGGCGGCTGGTTCCTGGGGCCGCTGTCCTGGCAGATCCTTTTTATCGTCGGCTTGCTTTCGGGCGCGGCGATGAAAGCGGGGGAAAGCTTTGTACCGGCCAACAAGACCTTGTTCCGGGTGGCGCTCGGCTTTGTGCTGTTCGTGCTGCTGTGGGCGCGCATTCCGGCGCTGGCGGAAGCGGGGCGCGGGGTGTTAGGGGCGCTGAGCCGGGCCGGGCTGCCGTTCTACATCACCTGGTTCGACAAGACCTATCTGGCGCTGCCGCGGCTGCTGCATGCCCTGGCGCTGTTTTATGTCTTTGCCTGCCTGCCCTGTACCCGACAGATCGCGGGGTCGCCCTATGCCGCGCCCTTGCGCTGGATGGGCCAGCAGGGTCTTGCGGTTTTTGCCACCGGCACATTGATCAGCATGGCGCTGCAAACGATCAAGACCGGGGTTTCGCCCGATCCGCTGCTGGATGGGGCCATGTTGCTGGCGGGCTTGGCCATGCAATTGCTGCTGGCCTGGACACTGGTGCAAACAGCCAAGCTGCGGCGCCGGGCATCACCTGCTCCCGCCTGAGTTCTTGGCGAAAGCCGCCGCCGCAGCCTGAGCTCTTGCGGAGCGAATTTCTCGCGGCGGGTGCAAAAGACGCTTTCACGCTCCCTGATCGGCCGTATATCACCGCGCGTGCAGAACGTTGATTGCACCGGCACCTATGGCCGCCGGTTTTGCGCAGACCAGATGGAGATGGCAGGGATGACGCAGGCTTTCTTGGGGCTTGAGGGCAAGACGGTGCTGATTTCGGGCGCTGGCGGCGGCATTGGCCGGGTACTGGTGGAAAAATTCGCTGCAGCGGGCGCGCAGGTGGTCGGCGCCGATCGCGATCTGGAAATGCTGGAAGGCCTGCCGCTCGCCGCTCGCATCCTCTTTGACCAGACCGATTCCGCGGGCACGCGCCAGGCCGTCCAGGCGCACCTGGCGACCAATGGCGTGCCCGATGCGGTGATCGCCAATGCCGGCTACACCCGCGCCGAGCATTTCGGCCAGCTCGATGATGCGGTTTGGGCCAGCGAAATGGCCATCAACCTCAATGGCGCTTATGCACTGGTTGACCCCATCGCTGCTGGCATGGCCGAGCGGGGCGCGGGCAATGTGGTGTTGATTTCCTCGGTCAACGGGCTGCAGCATTTCGGCAATCCGGCCTATGCCGCGGCCAAGGCCGGGCTAATCGCCTATGGCAAGGCGATCGCAGTGGAACTGGGTGCGCGCGGTGTGCGCGCCAATGTGGTGGCGCCCGGCTCCGTGCGAACGGCTGCCTGGGACCATCGACTGGAGGCGAACCCGCATCTGCTCGACAAGGTGCTGCCGCATTACCCGATGGGGCGCATGGTGGTGCCCGAGGAAGTGGCCAATGCCGTGCTGTTCTTGGCTTCGGACGCCGCGTCGGGCATTACCGGCGTCACCATCCCCGTGGATGGGGGCCTGACTGCCGGCCACTACCGCTTCATCAAGGACGTGCTCAATACGCCCTAGCGGCAGGGCGGCAGTGCCCCGCCCTGACTAGCTCCTTTGACGCAGGTTCAGCGCTCCCATCGCAGCATTGAGCGGGGGCTGCGTCCTATTTAAGCCCAGGTGTGTGCCGCATACACTTCTCCTGGACGCCCCGTCGGGGTAACTAATGGCCAGGTGATGCGTCGGCGGCTTGGCGTATGCATGGGAATTTGAGTTGATCTTGGCGCTTTTGGAACGGTTCAGAACGGCCCTAGGTGCCATGCCTCGTCCGGCAAAGCGGGTCCTGCTGATCGGCTTTGACGCCGTGGTGCTGGCCGGCGCGGTTTGGGTGAGCTATTCGCTGCGCTACAGCGCCCCCTTTGTGCCCACGCCCGCCCAATGGCTGCTGATTGCGGCTGCGCCACTGGTGGCCATTCCCATCTTCATCCGGCACGGCCTTTATCGCGCCGTGATCCGCTACCTGCCCGAGCGGGCAATCTGGACCATGCTGCAGGCCATGACCCTCGCCGCGATGGCTTGGGTGGCGGTGGTGTTCGTAACCGAAATGGCCGGCAATGGCATTGTGCCGCGCTCGGTGCCGTTTTTTTACTGGATGATCGGGCTGCTGTTCATCGCGGGCAGCCGCTTTGCCGCCAAGCAGTTCATCTGGGCGCCGCGCGACGACCAGCTGAAATCGGGGCAAATCCTGATCTATGGCGCCGGGGAAGCCGGCTCGCAGCTGGCCATGGCATTGCGCTCGCAAGGGCGGCGCCTGATCGCCGGATTTCTGGACGATAGCCGCGCGCTGCAGGGGCGCGATGTAGCGGGGCTGCGGGTTTATTCGCCGGACTATCTGCCCCAGCTGATCGCCAATTTCGGCATTCAGGAAGTGATCCTGTCCATGCCTTCAGTGACTTCGGCCGAGCGGCAGCGCATCGTGGCCGATCTGACGCGCCACCCCATCAAGATCCGCACGCTGCCCCATATCGCCGATCTGCTGGCGGGCAAATATCTGGTCAACCAGATCCGCGAGATCGACATCGATGAGCTGCTGGGGCGCTCCTCGGTGCCGGCCGATGCAGAGCTTTTGGGGGAGATGATCCGTGGGCGCTCCATTCTTGTCACCGGGGCGGGCGGCTCGATCGGCTCGGAATTGTGCCGGCTGGTGGCGCGCTGGTCACCGCAAAGGCTGGTGCTGCTGGAGCAGAACGAATTTGCGCTTTACAACATTCACCGTGAACTGATCGAGCAGACCGATGCCGAGATCGTGCCGGTGCTGGCTTCGGTCACTGACGAAGCCGCGGTGCGCCGCGCGCTGAACTGCGCCCGGATCGATGTGCTGTTTCACGCTGCCGCGCACAAGCATGTGCCGCTGGTGGAAGCCAATGCGCTCGAGGGCATGCGCAACAATGTTTTTGGCTCGCTTTGCATCACCCGCGCTGCCTTTGAGGCAGGGGTGGAGCAGTTCGTGCTGATTTCTTCCGACAAAGCGGTGCGGCCCACCAATGTGATGGGCGCCACCAAGCGCTGGGCCGAGCTGATCATGCGCCATTATGCGGGGCTGGCGGAAGCTGCCGGCACCGGGCAGCGCTTTTGTGCGGTGCGCTTTGGCAATGTGCTGGGCTCCAACGGCTCGGTAGTGCCGCTGTTTCGCGAGCAGATCGCCAAGGGCGGGCCGGTGACGCTGACCGATCCGGCGATGACGCGCTATTTCATGTCCATCCACGAGGCGGCCGAGCTGATCGTGCAGGCCGGGGCGCTTTCCGACGGCGGCGACGTGTTCTTGCTCGAAATGGGGGCGCCGGTCAAAATCTCGGACCTGGCGCGCAACATGATCCAGCTCGCCGGTCAAACGGTGCGCGACGGCGACAATCCGGGGGGCAGCATCGAGATCGTCACTGTCGGCAGCCGGCCGGGCGAAAAGATGTTCGAAGAACTGTTCTACGACGCCAGCAGCGCCCACCCGACGCGCCACCCCAAGATCCTGCGCGCCACGCTGCGCAACGGCGCCCATGAAGTGCCCGACGCCCTCGAAGCGCTGCAAGCCGCCATCAAGCGCGGCGACGAGGCCGCGGCGCGCACAGAGCTGTTTGGGCGGATTGCCGCCCCCGTTATTCCCCTTGAGGGCCGAGCGGAGGTTACGCAGGGGACGACCGCAGAGCTGACAACACGGCTCAGCAGCAACGGCTAGGGCAGAAGGCGCGGCAGTGCTGCAAATGCCGCGGATGGCCGGGTGATCGATCTTGTTCCGGAAAGTCTCGCCCAAGCAACTCCGATGCTTCGTGTTGCCCTCTTCGTAACGAAATTATGCGGATATGTGGCCCCAGAACAGTGTGCACGAACAAGGGGTCGACATGGCGGCATATGAGTTCACCGGAGCGAAGTGGAACGGCACAACACTGGGAGCGCCCGGAGGGCAGGTCACCTGGAGTTTTGGCGCGGTGGCGGGCAATTTCTACAGTTTTGACGCGCCGATCAGTCAGCCGATTTATCAGAACCTGATCCGGGACGCCTTCCAGGCTTGGGAAAACGTTGCCAATATCGACTTCGTGGAAGTGGCGGCGAGCGCCTCCACCCAAATCCAGCTAGGCTGGGACAGCATTGACGGCAGGTCCAATACCCTGGCGGAGGCGGGATATAGCTTTTACCCCGGCGGCCAGTTCAACGAACTGGCAGAGGCGGGAATCCGGTTCGACACGGCCGAAGGCTGGGGCACGACAAAATCTTTCGTGGCCGGCGTCACCAATTTTTTTGCGGTCGCTCTGCACGAGATTGGCCATGCGCTAGGGCTGGATCATACCGACGATACCAATACCATCATGTATCCCTCGATCGGCACCCGGGTCGAGCTAACCCCGGGGGACATTGCGGGCGCCGAGGCGCTGTATGGCAGCAAGAGTAGTGGCAATCCGACTCCACCCCCCACACCAACCCCACCTGCACCTGGAAATTTTGGCGGCACCAACGGGGACGATGTCTATCTGGGCACCAGTGGCGGCGACACCATGTTCGGGCTCGGGGGCAATGACCGGTTCACCGGCGGCGGCGGCAATGATCGGATCGATGGCGGGGCCGGGCTCGACTTCGCCTTGTTCGGCGGCGCGCATGAGCAGTATGGCGTCACCACATTCGGCGCCAACGGGGTTGACGTGGTCGATCTTAGCGCCAGCTCTCCCGATGGCTCCGACAGCCTGACCGGGGTGGAAAGGCTGGGTTTTGACGACGGTACGCTGGCTTTTGATCTTGGCGGAACGGCGGGGCAGGCATACCGGCTGTATCAGGCGGCGTTTGACCGCGAACCCGATGTCGAGGGGTTGGGTTTCTGGATCAGGCAGTTGGATGCTGGACGTGGCGATTTGGTCTGGGTGGCGGACCAGTTCCAGCATTCCGAGGAGTTCCAGAAAACCTACGGCGCTCCGGCCGAGCTGTCGAACGGGCAGTTTCTGAACCTGCTCTACAACAATGTGCTCGACCGTACCCCCGACATGAACGGCTATATGTATTGGATGGGCCGGCTCGGGGATGCCTATGGCCGCGATCGGGTGCTGGTTGATTTCTCGGAAAGCCAGGAGAATGTTGCCAAGACTGCCGCGGCGGTGGAGGATGGAATCTGGTACGTTTGAGTCAGCGCAGCAGCGGGGAAAGGGCGCCCAACTGCGACCTTTTGGCCCCGGGCCCGGCGATACCCATATACTAGGCCCGCCTCCTGAATGGGCGGCCAACTGCCCGGTGCCTCGGCACCGGGATTTTTTTGTGCCGCTAACCAGATGACCCCAGGTGCGTTCCGCCGCTATGACGGCGACATAGGTCAGGATTGTGGGAGCGCGCGCCCGCGTAATCTGCTGACCTTAAAGGTCTTCCTCGATCACGAAATCGGGGTCGCTCAGCTCAAGCGCGCGTAATACCCGCAGGGCTTCAGCGGCGAAGCGGCTCGCCTGCTCGATGTCGTCCTGTGGCTGGGCGGTGATCACCTGCCCATCCAGCAGCACCACCGCCAAATGGGGCAGGGCCGATCCGGCAGGCGCCTCGTAAACGGCGGCAACCGCACGGCTGTATCCTATTCGCGTCATCGCGGATCTCCAAACCATCTCGCATCAGCCACCCACTAGGGGAAAGGACAAGTATGGCGTCTTGCTCAAGTCAACGCCAATGGTGCTTTTGGGCAGACGCTACGCGGCCGTTCGTCCCCGGCGCGTCGCCCCTGCAACGCTGCAGAGCGTGAGTGCGGCTGTGTAGCGTTCGCCAGAGTTGTTCACGTGCTGGTGTGAAGAAGCGAAGCACTGCAGGTTTAGGCGGCAAACATCGCCCACTGAGCTTCGCTTACCGCTGTGATGCCAACATCAGTGATCAACTCATCGGTGAATGCGGCAACGTTTTCCTGGCTTTGTGCGAAAGCTAGAAGCACCTGCGAGTAGCTGGTGCCGTTCGCCATTGCGCCGGTCCAATAAGCAAGGCCATCAGGCTCGCCCTCGCGGCCGAGAACGTTCTGGTACAGCATTTCGACGAACTGTGTCTCACCCAGTTCTTGAAGATGACCAAAGCGGGTCACGAATTCCGGGCTGTTGATGAGCGAGGCGGCGATGTCAACCAGGCTGCCGCCTTGCTCGATGACGCCGGTCCAGTAATCGCGGCCGCTCGCATCCAGGTCGCGGTCGAGTGCAGCGCGATAAAGGAGAGCGACGCTTTCGGCTGCAGGATCCAAGTCTACGACCGCCGTCCCGGTGGAATAAATGCCGTCGCTGAGCGCTATGAACTCAATTCCGCGCGCGAGCACCGAACCGCCGGCATAGGTGATAAGATGCGTGCCGCCGCCTTGCTCAACGATGACCACCGCTTCAAAGGGCAGGTCGATGATGATCGTGTCCGAACCGGCACCCCCATCAACTTCGTTCTCGCCCAAGCCCGGCACGAGGATGTCATTGCCGCCACCGCCCACCAGAAGGTCGTCGCCGTCCACCCGCAACGCGGCTCCGCGCAGGAGTGAGGGTACGGCGAGTTCGATACCCAGCAGTTTCAACTCGCTGCCGAGATGACCCCCGACCAGGATATCGTTTCCTTGTGCGCCATAAAGCTTGTCGTTGCCGGCTCCACCCACGAGGATATTGTCGCCGATATTGCCGACCAGAACGTCATTGCCCGCTCCGGTTACAGCGTTCTCGATGAGGGCGCGCTGGTCCCCATTGTGCAAAAATGCAGTGGCGACGTTGCCGGGAGCAAATTGGCCGGGGCCGAGCCGCGCGAGTTGACTGGTGCCGAAGTCCGTCCAGCCGCCGGGAGCGAGGTCGAGCTTCACATCGGTCTTGAAGTTCGACAGGTCGTAGGTGTCGGCGCCGCCGCCATCCCAAAGAGTTTCAAAGACCTTAGCGGCGCCGGGCGCTCCCTGGCCACGGCCATCGATGAACTTCTCGCCGGAAGTCTCGCTCCAGCGATAAACCGTGTCAGTGTTGTTGGTGCTGTAATTGGCGCCATAGAGATGCTGGATGGCCGCGATGTCGCGCAGCATGGGAGACTGGCCGTAGCCAAAGGTCTCGTTTTGGTAGCCCGAGCCCAGGACAGCGCCCTGGAATGAGCGATAGCTCATGACCGAATAAGCCATGGCGTCGACAGGATTGGCGCTAGCAGCAGCGGTCGCGGTGCCGATCTGCGCGGTTTGACCGTGAATGGCGCCTGCGCAGCAGGGGCAGAGGCCCTCGGATGCGTCGCCCACTGCCGCGCCCTTTCCGGCGTTCAGGCTCGCATCGTGGGGATGGCCCAGGCCCAGCGCATGGCCGATCTCGTGCATGATGGTGAAAAAGCCGTAGTTGCCCTGCGCTGGATTGGCGTTATAGCTCGCCGAGCCGATCCAGATGTCCCCGCTGAACTCGGCTTCCGAGGGCTGGTACGACCATGCGGTCCGCGGCAGGGCTGAAGTGCCGAGGCGTATTTCGGCTTGTGCCGAGTTGGTCTGCACCAAATCGATATCAGCAACGCCCGACCATAGCGCGAAGGCGTCAATGGTTGCTTGCTGCTGCTGGGCCGACAGGGTCTTGAAGCCGTCGCTCGCCTCGCCGCGTCCATAATCGGCGCCCAAGGCGCTAGCGGAGGCGACGAAGCCAAAGCTGATGCTGTTGGCAGTCCATTTGTTCGCTGTAAGCAGGTCGTCAACAAAGGAGGTGCCGGTCGCAAATACTTTTTCGATCTTCGCCATTCTTGGTCGCCAACAAGGTTGTGTTGCTGTTGACCGAAGGGGTAGCGACGAAAGATTTAGGGCGACGCCGAGTTTTACCTTGTATTTTATGTACGCAGGTCACTTGACGTTAACCATGTCGACTGGAGAGCCAACGGTTATTGCTTCATACATCCTTCGAGTTAATCACTGCTGCAGACTGCTGGCGCGCCGGAGCGTTCAAGTATTTGGTTTGCAAGGTGAATACTTGCCGGTGCTGAATAGCTAAGCGAATAGCAGTTAAAGCCGTTCCTCTTGCGTGGGGCGGGGCTCTACACCGGCCTCAGGAAACTGTTTACCGTGCCGAGCAGGAGCGGCAAAAATCTGCTGGAGTCGGACTTACCTGCACTCGGATTTATTCCTAGTCGGGGTGTGAAGGCGGCCGAACTGGCAAGGTTCGGTTCTCAAGCGTGCAATGGCGGTTTGGGTTTGCTACAGACGACCGCGACGTCGACACCACCGGACGAATCGAGCACATGGCGGGACTTTTCCAAGCCGCATTGAACTATCGGTACTTCATCTGGTCTGCCATCCGGCTGGACTTTCGTGCCCGAGTGGCGCGCTCAGGCCTGGGTGTGCTCTGGATCGTGCTGTCGCCCTTGTCACAGGTCGCAATCTACGCCTTCGTGCTGTCGGCACTGATGTCTAGCCGCTTGCCGGGCATCGACAATCGTTTCGCTTACTCGATCTATTTGATGGCGGGCTTCAGCGCCTGGTTCTTGTTCACCGAGATCCTCAACCGCTCGCTGACGATCTTTATCGACAATGCCAACGCGCTCAAGAAGATCGCTTTTCCCCGCATCGTGCTGCCGCTGATCACCCTGGGCGCTGCTCTGGTTAACAATTTGATCTTTTTTGTGCTGGTGCTCGCGGCCTATGCGCTGCTCGGGCACAATCCGGGCTGGGCGCTGCTCTGGTTTCCCGTGCTGACCGTGCTAACCGCGGCGCTGGGTCTGGGCCTAGGATTGACGCTAGGCGTCCTCAATGTGTTCATCCGCGATGTGGCGCAGGCCGTCGGCATCTTGCTGCAGTTCGGGTTCTGGATGACACCCATCGTATACATCATCGACATCATTCCCGAGAGTTATCGGTTCATCCTCATGTTCAACCCCATGTTCTGGGTGGTCGATGGCTATCATCGCGTGCTGGTTTATGGCCAGGCGCCCAATCTGCTCAGCCTGGCTTGCCTGGCGGTGCTTGCCGTGGGCCTGATGGCGCTGGCAATGACCTTGTTCCGCCGCTCGAGCGGGGAAATGGTGGACGTGCTATGAGCGGTTCGGTTCTGAGCGTCAGAGGGCTGGGCAAGGCATTTCGCCGCTATCGGCACGAGTTCGACCGCATCGCCACCTGGTTTGGTGCAAGAACCCAGCCGGTCGAGGAGAACTGGGTCCTCAAGGACGTGAACTTCGAGGTGCCGCCGGGCCAAGCGCTGGGCATTGTTGGGCGCAATGGCGCGGGCAAGAGTACGCTGCTCAAGATGGTCACTGGTACGACCAGGCCCAGTGAGGGCGCCATCGAGATCAATGGCCGCATCGCCGCCATTCTCGAGCTGGGGATGGGCTTCAACTACGAAATGACCGGCCGCCAGAATGCCTATCAGGCCGCGGGCATGATGGGGCACAACCAAGCCGATATCGACGCGGTGATCGCCGGCATCGAGGAATTCTCGGAGCTCGGGGCGTATTTCGAGCAGCCGATCCGGGTTTACTCCAGCGGCATGCAGGTGCGGCTGGCCTTTGCAGTGGCGACTGCATTCCGGCCCGATATCCTGATCATCGACGAGGCATTGTCGGTTGGCGACGCTTACTTCCAGCACAAGAGTTTCAAGCGCATCCGGGAGTTCCGGGAGCTGGGAACGACGCTGATCCTGGTGTCCCACGACAAGATCGCGCTGCAAAGCATCTGCGATCGCGCCATCCTTCTCGAGGGTGGCAAGATCGTCCGGGATGGTGATCCGGAAAGTGTGCTGGACTATTATAATGCCCTGATTGCACAGAAAGAGGGCGAGGTGATCGAGACGCTCGAGCATCCTTCGGGGCGCATCCAGACCATTTCTGGTTCGCGCAAGGCCGTGATCGGGGATGTCGGCCTGTTTGATCTTGCCGGCAAGGCGCTCGACACGGTGCCGGTCGCTACCCCGGTGGAGCTTCGCGTCGAAGTGGAAGCCAGGGTCGCAATTCCCAAGCTGGTGCTTGGCTATGCGATCAAGGATCGGGTGGGGCAAACCATTTATGGCACCAACACGTTTTTTTCGGACCAAGTGCTCACCGATTTGGCCCCGGGAGAGGGCGCGGTGTTCTCCATTCGATTCCCGCTGAATCTGGGTCCGGGTACCTATTCGATTGCCTTGTCGCTCTCGGCCGATGAAAGCCATCTCGCCGAGAGCTTTGAGTGGCGCGACCTCGCCCTCATCTTTGCGGTGGTGAACCAGGGTGATCCGTTCGATGGCAAGATGTTCATTCCCTCGCAGATCGAAGTGTGGCGGGGGCAGGCGCGAACGCCGGGGCGGGTCGAAGCCGAGGTGGAGAGCTAAGCCCTCCTAGGCCAAGCCCAATTGCGCCAGCTCCTCCCGGAAGCGCTGGGCGATGATCGCCCAGGAATAGTGGTTTTCAACGATCTGGCGGGTGGCCGTGACCTGCTCGGATAGGGATTGCTCGCTGCGTTGCGCCACATCGTGCAGGGCGGCACCAAACTCGCCCGGCTCCGCAGCAAGGTAGTGTTTGTTCTCGATGATTTCGAGTCCACGGGCGCCGAAGCGCGTCGACACGACTGGCACGCCCGAGGCGAAATAGTCCAGCATCTTGAGATTGGTGCCTGACCCGCTCAGCATGGGATTGAGCGCCACATCGGCAACCGCAAGCAGGTCGCTGCGGGTCTCGTTGCTCACAACACCAAGCATCTCGACATTTGCTGGGAGCGTGCGCTTGGCGAAGGGCAGGCAACAACTGCCCGCAACCAGGAACCGGAACTCGGGAGCATCCGCCGCCTCGCGCAGGATCAGCTCGACTGCCTCCACATTGGGACCGTGCCAGCTGCCCATGAAGAGAGCCGTTTTCCTGTGTCCGACACCTGCCGATTGCTGCAATCGCCGGCGCTCCACCAGGGGGACGAAGTTGAAATCGGCGGGCTCCACGCCATTGGGCACTTCCAGCAGGCGGGCCCGCGTGGGGCCGTAAAGGTGTTCGAACTCCTTGAGATCCCGGTCGGCGCAAGCAAAAACCAGCTGCGCTTCTTGCCAGCAACGCAATTCCGCGCGGCGAACCGCGGCTAGCGCCTTGTCCCGCTCAGGAACGCCCTCAAGCATGCTTTGCTTGAGCGTAAGCTCCACATTGTGGGCTTCGTACCAAAGGGGTTTGCCGGGCGCGGCGCGGCGAATGGCATCGACCAGATAGGGATGGCTGGCAATGACCGCCTCGCTTTCGAGCGCGGAACGCTCGAGGGCCTCCCCAAAGGCCGGGGTCAGCCCGATCATCTCGATTGCCGCGATATCGGTGGCAGAATGACCGTCCAAAGCCCGTGAATAAAGGCTTTCGAGTTGCTCATGCTGGATCGACTTGGCGATGCGGGTTTCCTTGAGACCGGGCGCGATATGGCGCTCGCTGATCTCCGGCCCGCCGCTGGTCAAGGTTACGACTTCAACATCGAAACTCTGGGCCAGCTGCCGGTAGAGATTGAACACACGGGACTGGCCGCCCCCGACCGCGGGGTAAATCGGGAAAGTGGTGGCAACGGTTAGCTTGCGCCGCCCATTGGACCGGGGCAGGCGAGGCGCCTCTTCCAGCAGTCCAGTCACCAGAGTTTCCCAGGTGATGCTGCTGACCCGCTCCAACGCGCGAGCGCCCATCTGGCGGGCTTCGGTGCGATGGGAAGCGAGATGATCAATGCGCTGGGCCAATGCCGCAGGGGAGGGCGGGACGACATAGCCATTCTCGCCATCCACCACGAACTCGGTGGGTCCGCCGGAGTCTGCGAAGGTCAGCACCGGCTTGGAGCTGCGCATCGCCTCGATGGTAACGAGGCCATAATCCTCGTCATAAGGCACGAAGGGCACAGCAAGCGCATTGGCGTAGAGGTCTGGTATCTGCTCGTCGGCGACAAAGCCCAGGAACTTGATGCGCGGATCGGCGGCTGCAAGGGCTTTGAGGCGTGCTTCGTCGGGGCCGGTGCCCGCAATCAGCAGGGGAATATCGGCCTTGACCTGCTGCATGGCCGCTATCAGGAGGTCGAGCCGCTTGGGACTGTCGAGGCGGCTGGAGGTGAAGAGGTAATCGTCGCCTGCACAATGGTAATCGTCGCGATGGGCCGGCGGATAAAGCACGCTGGCGTCGACTTCGGACGGCAGATAGTCGGCGCGGCGCTTGACCGTCATGCTTTGGACGGCAAAGCGGCGGATTTGCCGCGAGCTGATTGCACCTGCATCAAGGAAGTGCACGATTTCGCGGGCAAGAGCCCCTGGAAAGCGGAAAAGATTCTGGGGCAGCTGGGCGTTCCGCAATCGCTCCAGACGTTCGAACAGGACCGCGTTTTCGGTGCGCCCGTGGATGCGGCCGGCTGCCGTCATCTCGCCCATCCAGGTCCGGAGATCGACCAGTTCGGGGACTTGGCGCAGTTCGCCCGATCCGCTGTCGCCGGGATAGGTGTCATAAAGGCCGCGCAGCTTGTGCAGCATGTAAACGATGTGATTGGGGTGATCGACCATCCACATCGGATATTTGCCTGAAATCACGCAGTCATAGGCGGAAAGGTCCAGCCGGCTCGCTTCTTGGTAGGAGCGGATCAGGTCCCACAGGTTTCCTTCTGGCGAGATCAGGCCGACAACGTCGCAGCTATGCTCGGTCAGCCGCTCAATGGCACTTTGCAGCCCCCATTTGAGGTTTTCCAAGCCGCCCAGGGCGAGCGGCACGGGATGGGGGGTGAGGATGGCAATCTTCATGGTTTTTGGTCGCCGGTAAGGGTTTCGACCACTTTGGTCCAAGATATGCCTGCAGCGTCATAGGCGTTTCGCCCAGCCGCTCCCATGGCCTGGGCCTGTGCAGGGTTGCCCGCAAGCGCGGCGATGGCCGCAGCAATGGCGGGAGCATCAGGAGGCACAACAAAACCTGTTTGGCCATCGCGAACAAATTCGAGCGGACCACCCGAGTCGGTGCAGGTGATCACCGGCTTGGCCGAAAGCATGGCTTCAAGGGTGATGTAGCCGTAATCCTCGTCGAACGGCCCGAAAAAGACGCCGAGTGCGTTGGCGTAAAGGTCCAGCAATTGGTCCCTCGTGATGTGGCCAACCAGCCTGACACGATTGCCCAGATCATACTGCTCGATCAGCCGTTCAAGTTCGGCGCGGGTGCCCCCTTCGCCCGACAGAACGGCCCCCACCGGCGAGTTGCATTGGGCGATTGCCTCGATCAACAAGTGCTGTCGCTTGAGGGTTTCGAGGCGCGAGGGATAAAAGATATAGGGCAGGGCAGCTTCACAACGGAACTGCTCGGCCCCATGGGGCGGATGGTAGAGCGGCGCCGATGCAATGCCGTTGTACTTGTGCAGCCGCTCGCTCACACGCTGCGAGTTGGTCCAGACGGGCGTGACCGCTCCGAGCGCGGCCGTATCGGCAGCGATGATGCGATCACGCAGGGCGGCATTTTCGGGACGATCCTCAAAGCCCATGGGGGTGCCGTAGAGCTCGTAAGCGGCGCGGTGCTGATGCAACAGCCATACCGCCTTGTTGGGGTGATCCAGCAGATAAGTCGGAAATTTGAGGCAGATGATCTTGTCGATCTGCCCCCCGCCATAACGGGTGAAATCCATGCTGGCCCAAGCATCCATGGACCGGCCGATTTCGGCCGCGGGCCAATAGGTGAATGGCATGCGAAGATGATGGACCAGGTGTCCGGCAGCGTGCAGCGCATCGCTTAGGCCTTGGGCATGCAGCTCGGCACCCCCAGCTATGCCGGGCGTGTAAACGGTCGCAATTCCTACCCGCATCAGTTGGCCTGGCCCCCGGCGGGCTTATGGGCAAACAGCGCATAGTCCATGGGAAGGCGGAACCAGTCATTGACCTCGGAAGGCGCGAATCCGCTTTCGGGCGATGCGAGATCGATATCGCTTAGCTCGCGAATTACCCGGGTCTGCTCAAAGCCGCGCGCCTCCGCCAGAAAACGAAGCACTTCGGGAGGAAGCGGCTTGTTGTGCGTGGGATCGTTGTTGAAGGTGCAGCCGCCCACCACCAGATTTTCGGGATTGGGCGTTTCAAACAGGATCACGCCGCCTGGCATGAGCGCCTGGCGTGCGGCATCGAGCATAGCGATCAGGTCCTCAAAGGCCAGATGCTCCACGATGTGAAAGCCAGTCACCGCGCCCAGCGTGTTCGGGGGCAGGGAGCGCATATAGGCGATGGCGTCGCCCGCCACTGCATCAAGCCCCTGCTCGCGGCAGGCGGCGGCCATGGCGCCGTTCATGTCTACGCCGCGTGAGGCGATGTTGTTGTCGGCCAGCATCTTGATCCATTCGCCACGCCCACAGCCGATATCGAGCACCACACCGCCTGCAGCCACTGCCGGGTTGCGCTGGAACAAGGGAAGATACCGGGCGATCTTTGCGGCGATTTCGGCACGGGTGCCGCGAAAGCGGTTCTCAAAAGCCAGGTAGAGGTCATCGAGGCCGTGGGCTTCGATGTCCGCGATTGCGGGTTCAATCACTGCAGGGCTTGTTTGCGCCACCGATTGGCGGGCTGTGGCAACCAGCTCCGCCACGTGCCCGGTTTGGGCTAGGGATTGTTCGCGCATGGCGCGCATTTCACCCAGGGTTTGCTCCCCAATCACCTCGATCTGGGTGGAGTGGCTTTCGCCCAGGCGCGAAAGCGATTGCAGTTCCACCCCCGCTTCGATCAGGGCCCGCCGGATGGCAAGCAGCGCCTTATTGGTCGCTTCAATGGTTTGTTTTTGCCGCAACTCACCCGCAGCCAGCCGCCGGTGAATGCGCAGCAGGGTTCCCGGCAGGTTGATCAGCGCCACAAGCGGCGAGAACAGGCGCCCGAGCACGGGGAGGGTCGCCAGGCGGTAGAGCCCATAGGCAGGCAGCAAGCGCTTGATGCGCACGCCCCGGGCGCGGCCCTCGGCCGAAAAACGCATGGCCATCAGGATCGAGGCTGGAGTGGCGCGGCCTTCCTGCAGGTTCTTGAGGTAGTGGGAGCGCCCAAGGGCGTCGCCCTCGCGCCCCAGCACCACGCGATAAGCCTCGTTGATCATTGCCTCGTCGCTGAGGGCGAGAAAGTCGCCCACCGTATAGGTGCCGCGGTTGGGATCGAGCTTATCCTCGGGGGGCAGTGGGATCAGGGGCACTTCGGCGGCACTGCGAACGCGCTGCTCAGCGCTCCATTCCGGGATTTGGCGCTGCGGTGGAGCCTCAGGTGTTCTGAGTGCCCGCACCTTATCCAACACGGCATCGATCGAAAACCGCTCGTTCATCCTGGCTCCAGTGTTGCAGGCCGTTTGACCGTGGGAGATACACTGTCCGCTCCAGCCGATGCAACCCGAGCCCTGCATTGGGCGCCGCGACATGCCGCGCAGATTCCCGCGGCGAGGCAGGCGCAAGCGCGTGCCGTGGGCAAACCGGTGGCCTAAAAAGACGGCTTTACGCGGAAGGTTCTTTATCTGGCTTGATCGTGACCAAGCGTTCGAGCTTCGCAACGCGCTTGGCCAGCTGGCTGACTTTTGGATCACCTTTGCGCACGACGGTGAGGGCGAATTGCTTGGGTTCGCCGCCAAACAGCATGTCGTGGGTGATGGGATCGTAGAAGCGCAGCATCGATTTGGCGAAGTCATGTGGCTCGACGTTCAGCGCCTTGGCCATGGCGCCGTATTGATTGGGCGGCACCCGACCGCGACCGGACTCGATCTGGGAAATGAAGGTGTAGTAGTCGAGATCCAGCGCGCGGGACAAATCGCGCTGGCTTAGGCCCGCAGCCTCACGCAGCTCGCGCAGCCATCTGCCCGCCTCCTGGCGCAGGCGAAGAACCTCGTCGGGGTGCAGGCCATGCTGAGGATTTCCATACATCTTGTTTTCACCTCGGGGTGCGCCGATGGACGTGGCGGCACTCATGTGCTCAGGAAATCACCATCGTTTCCGTCACGCTGATCATCCGATCCCAAGATAAATACTGTACCCCCCAATGGCCAATTCTATTGCGGGTTAGGGGTGTACATCGTTTTCGCTACTGTACCGAATTACGGGCTCAGACGTAGGTTTCCGGCCGGCGGGAGGAGGAAGCTTGGGGCGAGTTCCTTATGGGTCCGCCGCCTAGTTCCATCTTCGTAAATGCCTGTTTGGCCGATTTGGTCACGGAAAAGGAAACTGAACACATGGCTACCATTCAGGAAGTCTATATTGCCCTCTTCGGCCGTCCGGCCGATCCAGTTGGCTACCAGTATTATGTTGAAGCCACTGACGACGGTGCAAACCTCGATGCGGTCGGTGATCTGTCCGCCTCCGAGGAATATACCAGTCGCTTCGAAGGCATGAGCGACATTGACCGTGTCAATCAAATCTACCAGGACCTGTTTGGCCGCCCAGCTGATCCGGCAGGCCTGCTGTTCTATGTCGATTTGCTCCAGAACGGTGGCGCCAGCCCCCAGGACATCGCCATCCGCATCCTCGATGGTGCCACGGGCACCGATCAGGACGTGATCGACAACAAGGTGGCAGCCGCCCAGCTCTTTACCGACTCGATCGACACCTCCGAGGAAATCCTGGCCTACCAGGGCGACCAGGCTGCCGAAGCCGGTCGCAACTTCCTTGATGCCGTCACCGACGATCCCACCACCATCCCGACCCAGGAAGAGGTGGACGCAGCGCTCCAGACCATCGTCGACAACTACAATGCCGGCGTTCCCGGCGACACCTTCACCCTCACCACCGGCATCGATGAGTTCACCGGCACCGACGACAACGACACCTTCCAGGCCAATGTCGGCGGCGCCGATACCACCATCACCCCGCTTGATGACATCCAGGGCGGTGCTGGCACCGACACCATGAACATCGTCGGCGCTGGCGGCGCTGACATCGACCCGCTCGCCACCATCAATGGGGTCGAGATCATCAACATCGCCACCACTGCGGCAGTCACCAATCTGTCCACGGAGTCCTTTGAAGGGGCGCAGCAGGTTTGGCAGATCGGCGTGGCCGGACCGGTAGAAGTGGGAGAAGGGGTGACAGCAGGTTTCCGCAGCATCGCCGCCTTGGCAGCCCTGGTGACCGTGGCGGATGGGGTTTCGGCTGCAACCGTAGCGCTTGATGATGTTACAGGAGCCGCCGCCGTGACCTTCGCCGAAACCACACCCGGCGATCTCACTTCGATTACCGTCGTTGGGGAAACTGAGGATGGGGAAACCCTCACACTGACTGGCACAGGGACCGAAACCGACCTCACCCTCTCGCTGAGCAGCGAAACCACAGTTGACGTTACGACCCTTGTCGGCCTCACCAATTTCGACGCCTCGGGCTCCACGGGCGATCTCACTCTCGACTTGACGCCTCTGGTCGCCATCGAGGAATTCGAGGCCGGCAGCGGCGACGACACCGTCACTCTGGCCACCACGGGCTTGACCGCTAGCGAGGTGTCCTTTGCCGCCAATGATGGCAATGACACCTTCACCATCGATGCAGCCGCCGGGACCGAAGAAGCTGTCGTGACCTTGGAAGGCGGCGGTGGCAACGACACCTTTGCCTTCACAGCCCTTGGAAACGTCACCGACGAAGCCAATTTCGAAGACAGCCTTATCGTCATCTCCGACTTCGAGGATGCCGATGACGTTATTGACCTGGCGGCCTTCACCAGGGACATCCTCACCAACACCGAGCTGGCCGACATTGCCGACGAAGCGACGCTTGAAGACGCCATCGATGTGGCCGGCAGCTACACCACTGGTGGTCAGGTCTCGGTGTTCGACTATGATGGCGACGCCTATATCCTCGTCAGCACCGCGGGCGGCGACCTCGCCAATGGCGATGGGCTGGTTCAGGTTGTCGGCTTCTCGGTGGAAGACATCGACAGCTCCAACTTCGTTTTCGCCTGATCGCCAGCGTAACGCCGAGACTACCGAACCCCAGCCCCGCCCTCTTTGGAGGGTGGGGCTTTCTTTGTCGACATCGCCGGGGGAGCGGATGGCTAAGTGGCCGCCGCGGCGAGATGGGCAGCAGTTAGCGGCAGAGCCCGGCCCGCTTTGATCTGGGAACTCAAGGTGTGGTGATCCAGATCCAGTGCGCGGGACAAATCGCGTTGACTGGGGCCCGCCTCCTTGCAAGCCGCGCAACCTTTGCCCGCTGGCTGACGCAGCCGCAACACGTGGTCGACGTTCTGTCCCTGTGGTGGATTGCTTTTCGCCTCGCAGCCGCGCCGCGACGCAACGCCGTGCTCTCGTGCCCTGGGCCGATATTTGTTGATTGGGGGCCAGTTAACAAAAGATGATGAATGTACAAGCTGCATGGGCAATTCACGAGGTTATACAAGATTAGACCATACAGTAATTGCGCAACTTTTATCCTTGACGGACTCCCGGTGAGCGACATAGCTTCCGGCGTCGACGGGATGGGGAGACTTGAGGAGATCTCCTTTGGTCGTGCCTATTCCATCGTCGTATTTGCCTCTTTGGCCAGTTTGGTCACAGAAAAGGAATCTGGAAACACATGGCTACCATTCAGGAAGTCTATATCGCCCTCTTTGGCCGTCCGGCCGATCGCGCAGGCTTTGACTACTATGTAGCGGCTACCGGGAACGGTGCCGACCTCAGCGCAGTTGGGGCGCTGTCGAACTCGCCAGAGTATGTCTCGCGCTTTGAAGGCATGGGCGATGCTGAAATGGTCAACCAGATCTTCATCGATCTGTTTGGTCGCGCTGCTGATCCCGCAGGCCTGCTGTTCTATGTTGAGCTGCTGCGCTCGGGCGCTGCCAATCTCCAGGACATCGCTATCCGCATCATCGACGGCGCAACCGGCGTCGACCAGGACGTTGTCGACAACAAGGTGGTCGCTGCCCAGCTGTTCACCGACGCGCTCGACACGCCTGCTGAAGTCGCCGCTTATGCCGGCTCCGACGCAGCTGCGCAGGGTCGTGCCTTCCTGTCGACCGTGACTGCAGATGACGCAACCATCCCCACCGAGCTCCAGGTTAACGCTTTCATCGCCTCCATCGGCGCTGGCGAGAACTTCGACATCACGGTTGCAATCAACACCCTGGCTGCGGCTCAGCAGGCGGAAGCTGACTTCCTGGCCTCGCTGGATCTGGATAACAATCCGGCTACCGCCACCGCGCGTGCAGACATTGCCAGCAACGTGACTGCGGCTGAGGGTGCTCTCGCGCGTGATCTGGCTGACGGTTCGGACAACGTCCTTGCTGCTGAATTGGCGGGTGCTAAAGCAGCTCAGTCCGCTGTTGAGGCTGACATTGCTGCTGTGGACGGCTTGGCCGAAGCAATCGTAGCCTATGAAGCCGCTGTTGCAGCTGAAGCCGAAGCTGCTGCCGCTGCTGCTCTAGCGGCCACCACCCAGACTGGTGAAGAAGGTCGCTTCGGTGCGCTGAACACTGGCGCTCTGGTGGTCGCCACCGACGGTACGGCAACTTACGATGCGACCGATCTCATCATCAGCACCAATGGCACGCTTGAGCTGGCTGCTGGCGTGACCGAAGCGACCAATCCTGGCGTGACGGCGCTGCTGTCGGCTGTTTCGGCTGCTCAGGCAGCGGCCAAGGCTGAAGCTAACGCAGAAGCTCTGGTTGCATCCACCCAGGCAGAAGCGGTTGCACTGGACGCTGACACTGATAGCGACGGCGTCAGCGATCTCTACGAGCAGCTTGTTGCTGCACGCGCTGAAGTTGTGGCGGCTCAGTTTGAAGTCGACCAGCGTGCCGAGTTGCGGGCTGACCTTGCCGAGGCTCAGGACCTTGCTGATCAGCTCGAGGCCATCGATGCGGCCATTGCCGATGCGCAGGCGACCTTTGGTCCTACCGGCCTCAACCTTGACCTCGAAGTGGTCGACTCGGCTGCCGAAGCGGCAACCGCGGGCAACGATCTGTTCCTCGCCAACAACCTTGATGCAAACGACGTCATCACCATCGCCGGCTTCGGCGCGGATGGCGACGATTTGATCTACTTCGGTCAGGGCTTCAAGTTCGTCGAGCTCAACGACGAAGTCGTGGGTCGCGATGGCGTTGGCGGTTTGGGTGTGCTGGAAATCTTCCTGCAGCAGCAGGGCGCTGACACCGTGCTCTATATCGAAGAGCAGACCTTCAATGGCAGCGATCTCGATAGCACGTTCAACGGCGCGACCATCACCCTCACCGGCGTGAGCGCTGAAGACGTGTCGTTCAACAACGGCTATCTCACCATCGCCTAAGTTCTGGGTTGTCGGGGGAGGTAACTCCCCCGCGTTCTGCGAGCCCCGCTGTCTTCGGACAGCGGGGTTTTTTTGTGTTGTTTTGCTGCCGTGGGCGCGCGGGTGTGCCGGCCGCGGGCAGGGGGCTGTTCTGGGCTCCAGGGGTGGTTTTCTGGCCGAGGATGCGGGCTCGGGCGGGCGAGGCCGCGAGGCGTGCTGCGGCGCCCCAAGGAGGGCTGCGGGCCAAGATGATGAGCCAACGGAAACTGGCCCCGCGGCTGGTGTCAGGGAGCGGCTTTCAAGGCGCTGCGCTGGTGGCGCGCAGGCGTGACTAGCTTTGGGGTTCGGTTTTAACCGAAACCAGCCGTTCGAGCTTGGCCAGGCGCTTGGCGAGCTGGCTGACTTTTGGGTCGTTCTTGCGCACCACGATCGGCGAGAACTGCTTTGGCTCGCCGCCAAACAGCATTTCGTGGGTGATCGGGTCGTAGAACCGCAGCATCTGCTTGGCGAAATCATGCGGCTCGACTTTGAGCGCCTTGGCCATGGCTGCATATTGGTTGGGGGGCACGCGGCCCTTGCCGGATTCGATTTGCGAGATGAAGGTGTAATAATCGAGGTCGAGGTGACGTGACAGGTCGCGCTGGCTGAGGCCGGCGTCTTCGCGCAGGGTTTTCAGCCACAAACCGGCTTCCTGGCGCAGCTTGGCTACGTCGTCGGCAGACTGCCCTTTTTGCGGATTGCCATACATTCTGTCCTCACTTCGTAGTCACCATCCCGTGATGACCCTACTGCATTCTAGCCAAGCCAAATGGCCTGACCAGCCCCGTTTAGCGTAATCAATATAGGGGACTCACCTGCCGGAGTCTACTGTGTTCGAGCGAGTCTAGGGTACAGTGAACCTAATACATTGTGCTTGACGACTCTAAACAGAACGGCGTACGTTGATTTCGACGAGATGGGGAAACTGAGGGGGGAGATACCTTTAGTTGCGCCTATTGCCTCGTTTTAGCTGCCTCTTTGGCCAATTCGGTCACAGAAAAGGAATTTAAAACTCATGGCTACCATTCAGGAAGTCTACATTGCCCTCTTCGGCCGTCCGGCTGATCCAGTGGGCTACCAGTACTATGTCGATGCGACCGACGATGGCGCAAACCTCGACGCCGTTAGCGATCTGTCGAATTCGCCTGAGTACACCGCCCGCTTTGAAGGCCAGAGCGAGATCGACATGGTCAACCAGATCTACATGGATCTGTTCGGTCGTCCCGCCGATGCTGAAGGCCTGCTGTTCTATGTGGCTCTGCTGCAGTCCGGCGATGCTTCCGTTCAGGACATTGCCATCCGTATCCTCGACGGCGCCACCGGCACCGATGAAGACGTGATCGAGAACAAGGTTGAGGCTGCTCAGCAGTTCACCGACTCGCTCGACACTGCTGAAGAAATCCGCGCTTACCAGGGCGATGAAGCAGCAGAAGCCGGCCGCAACTACCTGCGCGGCGTAACGGCTGATGACGCGACCGTGCCGAGCGAAGAAGAAACCGACGCTGCCATTGCGGACATCGTCACCAATGCTCCAGAAGGCCCGATCGGCGACACCTTCACTCTGACCGCAGACGTTGGTGAGCAGATCGTTGGCACCTCGCTGGCCGACACGTTCAACGCTCCTGCTGGCACGATCAATGAGTTCGACAGCATCCAGGGCGGCGCTGGCGAGGACACTCTGAACGTCGTGGTTGGTGCAACCTTTGATGTTCCGGACACTGCTTCGATCACCGGCGTTGAGAATATCAATCTGCTGGTTACTGCAGCCGGTGCTACCATCGACGCTGAGGACTTCGAAGGTGCGACCACCTTCCGTCAGTCGGGTGCCGCAGCCGTGGCCATCTCTGGCCTGGTCAATGGTCAATCGGTTGAATTCACGGATGCTACCGCAACCGTAACCTATGACGAAGACGCAACCGAAGCTGAAATCGAGCTCGACGAGATCGATACCGGCGCGACCCTGAACGTCAACGGCGTTGACCTGACCTCGCTGACCGTTTCCGGTTCGGTGGAAGAAGCTGCCGGTGGCGCTGCCTCCACTCTGACCATCACGACCACGAATGAAGCTGCTGCCGTTCCTGCCGTTGTTGGGCCTCCTCCAGTTGCAGCTCAGCCAGCCGTTGATGGTTCGGAAATCGAGACCGTCACGATCAACCTCGAGTCCGATGTTAGCCTGACCGTTTCCGATCTGACCGAAACCGTCACCTTCGACGCTTCGGGTTCGACGGGTGCGATCACCACGACCCTGACTGCTCTTGTTGATCTCGAGTCGGCTTCGTTCGGCAGCGGTGATGACGTTGTCACCTATGCTTCGACCGGCGCGACCGCTGAAGAAGTTGAGTTCGATCTGGGCGACGGTGAAGATACCTTCGCTTTCACTGGAGCCAACAACGTCGCAGATACGACCATCTCCATCACCCTTGGTGAAGGCAATGATCTGTTTGACCTGAACGGTCTGACCAACGTGACCGACGCTTCGGACTTCGAAGCTGACCTGATCACGCTCGAAGACTTCGACGCTGATGAAGACGAGCTTGATTTCACTGGTGTTGGCGCTGGCTACGACGAACTCAGCAACATCGAAGTCGGTCAGGTAGAAGACGCGACCACCCTTGAGGAAGCTCTGGACATTGTATCGACCTACACCGCTGTGGGCGAATACACGATCTTCGACTTCGGCAATGACGCGTACGTTTACTTCAACGCCGCTGCAGCTGCTGGCGGTCCTGCTACCGACACTCTCTCTGCCGGTGACGGCGTCCTGAAGATCGTTGGCTTCTCTGTCGACGATCTCGACAGCCAGAACTTCACCGCCTAATTACTCGTAAGAGTTTAGGTTTGAGCCCCGCCGTCGAGAGACGGCGGGGTTTTTGTTTGTCGTCCTACCAGCAAGAATGGTCCAGGATGACGTGCAACATTCTCACCGGGCATCTGACTGCAATCCGTGCGCTCATCTTCGCAAGCCTTTAGCCCAAGGGCGCACCCTAGACCGCGTGCGCCGGATGGCGGCCCGCGTGCGGCTTTACGCGTCAGCGGGCTCCGGGCATATGCATAGAATTTACCGAGGCTCCTACTATTTGGGGCCTTGTCAAAACGCGTCGGTGCCTCCCTACACTGGAGCTAAAAACCGGACATGAAAAAGCCCGATGCGAACACCGGGCTTTCTGGCCACCATTCAGGGGGTGGATTAGTGGTCCCGCTTAGTGCGGGGTTGTTAGTTGAACTACGCCTCTTCCATACCCACTGTAGATGGGCCGAAGAAGCCCACGCCAGCGTGGTTCAGGCCGATGATGTGGATTTGGCCGTCTCCCGCGTCGAGATCACCATTGCCGTTGGCATCGAAATAAACGTTGAACTCATCCCCGCCCAGGTCGTCGTAGACGACTAGGGTTTGCTGCCCGTCTGCAGGTTCGAACCACGATGGCGCGTTTGGATCGCGCTTATACAGATCACCGGTTTCATACACGAAGAAATCCTGCACAGGCCCGGCTGGCCTTGCACCCGGATTGTCATACTCGATAGCGAACGCGCCCACAGCTGGATCAGCTGCTATCGCATTAGCAGCACCACGGAAGTCTTCACCGCTGATAAAGATGTGCAGAGGGATCGATTCCTGGCCGGTTCCTGCTCGGAAGTCGAACGTGGTCACATCGCGCTGGAAGCCTGAGTGGTCAGTGTCGGTAAATTCGAAGTCGATGTGCTCGCCTTCAGCCGCGATATAGGTGTCGCCACCCAACGAACTGAAGATCGTGTTTATTGCTTCAGCAGTATTCCCATAGGGCGCGTAGATTACATCCGCGAAGTCGCTGCCGGTGATCGTGCTGCCATCTGTGATACGCGCCTGGATAGCTACGTTACTACCAAACGAGTTGCTGTCGATGATGTCCGACAAGCCGTATGTTCCAGCTTCGCGCAACGAGACACGGATGTCTCTGCCAGCATCATCGAAGGTATTGCCACTCACTTCAGTGCCAGTTTCAACGATCACAGACTCGCCGTTGCCTTCGAACGTGTTCTCGGTAACGGAACTCTCCTCACCAGGGTTCACGTAAACGCCCGCACTATAACCAGAGACGTTGTTGTGATGGATGTTCGCGCCGATTACGTCGTTTGCAACAACGACACCAGTCGCAGCATCTTCGTCGCTGGAAGAAAGAGTAAGGTCGCTGACTTCTACGTCGTTGGCGTGCACCAACACGGTCGCACCTTCGTTCGGACCGTCCGATGGACCTTCAAGCGTACCGTCGATGGTAAAGCCACGAAGCGCCGAACCTTCACCAGTGATGTAAACACCGCCATTGAGCGTCTGGTCGTAACCGTTGACCGTGAGGCCAGCAACATTCAGATTGATGTCGCCGTCGAAGGAGCCGCTGTCACTGTTGGTATTGATGCGGTAACCGACGGCTCCACCTTCAATCTCCCCAGCGTAATCGATCACGTCCTGAAGGTCGTTGGAAGAGTAAACGAACTCACCATTGGCATCGAAAAGCACGACATCATCTTCGGTAACCGCCAGACCGACGCTAGCGCCTTCACCTGGATTGCCGACACGATCGAAATAGCTGCCGTCTTCTACCGAAATTGTAGCGCCGGCTCCATCATCACCTGGAACGAACGTCGCGGTGTAGGTCGTAGCCGTGGTCCGCAGGAAATTGGTGATGGTCCCGTTCTCGACCACCACATCCTCTGCGGTGAACCCGACCACGGCTTCGGTAAACGTGAATGTCACCTCGGTTTCGCCATTGGGAGCGACAGAAAAGCCATTCGTCTCAATAGTGAGTTCAGGCGCGGTCGTGTCGCCGCCGTTGTTTCCACCGCCACCGCCGCCACCACCGCCGGGGGGATTGTTTGGACCTTCAGGCTCTTCACCTTCGGGCGTCAGTAGTCGCTCGATGGCAGCATCGACTTCTTCCTGGGTGGCGCGATCGCTGGCATCGACGCTGTCGATGAACTCGCGGCCGATTTCTTCAGCCGTGTTGCCGGCGTAAGCATTTTCTTCCACCGCCAGATCAAGGCTGTCGGTGAACATGTCGGCAGCATCGATCTTGGCATCGAGCGTCAGCAGGTCCGCACCCTGGGTGCCGTCAAGAATGTTGATGGCGATGGTTTCGATGCTCTGCTCGCCGCTTTCCAGCAGCGCCAGGTAATGCGCGAGACCTTCCGGGTCCGCATCACGGTCGAACAGCTGCTGATAAATTGCATTGATGACCTGGGTCGGCGTCTTGCCGGCAACCAGATCTTCGTATTCGTCGGCGGCGGTGAGCCGGCCGATCAGGAACGACAAATCGGTGCCGCCCTTGGTTTGTGCAGTCCAGTAATCCAGACCTTCCGGATCTGCTGGACGCCCGAACAGCGCGATGTAAATACCCTGAATGCTCGCCATGATTGTTTCCTTAGCCCTGTGAACTTCTTTGGTCGGAGATCAGGTGGCTTTGCCCATCTCCTCCCCCGGAGTGGATAAGGGACTCAACTCATCGGGTTAATCAATAGTTAAGGTTTACTTCTGGTTAACACTTGGGCTTGATTTGCGGTTTGCCGGTTGCAAGCCAGTTTCGACGGCGAAGACACGTTTTCGTGAGCAATGTAACGGGCTGTACTTGTGGGCATCTGATTGGACGTCGCGGGGTTTTGGGTATCGGGCCGCCCTTGGCTTTGTTAAGTATCCCGGCAAGGCTTGGGGGGCATGCCTCCATCCAACACAGCAGGGATTTGCCATGACTGCAGCGCAACACCAGCCATCCATTGTCGCGATCAGCCGCGAGCGTCACGCCGGCAAGGGCTGGCAGGCGCCGGCATCCTTTGATTTCGCCAAAACCAACCATCTGGTGCAGATTTCGGCGGCGGAAATCGCCCACGCCGCCCGCTCCATGCCGCTGGCCTTTGTGCAAAGCGGCGACAGGCTGGTGCTGGTGGCCATGCTCAGCCTGTTGCCGGGGAATAATCTCTTTGTGGGGCCGGGCGGCAAATGGCTGGGACCCTATATTCCCGCCGCCCTGCGCGCCTTCCCCTTTATCCTCGCCAATAGCGGGGCAGGGGCGGCCGAACAGTTCACCCTCGCCTTTGACGAGGCGAGCGGGCTGCTCAGCGACGAGGGTACGCCGTTTTTCGCCGAGGATGGAGTGACGCCCCATGCGCGCACCAGCGAAATGCTGCAGTTTCTGGTGCAGGTTCGGCGCGGCAATGATGCTGTCAGCACAGCCGTCGCAGCGCTGCAGGCGGCCGAAGTGCTCGAGCCATGGCCGATCAACCTCAAGGATGGCGAAACCACCCGCGCGGTCCAAGGCATCAGCCGGATCAATGAAGCGGCCTTGAACAAGCTTTCCGACGACGCGTTCCTGGCGCTGCGCCGTGCCGGCGCCTTGCCGGTGGCTTATGCGCAGCTGATGGCGGTGCAGAACCTTTCGGTGCTGCAGCGGCTGGCGCAGGCGCAGGGTGCGGCTCGCCAGACACCGCGCGTTGATGCCTCAAAGCTCTTTTCACCGGCGATGGAAGACGAGAAATTTGACTGGGAGTCGCTTCTGAAGGATTAAGAGCCCTCGCCGGGATCGCGCTTCGGCGCGCAGCCTAGCCCGCAACTGCCCGGTGCCTTGGAGTACACATGAGGGTTATCCTCGCTATCGATCCGGTCCGCTTTCCGCTCACCGGCATTGGCCGCTATACCTATGAGCTGGCAGGGGCCCTAGCGGCCAACCCGCAGGTGGAGCAGCTGCGCTATTTCTCCGGCCTGTCGTTCCGCGATGGCCTGCCCAACGAGGGGGAAGTGGGCGTGCCCGGCATGGCGGCGCGGCTGCGGCCGCTCAAAACCCTTATTGCCCGCAGCGAAACCATGATGGATCTGCATCAAGCCGTGTCGCATTGGCGGCGCGGGCGGGCGCTCAAGGATGCGGGGGATGCGGTGTTTCACGGCCCCAATTTTTACCTGCCGCCCTTTGCCGGCCCGAGTGTCGTAACGATCCACGATCTTTCCGTGTTCAAGTGGCCGCAATTTCATCCGCCCGAGCGCGTCCGGTTCATGGAGCGAGAGGTTGCGCTGGCGCTAAAACGCGCGAGCGTTTTGATCACGGTGTCCAAGGCGGCGGGTGAGGAGCTGGCCAGCTATTTCAACTGGCCGTCCGAGCGCATCCATGCCACGCCGCTGGCCAGTTCCCCGGAGTTCCGCCCGCGAACGGCCGCGGAAACCAGCGCAAGCTTGCAGTCGCTGGGGCTCCAGCATGGCGGCTATTCGCTTTTTGTAGGGACGATCGAACCGCGCAAGAATATTGCCGGCCTGCTGGACGCCTATGGCCGGCTGAGCCTTGAGCTGCGCCGGCGCTATCCGCTGGTCCTGGTGGGATTTAGCGGCTGGCAGAACGAGGCCATCATGGAAAAACTGCGCGCGGCCGAAGCCGAGGGCTGGGCACGCTATCTCGGTTTTGCCGAGAAATCGCAGCTGCCCGACCTGTTTGCCGGCGCCAGGGCGTTCTTGTTCCCCTCGTTCTACGAGGGGTTCGGGCTGCCGGTGCTGGAAGCCATGGCCTCGGGGGTTCCCGTCGTGACCTCAACCAGCAGTTCGCTCCCAGAGGTCGCGGGCGGCGCCGCTATCCTGGTGGAGCCCAACGATGTCGCAGCAATGACAGAAGGTTTCGCCCAGGCGCTGGATGACGAGGCGTGGCGAGATGGGGCGTCACGCATGGGACTGGAAAACGCGGCACAATTCAGCTGGGAGAATTGTGCCGCCGAGACGATCGTGGCTTACAGGAAAGCCCTTGGGTTATAAGGCAGCTCAGGCAACCAGTTGAGTGCCGGACAGCAACCCGGTTATGTCGTCGAGTAGCTCGATCTGGCCCACCAGGGAGATCGAGCTTCCGTCGTCCATTGTATTGTTCCAAATCCCGAGCAGTTCCGGGTTGCCGTAATCGACGTCGAGTTGCTCCACGCGCAGGACGCTGCCCTGCTCCTCGAGTTCGTATCCGCCCAAGCCCGTTATCATGTGGCGCAGCACGCTCATCAACTGCTCGCCAGTTAATGCCGTGTCGGCCGAAAACCCATAGGCAGCGGGCGCTGCTGATTCCGGGGGGAGCGCGCCAGCACGAGAGAGCTCTCCCTCGTCGGATACCACAATGCCGGAAGCCAGATCTGTACGAGTGAAGCCCGTCCAATCAAAGACGGCGAGTTCACCGAGCACTTTCAGGGACAAAGATGCCGGCGAGGCGGGGGCCTTTTCCGGCTCCGGCGCAGGCTCCGCGGCGACCGCCTGGGTGACGACGATCGGCGCGCTCTGGACCTCCGCCTTCGGCTCCGTGCGCGTCTGCCCTACGGCTGCAAACTGGAACACCACCTGATCGGTGTGGGCGGAGTGGCTTTCGGCAACCTCAAGAAGCGCGTCACCTTTTCCGACGACTGGCGCAATCAGGACCGGAAGTTTAACCAATAGCGGCGGAGTTGTTGAAGCCGTTTCAATCGATGAGTCCTCGACCTGCTGGCGGTCTTCAGCGACGCTTTCCTGGGCGGCGAGGAGTTTGCCCGGGGCTTGCTGCTCAACCTGGAACAGCATCAATTCCGGAGCAGCTTCGAATTCAGGGGCGTGCGCGTCGCTCGAAAGCAGATCGCTGGCCAGGATCACACTGGCAAGAGCTGCCACCGCCACCGGATTGTCAGCGCCTTCGAAGATGCGAACCAGCGCGGCTTGCGCGCGTGGAGGCAAACCCGATTCCTTGCGAAGTTGGGCTTCGTGTGCCCCACCGGCTACATCATCCCGAGCCAAAGCAGCACTCGTGCTGTCGAGCTTGAACAACAGGAACACAGCCGATATCGACATGATGATCCTGGATGCAGGGTGAGTGACGATGTTAGACGAGCGATCTGCACGCAGGCTGAAGCTATTGCGGATCGCTTCTTCGAACCGGTCGACCAAGAGATCAATGCGGGGCGCCCTGATCTTGATGGACAGGTGATCACTGACCAGCAGACAGGTGCCATCTATCCGGGCGATATGCAAGAAGACCTCCTGCGTAGTGGCATCGTAAAACACCAGCCACGGCTCGGCTTCGTCCGACAAGCCACGGTCCATACCAATCGCCGCGCCACTTTCGACGAGCAGGCGATGGGCCCGGAAAAAGTCGGCCATCTCCTGATTGGTCCAATCAGGGATAATCCTGCGCGGCTTCTCGCTGGAAAACTTTGCGAAGGACAAGATGCTCATACGCGATCGCGATCCTTTGTGACGCAGCCTAGGCGAGAGAACTCACCTGACGCTCGCCATGGGCTGAAAAGCAACCGGCGAGTTCAGGCAGGCCGAAAACTTGCCCGCAGGTGAGGGTACAACGAGTAGCAACTAGAGACAATGCTGCCGAGCAGAATAACAGTGCTTATTGCTCGCGCATGCCCTTCGAGAACGAGTCCTGCAGCGGCTTGATCAAGTATTGTACCATGGTCCGCTCGCCCGTGGCGATGATCACGTCGGCAGGCATGCCGGGGACGAGGCGACCCTTGATCTCGTCGGGCACGTTCTCGTCCGCCACCCGAACGCGTCCGATATAGTAGGGCTCGGTGCGCCCGTCCTTGGGGTCGAACACGTCTTGCGACACCACCTGTACCTCACCAAAAATTACCGGCGTGGTGCGGCTCTGGAAGGCAGGGAACTTCACTTCAGCCGTGCTGCCGACCGACACGCTGTCAATGTCCAGTGGCCGGATACGGGCGCTGATGATCAGATCATCATCGAGCGGGATAATATCCATGATTGGCTCCGCGCTGCGGATGACGCCCTGGGTCGTATGCACCATGATGCCCTGGACCATGCCGCGCACTGGAGCACGAACAATGGTGCGGTCGAGCACGTCCTTGGCAACTATGAAGCGCTCGGACACCTCGTTGAGCTGGTCGCGGACGTCGCGCAACTCATTGCCAGCACGTTCCACAAACTCCTGGCGCAGCTGGAGGATCTGCAGTTCGGTTTCGGCGACACTCTGCTTAATCTTGGCGATCTCAGCGACGAGGCGGCCATAGTTTCCCTGCAGTTCCAAGCTCTGCCGGGTTAGCTGGGAAAGCTGGTTAGTAGAGATAACGCCACTTTCCTGTCCCGTGGTCAGCCGCCGCACTTCGTCCTCGATGGAAGTTCTCTGCGCGTCCGTCGCCTGCAACTGCACGGCAAGGCCCTCGACCTCCTCGTTGAGTTGGTCTTTGCGCACGCGCAGAATGCCGATCTGGCCGTCCTTTGTTGCCTTGCGGTCGTTGAAAAGTGTGCGTTGCATTTCAAGCGCAGCGAGTTCTTCGGGATTGTCGCTGGCAAGAAGTTCAGGTGGAAACGCCACTTCAGCTGCATCAAGACTTTCAGCCATGAGGCGCGCCTCGGTCGCCTGCAGGATAGTTTGGCGCGTCTGCATCACGGCGAAGTTGCCCTGAGCTTGGGTGGGATCCAAGACTACAAGAGGCTGGCCAGCATCAACAACATCCCCTTCACGGACCAAGATCTCTTTGACGATGCCGCCCTCTAGGTGCTGGATCGACTTGCGATTTGATTCCACAGAAACCGTGCCCGACGCAACGACGCCGCTCGCCAGAGAGGCTGTTGCCGCCCAGGTTCCGAAAACGCCAAAAGCCAGGATGATCGTGGCGTAGCCCGCCAGGATGTAAGGACGCGGTGAAAACTCGTCCGCTTTGCGCTTAGGTAAAATACCCGCGGTCTTGATGCTTAGATCGGTCATATGTCCCGTTCCTGATATTCGCGCGCGCAAGCTGCGATCTGATGGCCGCGCAAAAGGGGTGACTTTCTAGCTTGCTGCAGACACTTGAGCAATTTGGGCCGCTTCCTTGCGGGCAGCAACGGCGGGTTTGGGCTGCAAGACTTCGCGCGTTGGGCCGAATGCGCGCATGCGTCCGTCGGCCATGATCAGGGTCTTGTCTGACAAAGCCAGCAACCCAGTCTTGTGACTGACAAAAACAACCGTGCGGCGACGTTCCTTTAGATCCTTTAGCGCCCGCACCAGTGCGGCTTCCCCCTCACCATCAAGATTGGCATTGGGTTCGTCCAGAACGATGAAAGCTGGGTCGCCGAACAAGGCCCGAGCGAGTCCGACGCGCTGGCGCTGGCCGCCTGATAGCTGTCCGCCACCAACGCCAATCTGAGTTTCGTAGCCCTCTGGAAGCGACTGGATCAAGTCGTGAACACCGGCGCGTTGTGCTGCCAGGACGATTGCCTCGGGATCGGTTTCGCGGAAACGCGCAATGTTTTCCGCGATCGTGCCGGCAAAGAGTTCAACCGACTGAGGCAGGTAGCCCATGTAATTGCCCAGCTCACTGCGGTTCCAGTGATCAAGCTCGGATCCATCGATCCGAACTGCACCGGCAAGTGGCGACCAAATGCCGACCAAAGCCCGAACGAGGCTGGACTTCCCTGCGCCACTTGGCCCGACCAGAGCCAGGGTTTCACCGGGCTCGAGCTGGAAGGTGACCCCTTGTACGATCGGCATGCGCGAGCCGGGAGCAGCTATGGCTACGCCCTCGGCCGAGATGCGCCCGAGGGGGCGTGGCAGCTGCAGACGTTGCTCTTCACCAGGCAGGTTCTCGAACAGTTGCTTGAGGCGAGCATAAGCCTGCCGCGCGCCGATAACCTGTTTCCACTGCCCGACAACTTGATCAACCGGGGCGAGAGCGCGGCCCATCATGATGGAAGCAGCGATCATCACGCCCGGTGAGATCTGCCCCTCAAGGGCGAGATAAGCTCCCGTTCCGAGGATTGCGACCTGCAGTCCCATGCGGACGAATTTAGAGGCGGAAAGGAGAACGCCGGCTCGATCGCTCGCGCCTGCCTGAAGTTCGAGCATCTTGCGATGCATTTCGGCCCAACGGTGGCGAAGGCTGTCTTCCATGCCCAGGGCGCGAATCACTTCCACGTTCTGCAAGGTGGTGTTGGCGAAGTGCTGCGCTGCCTGAGAGTGCGTATTCGCTTCACCCAAGGACTTGCGGGTGACGACTTCGTTGAGCAGCGCAAGCACGAAAATAATGACGGCGCCAGACGTGGCCACCCACCCGACCAGGGGGTGGAAAACAAAGCAGACGACCAGGAATACTGGCACCCAAGGGACGTCGCAGATGGCGATCAGGCCTGATCCGGTGAAAAACTCGCGCAGCCGGTCGATGTCGCCCAAAGCGAAATGGGCCTTGG
The DNA here is from genome assembly GCF_013185955.1 of Devosia sp. 1635. Classification (NCBI taxonomy): domain Bacteria; kingdom Pseudomonadati; phylum Pseudomonadota; class Alphaproteobacteria; order Hyphomicrobiales; family Devosiaceae; genus Devosia; species Devosia sp. 1635. The sequence continues at coordinate 882,761 of NZ_JABAOM010000002.1, read as the reverse complement.
CTTGTGGTTGGGTAATGGTGCTGGTGACCACGCGATTGAACAGCGGGTTGGCGAGAGTGTCATCGAATCGCATTCCGGCCCGCACCAATACGCGCGAGCGCAGCCATTCCATCACACCATAGATCGCCAGCATGAACACAGCGATGAAGGTCAGCACCAGAAGCGTCATTTCGCTTCGGCTTTGCAGCACCCGGTCATAGACCTGCAACATATAGAGCGGGCCCACAAACATCAGCGCATTGATCGCCGCGCTAAAGACGACAGTCGAGAAGAGTACGGAGCGGTACGTCTTGAGCGCGTCAGAAAAGACGTTCTTATTCTTCATTGCGGGCCTTCGTGGTGCTCAGTGGTATGAGCAGGTCGGTCTGATCAGTCGATGCAAGTTAATGCATTCATCCCAGCGGGTAGAGCCTAGCAGTCAACTTTCAATAAAGTCTTGGTACGCGGCTGTGAGGCGGCTTTAGCATAAAAGGCCGTGTGCTTGCTAGCACGACAGATGCTGGGGGAACTTGGCGGCGGTATGACAAAAATAAGATCAACTACCAACAAGCATGAAGAGCAAGCCTGCTGTTATCGGCACAAAGACGCCCGCTGCGCTCGCGAGAAAGTGAGTCAATCGGCAGGAGCGTCCGGGTATCCACCGTTGGGCTAGCTCCAGCGCTCCGGCAAGGCCGAGCATTGCGGCTCCCGCAACCAGCACCTGCATTGGGCCAGGCAGGAAGGGAAGCAGAGTGGCGGCGCTAACGGCGTAGGCGAGGCCATGCTCGATGTGTCCATCAAGCCCGCTACGCGGGCGGTATTGACCGGGAACGAGGGAGCCGTAAAGAACCGCGCCGAGCGCAAGCAGGCAAATAGCGACAACGATGAAGGTCATGGGGGACGTAACAACAGGCTGAGGTGCGCCCCGTCAAGGGCTTTGCCCATCATACAAGCTAGGCCAGTTCATGCTGGGTTCATTGCAGAAGCGTAGCTTGCTGGCGGTGCGATCAAACACAGCAGGGGACCCGTGCATGGCTACCGAAATCCGTTCTTTCTCGCGAGTGACTCCAAACAGCCCCAGCCAGATCATCTTTGAAGATCTGGGTTTTGGTGGCAATACCCAGGATCAGATCATCATCCAGACGGACCGGGTGGGCGCATTCACCCTGACCATCAATGACGACGCGCCCACCAATGGCGGAAATTACGCAGCCGCCTTCCTGATCACCATTGCTGGCGAAACCACTGCGCCACAGCAGTTTGTTTATGTCGATTTCACCAGCTTCAACTTCCAGCCGGCGGCCAGGGAACTTGCGGAGTATTATTCGAAACTCGGTTACGTCATTTATGACGAGCACACGTCCTTCCAGGCCGCGGTCCATGCCGATCCCGGTGAGCAATTTGTGGTGACTATCTCGGGCACCTTGCACGATGATGCCCAGCAGTTTCGCGGCGGTGCGGCCCATCCGATCAGCTACACGGCGCAAATCAGCGATGCCATGCCTGTGGCCAGTGGCATCACCTTCGGCACCGATTTTCGCGATCAGGTGAATTTCGCGAACGTGGGCGACTTCTTTGACGGGCGTGGCGATCTGGACGTGATCCGATTCCAGAACACGGCAGGTAGTTACAACGTTGATGTGCTCGGCGAGGGCCGGGCGGTGGTCAATGGAGTTGACTTGATCAATACCGAACGGCTGGAGTTTGCGGATTACACCCTGGCTTTGGATTTGGACGGCACGGCGGGGCAGGTGTACCGGCTGTACCAGGCCGCTTTTGATCGGCAGCCCGATTTCGATGGGCTCTCGAACAATGTCGGATTTGTCGACGATGGCATGGGCATGCGCACCCTGGCGCAACATTTTGCTGCGTCCCCGGAGTTCCGCTGGCTCTACGGCGAAAACTCGTCGAACAGCACCTTCATCAATGCGGTTTATGAGAACGTGCTGGATCGCGCTCCCGATGGCGGCGGCTGGCAGTACTGGAACGGGCAGCTGGAAGCGGGCATGAGCCGGGGTGAGGTGTTGCTGCGCTTTTCCGACAGTGCGGAAAACGTGGCCTTGGTCGCCCCCAATATCGAGAGCGGCATCTGGCTGGCGTGATTGGGCTGCCGGGCGGCCTCCCAGAACTTCCAGCGCTCCACAGATGAGCGCTGGTCGGGCTTCCCGGAACCCAGGCGAGATTCGCCCCTAGGATGTTGCGAGCGGAACCGCTCGCTCGTCCTTGCAGAAGCTGAGGAGGGTGGCGGTGCACATGGCGCCGAAGGCGAGGAGGAGTTCGGCGGCGAAGGCGGAGCCGAAGAGGCCGTAGACGGCATAGCAGACGGTGACGACCCAGCCGCCATAGCAGCGTGCATGGTATTGGCTGTCGCGCACCGACTTCCAGGTCGAGACGATCGGGATCAGCAGATAAAGGCCATAGGAGACGAGGCCGAAGATGCCCGCGAGGGCCGCGAAATTGATGTAGTCGTTGTGCAGGTGCGACCAGCCCGCCACTTCGGCAGCGATCCCGGGTTCCATGAAGGGGCGCGCGGCTTCGACGTGATGGCGCGAGCCATAGCCAAAGATGGGGGCATCGAGGAAGGCCATGATGCCCCCGCGATAGAGTTCGAGCCGGATGGCGACGGAATGGTCGATGGCCGCGCCTTCGGTGAGGAAGTGCTGGACCGACTCGATGGCGGAAAAGGCGCGCACGGTCGCGCCCAGCTGCAGCAGAATGGCGGTGCCCGCCAAAACGCCGACAAGGCTGGTGAGCAACAGCACCAGCCGACCGCGCTTGCTAAGCTGGATGCCGACGCAAACGGCAAAGACGACGCACAGGACCAGGACGATCAGCATCACGGCGCGGGTCTCCGCCAGAATGGCTGCATAGGTCCCGAGCACAGGGCCAAGGCAGAAGAGGTAGCGGCGGCGGTCCTTGAGCGCCAGGAAGCCCATGAGGGACAAAAAGCCCAGCATCACCGAGGCCATAGCGAAGGGATTAGTGGTGTTGATGAAGCCCACGACCCGATCATGGCCCAGGGCGAACTTCTCGTAGGATGCCACGGCGGCTGCAATGGCGGCGCCGATCAGCGCCAAAGTGGCGACGCGGGCAGTGTTGGAGGGTTTGGAGCCGCCATCGAGCAGGCCCAGGGCCGGGACGAACAGCAGGTAGGGAACGAAGTTTCCCAAATTATCGAAGTTGCTCCAGCCCCCCTTCGCGAAAATGTAGGCGATGGCGATGCAGAGAAAGGCGGCAACATAGCCATAGCTTTCCCGGCGATTCATGGCGGCGCGGGCCATGGGCTCTGCGATCAGGAAGGGGAGGGCAACCAGCAGGGCTAGGAGATAAAGATAGGGAGACGCATTGCCGATCAGATTGGCAAGGACGAAAAGCGCCACAAGGAAAGTCCATCTGGCGATCCCGAGGACGGCGGTTGCTGGGACGGACATGCACGCTCCGGACTTGCTGATAATGCGGTGGCTGGGTGGACCGAGGATGGCTGTACGCTAACGCGGTCCTTTGGGCAAAGGGCGGCTCGCTTGAGGATATTGAGTCCGGGCCGACAAGCCTAGCTGCGCTGATGGATCCGCCACGGGGGGCGCATGAAGGCTGCGGTTGATCTACTCAGTTGCCCCTGCCGGGGTTTCCGTGCGGGCTCCCGCATTGCACAGCCAGGCGCCCAGCACCAAGGGAAGGTAAGCGGTCAGTGTTAACTGCCATTGCCAAGGAGGGAACCACTCTGCGGCGGCGGCGAGTGGCGTCAACCAGCCTATGGTGATGATGCAATAGGCCGTGGTAACCCGCGCATGGCCATAGCGGCGCGCCAGTTGCTGGTATGCGTGGCGGCGATGCGCTTGCCAAGGCCGTTCGCCTCTGGACAGCCTTCGCAAAAGGGTAACAGTGGCATCGCTGACGAAAACTGCTGGCAGGATGAGCCAGCAGTTGTACCCCAATTCGCCCGCCGAGATGGAGAGAAGAGCCAGCGCCATCACGGTCAATGCCAAGGCATTAGAGCCGGAGTCGCCCATGAAAATCCGTGCGGGCGGCCAGTTCCGGAGGAGAAAGCCCAGGCTGGCAGCGGCCGCTGAGCAGCCGAGCCAAAAGGTCGGTTGGCTGATCGCCTCGGGCTTCCCCAGGCTCCAGACGAGCATCGCCCCCAGGATAACAAGGACGGCTTGGCTGGCGGCGATGCCGTCGATGCCATCCATGAAATTGAAAAGGTTGATCCACCAGAGCCCAACCAACAGCAGGAGCAGCAGCAGGATAGGACCGGCCAGCCAGTCGGGGCCCGGCGAGGGCAACGGTCCGGCGGCCCAAAGCAGGGCAACCAGGATCACGGCCTGGGCGGCGAAGCGCAGACGAGCCGAGAGGTCCTTGAGATCATCCGCAAAGCCCAAGAGGGCAATCGCGGCGATGCAGGCGGCAATGCACAAAAGGCGCGGGCTGCCCACGGGGCTCAACGCAATTGCGGCGGCCACGATAGTCACGGCAACGGCCAGCCCGCCACCACGCGCCGTTGGCTTGGTATGGGATGAGCGATGATTGGGTGCCTGGACGAGACCTAGGCGTTGCGCATGACGCTCTAGCCAGATGGTGAGCAGGACCGAGATAATCCCGGCTGATAACGCGATGCTGGGCAGGAGGAGTGGTGGCAAAACGTATGACTCGGTGTTTCTGAACTGCTGTTGCCAGAGCCTCAAAATCAAGTCAGGCTCTTCTGGGTCATAGCCGACTTCCGGTGGGGTTTCGCGTCACCTCCGGGAAGCAAAATTGTAAGCTGCGGTGCGAATGCCATCTTGCACAGTCACAGGCGGGTGCCAGTTCAGCGTTTCCCGGATGCTAGTGGTGTCGAGCAGCATTGTCTCGGACAGGCGATCGATTGGAGCGGCGAGGCCAAATTTGCGTGCTGCGCGCAGCAGCAGTGTTGGCACCGTAACCAACCGGCATGATTTGCCAAGGCCGTCGCAGATCAGGCGCAGCAGAGCAGGGGTTGAAAGGGGATCGGTATCGGCGATGTTGAACACCTTTCCTACCGCGACCGGGTGCTGAAGGCAGGTCAGGACCGCAGCGCCAAGGTTTTGCACTGCTAAGTAGCTGCGGCGGTTGTTGATGCCGCCAAATGGTAATGGGAAGCCCCGATCACACCAGTCAAGCATTTGCCGAAATCTTCCGCCGGCATCGGCGCCGTAGATGAGGGGAGGGCGAAGAGAAACGACCTTCAGGCCCGTTTGAATAGCGACCTCAGCAATCGCCTTTTCTGCGGCCAACTTGGATTGGCCGTAAGCGGTAACGGGGCGGGCGGTGTCCGTTTCACGGATGGCCGCGCCGTCACCCGGTCCGCTAGCGGCGATTGAGCTGATGAAGAGGAAGCGGGAAACGCCTGCCGTTGCCGCGGCCCGGGCCAGGGCGATGGTGCCTGCGGTGTTCACATCCGCGAACGCGCTGGCCTGCTCCGGTCCGATATGACCGAAGACATGGGCGCGAGCTCCCGCATGAACCACCGCGTCGCACCCGGCCAATGCGGCAGTCCAATCAGCGTCAGATGAGAGTTGGACTCTGAAATCCAGAGGAGTCTTGCTGGAATATCCGGCGGTTTTCACGTCGTGGCCGCTAGCGCGCAGCGCGTAGACAAGGTGCCTTCCTACGAACCCGCTGGCACCGGTGACTAGGATTTTCATGGTCCGCTCGCCTTGGCCGCAATGAGCTGACCATAAAGCGCCGCATATGATCTGCCCATCGCCTCGGCGGTGAAAAGTTCGACATACCGCTGGCGGGCGGCCTCGCCCATGCGCAATGCCAAGCCTGGGTCGCTAGCCAGGCGCTGCATCGCGTCGCCAAGAGCTGAGGCGTTGCCGGGCGGGACAGTCAAACCGGTAACCTTGTCCAGATTCACATAGCTCGTGCCTGTGCCCATTTCGCAGGAAATCATCGCTTTGCCAGCCTGAGCGGCCTCGAGAAGGGCGACGCCAAAGGCTTCCGAGCGCAAGTGGGACGGGAACGCGAAAACGCGGCAAAGCGACAGCAGGGCTTGCTTGTCAGCTTCATCGACCCGACCCAGAAGGGTTACATTACCGAGCCGCTCGCGCGCAACAATCGAGGGGTCGCCCCCGCCGGCAATAACGACGGGAAGACCGGTGGAGCGTGCCGCTTCTAGCAAAAAAGGCAGTCCCTTGTAGTATCTGAGCGCGCCGACAAACAGGAAGAAGCCTTCGCCGACGTGTTGTCGCATTGCCGCAATGCGGTTGAGATCGGGCGCAGGCGCTTCGGCTATCCCGATCGGTATCACCGACAGCTTGTCACGATATCGGGCCAGCACGGAACTGCTGGCCGCGTAATTGGGTGAGGTCGCCACGATGTGGTCAGCCGAACCCAGGAAGCGATCCATCAAGGGGCGGTAGAGGCGCAGAAGGTTTTTCTGTCGGACAACATCGGAATGATAGGTAATGACTGAAGGCTTTCGGACACGCGCCAGAAGATGCATCAAGTCCATCATCGGCCATGGAAAGTGGTAGTGAACGAGGTCTGCCTTCGCCACGAGCTTTTGGAACTTGGGCAGCAGCGAAAATGACAACCCGGTTGACCTCACATATAAGTCGAGCTTGGCCTGGTGAGCCCAGTGGTTGGCGATGCGGACTGGGTTCGGATCGGGATGAGCGCTGAGCGATAACACGTCCGTAGTCACGCCCAAGGGCGCGGTGCCTTCGGCTATTTGCCAAATTACCCGCTCGACGCCCGTGTAGCTGTCGGGAAGATAGACCTTGAAGAGATGAAGGACTCGCACTCGACTTCCTGAAGCAAGGTTTTGGGCATATCGGCAAGAACGTCGCCCGATGAGCGTAGCGAAAGCTCCGCCGGCGGATCAAAACTGCGCCTGCGCTTTTAGTTCTCGAAGAAGCAGCTAGTTGGCTTTCCCGGTCGGGTCCAGCGTTAGTTAACGCAACAGGAAGCTTGCGCGCCTTGGTCGCGGCAGCTTTCGGCCGATCTTGAGAGCGCTTGCAGCTAATGTTCCTCCTAATCGTTAAGCACGGGCGGGCATATACCTCCGCCGGCTGTTGCGACGGTTCTTTACGTTCAGCGCTGTTAGGTCATGCTGGTGCATACACTGCCAGCTCTGGGTCCGGCACATCAGGTCGCCAACCGCGTTCGTGGTGCAGCGTCCTGGCCGGGCTGTCATATTCTCCAACTCTGGATGGCCAAGTGGATCCGACGTCTTTTGATATCCTTGTGGTCGGCGCGGGTTTTTACGGCGCTACCATCGCTGAGCGCGTCGCCAATGTTCTGGGCAAGCGGGTGCTGGTGATCGACCGGCGCGACCATATCGGGGGCAACGCTTATTCCGAGATCAACCCCGAAACCGGGATCGAGGTGCACCGCTATGGCGCCCACCTGTTCCATACGCCCAACAAGCTGGTCTGGGATTATCTGAACGGCTTTACCGCCTTTACCGGCTATCGCCACCGGGTGTTCACCTCGTTCAAGGGACAGGTTTATCCCATGCCGATCAATCTGGCGACGATCTGCCAGTATTTCGGCAAGCAGATGTCACCCGACGAGGCGCGGGCGCTGGTGCGCGAACAATCGGCCGAGCTCGGCGACGCTGCCCCGCGCAATCTCGAGGAAAAGGCGATCTCGCTGATTGGCCGGCCGCTTTATGAGGCGTTCATCCGCGGCTACACCGCCAAGCAATGGCAGACCGATCCCACCTTGCTCCCCGAAAGCATCATCAGCCGATTGCCGGTCCGCTATAATTTCGACAACCGTTATTTCAGCGACAAGTATGAAGGCCTGCCGGTTGACGGCTACACCGCCATCTTCGAGCGCATGCTCGACAATCCCCTGATCGAGATCCAGACCGGGGTCGATTATTTCGCTATCAAGGACACCATCCCCAAGGACAAGCTCGTTGTGTTCACCGGACCGATCGATCGTTACTTCGATTATCGGGCCGGCGAGTTGAGCTGGCGCACCATCGATTTTGAGCCCGAGATCGTGGGTGTCGGTGACTACCAGGGCACGGCAGTGATGAACTATGCCGACGAGGATATCCCCTTTACCCGCATCCTCGAGTTCCGCCATTTCAATCCCGAGCGGAACTACCAGACTGAAAAGAGCTATATCGTGCGCGAATATTCCCGCTTCGCGCGGCACGAGGACGAGCCCTATTATCCCATCGATACGCCCGAGGATAAAAAGGTCTACCAGGCTTATCGCAGCCTCGCTGAAGGTGAAGAGAACGTGATCTTTGGCGGCCGCCTCGGGACGTATCGCTATCTCGACATGCACCAGGCGATCGGTGCGGCGCTCAAGGCCTTCGACACCGAAGTGCAGCCCCGGCTGAGCCGGGCCTAGCTATTGGATCAATCGCCACTGCGTTGTGGTCTTTTCCACCGCAAACGAATGGGGGCAGTGAGACCGGCAGGGTTAGTTCGCATCCGCCGGGCGCACCGCGCGCTCGGCCGCGTCCAGGGCCCAGGACAGAACTGCCCGGGCGCGTTCAGCATGGTCAGCCTCGACGTAGCAACGCATCTCAGGGGCATTGCCTGAGGCGCGGTAATGGATTGTGGATCCGGTGTCCAAACGGAACTGTAGCCCATCTACTGCCGAAAGGCTGGCAACTGCGCCGATCGGCGCAAAGAAGCTCTCAGTAAACTTGGGTTCGTTTTCAAGACGCTGGAGGAACTTGGCGGAGGCAGCCGATGGTACGTTTTCCAGCCGGTCGCTCACCATCGGACGCGTCGGCAGGCCTGCCACTAGGTTCGCCACCGACACCTGCTGGCGCGCCGCCAGGCCCAAGACAGCGAGCAAGGGCAACAGCGCGTCGCGAGTTGGCAGGGCCAATAGGTCAATGCTCCCCGTGGAGCAGTCCGAGCCCAGCAACGTGCCTCCGTTGGCTTCAAAGCCAATGATCCTGCCATAGCCCTGCGCGCGCGCATCATCGATCCCGGCGATCACATAGGGAGAGCCGACTTTGGTGCGCAGGACCGCAGCAAATAGGCCGGTTCTTTCAATTGCCGAATTCGAAGTGACCGGCGTTACGATGGCGTCCGCCTGCAGGAACTGCGCCGTCAGCAAACCGAGCACGTCACCCCGCACAAACGTGCCGTTGCCATCAACCATGAACGGCCGATCGCCATCCCCGTCGGCGGAGATGATGGCATCGAGCCGGTGTTCAGCAATCCAGCCGGGTAGAGGAGCAAAGACGGGATCGTTCGGGGCTTCGGTATCCACCGGCACGAAGTCTCCGCGACGGCCCAGGCGTAGCACGGTTGCTCCACTGTGCTGCAGTGCGGCAACAAGAAGGTCGCGTGCGACGGTTGAATGCTCGAAAACGCCAATCCTGAGCCCGGTAAGACCGGCCATGGGGCGAGGCGAGGTGTAACGGCAGAGGTACAAGTTGGCGGCGGCACTGTCTTGTTCCGGCGGGACACTGGCATCGGCGGCACTTTGGGCCTTGCCCGCCGCTGCAGTGATCCCTTCCTCATCAGCTTTGCTGATTTCCCCGGCGGGCGTATAGAATTTGAGCCCGTTCCGATCAGCCGGGATATGGCTGCCGGTGATCATGATCGAAGCGCTCTGGTTTTGCATGGCATGGAACGCCAGGGCGGGCGTGGGGACGAGGCCACAATCGACGGGAGTCAAACCGGCCGCGCGAATAGCGGCGGCACAATCCTGCAGGATTGCCGGACTGCTCGGCCGGAAGTCCCGAGCAAGGTAGACCCTGCCACTGCAGCTCGCACCGATGCTCGCAAGGTACTCGATGAAGCCGCGCGTGTAGCGTCGCGCGACCTCGCCCTGCAGTTCCACTGCCAGGCCCCGCAATCCGCTGGTGCCAAATCTTACGCTTGAGTTACTCATCCGGAGCGAACACCCTTTCACGCTGCTTGTTGTCAGGTCCGCCCGAAATCGTCTTCGATTCGGATGATGTCATCCTCGCCCAGATAAGAGCCGGTCTGTACTTCGATCAGCTCCAGCAAAATCTTGCCCGGATTGGCCAGGCGGTGGGTTGCCCCCAATGGCAGGTAGATGGACTGATTTTCGGTAATCACCGAAACACGGTCATCCACCGTGACTTCAGCTGTCCCACGCACCACGATCCAATGTTCGGAGCGATGATGGTGGCGCTGGAGCGACAGCTTCTTGCCGGGATGCACGAACAGGCGCTTGACCTGGAAGCGTTCCCCGGACAGCACCGAGGAATAGCCGCCCCACGGACGATAAGCGGTTTTGTGCAACTCGGTCAGGTGCACGGTATCGGCCTGCTGGCGCAACTGCGATACAATAGCGCCGACCTTCTGAGCTTCCGAGAGCTTGCCGACGAAGATGGCGTCTTCGGTGGCGATGACAGCCATGTTCTCGAGGCCTTCAACCGCAATATGGGCCTTTTCGCTGATCACGAGCGAGCCGGTAGTGTTGCTAAATGTTGCGCTGCCTTGGGCGACATTGCCGGCTTCGTCCTTGTCGCTGGCATTCCAGACGGCATCCCAGGAGCCAAGGTCGGACCATTTGTAGTTGACCGGCACAACCGCCGCGCGTGCCGTTTTCTCGAACACGGCATAATCGACGGAAATGTCGGGGGCAGCTTCAAACGCGTCCTTGTTCAACCGGACGAAGTCGAGGTCGGCGCTGGCGCCGCTTACAGCCTGCTGGGCGCTCTCATAGGTTTGTGGCGCATAGGAGCGACAATCTTCAAGAAAGTCGGCCGCGGACATCATGAAGATGCCGGCATTCCACAAGAAGTTGCCTGAGGTCACCATCGCCTCGGCCTTTTCCAGGGGGGGCTTTTCAACGAAGCGAGCGACGCGTTGCACCTCAGGAGAAATAGCCTCGCCGGCTTCAATATAGCCGTAGGCAGCTTGCGGGGCGGTGGGGGTGATGCCGAAGGTCACAAGGTTACCAGCTTGCGCGGCGCCCAATGCTGTGTGGATAGAACGCCAATACCCCTCGTCTGGCACGACGGAGTGATCGGAAGGCAGAACATGCAGCACCACGTCCTCGCCATACTTGCCCTGAGCGAATAAGGCCGCGCTGGCTATGGCCAAGGCGGTGTTGCGCGACATTGGTTCGAGCAGCACGCCGGAGAGGTCCGAGCCAATCTCTAGAGCCTGCTCGGCCACCAGAAAGCGGTACTCATGATTGGTGATCACCAGTGCTGGCAGGTAGAGCGAGTGATCACTGACGCGCTTGAGTGTTTCCTGAAAGAGGCTGACAGGTCCGGTCAGCTGCAGGAACTGCTTGGGGCGAGCGGCACGCGAAAGGGGCCACAGCCTGGTTCCCCGGCCACCTGCCAATACGACTGGAACAATCTGCCTGCTCATTGTTGTCCTCTCACTGACGAGATTCGGGTGCATAGCATCTGAATGTGGAGCGGGCAGCAGCAAATGTACGAAAAAGGGGGCACTGTGTCCTTCCGTCACCGGTTGGTTGGGCTCTTCGGCGGCTGGGAAAGGACGGCAAAGCGCTGGGCCCTTCCGTTACCTTCCCAACTAATTAGCGCCCGGCCAATCCGCACTTAGAGGCCTGTCTGAAGTAGTGCAGGGCGATGGCCCACCACGAGCCGGACGGCGGTTAGGCGGGCGGTGGCGAAGGCTCCGGTGTCGATATTGATGTGGGAGGGTAAGAGGAGGGGAGTTGGGAGCGGAGTGTGGCCATGCACCACGACCTTGCCGAAGGCGGTGTAATCGGTGGCGGCGTCGGGGCGGTACCAGAGCAGGTCATCTTCGCTTTGCTGCTCGAGGGGCAGGCCGGGGCGCAAGCCTGCATGCACGAAGATGGTGGTCGGCGTTTCGATCATGCTGGGGGCGGCTTCGATAAACCGTCGGTGAGCCGGGGGAATGGAGCTTTCCAATATGGCGCGGGCGCCTTTGCCGGACAGGCCGCGAAGCGCACCGGCAGTCAGCCCGTAGGACTGCAGTGTTTGCGTCCCGCCAAGCCCCAGCCAATGGTGCCGCTCGGAAGGGGCGGCCAGGAAATCAAGCATCATGGCTTCGTGGTTGCCGGCCAGGGCCAGCCGCGTGAAGCCATCCGGCGGGGGCGCGAGCAGATGATCGATGACGCCAGCGGAGCGGGGACCGCGATCAACATAGTCTCCCAACATCACGAGCCATTTCTCGCCCGCATATGATGCGGCGTCAGCAAGGATCATGCCTTCCAGTTGCTCGAGCAGATCAAGACAGCCGTGAACATCGCCCACGGCATAGACGACTGCAGGATCAGTTGAAGCGCGCAGCCTTGGCCGCTCCCCTTCGGCGGTGAGTGCAGATCGATCGAGCAGCCGCTGCAGGAACTTCATCTTGTGCACCATCCGCGGCACAGGTGCCGGCGTGGGTCAGGGGCGGTTCGGCTTAGGTGAGCCAGTTCTCTTGTAACACCAGTATTGCAGCAAAGGCTGCCAAGGAGATCGTGCCGACGCCACGATTTGAAATCGGTCAGGACTGTTCATCACATCGTGCCGACGGCGATGTGGTCACCCGCTGGCCCCCATTCAGCAGTGCAAGCGTGCAAGATTAACTGGAACAGCAGAGTCTTGAAGATTCAAGTTGGCTAGGAGTTCTACATACGCAATACTCTGTTTACCACGTGAGCTATCAGGCCTGCCATGAACAATGTCATGCGTCCTCTTGATACCCAGACAGCAAAGTACATTGCCGAACTTTTGCTGGAGGATGCGGGCGCTGAGGGCGCTCTTGTTCAAGTGGTTCCGGAAAACGACAATGAACCGCCCGTGCAAACGGAACATGGAGGCCTGCCGCTGCTCTGGGAAGACGGCTGTCCCGTCGCGGCTGTTCCGAGCTCGTCCCAGTTGCAGATCAAGCGAGTGGTCGATGTAACCCTCGCCCTCGCGGCGCTTGTTGGGCTGGCTCCGCTCTTGCTCCTTGTCGCAGTCCTTGTGGCCGCCACCAGCCCGGGTCCCATCCTGTTCAGGCAGCGGCGCGAAGGGCTGGGTGGGCGCTTGTTCTGGACATTGAAGTTCCGATCCATGCCGGTGGATCGCTGTGACAGGAGCGGGTTGCAGCAAACCAGGCGGAATGATCCGCGGCTCACGCCTTTTGGCGCCTTTATCCGCCGGACCAGCATTGATGAGCTGCCGCAATTGCTCAATGTGCTGTGGGGAGAGATGTCCCTGGTCGGGCCTCGTCCGCATGTGCCGGGCATGTTTGCAGGGGGCATGCCCTACAAGGATCTGGTACCCTATTACGATTGTCGGCTTGCCGTGCGGCCGGGGATCACTGGCTGGGCGCAAGCCAATGGCCTGCGCGGGCCGACGGGTGATGCGGAGGCGGCACGGTCCCGCATCGAGTTCGACTTGGCCTATATGCAGAACTTGTCCGTGTGGCTTGATCTCAGGATACTGGGTCTTACCCTGCGCAACCAGTTTTTGACCGGGTCCGGCCACTAAGCTGTTGGTGAATGGCGGGGGTGCCCTCATCGTGTCGGAACGGTGAGAGCAGTTGGTGTGCGTGCAAGGGCCAGCCAAGGGCAAGAAATTTTACCCGTGCTGCTGCGCGCGCCACGCGATGATCTCGTTTAACTCTACTCTCCTGCTAGAGTATTGCGCGCAACGTCTTCAGGGAGACTCAGATTGAGAACGACAGCCAGACTGCTTGCCTATGGCGCCTTGGGCGCTTCTCTGGTGCTGGGCTTTGCCGTTACGGCGCATGGGCAGGATCGGACCATCATCAATGTCTCGTATGATCCGACGCGTGAGCTGTACCGGCAGTTCAATGAAGCCTTTGTGCGCCATTGGCAGGAAACTACGGGCGAAAACATTGCCGTACAGGTGACCCATGGCGGTTCGGGCTCGCAGGCGCGCACGGTGATCGACGGGCTTGAGGCCGATGTGGTTACCTTGGCCCTCGAGAGCGACATCAATGCCATCGCTGACGGAACCGATCTCATCCCCGACGACTGGCGCGGGCGGTTCGAGAACAACAGCGCACCCTATACGTCCACAATCGTGTTCCTGGTGCGCAAGGGCAATCCGGACGGCATCGTTGATTGGGGTGACCTGATCAAGGAGGGGGTGGAAGTGATTACGCCCAATCCCAAGACTTCGGGCGGCGCCCGCTGGAATCTTCTGGCTGGATGGGCCTGGGCGCGCGCCCAGGAGGGCGGGAGCGACGAAACGGCGAAGGCCTTCATCACCGAACTTTACCAGCATGTGCCGGTGCTCGACACCGGCGCGCGTGGCGCGACCACGACCTTTGTGCAACGCGGCATCGGCGATGTGTTGCTGGCCTGGGAGAACGAGGCCTACCTCGCGATGGAGGAGCTTGGCCCCGATGCGTTCGACATCGTGACCCCCTCCGTTTCGATCCTAGCCGAGCCGCCCGTCGCCCTGGTGGAAGGCAATGTGGACCGCAAGGGGACGCGGGACGTTGCGGAGGCTTATCTGCAATATCTTTATTCAGACGAAGGGCAGGCCATCGCCGCTGCGAACTATTATCGCCCATTCCGCCCCGAGGCTGCGGCTCCCGAGGATGTTGCGCGGTTTGGTGAGGTCAATCTTGTGACTATCGAGGAGTTCGGCGGCTGGCGCGAGGCGCAGCCGGCGTTCTTTGCCGATGGGGGCATCTTCGACCAAATTTACTCAGGCCCTACACAGTAGTTTTGGAGGATCGGCCGGGCAGCCGGCCGATCCCCGCCTTGTTGATCCCTTTTTCGCCCATCCCGAGGTGGTGCGGGTCTATCCATTCGCTTGCGTCACTATGCCCGACTAAGGTATCTCGCGCATAAGCGTCGGGCGAGAAGGCGAAGAGCATGATCAAAGACGGCGGCGTCGGCACGGGAGTGCCCGAGGAATCATTCGTAATTGCCGATCGGCCATCGGCTTACTGCGCCAGCCTCCCAGTAGCCGACAGCCGTAGCCTTGTCGCAGTGGGCCCGCGGGCCAAGCGGGAGCAAGCATGAGCGCGGCCGGGAACAGCCACAGCATGCCGCTCCCTGATCAGCAACTCGCAGGGATGCTTTCCGCACGGGACGCAATCGAGGGTCGGCTGGAGCAGTTGCTTGCCAGTCCAACAGGTGTGCCGCCCAATTTGAGCGCGGCGTTGCGTCATGCGCTGCTTGCCCCCAGCAAACGCATCCGGCCCTTGCTGGTTTATCATGTGGTGGAGCCCCAGGACGCGCAGATTGCCGGCGCGCTCGACCTGGGGTGCGCGGTGGAGATGGTCCACACCGCCTCGCTCATTCTGGATGATTTGCCCTGCATGGACGATGCGGTGATGCGCCGGCAACGCCCGACAACGCATATGGCGTTTGGGCAGGCGACCGCCATTCTGGCGGCTATTGCCCTTTTGAGCCAGGCCTTTGGGATATTGGCGGCGCTTGCCGGCGTTGACGATGCCACCAAGACCCGGCTTGCGGCGGAGTTGTCGGCGGCGGTAGGCTGGACCGGCTTGGTGGCGGGCCAGGAGCTCGACGTCAATGAGCGCGCCAGTATTGTTGCCGTCGATGGAATCGAGCAGCTGAATTGGCTCAAGACAGGCGTGTTGTTTGTCGCAGCCGCGCGGATGGGCGCCATGCTGCGCGGCCTGCCCGACAAGGAGGTTGAGGCGGTTGGCTTGTTTGCTTCCCATTTGGGACTGGCGTTTCAAACTGCCGATGACCTGCTCGACAGCAATGCGACGGCCGACGAGGCAGGCAAGGATGTCGGCAAGGATGGCAACAAGACCACGCTCGTGACCTTGTTTGGCGAACAGGCGGCGCTTCTCAGCTATCGCGAGCATTTGGACAAGGCGGAAGCTGCGCTGTTGCAGACTCGGATCAATGCCCGACCTTTGATGGCCATGATCGCCCGCCTGTTTGAACGACGCGAGACCCCGACGCCGTGATCTCGCAGCCAGCGGCACTACAAGTCCAGGCGCTGCGCATCAGCTATGGCAAAAGACAGGTCCTTAACGGGGTCGACCTCGTGGTGAACGCGGGCGAGATCTTCGGCTTGCTTGGGCCCAATGGCGCAGGCAAGACGACGTTGATCCGGTCGATCTGCGGGCGCTGCAAACCCGATGCGGGGCAGATCTCCATCGCCGGCAAAGTGGGCCGGAGCAGGGATGTGCGCCGCCAGATCGGCCTCGTGCCGCAGGAGATCGCGCTTTATCCCCATCTCACGGCGCGCGAAAACCTGCTGGTATTCGGGCGCTTGATGGGGCTTTCGGCCGCCGAGGCGAAGGCCGCTGTGGTCTGGGCGAGTGCTGCCACCCATATCGAGGCGCGACTGGCCGATCAGGTGGGGATCCTGTCAGGTGGCTGGAAGCGCCGCGTCAATATCGCGGCGGCTATTCTGCATCGCCCGGCGCTGCTGATCCTCGATGAGCCCACCGTCGGGGTCGATGTGGAAGCGCGTAACCATCTGCACGAAGTGATTGCCGAATTGGCGGGTGCGGGCATGGGAGTGCTGCTGGCGACCCACGATCTCGATCAGGCCGAAACCATTTGTTCCCGGGTGGGCTTTTTGCGCGGCGGAGTGATCGGGCCGCAGGGCGCGCCACGGGCCCTCGTGGATGAGGTGTTTCAAGGGCGCCAACAGATCATTGTCGAGTTGCGGCGCGCCCCAACACCAGAGCAGATCGACTTCCTCAATCAGCGTGGGTTTGAGCCGGTGCAGGCAGCGATGATCTGGTCGCGCATGAGCGGGGCGACGCCGATACCGGCTGCAGACCTGGCGAAATGGCTGGCCAATGCCGGCGTCGAAACGCGTGAATTGCGGCTGCGGGAGCCAGGGTTGGACAGTCTTTTTCTCCACCTGTCGCGGCAAGGGCAAGCAGTGCCGGGGGCAGCCGCGTGATCCTGGCCATGCTGCGCGTCATGGTGCTCAGTCTTGTGCGCGATCGCGGTGCGCTGGCGATGGCATTTGTGCTGCCGCCGATGATCTTTGTGATCTTTGCCGCAATTTTTGCAGGGACCGGGGGGGAGGAAATGCGCCTCCAGGTAGGGTTCGGGGTGGCTGATGCTGCGTCCGTCGATCCCCGGTTCGAGGCGGCGTTACGTGAAATCCCCGCGCTTCGGGTGCTGGAGGGCAGCATTGGCTCGGAAGCCGAGATGCAGGCATTGGTGCAGGCAGGCCGCGCCGATGTGGGACTGTTTCTGCGTGATGGGCTGGCGCGCACCGATGCCGCACCAGTCGTGATCTTTGCCGACCCCGCCAAGAGCATGGCCCCGGCCATATTGATGGGCCATGTGCAGCGCATCCTGGCCCAGGATCTGCCCGATGTCGCGGTGTCGAGAACGGCACCCCTGGTGGGTGAGCTCGTGGGCGGCTTTTCACCAGAACAATCCCAGCGTCTTACCGCGGCTCTCAACGCGCTGGCCGCCGCGCCGGCGGAGGGCGGTGCGAGCGCCGAGCTCAGCGAGATCCATACGGTGGGTGAGGCCAGCGATGGCAGCGCCGCCGTCACCTATTATGCGGGTGCCGTCGCGATCCTGTTTCTGCTGTTTTCGGCCATGCAAGGGGCTGCGACGCTGATCGAGGAGCGCAATTCGGGCATTGTCGACCGGCTGGCGGTGGGACCGGCGGGGACCGATGTCGTCGTGATCGGCAAGTTCCTGTTCCTGATCGGGCAGGGCGTGGTGCAGGCCGGCTTGATCTTCGCGCTCGCCATCCTGCTCTACC
Organism: Devosia sp. 1635; assembly: GCF_013185955.1. Lineage (NCBI taxonomy): Bacteria > Pseudomonadati > Pseudomonadota > Alphaproteobacteria > Hyphomicrobiales > Devosiaceae > Devosia > Devosia sp. 1635. The sequence goes on along the minus strand of NZ_JABAOM010000002.1, from coordinate 865,192 downwards.
AGGTGCCGGTGTTGCAGCATTGGTGGCCATGGTTGCTGACCACTGTTGCCGCGGCCGTGGCTGCGGCGGGGCTGGGGCTGGCCGTGGCGGCATTTTGCACCAGCAAGCAGCAGGCCCAGACCATCGCGACCTTCCTCGTGCTGGTGTGTTCGGCGGTGGGTGGCTCGATGGTGCCTCGGTTCATGATGCCGCCCTGGCTGCAGGAACTGGGCTGGTTCACCCCCAATGCCTGGGCCATCGAGGCGTATCAGGGTGCGATGTGGCGGGGCGATGCGCTGGCGGCGCTGGCGCCGAGCCTCCTCGTGCTGGTTGGCATCGGGCTCGTCGGCATGGTGCTAGCCGTCGGGATTTCCCGCCTGCGGTTGCGGTTTTAGACCTGCGACTTCGATGCCCTCACTTCAGCCGCGTTCTTGGCTATGCTAAGTTCCCGACAGGCGCCTGATCGAGTTTGAACATGGACACTCTTCTCCACTATCTTGTGCCGACCGTGCTGGTGGTGGGTACCACCGCCTTCATGGAGTGGTTCGCATCCTGGTCGCATGAGCACATCATGCATGGCTGGGGTTGGGGCTGGCACCAGTCGCACCACGAGCCGCACGACGACGCGCTGGAAAAGAACGATCTCTTTGCGGTCGTGTTTGCGGGCTTTGCCATCGCCTTGTTCGCGCTGGGGGCCTTTGTGTGGTGGCCACTGACCTGGATTGCGCTGGGCATCACCATCTACGGCGCCTTGTACTTTTTCATGCATGACGGGCTGGTGCACCAGCGCTGGCCGTTCAAGCATGTGCCCCGCAAAGGCTATCTGAAGCGGGTCTACCAGGCCCATCGCCTTCACCATGCCGTGCAGGGCAAGGACGGATGTGTTTCATTCGGCTTTGTTTATGCCGAACCGGTCGACAAGCTGGTCAAGAAGCTCAACACGGGGCGCCGGCCATTCGATGCCGAGGCGCTCAAGGACGAAGAACGTCCCACCGCCTAAGGCCGCTGCCAAAGTCCGTCGCGATCGGCCTGGGGCCGGGGCAGGCGGGAGGCGGCCACATCGGCGAGGCTCGCGAGAACCAAAAGGGTTTTGCGCGTGCCCGAGGTCGAGACCCGGGCGTCCCAAGCCTGGGGGCCGCCCTGGCGCAATTGCGTGCCAATGGCGCGATAAACCCGGCGCGCCGCAGCAATGGCCCAGGCCGAACGGGGCGGCAGCGCCGCCATCCCCGAGCCCGCGGAAACATAATAGCGCTCGGCCAGGTCCAGCAGTTCGAGCGCGGCACGATGCAGGGCAGGGCGCTGTTCGGCATTGTCGGGCTCGATGGCCGTGATGCCATGGCGGGCGAGCAGGTCGGCGGGCAGGTAAACCCGGCCCGCGCGGGCATCTTCAACCACGTCGCGGGCAATATTGGTGAGCTGGAAGGCGATGCCGAGGTCCGAGGCACGATCCAGCACGCGGCTGTCGCGGGCGCCCATTATCATGGCCATCATCACGCCAACCACGCCAGCCACGTGGTAGCAATAATCGAGGGTGTCGTTGATGTTGGCGTAATGGCGCTCGGCGGTATCCATGGCGAAGCCGGCCAGCAGTTCATGAGGGTGGCGCGCCGGGATTTGGTTGCGCTCGACGACGCGGCGCAGGGCCTCAAAGATTGAGTTGTTTCCTGTTTCGCCACGCAGCGCCGCGGCGGTCTGCTCCTGCAACTGGCGGAGCCGCTCGGCTTGACCGCGCCGGAATTCGGGATCCTGCGCATGGCCCAGGGTTTGCCCGTCGATCACGTCATCGCAGTGGCGGCACCATGCATAGAGCATGACCGCGTCGCCGCGGGTTTGCCGGTCAAACAGGCGCGCGGCGGCGGCAAAGCTCTTGGAGCCCTGGGCAATGGCGGTTTCGCTTTGGGCAATGACGGCGTCGCTCATGGGGCGGCATCCGCAATCATCAGGCCCGCGGTCGCCTTGGCCGAACCGACCACGCCGGGAATTCCGGCGCCGGGATGGGTGCCGGCGCCCACGATATAGAGATTGGCGAAGTTGTCATCGCGGTTGTGGGGCCGGAACCAGGCGCTCTGGGTCAGGATCGGCTCCACGGAGAAGGCGGAGCCGAGATGGGCATTGAGTTCGTCGCGGAAGTCAAAGGGGGTGAAGTGCCGGACCGTCACCAGATCCTTGAGCAGATCGGGGATATAGTGATCGTTGAGATATTGGAGGATGCGGTCGCGATAGATCGGTCCCTGCACGTCCCAGTCGATGTCGGCGGTGCCCAGATGGGGCACGGGCGAGAGCACGTAATAGGCGCTGGAGCCGGCCGGGGCGAGGCTGGGGTCGGTGACGGAGGGGGCATGCAGGTAAAGCGAGAAATCATCGGCGAGGCCATCGGCCCCGAAGATCTCCGAAATGAGCTCGCGATAGCGCGGCCCGAACAGGACCATGTGGTGGCGCAGTTCGGGATGCTCGGTCTTGAGGCCGAAATAGATCACAAAGAGCGACATGGAGAAGCGCTTCTTTTCCAGCGCCTTGGCCCGGGCCGGGCCGCGCTGGGTGGCGCGCAGCATGTGCTTATAGGTGTGCACCACATCGGCATTGGAGGCCACCATGCCGAAGCGCTGGGTGGTGCCATCGGCCAGCGATACGCCGGTGACGCGGTCGCCCTCGGCTTCGATGCGGTCGATGGCCGCGTTGAGATGGACCTTGCCACCCAGATCCTCGAAGAGGCGCACCATGCCCGCGATCAAGGCGCCGGTGCCACCCTGGGCAAACCAGACCCCGCCCTTGCGCTCGAGCGCGTGGATCAGGGCGTAGATGGACGAGGTCTCGAAGGGATTGCCGCCAACCAGGAGCGAATGGAAGCTGAAGGCCTGGCGCAGCTGGTCGTCCTTGATGAACTGGGCGACCTTGGAATAAACGCTGCGGTGACTTTCGAGGCGCACCAGCTGGGGCGCGGCCTTGATCATCGACCAGAAGTTGAGGAACGGCACGGTGCCCAGCTTCTCGTAGCCTTCACGATACAGGTCTTCGGAATAGCGCAGGAAGCGATGGTAGCCGGCCACATCCTCGGGTGACTTGGCGGCGATCTGGCGATCGATATCGGCCTGATCATTGGCGTAGTCGAAGCGGTAGCCGTCTTCCCAGCAGAGCTGATAGAAGGGCGTTACGGGCAGGAGCGTCACATAGTCCGAAAGCTTGCGCCCGCTGAGCGCCCATAGCTGCTCAAGGCAATCGGGATCGGTGATGACGGTGGGGCCGGCATCGAAGGTGAAGCCATCGTCGGTATAGACATAGGCGCGGCCACCCGGCTTGTCGCGCTTTTCATAGAGGGTCGTGGCAATGCCGGCGCTTTGCAGGCGAATGGCAAGGGCCAGCCCGCCAAAGCCAGCTCCGATCACTGCCGCGGTTTGATTGGGCTTGGTGCTCACGAGGGCTCCTGGGACAAGAAGGGCGCTTCCCGCAGACAGGGCAGGGCGCGATGAATGGGGACGGGCGGCTTGCCCATCAGGATGCGCGCCATGTCGGCCGGCGTGGTCTGGCCGGCATAGAAGCGCTCGATCAGCGGTTCGCCAAGGCGATAGAACCGCTGCAGGACGAGGTGGCGGCGCTCGGGCCGGGCGGCGCGAAACAGCATGCGGTTGAGCAGGCGATAGAATTTTTGCGCACGGGCGCGCGCAATGGCGTGGGCGCGGATGCGTGCCGCGAGTTCGGGGCTGGCGGAGGGCCAGGTGTCGGCCACAAGATTGGCAACGCGCACCGCTTCGGGGAGGCTATAGCCGGTGGTGGGATGAAAGAGCGCGGCCCGCATGCCGGCCTGGGGGATGTCGCGCGGACGATCGGCCCAGAATTGCTCGGCATCATAGGCGAGCGCGATCGGCAGGACGCCATGTTCCTCGCGCACCACTGAGGCGATGGTCCAGCCCTGCGCCTGCGCGTAAGCGGCTATGTCGCGGGCAAGTTCGGCGCGGTCGAGATTTCCGCCATCCGAATAGCGGGTGTCCTCGATGAGGATGCGGGTGGGCGAAAAGGGGAGGAGATAGACAAAGCGGTAGCCGTCGCGTTGGTCGACGGAGGCATCCATGATCACGGGATAGGTGATCCCATGCGGCTCGGTGGTTTCAACTTCCTGGCCGACGAATTTCTGAAAACCCAGCGCGAGCGCGGGGCTGGGCGTAAAGCCGCTGGTGTCGATGACGCATTGGGCCCGCAGCTCTTCGCCGCTGGCGAGGATCACCCCATCCGGGCGCAGATCGGCGACGGGGGCGGCGCTGCGGATCGTCAGATGGGGAAGAGCTTGCATGGCTGCAGCCACTGAGGCCGAGGACAGGCTCGCATAGCCGGAGCGGAGATCGCGTGAAAAGGCCTGGAAGCGGACGGACTGGCCGGCCCAGCGATGGGCGATGAGCGGGGACAGCCAATGCAGGTCGGCCGGAGTAACATCGCCGGTATGGAACGACCATGTATGCTCGCCAAAGGGCTGGCCACTGGCTTCGAGCATGAGGATGGGCGGGGGATTGGGCGTGTTGGCGAGCCGTTGCGCAAGCAAGGCGCTGGCCAGTCCCGCACCAACGAGAATCAGCGGATCGGTGGTGGTGCCTTGCTGCATGAAGAAGGTGGGGTCCGCTCGGTGTTGGGGGCGGACAATAGGGGATTGGCGGGCAAAGTCATCAAGCTTCGTTGCAGCGGCGCTAACATCTTCGAGCGCGAAGGCGCCAGGAGGCAGAGCGCCGGGATCGAGCCCATCGTTGCCGCTGGGGCAACAGAGTGTAGCGCCATCGCGCTGTTGCGCCGCCGCGGGTGGGTGACCGATATTCCTGGCCAAGACAAGCCCAAGGAGTGTGGCCATGGCTATCGAACATTATCGGGATGCGCCGGGTGCGGGAGCGGAGGCGCCGCTCTTTGTGCTGTTTCATGGCACAGGCGGGGACGAGAACCAGTTCTTCGGGCTTGGGAGCCAGTTGCTGCCGGGTGCGCGGGTGGTCACGCCGCGGGGGGACGTCAGCGAAGGCGGGGCGCTGCGGTTTTTCCGCCGCACGGGCGAGGGCGTTTATGACATGGACGATCTTTGGGCGCGGGTGGCTGAGATGGCCGCGTTCATCGAGGCGCGACGGGCGGAAAGCCAGCCGAGCAAGCTCGTGGGGCTGGGTTATTCCAATGGCGCCAATATCCTCGCGGCGCTGCAGTTTGTCCGGCCCGACCTGTTTGATGCCAGCGTGCTGATGCACCCGCTGATCCCGTTTGCGCCGGAACCGAACCCCGGTTTGGCGGGTCGGCAGGTGTTGCTGACGGCGGGCCGGCGCGACCCGATGGTGCCAGCCGGGGCGACCGAGGCGCTCGAGCAGTATTTCGCCGGGCAGGGCGCGCAGACCCGCCTCTTCTGGCACGAAGGCGGCCACGAGTTGCGGCAGGAAGAACTGCTGGAAGCCCGGGATTTTCTCAGCTCCTTTGCCTCAGGCCAGGCCTGAGCGCAGCCCCGAGCCGGGCAATTAAGCTTGTCGACCGCGCGGGATTTGCCGGACCGGATTGCCGTGCTAGCACATGAGCATCCGGGGAGGACTTCGATGAGCCGTATCGTTCTTGCAGCCGTGACCATCGCCATGCTGGCTGTGCCGGCATCAGCCGCGAGCTTTGATTGCAGCAAGGCGAGCACGCCATTCGAGCGCGCCATTTGCGAGAACCCCGAGCTGTCGCGCGCCGATGAGACCCTCGCCAAGAGCTTTGCCACGGCGACCGGCGGGCTGACCACCCAAGCGACGGATGCCCTGCGAGCCGACCAACGAAGCTGGCTCGACTTTGCCCAGCGCGCCTGCACCGATGATGCGCAGCCCCTGACCACGGGCAGCTATGACGAAGAAGGGGTCGCGTGCCTGCGCACCTTGTTCGAGAACCGGGGCAAGGTGCTGGAAGGCAGCCGCATGCTGGGTGGCAAGCGGTTCTACCCGACGAGCAACTACGCGGTGCTGCCCGATCCGGAAGCGGCCGGTGATCCGGATTCCTTTTGGAAAGTGGCCACCCATTCGCTGGCCCTGCCCTTGCTGGACAGCGACGATCCGCTAGCCGAGGGGTTCAATGAGTTCGTGGTCGCGCAAGCCAATGAGCTGACGCCGCTGCGCACGCTGGCAAGCGAGGGGGAAGCCGAGGCGCTGGAAACCAGCAGCGACAGCGATGTCGCCATAACCGTGCAGGAGGTCACGCCCAGCCGGATCAGCCTTGATGTGTCGACATTCTGGTATGGGCATGGCGCGGCACACGGCAATTGGGCGACCGCCTATCTGCATTACTATGTTCCCGAGAACCGCGCGCTGGAGGCGAGCGACCTGTTCACGGGTGAGGGCTGGCAGGCCAAGCTGCTCAACCTGGTCTGGCAGCAGCTGCAACAAGAGCATGGCGAAGACCTGCAGCTCGAGGGGCCGCAGGATCTGGCCGAGGTGGTGATCGATCCCACACGGTGGAGCTTTGAGAATGATCGCGGGCTCACCGTGCAGTTCGAGCCCTATGAAGTGGCCGCTTACGCCTATGGCGCGCCGACGGTGACGATTGGCTGGGACAAGCTTGAGGACCTGCTCGGCCCCAATGCCAATGCGGTGCGCTACGGCTCCTGAGGCTCAGGCGCGCAGGTCAGCCCATTCGGGATGGCGGCGGAACTGCGCCACCACATAAGAGCAGACCGGGGTGATCTTGAAGCCCTCGGCGCGTGCATCGCTGATCGCCGCATTGACGAGACGAGCGGCGATGCCGCGGCCTTCGAATTGCGGCGGCACGCCGGTATGGTCGATGACCATGGAGCCATCGGGTCCCCTGCGGTAGGTCATTTCCGCCTCTGCCCCGCCATCGAGGCGCACGAGGTAGCGCCCGCTCTTGGGACCATCTTCACGTTCCACTGTGTATTGGGTGTCGCTCAAGGGGCTCGTCCTTGGTTGGATTGGGCTCGGATCATAAAACGCCGCGGGGCGCCGGCAAGTTGCCGGCGGGATGGCCGCGAGAAACTGGAGACGCCGATGTCGATGCCTATTCACCACATGATTGCCGCCGGGCCGCAACCGGTGGCGCCGTTTTCCCATGCGGTGGAGGCGGATGGCTGGGTGTTCGTCACCGGGCAAATGCCGACCGACCCGGCGGCGCCCGATGCACCGCTGCCGGAGGGGATCGACGCGCAGACGCGTCGGGTGGTCGAGAATCTGCGCGTGGTGCTGGCCGGCGTCGGGCTGGGGCTCGAGCATGTCACCATGGCGCGGATTTACCTCACGCAGTTCGAGCGGGATTACGCGGCGCTCAATGCGCTGTGGCCGAGCTTTTTCCAGCCGGGAAAGCTGCCGGCGCGGACCACGGTGGGGGTGACGGCGCTCGCGGTGGGGGCGCTGGTCGAGATCGATCTGGTGGCGCGGCGGCCTTAGAGGCGTTTGGTGCTGAGCAGTGGGGAGATGCCTTTGATCGAGGCTCTCGCCCCCCTTGATCCCTCCCCGCGAGGGGAGGGTGTTGACTGCGAGGCCGGTGAGCTTAGGCGGTGTAGGCTTTGACGGTCTGCTGCTGCTCGCCGAGGCCTTCGATGCCAAGGCGCATGACATTGCCGGGCTTGAGCCAGACGGGCTCGGGCTTGATGCCCATGCCGACGCCGGGAGGGGTGCCGGTGGTGATGACGTCGCCGGGCTGCAGGCTCATGAACTGGCTGACATAGCTGACCACATGGGCGACGCCGAAGATCATGGTCTTGGTGGAGCCGTCCTGGTACCGCTTGCCATCCACTTCGAGCCACATCTTGAGGTTCTGCGGATCGGCAACTTCGTCCTTGGTCACGAGCCAGGGGCCGATCGGGCCAAAAGTGTCGGCGCCCTTGCCCTTGTCCCAGGTGCCGCCGCGCTCGGTCTGGAAGTGGCGTTCGGAGACGTCGTTGCAGACGCAATAGCCGGCGACATAGTCCATCGCATCGGCCTCGTCGACATAGCGGGCTTCCTTGCCGATCACGACGGCGAGCTCGACTTCCCAATCGGGCTTGATCGAGTTCTTGGGGATGATGACGTCGTCATTGGGGCCGATGATGGCACTGGTGGCCTTCATGAAGATGATGGGCTCTTCGGGGATGGCAGCGCCGGTTTCGGCGGCATGGTCGGCATAGTTGAGGCCGATGCAGATGAACTTGCCCACATTGGCCACGCAGGGGCCGATGCGATCGCTTTGCAGCTGGGGCAGGGCGTTGATGTCGGCCGCACGGATGCGTGCCAGCCCGCCGTCGGACAGGGTTTGCCCGCCGATATTGGCCACAATGCCGCTCAGGTCACGAACCGTGCCGTCTTCGGCCAGAATGGCGGGCTTTTCGGCGCCCTTAGGCCCAACGCGCAGCAGTTTCATCGGCGAACTCCATGGTTGTAAGTGGCTTTGTGCGGATTGCGCTCAGCCATAGGGAAAGGTGTCGGGGGTGTCGGCACTCTCGTCGCTGTCGGCGAAGAGGTGTGGGTATTCGCGGGCAAAGGCGAAGAGTTCAACCATTACCGCATCGATATGGGCGCGGATGGCCGAGGTGGCTTGGTTCTGGTCGCCCGACAGGATGCCGTCAAAGATCGCCTGGTGCTCGGCAATGGTGAGGGCAAGGCGCCGCGGGGTGATGATGAGGCGGCGGGCGCGGTCGAGATTGGCGCGGGCCGAATCGATGATGCCCTTGATCTTGGTGAACCGCATGGAGCGGAAGATGATGTCGTGGAAATCAATGTCGAGCCCATGGAAGCGCTCGCTGTCTTCCTCAAGGGCGGCGGTGCGTTGTGCCGCCATATTGGCGTGCAGCGCCGCCATCACCTCGGCGTCGTGATTGCCGATCAGCACGCGCAGGGCTTCGCTTTCGAGGCCCTTGCGGATCAGCATGTATTCCCGGACATCGGCAATACGTACGAGGGACACGGTGGAGCCGCGTTGCGGGGCAATTTCAACGAGGCCCTCGATCTGCAAGCGGGCCAGGGCTTCGCTGACCGGAAAGCGCGAAACGCCCAGTTCTTCGCAGATGGCTGCCTTGTCGAGAGTTTCGCCGGGAGCCAGTTGCAGCGAGACAATCGCCTGGCGCAGCGAATTGGTCACATCAAGGGTGACGCTGCCACGCGCTGGGGCATGGCTTCGCTGCAGAAATTGGTAGGGACGGGCTTCCGAACTCATGCTAACATGTTAGTCGCAGTCGAGGTTCCTGGCAAATCCAACGCGCGGAGCGGTTTTCCCGTGCCGCAGTCTGGCGGCAAGTCCGCAGGCGAGAGCGCCCAGAGACCCATGAGTGGAGCCAATTATGTCTGAGACCATGATTCGTCCGGAAGCCAGGACCCTGGTGCTGAACCCTCGCGACAACACGGCCGTGGCGCTGTCCAATCTGGAAGCCGGGACGGTGACGCCGCAGGGCGTGGTGATCGGCAAGCGCTTGCCTAAGGGGCACAAATTCGCGGTGCGGCCGATCCGCGCCGGCGAGGCCGTCACCAAGTTCGGGCAGATCATCGGCTTTGCCAAGGACGCGATCGCGGCGGGCGACTGGGTGCATGAGCACAATTGCGGGATGGGTGGCGCCGATGGCACGCTGCATCACGACTACGCTTTTGCCGAGGGGGCGGTGGCGCCCGAGATGGTGCCGGTGGCCGAGCGGGCGACCTTCCAGGGCTTCCGCCGCGCCAATGGGCGGGTGGGAACGCGCAATTTTATCGGCATCCTGACTTCGGTAAACTGTTCGGCCACGGTCGCCAAGTTCATGGCCGAGGAGATCAATCGCTCGGGCATCCTGGCCGACTACCCCAATATCGATGGCGTCATTCCCTTTGTGCATGGCACCGGCTGCGCCATGGATATCCAGGGCGAGGGCTATCAGATCTTCCGCCGCACCCAATGGGGCTATACCGCAAACCCGAACCTGGGCGCAGCGCTGCTGGTGGGGCTGGGCTGCGAAGCGTTCCAGATCGGCAAGATGAAGGAAAGCTACGGGCTGAGCGAAACCGACACGTTCCAGACCATGACGATCCAGGAGATCGGCGGCACCCGCAAGATGGTGGACTGGGGCGTCGAGCGGATCAAGGAAATGCTGCCCGTGGCGGCGCGAGCCCAGCGCGAAACGGTGGATGCGTCCGAGCTGATGCTGGCGCTGCAATGCGGTGGCTCGGACGGCTATTCGGGCATCACCGCCAATCCGGCGCTCGGTTATGCGGTCGATCTGCTGGTGCGGCAGGGCGGCACCGCAATCCTTTCGGAAACGCCGGAGGTCTATGGCGCCGAGCATATGCTGACGCGGCGTGCGGTATCGCGCGAAGTGGGCGAAAAGCTCATCGAGCGCATCCACTGGTGGGAAGACTATACCCGCCGCAGCGGTGGCGAGATGAACAACAATCCCTCGCCCGGCAACAAGCTGGGCGGGTTGACCACCATTCTCGAAAAATCGCTGGGCGCCACAGCCAAGGGCGGCACCACGCCGCTAACGGCCGTCTATGAATATGCCGAGCAGGTGCGCGAAAAGGGCTTTGTGTTCATGGACACGCCCGGCTTCGACCCCGTTTCGGCGACGGGACAGGTGGCGGGTGGCGCCAATATCCTCGCCTTCACCACCGGGCGCGGTTCGGCCTATGGCTGCAAGCCGGTGCCCTCGATCAAGTTGGCCACCAATTCCGATGTTTATGCCCGCATGACCGAAGACATGGACATCAATTGCGGCGATATCATCGAGGGCGTCTCGATCGAGGAGAAGGGGCAGCAAATCTTCAATCTGCTGCTGCGCATCGCTTCGGGCGAAAAGAGCAAGTCTGAACAGCTGGGTTATGGCGACAACGAGTTCGTGCCCTGGCAGGTCGGCGCGACCATGTAGGGGACGCGCTGCGTCCCCCCAAGTGGCCGCCCGGAGCCGGGCGGCCTTGATGAACCACCCCAAATCCAAGTTGCTCGGCCACGCCGCTCGCCCGGAGCTTTTACCCATGTCCGCCCTCGACAAAGCCCTTACCATCAATGAGCTGATGGCAATCGCCAAGCGGCGGGTGCCCAAACAGTTCTTCGATTATGCCGATTCCGGCTCCTGGACCGAGGGGACCTATCGCGCCAATAGCGAGGATTTCAGCCAGATCAAGTTGCGCCAGCGGGTGGCTGTGAACATGGAGGGCCGCACGCTCGCGACTACCATTTGCGGCGAGCAGGCCTCGATGCCGGTGGCCCTTGCTCCGACAGGGTTTACCGGCATGCAGAGCGCTGACGGTGAAATCAAGGCGGCGCGGGCGGCCGAGAAGTTCGGCGTGCCGTTTACGCTATCGACCATGAGCATCTGCTCGATCGAGGATGTGGCGGAGAACACGGGCAAGCCGTTCTGGTTCCAGCTCTACATGATGCGTGACCGCGGTTTCATCGAGCGGCTGATCGACCGGGCCAAGGCGGCCAAGTGCTCGGCGCTGGTGCTGACCATGGACCTGCAGATCCTTGGGCAGCGGCACAAGGATTTGCGCAACGGCATGTCGGCGCCGCCCAAGTTCACGCCGCGGTTCGTCTTTGAAATGGCGCGCAAGCCGCAATGGGCCATGCAGATGCTGGGCACCAAGCGGCACACCTTTCGCAATATCGTGGGGCATGTTGATGCTGCGGGGGATCTCTCCAAGCTGTCGGCCTGGACGGCATCCCAGTTCGATCCAGCGCTGAGCTGGAAGGAGATCGCCTGGGTCAAGGAGCGGTTCGGCGGGCCGGTGATCGTCAAGGGCATTCTCGATCCCGAGGATGCGCGCGAGGCGGTGGCGCATGGGGCCGACGGGATCATCGTGTCCAATCACGGCGGGCGCCAGCTCGATGGCGCACCATCCTCGATCCGCGTGCTGCCCGAAATTGTCGATGCCGTTGGCAACAGCACCGATGTGTATCTCGATGGCGGCATTCGCTCGGGCCAGGATGTGCTCAAGGCCATGGCGCTGGGCGCCAAGGGGACCTTTATCGGCCGTGCGTTCCTGTGGGGGCTGGGTGCTGGAGGCGAGGCCGGCGTGACGCGGGCGCTCGAGATCATCCGGCGGGAACTCGACATCACCATGGCGCTCTGCGGGGAGCGCGATATCAAGGCGGTGGGTCTGCACAATATCTATTCCATCGACCTGCCGCCGCGGAACTCGCCGCTAGGGGCGAATGGCTGACCGCCGCTAGCTGCGATAGTGTTCTTCAGGTTCGCCGTCACCGGTCAGTTGCCGGTAGATCGCCTGCGAGACGATTTGCATCTGCGGCTCGGGCAGGGTGCCCACCACGGTGCAAGTGATGTGGGCATTGGCCCAGTAAAAGGCTTCCGCCCCTTCCAGGCTGGCGAAATCGTAGGCGTGTTCCCGGTCGGGCAGGGCTGCGGTGACATAGATGGTTACCCGGTCACGCCCAGCATTTTCGTACATCAACTGAGCGGCGCGACCGCCGGCCGCGGCCGTGCCGGGCAGCAGACGGCCACCCACCAAGGTGAAACCTTCGGCCGCGAGGTCGGGCGCGGCGAGGGGCGTTTCCAGCCGGTTGGAAAGCCAGGAAGTCAGGTGATCCTCTTCGCTGGCGGCGACCTCCACGGCGTGGCGGTTCTCAGCCACAAACACGTCATGGGCGCGCACGGCATCGGCGATCAGCACAGTGCTGGGCTGCGGGGCAGGCGACCAGGCACGGGCGAACCAGCCGGCGCCCAGGCCCAAACCCACAAGGAGGACGGCGGCGACGGCCTGCCGCCAGAGGCGGTGGCGGCGGGTGGTGAGCTCGGCGGCCATCCGCCGGGGATGCAGCCTCACCGGTACCGGCTCCGCCCCTGCTGGCTCGAACAAGGTGCGAATGGCGTCGTTCTGGCGGGCCCAATTTGAGACTTCAGCCGCGACGTCAGGATTGGCGGCCAGATAGGCTTCGACCTGCTCGCGCGTTGTGGGGTCGAGCTGCCCGTCGGCAAAGCCCATCAGCGTATCGCGGCTGGGGGCGTTCATTTCACCGTCCTCAGATGCGGCTCGGCCGGGGTGCCGGTTAGCAGGCGCAGGGCGGCGCGGGCGCGACCGAGGCGAGACATCAGCGTGCCAAGCGGAACTCCAAGGACAGCAGCGGCCTCGGCATAGGAGAGGCCTTCAAGGGCAATCAACAGCAAGGCCTCCTTTTGTTCGGGCGGGAGGGTTTCAATGGCCCTGGCCATTTCGGCCAGGGCTAGATGGCCGGGTTGGGGCGCCGCGGTCGCGGGTTCGGCAATGGCATCGAGCGGCATCATCGCACCCTGGCGGTGCCGGGTGCGCAGGTCATTGCGGTACAGGTTGAGCAGAATGGTGAACAGCCAGGCCCGCATCGGGCCGGTAGGGCGGAACAGGCCACGGCGCGAAATGGCGCGCTCCAGGCAATCCTGCACCAGGTCGTCGGCGAGGTCGGCACTGCGCGTCAGCGCCCGGGCATAACGCCGGAGAGCTGGCACGCAGGCTTCGACCTCGTCGAGGAACTCGGTCACCCCAGGCTTCCGCCGTCCTTATTCAACAGCAAGATGCCAGACGCCGCCGACGCCGTCACCGGTGATGTCGCCGGGCTCCATGTCGTCCTTCCAGTAGTAGAGCGGCCAGCCTTTATAGGCCCACATCTGGCCGCCATCGGTGCGATCGACCAGAGTGAACTCGCCCTCGGGCGTGGCGCCGTCCTCGGCCATAAGCGGGGGCCAGTTGGTGGCGCATTTCTCATAGCAATTGGTGACGCCGGGCTCGTCCTTATCGAAGATATAAAGGGTCATGCCGTCGGCATCGGTCAGGACCATCTTGCCCCCGATATCGGTGGATTGAACGGCGCCGCCCAGATATTCAGCGGCGGCAAGAGGAGTGGCGAACAAGGCGAGCGCGGAGGCGGTGGCAACAAACATGCGGATCGACATGGAGTTTTCCTTCCGGTTTGGCGGGGCGGCAGAGCGGCCCTCAGCAGCGTCAACACCGGCCGCAGCGGTTTAATCCCGGCGGGCCAAAAAAACCTTTGCAGTGACGATCTTGCTGGGATTGCAACAAGATACTGGACAGGCGGCGTGCCGGCTGATTTTTTACTTCAACTTGTCACGGACGGGGCCAAAGGCTGGCCTCGGCGCGACAACGGTATTTGTGCAGCAAAGCTGCACCTATGGGGAGGAAGTGCATGAAGAGACGTGAGTTTTTCAAGTCCGCATCGGTAGCGACGATCGGTGCCGCAGCGGCAACGACGCTGGCTGCGCCCGCGATTGCGCAGGGCACCATCAACTGGCGCATGGTCACCACCTGGCCCAAGAACTTTCCGGGCCTGGGTGTCGGCGCGCAAAGACTGGCGGACCGGATCGGCCGCGCTTCGGGGGGACGGCTCAACGTTCAGGTTTTCGCTGCCGGCGAAATGGTGCCGGGCTTGCAGGCGCTGGACGCCGTGATCGACGGCTCGGCCGAGATGATGCATGGCACGCCCTATTACTGGCAGAACAAGAGCCAGGGCCTGTCGTTCTTCACCGGCGTGCCGTTCGGGCTGACCAGCCGCGAACACACGGCCTGGATGCGCTATCTCGGCGGCCAGGAAATCTGGGACGAGATCTACGACCAGTTCGGCGTTAAGGGCTTCATGTCGGGCGATACGGGCACGCAGGCCGGCGGCTGGTTCCGCAATGAGCTGACCGGCGTTGCCGATGTGCAGGGCCTGCGTTTCCGCACGCCGGGGCTCGGTGGCCAGGTCTGGGCCAAGCTTGGCGCTTCGGTGACCAATCTCGCTGCCGGCGAAATCTTTGCGGCGCTGCAGTCGGGCACGCTCGATGCTGCCGAGTTCGTGGGTCCATACAACGACATGGCCCTGGGGCTCTACCAGATCGCCAAGAACTACTATTTCCCGAGCTTTGTCGAGCCCGGCCTGGCCACGGAACTCGTGGTGTCCAAGTCCAAGCTCGCCGAGTTGCCCGAGGACCTGCAGGAGCTGGTCGCGACCTGCGCGCAGGCCGCCTATGACGATGTGGCTTCGGACATGTATGCCAATGAGCCGCGCTCGCTGGCAGCGCTGGTCAGCGAACATGGCGTTCAGGTCCGCGCTTTCCCCGAGGAGATCGTCGAGGCTGGTGCCAAGGCGTCGGTTGAACTGCTGACCGAAATCCGTGAAGGCGGCGACCCGCTGACCAAGAAGACGGCGGAGAGCTTTATCGCCGCGTTCAACCTGCTGCGCACCCGCACCGAGAACACCGACATGCCTTATCTCGTGGCGCGCGAAAAATACGTCCAGTACAGCTAAGCGGCATCGGTTGGATGCAGAAAAGCCCGGGCAATTTGCCCGGGCTTTTTGTTTGTGGGTCAGTGATCGACCACAGGTTAATACAGCATGCTGGGCAACCAGGTGATCAGTTGGGGGAAGAAGAACAGGATAAACAGCGCCAAAATCTGTAGCAGCACGAAGGGGATGATGCCGCGATAGATCATGCCGGTGCTGACCCGCGGTGGGGCCACGCCGCGCAGATAGAACAAGGCAAAGCCGAAGGGCGGGGTCAGGAAGCTGGTTTGCAGGTTCACGCCAACCATGACGCCGAGCCAGATTGGATCCACACCCAAGGCCAGCAGCACTGGCGCTGTGATCGGGATCACGATGAAGATGATCTCGAAGGTATCGAGAATGAACCCGAGCATGAACATGATCAACATGACGATGATGGTGGCGCCGATTGCGCCCCCCGGCATGTTGGACAGGAATTCATGCACCAAATTGTCACCGCCCATCATGCGGAACACGACGGAGAACACTGCCGCGCCAAACAGGATGATGAACACCATTGAGGTGATGGTGGCGGTCGAGATCACCGCCTGCTTGAGGACCGAGAAGCTCAAGCGCCACCGCATTGCCGCCAGGATCATGGCACCGACGGAGCCGACCGATGCCGCTTCGGTAGGGGTCGCCATACCGGCCAGGATCGAGCCCAGAACCGCGATGATCAGCAGGAGCGGCGGCACCAGGGCGACAAAGACTTCGCGCAGCAGATGCTTTTTCTCATCTTCGGGCACGGGCGTAGCCGGCGCCGACTTTGGATCGATGATTGCCTTGATGATGACCCAAATAGCGTAAAGCCCGACCAGCAGCAGGCCAGGCAGAATGGCGCCGGCGAACAAGGCGCCGACCGAAACCGGCTCGGGGGCAAAATTGCCCTTTTCCATCTGCACCTGGGCATTGATGCCCGAGAGCATGTCGCCCATGAAAATCAGGACGGTCGAGGGCGGGATGATCTGGCCCAGCGTGCCGGAAGCGCAAATCACGCCGGTGGCCAGCTTGGGATCATAGCCGGCGCGCAGCATGGCGGGCAGGGAGATCAGGCCCATGGTGACAACGGTTGCGCCGACCACGCCGGTGGAAGCTGCGAGGAGGGCACCAACCACGATCACCGAAAGGGCGAGGCCGCCGCGCAGATTGCCGAAGAGCTTGCCCATGGTGAGGAGCAATTGCTCGGCAATACCGGAGCGCTCGAGCATGACGCCCATGAACACAAAGAGTGGCACCGCCACCAGCGTTTCGCTGGTCATCAGGCCGAAATAGCGGCCGGCGAGGGAGCCGTAGTTGGAGGGGTCATAAACGCCCAGCCACCAGCCGACGAGGCCAAAGATCAGCGCGGTGCCGGCAAGCGAAAATGCTACCGGAAAGCCAAGCATCAGGACGCCGACCACGCCCACAAACATCAGGGCGGAGAGTATCTCCCCGATCAATACAGGGTCCATCAATGCGCTTCCTTGACGTCGTTAGCGCCGTAGCGCAGATCGGGGGGTAACAGGTTCTCGTTGTTGGTGAGAACAAGGATCGAGCGCAGGGCCATGGCGATGCCTTGCAGCCCGACAAGGACCGCAAAGACGATCACAAAGCTCTTCAGCACGAAGAGACCGGGCATGCCCCCGATATTGCTGGAGCCTTCATAATAGCCCCAGGAGCGGGCGACGGCGGGATAGGTGTAGGCCAGCACCACATACATGAAGGGCAGCAGGAAGAAGACGACACCAAAGAGATCTGCGGTGGCCTTCCAGCGTACCGAAGCGGGGCGGTAGAAGATGTCAACGCGCACATGGTCGTCGCGGAGCAGGGCAAAGCCGGCCACCCCGGTGAACATGGCGCCACTGAGCCAGACATAGAGATCCTGCACCCAGAGCGTTGATGTGTTGAAGAAGTAGCGCTGCACCACAACGGTGAAGCATACGAGGACACAGGCCAAGGCGAGCCAGGACAGAATTTGTCCCACAAGCCAATTGATGGCGCTGATGCCCCTGACGAGCATGGCGAGCAATTGCAATCGATATCCCCCAGCAGAGTTTCCGCACGGCTGCGGATCTTTGGGGACCCAACTCCTTGCCGAGCACGGAAATTTTGATGCTGCGATTGAACAGCATCGACGCTTTGCGTCAACTTGTTAGTAATCGATAGAAGGGGCAAAACTGCACTCTGCTGGTGACAAGGTCGCCCTAGATGCTATGGCGCTGCAGAACGGCAGCAAAACGCCGACAAAGGAGCGCGCATGTTTGTTGTGGGTGGGGAAAGCCTGATTGATCTCGTATCCGAGCCGCGCCAAGGGGGTGAGGAGATCCGGATGCAGGCGCATCCGGGTGGTTCGCCCTATAACTGCGCCATCGCGCTGGCCAAGCTCGGTAACGCGACGGGTTATCTCTGTCCCATCTCCAAGGATGGGTTTGGCTCCTACCTGCTCGAGCCACTGGCGCAGGCCGGTGTGCAAACCCTGCTGCAGGAGCGGGTCG
This sequence comes from Devosia sp. 1635, assembly GCF_013185955.1. Classification (NCBI taxonomy): domain Bacteria; kingdom Pseudomonadati; phylum Pseudomonadota; class Alphaproteobacteria; order Hyphomicrobiales; family Devosiaceae; genus Devosia; species Devosia sp. 1635. The sequence continues at coordinate 847,559 of NZ_JABAOM010000002.1, read as the reverse complement.
CGGCGCCGACCACGCTGGCCGTGGTGACGCTCGACGCGCAGGGAAAGGCGCAATACGAGTTTTACCGCGGCGCAGATCGCGCATTTACTGCGGCGAGCATGATCGCGACGTTGCCCGCGGATTTATCGCTGTATCAGATCGGCGGTTTTTGTCCGATCCTGTCCGAGGACGCGGCAGCGTGGCTCGACGTGGTACGGGTGGCAGTCGCCAAGGGCGCCACGATCTCGATCGACCCTAATGTTCGCCCATCGCTGGTGGATGACTTTGAGAGCTACAAGCAGCGGCTGTCGTCCTTTCTCGATCTTGCCCATGTGATCAAGGTTTCGGAAGAGGATCTGGAGGCGCTGGATGCGGGCAAGAGCATCGAGGCGCATGCCGCCGAGTTGTTGGCGCGACCCAATTGCGAGCTGGTGGTGGTCACCCTGGGCGAAAAGGGATCGCGCGCCTTTACGGCATCTGGCACCGCGCAGGTCGGGATTTATGCGCCGCCGGTGTTTGGCGACACGGTGGGGGCAGGGGACAGCTTGATGGCAGGAATCCTGACCTGGCTGGACGAAACCGGCGCCCTGCGCGCAGGGGCATTGCAGGGGCTCGATGATGCGGCGCTCGCAACCACGCTGCGCTTTGGCGCAGTGGTGGCCGGTCTCAACTGCGCCGAAAAAGGCTGCCGGCCGCCGGTTCGCAGCCAGGTGGACCGGGTGCTCGCAGAGGCACAATTCTGATCCGCTTTTAGCTGCGGCTAATTACGTATAAGCTCCGGCAATCCAATCCGGAAAGCTCGGTACGTGGTCGACGGCGGCGATGATGACATCAATGGCGGGAGCGACGATCCCGGCAACCCGGCCTACTGGCTGCGCGGGCTTGAAGAGGCTGCGGTGCCCTTTGATGGCTTCGAAGCTGAGCCGCTAGAGAGCTATGCCGGCCTCTTCCAGAGCGTGCTCGCCCATTACGGCCATCGTTGCGCGCTGACCGGACTCGCAGCGGAGGCAGAGAGTGCCCATTCGCGGTTGGAGGTCACGCCCCTGCGGCCGCGCGACGCTGGCGGCAGTTTGCAGGCCAGCAATTTCCTTTGCCTCAGCACGGAAGCGCATCGGGCCTTTGAAGCGGGGCATCTGACCATTGGGCCGGGCTACGAGATCATTGTCGATCTCAGCCGGCTAGAACGTGAATTGCTGACCAGGCTCAATCCCGATGGCCGGCTCGCCTTGCCCAGTGACCCCGAGGCGGCTCCCGATCCCGAAGGGTTGGCCTTTCACCGGATGCAGGTTTTTATGCGAGCTTCGGCGCAATAGGTCGAATCGCCCTCGTTTGCTGCGCAACGGGGTTGCAGGCGGGCCGGCAAGCTCATAACCCTGTGCTATCGTTCCTTTGCCGTGAGAGTTCCCATGCCGCAAGACGCACAAGCCATGCGCTCCATTTTGTCGCTCGCGCCCGTGGTGCCGGTCATCATCCTCGATGATGTGGCGCAGGCGCGGCCGTTGGCCGAAGCGCTGGTAGCGGGTGGACTGCCCATTCTCGAAGTCACCCTGCGCACGCCCAATGCGCTCAAGGTGATCGAAGAGATGGGCAAGGTTACTGGCGCCATTGTCGGCTCGGGCACGGTCCGAACCGCCCAGCACATGAAGCAGTCGGTGGATGCCGGGTGTCGCTTCATGGTTTCGCCCGGCATCTCGCCGCGTATTCTGGATGCGGCTGACGACATGGGTATTCCGCTGTTGCCCGGCATTGGCACCCCGAGTGAAGGGATGACGGCGGCGGAACGCGGCTATAGCTTCCTAAAGTTTTTCCCGGCCGAAGCGCTGGGTGGCGCGCCGGTGCTCAAGGCCTTCGCTTCGCCGCTCCCCGACATCACCTTTTGCCCCACTGGCGGCATCGATCCGGCCAAGGCCAAGGTTTATCTCGGGCTGCCCAATGTGATCTGCGTCGGGGGCTCCTGGATCATGCCGGCCGATGCGCTGGCCGCCAATGACTTTGGCCGGATCGAAGCGCTGGCGCGCGAAGCCTCGACGCTGCGCGGCTAAGCAGCACCAGGAACGGGAGCGGCGGCAATGAAGCGGATGGTGCTGGTTGTCGCCGCCTGGGGAGCGCTGTTGGTCGGGCCGGCCCAGGCCGAGTTGGCCCGGATCGCTGTTGCGGCCAACTTCACCAGCGTTGCCGAACAATTGGCCCCGGTGTTCACGGCGCAAACCGGGCACCAAGTGCAGTTCAGCTTTGGCGCCACGGGCTTGCTGTACGGCCAGATCACGCAAGGGGCACCCTTCGACGTGCTTTTGGCAGCCGATGACGAGCGCCCAGCACGTGCGGTGGATAAAGGCTTTGGCGTTGAGGGCAGCGTCTTCAGCTATGCGACCGGTGTGCTGGCGCTCTACAGTACGACGCTCGATGTGACGGACGGCCGGGCGGCGCTGGGCGGTGGCTTTGAAAAGCTCGCTATTGCCGATCCGCAGGCGGCACCTTATGGGCAAGGGGCGGTTGAAACCCTGAGGTCCCTGGGGGTCTATGACGCGCTCCAGCCCAAGCTCGTTTTGGGCGAGAACATCAGCCAAGCCCTGCAGTTCGTTCAAACTGGTAATGCCGAGCTTGGCTTTGTGGGTCTGAGCCAGGTGCAGGGCCAGTCAGGCGTGTGGATTGTTCCGAGCGAACTGTATACGCCCATCAGGCAAGATGCCGTGCTGCTCAAGCTGGGTGCCGACAATCGGGCAGCAACGGCGTTTCTCGAGTTCTTGCGCAGCGATGAAGCAGTGGCGCTGATCGAGGCGGCGGGCTACCGGATCGAGCGGTGAGGGGCGATGAACGGGGCCGAGATCCTGCAACCGGTCGGGTTGAGCCTGGCCCTGGCAACGGTGACAACAGCCATTCTCCTAGTTGCCGGCACGCCAATAGCCTGGTGGCTGGCGCGCAGCCGCCGGCGCTGGGTGGAGCCGGTGGCGGCGCTCTTGTCCCTGCCACTCGTGCTGCCGCCGACTGTCCTCGGATTTTATCTGTTGCTGGCGCTCGGGCCCAATGGGCCAGGCGGGAGCCTCGCCGCCCTCTGGGGTGGGCGGACGCTCGCCTTTTCGTTTACCGGGCTGGTGATCGGGTCGGTGCTGTCGTCGCTGCCGTTCATGATTGCGCCCTTGCGCGGGGCCTTTGCCGCGATCGGCAACGAGCCGCTGGAATCGGCGCTGTGCCTGGGCGCCAGTCCGTGGCAGCGCTTTTGGCGGGTGGCGGTGCCGTTGGCGCGGCCGGGCTATGTGGCGGGAGCCGTGCTCAGCTTTGCCCATACGGTGGGGGAGTTCGGGGTCGTGCTGATGATCGGGGGCAATATTCCCGGGCAGACCAAGGTGTTGTCCATTGCCATCTATGACTATGTGGAGCGGCTGGACTGGAGCACCGCTCACCTGCTGGCTGCGGGCATGGTGGTGTTCGCTTTTTCGGCGATCGTGCTGACCACGACGCTTGGGCGGGTGCGGGTGCAAACCGCGCCCTAAGCGTCGGGGGTGCCGACCTCCTTGCGCATGGCCGGAGTGATGGCCTGGTCCACATCGAAATAGCCGGTCCACGGGTCGGGTCGTTTCGCCCGCTCGGCGGCCAACGCCAGGGTAAACTGATTGGCCGCGTTAACGGCTTCGAGTTCCTCCCAGGTGACAGGCACGGCAGCCGGAGCGCCTTCGCGCGACCGGCTGGACCAAGGCGATACGGCCGTCGAGCCACGCTCGTTGCGCAGATAGTCGACGAAGAATTTCCCCTTGCGCTTGGCCTTGCTCATATTGGCGATGAACCGGTCGGGTTCGCGCTCGGACAGCACTTGCGCCACCCGCTTGCAGAAGGCCTTGACCTCGGGCCACTGCGCCTTTGGGGTCAGCGGGGCGATCACATGGATTCCCTTGCCGCCACTGACCAGTGGATAGGTCTTGAGGCCCAGCTCTTCCAGTAGTTTGGCGATGTCCCGGGCGGCGGCGCGCACATCGGCAAAGGCCAGGCCTTCATCGGGGTCGATATCGAAGATGATGCGTTCGGGCCGCTCGACATCCTCCTTGCGGGCACCCCAGAGATGCCATTCCATGACATTCATCTGCGTGCCGGCGAGCAGGCCAGCGAGGGAGTCCACATAGAAATAGTCCACCTCGCTGCCGTCCTTTTCGGTCAGCATCACTGTTTTCATCGCGTCGGGAAAGCCGCCGGAATCGTGCTTCTGGAAAAAGCAGTATTTGGCGCGTCCCTGCGGGCAGCGCACGAGGCTGAGCGGGCGATCGGCAATATAGGGCAGCATGCGATCGGCGACCGCGGCGTAATAGGCGAGCAGATCGGCTTTGGTCACGCCTTGGCCGGGATAGATGACGCGATCGGGCGAGGTGATGTGCAGCCCGGCCTTTTCGGCGGCGGCAAGGCCCGCCTCGCGATCGAGTTTGGCGGGCTCAGCGGGCTCTTGAGCCTCGGCTTTGGCCGCCGGTGCCGATTTGGCCGCGCTGCGTTTGCTCGCCTCGGCCGGCAGCGCGGCGGGGGCTTCGATGACAACTTCGCTGGCCGGCTTGTCTTCGCGCAGGCCCATGAAGGAGGGGTGACGCAAAACGCCATCGGGAGTGAATTCGGTGAAGGCAACTTCGCCCACCAGCTCGGGCTTGACCCAATTGGCGCCGCGGGTGGCCGCCCGGGGGATATTGCTGAAGGGGTTGGTCTTGCTGGCACGGGCATCGAGCTGTTGCTGCAGGGCCTGGGCTTCGTCGCGGGTGAAGCCGGTGCCGACGCGGCCGCGATAGATCAGCTTGCCGTCTTCCCAAGTGCCTAGCAGCAGGGACGCAAAGGATTTCTTCTTGGTCGAGGTGCTCCAGCCGGCAATGACGAATTCCTGCCTCTTGGAGCATTTCACCTTGAGCCAGGAGCGGGAGCGCTCGCCGCGATAGGGCGCGTCGGCCTGCTTGGCGATCACGCCTTCATGGCCGGCGCTGCAGATGCTCTGGAACACGCGCAGGCCGTTGCCGACGACGTGGGTGGAGAACTGAATGGGACTATCGGGCCCGGTTTCTCCGAGCAGCGCCTGCAGACGGGTCTTGCGCTCGGTCAGCGGGAGCGTGGTGAGATCCTCGCCATCCTGCTCGAGCAGGTCGAAGGCGAAGTAGACCAGGGACTCGCCCGTGGAAAGCGCGTTCTTGAGGGTGGAAAAATCGGTACGGCCCTTGTCGTCCAAGGCGCAGAGCTCCCCGTCAATCAGGGCCGAGCCGGAGGTGACCTGACTGAGCGCTGGAACGATGGCGGCAAACTGGGTCGTCCAGTCATTGGCGTTGCGGGTGTAGAGCCGCACCTGGTCGCCTGACAGCGCGGCGAGACACCGGTAGCCGTCATATTTCATCTCGAACACCCAGCCATTGGTCTGCGGCACCTCGTCAACCAGGGTGGCGAGTTGGGGTGGCCGGAACTCGGGGAGGGCGAGCGATTTGGCGGATGATTTGCGAGCGGGCTTGGCGGTTTTAGTCGGCTTGGCTTTTGGTGCCGCGTCGGGGGTGGGCTCGCGGTTGGAATGCCAAACGGCGTCCGCCGGTGTAGCACTGGCTTTCTTGGGCTTGAGCCCTTTGGCGATGCCGGCAAGGTCGCGACCGGTCGAGACGGAGGTGGTGAAACGGGTGGTGAGGGTTTCCTCGGGCTTGGCGTAATCGTCCTTGTGCTTGATCAGCAGCCAGTTCTCGCGCGCCGGGCCGGATTTGCGGGCGGTATCGCGCCCTTTCATGTGCACGAGCACCCATTCGCCCTTCATGCGCTTGCCGTTGATGCGCATTTTGAGGTCGCCGTTTTCGAGGCCCTCATGGGGATCGCCGATCGGCTCCCAGGTGCCTTCGTCCCAGAGCATCACGGTGCCGCCGCCATATTCGCCTTCTGGGATCGTGCCCTCGAAAGTGCCATAGTCGAGCGGATGATCTTCCACATGGACAGCCAGCCGCTTGTCGGCAGGATTGTCCGATGGTCCCTTGGTGACGGCCCAGCTCTTTAGCACGCCATCGAGCTCGATACGGAAATCGTAGTGTAAGCGGGTGGCATCGTGCTTTTGCACGACAAAGCTCAGGGGGGCGCCGGCCTGCTCCTGCTTGGCGGCACTTTCGCCGGATGGCTCCTGCGTTTTGGCGAAGTCACGCTTGGCGCGGTAGTCCTTGAGCAGCGTGTCGGACTTGGTAGCCATTGGTTAGCTCGCCTTTTTGCGAGAGGCTGCGGGTTTTTCCGCCGTAGAGCGTGACTTGCTGGTCTTTGCCGTTCCTTTGGCCGGAGCCTTGTCCGAGCCGTTGCTCCCCTCAAGGCTGCTTTTGAGCGCGGCCATCAGATCAACCACATTGGAGGTATTCGGCTTGTCGTCGGGCGCGTCATCGCTGGCCTCGACCTTCTTGCCCTTGGACTTGAGCTTTTGCGCGATCAGATCGCGGAGCGCCGCCTGATAGTGATCCTTGAACACGCCCGCGTCGAACTTGGCGGTTTTCTTGTCGATAAGGGCGGTCGCGACCTCGAGCAGGTCCGGGTCGGCCTTCTTGGCGGAAATTTCGGCGAAGAACGGGTCGGCCTTGCGGATTTCCTCTTCGTAGTGAAGCGTTTCCATGAGGAGGCCCGTGCCGGTGGGCTTGATGGCGACGAGATATTCCTTGCCGCGCAGAGCGAGTTGACCGAGCCCGACCTTCTGGCTTTCGCGCAGCGCATCGCGGATGACGCGGAAGGCATCCTCTGCCAGGTCGTCGGCCGGGACCACGAAATAGGGCTTGTCGAAATAGATGGGGTCGATCTCGCAGGCACCAACGAACTGGGTCAGCTCGAGCGTCTTGCGCGTGTCGAGCTTGACGGCGTCGATCTCCTCGTCGGTAAGGAGGACGTAATCGCCCTTTTCGTATTCAAAGCCCTTCATGATCTCGTCGGGATCGACCGGGCCGACCCCTTCGACCACCTTTTCATAGTGGATGCGCTGGCCCGTCGGCTCATGGATCTGATGAAAGGATGGCTTGGCGTTGCTCTTGGTGGCCGTATAGAGCTCGACGGCAATCGACACGAGCGACAAACGAAGCTGACCTTTCCAGACGGGACGTGACGCTGCCATGGGATACTCGCGCGCGGGGAAACTTTGGCGGTAAACGAGTCCGTGATGGGCTTTGTTCCCGCCCACCCAATTGCGTCAGGCCAGTGCGCCCCCTAAGGTCCATGACCAAGACACGAGGCGGAACCAAGGATGGGATCGATGGACGGATTTGCGCTTGATGGGCTCAGCATCACGCTGATCGTGCTGGGCGTCCTGGCCCTGCTTGTGCTCTTCGCCGGGGCAAAGACGGTACCCCAAGGGTACAACTACACCATCGAGCGGTTCGGGAAGTATACCCGCACGCTCAAGCCGGGTCTAAACCTCATCGTGCCGTTCATTGATGGCGTGGGGAAACGGATCAATGTCATGGAGCAAGTGCTCGATGTGCCCCATCAGGAAGTGATCACCCGTGACAACGCCACGGTGACGGCGAACGGCGTCACCTTCTACCAGATCCTGGATGCGGCGGCGGCTGCCTATGAAGTCACCGACCTGCAAAACGCTATTCTCAACCTCACCATGACCAATATCCGCACGGTGATGGGCTCGATGGATCTTGACGAATTGTTGAGCCACCGCGATGAGATCAACGAGCGTCTGCTACGGGTGGTGGATACGGCTGTGTCGCCCTGGGGCGTCAAGATCACCCGCATCGAGATTAAGGATATCGATCCGCCTAAGGATCTGGTTGAATCTATGGGCCGGCAGATGAAGGCGGAGCGCGAGAAGCGCGCGGCCATTCTCGAGGCAGAAGGGCGGCGGCAAAGCGCGATCCTTCAGGCCGAAGGCGCCAAGCAGGCGCAGGTTCTGGAAGCTGAGGGGCGCAAGGAAGCCGCGTTTCGCGACGCCGAGGCACGCGAGCGTTCCGCGGAAGCGGAGGCCAAGGCGACGCAGATGGTCAGTGACGCCATTGCTTCAGGCAGCGTGCAGGCGATCAACTATTTCGTGGCCAATAACTATATCGAAGCACTAGGCAAGATCGCGACTTCACCCAACCAGAAGGTTTTGATGTTGCCGGTGGAGGCCGCGAGCGTCATCGGCTCCATTGGCGGCATTGCGGAAATCGCCCGCGAGACGTTTGGTGCGCCGGCAGCACCGCCCCGGTCAGCACGGCCGCCTAGCGCCGGCCAGAGCTGAGAAACAGGCCATGCAAGTCATCAGTTTTATCGCAAGCTATGGACCATGGTCCTGGATCGTCGCGGGACTGGTGCTGCTGGCGCTGGAACTGGTGGTGCCGGGCGGGTTCCTGGTCTGGATGGGCATTGCCGGTATCGTCACCGGGCTGATGCTGTTCTTCCAGCCTGTTTCCTGGCCGCTGCAATGGCTGTTGTTCGGGGGCCTGTCCCTGATCGCGATCTTTGTCTGGGTGCGCTGGAGCCGCTCGCGCCCGCCTGAAAGCGACCACCCGCAATTGAACGAGCGCGCCGAAAGCCTGGTGGGGCAGGTCGTGGCGCTCCAAGCCCCGATTGAGGGCGGGTTCGGGCGCGTAGCCCTTGGCGATAGTTTGTGGCGGGTGTCCGGCCCCGATTTGCCGCAGGGCACACGGGTGCGGGTGACCGGCAGCAATGGTCCGGTGCTGCGGGTAGTGCCAGCCGACCAGGTTGCTCCCTCAACCAACGCATAGACGCCCGCGTTCAACCTGTTGCCGACACGCCGCCCCGAACGGTTTTTTAACCATACACTGACAGGTTGGCCGCAGCGACAACCCTCGGGCGCCGCGAACAGGCGGGTGGAGCGGGATTTGAGCGTGCGGTTCAAAATGCAGCGGCGGCGATCAGCAGGAGCATGCTTGCTTGGCGTGCTGTTGGCTGCCGGACCGGTCATGGCTGCGTCTGACCATGCCACTGGCGATGGCTCCGAGACCAGCAATGAGCGGCTGCTCCCCGATGTTTATCCAGCCGAGCCGGTGCTGGCGAGCAGTGCGGGGCTAGCTGAACCCGCGCATCCGTTTTTCGACGTGGATTGGGCAACTGCGCTGCGGGGAACCTATACCAAGTCTACGGATGACGAGACTTTCGATATCCGGTTCGTCCCGAGCTTCGCGCTTGAGCATGAGGGGTCGAGATCCCAGCTCGGAGCCTCGGGAGAGCTGGAGCTTATCCGGCCCTCCGATACCGACGAGGTGGATGTTAGCGGCTTGCGACTTAACCTTGAGGGCGGTTACGCGCTGGACAGCGTTACGGCGCTGAGCGGGGCCGCCGACCTGTCCTACGCGCAGGAGCCGGCAAGCACGCCGGGGCTCGCCAATGATATTGCCGAGCCCGCCGCAACGCTGGTGGGCAGCCTCAATGGTGGCGCCACAAGGCAGTTCGGCAGGTTTAATATCGGCGTCACTGGCGCAGTCGCCCGGTATCTTTATGGTCCCACCGAGTTGGTGGATGGGAGGGTCGAGGACAACGAGGACGACAACTACTGGACGCTCGATGGCGGGTTGCGCCTCGGCTTCCAGGCGACTCCCATCTTTGAAGTCTTCGGGAAGGGCAATCTGGGCCGTGACTTGTTTGCACGGCAGACTGGCATGCCGACGCGCGATGCCACCGATAGTTCAGTCAGTGTCGGGGTGGTGGGGCGCTGGAACGAAACCCTTGAGGCCTCCGCCTCGACCGGTTTGGCGTTACGGCGTTTCGATGATGAGAACCTGGAGGAAGTGACGGCGCAATTGTTTGAAGCTGCTGTCACCTACCGGCCCGATTCCACCTGGCGCTTGACAGGGGCTCTGACCACTGATGTGCAGCCATCGGGACCGGACAATGGCGGCACGACCCGGGTGCAATATAGCGCCAGCGCCGATCTGGGTTACACCGTCAATTCATGGCTGGCTCTGCGCGCGCTAGCGGGATGGCACACGGCCCGCTTCGAGGGGAGCGCCGACACGGAAACCGGTTATGGTCTCGGTGCCGGAGCAGATTATCGGGTAAACGCGCATACTGCCGCAAGCGTCGATTATGGCTATGCAAGGACGGACAGCACTGCCGATGGCCGCGATCGCAGCCATCAGCTCAGCCTGGGTGTCACCCTGCGCCGCTAAGGCTCAGAGCTGATCGGACAGGTCGAGCTTGCGCAATTCCTTGAGGAAGCCGTCGCGGATGTCGGGGCGGTCAAGGGCGTAGACGATGTTGGCCATCAGGAAGCCGTTCTTGGATCCGCAATCGAAGGACTTGCCCTCATACTTCACGCCGGTGAACTGCTGGCCCTGCATGAGCGTCTGCATGGCATCGGTGATCTGGATTTCACCACCCGCACCCTTGGTTTGTTCGGCGAGTAGCGAGAAGATTTCGGGCTGCAGGATATAGCGCCCGGAAATGATGAGGTTGGACGGGGCATCGGCGGGCTTGGGCTTTTCGACCATCTGGGTGATGCGGAAGCCATTATCCTCCCCTGGACCACGGGCAACGACGCCATAGGAGGAAACCTCCTCATGGGGCACTTCCTCGACGGCGATGACATTGCCGCCTGTTTCCTCATAGGCATCCATCATCTGCTTGAGCACGCCGGGCGTGCCCTTGAACAGCATGTCCGGCAGCAAAAGGGCGAAGGGATTGTTCCCGACGATGTCACGGGCACACCACACCGCGTGACCAAGGCCCAAAGGCTCCTGCTGGCGGGTGAAGCTGGTGTGGCCCGCCGAAGGCAGGTCCTTGCGCAACTCGTCGAGCGCGGCGGATTTGCCGCGCAGCTCAAGGGTGGTTTCGAGCTCGAACTGGCGGTCGAAATGGTCTTCGATCACGCCCTTGTTGCGCCCGGTAACAAAGACGAAATGCTCAATGCCGGCCTCGCGCGCTTCATCAACCGCATACTGGATCAGCGGGCGGTCTACCACTGTGAGCATCTCCTTGGGGAGAGCTTTGGTGGCCGGCAGGAACCGGGTCCCCAAACCTGCAACCGGAAAAACCGCTGTTCGTACGCGCTTGTGCAATCGTTCACTCCCGAAAGGGTAAAGGCTATGAAGGGGTGGCAACATCTGCCACATAACCCCATCGTGCAACAGTGGGTTGCCCAACAGGAGTTAATCTATGGCCGTTCTGGTAACGGGAGGCGCCGGCTATATCGGCAGCCATATGGTTCTCAAGCTTGCCGATGCCGGCGAAGCCGTCGTGGTGCTGGACAATCTGGTTACCGGCTTTGACTGGGCCATCGATGGGCGTGCCAGTTTCGTGCAAGGCTCCGCCTCCGACCAAGAACTGGTCGGTCGGATAATCGCCGATCATGGCATAACCGAGATCGTGCATTTTGCCGGCTCGATTGTGGTGCCGGAATCGGTGAGCAATCCACTGAAATATTACGCCAACAACACCGCCGCCTCGCGCGATCTGATCGCGGCTGCGGTTGCGGGTGGGGTCAAACACTTCATTTTCTCCTCGACGGCGGCAGTTTACGGCATGACCGGACTGGCGCCAGTTGTGGAAACCACTCCACTCAACCCGATGTCGCCTTATGGCCGCTCCAAGCTCATGACCGAGTGGATGCTGCAGGACGTGGCGGCGGCCCATCCAATGACCTATGGCGTGTTGCGCTACTTCAATGTCGCTGGTGCCGACCCCGAGAAGCGTTCGGGCCAGTCGACGCCGCTCGCGACCCACCTGATCAAGGTTGCCTGCCAGACTGCATTGGGGCAGCGGGCCAAGATGGACATCTTCGGGACCGATTATGAAACGCCCGATGGGACCTGCGTGCGCGACTATATTCATGTCACCGACCTGATCGAGGCCCATGCGCTGCTGCTGGAGCATCTGCGCGGGGGTGGCGAGAGCACGACGCTGAACTGCGCTTATGGGCAAGGCTATTCGGTTCGGCAGGTGGTGGACACTGTCAAATCGGTGTCGGGCGTAGACTTTAAGGTGGAGGAAGGGCCGCGCCGCCCTGGCGATCCGGCCTCCATTACCGCAACGGGCGAGAAGGTGCGCTCGCTGCTGGGCTGGACGCCGCAGCACGACGATCTCACCGAAATCGTGCGGACGGCCTATGACTGGGAAAAGCACCTGATGATGCGCAATCGCTAGGATCGGAACAAAGATGAAGCGGCTGCTGGCGGTTCTGGTGTTGAGCTTGGCGGGGCTGTCCACGGCATGGGGACAACCGGCGGAGAGCTTTGACAGCTTTGTGGCGAGCTTTCGCGCCAAGGCACTGGCTGCGGGCGTGAGTGCTCAAACCTACTCGGCGGCCATGGACGGGCTCTCACCCGACCCGCGTACCCCTGGTCTGGTCACCAGCCAGCCTGAGTTTGCTACCCCCATTTGGGACTATATCGATGGACGGGTGACCGGAGAGCGGGTGGCGCGTGGCCGCTCGGCGATCGAGCGCAATGCGGCGCTGTTCGGTGCGGTGGGGCAGAAATACGGGGTTGATCCCTATCTGCTTGGCGCCATTTGGGGCATGGAAACCGATTATGGCACGGTGCTGGGCAACAACTCACTGATCCGGCCGGTGGTGCGCTCGCTCGCGACCCTTGTGCACCAGCGTCGCTCGCGGCTTGTGGAAGATGAGGGCGATTTGATTGCGGCGCTGCTGCTGGTGCAGCGCGGACCGTTGGATGCACAGCGCCTTGTTGGCTCCTGGGCGGGAGCGATCGGGCACCTGCAGGTGAACCCATCCAACGTCGTGAAGTTCGGCACGGATGGGGACGGCGATGGCCGGGTGGATTTGCACAACTCGCTGACCGATGCGCTTGGGACCAGTGCGGTTTATCTGCGCGCGCTCGGTTACCAGCCGGGAGTAGACTGGGGCTTTGAGGTCGAGGTGCCACAGGGCTTCGACTATTTGCTGGCGTCCCGCACCCAGATGCGGCCCATCGCGTTTTTCGCTGAACGGGGGATTACCCGGGCCGGTGGGCGGGCCTTTGCCAATCCGAGCCTGCCGGTGTTTTTGTATGTGCCGGCAGGGCAGAACGGGCCCAAGTTTTTGCTGACGCAGAATTATCTGGTGCTCAAGGGCTATAACTTTTCCGATAGCTATGCTTTGGCGGTAGCGCATCTCACCGATCGCCTCAAGGGAGGAGGCGCCTTTGCGGCAGCCTGGCCGCGCGACACGGTGTTCCCCAATCTGCAGCAGCGCGAGGCGGTACAGGCGGCGCTCAAGGCCCTGGGGCTCTATGACGGGGCGGTGGACGGACGACTAGGGCCGATCACGCAGGAGGCTTATGCGCGCTTTCAGGCGAGCCGCGGTGAGGTGGCGGACGGCTTCATCACGCGCGCTGCTTATCAAGCCTTGGTGTCTGCAGAACGCTGACATCGAGGGCCATGGTTTTGACACTGCGCCTGGGCTAATATAGCGCCATGCGTATCAAGGCTCCTTTTGTCCGTGTTGCTGTGGCCCTGTGGATCGCCATGTTCATCTTCGTGGACGTGGCGCCGGCCTTGGCACAACCTGTGCCCGACATCTTAGTCGCCCAGCAGCAAAAGCGACGCACCTTGTTTGACCTGTTGTTTGGCGAGGAGCCTCAGGCTGCTCCCCCGGTCGAGCAACCGCGCCGGGTGCAGCCGCGCCAGCAGGAGCAACGCCAGCAGCCGCGCCAGGAGCCACAGCAGCAGCAAAGGCGTCGCGAGGCGCCCGCGGCAGCTGCGCCACCGCCGAAACCCACCGTCGAGAAAGCGGCGGATGCCACCAAGCTGGCCGTGTTCGGCGACTCCATGGCTGTTGATCTCGCCAAGGCGCTGGAGCGCTTCTACGCCGAAGACCCAAACCTGGTGGTGATCGATCAGGGTGTGGGTGATTCCGGCTTTGTGCGACAGGATCATTTCAACTGGACGGCAGAGGTGGAAGAGGAGATCGCCGAGGGCAGCTTCGATCTGGCGGTGGTGATTATCGGGCTCAATGATCGCCAGGAGATCAAGGCGGAAGGCGAGACGCTGGAGCCGCTCAGCGAGCAGTGGAGCCGCCTCTACCAAGGGCGGATTACCGACTTCCTGCAAAAGCTGCGTGCAGCGCGCAAGCCGGTCCTGTGGGTCGGACTGCCACCGATGTCCAAGAACGATTACTCAACCGCGATCAGCCAGATCAATGCCATTCAGCGGCTGGCCAGTTTCTCGGGCGGCGCCGAGTTCCTCGACATCTATGAACGGTTTGTGGGTGAGGACGGCAAGTACGCCACCTATGGTCCAGATGTGAACGGACAGAACGCCCGGATGCGCCGGGATGACGGCATCCATTTCTCCTCGGCAGGAGCGGACAAGCTGGCCTTTTACGTCAGCCAGTCACTGCGCACCTTTTACCGGGGTGGTGGAGTGAGCGTGGCGGTTGCCGATCCGCTCGCCGGCACCGATGCCGCGGCGATGCTGCGGCCTCCGTTTCAGGGCTTGGGGCAAATCCGGCTGCTTGAAGTGGCAGGGGCCATTATCCCGCTTAACCGCGCCCCGGCTCGCGCCGGCGATCTGTTAACGGCAACCGGTGCGCCGAGCCCCGCGCCAGCGTTCACGCTCGATCAGTTGATGAATGCCCCGATGGGGCGGGTGGATGCGTTCGGCGTGGGCATCGATCCGGAAGCAGTACCAGCCGATAATGGCGCAAGCCCGCTCTAGGATCGCCACTTCAGAGCAGGCCTGATCTAATCGAGGAAACGCACCGCGCCGATATAGGGCAGGTTGCGATTGCGTTGCGCATAATCGATGCCGTAGCCGACAACGAATTTGTCCGGGATGTCGAAGCCGATCCATTTGGCGTGCACATCGGTTTCGCGACGGCTCTGTTTGTTGAGCAGGGCACAAACCTCGACGCGCCGGGGATGGCGCGTTTGCAGGATTTCGAGCACATGCTTGAGCGTGTGACCGGTATCGACGATGTCCTCGACGACCAGCACGTCGCGGCCGGCAATCTCCCCGCGCAGATCCTTGAGGATGCGCACTTCCCGGCTCGATTCCGTGGAATTGCCATAGGACGAGGCTTCCAGGAAATCCACTTCGACCGGCAGATCGAGCTCGCGCACGAGATCGGCGATGAAGATGAACGATCCGCGGAGCAGACCCACGACCACAAGCTTGTCGGTGTCGGCGAAATGGGCCGAGATTTCCTTGGCGAGAGCTTCCACGCGGGCAGCGATGGCCTTGGCGGAAATCAGTTCATCGACAACATAGGCCGGGGAAGTCATTGGCAGGTCCGAAGCAGGTTGATGAGGCGGGATCGCTCCCGCCCACCAGAGTTTAGCGGGGCAGGGCGGTCTTGCCCATGAGATCGAGATCGATGGCGCGAGCGGCTTGACGACCCTCGCGAATCGCCCAGACCACGAGCGACTGACCACGCCGCATATCGCCGGCGGTGTAAACCTTCTCTACGCTGGTTTTGTAGCTGAACGTATCGGCAAACAGGTTGCCGCGCTTGTCGAGTTGCGCGCCCAGTTGGGTCAGCATACCCTCCTGGACCGGACCGGCAAAGCCGATCGCCAGCAAGACCAGATCAGCCTTGATCACGAATTCTGTGCCGGGGATCGGCTGGCGCGCGCGATCAACGCGGGCGCATTCAACGCCGGTAACTTGACCCTTGGCATTGCCGATGATCTTCATCGTCCCAGCGGCAAATTCCCGAACGGCGCCTTCAGCCTGGGACGAAGAGGTGCGCATCTTGACCGCCCAGTTGGGCCAGTTGGTCAGCTTGTTTTCCATTTCCGGCGGCATGGGGCGCACATCGAGCTGGGTCACTGCGATGGCGCCTTGGCGGAAGGATGTGCCCACGCAATCGGAAGCCGTGTCGCCGCCGCCCACAACGACCACATGCTTGCCCGCGGCACTCAGCACAGCGTCCTCGGGGATGGGCTCGCCACCCAGGCGCCGGTTTTGTTGCACCAGGAAAGGCATGGCAAAGTGCACGCCATTGAGTTCAACGCCTTCAGCAGAGACGTCACGCGGTTTTTCGGCGCCACCGCACAGCAGGATTGCGTCGTGACGCGCCTGCAGGTCGGATAAGGGTCGGGTAACCCCGATATTCTCGCCATAGTGGAAGGTGACGCCTTCGGCGGTCATCTGTTCGACCCGAAAGTCGATATGGTCCTTTTCCATCTTGAAGTCGGGGATGCCGTAGCGCATCAGGCCCCCAGCCTTGGGCTCCCGTTCATACAGATGCACATCGTGCCCGGCGCGCGCCAATTGCTGGGCTGCGGCCAAGCCTGCAGGACCGCTTCCGACCACGGCAACCGACTTTCCGGTCTTTAGGGCTGCGACCTGCGGCTTGACCCAGCCTGAGCGGATGGCCTTATCGGCGATAGCCTGTTCTACGGTCTTGATGGTGACCGGGGTGTCCTCGAGATTGAGGGTGCAAGCCTCCTCGCAGGGCGCCGGGCAGATGCGGCCGGTGAACTCGGGGAAGTTGTTGGTGGAGTGAAGGTTGCGCGAGGCTTCCTCCCAATCACCATGGTAAACGAGGTCGTTGAAATCCGGGATCTGGTTGTGCACCGGGCAGCCCGTATCGCCGTGGCAGAAAGGAATGCCGCAATCCATGCAGCGCGCGGCCTGATCGGCAACGCGTCCTTCGGTCATCGGGATGGTGAACTCACCAAAATGGCGCACCCGATCGGATGCCGGTTCGTAACGCGGTTCTTCGCGTTCGATCTCAAGAAAGCCTGTAACCTTGCCCATATTAAGCCTTAGCTGACCGTCTATCGATGGTCGTCAGAAGTGGATGTCGCCGTTGACGATGCCGAACCTGCCCTAGCGTACTGCTGGCGATCCGCGTCCCTGGCCGGTTACGTCCTGGCAGCTGCCGTCAACATAGGTGAAACGGCGCAGATTAGGATGCACAAAGCCGTTGGCCATCTGGCTTTTGATCGAACGCAGGGATGCGTAGTAGTCGCGCCGGCAATCCGCCAAACTAAGTCCGGGTCGACCAAAGGTCAGCTCGATGCGCTGCTCGCCATCGGGCGACAAGAACTGAGCGACGATGGCGATTTCCTTTTCTGCAGCGGCGACGGGCCAGGTGGTCAAGCAGAGGGACGCGGCGAGTACAACGATTCTTAACATGATCCTTGTCCCTTATTCCGCTGCCACGACGGTGTTGGTGCCGGCGCGGCGCTTTTCCATTTCGAGGATGGCGCGGCGGTATTCTACCGGCATCACCTTGACGAATTTCGGGCGCATCTCTGCCCAGTGATCCAGCACATATTTAGCACGGGTCGAGCCGGTATAGTGCAGGTGGTTGGAGATGAGCTGATGCAAGCGCTCATCGTCGTGCTTGGTCATGTCGCCTGAAATATCGACGCGGCCATGCCATTCCAGATCACCGCCATGGTGATGCAGGCGCTGCATGAGGGATTCCTCCTCAGGCACCGGCTCAAGCTCAACCATGGCGAGGTTGCAGCGCGAGCGGAAGGTTTCGTCCTCGTCGAGGACATAGGCAACGCCGCCCGACATGCCGGCCGCAAAATTGCGCCCGGTCTGGCCAATGACCACAACCACGCCGCCGGTCATGTACTCGCAGCCATGATCGCCGGTGCCTTCAACGACGGCGAGGGCGCCGGAGTTGCGCACGGCGAAGCGTTCACCGGCCACGCCGCGGAAGTAGCATTCGCCCGAGATGGCACCGTAAAGCACCGTGTTGCCCACGATGATCGACTTCTCCGGGATGATGCCCGTGGTCGGGGATGGACGCACGACGATGCGCCCGCCCGAAAGACCCTTGCCGACATAGTCATTGGCATCGCCCGCGAGATCGATCGAAATGCCATGGGCGAGGAAGGCACCAAAAGCCTGCCCCGCAGTACCGGTGAGCTTGATGGAGATGGTGTCCTCCGGCAGGCCTTCGAGGCCATAGCGCTTGGCCAGGGCGCCCGACAGCATGGCGCCGGCCGAGCGGTCGCGGGAGCGGATGGGCAAGTCGATCTGCACCGCCCTGCCATGTTCGAGAGCTGGCTGCGCCAGTTCGACCAGCTTGCGATCGAGCACGGCTTCCAGGTGGTGATCCTGTCGCTCGGACTGGAACAGGGTGTCGCCACCCAGCGGCTCGGGCTTGAACAGGAGGCGAGAAAGGTCGACGCCTTCGCTCTTCCAGTGCTCGGGCATGGGTTTTTGCACGATGAGGTCGGAGCGGCCGACCAACTCGTTGAGCGTACGGGCGCCCAGCTGTGCCATCAGGCCGCGCAGTTCTTCGGCGATGAAGAAGAAGTAGTTGATGACGTGCTCAGGCGTGCCCTTGAAGCGCTTGCGCAACACGGGATCCTGCGTGGCGACGCCAACCGGGCAGGTGTTGAGATGGCACTTGCGCATCATGATGCAGCCAGCGGCAATCAGTGGTGCGGTGGAAAAACCGAACTCGTCGGCGCCCAGGAGGGCACCCACCAGCACATCGCGGCCGGTCTTGAGGCCGCCATCGACCTGCAGCTTGACGCGGGCGCGCAAGCGGTTGAGCACCAGGGTCTGGTGGGTTTCAGCGAGGCCGATCTCCCACGGACCGCCGGCATGCTTGAGCGAAGTCAGCGGGGACGCGCCGGTGCCGCCATCATAGCCCGAGATGGTGATGTGGTCGGCGCGCGCCTTGGCAACGCCGGCGGCCACGGTGCCGACGCCGACTTCCGAGACGAGCTTGACCGAGATGTCGGCGGTCTCATTGACGTTCTTGAGATCGTAGATCAGCTGCGCCAGATCTTCGATAGAATAGATGTCGTGGTGCGGCGGGGGCGAGATCAGCCCGACGCCAGGGGTCGAGTGGCGGGTCTTGGCGACGATCCAGTCGACCTTGTGGCCAGGCAACTGCCCGCCCTCGCCGGGCTTGGCACCCTGCGCCACCTTGATCTGGAGCTGGTCGGCATTGACCAGATATTCGGTGGTGACACCGAAGCGGCCGGACGCAACCTGCTTGATTGCCGAGCGCAGCGGGTTTGACGAGCCATCCTGGAGCGGCTTGTAACGGTCGGGCTCTTCGCCGCCTTCGCCCGTGTTGGACTTGCCGCCGATGCGGTTCATGGCGATGGCAAGCGTGGTATGGGCTTCGCGGCTGATCGAGCCAAAGCTCATTGCGCCGGTGACGAAGCGCTTGACCAGATCGACGGCTGGCTCGACTTCCTCAAGCGCAACGGCGGGGCCGAGAGGCTTGAAGTCGAGGAGGTGGCGAATGGCGAGATAGCCGTTCTCGGCCGTGTTCACGCGCTGCGCGAAGCTGTTGTAACGGTCCTGGGCCGTTTCGGGGCTGTCTTCGCGCGTCCGCACGGCGTGCTGCAGATCGGCCACCACATCGGGCGACCAGGCATGCTTTTCGCCACGGATGCGGTACATATATTCGCCGCCCACATCGAGCGACTTTTGCAGCACGATGTCGTCGCCGAAGGCGCCGGCATGGCGGCGGACGGTTTCCTCGGCGATCTCGAGCAGACCCACGCCTTCGATCGTGGTTGCCGTGCCAAAGAAGAAGCGCTTGACGAACTCGCTGCTGAGGCCAACTGCGTCAAAGATCTGGGCGCCGCAATAGCTCTGATAAGTCGAGATGCCCATCTTGCTCATGACCTTGAGCAGGCCCTTACCGACGCTCTTGATGTAGCGGTAAACCACTTCATGGGCGTCGACTTCGGCCGGGAACTCGCCTTCGGCATGCAGGGCCGCCAGCGCTTCAAAGGCGAGATAGGGGTTGATGGCTTCGGCGCCATAGCCGGCCAGCATGGCGAAGTGGTGCATTTCGCGCGCTTCGCCGGTTTCCACCACTAGCCCCGAAGAGGTGCGCAGACCCTTGCGGATCAGGTGATGGTGCACAGCAGCAGTCGCCAGCAGTGCCGGGATGGCGATGCGTTCGGCCGAAACCAGGCGGTCCGAAAGGATGATGATGTTGAATTCGCCCCGCACCGCGGTTTCAGCAGCCTCGCAGATGGTGGCCAGCGCCGCTTCCATGCCCGCCGCGCCCTCAGCGGCCGGGTAGGTGATATCGAGGGTCTGGGTGCGGAACTCGTTGTCGGCCATGTCGCCAATGGCGCGGATCTTTTCGAGATCCTCATTGGTCAAAATGGGCTGACGCACTTCAAGGCGCTTGTGATGCGAGGCGCCTTCAAGGTCGAACAGGTTCGGCCGCGGTCCGATGAACGAGACAAGGCTCATCACCGATTCCTCGCGGATCGGATCGATGGGCGGGTTGGTGACTTGGGCGAAGTTCTGCTTGAAATAGGTATAAAGCAGCTTGCTCTTGTCCGACAGCGCCGAGATCGGCGTGTCGGTGCCCATGGAGCCAACGGCTTCCTGACCGGTCGTGGCCATCGGAGTCATCAGCAGCTTGATGTCTTCCTGCGTGTAGCCAAAGGCCTGCATGCGGTCGAGCAGCGACTCCGAGGTGGTCGGCGCCTTGGGCTGGGTTTCGGGCAGGTCTTCCAGCACGATCTGGGTGCGGGCGAGCCAGGCCGAATAGGGATTGCGGACGGCAAGGCTCTGCTTGATCTCGTCATCAGAGATGATGCGGCCTTCTTCAAGGTCGATCAGCAGCATGCGGCCGGGCTGCAGGCGCCAGCGCTCGACCACATCTTCCTCGGGGATGTCGAGCACACCCGATTCGGAGGCCAGAACGACATGGCCTTCCTTGGTGACGAGATAGCGCGCGGGGCGAAGGCCATTGCGATCGAGCGTTGCCACGACATAGCGTCCATCGGACAGCGACATGGCAGCGGGACCGTCCCAGGGCTCCATCAGGGCAGCATGGTATTCGTAAAAGGCGCGCCGGGTGTCGTCCATCAGCGGGTTGCCGGCCCAGGCTTCAGGGATCAGCATCATGGCTGCATGGGGCAGCGAATAGCCGCCGCGCACGAGGAATTCGAGCGCGTTGTCGAAGCAGGCGGTATCGGACTGGCCCTCGTAGGAGATGGGCCAGATCTTGGTGATGTCTTCGCCAAACAGGGGCGACGACACTGAGGCCTGGCGGGCCGCCATCCAGTTGACGTTGCCCCGAATGGTGTTGATCTCACCATTGTGGGTGGTCATGCGATAGGGATGCGCCAGCTTCCAGGAGGGGAAGGTGTTGGTGGAAAAGCGCTGGTGCACCAAGGCAATGGCGGACTCGAAGTCCTCGTCATGCAGATCGGGATAGAAGGCCTTGAGCTGGTAGGCGAGGAACATGCCCTTGTAGACAATGGTGCGCGCCGACATGGACACCACGTAAAAGCCGTTGTCCGTGTCGCTTTCGGGGATCTCGCGATAAACCGTGTTGGAGATCACCTTGCGCACGATCAGGAGCTTGCGCTCGAATTCATCGATGGTGAGGCCAACCGGGCGGCCGATCACCATCTGCTCGATGATGGGCTGGGTCGCAATAACGCCGGCCGAAAGGGCGGAGTTGTCGAACGGCACGAGGCGCTCGCCGAGCAGGGTCAGTCCTTCGGCGGCGAGGCAGGCCCGCACGGTCTGAGCACAGCGGTCCCGGAGGGCGGGATCGTTGGGATAAAACAGCATGGTCACGGCGTAGAACTGCTTTTCGGGCAGCGGGAAAGGCAGAACCTTGCTGAAGAAGGCATGGGGCGTTTGAACCAGAATGCCCGCGCCATCGCCCATCAGCGGATCGGCGCCCACCGCACCGCGGTGCTCAAGGTTCTCAAGGATTTCCAGGCCCTTTTCGACCACTTCGTGGCTGGGCTTGTTCTTGATATTGGCAATCATCCCGATGCCGCAGGCATCGTGCTCATTGGCTGGATCGTAAAGACCCTGGGCCGCCGGCCGGCCGGTATTGAGAGCAACAGGGTGACCATTCTCGATCAGAGTTTTACGAGTGCTGGCTGGGCTCGTGACGGGAGAAGTGGGTCCGTTCCGGTGGAGTGCCATGGTCGTATCCTTGCTCTGTCGGCCCAAGCGGGCATGTCGCTATGTCGTGTGCATCCTGGGTGTGCCGGCAGACCAGCGGGGCGGATGCGTTGTCGTCCTCTGGTGGGCGCGTTGCTCGAGCGGGTCGTACCGGGTACGGCTCGGAAGAGCAAATACGTCCATGCGTGGGAGCGGCGCTGCATCCAAATGGCCGCTCATTCGGGCTTCGAGACTGGCCTGAACGGGCGTTCGGCGTCTCGGATTTATCCCCGCCTGTCCGTTTCCGCTAATGGCATAGCGGGCCAGCCGGATCGGCGTGCGTGCTGGCCGGGGAGACCGGGGCGACGCGTCAGAAAGGACAGACGTGCTGCCCTATCGCGGTCACAATTGCATAAATCGAAACCGGGGGTCAAGCGGGATATGAGCGGCTTGGGACAGCCAAGTAGGAAATTGCCAACTCGGGGATAGGAAAGCAGAATTTTTGCGCGTGGGGCTCCCTTAATACGGGGAGCCGCACCAGCCTGAAGTCCAGAAATAGTTATTCGAGATGCGATTTAAGGAACCACAGATCCTTGTCGAGCTCGCGTGAAAAGGCGGTCAGGATATCGGCTGAAGTGGGGTCGCCGGCCTCTTCGACGGTGTCGATATCGTCGCGAATCTGGTTGGCGAGTTGGGCGTAGCGCTCAGTCAGTGCCCCAAGATGGTCTGGCACTTTGCGGATCTCGGTGGGGTAGGGCGGCAGGCTCGTGGAGGCGGCAACCACTTGGCTGGTGCCCAAGGCAATACCGTCCAGCTGCGCCACCCGTTCGGCGATCACGTCAGTATGGGTGTCGATGGCGGCGCGGAATGGATCGAGCATTTCGTGCACCGCGATGAACTGCAAGCCTTTGAGATTCCAGTGCGCCTGTTTGGTCAGCAGCGCCAGATCGATAGAGTCGGCGAGACGGGCATTGAGCAGCTCGATCACCGCGGATTTGGAGTTGGACTTCAATTCTACCGAGGGGATGGCCATGGGTTTGTCCTTGAGGTGAGGGGCAGATGGCTGCCGTGTGTTCCAAGGGAAACCGGAGTGACGCGGTGAAGTTCCGGCTGGGGGTAAATGAAAAAGCGCAGCCCGGGTGGACTGCGCCTCTTGGATCGTTCCGAACGGGTCGGATTAGTTGACCGACTGGTCCTCGATCGTAGGCTGGCTGGTGCCGCCGCTGATCTGGATGGTGCGCGGCTTCTTGCTTTCGGGCAGTTCGCGCTTCAGTTCCAGATGGAGCAAGCCGTTTTCGAGCGTGGCACCCTGAACCTCGACATAGTCGGCCAGCTGGAAGCGGAGCTCGAAAGCGCGCTCGGCAATGCCGCGATGGAGGAATTCACGAGCCTTTTCAGTGCTCTCGGCGGGCTTGGCACCCTTCACAACCAGGCTGTTTTCCTTGGTCTCGATGGCAATATCGCCATTGGAGAAGCCAGCCACGGCGATGGAGATGCGGTAGGCATCATCGCCGGTCCGCTCGATGTTGTAGGGAGGATAAGTTTTTGCTTCCTGCCCGCTCAGGGTATCGAGGCGGTTGAAGAGGCGGTCGAAGCCGACGGTGGAGCGGTAGAAGGGGGAAAAATCGATGGTCTGCATAGCACATTCTCCTGAAAGCAACGTGGTGTTCTCGACCCTTGCTATGCGGCTCCCAAAAGAGGCAAGCCGTTGATTTGCTCGGGTGAGGTCCCCGGATAACCGGCGGACGAGCTATATCTAGGCGCCCCGTTTGGGGGTTCAAGAGCGTTGCACAGCGGGCGCTGCAAATTTTTTTGCCCTGCAATGGCCGTGTAGATGAACGCATTCTGAACGCGGTTTTGCATCCCCGTTCAGGATGGGGGGCGCATAAGGGGGCATGTGCTGGCCAAAGCCGGCGCTACGCAACTGCGGGCTTGTCACCCGCCCCCCGCACGGGCCCGCAGCGTAAGGGAGCCAGCATCTCGCAAGAGGTGCTGGCTTTCTTTTGTCCAGCGCCTATATAAGCCCACCCCTCCGGCCGGCTTGCCTCCAGCACCGGCCCCTCCGGCATGAAGGTTTGTGGCATGACCATTGTTGTGGATCCCAATGGGCCCAAACTGGCCAGCGACCCGAACAATCCGATCCCCGAAGGGGGACGCGTCGGGTTCTTCCGATCCGCCGATGGGGTTCGGTTGCGCTATGCGATCTGGCCCAAGGGCGTGGGGCCGCATCGGGGCACGGTGTGCCTGCTGCAGGGGCGAACCGAATTCATCGAGAAATATTTCGAGACCATCGCCGATTTCCGCTCGCGCGGCTTTGGCGTCGCGACCTTTGACTGGCGCGGGCAGGGTGGATCGGAACGGCTGATCGGCAATCCCAAGCTGGGCTATGTCGACAAGTTCTCCGATTACTGGAGTGACCTCAAAAGCTTTCACAGCGAAATCCTGCTGCCCGATTGCCCGCCGCCCTATTACCTGGTGGCGCACTCCATGGGGGGGCTTGCGGCGCTGTTTGCCGGGGTCAATGACCGGCTGATGTTCGAGCGCATCTTTTTGTCCTCGCCCATGGTGGGGCTGGAATCGCCGCCCTTCGGCACCGCGGGCGCCGCACGGGTCCTGAGCGCAATGAGCTTTCTGGGCCTCGGACGGCTGCCGCTGCGGCGGCCGCAGGACAAGGCTGCCTCGAAAATGGCGTTTGCCGACAACCCGCTGACCGGGGATCCCGAGCGCTTTGCCCGGAGCATCGCGGTGCTCAAGGCCCATCCCGAACTTGAAATCGGGGCGCCAACGATCCAGTGGACCGGGGCGGCGCTGGCGGCCATGGCTGCGGCACAGCGCGATGACTTTCCCGAAAAGCTGCGGGTGCCCCTCCTGATCCTGGCGGCAGCGCGGGACCGGGTGGTCTGGACACCGGCGACCGAGGAGTTGGGCCTGCGCCTGCGCACCGGCCGGCACATGGTGGTGCCCGGGGCCCAGCATGAGCTGTTCATGGAAACCGATGCGATTCGCGCGCAGGTGTTCGCCGCGTTTGACGCCTTCATCACCGAGCAGAGCTGACCGCAGGGCTCCGTCGCGCTCAGGCGCGATTCACCAGTTCGAGCGCAGCATCCAGCAGCCGGGGGGAAGCCGCGGCCACCACATTGCCCCCACCGGTGGGCTCGCTGCCGTCCCAGCAGGCAATGGCGCCGCCCGCTTCGCGGATGATCGGCACCAGGGCGGCAATGTCATAGGTGTTAAGGAAAGGCTCGACCACCAGATCGGCATGGCCGGCCGCGAGCAGGGCATAGCCATAGCAATCCATGCCGAAGCGCTGCAGGCGGGTGGCGCCGGCCACAGCCTGCCATTTGGCTTGCAGTTCGGGCGTGCTGAAGAGTGCGGGCGTGGTGGTGAATACGCGGCAGGCGGCGAGTTCGGTCTGGCCCGAGCTGCGCAGGGCTGTCTGGGTCTGGCCGCGGCGATAGCTGGCCTGGCCAGGCACCGCCAAAAAGGTTTCGCCGATAAAGGGCTGGGCCATGATCCCGGCCACGGCCACCCCATCCACCGCAAAGCCGATCAGCGTGCCCCAAACAGGGGCACCCGAAATAAAGGCGCGGGTGCCATCCACGGGATCGATGATCCAGGAAAAGCGGTGCTCGCCCGTGTTGCCCCATTCCTCGCCAATGACGGCATGATCGGGAAAGGCTTCAGCGATCACCGCGCGAATGGCGGTTTCCGCTGATTTGTCGGCCTCGGTAACCGGGTCAAAACCGCCGGCGAGCTTGTTGTCGACCAGCAGGGGCGTGCGGAACAAGGGCAGGGTGCAGGCCGCGGCGGCGTCCGCTGCGCGGAGCAGGGTGGCTTGGATGGCAGCGAAATCAATGGGCATGCGAGGGTGACCGGGGCATGACCTCGTGGCTGGGGGGCTCACCATGAGGTCTGGGGGAGACGCGGTGGTGGTAGCATAGTGAGGTGAGCGGGGGAACGGGGTGGGCTCGTCTAACTCCGCTCCCCGCGAGACCCCTCTCGCTAAAAACACGGGGGTGCTGTTGGATCGCGGGACTTAGTCACGCCGAGGGCACAGCAAATGGGCTGGTACAAGCTCGTGTTTGTGGCACTTACCTTGTTCATGTTCTCGCCATTGGCGTTCGCCGTAGTGCTGAAACTTGCCCTAAGCTTAACAATCCAAACGCCCGATGTGCCTCTTGGATGATGTCACAGCTTAGCGCCTGAGCCCAGTGACCGCTGTTTCGACCAACTATATGGCGCGGAGGTCAAACCAAGTTGGAGCCGCTCTAAACCAAGGCGCCGTTTACGTGAAGGTAGGAGGGTTCAAACTGGGCATAGGCCTGGAGCCGCTCGTAGTCCAGAATTCGGACTTCTCCTTCAGCCACCTCAATCAGTCCATCATTTTCCAGCTGACGCGCCGCTAGTCGCGCGCTGGTGGAAGTGACGCCCAGCGCGTCGCCTAGCTCCGCGTCGGTAAGCGGAAGCGACAATTTGTTGTACGCGCCAAGCCCCACTGCTTGGTACCGAAGATGCAACTCGCAGATAATGTGGGCAAAGTGCTCGGCCACTTTGAGCCTTCCAGCGGCAGCAACCCAGGTGCGGTAAGTTGAGGCGGTCACCAGAGTGTCACGCCAACACAGGTCAGAGAGCGTTGGAACGGCATGAAGCAAGGGCCGCAGGTCGTCGTGTGCAATGAGCGCTACATCTGCGTGCTGGTGCGCGGCCAGGGAGAAGTCCAGGCCCGGCAGCACTAAACTCTGTAAATCCGGGATATCGCCTGCAATGTGAAATCCGATAATCTGTCGCCTCCCATCAGGAAAGACCTTGAAGCTTGAGACCAGTCCAGAAAGGATCAGGATGCTGTCGGTTGGCTGTTCTCCTTCTTTACGGACGGTCTGCCCGCGCCAAACCTCACGTTCCCGAATGGGGAGGGCTGCAATCGCAGCCCGGTCCCTGGGAGAGACGGCCCCAATGCTCTGGAGGCGTCGAATCAACAAATCTGTGTGCTGCTGCATCGCGAGCGCCTTGAGAGGCTAGCAACGTCGGCGGCGAACATTCGCCACCGGACCGAACCTCTAGCTAATTCATTAGACCGCCATCCATGTCGTTACCTTAACATAACTCAATATTTGAGATTATTACTGCGGCCTCGAGCATGCTGATCTGCGTAGTCGATTAGAGAAAAGGGCTGGCCAAAACATCCATTGCACGCCTTAGCACTATCTAATCGCCTGCTTTAGGCCTATCATTACTGGATCGCGGGCCGATTTTCTTGGGCGCCTGCGGCTGAGAGTTCAATCCGCTCCCGCCTTTTATTGTGGGAGCAATGAACATGCCTCGTTTCTTTTTTCACGTCATGGACGGCCGAGCTATTATCGACACCGTGGGTGTAGAACTGGCTGGTGTTACCGAGGCCCGCGCTGAAGCGGTGCGGGCAGCCGGCACTATCCTGAGCTCCGAGGCAACCAAGTTCTTGGAGGGACGAGGCAGGTGGTGCATGTCGGTAGCCGATGAGACGGGCGCAGTCTGTTTTACTCTCCGCTTCTCAGGTGACAACCACGAGGACTAGCCAGGCCCGTCTGCCGAATGGATGAGACCGTTCGGTTTTTCTATCATATGTTAGATACATCCGCAGTGAACGGTGGTGGGTGGGGCCGACAAAGTGAGGGGCCATGTCGCTAAACATCCTTATTCGTAAACTGGAAGGTTATGCGGCCCTGTCCGATGAAGACCGGAGCCTGGTCAGGGAGGCAGGGTCAGGCAGCCGGCTCGTTAGTGCCAAGCGCGACATCATCCGAGAAGGCGACAACCCCAGCGATGTTCATCTGGTCGCCGAAGGGCTGGCCTGTCGCTATAAAATGGATCAGAGCGGGCGTCGCCAAATCGTCGCCTACTTGTTGCCTGGCGACTTCTGTGACCTGCGTGTGCATGTTCTGGATGCAATGGATCACTCCATTGGGGCGCTGACGGACTGTCAGGTTGTCGATATCCCGCGCGAAACGATCGACAATCTTTTCGAACGCCCAGGACTGAAGCGACCACTGTGGTGGGCGACCTTGGTTGATGAGGCGACCCTGCGGGAGTGGCTGCTGAACATGGGCACCCGGGAGGCGGACCGGCGCATCGCGCACCTATTCTGCGAGATTCATGCCCGTCTCAAGGCCGTCGGCCTCGTTGCAGATGGTAGCTTCAAATTACCTGTGACGCAGGCGGACCTGGCCGATACGGTGGGACTCTCGGCTGTGCATGTTAACCGCACCCTTCAATTCCTGCGGGCCAGCGAGATGATAACCATCCGGGGCTCCGCAATCGAAATCCTCAACCACACTGCACTGGAACAGTTTGCCGGGTTCGATCCAGCGTATCTCCACATCCGCAGGCGCAACAGCGTTGATATATAAGCGCATGGGACTCTGGGCTCGGTAAAGTAGTGAACGGCAGCCGTTCAGTTCCTCGCTCCGCATCGGAGCGGTTTAGCGGCTCCCCTGTTAGTGCTCTCGACGCCGCGGTGCGCTGCCGGCGAAAACGCTGTCCATCCAGACTGGCGGTTTCGCACAAAGGTATTCGTGGGCCGGTTTGATCAGGGATGACCATCCTTAAACGTCCGCTTCTCTAGAATGCGCTGAACCGGATTGGTGGGTTGGGTGGCTGCTGGGGTAGGGGGTAGCGGCCCGATACTGCCGCTAGAGATGAAAGTGACCGGCGGACTCGGGTTGGTAAAGTACCCGTTCGATGCGGATCTGCTGTGGACGATCGGACACCAGCCAGTCGATGGCATGGCCTTCACCATAACCCAGGATTGCGGCGCCGAGGTCGGAGAGCACCGATAGTTTGCCCGAGTTTTTGTCCGCGTCTTGCGGATAAACCAGCGTCACGTGGCGCTGCTCGTCGTCCAGCTGCAGCACGAGCCTGGAATTCATGGTGACGACATCGGGCGCGACGCGCCGGGGATTAACCACAATGGCTCGTTCGATCTCGTGTTCGAGGTCCACAATGGCCGGTCCTTGCTCGTAGGCCATCAGGTCCTGGAGGCGGGCTTTGTCCATCTCGGTGATGTAAATCTCGGCGGCTTCGGCCATGGCTCCGTCACGCAGGCGCTGCAGATAGCGGGCAGAGGTCATGGACAGGGCGGTGAGCCCTGGTGTTTCCCGATCGACCAGAAAGCCGCAGCGCTCAAAGGCCTTGAGCGAGCGGGTGTTGTCCGGATGGATCTTGGCGATGACCGTGCGGGCGCGCATATCGAGAAAGGCGAGCTTCAGCCCTTCGCGGATGGTGCTGGCGCCGAGCCGGCGACCCCAGTTGTCGTGATCGCCGATCACCAGGACGATTTCGCAATCGGGGCCGGTCTTGACCAGGCGGACGAAACCCACGGGCCGATCAGTGCGATCATGGGCCATGAAGAAGCGTCCGCCCCCGTTGAACAAATGGGTCAGGATCGGCAGCTGCGTTCGATCGAGGGCCCGGGCGATGAAGCGGGACACGCTGCTTGAATCACTGAGATAGCGCGTGACGCGTTCATCTTCCAACCAGCGCATCAGGATCTGGGCGTGGGTCCGCGTGATTTCCGGACGCAGCGCCACAAAAGGCTTGTTCATCTTCGCCACCTTGGTCGCAAGAATGAAAGCCTGTCACGGTCATGGCCGTGCTGGTTCTTTCGGGTCAGAGCTGAAAAACAGGAAAGCACACCATAGCAAGGATGTACCCGCCAAGGCCAGCGCCGGGGTGCTCACGCGGAGGGTCAGGCCCCGGGCTGCGACCCAGGGACGCGCATTTGCATGCCCACGGCATCCATGTGGGGCCTGTTGCCTTATAGGTGCAGCGGCACGCCGTGCCCCGGCATCATGATGAGGAAACCAACCGTGCTAGACGAAATCTGGTCGACCGCCCTGAGTGAATTTTCGGACGTTCCAGACGTTTCGACCATTACGCGCATTGCCATGCGGTTGCTGCTCGCCGCCATGCTTGGAGGGATTCTTGGCTATGAGCGTGAACGCAAAGGCAGAAGCGCTGGGGTGCGCACCCATATGCTGGTTGCCGTGGGGGCGGCGCTGTTTGTCATCGGACCGACCCAGAGTGGCATGCCGATCGAGGATATGTCGCGGGTCTTGCAGGGCATTGTGCAGGGGATCGGCTTCCTCGGCGCCGGCGCGATTATCGTGCGCACGGCAAAGAACCAGGTGGAGGGCCTGACCACCGCCGCCAATATCTGGGCCACCGCGGGCATTGGTGTCATTGCCGGTTTGGGCCTCGAAGCTACCGCGGTGCTGTCGGCGGCTGTTATCCTCATCATCCTGGCGGCGGTGCCACTGATCTTGCCGTCAAAAGCCGATAACGGCGATAGCCAATAGGCAAGCGCCAGGCCCCGGGGGGACACGGGGGCTGATGTGGTCTGCGGATTTTATTTACTCGCCGCTCCCTGCGGTTTATCTGCGATGGTGGCAGGATCCTTGCGGCACAAACGAGTAGGCGAGAGCGGTGAACGATAGGCCAGCGCGGGCGAAGGGAGGATCGGAGCGCGTTTCCTTCCGGCGACCACTGGTCCATGGGGGCCTCGAAACCCTCGCCGCTCACTATGTGCGCCAATCGTTCAAACCCCATTTTCACCCGCAATACCTGATTGGGGTGATCACAGCCGGCGTGCATTCGGTTTGGTGCCGGGGTGAGCAGCTCAGCGTGAGCGCGGGAACCGTCATGACCATGCGGCCCGGCGACGTGCACCACGGCAATGCGGCGGTCGAGGGTGGTTGGGGGCAACGGATGTTCTATGTCTCCGAGCAAACCATGGGGGACATCCTGGGAAATCGGGAAGGCCGCGAGGGCGTGCCCCTGCCGGACTTCAAGCTCTCCAACCGCCGGGATCCGTCCCTGGCAGCGCGGCTGGAACGCATCCACCAGGTTGTGCATGGGTCACGGCTGGCGCTGTCCCGGGACACGGCCCTCGATGCCCTGGGGGATGTGGTGGCGAGGCTTGCCGGTAACACTGCCCCAACAGAAATGGCGATTATTCTTCCGGATCACCGCGCCCGAAACCTCGTCGACTACCTCCATGCCCATGTTGAAGAGGATGTCGGGCTCGACTTGCTGTCCTCGCTGGCCGAATTGGGTCGGCGGCAGACGATCGACTTGTTCAAGCGCCGCACCGGATTGCCGCCCCATGCCTACCATATCGGCTTGAAGGTGCGCCTGGTGCAGAACCTGCTTCGCGAAAGGCACTCGCTGGCTGCGGCGGCGGCCCAGGCGGGCTTTGCCGATCAGAGCCACATGACGCGGCACTTCACGGCCATAGTCGGCACCACACCGGCGGCTTATGCGCAGGCCTGATCGGGGCTGCACTTTTGTTCTATAGCTCGCCTGCGCCATCGCCTACCCACTGACAACTAGACCGTCAGTCACAGTGGCGGGTCGGAGTTGAACGAGGGTAAAGACGATGACGGACAGGGTCCATGCGGCGGCAACACATGATCGCCGCTCCACCGGTTTGGCCGACCTGGCCGTGCTGGGCGTCGCGGTGGTTTGGGGGGCGAGCTACCCGGTCAGCAAAGGCGCATTGGCCTATGCGCCGGTTCTGGTCCTGATTTTCTACCGGTTTTTCGCCACTGCCTGCATCATGTCCATGCTGGCGCGGCGCGAACTGGCCTCCGCGGCGCGGGCGGACCTGGTGCGGGCTGCTGTGCTCGGCGTTATTCTAGCAGTGATCTTTATTGCCGAGATCGCAGGCCTTGCCCAGACGAGCGCAACCAATGCGGCTTTGATCATTTCCTTGAGCACGCTCTTTACTCCGTTTCTGGACTATGCGCTGGCGCGGCGCGTGCCGCCCCCCATCGTCATTCTTGGCGCGGTTATCGCCTGCGCTGGCGTTGGCTGCCTTGTGGGTGGACTGACCGCATGGTCGCCCGGGGATGGGCTTATTCTCCTTGCCGCCATGCTTCGGGCGGTTATGGTCGTTGCCACCAAGCGATTGATGGCGGGGCGCGCATTGTCGTCCGTGGCGCTGACTGCCACGCAAGCTGTCATCGTCAGCGTAGTCGCGCTGGCGATGCTTTGGAGCACTCAGGGACTTGGCGCGCTTGTTGTGGCGGCCGGCCCGAGCTTTTGGGCCAGCGTCGCCTTTCTGTCGCTGTTTTGTACGATCGCGGCCTTTTACGTCCAGAATGCTGCGGTCCGCCGGACGAGCCCGACCAGGGTTGGCTTTCTGATGGGAACCGAGCCGCTGTTCGGTTTTGCGTTAGCGCATCTCCTTTTAGCTGAGCCTGTAACCGCATCGACGCTTGTTGGTGCAGCCCTGATCGTGGCTGGGACATTCCTCGGCATGGCAGGCGAACGCCGGGAATTGATGCAGCAGGATGCCCGGGCAGGGTGACGGGTGCGGGTGAGGCGCCGGCCGGTCCGCTATTCGGCGGCGAGTTTCTGGGCGGCGGTGTGGGGGGTGAGGAGGGTGGGGAGGTCGAGAGTGATGAGGGCGGTGATCAGGTGGTCCATGAGGGAGCGCATGGTGTCAAAGCCGCTGTTTCGATCCAGGGTCGCTTCGTTCATGTAGAGGTGGCGGCTGATTTCGATCTGGAGGGCGTGCACGCCTTGCTGGGGGCGGCCATAGGCGCGGGTGGAAAAGCCCCCGGCATAGGGGCGGTTACGCGCAACGCGCAGGCCCGCCGCGCTGAAGATGGTTTCCACCATGTCGATCAGGGCCGGGGTGCAGGTGGTGCCATACCGGTCGCCAAGCACAATATCGGGGCCGGAGCGGTCGCTCGGGCGGTTGATGCGCGGCATGGAATGGCAATCGATCAGCACCGCGACGCCGAAGGTGCCAACGGCTTCGTTGAGCAGCTTTTGCAGCGCGGCATGGTAGGGCTGATAAATGCCCTCGATGCGCATGCGCGCGTCCTCGAGGGTCAGCCGGTCGCGATAGATGGGCTTGTTTTCGGCCACGACGCGCGCGAGCGTGCCAAGGCCGGCCGCCACGCGCGGCGAGGTGGTGTTGAACCTTGGCCCAAGGGGCTCGTCGAACATGGAGGGGTCCAGTTCCCAGGGCTCACGATTGACGTCGAGATAGGCCCGGGGGAAATGCGCGCGCAGCAAGGGAGCCCCGAGATGGGGTGCGCGGGCAAAGAGTTCGTCGACAAAAGCATCCTCGGACTGGCGGATCGAGAGATTATCGAGCCGGGTCATGGCAAGGAAGCGTTCGGGATAATTGCGGCCCGAATGGGCCGAGTTGAACACCAGGGGCGCCACGAGGCGGCGCGGCCGGATCGTTTCAAACGCTGGCTGATCCCAATAGTCGGACCGCACAGTCCCTCCCGATAGGCTTGGGCGCCGTTCTGCGACGCGGCGCCGTTTACCCCCGCAATGTGGCCCGTGGCACGCGGCTTGTCCAGTTGATCAAGATAATTGTAAGGGCCAGCTGCCCGGTTTGCGTTATGGCTAACCTGGCATAAACATCCGTGGGATAATTTGCGACTCAGTGGCGAATTGGCCGGAGAGAGTGATGAGACGAATTCTGCTGGCGGAAGACGATAATGACATGCGCCAGTTTCTGACGCGGGCGTTGAAAAACGCCGGCTATGAGGTGGTTTCCTTCGATAATGGCCTTTCTGCCTATGAGCGGCTGCGCGAGGAGCCGTTTTCGCTGCTGCTGAGCGATATCGTGATGCCGGAAATGGACGGGATCGAGCTGGCGCGGCGCGCCACCGAACTCGATCCAGACCTGAAAGTGATGTTCATCACCGGCTTTGCCGCGGTGGCGCTCAACCCCGACAGTGACGCGCCCAAGGATGCTTCGGTTCTGAGCAAGCCGTTTCACCTCAAGGATCTGGTGAATGAAGTGGAGCGGCTGCTGGCCGCGTGATCAAACACGCTGGGGCGGCGCCTGAGCCGCCTTCGAATGGGGTGCTGGAATTGCCATCGCTGCGCGCAGATCTGGGCGCTGGTGGAGGCGGAAAAGCGGGGGAGCATTTTCTCCCCAGCGGCGCGCGCGAGGCCCCTTGACCACAAAGCAAGTTTTGTGGTCTATCCGCGCCATTGGGACGGCCTAGCGGCGGTTCCTTCCCGGAGAGATGGGCGTATAGCTCAGCGGGAGAGCACCTCGTTGACATCGAGGGGGTCACAAGTTCGATCCTTGTTACGCCCACCATCTCTCTAGTCTACTTCGCCGATGGCGATGGGAGTATAGCTCAGCGGGAGAGCATTCGCTTCACACGCGAAGGGTCACAAGTTCAATCCTTGTTACTCCCACCATCCGCCCCTTCCTCGCGCCGGGGCGGCCTGCAAACAGCAATGACCTGCGCTTCCGGTGCTCACGTAGTAATCTACGTTGCGCGCCGGTTCTCGGACGTTACTGTTTTCGACTCGCCCCAACCCGAAGCTGGGTCGGATGGTGCCTGACGGCCAGCATTGATTTGCCGGTTTCTCGATGACTGCTGTCTGCGCCTGCCCTGCAAAGGGGATGGCGCAACACGCGCCGCTTGCGCCGGGCCGCTCCCTCCCCGTGAGAGGAGGGTTGGGGTGGAGGTTCTGGCGGTGGGTTGTGCGCGAATCGAGTTTAGCCGGTGGCCCGAACCCCCACCCTCGATCCCTCCCCTCAATGGGGAGGGAGGCGATAGGGCATGGGCGCTGGGTGGTGGATGGCACTGGGTGTTTGCAAGTTCCGTCGGAGTCGCTTTGTCTTGCCATTCTCCTGGTGAGCTTTTGCGTCCCTTCCCTTGAGGGGAGGGATTGAGAGAGGGGGTCGTTGGGCGGGCGCAATGTTGCTAAAACGCGGCCCCCACCCCGTCAGCCATTCGAGCATTGCTCTCATGGCCTTCTCACCTGAAATCGCCCCACTGGAGCGATTTCGACTTCGGCCGGTTCGAAGCCCCCCAAGGGGAGGGAGGCGCGTGCTGCGGGCTCTCAGTGCTTGGCCGCGCTTGAGCGAGGATTGGTGCTTGGCTGATGAAAAGGGCTTGCGCGGGTAGCTGGGGCGGGAGCAGAAACGGGGCATGGCAAAGCGATTTCCCCAGCTCGAATCCCACCATCACAAGTTCATTGCGGCCCAGCATATGTTCTTTACCGCTTCGGCGGCGCCGACGGGGCATGTGAACATGTCGCCGCGCAGCACCGACATGTTCCGGGTGCTCGGGGACAATGACGTGCTTTATCTCGACCGCACCGGCAGCGGCAATGAAACGGCGGCGCATCTGCGGATCGATCCGCGGCTGACCATCATGTTTTGCGCTGTGGACGGGCCACCGCTGATTCTGCGGCTGTATGGGCAGGGGCGGGTAGTCCATCGCGACAGCGCGGAATATGCCTTGTTGCTGGCCGAGCAGTTCGGGGGCGAGGCGCCGCTGGGGGCGCGGCAGATGGTGCGGCTCGCGATCGAGCTGGTGCAAACCTCGTGCGGCTATGGCGTGCCGCTGTTTGATTATCGCGAGGAGCGCCCGCAGATGGATAGCTGGGCGCGAGCCAAGGGCGTGGATGGCATCGAGGATTATTGGCGCGAAAAGAACCAGGTGAGCCAGGATGGCTTCCCTACGGGGCTGTTCGAGGCGCCGGTCACATCGGCTTGAACGGCTCGGAGGGGTTGGGCCTGTCGCCAGGGCGGGTGCAGCACTATATGAGAGCCATGTTGAAATTTTGGAATAAGCGGGAGAATGGCATGGATGCTCATGCATTTCCGGTCACGCGGACCGATGAGGAATGGCGCAAGCGGCTGACGCCCGAGCAATACCAGGTGATGCGTAACCACGGCACCGAGCGGCCGGGGTCCTGCGCGCTGCTGCATGAAACGCGGGCGGGTGCGTTCACCTGCGCCGGTTGCGACCAGCCGTTGTTCGAATCGACGCTGAAGTTCGAGAGCGGCACGGGCTGGCCGAGCTTCAACGATCCGCTGCCCGGTTCGGTGGAGACCTCCGAGGATCGCTCCTACGGGATGGTGCGCACGGAATGCCATTGCTCGCGCTGCGGAAGCCATCTGGGGCATGTGTTCCCCGATGGTCCCCCGCCCACCGGCTTGCGCTATTGCATCAACGGCGTGGCGCTGAACTTTTCCCCCGCCGAATAAGACCCAAGAGCCCTGGAGTGATCCGGGGCTTTTTTGTGCCCGGCCTCGGGGGCACGCCCTCGTGGTTCGAGGCTCGCGAAGAGCTCGCACCTCACCATGAGGGCTACTTGGAACTCGATGCATCAACAGGCCTCATGGTGAGGTGCGCTTTTGGCGCCTCGAACCCAAGAGGGCGTGGCCCTAAGTTCCCCTTGGTTTGGCGCGGGCGGTGGGGCGGGCGGCAGCGGGATCGTCGGGCCAGGGGTGGCGGGGATAGCGGCCTTTGAGCTCCTTGGCGACGTCGCGCCAGGAGCCGGCCCAAAAGCCCGGCAGATCGCGCGTGGTCTGGATCGGGCGGTGGGCGGGGGAGAGCAGGACGAGGACGAGCCGGATGCGGCCATTGGCAATGGTGGGATGGCGGGTGAGGCCAAACAGTTCCTGCACGCGAATCTCGATCGCGGGGCCGCCTTCGGCGGTGTAGTCGATGGGCACGGCATTGCCCGTGGGGGCGGTGAAATGGCTGGGCAGCAGGGCTTCGATTTCCTGGCGCCGTGCGAAGGGAAGCAGGAGATCCAGCGCGGTGCGCAGCTGTTCGCCGGTGATTTCGGAGAGTTTGGTCAACCCGTAAAGGGCCGGGGCGAGCCAAGTCGCGGTGCTGTCGGCAAGGGCCTCGGCGCTGAGGTCGGGCCAGTCGTCGCCCAACGTGGCGTGCAGGTAATTGGCGCGGGCGCGCCAGGCCTTTTGCTCGCGGCTCCAGGGAAGGGCATCGACGCCACGCCGCGCCGCCGCTTCGGCAAGCAGGGTGGCGGCGGCTTCCGGATCATCGACGGGCACGGGTTCATCGGCAAGGCGTAGCGCACCGAGGCGGCGGGTGCGGCGGGCGCGGATGCTGGCGCTGGCCTCGTCAAAGCTGAGGGTGGTTTCGGTGGTGATCTTGTCGGCAAAGAGGGTTTCGAGCTCGGCACGCTCCAGCGCAGCGGCGGCGCGGATGCGGGCGGTGGCGGCGGCGCCGGTCAGATCGGTGACGACGAGAAAGGGCACGGCGGCGAGGGCTTCGGTGGCGTCCATGCTGGCCTGCCGGCCATTGGCGAGGCGAAAACGGCCGCGGGCACCGGCAGACTGGGCGACGCGGTCCGGGAAAGCGCGGGCGAGATGATGGCCGACAGATTGCGGGTCGGTGGCGTCGGCGCTGCCGCCGGCAGATTTGGCCCAGCGGGTGGCAAGGGCGCGGGCATCGCGGGCGCGAGGTGAGCGATCGAGCCGGAAGCGCTCGAGGCGATGGGCTAGATCGATGCCGTCGCCGCCAAGGCCGCGTTCGCCGAGCAGCACGGTCAGTTCCGCGGCGGTTTGCGCGTCGCCATCGGCGGCACCTTCGACGACCATATGGGCGAGCCGGGGATGGAGCGGCAGGCGGGCCAGGGCCTTTCCCGCTGCGGTAAGGCGGCCGGTGGCGTCGAG
Source organism: Devosia sp. 1635 (assembly GCF_013185955.1). Lineage (NCBI taxonomy): Bacteria > Pseudomonadati > Pseudomonadota > Alphaproteobacteria > Hyphomicrobiales > Devosiaceae > Devosia > Devosia sp. 1635. The sequence continues at coordinate 810,418 of NZ_JABAOM010000002.1, read as the reverse complement.
GGCATCGAGGCTTTGCAGCAGGGCGACGGCCTCGCTCCAGGCCGGGGCGGGTGGCGGATCAAGGAACGGCAGCTGGGTGGGATCGGCGACGCCCCAGGAAGCGAGATCGAGAGCAAAGCCGGCGAGGTCAGCCGCGAGGATTTCGGGAGTGTCGAAAGGCTGGAGCGCGGCGTTCTGGCCTTCGTTCCAGAGGCGGATGCAGTGACCGGGCGCGGTGCGGCCGGCGCGGCCACGGCGCTGGTCGGCACCGGCCCGGGAGACCCGGCGGGTCTGGAGGGTGGATAGCCCGGTGGCGGGTTCATAGACGGGCACGCGGCGAAAGCCGCTATCGACGACAATGCGGATGCCCTCGATGGTCAGGGAGGTTTCGGCGATGGAGGTCGCGAGCACGATCTTGCGCTGGCCGGGCGGGGCGGGCTGGATGGCGCGGTCCTGCTCGGCCGGGGTGAGCTGGCCGTAAAGCGGGGCGAGACTGGTGTGGGGCGGCAGGCGGTCGGCGAGGCGTTCGGCGGTGCGGGCGATCTCGCCTTGGCCGGGCAGGAAGACGAGCGCCGAGCCCTCATGCTCGCGCAGGGCGGCAAGGACGGCCGTGGCCACGGCGTCTTCGAGGCGGGCGAGGGGATCGGGCTCGCGATATTCGGTCGTGACCGGGAAAGTGCGGCCGAGGCTTTCGATGACGGGTGCATCGTTGAGGAGGCGCGCGACGGCAGCGCCATCGACGGTGGCGGACATGACGAGGACGCGCAGATCGGGGCGGAGCGCGGCCGCATCGAGGGTGAGGGCGAGGCCAAGATCGCCATCGAGGCTGCGCTCGTGGAATTCGTCGAAGAGGACGGCGGCGATGCCGGTCAGTTCGGGGTCGTCCACCAGCATGCGGGTGAAAACGCCTTCGGTGACCACTTCGATGCGGGTCCTGGGGCCAACCCGGCTATCCATGCGGACGCGGTAGCCGACGGTCGCGCCGACCTCTTCGCCCAGGAGGCGCGCCATCTGGGTGGCGGCGGCGCGGGCGGCAAGCCGGCGCGGCTCGAGCACGATGACGCGGCCATCCGCGCGCCAGGGCGCATCGAGAAGGGCGAGGGGCACACGGGTGGTCTTGCCGGCGCCGGGGGGCGCCACCAGCACGGCATAGGGGCCGGCGGCCAGCGCGTCGTGAAGGGCTGGGAGAGCTTCGTCGATAGGGAGGGGCGGCAGGGACATGGCCGGGGTTGTGGCGCATGGCGGGGCCGGGGGCAAGCGCTGCGAAAAGATGGGGGCGTGTCGGCAAGGGCGGCTGGCGAGCGTCAGAGGGAGGGGGCAGCGTGAGGCTGCCGGGGTTGTGGGGACGAAGAATGATTATTGCTGGCTGGATCATGACGGGGCTCTTGGCGCTGTTCATGCTGGGTGCGTCGGTGGCGCCAAAACTGCTGGGCTCGACGCTGGCGCTGGAGCCGCTGCAGGCGGTGGGATGGCCGCCTAAATATCTGCTGCTGATCGGGGTGATCGAGGCGGTGTGCACCGTCCTGTTTGTGATCCCACGCACTTCGTTGCTGGGGGCGGTGTTGTTGACCGGGCTGCTGGGGGCGGCGCTGGCGGCTAATCTGCGGGTGGATAATCCGCTGTTCAGCCATACGCTGTTTAGCCTCTATCTGGGGGTGTTCGCCTGGATGGCGCTGTGGCTGCGCGAGCCGCGGATCAGGGGGGTGTTTCCGTTGACGTGAGACTAGCTACATCCAGTTGGTGGAGGGGCCTGAACCCCCACCCCGGCCCTCCCCTCAAGGGGGAGGGTGCAGAAAGTGCCCTGCAACGTCCGTTGGCGTGCTGGCGTTGAGACGCGAGCAGGTGTGAACGGGGCAGCGGTTGGTGGAGCGGGGGGAGATCAGGATTGGGTTGTCGGGGTGGACCTACACGCCCTGGCGCGGCAATTTCTATCCTGAAGGGCTGCCGCAAAAGCGCGAACTGGCCTTTGCCGCGGTTCATTTCAATGCGCTCGAGATCAACGGCACCTTTTATGGGATGCAGACGCCCAAGTCGTTCGAGCAATGGCGCGACGCGGTTCCGGAAGGGTTTGTGTTTGCGCTCAAGGGGCCGCGCTATCTGACCCATATGCTCAAGCTCACCAATCCCGAGCCGCCGCTGGCCAATTTTTTTGCTTCGGGGCCGTTGGCACTGGGGGAGCGGCTGGGGCCGGTGCTGTGGCAGTTTCCCGAGCGGTTTGCCTTCAACCCGGAGCGGATCGAGGCGTTTTTTCGCTTGTTGCCGCGCGACACGGCGCAGGCGGCAGAACTGGCGCGGCGGCATGACGGGCGGTTGCGGGCGCCGCCGCATTTCGGCGACGGGGTGGTGCGACCGATCCGGCACGCCATGGAAATCCGGCATCAGAGCTTTTGCGACCCGGTGTTTATCGAGCTGCTGCGGCGCTACGAGATTGCGCTGGTCTGCGCCGACACGGTGAGCTGGCCGCTGCTGATGGATGTGACGGCGGACTTTGTTTATTGCCGACTGCATGGCTCGGAGGAGCTCTATAAGTCAGGCTATTCCCCCGCCCAGCTCGACAGCTGGGCCGAGCGGGTGCGGCGATGGTCGGTGGGGGAGCCGACCGATGGGAACTTCGTCGCCGGTCCGACTGCGGATGGCGTAAAGCGCGATGTTTACCTGTTTTTCGACAACACCGACAAGCTGATGGCGCCCGGAGATGCGCTAGGCTTGATGGCGCGACTCGGGGTTGAATGGGCGCCGCCCAATGCCGCCGAGGCCAAGGCAGTGCGCATAGCGGCCCGTTCGCGTCGAACCCTTCCACAAGTCTGAAAGGCAAACCCCATGGATCTGATCACCATCGCCAATGCGGATCTGCGCGTCGCCCTTGCGCCCATGGGGGCGGAAATGCAGTCCATCACCACCGCGGATGGCGGGGAATGGCTGTGGCATGGCGATCCGCAATTCTGGAATGGGCGGGCGCCAGTGCTGTTTCCCATTGTCGGCAAGGCGCCTGGCGATCAGGTGAGCATCGAGGGGCAGTTGTTCGCGATGAGCCAGCACGGTTTTGCGCGGCGGAGCATTTTCACGCTGGTTGAGCAGGGGGAGGATCACTGCCGCTTCGAGCTCAGGGCGTCAGAGGTGACGCACGAGGTGTATCCGTTCGAGTTCGTGCTGGCAGTGAGTTACCGGCTCGAGGGGCGCAAGGTCGTGGTGGAAGCGGAAGTGCGCAATGCCGACGGGCGGGCCATGCCGTTTGGGCTCGGGTTTCACCCCGCTTTTGCCTGGCCGCTGCCGGGCTGCGCGGGCGAGGAGCATCGCGCCGTGCTCGATAATGGGGCCGAGCCGGCGCGGGTAAAGCTCGAAGGGGGTCTGCTCGGCCCCGACATGCTGCCGTCGCCGTTCAAGCTGGGTGAACTGGTGCTGGAGCATGGGCTGTTCGATGAGGATGCGCTGGTGTTTCCGCAAGGGGCGGGCAGCGGCATCCGGTTCGTGGCGGAAAGCGGCAAGGGGCTGCACTTCAGCTGGAGCAATCTGCCGGCCTTTGCCTTGTGGAGCAAACCCAAGATGGAGGCGCCGTTCCTCTGCCTCGAGCCTTGGCACGGCATGGCGGCGCGGGTGGGCGCGGGACCGGCGCTCGAAGAGCGGCCGCTGACGCTGGTGCTGGAGCCGGGCGGGCTGGCGCGGTTCGGGTTTGCAGTGGAGATTCTGGGGTAGGCACATCCGGTGAGCTTGCGCCGGGGGCGAAATCTCGAGATGGGCCCCGGCTCAGGGCCGGGGTGACAATCGCGTGCATGGCACCGCCGGTGCAGTGTTGAGGGACCCCCACCCTCGATCCCTCCCCTCAAGGGGGAGGGAGGCGCGAAGGCCGGTGAACTGCCAGACAAAGATTATTCCGCGGCGGGGCGTTCGTCGATGAGGGCGTCGGGGCCGTTAGGGTCGCCGGGGGCGGTTTCGCAGTTGAGGTCGGGGAAGGCGACGACGCGGTTGTTGCGGAAATCGAGCCGCACGACGAGCAGGCCGCGCTCCTCGAACCAGGTAAGGAGGCGTCGGGCGCGGCTGGTGGAGTGGGTGCCATAAAGGCGCGCCACAGTGGCGTCGGAAGGGCAGGGTTCGCCCGCGAGGGCGGCTTGCGCCAGCACCAGAAAGACGCCCTGCACGTCATCCGTGAGGGTTTCCGACATGGCGAGCGCGGCCTGCCAGCCATCGCTGTCGGCCAGTTCCTTTTCGGGCGCAACGCGGGCGACGGCGAGGCGGCGCTTGAAGACGGGCAGTTCGGGCGGCTCCCCAGGAACGCGGCGGATGCGGCAGCGCACGAGAAAATCCTGATAGAGCACTGCCGTGGTGCGGAAGGCCGCATCTGGGTCGCTCAAGAGTTCGACCATGATGGCATCGATCTGCGAAACGCGCTCGGCCTCGTCGATCTCGGGGAACAGCGATTGCGGCGTCGGCTCGGCTTCCGGGCGCGCGCGGGCGACCTGGGCGAGCAGTTCGTTGGTCGAGGGCGGCGGTGGCGGCGCGGGGCGGCGCACCACGGGACGGGCGAGCTCGGGCTCGGCGGTGAAGATCAGCTCGGCTGCATCCACCGGGGCTTCAAAGGGGGTGAGCTTGGGGCTCGTGGAGCGGGCCGAGGTTTCCACTGTGCCGATAACGACGGGGAGCGGGCGGCGCGAAATGGCCGGGCCCAGGGCAATGAAATGGCCGCGGGCAAGGTCGCGGAACTGCTCGGCCTGGCGCTTTTCCATGCCCAAAAGATCGGCGGCGCGGGCCATGTCGATGTCGAGAAAGGTGCGGCCCATGAGAAAATTGGAGGCCTCGGCCGCCACGTTCTTGGCCAGCTTGGCAAGGCGCTGGGTGGCGATGACGCCGGCGAGGCCGCGCTTGCGACCGCGGCACATGAGGTTGGTCATGGCGCCGAGCGAAAGCTTGCGCGCTTCGTCGGACACTTCGCCGCCAACGGCGGGGGCAAAGAGCTGCGCTTCGTCGACGACGACGAGAACGGGATACCAGTGGTCGCGATCGGCGTCGAACATGCCGCCGAGAAAAGCCGCAGCGGCGCGCATCTGCTGCTCGACATCGAGGCCTTCGAGGTTGAGCACGACCGATACGCGGTGCTGGCGGATGCGGCCGGCAATGCGGGTGAGCTCGGCCTCGGTGCGGGCGGCATCAACCACCACATGGCCGAACTTGTCGGCAAGGGTGACGAAATCGCCCTCGGGATCGATGATGCATTGCTGCACCCAGGGGGCGCTTTGCTCGAGCAGGCGACGCAGGAGGTGGGATTTGCCCGAGCCGGAATTGCCCTGGACGAGGAGGCGCGTGGCGAGGAGTTCCTCGAGATCGAGCAAGGCACTTCCCTTGGAAACGCCGGCGCCAGTGGCGCCCATGTCGATCTGAACCTTCATTCCTGCTCCGGGTAGGCGCGGGTTCGTGCCGGTGGCGGGACTCGCGCATAGGGGGACGAAGGGCTTCCCTAGCATATCGGCCCGGCGATGAAAGCCGGGCCGAGCCGTTGAGTCACAGTTTCCTTTGTCGCCTCAGAGCCGCACGAGGGTGTCGACCTTGACCGGCAGGCCGGTGGCGAAGGACTGGTTGGCGGCAATGCCGGTGAGGATGGAGAGGGCGCCGTCGCGGTGATTGGCGCCATAACCGGGCTTGGGCGTGGCATTGCCAAAGATTTCCTCGAGCATGATCTTGTCGCCCCCGCCATGGCCGCCTTCACCGTGCTTGACCGGCACCTGGCGCGCTTCGCCGCCCAAGGGGAAGTGGTAGAGCGTGACGCCCTTCGCCGCCCCTTCAGTGTCGGAAGTCGAGCCGGCATTGATGTAGGAGGTTTCGTGCACGGTGAGCTCAAGGCGCCCGCCGGTGCCGTTGATGGCGACGTTGAAGCCCTCCCAGGGGGCGTAGGCATAAAGCGAATAGGTCATCACCGCCTTGTTGCGGTAGCGGACCATGACATTCATCGTGTCCTCGATGGAAATCCCGTCGCCAAAGACGTTCTGGTCGCGCTGATAGCCATCTTCCTTTTCAGCGTCCCAATAGAGGCCCTTCTGGGTCGGGTTGCTGGTGAGATCAATGGCGAAGGGGTCGTTCCTGGCGGCTTCCACGCCGGTGGTGCGGGTATAGGGGGTGAAGATGCCGCGCTCTTCGGCATTGGCGCGACCATAGAATTTGAGGTCGCCCATGCCAAAGACGGTATCGGGTTGCGAGCCCAGCCAGAAATTGACGAGGTCGAAATGGTGGGTGGATTTGTGCACCATGAGGCCCCCCGAATTGCGCTTGTCGCGGTGCCAGCGCCGGAAGTAATCGGCGCCGTGGCGGGTATCGAGCAGCCACTCGAAATGCACCGAGGTCGGGGTGCCGATGGCGCCCTCGGCGATCAGTTCGCGCAGGGCGGAATTATGCGGGGCGTAGCGGTAGTTGAAGGTGACGCGGACCTGCTTGCCGGTGCGCTCCACGGCGTCGAGGATGGCCTGGCACTTTTCGGGGTCGGTGGTCATCGGCTTTTCGGTGATGACGTCGCAACCGGCTTCCAGCGCCGCGATGATGTAGTGGTGGTGGGTGCGATCAATGGAGGTGACGATCACCGTATCGGGCTGGTGCTCCTGGAGCATGGCGCCGAAATCGCTGGCCTTGAAGGTGGGCACGGCCTGGCCGCCCAACTCGGTTTCGATCACGCGGTTGGTGAAATCCATGCGCACCTGATTGGTGTCGCAGAGCGCCAGCAGGCGGGAATGCTCGCGATGGGGCCCGAAGATCGCTTCATAAAACATGCGGGCACGACCGCCGGTGCCCACCAGCGCGTAAGTCTTGGCCATAGGGGAAAACTCCGGTCTTGAGGTAACGAGGCTGCTTTCGCATCTACCATACAAGATTGGGCTGTGGCACTACTTCTTTTATGATGCGTCGCGCGATATGCACTGGGAAAGCCCGGGCGGGCAGGCTCGGCGCTGGTGTGCATGCGATCCGGCCCGGAGTTGAGCAAAGCAAGTGGTGGCTGATGTGACCCAGAACGGCGAAGAAACCATGGCGCTGCGCGTCGTGCGGGCTTTGCGCGACGACATCATCACCATGGCCCTCAAGCCGGGCGATGTGATTTCGGAAAGCGATATCGCGGCCAAATATGGCGTGTCGCGCCAGCCAGTGCGCGAAGCCTTTATCCGGCTGGCGCAGCTGGGGCTGCTGCTGATCCGGCCCAAGCGGGCGACAGTGGTCAAGAAGATCTCGCCGGTCGGTGTGCGGCAATCCCGGTTCATCCGCGAATCGATCGAAGTCGAGATCGTGCGGCGCCTCGCCGCGCAGCCGGCCCCCGGCGTTCGCGCCGAGCTCGAGGCGCTATTGGCCGAGCAGGAGCAGGCTTCGGTGGCAGATGATCACCGGCGCTTCCATGAGCTCGATGAGTTGTTTCACCGCGTGCTCGCGCGGCTGGCGGGGGTGGAATATGCTTGGCAGCTGATCGACGATCACAAGATGCAGCTCGACCGGGTGCGCTATCTGACGCTGGGCGTGTCCTCGAGCCAGCGGGCCATTGCCGAGCATCGGCAGATCGTGGATGCGGTGGCGGCCGCCGATCCGGTGGCGGCCGAAGCGGCGATGCGGGCGCATCTGGCCCGGGCCGAAGTGCTGCTGGCCCAGACCATTGCCGATTTTCCTGAGTATTTTGACGAAGGCTAAGCCGACGGGGCTCATTACCAAGGCGGCGGAACCGGCACGGCGGTTGCTCGCTTTCCCCAAGCGGGTTAAGCCGGGTCAAGGCACGGGGAGAGTGGCGATGAAACAGCGGCGATTGGGCAAGACGGGGTACCAGGTTTCCGAGATCGGCCTAGGCTGCTGGCAATTGGGTGGCGGGTTCGGGCCGGTGGGCGACGAAACCGCCAATGCCATTCTGGATGCGGCCGATGCGGCTGGCGTCAATTTCTGGGACACGGCCGATGTTTATGGCGGGGGCCTCAGCGAAAGCCGGATCGGGGCGCACGCCAAGAACCCGCAGGTGCGGGTGGCCACCAAGCTCGGGCGCGGGGGCGGCATGTTCCCCAACAATTATAGTTTCGAGGGCGTGCGGGCGAGCCTTGAGGGTTCGGCGCGGCGGCTGGGCGTAGCGACACTGGACCTGGCGCAGCTGCATTGCGTGCCCACCGCGGTGTTGCGCGAGGGCTCGATCTTTGGCTGGATGGACCGGTTGCAGGCCGAAGGGCTGGTGCGCCGCTGGGGCGCGAGCGTCGAGACCATCGAGGAAGGGCTGTTGTGCCTCGAACAGCCGGGGCTCGCGACGCTGCAGATTATTTTCAATGTGCTGCGCCAGGATGCGGCGGACGAGTTGCTGCCCAAGGCGGCGGAGCGCGATGTCGGCATCATCGTGCGCCTGCCGCTGGCGAGCGGGTTGCTGTCGGGCAAGTTCGGCCGGGATACGCAGTTCGAGGCGACCGACCACCGCAACTTCAACCGGGACGGGGAAGCCTTTTCGGTGGGCGAGACCTTTTCGGGCATCCCCTATGAGCGGGGGCTGGAACTGGTGCAGGAGCTCAAGGGCCTCGCGCCCGAAAGCATGCCGCTGAGTCAGTTTGCGCTGCGCTGGATCCTCGATCATCCGCAGGTTTCGACGATCATTGCGGGGGTGAGCAAGCCCGAGCAGCTGGCCGATAATGTGGCTGCCAGCGAGCAGCGGAGCCTGTTCCCAGCGCTCAATACGCGGCTCAAGGAATGGTATGAAAAGGACGTGAAGCCCGCCATTCGCGGTGGGGTTTAGCGGGGGCGAAGCTCGCAAGTTGCGAGTAGGTTGAACCGCCCGAACCCCCACCCTCGATCCCTCCCCTCAAGGGGGAGGGAGGGCTTGCCTCTAGCGGATCAGGCTTGGGCTGCTTACCTTGGGGGCAATTGTCAGGCAGTCGAGTAGTCATGTTTTCCCATCCCGCCTTTGAACTGGTCCGCGACGAACGCATCGCTGACGTAGATTCCCAAGCGCTGTTGTATCGCCACAAAAAGACCGGGGCGGAGGTTCTGAGCCTCGTCAACAGCGATGAGAACAAGGTGTTCGGCGTCACCTTCAAGACGCCGCCCACCGATTCCACCGGGATCGCGCATATCCTCGAGCATTCGGTGCTGTGCGGGAGCCGGAAATATCCGGTCAAAAAGCCCTTCGTGGAGCTGATCAAGGGATCGCTCAACACTTTCCTCAACGCCATGACCTTCCCGGACAAAACGGCGTATCCGGTGGCGAGCCAAAACCTCAAGGACTTCTACAACCTTGTGGATGTGTATCTCGATGCGGTGTTTTTCCCGCTCCTGACCGAAGACACCTTCCACCAGGAGGGCTGGCATTACGAGCTCGAGGATGCCAAGGCGCCGCTGGTCTATAAGGGCGTGGTGTTCAACGAGATGAAGGGGGTGTTTTCCTCCCCCGATGCGGTGATGCGCGACCTGTCGCAGCGCTCGCTTTACCCCGATGTGACCTATGGCAAGTCTTCGGGCGGCGATCCCAAGGCCATTCCCGACCTGACCTTCGAGCAGTTCAAGCGCTTCCACGAGAAGTTCTACCATCCCTCCAATACGCGGGCGTTCTTTTCGGGCGATGACGATCCGGCGCAGCGGCTCGATATTCTCGACGCCTATTTCTCGCAGTTCGAGCGGGCGGAGGTCGATGCGGAAGTTGGGCTGCAGCCGCGCTTTAACGCGCCGCGCCAGCTCCATGGCACCTATGCCGGCACCAAGGACGCCGACAAACCGCGCGATGGGATGATCTCGGTCAACTGGATGATCGATCCCCCCGCTGATCGCGAGGAAGCGCTGTCGCATGGGCTGCTGAGCTATCTGCTGGCGGGCAATCCGGCGGCGCCGCTGCGCAAGGCGCTGACCGAATCGGGTTTGGGCGAGGGCATGACGGGCGGCGGGATCGGCTCGGGGCTGCGCCAGCCCATGGCGAGCTTTGGCATGAAGGGGATCGACCCCACCAACGCGCCCAAGGTCGAAACGCTGATCCTCGATACGCTGGCCGAAATCGCCGAGCGCGGCTTTCCGAGCGAGCAGCTCGAGGCGGCGATTAATACTTTCGAGTTCTCGCTGCGCGAAAACAATACGGGCTCTTATCCGCGCGGGATGACCTATATGTTCACCGCGCTTGCGACCTGGCTGCATGGCGGGGATCCGCTGGCGCCGCTGCATTTCGAGACGGCATTGGCGGCGCTCAAGGACAAGGCGCAAGGCGGCCATTTTGAAGGCGAAATCCGCCGGCTGTTCCTCGACAATACTCACCGCACCACGGTGACGCTCGAGGCTGATCCGGAGCAGGGGGCGCGCGAGGCGGCGGCGGAAGCCGACAAGCTCGCCCAGGTGCGCGCCGGCATGGATGAGGCGGCTATCGCGGCCACGATCAGCGAAACCGAAAAGCTCAAGCGCCTGCAGGAAACCGCCGATGATCCGGCTGATCTCGCCAAGATCCCCACCCTGACGCTGGGTGACCTCGATCGCGAGATCCGCAAGGTGCCGGTGGAAACCGGCGAAATCGGGGGCGCGCGGCTGTTCTACCATGACCTGCCGACGCTCGGGATCGTGTATCTCGATCTGGGGTTCGACCTGCATGTATTGCCCGACGAGTTGCTGCCCTATTTGCCGCTGTTTGGGCGGGCGCTGCTGCAGACCGGGACGAGCAAGGAAGATTTCGTGGCGCTGACGCAGCGCATCGGGCGCAGCACGGGCGGGATAAACCAGCATCGCGGGCTTTCGGCGATGCAGGGCAGCGCCGAGACGGCGGCGTGGTTCTTCCTTTCGGGCAAGGCGGTGGCCGACAAGGTCGAGGAAATGCTCGCCATCATGGGCGATGTGCTGCTCGATGCGCGGCTGGATAACCGCGAGCGGTTCCGGCAGATGGCGCTCGAGGAAAAGGCGGGGTTTGAAGCGCGGCTGGTGCCGAGCGGCAATGCCATTGTCGACACGAGGCTCAAGGCCGGCCTAACACAGGCGGGCGCCCTGTCCGAGCGCATGGGCGGGATCAGCTATCTGCAGTTCCTGCGCCAACTTGTCGGGCGGATCGACAGCGACTGGGCGGGGGTGCAGCAGGTGCTCGAAACGATCCGCGACACGCTGTTTAACCGCCAACATATGGTGGTCAATGTGACCACTGACGGCGCTTTGTGGAACCAGGCGCGGGGCGAGATCGGCGCGTTCACCGAACGGCTGCCGGCGGTGGAACAGCCACTACAGCAATGGCCGGGGCCGCTGGCGGCGCGCTCGGAAGGGCTCGTGATCCCGGCCCAGGTCAATTATGTCGGCAAGGGCGCCAACCTCAAGGCCTTGGGGTTCGAGGTTTCGGCCGCCGCGAGCGTGGCGCTCAAATATCTCAACACCACCTATCTCTGGGACAAGGTGCGGGTGCAGGGCGGCGCTTATGGCGGCTCGAGCCGGTTCGACCTGACCTCGGGCAATTTCTCGTTTTTGAGCTATCGCGATCCCAATCTGCTCAAGACGGTCGATGTCTATGACGGCGCGGCCAAGGCGCTGGCGGCTGGGGTGGGCGAGAACGATTTGACGCGTTCCATCATCGGGGTGATCGGGGATATGGACGGTTACCAGTTCCCCGATGCCAAGGGCTATGGCTCGATGTGGCGGCAGCTGACCGGCACGACCGATGCGATCCGCCAGCAGCGGCGCGACGAAGTGCTCAATGCCAGCAGCAAGGATTTCGCTGAACTGGCGGAAGCCGTTGCGGCGGTGGCGAGCCATGGGCATGTGGTGGTGCTGGGCGGGGAAGCCGCTATCACTGCCGCCAATGCCCAGCGGCCGGGACTGCTCGACGTGAGCAAGGTCCTCTAGAGGACCGCGCTCGGCGCCGGGAAAGGGAATGCTGCATGTCGCAGGCTGAAGGCTCGCTGGAGCGGCTGGTGCGCAAGGTGGAAGCGCGGGCCGCCGCCGGTGAAGCGGTGTCGATCGGCACCTTGCGCAATGTCGCGGGAGCGCAGGCGGCGGGGCCGATGCTGCTGCTGCCGGCGCTGATCGTGGTCTCGCCGCTCAGCATCCTTCCGGGCGTGCCCTCGTTGGTAGGGCTCAACACAGTGCTGGTCGCGGGGCAGCTGATGCTGGGGCGCAACCGGATCTGGCTGCCGGGATGGTTGGCGCGGCGGTCGCTGGCGCCCAAGCATGTGGGCAAGCTGCTGAGCTTTTTATATCCCGTGAGCCGGATGGCGGACGGCGTAGTGCGGCGGCGCTGGCTGGTGTTGACCGGCACCTGGGCCCGGCGACTAGGGGCAGGGGTGTGCGTGCTGATGGGCGCGATCATGCCGCTGCTGGAGTTTATTCCGCTGTCCTCGACCATCGCCGCTTCGGTGATCGCCATCTTTGCGCTGGCGCTGTCGGCGCGCGACGGTTTGCTGACGCTGGTCTGGTGGGGGTGCCTTGCCGTGCTGGTGGCGCTGGGGCTGTGGCTGGCGCCGCAGGCGATCGGGCTGGTGTTCGGGGTGGACGTGCCCGATCTGGTGCCGCCGCTCGAAGGCACACCGCTCGAGATCCTCGATCCGCTGCTGCCGGGGGGAGACACCTCCGAGACGCCCTGAACCTCGGAAGGGTTGGGGCGTTAGGCAGCTACCATGCCGCAGATCCTCGACAAAAACCTCCATCTCCGGGCCATCGATGCCTTTATCGATCCGTCCACGCCCAAGGCGCGGGCGATCATCACCCATGGCCATGCCGACCATGCGCGGGCCGGGCATGGCGCGGTGCTGACGACGCCCGACACGATCGCCATCATGAAGGTGCGCTATGGCGAGGATTGCGCGGATCAGTTCCAGGCGCTGCCGTTCGGCGAGCCCCTGGCGATCGACGATACAAGGATCACCTTTTACCCGGCCGGGCATATCCTGGGGAGCGCGCAGGTGCTGATCGAGCAGGATGGGCAGCGGGTGGTGGTGACGGGGGATTACAAGCGGCTCGCCGACCGCACGGCGCAGCCCTATGAGCTGGTGCAGTGCGACCTGTTGGTCACCGAAGCGACCTTCGGGCTGCCGGTGTTCCAGCATCCCAAGCCGCAGACGGAGATCGAGCGGCTGCTCAATTCGGTGCGCAAGAACCCCGAACGGGCGCATCTGATCGGCTGCTATGCCTTGGGCAAGGCGCAGCGGGTGATTGGGTTGTTGCGTGATGCCGGCTATGAGGCGCCCATCTATCTGCATGGGGCGATGATCCGGCTTTGTGCGCTGTATGAAGAGCTCGGCGTGCCGCTGGGGGATCTGCGCCCGGCGACGGGTGTGGCCAAGGCGGAGCTGGCCGGCGCGATCGTGATTGCGCCGCCTTCGGCCATTCGCGACCGCTGGAGCCGGCGCTTTCCCGATCCTGTGACCTGCCAGGCGTCGGGGTGGATGAGCGTCAAGCAGCGGGCGCGTCAGGCGCTGGTGGAATTGCCGCTGGTGATTTCGGACCATTGCGACTGGGGCGAGCTGGGGCAAACCATCCACGAGACCGAAGCGCAGACCGTGTGGGTGACGCATGGTCGCGAGGATGCGCTGGTGTATTGGTGCCGCCAGCAGGGGCTGGAGGCCGAGCCGCTCAACATCCAGGGCTTTGAGGATGATGGCGGGGAGGGCGAGGAATGAAACGCTTTGCCCAATTGCTGGAACTGCTGGCGCTGACGCCCTCGCGCAATCGCAAGATCGAGGCTCTGACGCAGTATTTCCGCGAAACGCCCGACCCCGACCGCGGCTTTGCGCTGGCGGTGCTGACCGGGGCGCTGACCTTCCGCAATGTGAAGCCGGCGCTGCTCAAGGACATCGTGCTGCGCGAAGTCGATCCCGTGCTGTTCGCCATGAGCTACGATTATGTCGGGGATCTGGGGGAAACCATCGCGCTGATCTGGCCCCATCATGGCGGCGAGGGCGAGTTGCCGTCGCTGACCGACCTCATCGAGCTCTTCAACACCACTTCCAAAAGCGAATTGCCCAAGCTCATCGCGGCGCTGCTGACGCGGGCGGGGATCAATGAGCGCTGGGCGGTGGTGAAGCTGGCGACGGGCGCGTTGCGGATCGGCGTTTCAGCGCGGCTGGCCAAAACGGCGCTTGCCGAAATGAGCGGGGTGCCGCTGCAGGAAATCGAGGAGGTTTGGCATGGATTGCAGGTGCCCTATACCGAACTCTTTGCCTGGTTGAGCGGGGAGGCCGAGCGCCCCGATATCGATCATGCCGCGCGGTTCCATCCGCTGATGCTGAGCAATCCGATCGATGAGGAAAAGGATCTGACCCGCTTCAAGCCCGAGGATTTTTCGGCGGAGTGGAAGTGGGACGGCATCCGGGTGCAACTGGTGCTGGGACCGGGCACGGCATCGCTGTTTTCGCGCACGGGCGACGATATTGCCGCCGCCTTTCCCGACATTGTGGAGAATGTGAACGGGCAGGCGGTGCTGGACGGGGAATTGCTGGTGGGGCGCGATTTCGAGGCGGGCTCGTTCAACGACTTGCAGCAGCGGCTCAACAAGAAAGTGGCGAGCGCCAAGCATCTCAAGGAGTCCCCGGCCTTTATCCGCGTCTATGACATGTTGTTCGATGGACGTGAGGACATCAGGGCGCTGCCCTGGACCGAGCGGCGGCTACGGCTGGAGCGGTGGCTCGAGGCTAATCCGCAAACGCGGCTGGATCTGTCGCCGGTGCTGCCGTTCACCGACTGGGACGACCTGGCGCAGCAACGGCGCGAGGGGGCGGACCAGCACGGGCATGAAGGCGTGATGCTCAAGCTCAGGACCTCGCCTTATCTGCCGGGGCGGCCCAAGGGCTATTGGTTCAAGTGGAAGCGCGATCCCAATGTGGTCGATGCCATTCTGATGTACGCCCAGCGCGGGCACGGCAAGCGAAGCTCCTTTTATTCGGACTACACATTCGGCGTGTGGAAGGGCAACGAGATCGTGCCGATCGGCAAGGCCTATTTCGGGTTCACCGACGAGGAACTCAAGCAGCTCGACAAGTGGATCCGCACCAATACGCTGCAAAGCTTCGGGCCAGTGCGCGAGGTGCGCAAGGAGCTGGTGTTCGAGGTGGCATTCGACTCGGCGCAGGAATCGACGCGGCACAAATCGGGGGTGGCGCTGCGGTTTCCGCGCATCAACCGCATTCGCTGGGACAAGCCGGCGAACGAAGCGGCGACACTGGAAGATATGGCGGTGTTTATCGAGGCTACTTGAGCGGTTGTATAATGCTGGCATCTCAGGATGGACCCCGGCTCAAGGCCGGGGTGACAGCAGTGCGTGGCAGAAAAGGGCGGAAAAACATGTCATCACGATCCAATCACCAGCGGCTGTTGGCGCTGGAAGCGCAGATGCAGGCGGCAGCGGAAGCGATGGACTTCGAGGAAGCCGCTCGGCTGCGCAATGAGATTGCCCGGCTCAAGGGAGAGGGTGGTGCTCCGGGCGAGGAGGGCGAGGGCACGGTGACCGTGGGCCAGCCGCCGCCAGGCGCGATGGGCCTCGGGACGCATGTGCCGGTGCGCCAGCCACCCAAAGGCTGGGTGAAGCCGAAAAAGCCGGATCTCTTGACCAAGAACGTCAAGCCGCGGGGCGGGAGTTAGCGGCGCCAGATCGTCAGCGCCGGTCGTAGTGGATGCGGCACTGGTTGATCCACAAGACGGCGGCCTCGACGCGGTAGACCAGCCGGTGCTCCTGGGTGACGCGGCGTGACCACCAGCCCTTGTAGTTGCCCTTTAGGGGCTCGGGTTTGCCGATGCCTGAAAATGGCGAGCGGCGGCAATCTTTGATCAGCTCGTTGACCTTGGCCAGCGTATCTGGATCATTGGCCTGCCAATACTGATAGTCATCCCAACCAGGCTCGGTGAAGAGGAGCCTCATTCAGGCCAGTCGGCACTGATGCCGCGGCCCGCTTCGAAATCGGCATTCCCCTGGGCCAGCCGATCGGCATTAGCCTGGGTGCTGGAAAGGTGAATAGTTTCCTTCCAGGATTCAAATTCCTCCAGTGACATGACCACGACCGGCGGCTTGCCGCCGTTGCGGGTGACGATCAAGGGCTCGAGGTCGGTTACCACTGCATCGATGTCAGCGGCGATGTTTTTGCGGAAGTCGGAAATGGATTTGGTGCGCATGGGGCTTCTCCTTGCCATTAATGTACGCACTTACGTACAAAAATTCAACTCAGCGCTTGTGCAGCCGCTCCTCGGCTAGTTGCTTGATTTCACGCAGTTCGGCGATGGTGAGTTCGAGGTCGGCGCGTTGTTGTTCGAGGGAGCCGAGGCGTTGCTCGACCTTGCCGGCGAGCAGGTGGAGCTGCTCGTTGCGGTCGGCGTCGTAGAGGCTGAGATAGTCGGAGATATCGCGCAGGGAAAAGCCGAGGCGCTTGCCGCGCAGGATCAGGATCAGGCGGGCCCGGTCGCGACGGCGGAAGATGCGGGCAGCGCCCACGCGTTCGGGCGCGAGCAGGCCCTTGGCTTCGTAGAAGCGGATGGCGCGCGTTGAAATGCCGAATTCGCGCGCCAGATCGGCGATGGCGAAGAGATCGCGGTTTTCCGGTTCGGCGCGGTTCATTTGCTCGCCGACCCCGGATGGCTTTTGGCGTATTCGGCGCGCAGCTCCTTCTTGGAAAGCTTGCCGATCAGGGTCTTGGGCAATTCATCCTTGAAGATGATCTCGCGCGGCAGCTCGATCTTGTTGAGCCTATCGGTGAGGAA
Organism: Devosia sp. 1635; assembly: GCF_013185955.1. NCBI lineage: Bacteria > Pseudomonadati > Pseudomonadota > Alphaproteobacteria > Hyphomicrobiales > Devosiaceae > Devosia > Devosia sp. 1635. The sequence continues at coordinate 793,819 of NZ_JABAOM010000002.1, read as the reverse complement.
GTGCTTGAGCTCGGCTTCGGTCGCGGTTTGGCCGGACTGGAGCTTGACGAAGGCGACGGGCGCTTCGCCGCGATAGGGGTCGGGGGCGCCGATGACGCTGGTTTCCTCGACCGCGGGATGAGTGAGCAGGGCTTCCTCGATGACGCGCGGATACACATTGAAGCCCGAGCAGATGATGAGGTCCTTGATGCGGTCCACAAGGAACACATAGCCGTCTTCATCGATATGGCCGACATCGCCGGTGCGCAGCCAGCCATCGCTGAAGGCCTGCGCGTCCGCTTCGGGGTCATTGTAGTAGCCGACCATGACCTGGGGGCCCTTGACCTGCAATTCACCATCGACCCCGATGCCCACGACCTCGCCGCTATCGACATCGACAAAGCGGATATCGGTGGCGGGCAGCGGCATGCCGATGCTCATGGGCTTGGAGGGAACGCGCAGCGCGGCGCAGCACACGACGGGGGAGGCCTCTGTGAGGCCGTAGCCTTCGGCCAGGAGGGCCTTGGACTTGGTGGAAAATTGCGCGCGCACTTCGTTGCTGAGCGGGGCGCCGCCGGAAATGGCGACCTGCAGGCTTGCCAGCTGTTCGGGCTTGACGGCGGAGGAGCGCCCGAGGGCCGCCAGCAGCGTCGGTACCGCGGGCAGGACATTGGCCTTGGTGCGGGTGAAGAGGTCCAGCAGCGCCTTTAGCTCGAAGCGGGGCAGCATGATGACGGGGGTGCCGTTGCACAGGGGCACGTTCATGCAGGCCGTCATGGCGAAGATGTGGAAAAAGGGCAGGACGGCCACGACCTTGGAGGGCGGGTAGAAGAGCTCGCAGCCCCATTTGTCGATCTGGCTCATATTGGCCGAGATATTGGCATGGGTCAGGAGTGCGCCCTTGGGCAGGCCGGTGGTGCCGCCGGTATATTGCTGGACGGCGATGTCGCGCTCTGGGTCAATGACCACGGCGTCCGGGGTTTCGCGGCGGGCGAGCAGCTTGTTGAGCGTGGTGATGCGATCGCGCGCGGGGGAGCGCTTGAGGTCGGCAAGGTCCTTGCGCTTCGCGACCGAATAGAGGACGCGCTTGGCGAGGGGCAGCGCTTCGGGGAAGTGGCAGACGACCAGCGATTTGACGTGGCCCGATGCGGCGAGGGCCTCGGCCTTGTCAAAGATCTGCTTGAGATCGAGCGTGATCATCAGCTCGGCGCCCGCATTGGCCATGATGTGGCTGAGCTCGGGGACGGTATAAAGCGGGTTGCAGTTGACCACGGTGCCGCCGGCGCGCAGCACGGCGTAATAGGCGATGGGATAAAAGGGCGTGTTGGGCAGCATCAGCGCGACGCGGCTGCCCTTGCCAATGCCGAACTGGTGCTGCAGCGCGCCGGCCAGAGCGATGATGCTTTTGGCCAGTTCGCCGAAACTGGTGGTGCCCCCGAGGAAATCGAGCGCGACGGCCGAGGGGTTCTTGGCGCAGCCGGCCAGCACCTGTTCATGGACGGGGCGCGTATCGATGGTGATATCCCAGCGGATGCCCTCGGGATAATTGGCAATCCAGGGGCGAAGCGGTCCCGGCTCGGGATTGACCATATCCATTGCTGTTCTCCTCCTGCCGTCCCGCGGGTGCGTGCCCGCTTGCGGGTAGGCGCGCCCTTTCGGGGCGCCTGTTTGCCGGCAGTTTATCCCATGGGTTTACGTTAGCGTCAAACAATTGCCCGGGTTTTTGAAGGCTGCAGCGCTGGCGCTCTACGCAAGGGGCGCGGAGTTGACGTTTACGTAAGGCTGGTTAGAGTGGTTAGGTGCCCGATGGTTGCGGGTGTGCCTCAAGGAGATGTTGCCGTGGCGTTGTTGCTGATTGTGCTGTCCCTGGTCGCCATCGCCGTGCTGGCCATCCGCGAGGCGCCGCTCTGGCAGTGGGGCGTGGCGGCCCTCGTGATCGGGCTGATGTCGGGCATCGATCTCGAAGTCGGTTATCGGCTGACGGGCGCGGGGCTCGTGCTGGCGCTGCTGCCCGGGATCGTGCTGCTGCTGTTAAGCCTGGCGCCGATCCGCAAGGCGGTGGTGATGCGCCCGCTTTATGGGGTGGTCAAATCCATGTTGCCGCGCGTGTCGCGTACCGAGCAGGAAGCGCTCGATGCCGGCACGGTTGGCTGGGATGCGGAGCTGTTTTCGGGGCGGCCGGACTGGAGCAAGCTGACGGCGATCCGCCCGCTGACCCTCAGCGCGGAAGAGCAGGCGTTTCTGGACGGGCCCACCGAGCAGGTGTGCTCGATGATCAATGACTGGGAAGCGCGGCATAATCTGGCTGATCTGTCGCCCGAGGTGTGGCAGTTCCTCAAGGACAACCGCTTCTTTGGCATGCTGATCGCCAAGGAGCATGGGGGGCTCGGATTTTCGGCACAGGCGCAATCGATGATCGTGTCCAAGATCGCCAGCCGCTCGGTGGCGGCGGGGATCACGGTGATGGTGCCCAATTCGCTGGGGCCAGGCGAGTTGCTGGAAAAATACGGCACATCAGAGCAAAAGGAGCGCTATCTCAAGCGGCTCGCGACCGGCCTCGAAGTGCCGTGCTTTGCGCTGACGGGCGTGCATTCGGGGTCCGATGCCGGCGGGATGCGCGATATCGGTGTTGTCACCAAGGGAATGTATGAAGGGCGCGAAGTGCTGGGGGTGCGCCTGTCCTGGGACAAGCGCTATATTACGCTCGCGCCCGTGGCGACGCTGCTGGGCCTCGCCTTCATCCTCAAGGACCCCGAGAACCTGCTGGGGAAGGGCGAGCATATCGGCATCACGCTGGCGCTAGTGCCCTCTGATCACCCCGGGGTGGAGATCGGGCGGCGCCATTATCCCTCGCGGCAAGCCTTCATGAACGGCCCCACCACGGGCAAGGACGTGTTTATTCCGCTCGATTACCTGATCGGGGGCACGGCCTATGCCGGGCAGGGCTGGCGCATGCTGATGGAATGCCTGTCCACCGGGCGGGCGATCTCGCTGCCGGCGATCGGCACGATCTCGATCAAGCAGAGCCTGCGGGTGACCTCCGCCTATGCGCGGATCCGGCGCCAGTTCGGCATGCCGGTGGGGATGATGGAAGGGGTGGCCGAGCCGCTGGGGCGGATGGTCAAGAACGCCTATGTCTATGAAGCTTCGCGGCGGCTGACAGCCTCCATGGTGGATGAAGGCCAGCGGCCGGCGGTGATTTCGGCGCTGCTGAAATATCGGACCACCGAGGCGATGCGCGACACCATCGATGATGCCTTCGATATCCACGGGGGCCGGGCGATCCAGGACGGGCCGAGCAACTATTTGTTTGGCGCCTATATGGCGACGCCGGTCGCCATCACCGTCGAAGGGGCCAATATCCTCACCCGTACGCTGATGACCTTTGCCCAGGGCGTGCTGCGGGCGCACCCGTTCCTTTATCGCGAAATCCAGGCGGTGCAGAACCCGGACAAGGCGCATGGGCTGGAGCAGTTCGACCAGGCTTTTGGCGGGCATACGCGCTTCATGCTGCGCAATATCGTAGCGAGTTTCCTGCATGGCTTGACGGGCGGCTCCTTTGCTTCGAGCCCAGCCGAGCATGAGGCGGGTCGCTGGTATCGGCAGCTGCATCGCTACAGCCAGTGCTTCGCGCTGGTGGCTGACTGGATCACGGTGTCGCTGGGTGGCGCGCTCAAGGCCAGGCAGCAGCTGTCGGGCCGCATGGCTGATATTTTGAGCGAGCTTTACCTGATGTCAGCGGTGCTCAAGCGCTTCGAGGATGAGGGGCGGCTGGCCGAAGATCGGGAACTGGTGGATGCCATCATGGCGGATCGCATTGCTGCCCTTGAGGGCAAATTCGGCGAGGTATTCGCCAATTTCCCCAATAGGGTCATGGCTAATGCGATGCGGGTATTGTGCTTTCCGCTGGGGTGGCATGCCCGCCCGGCAGCGGATCGGGTGAACAACCGGTATGCCCGCGCCGTGCTGCAGCCCGGCCAGTTCCGCGACCGCATGACCACGGGCGCCTATGTGTCGATGGACCCCGATGATGTCACGGGCGTGCTGGAAGATGCGCTGCTTAAGGTCACCGAGGCCGAGGAGATCGAGGCGCGGTTCGTCAAGGCCGCCCGCAAGGGGGTGATCGAGCGCCGGCTCGACCGCGACGCCATTGCCGATGCGGTAGCGGCGGGCGTTCTCAACGACAATGAAGCGGGTATCATGCGTGCAGCCGACGCGGCGACGGAACGCGCGGTGCGGGTTGATGATTTCGATCCCGACAAATTGGCAGCGGAACCGGCGCGGAGGGCAGCGGAATGATCGAAGAGCTGATGGACACCCCCATCCTGCCCTTTGAGGGCGTGACGGGCTCGTGGCGCTTCCACAAGGATGTGGAAGATATCGGCTGGCTGACCATCGATAGCCCCGATGCGCCAGTTAATACGCTCAGCACCGCGGCGATCCTCGAGCTTGAAGAGCTGATCGGGCGCATCGAGGGGATGGCCGACAGGCGCGAACTCGTGGGCGTGGTGCTGCTGTCGGGCAAGGATAGCGGCTTTATCGCCGGCGCCGATGTGCGCGAATTCGACAAGATGGACCTGGCGCTGCTGCCAGACGCGCTGCGGCAGGCCCATAAACTGTTTGACCGGATCGAGAACCTCAAGATTCCGGTGGTCGCGGGCATTCACGGCTTTTGCCTTGGCGGCGGCCTGGAGCTGGCGCTGGCCTGCCACTACCGGATCGCGGTCAAGGACGAGAAAACCAAGCTCGGCTTTCCCGAGGTCAATCTGGGGATTTTTCCGGGTTTTGGTGGAACCGGCCGCTCGATCCGGCAGGCCGGGCCGGTGGATGCCATGAACCTGATGCTCACCGGCAAGATGCTGCGGGCGGGCCCAGCGCGCGGGCTGGGGCTCGTCGACAAGCTGGTGCGCCATCGCGACAATCTGCGCTGGGAAGGGCGCAAGGCCGTGCTGCAAAAGCGCCGGTCCACTGTGGCGCCGATCGCCAAGACAATCATGGCGATGGGGCCGATCCGCGGCTATGTGGCAGACAAGATGCGCCAGAAGGTCGGCAAGAAGGCCAAGCGCGAGCATTACCCGGCGCCCTATGGGCTGATCGAGCTGTTTGAAGAACACGGCAATGACTGGCGCGCGATGATTGCGGGCGAGGTGCCGGCCTTTGTGCCGCTGATGGGTTCGACCACGGCGACCAATCTGCGCCGGGTGTTCTTTTTGTCCGAGGGGCTCAAGAAGCAGGCAGCCAAGGGGCAGCAGTTCCGGCGCGTGCATGTGATCGGGGCCGGGGTGATGGGCGGGGATATTGCCGCCTGGTGCGCGCTGCGCGGCATGAGCGTGACGCTGCAGGACCTCGACATGAATCGGATCAAGCCGGCGCTGGAGCGGGGCAAGGCGCTGTTCAAGAAGCGGCTGAAGAAACGCTTCGAGGTGGATACCGCCATGTTGCGGCTGCAGGCCGATCCCGATGGCAAGGGCGTGGCGCGGGCCGATGTGGTAATCGAGGCGGTGGTGGAGGATCTGGCGATCAAGCGGCAGATTTTTGCCGAGCTCGAGACCGAGATCAAGCCGGGGGCAATCCTGGCGACCAATACCTCATCGATCGAGCTGGAGCGGATTGCGGAGGGGCTGAGCGATCCATCCCGGCTGATCGGGCTGCATTTCTTCAATCCGGTGGCGCAACTGCCGCTGGTCGAGGTGATCCGCTCGCGCTTCAACAGCGACGAGGAGATCGGCAAGGGTGCGGGTTTTGCGGTGGCGATCGGCAAGTCGCCGGTGGTGGTGAAATCGGCGCCGGGCTTTCTCGTGAACCGGGTGCTGATGCCTTATATGCTGGGCGCGGTGGAGCGGGTGGAAGCGGGGGAAAGCCCCGAACTGCTCGATGCCGCGGCCGTGGCCTTCGGCATGCCGATGGGGCCGATCGAACTCATGGATACGGTGGGGCTCGATGTCGGCCAGTCGGTGGCGACGGAGCTGGGGCATGCCGTGCCCGAGGGGTCGCGCTTTGCCGAACTGGTGCGGCGCGGCAAGCTTGGGCGCAAAAGCGGGCAGGGTTTTTACAAGTGGAGCGACGGCAAGGCGCAAAAGGGTGAAACCCCGGCCCATGCCGATCTCGCAGGTTTGGGGCGTGAACTGGTCCGCCCGCTGGTCGATACTACCGAAGTTGTGCTGGCTGAGGGCGTGGTCGCCAATGCGGATCTGGCCGATATCGGGGTGATTTTGGGCACCGGCTTTGCGCCGTTCCTGGGCGGGCCGCTGCAGGCGCGCCGGGATGGGAAGGCGTGATGGCGCTGTTTGGAGAGCAAGATGACTGAACTGCGCAAAGTCGCGATTGTGGGGTCGGCGCGGATCCCGTTTGCGCGGGGGAACACGGCCTATAGCGAGCAAACCAATCTTTCGATGCTGGCGGCGGCACTGGGTGGTCTCGCCGACAAGTTCGGGCTCAAGGGGCAAAAGATCGACGAGGTGATTGGGGGGGCGGTGATCAGTCATAGCCGCGATTTCAACCTCGCCCGCGAAGCCTTGCTCGATGCAGGTTTGTCACCGCGCACGCCCGGCACGACAATGCAGATTGCCTGCGGCACGAGCCTGCAGGCAGCGCTCAGCCTTGGGGCCAAGATCGCGACCGGCGAGATTGACAGCGCCATTGCGGCCGGTGCCGACAGCGTCAGCGACAGCCCGGTGGTTTTTGGGGACAAGTTCCAGCACCGGATGATCGATCTCAACAAGGCGCGCACCACGCGCGACAAGCTCGGTGTGTTCAAGGGGTTCTCGCTCGGGGAGCTGACGCCGGTGGCCCCTTCGACGCAGGAGCCGCGTACGGGGCTGTCGATGGGGCAGCATTGCGAGCTGATGGCGCGCGAATGGGGCATCACCCGGCGGGCGCAGGATGAGTGGGCGGTCGACAGCCACCGCAAGGCCGCGGCTGCCTATGACGAAGGTTTCCACGACGATCTGCTGGTGCCCTGCGCGGGGCTCGACCGCGACAACAATGTGCGGGCTGATGCCAATCTCGCCAAGATGGCGGATCTCAAGCCGGCTTTCGACAAGAGTTCGGGCCATGGCACGCTGACGGCAGCCAACTCGACGCCTCTGACCGACGGGGCGGCAGCGGTGCTGCTGGCGAGCGAAGACTGGGCGCGCGAGCGCGGGCTGCCGGTGCTCGCGTATCTGACTGCCGGGCGGGTGGCGGGCAATGACTTTGCCCATGGTGAGGGCCTGCTGATGGCGCCGACCATTGCCGTGTCCGAGATGCTGGCGCGCAAGGGGCTGGGCTTCGCCGATTTCGACCTGTTCGAGCTGCACGAGGCCTTTGCCGCGCAGGTGTTGTGCACGCTCAAGGCCTGGAACGATCCCGATTATTGCCGGCGCGAGCTGGGCCGCGAGGAGGTGCTGGGGCCGATCGATCCCGAGCGGATCAACCTCAAGGGGTCGAGCATCGCTTATGGGCATCCCTTTGCGGCAACGGGCGCGCGCATTCTGGGGCTGACGGCCAAGATGTTGGCCGAAGGGCAGGGGCAGCGGGCCCTGCTGTCGGTCTGCACGGCAGGTGGACAGGGCGTGGCGGCGATTGTGGAGCGGGCGGCGTGAAGGACAATGTGGTCAAGTTTCGCCGGATCGAGAAAAAGCCGGAACAGCCCCCGCGCAAACGGCGAGAGCCGCCAGCCTGGCTGCCTTTTGCACTGCTGATCGTTGTGGCGCTCGCCATATATGGAGTGCAGCGCTCAGGTATTCTCGGCGGCTAGTTCTGCACTATTTTGCGAAAATTGTAATGTTGCAGCGCCTCTGCATGGCCGGGAGGGGCGTTTACTGGCGCCTATATTGTGCAAGCCGTGGTTACGTTGACGCATAGGTCAAGGTTTTGCTTGTCAGTGGGCGGAAAGGCGGTTTACCGTCCAGAAAATGACCGGCAGGTCAAAACTGCCGGTAAACAAGGCAACCGCGGCAAAGCGGGCACACAAGAATCGACATCAGGACTTCCACAAGGAGATGGGACGAGCATGAAATTCGCGCAAACTCTTAAGGCTGTGTCAGTAGCGAGCGCCATGGCGCTGCTGATGAGCAGCGCGGCCTCCGCTGTTACGCTCAACATGATGAACGGCTCCGAGCCCGGCTCGCTCGACCCGCACAAGGCCTCGGGCGACTGGGAAAACCGGATCATCGGCGACTATATCGAAGGCCTGATGGCTGAAGACGCCAATGCCGATGCCATTCCCGGCCAGGCCGAAAGCTATACGGTTTCCGAAGACGGGCTGGTTTATACCTTCAAGCTGCGCGACGGCATTCAGTGGAGCGACGGCGAGCCGGTAACGGCAGAAGACTTTGTGTTTGCCTTCCAGCGCTTGTTCAATCCCGCCACCGCCTCGGAATATGCCTATCTGCAGTTCCCCATCAAGAATGGCTCGGAACTGGCAGAAGGGGCGATCACCGATTTCAATGAACTGGGCGTCAAGGCGCTCGACGACAAGACCGTCGAGATCACGCTTGAAGGCCCGACGCCCTATTTCCTCCAGGCGCTGACCCACTACACCGCTTATCCCATTCCCAAGCATGTGGTCGACAAGGTCGGCGATGCATGGACGGCGCCCGAGAACATCGTCGGCAATGGTCCCTACAAGATCACTGAATGGGTGCCCGGCTCCTATGTGAAGTCGGTCAAGTCGGAGACCTATTACGATGCTGCCAATGTGCAGATCGATGAGGTCAACTATTTCGTGCAGGATGACCTGGCCGCGGCCCTCGCGCGCTATCGTGCCGGCGAATACGACATCCTCGTTGATATCCCGGCTGACCAGGCCGAGTGGATCAAGACCAACCTGCCCGGGCAGGACTTCTTCGCCCCGTTCCTGGGCGTTTATTACTATGTGATCAACCAGGAAAAAGCGCCCTTCGACAATGCCGAGGTGCGCAAGGCCATGTCGATGGCGATCAATCGCGACGTGATCGGCCCCGATGTGCTGGGCACGGGCGAATTGCCCGCTTATGGCTGGGTGCCGGAAGGCACGGCGAACTATGAAGGCGTCGAGCCCTATCAGCCTGAATGGATCGACCTGCCTTATGAAGAGCGCGTGGCGCAAGCCAAGGCGATCATGGAAGGGCTGGGCTACAACGCCTCCAACCCGCTGCCGGTCCAGCTCAAGTACAACACCAATGACAACCACCAGCGCGTGGCCGTCGCCATCTCCTCCATGTGGGAGCAGATCGGGATCAAGACCGAGCTCTTCAACTCCGAAACCGCCGTGCACTATGACGCGCTGCGCGCCGGGGACTTCCAGGTCGGCCGTGCCGGCTGGCTGCTCGATTATTCCGATCCGTCCAACACGCTGGAGCTCTTGACCACCGGCATCATGCAGGATGGCCAGATGAACTGGGGCAACAACTATGGCCGTTATTCCAACCCCGAGTTCGATGCGCTGGTGAAGTCGGCCGCTGCCGAGTCTGACTTGGCCGCTCGCGCCAAGATGCTGGGCGACGCCGAAAAGATCGCCATGGATGAAACCGGTGCGATCCCGATCTACTGGTATATCGCCCAGAACGTCGTGACGCCCTCGATCACCGGCTTTGTCAACAATGCCAAGGACATCCACCGTACGCGCTGGCTGACCAAGGCCGAATAACACTAGGGCCGGCGCCGCCCCGAGCGGCGCCGGCATCCTCCGCCTCGAGCGCACCGCGGTGCTGCTGCGGGGGACCAGAAAGGTTCACCCATGTTCGGATTTGCTTTGCGGCGCGTGCTGTCGGCTTTGCCGGTAGCGCTGATCGCCGTGACGGCGTGTTTTTTCATTTTGCGGCTGGCCCCCGGGGGGCCCTTCGACGGGGAGCGCGCGCTGCCGCCCCAGACCCTGGCCAATCTGCGGGCGCATTACAACCTCGACCAGCCGCTGATCAGCCAGTATTTCATCTATATCGGCCGGCTGCTGCAGGGCGATTTCGGCCCCTCGATGGTCTACAACGACTTCACCGTGTCGCAGATGCTGTGGATCGGTTTGCCCTTCACGCTGATGCTGGGTTTCACTGCCTTTATCATCGGCACGGTGGTGGGGCTGATCGCGGGCGCGATCTCTGCGGTGAACCAGAACAAGTGGCCCGACTACCTGCTGGTGATGCTGGTAATGGTGGGGCTCGTCGTGCCCAATTTCCTGATCGGCAGCATCTTGCAGTTGGTGTTCGGGGTGTATCTGGGCTGGTTGCCGGCGGGCGGCTGGCAGAACGGCTCGATCGCCCATCTGGTGCTGCCCGTGGCGGTGCTGGTGTTGCCGCATGCCGGGCGCACGGCGCGGCTGATGCGCGGCTCGATGATCGAAGTGCTGGGCACCAATTATGTACGCACCGCGCGCTCCAAGGGCTTGGGTACGCGGCTGATCCTGGCGCGGCACGCCATCAAGCCGGCGCTCTTGCCCGTCGTGTCCTATCTGGGGCCGGGGCTGAGCTATCTGCTGACCGGCTCGCTGGTCGTGGAACAGATCTTCGCGCTGCCGGGGATCGGCAAATATTTCATCAGCGCCGCGCTCAACCGCGACTATGGCCTCGTGCTGGGAACGACCATTTTGTACATGTTTATTATTCTGGCCGTGAACCTCGTGGTTGACCTGCTTTATGCCTGGCTTGACCCCAAGGTGAGGTTGCGCTGATGGCCGGCATCACAGGCAAGGACGCCATTCTTTCCGACTATGCCAAGGCGCTGGAGGACGGCCCCAAGGGGCGGTCGCTGACGCAGGATGCGATGCGGCGCCTCGTGCGCAACAAGGCCGCGGTGGTGTCGATCTTCTTGATCGGCTTCATCATCCTCTTCGCCTTTGTCGGCCCGTATCTGCTGCCCTGGACCTATGACAAGATCGACTGGAGCGCGATCAGGAAGCCCCCCAATTTCGAGAACGGGCACTTCGCGGGGACCGACCAGAACGGGCGCGACATGCTGGCCCGTATCATGCAGGGCACGCAGATGAGCCTGATCGTGGCCGGCGTTGCTACGCTGGTTTCGGTGGTGATCGGGGTGATCTATGGCGCGGTCGCCGGCTATTTCGGCGGCAAGGTCGACGCGGTAATGATGCGCTTTGTCGATATCATGTACGCGCTGCCCTATATCCTCTTCGTCATCATTCTCGTGGTGATCTTCGGGCGCAATCCCGTGCTGCTGTTTGTGGGTATCGGGTGCCTGGAATGGCTGACCATGGCGCGGATCGTGCGCGGCCAGACCATGTCGATCAAGGAGCGCGAGTTCGTTGAGGCGGCGCGGGCGGGCGGGGCCAAGCCCTGGACCATCATCATGCGCCATATCGTGCCCAATCTGACCGGGCCGGTGGTGATCTATGCGACGCTGACCGTGCCCGAGATCATCCTCACGGAGAGTTTCCTTTCCTATCTGGGGCTGGGGGTGCAAGAGCCGCAGACATCGCTTGGAACGTTGATCTCGTTCGGCTCGCCCGTGGCGGAAACGCTGCCCTGGATGCTGATCGGCCCGGCGGTGGTGCTGGTCACCCTCCTGCTTTGCCTCACCTATATCGGGGATGGCCTGCGCGATGCGCTGGACCCCAAGGATCGCTAAGCGCTGCCCGGCTTCGTGCCGGGCGCGCCAGAAAGGCCCTGTTTGAAATGAAGCACGTACTCGACGTCCAGGATATGTCGGTCACCTTCGCGCTGCACGAAAGCGAAGTCCAGGCGGTGCGCGAGGTGAATTTTACCCTCGCGCGGGGTGAAACGCTGGCTGTGGTGGGGGAAAGCGGCTCGGGCAAGAGCCAGGCCTTTCTGTCGATCATGGGCCTGTTGGCCAAGAACGGGCGCGCGTCTGGGCGCGCTATAATGGGTGATGTGGACCTGCTGGCGCTGGGACCCAATGAGCTCGACCGCTATCGCGGCCGGGACATCGCGATGATCTTTCAGGATCCCATGACCTCACTCAACCCGACGCTGCGCATCCGCACGCAGCTGGCCGAGGTGTTGGTCAAGCATCGCGGGTTCGAGCAGAAGGCCGCCACCCGCGCCACCGTCGACATGCTTGAGCGCGTCGGGATTCCTGAACCGGCCAAGCGCGCCAACAGCTTTCCCCATGAGCTGTCGGGCGGAATGCGGCAGCGCGTGATGATCGCCATGGCGCTGCTGTGCCAGCCTAAGATCCTGATCGCCGATGAGCCGACCACGGCGCTCGACGTGACGGTGCAGGCGCAGATGCTGGAGCTGTTCAAGACGCTGACCGAGGATTTCGGCACGTCGCTGGTGCTGATCACCCATGACCTGGGAGTCGTTGCCGGGGTCGCCGACCGCATGATGGTGATGTATGGCGGCCGGGCGGTGGAAAAGGGCACGGTGGACGATTTGTTCTACCATCCGCGCCATCCCTATACGCTGGGGCTGCTGCATTCGACGCCCCATATCGCCAAGCGCGCCGAGCGGCTCGACCCGATTCAGGGGCTGCCGCCAAGTCTGGAGAACCTGCCCAAGGGCTGTTCGTTCAATCCGCGCTGCGCGTTCTGCTTTGACCGGTGCCTCGAAGAGCGCCCGCCGCTGATGGACACCGGCAATGGGCGCGAGAAAGCCTGCTTTTATGAAGGCCCGATGGCCTATGGAAAGGTCGCCTGATGGACCAGACCCCGATCAACCTGCTCGAGATCAAGGATCTCAAAAAGACCTTCTCCATTTCCGTCGGCCTGTTCAGCCGCAAGCTGACGCTGACGGCGCTCGAGAACATCAACTTTTCCATCCGCAAGGGCGAGACCCTTGGCATTGTGGGGGAAAGCGGCTGCGGCAAGTCAACGCTCGGGCGCTGCATCCTGCAGCTGATTGCGCCGGACGAGGGGCAGGTGCTGTGGCTGGGGCAGGATCTGACCCGGGTGCCGGCGGAGGAGATGCGCAAGCGCCGGCAGGACCTGCAGATCATCTTCCAGGATCCGCTGGCATCGCTTAATCCGCGCATGACTGTGGGCGACATCATCGCCGATCCCTTGCGCACCTTGCGGCCCGAGCTCAACAAGGCCGAGCGGCGGGCCCGCGTGCTCAAGATCATGGCCGCGGTGGGTTTGTTGCCCGAGATGATCAACCGCTATCCGCACGAGTTTTCGGGCGGGCAGGCCCAGCGCATCGGCATTGCCCGGGCGCTGATCACCGAGCCCAAGCTCATTGTCTGCGACGAGCCGGTTTCGGCGCTGGATGTGTCGATCCAGGCGCAGATCCTCAACCTGCTCGCCGAGCTCAAGGACGAGTTCGGGCTGACCCTGATCTTCATCTCGCACAATCTGAGCGTCGTCCGGCATGTGTCCGACCGCATCCTTGTGCTCTATCTTGGGCGAATCGTGGAGCTGGCGACGGGCGACGAGATCTATGAGGATCCCAAGCACCCCTATACGCGGGCGCTGCTGACGGCCGTGCCCATTCCGGACCCCAAATTGGCGCGGCAACGCAATGTGGATGCCCTGCGGGGGGAAATCCCCTCACCGATCAATCCGCCTTCAGGCTGCCCGTTCCGCACCCGCTGTCGCTTCGCCAAGCCTTATTGCGCGGAAAAGCGGCCAGTGCTCGAAACCATCGAGGATGGGCGGCTCGTTGCCTGCCATCGCTGGCGCGAGATCGGGGTGCCCGAGGATGCGGTGCTGGGGCACTAGGCTCAAGGGAATCGGCGCCTCGGCTTGCCGAGCTTGCCGGGGTGCGCAAAGCGGTGAAAAGAGGGTGAAAACTCTGCTTGTGCCGCGTTGACAGGGCAGGGGGAAATCCCTATGAATGCCCGCAAGTTCCGGGCGCCTAGGCGCCCCTTTTGTTTGACCCGAGGATATCAAGATGAAAGTCCGCAACTCGCTGAAGGCGTTGATGACTCGCCACCGCGCGAACAAGCTCGTCCGCCGTCGCGGCCGCGTTTACATCATCAACAAGGTGGACAAGCGCTTCAAGGCCCGCCAGGGCTAAGATCTGCTTGCTCATGCAAGTTTCTGCAAAGCCCGCCTTGTGCGGGCTTTGTTGTTTTTGGGCTGTGGACCGAAAACAGCCCCGGCGTCAGGTTGAGGGCTGGCTTGCGGTGAAGACGGCGAGCTGGGCGGCAAAGGCGCGCCGATAAGCCGGTCGCTCCTGGGCGCGGGCGAGATAGCAGCAGAGATCGGGATAATCCTCGAGGATGCCGGCTCCGCTCAAGCGCAGCAGCACATGCACCAGCATCAGATCGGCGGCGCTGAAGGCGCCATCAAGCCAGTCCTTGGGGCCCAGAAAGGCAGCAAGCTGGCGCAGCCGGTGGTGGATGCGATCCTTCACCAGCGGTAGGCGCTGCTGCGACCAGCTCTCGTTGCGTTCAAGGAGTTCGGCGACTTCGAGCTCGACGATGGGCGGCTCGACCGTTGAGAGGGCCGCAAACATCCAGGTGATGGCGCGGGAGCGGGCGCCCGGTTCCTCGGGCAAGAGGAGGCCGGGATGCTGCTCGGCGATGTGCAGGACGATGGCCCCCGATTCGAACAGGGTGAGCGTGCCCTCCTCGTAGGTCGGGATCTGTCCGAAGGGATGGAGGGCCAGATGGGCGGGCGCGCGCATTTGCGCGAAGGACACCAGGCGCACTTGGTAGGGCTGGCCCACTTCCTCGAGCGCCCAGCGCACGCGCATGTCGCGAGCGAGGCCCGCACCTTGGTCAGGAGAATCGGCAAAGGCGGTGATGGTGGGGATCATGGCAGGCCGGGACCGGGTTGAGGACGCGCTAGATAGGCACGGAGCGTAATTGGCCGGACGGATGGGGACAACATGCCTCTCCCTTGCTGGTGGCCTCCAAGGACGCAGCAGGCGCCTGCCGGACGACAATGATGCTCGCGCGGCAGGAGCGCTTCGAGGCGCCGTTCGTTTCACCCTCGAGCAGGCACTGGTTTGTCCGTTAAGCTCACCACCCAGAACGAGGAGCTGCCATGCTGCGCATCTATACCCGGACCCAGGATCGGCTGGTGCCCTTTGAAAGCGGGCACACCGGCGTCGTGCCGATCTGGCTCGACCTGATCAGCCCGAGTGACACGGACGTGCAGGAGGTCGAGCGGCTGCTGGCCGTTGACGTGCCCAGCCGAGCCGAGATGGAGGAAATTGAGCTCTCGGCCCGGCTTTATATGGAAGATGGCGCGATTTTCATGACCCTCACGGGTCTGGCGCATCTGGACACGGAAACGCCGATCAAGACGCCGATCACCTTCATCCTCAAGAACAATTCCCTGGTCACTGTCCGTTACGCCGAGCCCACACCTTTCCTGGCCTACACCAACCGGGCGCAGCGGGCGAAGGGGGCAGTGCACGGCTCGGGCGAGGAAATCATGCTCGGGCTCATCGAAGCGATGATTGACCGCACGGCGGACGCGCTGGAGCGGATTGGCAACGAGACCGACAATTTGTCCCACGAGGTGTTCAACACCACCAAGGCCAAGGCCAACAAGAAGACGCGCAGCCTCGAAAAGGTTATTTCCCAGATCGGGCAGAAGGCCGAGCTGCTGACGATGATCCAGGAAAGCCTGGTGAGCATGTCGCGGCTCGTGACCTATTATTCGGCAGTCGAGGACACGTCCGACGACAAGGAAAGCCGCTATCTGGTTCGACTGATCCAACGCGATGCCACTTCGCTGGGCGAGCATGCACGGGCATCGTCGGCCCGGCTGGACTTTTTGCTCAATGCGACGCTGGGCATGATCAATCTCGAGCAGAACCAGATCATCAAGATCTTCTCGGTGGCTGCCGTGGTGTTCCTGCCGCCAACCCTGGTGGCGTCGATCTATGGCATGAACTACGAGCATATGCCCGAACTCCATTGGCAGCTGGGCTATCCCTGGGCGATTGGGCTGATGGTGCTGTCGGCCTTGCTGCCGTTCCTGTATTTCAAGCGCAAGGGTTGGCTTTAGGGTTTTAGGGAACGCCAGATGTTCAGGGCGCCTGGCTTCGGCCCATTGCAGCAGCGCGTCGAGGGCGGGGCAAAGCGACTGGCTCCACGCTGTTAGCCCGTATTCGACCTTGGGTGGCACCTGGTGGTGCACGAGCTTGGTGACGATGCGGTCGACCTTAAAAGAAAAGCCCGCCAAATGGCGGGCTTTGTTGTGGTGCCGTGTCGCGCGCTTAGCTGGAGCCGGCGCCGTCCTGGCGGACAAAGGCGATGCGCAGCATATTGGTGGCGCCGGGCGTGCCCAGGGGAATGCCGGCGGTGATGGCGATACGGTCGCCAGGGCGGGCAAAGCCTTCCTGGTAGGCGATGATGCAGGCGCGATCGACCATGTCTTCAAGGCTCGCGGCGTCTTCGGTTTGCACGCAATGTACGCCCCAACAGATCGACATGCGCCGGATGGTGCGCTGATTGGGCGAGAGAAGAATGATGGGCTTGGAGGGCCGCTCGCGGGCCGCCCGGATGCCGGTGGAGCCCGAGGCGGTGTAGGTGACGATCGCCGCGAGATCGAGGGTTTCGGCGACCTGGCGGGTAGCAGCCGAGATCGCGTCGGCGGCGGTTGCCTCCGGTTCGGTCTGGGCGGCGCGGATGATGCCGCGGTAATTGGCGTCGCTTTCCACTGCCACCGCGACCTTGTTCATGGTCGCGACCGCTTCCACCGGGTACTGGCCCGAGGCGGATTCGGCCGAGAGCATGATCGCGTCGGCGCCCTCGAACACGGCAATCGACACGTCCGAGACTTCGGCGCGGGTCGGCACGGGCGAGGTGATCATCGATTCCAGCATCTGCGTCGCGACCACCACGGGCTTGCCGTAGCGACGGCACATGCGGATCATTCGCTTTTGCAGGCCCGGTACGGTTTCAAGCGGCAGCTCGACGCCCAGATCGCCGCGCGCGACCATGATGGCGTCGCACAGCTTGATGATTTCCTCGAGGCGATCGATGGCCTGGGGCTTTTCGATCTTGGCCATGACGCCCGCGCGGCCCTGGACAATCTTGCGGACATCGATGATGTCCTCGGGGCGCTGCACAAAGGACAGAGCGATCCAGTCGGCCTCGGCCTTGAGGCCTTCGAGCAGGTCCTTGTGGTCCTTCTCGGTCAGGGCGCCAGTGGGCAGCAGCGTATCGGGCAGGGACACGCCCTTTTTGTCCGACAGCTTGCCGCCATAGACGACTT
Source organism: Devosia sp. 1635 (assembly GCF_013185955.1). NCBI lineage: Bacteria > Pseudomonadati > Pseudomonadota > Alphaproteobacteria > Hyphomicrobiales > Devosiaceae > Devosia > Devosia sp. 1635. The sequence goes on along the minus strand of NZ_JABAOM010000002.1, from coordinate 776,796 downwards.
CGGTTTCGATGGCACCGTCGCCAACCTTGGTGGCGCGCAGCTGGAGCTTGCCATCATCGAGCAGCAGGCGGTCGCCCACCGAAACGCTTTCGATGATTTCCGGGTGGGGCAGGTAAACGCGCTCGACGGTGCCGGGCGTATCGGAGCTATCAAGGATGAATTTCTGGCCGGCGGTCAGCTGGATGCTGCCTTCGGCGAACTTCCACACGCGCAGCTTGGGACCCTGCAGGTCGACCAAAACGCCAAGCGGGTGGTTTAGGGTTTTTTCGACGTTGCGAATGCGCGCCACGGTCTGGTGCAGCACTTCGTGGCTGGCGTGGCTCATATTGATGCGGAACACATCGGCGCCGGCGCGCGCCAGTTCCTCGATCATCTTTTCGTCGTGGCTGGCGGGCCCGAGGGTCGCCACGATCTTCACACGTCGCATACGTCTCATAGCTTGTCCGTTCGGTTAAACTACTGGTTCGCCGGCGGAGGATCCGTCGGCGCCGGGTCCGAAGCCGGGGGCGCATCCGGGGGCGGGACCGAATTGGCGGCAGGTGAACCTGGGGAGGCCGCCGGCGCATCGATGGTCACGTCATCCGGATCAACCACAAGGGCCGGGTCTTCCAGATTTTCCTGGCTGTCCGGGCCCACCACATCGGGAGCGCCCATGTTTTCAGTCAGCTGCAAGGTCCAGTCCGTCTGGTTCTGGGTATCGATTTCAAAGAACCCGGTGCGCTCATAGCCCCGGGCGAGGCAATCCTCAACCCCGAATATCGTGAAGGTTTCGTCACGCGTGCACATGAAGACCGCGCCGTCCCAGGCGCCGCCGCCAATATCATCAACAGCATAGATGTAATAAAAGCGCCGCTCGAGATCGCCTTGGTAAAGTACCCGGCAATCGCCGGACGGGGCCTGCCACCAGCCTTCGCTCATCCAGCCGCGCTCAGCCCGGTATCCAATCGCCACGGACACCAGATTGGCGGTTTCGTTGCAGATGCGCAGATCGGCGCGAGCCGGTGCGGAAAACAGCAGGAAGCTGGAAACCAGCGCGCCGACAAGCGTCAAGCTAAGGCGAAAGAGGTACAAGAGCATGCCGGAATACATCGGAGGACCGTTGGTGTTTGAGCGTATGGTGACCAATAGGTCAATGCATAAACAAGCCTTTGGGCGGAAATAGGCCGGGTATTGCAGAGCAATGCTCCGGCCTGCAGTGGCGTGCGGCCCAGGGACGCAGGTGTGGATTGGCGGCGAAAGCGCTTGAACCCGAACCTGTGCTGCTGTTTGAAGCAGGGTTAAAGCGAGAAGGATGTTTTTATGGCCGAAGATAGTGTTGCCCAGGACCAGCTCCGGGCGTTCGTCGAGCGCATCGAACGCATGGAAGAAGAGAAGGCAGCCATCGCCGCCGACATCAAGGAAATCTATGCCGAGGCCAAGGGGAATGGCTTTGACGTCAAGATCCTGCGGCAGATCGTTCGCATCCGCAAACAGGATGCCAATGAGCGCATGGAGCAGGAAGCCCTGCTGGAGCTTTACATGAGCGCGCTGGGCATGGTGGCGGCACCGCCGGAAGACTGAGGCCAGAACCGGCCCGCCGCCGAGCTTGTCGGCGGCAGGGCCCGATCCATCACCGAATTGCCATAGACCCGATAGCCGCCGCCATGGCGGCTTCGTCATATCCAAGAGCCCGAAGTGCTGCAGTGACGATGCCGGTGCGGTCAAGGCCGGCATCGGCATACATATCAGCCTGAGTGGCGTGTTCCACGAAACGATCGGGGATCATCAGCGGGCGGAAGCGCAGCTTGCCATCGAGCAGGCCATTGCTGGCGAGGAAGGTGGCGACATGGCTGCCAAAGCCGCCGATCGAGCCTTCTTCCAGCGTCAGCATCACATCATGGCTTTGAGCGAGCTGCGTGACGAGTTCCTCGTCTAGCGGCTTCATGAACCGCGCATCGGCAACGGTCGGGTTGAGCCCCAGGGCGGCGAGGCGGTCGGCAGCGGCCAGAGCTTCAGCCAGGCGCGTGCCCCATGAGAGAATGGCGATGGTGCTGCCGGGGCGAACAATACGACCCTTGCCAATGGGCAGGATGATGCCGCGCTCGGGCATATCGACGCCCACCCCATCGCCGCGCGGATAGCGGAAAGCAATCGGGCCGGAGTCATAAGCCACGGCCGTTGCAACCATGTGCTTGAGTTCGGCTTCGTCGGCGGCGGCCATCTGCACGATGCCGGGAATGGCGCCGAGATAGGCGGCGTCGTAATTGCCGGCATGGGTGGGACCATCGGCGCCGACATAGCCGGCACGATCGATAGCGAAGCGCACCGGCAGGCCCTGGATGGCCACGTCATGGACCACCTGGTCATAGGCGCGCTGCAGGAAGGTCGAATAGATCGCGCAGAACGGGCGCATGCCTTCGGTGGCGAGGCCCGCCGCAAAGGTTACAGCGTGCTGCTCGGCGATGCCGACATCAAAGATGCGGCTGGGATAGATTTCGGCAAACTTGTCGAGCCCTGTGCCGGACGGCATGGCGGCGGTAACCGCAACAATGCTGGGATCCTCGGCGGCTTCCTGGATCAGGGATTGGGCAAAAACATTGGTGTAGGACGGCGCATTGGAGGGCGCCTTGGCCTGGGCGCCAGTGATCACGTTGAACTTGGACACGCCGTGATATTTGTCGGCGGCGTCCTCGGCGGGCGCGTAGCCCTTGCCCTTCTTGGTGACGACGTGAATGAGGATCGGGCCTTCATCGGCATCGCGCACATTTTCGAGGACGGGCAGGAGGTGATCGAGATTATGCCCGTCGATCGGGCCCACATAGTAAAAGCCGAGTTCCTCAAAAAGCGTGCCGCCAGTCAGCATGCCGCGCGCAAATTCCTCGGTGCGGCGCGCGGGCTCGTGCAGGAACGAAGGGAGCTTTTTGGCGATGGTCTTGGCCGCTTCGCGGGCACCGCGATAAAGCGGGCCGGACACGAGGCGAGCGAGATAGGCGCTCATGGCCCCGGTGGGCGGGGCGATCGACATGTCGTTGTCGTTGAGAATGACGATCAGGCGGGCATCCATGGCGCCCGCATTGTTCATGGCTTCATAAGCCATGCCCGCGGACATCGAGCCATCACCGATCACGGCCACGACATTGCGCTTGGTGCCCTGAAGATCGCTGGCGACAGCCATGCCAAGGCCGGCAGAAATCGAGGTGGAGGAATGCCCGGCCCCAAAGGGATCATAGGGGCTTTCGGCGCGGCGGGTGAACCCGGACAGGCCACTGCGCTGGCGCAGGGTGCGGATGCGATCGCGGCGGCCGGTCAGAACCTTATGGGGATAAGCCTGGTGGCCGACATCCCAGATCAGTCGATCATGGGGCGTGTCGAACACGGCATGGAGGGCGACTGTGAGTTCGATGACGCCAAGGGCGGAACCCAGATGACCACCAGTCACCGAAACGGCGTCAATGACTTCGGCGCGCAACTCATCGGCAAGCTGACGCAAATCCTCGCGGGGCAGGGCGCGGAGTTCGGCGGGGGTTTGAACGGTATCGAGCAGGGGCGTCGATGGCTTATCGGCCAATGCTGGCTTCCTTTGCCGAACTAAAAGATAGCTCAAGGTTTTACGGGGCGCCGAGAGGCTTTGCAACAAGCCGGCGTGCCTCAGCCAGCCTCTCCCCGGTTGTGGAGAGGCCGGCGGGTGAGGCTAATTGGACGCGGTAAAGCGCGTATGGGTCACGGCCAGCGGCGCATTGCTGGGGGATAGCGCCACCGCGGGGGCCAGTGCCGTTGCCGTATCGACATCATGGGACTGGGCTTCAATCAAGGCGAAGTGATCGGAAGACAGCGGCGCGGGCGCGACCAGAAGGGCTGCGGCATGCTCCAGATCGGGGGCGGTCAATGCGGCAGGCGTTGGCGCGGCAGAAGCCTCGTCCTTGGCGATCATGGCGGCGAGCGCCTTGGCGACAGGTTCGCTTTGCCCCTGAACCGAGTTGAAGGTCGAGGCAAAGAGCGATGCCGTGGAGTCTCGGGCGGGCTCGCCACCCAGCGAGGCGGTCTTCACACCGGCAGCGCCGAGGGGGGGCAGGTTGGGTACCGGCGCGACGGGGGCGGCGGCAACCTGGGCTGCGGTTTCCTGCTCGATGAGTTGCTGGAGCATGTCCTGTGCCTGGCCGTTCTGGCCGAGGGGCGGCAGGTAAGCCGTCATCATGTCAGGCTCGGACGAGCGGCCGGCCTGCAGCGGCGGATGCGGGAAAGGCTGGCTCAGCGCTGCCAGGGCGACCACAGCGGTTTCGCCATTGCCCGCTGGCAGAGTGGAGGCGGTCGCCATCATGAGGGTCGGCGATTTGGTGGCCGGCACTGGTGCGTTCGAGGCGGTGACAAGTTCTGCCTCTGCCAAGGGGGCGCTTCCAACCGTGGAGAAGGGCACCGGTACCTCCTGTTCAGCAACGGCGACCGTGCTCGAGGCAGGCGCGGACATGCTCGCCGGCCGCATCATCGGAATGGGGGGAGCAACGGCGACGCGGGCAGCCGCTTGCGGGGACTGAGCGGCCGCAGCTACTGATGCAACCTGCACCGGAGCGGGGGCTGGCCTGGGCGCGGGCTGGTTGTTGCCCTTGTTGCCGCCAAAGAACATGTCGACCAAAGAATTGCCGGCGCTGGCTACCTGAGTGCCCGAGCCGCCATTGCCGCAGGGCACGGCGCGGCAACGTTGCCATTCGGCCTGGGCGAGGCGATAGCCTTCCTGCGACAAGGGCTTGCCATCGGCAGGCAAGTGCATGGTCCGCCCATCAGGGAACACGTCCTTGAGCTGCGCACGGGTCATGCGTGGCCAGGCGCGGACCGAACCAGTATCAAGGTGAACAAAGGGGCTGCCCGAGCTGGGATAATAGCCAACGCCGCCGACCTGCTTGCGCATCGCGACGGCGCGCAGCTTGGACAGCGAAATGCCTGGGATGAAGAAGTCCATGGCATGGCCCTTGGTGTGCTGGGAGTTTTCGGCAACACCGGAGGAGGTCTGGCGCAACATCTTGTTGGTCGCGGGCGAGCGATAAGCGGAAACGATGTTGATGGGCTGGGTAGCCCCCACTTCCTGGTAGACTTCCCAAACCAGGTCAAACAGGCGTGGGTCCATCTTGGCTGGTTCGTTACGACGCCAATCGCGCAGGAAGCGGTTGAGCTCGTTGAGCCCGGACTGCACATACTGCCCGTTGCGCTTGAAAACGATGCGGGCCGTTTCCTTGGTGTGGGTGTAGTAGAGATAAAGGCTGCGCTCGGAGGCGGCATTGGCCGGAACCACGGCGGCCTGGCCGATCAGGAGCGAAAAACTCAGCAGCGCTGCTGCCAGGAGTCGAGTGCCACGAAGGGCCAGGTTATCCGATTTTACCGCCACACTAAACACTGCCCGGTTGAAGCTATCTGCATTTCGGATCGTACCGGCCAAGTGACTAGAGTTTGATTAACGCTAACAAAACTCGAACACGATGGCGGCCACTCACGCCAATGTTTAAGGACAAAATCCGGGCCGAACCAAGGCGAAAATGTTGACGAGCGGTTAAGGGGCGCTCGGCTCCACGGGGAACAGGGTAGAAACCCGCCGAAAGAAAAGGCGCCGGCAGAAACTGCCAGCGCCTGATCAGAGATGGTGTTGTGCGGCTCAGGGGCCGACATCGGCAATGGTTTCGGCCATCACCGGTTGAGGGAGCGCTGCGGGCGACAAGCCGAGCGCCTGGATCAGCTTGGTGTCGTGGCCGTAGATGTCGCCATAGGATTGCAGGTTGCCGTCGGCCTGGGGCCGCAGGGTAAAATAGCTGAGATGGACAGGAATCTGTTGCTCGGGGTTCACCCAGCGCTCGCTGGAGCCAAACATGGCTTCGAGCGAGGCCCGGCTGATCTTGGTTTCGTTGGCCATCAGCGCGTCGGCAAACTCCATCGGGTTCTGCACCCGCACGCAACCATGGCTGAGAGCGCGCTGGGAGCGGCTGAACAGAGCCTTTGACGGGGTATCGTGCAGATACACATCGTGCTTGTTGGGGAACAAGAACTTGATCTGGCCCAGGGCATTGCTGGGGCCGGGGCGCTGACGCACCTTGAAGGGGAACGTGTTGCCAACCGCGGACCAGTTCACCTGCCAGGGGCTGACGACGTCGCCGTTATAGATCAGGTCCATGTTCTGGGCGTCGATATAGCCCGGGTTCCGCCAGGTCTTGGGCGCAATCTCGCCTTTGACGATGGAACTGGGGACATTCCAGTACGGATTGACCACGATGTGGCGGATGTTGTCGGAAAACACCGGCGTCTGGTTCTTGACCGTGCCGACGACGACGCGGGTCGTATAGGTTTCCGCCCCGTTCCGGTTGATGGACAGGCGGAACTCGGGAATGTTGACCAGGACGTGGAAATTGCCGAGCTCGCGCGGCATCCAGCGCCAGCGCTCCATATTGGCGATGATCTGCTCACGGGTGGCGGCGTTCCCGCCGTTGAGGGCCGCGACCGTGGCAGGGCCAGCGACGCCATCAGGTTCAAGACCCAGGCCCTGCTGGAAATCCTTGACCGCCTGCACCACGCCCTGGTCGTAAACCAGGGACGCATCGGCCACGAGGCCCAGCCGCTGGCGTATCAGGGGCAGGCGCTCATCGGTCATGCCAGCCTTGAGCACGACCCCGGTCGGAATGGGGGCGGGACGATTAGTGGCATTGTCGTTGAACTTGGCCAGTGCCGCTTTAAGCGCCAGGAATTCGGGATGGGTTGGCTCGAGCTTGGCCAGCACCTTGGCCGGATCCTTGCTGGCCGCCAGTTCCACAAGGAGTGCGCCGGCATCAAGGGTCTTGGGCTCGACATCTAGGTTGGCATCGACGGAGCGAGGAGCGACGCGTCCGGTATAGATGTGGGTCGCATAGCGCAGGGTCGCGGCAGAAAACGCGGTTTCGAGCGCCGCCATGGCGACAGGATCCCCGCCCGTTGCGGGAAGCTGCAGGTCAGGAGTGAGGTAATCGGCGGGATTGAGCCCTTCGGATTCGGCCCGGGCAAACAGATCGAGGATCTGCTGGGCAGCAGGTGAGAACACGACCTGCCCATTGGCCTGTTCGCTCAGCCAGATTGGCTCGAAATAGCGCTCGCCATAAAGAAAGTAGAGCTTCTGCGCTTCGGCATAGGCCGCGGTACCGCGGCCATTGGCTGTATAGGCGGCGGACAGGCTGGCCTTTATGGTTCGCGCCAATGCGCTTTGCGCGGGAGCGATGACAATCCGGGTTGGGGTGATACTCGCTACATCCTGCGCCAGGATGGGAAGAGGGGCGTTGGCGGCAGCAACGGCGAGAAAACAAACCAGGATCTTGTGCATTTGTGCTCCGTGTACGAGGCGTTACGCAGCCCAGCCGTGCCTCAACCCAAGGTCCGGCGGGCCGCCCCATACATCGAAAGCATAAGCATCAAATGTTAACAGGAACAATCACTCGCAATGTTGTGAGCGAGCGATGTGGCTATGGTGCAACGGTCTGCAAGGCCTTGTGCAAAGGCCCGCAATCGCTCGGCGATCCGCCATCCTGTCGATGCTGTGCGGTTAAGCGGCGTCGTTAATCAACTGCTCCGCGAGGCCATATTCATGCAATTTGCGATAGAGGGTCGAGCGGCCGATCTTGAGTGCGCGGGCAACACGGGACATGCGCCCGCCATGGTGCTCGATCGCAAAAACGATCAAGGCGCGTTCGATCTCGGCCAGAGCCGCCACATTGCCGGATTCATCGAGGAAGCGGTCTTCGACGGGGCTGGTTTCGAGCATTTCGCGCTGGCGCGGCGGAGCGTTATCGATGTGAACCGGCGCGGCGGGCACCGGCATGGCCGCGAGGGAAAGAATGGCGGCGTCGCGCCCTTGAGCATGGGCCATGATCTGCGGGAAATCGGCCGGCTCGAGGAAGGCTTCCTCGCAGAGCACGGTCGCGCGATAAACGACGTTTTCCAGCTGGCGAATATTGCCGGGCCAGGGATAGCTGGCGAGAAGTTCCAAAGCTTCGGGAGAAATGCCGAGGATGCGTTTGCCAGCTTCAGCGGCAAAGCGCGCAAGGAAGTGGTTGACCAGAGCCGGGATGTCCTCGAGCCGCTGCCGGAGCGGGGGCACGTAGATGGGCAGCACGTTCAGCCGATAATAAAGGTCCTCACGGAACTCGCCCGATTTCGCCAGATTGAGCAGGCGGCGATTGGTCGCCGAGATCACGCGCACATTGACGCGCTCCGGGCGCCCGGCGCCCAGCGGTACGATTTCGCCATCGGCGAGAACGCGCAGCAGCCGCTCCTGGGTGGCGGGAGGCAGTTCGCCCACTTCATCGATGAAGATGGTGCCGGTATGGGCTTCGGCGAACTTGCCGGGGGTATCGGCGAGGGCCCCCGCAAAGGCGCCTTTCTTGAAGCCGAAAAGCACGGCGTCGAGTTGGGAAGGGGAGATGCTGCCGCAGTTGACGCTGATGAATGGCTTGCCGGCCCGATCCCCGCTGCCCCCAATAATGCGGGCGATCAATTCCTTGCCGACGCCGGTTTCGCCTTCGATCAGCACGGGTATGGGATTGCGGGCGGCCTTGCCGCAAAGGGTCAGGACGCGGGTCATCGCCGGTGCACGGCCAATAAGGTCGGCAGCCGAGAAGGTCCCGGCGCGGCGGCTTTGTTCGGCACGGATCGCCGCTTCCAGCGCACCCAGCTTCATGGCGTTGCGCAAGGAGATCACCAGCCGCTCGGGGGCGACCGGCTTGACGAAATAGTCCACGGCCCCGTGGCGCATGGCGCTGACCACGGTTTCCAGCGACGGGTTGGCGGTTTGGACGATCACCGGCGTGGAAAGAGCTTCCCGGCGCATGGTTTCCATCACGGCCATGCCGTCGAGGTCAGGCATTACCAGGTCAAGAATCATCGCACCCAGATTGGGGTCTTCGCGCAAGATCTGCAGGGCTTGTTCGCCGCTGGTTGCGGTGAGTGGCTTGAAGCCGGCCTGATTGGCGACTTCGGCCGTCAGCCGCAATTGCACCGGGTCATCGTCGACCACCAGAACACGCGTCATGCAAAATCCACTTCTCTTGCCAGGCGCTCGAATCGCGCTGTGCGGTTTTGTGGAAGTATGCGGCCGGCAAATTAAGACAGCATTAATCATAATGGCGGGGCGCCATATTGCGGCTGGCACGATAGGCGGCGAAGGCCCCCTTTTCATCCCGTGAGGTGCTGGCTATGGTCCGCCCCTCACCAAGAACCGCGCTGGAGAACCCCGATGACCGAACAAGCCGCGAGCCAGAAGGGGCACAATCAATTGGGTACCTTGCCGGTCTGGGATCTCAACGATCTTTACCCGGGACGCGAGAGCCCTGAGTTTGCCGCCGCCTTGCAGCAGGCCAAGGATGATGCCGCGCGCTTTGAGAGCGACTACAAGGGCAGGCTCGCAGAGCTAACCCGGGCGGGCAAGCTCACCGATGTGATCAAGCGCAGCGAAGCGCTGGCGGATCTGAGTGGGCGCATCGGCTCGTTCGCCTTTTTGCAATATGCGCAGCGATCCACCGATCCCGACCGGGCCAAGTTCATGGGCGACACCAACCAGGCGCTGACGGATCTCTCCACGCGCATTCTGTTTTTCGAGCTCGAGTTGAACCGGATCGAGGATGCCGATCTTGACGCGGCGTTCGAGCGCGATCCGGAACTGGCGCGCTACCGCACCTGGTTCGCCGAGTTGCGCAAGGCCAAGCCATATCAGTTGGACGAAAAGCTCGAGGAGCTGTTCCACGACAAGTCGGTCACGGCCTTTTCAGCCTGGAACCGCTTGTTCGACGAGACCATGGCCAGCCTCGAATTCGAGGTCGATGGGGAAGTGCTCAAGCTCGAGGAAACGCTGCATCTGCTGTCCGAGCCCGAGGAGAAGCGGCGCGAAAGCGCGTTCCATGCCTTGGCCAAGACCTTGCGCGAGAATGGACGCTTGTTCACCCACATCACCAATGTGCTGGCCAAGGACAAGGAAATCTCCGATCGCTGGCGCGGCTTTGAGGACATTGCCGACAGCCGGCACATGGCCAATTCGGTGGAGCGCGAAGTGGTGGATGCGCTGCAATCCGCCGTCCAGGGGGCCTATCCACGGCTGTCGCACCGCTACTACAAGATGAAGGCCAAGTGGTTCGGTAAGGACCAGCTCAATGCCTGGGACCGCAATGCGCCCTTGCCGACGAGCGACGAGCGGACCTTTGATTGGGAAACCGCCAAATCTACCGTGCTGGAGGCCTATGGCCGGTTTTCGCCTGACCTGGCGGAAGTCGCAGCGCCGTTTTTCGATAGTGGATGGATCGACGCTCCAGTGGGCAATGGCAAGCTCTCGGGCGCCTTTGCTCATCCCACGGTGCCGAGTGCGCATCCCTATCTGATGCTCAACTATATGGGCCGCTCGCGGGACGTGATGACGCTCGCCCATGAGTTGGGTCACGGTGTCCATCAAAGGCTGGCGGCGGCGCAGGGGCCGATCCTGAGCAATACGCCGCTGACCCTGGCCGAGACGGCGAGTGTCTTCGGTGAGATGCTGACCTTCCGGTACCTGCTGGAAAAGACCACCGACCCCAAGCAGCGCTTTGCCCTCTTAGCCTCCAAGGTGGAGGACATGCTCAATACGGTGGTGCGGCAGATTGCCTTTTACACGTTCGAGCGCCGGGTGCACACGGCACGTCGGCAGGGTGAGCTGCGCACTGAGGAAATCAACGCCATCTGGCTGGAAGTGCAAAAGGAATCGCTGGGTGAGGGGATCATCCCCAATGAGGGTTACGATATCTTCTGGGCCTATGTGCCGCACTTCATCCACTCGCCCTTTTATGTCTATGCTTATGCCTTCGGTGACTGCCTTGTGAACTCGCTTTACGCGCAGTATGAGAAGGCCGACGAGGGCTTTGCGGAGCGGTATTTCGAGCTGTTGAAGGCTGGTGGATCCAAGCACCATACGGAACTGCTGGCGCCATTCGGGCTTGATGCCAAGGATCCGCAGTTCTGGTCGCTGGGACTTGGCATGATCGAGCGACTGATCGACGAGCTGGAAAGCACGAGCCCCTGAACGCCTCCGGGCAGATGAACACGACGAATTTCGAGGACCAAATGGCCGCAGAAGACCACCCAGCCCATTCCCACCTGCATCCACCGCTTCAGCATGAATCGGCGATGGACTATTCCCAGCATGAGTCGACCTATGCGCGCTTTGTGACGCTGGTGAAGTGGACGACGATCTCGATCGCGGCAGTGATCGTGCTGCTCTACATCTTCGTGAGGCCGTAAGCGGCAACCTGCTCTAGTAGTGCGGAGGAGGGGGTTCGGAGCGGGGATCAGCGATAAAGCCACCCGCCCGGACTTGTTCCTCCAGCACGGTGAGCCGACGAGTGAGCCCGTCAATCACGCGCCACTGCTCGGTGATGGTGGCATTCAAGTCTTCGATGGTCTGATCCTGGAAAGCGACACGCGTTTCCAGTGCCTCCAGACGCGCTGACGAATCGAGCTCAGTCGTCACGATATTCTCCCAGAAGTGTACCAGCAGGGCATGGTATGGGCGGGCGTTAATGGTCCCTTCACGAGGGCGTGTTTCCCAAAAAGGAACTCCTAAGGCCCCGCGGCCATTGGTTTGCAAGAATTTAGCAACCAGTGAGAGCCAAAATGGCCACCTTCACGGCAGTTACCCACAACTTTCCTTCGCTGCTCGATGCCGATCGGCATGACGGGATTGGCGCGGGACTGAGCGCTGCCCTCCCGCTGCTGGGTCTGGTTGCTGCCTATGGTGCTGCCGAAGCGCTTGGTGTCCAGCCGGTACTGCATGCGCCATTGGGCCTACCGGAGTGGACGGGTGCTTTGGCGCTCGCCATCAGCCTGCCGCTTTGGGGCGCTGCCCGGTGGCTGGTGGCCGGGCGTGGCTATGAAGGGCGCTCAGCGGCGCGCTGGATTGTTGCGTTGATGGTCGGCGCGATCCTTGCACCATTCCTGCTGACCGTGGCCGATCCCTTCATGAGCACGGTTGTTTCCATGGTGCTGATGCTGATCGGTCTGGCGGCCGCCGGGCGTGCCGCAAGCGTCTCGGGCCGCGCCACGCTGCTGGTGCTGCCAGGCCTTGCGTGGCTGGGCTTTGGCGCCGTTCTTGGCTTTGGCGTGGTTGCCGGCGGCTGGTCGCCGCCATTTGCGGTCACCCAGGGTGGCGACGCGTAATTGATGGCAGTGGGATTGTCCCCCGCTCCATTTCGCGCGACATGATGGCAAACAACGGGCCGCGTTGGCTCAAGGATTTGCCATGTCACCTATCCTCAAAATTGATGTGTTCACCGATGTCGTGTGCCCCTGGTGCCTTGTCGGCTCCGCTCGGCTCGATCAGGCCGTGGCGGCACTGCCCGACGACATCGACGTCATCATTGAAAATCACCCCTTTTACCTCGATGCCAATACGCCCGCCGAGGGCGTGGATGTTGGCGAAATGCTGCGCCAGCGTTATGGCCGTGACCCCGCCGAGATGTGGGAGCGAGTGGAAAGCGAAGCGCTCAAGGCAGGGATCGAGCTTGATCTCTCCCGCCAGCCGCGGATGTATCCGACGGCAAAGGCCCACACCATAACCCGGCTGAGCAAGCCGCTCGGCATTCAGCACGAATTGGCCAATGCCATAGCCGAGGCCTATTTTCTCGAGCACCGGCAGATCTTCGATGACAATGTGCTGGCCGACATCGCGGCCTCGTTCGGGTTTGACCGGGGCGATGCGCTTGATGCCATGAATGATGAGCACGAGCTGGCAATCACCCAGCAGTTGGCTGAGCAGGCGGCAGCCCAGGGCATTACCGGGGTGCCCTTCTTTGTGTTCGGCGAGAAATATGCCCTGTCCGGTGCGCAGCCCCCTGAGGTGTTCGCCCAGGCCTTGGACAAGACCATTTCGGAGTTCTAGATGCGGATTGTTGGGAGATTGGTTGCCGGGCTGGCGGTGCTGGTGGTGCTCGGCTATGCCGCCATTGTCGGGTATATGTATTTCAACCAGCGCAGCCTGCAGTACTTCCTCGAAGGGGAGGTGACGCCACTTGAGGCGGCGGGAATCGCCGGGGCCGAGGCGGTGGCGATTCCCTCAGGCGATGGCGTGGTCAATGGCTGGTACAAGGCGCCTGAGCCGGGCAAGCCGCTGATCGTTTATTACAAGGGCAATAGCGGCAGCTTTTCGGCCGAGAATGAGCGCTTCGCACAATGGGCGTCGGAAGGCTTTGGGTTCCTAGCATTTGATTATCGCGGCTTCCCCGCTTCCCCTGGTTCGGTGAGCCAGGATAGCATTCTAACCGACGCCTTGGCCGCGTTCGACTGGGCCGCGGGCAAAGGCTATCCCGTTGTAATCTGGGGGAGATCTCTGGGGTCAGGGCCGTCGACCTATGTCGCGAGCGAGCGGGATGCGGCGGCGTTGCTGCTGGAAACGCCGTTCCTGTCGGCGGTGACGGTAGCCGGGGAGCGCTATCCAATGCTGCCGGTGTACTGGGTGATGCAGGACCAGTTCCCCGTCAATGAGTGGATCACGGATGTGGCCGAGCCGGTGCTGGTGGCGCATGGAACTGCGGACACGACCATAGATGTCAGCAATGGCCAGAGGTTATACGAGCTTGTTCCCAACAAGGATGAGCTGTGGATCGAGCCCGGCGGGACCCATGTGGACCTGTGGGAGCGGGGTATCTGGCCCGAGCATGCGCGGCCGTTCTTTGAGCGGGTGGTCCCTGCAGCCGGAGGCTGAAGGGCCAAAAGCATAACGCCGCCCCGAAAGGAGCGGCGTTATGAACGCATTATGAATGAATTCTGAACGACTTAGGTGCGGGGCAGCGTGCTTGCGCTTGGGCGAGCGGGCTGACCGGGACGTGCCGTTGGAGTTGGAGCGGGCAGACCGCCTTCACGCTGGGCGCGCTTACGAGCCAGCTTGCGAGCGCGGCGCACGGCCTCGGCCTTCTGACGCGCCTTCTTCTCGGAGGGCTTCTCGTAGTAGTTGCGCAGCTTCATCTCGCGGAAGACGCCTTCGCGCTGCAGCTTCTTCTTGAGCGCGCGCAGCGCCTGATCAACGTTGTTATCGCGAACGACTACTTGCAAAGGTCAACCGCCCCTTAAAGCCTGGTGAAATATGATTGGATGGAAGCGCCGCGACTAAATAAAGCCACGTCGCCGACCAGCAGGGCCGGTCACCGTGGGGGCTCTATAGCCCAACCCCGCGGACTTGTCCACCTTTGCAAGCGAAAAAGCCCAAGTTTAGGGCCGGTCCGGCTGCAACAGGCGATTGATATGGCCCATCTTGCGACCGGGCCGCGTTTCCAGTTTGCCATAAAGGTGAGGCTGGGTGAAGCCTTGCAGCGAAGTGGGCACCCGGCCGACCTCGTCACCCACCAGATTCTCCATGACGACATCGGCGAGTCGGGCGGGATCGCCGAGCGGCCAGCCGAGAATCGCCCGGATGTGCTGCTCGAACTGATCGGTGAGGCACACCGCCTCGGTCCAGTGACCGGAATTATGTACGCGCGGCGCGATTTCGTTCACCAGCAGGGTAGGGCGCGACTCGCCTGGGACAACAAAGAACTCGACACCCAGCACGCCGACATAATCGAGGGCGACGACAATCGCTTTGGCGATCATGCCGGCATGCTTAGCGAGCGCGGGGGGAATCGCCGCCGGTACGGTGCTGGTGGCGAGGATGTGGTTGCGGTGCACATTCTCGGCCGGCTCGTAGCTGCGCACCTCGCCGGAAAGGCTGCGGGCAACAACGACAGAGATCTCCTGGCTGAAGGGGATGAAGGCCTCGAGCACGAGCGGCTTGGGGGCGAGCGCAGCAAAAGCCTCGGCAGCTTCGGCGCGATCACGCAGCACCCGCTGCCCCTTGCCGTCATAGCCGAGGCGGGTGGTCTTGAGCACGGCGGGGAAACCGAGCTCGGCCATGGCGGTTTGCAGTTGATCGAGTGATTCCACTGTCCGATAAGGGGCTACCGGTATGTTCTTGGAGGCAAGGAAGGCTTTTTCGGCCAGGCGGTCCTGCGACACGGCCAGTGCCTGAGCGCCCGGGCGCAGGGGCCTCCGCTCAGCGAGAAAGGCTGCAGTCGCGGCGGGGACGTTCTCGAACTCGTAGGTGATCACATCGACGGCATCGGCGAAGGCCGCGAGCGCCACTTCATCGTCATAGGCGGCGACGGTCTTGTGGGGGGTTACCTCGAAGGCGGGACTATCGGGGTCGGGGCAGTAGATGTGGGTGCGCATGCCCAGGCGACTGGCGGCAAGCGACAGCATCCGGCCGAGCTGACCACCGCCAAGGATGCCAATGGTGGTCCCGGGCGGCAGGGGCGTGGTGTCGGGCATGATCTACTCGGTGTCGGTGGGGAAAAGCGGAACGGAAGCGGTCTGGTTGGCGCGATAGGCATCGAGCCGTTCAGCAAGCTCGTCGTCATGCAACGCCAATACGGCAGCGGCGAGGAGGGCGGCGTTGATGGCGCCGGGCTCACCGATGGCGAGGGTGCCGACCGGGATGCCGCCGGGCATCTGCACAATGGACAGGAGGCTATCCTGGCCCGAAAGCGCCTTGGAGCGCACCGGCACGCCAAACACGGGCAGCGGGGTCATGGCGGCGATCATGCCGGGCAGGTGGGCGGCGCCGCCAGCGCCGGCAATGATGATCTGGAAGCCATCCGCGCGGGCTGTGGTGGCGAACTCGACCAGGCGTTCGGGCGTGCGGTGCGCGGAAACGATGCGCGCCTCATATTCCACATCCAGCGCTTCAAGCGTTTCGGCGGCAAGGCGCATGGTGGGCCAATCGGACTGGCTGCCCATGACAATCGCAACGGCTGGTTTGGTGAGCATGGCCTCGGTCCCCCCGCGGGCTGCACAAAGGCCGCTCCTAGCCCAATTGTTGCCACAACTCAAGCGGGGGAGGGGTCAGGCGATGATGTCGGGCAGGAGAATATTTTCGAGTTGGACGATGCGATCCTTGAGCGCGAGCTTGCGCTTCTTGAGCCGCTGAATCAGCATTCGGTCGGCAAAAGCCGAGCCGGTCAGGGTGTGGATGGCAGCGTCCAGATCGGCGTGTTCCTGGCGTTTCGTGGCCAGTTCAAGCCCGAGGCCGGCTTCCTGTTCCTTGGTCAGCGGCAGCATCGAACGGCGGTTCCCCCAGGGCACGCAACATTGTTCCCCATTACCCGATCCGGCGGCGTTTTGCACACGGATTTGATCGGCGGACCTATTGTCATCGACAAGTCACATTTTATCTGGAACCTTAGCGTCGTCCAGTCAGGCGTAAGGAGTTGTCATGACGACTGAAGGCCACATCGCGGCGTTGGAGCGCCGTCATCAGGAGTTGGATCGTCAGATCCAGGCGGAGCTGCAGAACAAGCCGCTCGATGATCTCACGGTGAGCGCGTTGAAGCGAAAGAAGCTCGAAATCAAGGACGAACTCTACAAATTCAATAGCGGCATGCAGTAAGCTCTGCGCTCCAACACAGTTGGACCGGGAAGGCCATGGCGGGAGCTGTGGCCTTTTTTGTTGCGGTCAGAGACCGAGGAACACCGCCCGCACGCCATCCCAGATCAGCTTGAGCGCCAGGAAGAACACGAGCCCATAGGCGATCTGGTAGAAGAGGGTGACGGAGATGCGCCGCACCAGCCAGATGCCGATCAGCACGCCGGCAACGCCCACCGGGATCAGCGCGGCGGACAGGGTGAGATTCTGGACGGAGAGCTGGCCCAGGAAGAAATAGGGGATCAGCTTGGCCGAGTTCACGGCGCCAAAGAAGATGGCATTGGTGCCCGAATAAATTGGCGGCGGCAGGCGCTGGGGCAGAACATAGATCTGGAAGGGTGGGCCGCCCGTGTGGGACACAAAGCTGGTAAATCCGGCAAAGCCGCCCCAGAACCCGCCCCATGGCGTGGAGGGTGGTAGCCCCTCGAGCTTTTTGCGCAGCGGCAAAACAGCGTCGAGCACAAAAAGCAGGGTGATGATGCCGACAAAGAGCAGCACCATGGCGTCGGAAACCACCGACCAAAGCGCCCAGCCGATCAGCGTGCCGACCGCCGCGCCGGGCAGCATGATCTTGAGAATGTGCCAGCTGAACTGCTGGCGATAGGCGTAGATGGCGATGGCGTCCATGGCCAGCAGCACTGGCAGCATCATGCCGGCGGCATCGCGGGCCGGCATGATGAGGGTGAGGAGGGGGACGCCGACAACGCCCAGGCCGCCCAGCAGGCCGGCTTTGGACAGGCCAACGATCAGAACCGCCAGGCCGGCCACTGAAACAAAGTAGAGGTCGACCATGGAGCGGAGCTGTTCGGGGCTAGAGGATTAGTTGTCGCTGTTGCTCTTGAGGGACTTGAGCTTGGAGAACACCGAGTCGGCATCGAACTCGGTGTGCTGGTCAGAAGAGCGACGCGTGCTTTCCTCGTCATTGTAGCCTTCGGCATCGGAATGACCGCGCGCACCGGAACGCGCGAGCGCTTCCTCGGCCGTCATCAGCATGGTGCCTTCCTCGGCAACTTCGGAGCCCACAACGCCCTTGGACGCGCGGCCAACTTCGAGATCGAGATCGATCTGGCTGCACAGGCCCAGCGTCACCGGATCCATCGGGGTCAGGTTGGCCGAGTTCCAGTGGGTGGATTCACGCACCGAATCGATCGTGGACTTGGTGGTGCCGACCAGACGCATGATCTGCGCGTCCTTGAGTTCGGGGTGGTTGCGCACCAGCCACTTGATGGCATTGGGGCGCTCATTGCGACGCGAAATGGGGGTATAGCGCGGGCCCTTGCGCTTGGCAGCGGCAACACGGACCTTGGGATCAGACAGCTTGAGGCGATAATTGGGATCAGCCTCGGCCTTTTCGATCTCCTCGCGGGTCAGCTGGCCATTCTGAATGGGGTTCACGCCCATGATGCCGCCGGCGACGTCGCCATCGGCGATGCCCTGCACTTCGAGCGGATGAAGCGTGCAGAAAGCTGCGATCTGCTCGAAGGACAACGCCGTGTTGTCGACGAGCCAGACAGCTGTTGCCTTGGGCATCAACAAGGGTTGGGTCATCGTCAAATCACTCCTGGTGGCGCGGCCGGTATTCCTCCGGGCCGCTCCGCCTCTTTGCTTCATGCTGAGGGGGAATGACCACAATATATGGCGTCAGGGCCTGATCCGCAATGGCTATAACGGCGGTTCCCCAGCACCAAAGGCCGTGAGAAGCACGATCTTGCCGGCATGGGCGCGCTGTTCCATGGCCTGATGCGCCTCGGCCGCCTCCTCAAGCGGAAAGGTGGTCAGCGCCGGACGGACGAAGCCGGGACGCTCAAGCGCGGGCAGCAGATCGGCGCGGATCCGGGCGGCAATGGCCGCCTTGGTGGCCGCGCTTTGCGGGCGCAGGGTGGAGCCGGAGATCGTCAGTTGCTTGGCCATGAGCGTGCCCAAGGAAATCTTGGCGCTGCTGCCGGCAAGGGTCGCGATCTGGACGATATGGCCACCACGAGCGCTGGCGGCAATGCTGACGGCTGCCATGGCGCCGCCCAGGAGATCAACCACCCGATCAACCCCGCGCCCCTCAGTAAGCGCCAAAGCGCGCTCGGCGATATCGTCGCGCATGCGGTCAATGGTGGCCACGGCCCCCAATTTTTCGGCATAGGCCGCCTTTTCCGGCGAGGACACGACACCGATGGGGCGAGCGCCAAGAATGGCGGAGATGGCGACGGCGGCGCCGCCAATGCCACCGGCAGCGCCATGCACCAGAACGCTCATGCCCGCTTCGAGCCCCGAACGCATGACGAGGGTCTGGGTGACGGTGAACCAGGTTTCGGGCAGGGCTGCCGCCTCGGGTAGGCTCCAACCATTTGGAACGGGCAAGACCTGGCCGGCGGGGACCGCGACATATTGGGCGTAACCGCCGCCATTGGTCAGGGCCATGACGCGGTCACCGACCTGCCAGCCCGACACATCGGCGCCAAGGACCGCGATTTCCCCGGCCACTTCGAGGCCGAGCAGGGGCGATGCGCTGGGGGGCGGATCATAAACCCCACGGCGCTGAGCGAGGTCGGGCCCGTTGACCCCCGCCGCAGCAACCCGGATCAGCACGTCGCCGTTGCCACAGGCAGGCAGTGGCATTTGGATGGGCGCAAGCATTTCGGGGCCGCCCGGCTCGGCGATAGAGATGGCGGTCATGGTAGCGGGAATGGTCATGGGGCCATGCTGGCCCATGTGGCCTTGCCCGGCAAGGGGGAGCGGTTAAGCTGCCCCCGCGACAGGAAAGGACGGCAAGATGGAAGACGAGGTAAGCGGCAAGCCCAAGAGCCACGAGATCGGCAGCGTGCTGGACGCCCTTTCGGTGACCGAGCTCGAGGGGCGCATCGTTTTGCTGGAGGCTGAAATCGAGCGGCTAAGGGCGGCCATCGCCGCACGCGGGGCAACCCGCAAGGCAGCGGAGGCGGCCTTCAAGCTCTAAGAACCTGCAAAGGAGCAGGGTTAAAAAATCTTGCGCCATTAACGGGCAATTAATCCGGACGAGTTAGGGTGTTGTTATCCAGATGGTTTTTGGATCAGAGATTTCTTCCTCTGTTTGACCCCTCCCTGTAAACTTCGAGAGCCGCCCTTCGCGGCTCTTTTTCTTTTTTGATGGCCACCATTTGGCCCATTAAGGCTGCTTTCATGCTCCCGCAGCGGCAAGCGTGACGGGCAGGGTGTTTCGTCCTATCATGACGCAGTGCGAGAGCGAGGAACGAGATGGCTGAGGCTGGCGAATCCGGGCAGGCAATATCGATTGGTCCGCGCATTGTGGCTTCGGGCGGTTTCGACCTGCTGTATCGCGAAGGCATGGCGCTGATCGAAGAGGTCGCGGGCTATCTCGACGGGCACGGGCGGGCGGAAAGCCAGTTGCTGGGGCGCGAGGCCTCGTTCTTATACGCCACCGAATCCATGCGGCTGACGACCCGGCTGATGCAGCTGGCATCATGGCTCTTGCTGCAGCGCGCCGTCAACGAAGGCGAGATCAGCAAGGAAAATGCCCGCTCCGAAAAGGAGAAGGTCAAGTTTTCGGCGACGCCGTCGCAGCGCGGAGGGCCCGGCTATGAGCTGCTGCCCGAAGCCTTGCGGCTTTATATCGACAAGGGCGACCGGCTGTTTGACCGGGTGATGCAGTTTGACCAGATGGAGCGCGGGCGGATGCCGCAGCTCGATGGCAGCGTGGCCAATGACATTGCCGACCAGTTGTCGCGCCTAAAGGCAGCGTTCGGGCGGCCCTGACGCTCAGGCACGCGGCGCCCAGACGATCACGGCCGCGCCCAGCAGGCAGATTGCGGCGCCCAGCAGGTCCCAGCGATCGGGCCGGATTTGTTCCACCGAAGCCATGAAGACCAGCGACGCGGCGATATAGATCCCACCATAGATGGCAAAGGCGCGGCCAGCGCTGTCGGTGCCGGCAAGGGCCAGGAGCCAGGCAAAGCTGGCGAGTGCCAGAAGGGCGGGGAGCCAGAGCCAGGCATGCCCATGGCGCCAGGCCTGCCACACCAGATAGCAGCCGCCGATCTCGAACAAAGCGGCCAGGGCAAAGAGCGAAAGGCGCATGGTGGTGTTCCGCTGCCGGGCGCAGAAACGAAAAGCCCGGCGCAAAGGCCGGGCAAATCACTTGAAAAGGGGAGTGGCTTAGATGCCGAAACCCTTGAAGCGCTCCTTGAAGCGCGAAACACGGCCGCCGCGGTCGAGCAGCTGGCCCGTGCCGCCGGTCCAGGCCGGGTGGGTGTTGGGATCGATGTCGAGCTGCAGCGTGTCGCCTTCCTTGCCGTAGGTCGAACGGGTCTGGTAGGTGGTGCCGTCGGTCATTACCACGTTGATGGTGTGGTAGTCGGGGTGGATTTCGGACTTCATCGCGGTGCCTCAAATCAAACGGGCGCCGTGGCGCCCGGAGAGCATTGAACTGGTGTTGGCGGCTTCATAGCCAAAGCCGGGGCAATCCGCAAGGGCAGGGGCGGGGCTTTTTGTCCAAGCACAAAGCCGTTGCGAGCGGGTGGTCCAGTGCATATGTAAGGCCCGCCGCGCCACCGTCGGAGGCGCCGCCAAAAGAAGTGGCTGAAGCCGAGCGATGACAGATCAAGCCGTTCCGGCAAAAGCGCCAACCCAGGCCACGCCTTCCGTGCTCAAGCCAAAGCAACTGAACCCCTTGCGGCAATTGCTGCCTTTTGTGCTGCGCTATCCAACCCGGCTGGCGCTGACCGTGCTGTTCCTGCTGATTTCGGCGATTTCCTCGCTGGCGATTCCGGCGGCGCTGGGCGGGGCGATCGATGAGGGGTTTCTGGAGCAGAACCTTGCCAATGTGGGGCGTTATAGCTGGCTGATCATCGGGATCGCCGCAGTCATGGCGATCGCGAGCGGGGCGCGGTTTTACTTCATTTCCGTGTTGGGCGAGCGGGTGCTGGCCGATCTGCGGCAGGCTTCGTTCCGGCATTTGCTCAGCCTTGATGCCCGCTATTTCGATACCCACCGGGTTGGTGAGCTGACCAGCCGCCTCAATGGCGATGTGGCGACGATCCGGGGCGCGATCGGCTCGAGCTTTTCGCTGGCCCTGCGTTCAATCGTGACCATTGTGGGCGCGGTGGCGATGATGCTGCTGACCAGCCCGATGCTGACGCTGGGCGTGGTGGTGGCGGCGCCAGCAATCCTGCTCCCGGTAATCGCTTACTCACGGCGCTTGCGGCGCATGTCGCGCTCGACGCAGGACCGGTTGGCCGATCTTTCGGCGATGGCGACCGAGATGCTGGGCGCGACGCGAACGGTCAAATCCTTCACCCAGGAAGGGGTGCAGGCGCGGGCCTATGATGCGCGTAGCGAGGAAAGCTTTGCCGCTGAAGTTGCGCGCCTGACGGCGCGCTCGGTGCTGGTGGGCATGGTGATCTTTCTGGGCACCTCGGCCATCGTGTTCCTGGTCTGGTGGGGTGCCCGCTCGGTGTTCGAGGGTACGGTCACGGCCGGGCAGTTGGCGCAGTTCCTGGTTTATGCGCTGATGGCATCGGGGGCTTTGACCAATGTTTCGGAAGTGCTGGGCACGCTGCAAACGGTTGCCGGTGCAACCGAGCGGTTAACCGAAATTCTCTCCACCAAATCGGAGGTCCGCGAGAAGGCCAATCCGACCAAGTTGCCGCAGCCGCCGCTCGGGACGGTGGAGTTCCGCAATGTGGCGTTTTCCTATGACCCCGAGGGTGGCGAGCCCGTGCTGCATGACCTTAGCTTCAAGGTCGACGCGGGCGAAACGGTGGCCCTGGTTGGCTCGTCCGGTTCGGGCAAGTCGACAATCCTGTCGCTGTTGCAGCGGTTTTATGATGTGACGGGCGGCGCCGTCCTCGTGGACGGCATCGATGTGCGCGACGTCTCCGTTTATGATCTGCGCCAGCATTTTGCCTATGTGGAGCAGGAGCCCACCATCTTTGCCGGCACCGTGGCGGACAATATCCGCTTCGGTAAACCAGAAG
Organism: Devosia sp. 1635; assembly: GCF_013185955.1. NCBI lineage: Bacteria > Pseudomonadati > Pseudomonadota > Alphaproteobacteria > Hyphomicrobiales > Devosiaceae > Devosia > Devosia sp. 1635. The sequence continues at coordinate 754,383 of NZ_JABAOM010000002.1, read as the reverse complement.
CCAGCATGGCGGAAGTCGAGGCCGCGGCGCGGGCAGCGTTGGTGCACGATTTCGTGCTCGATCTGCCGCTTGGCTATAATGCGGTGGTTGGCGAACGGGGTGTGATGCTTTCAGGCGGGCAGAAGCAGCGGCTCGCCATTGCCCGGGCGATCCTCAAGAATGCGCCCATCCTGCTGCTCGACGAGGCCACGAGCGCGCTCGACGCACAAAGCGAGCAATTGGTGCAGCAGGCGCTGGAATACCTGATGCGCGGGCGTACCACCCTTGTGATTGCCCACCGACTGGCGACGATCCGCGATGCCGACACGATCCTCGTGCTCGATAGCGGACGCATCATCGATCAGGGCACTCATGACGAGCTGGTCCTCAAGGGCGGCCGTTATGCCGAGCTGGCCAAGCTGCAGTTCCGCGTGGACTAAGGTGCGACGGGCCGTGCCCCTTGGCGCAGCTTTATGCGCCTTTTGATTGCATTTGACCCATCCGTTGCACCCGGTGTTTGCTGGTTCCTATCTAGTATGGCGGTTCCACGTCGAGAAGATTGATCCTATGGCGTCACAGAATGATCGCCGTGCCGTGCCGCGCACGGAAACCAGGCTGGCTGTCACCATTGTTCATGGTGGCGGAGTGGCCCGCGAGGACGGCGACGTCCACAATATCTCGACTATGGGCGCCAAGATCGCCGTCCAGGCGGCCCAAGCCTTACCTGAAATCTTCTACCTGCTGATGCCGGGGCACCGCCTTGAGGTGTGCAAGGTGGTTTGGCGCAACGACAGCGAAATGGGCGTGGCGTTCCAAGCCTATGGGTGAGGGGCGTTGGGCGCGACAGGCTGCGCCTTTGCGCTGGAGCGACAAACCTTTGGTTTGCGCTGGGTTAGCCTTCGGTGAGCTTGAACTCGATGCGGCGGTTACGGCGATAGGCTTCTTCTGTGTCGCCGGGATCGAGCGGGGTGAATTCGCCAAAGCCGGCGGCAACGAGCCGGTTGGGCGAGACGCCGCGAGTCACGAGATACTTGGCCACAGAAATGGCGCGCGACGCCGAGAGCTCCCAGTTGGAGGGGAATTGCAGGTTCGAGATCGGGCGCCGGTCGGTGTGCCCATCGATGCGCAGCACCCAGTTGATGTCGGGCGGGATTTCCGTTTCGAGCTGCAGGATGGCATCGGCAAGGGCGTCCAGGTCGGGCGTGCCTTCGGCTTGGACATTGGCCTGGCCGGGATCAAACAGCACTTCAGACTGGAACACGAAGCGGTCGCCGACCACGCGCACATCGGCGCGACCTTCAAGAATTTCACGCAGGCGGCCAAAGAAATCGGATCGGTAGCGCGCCAGGTCCTGAACGCGCTGCGCCAGCGCAACGTTAAGGCGCCGGCCAAGATCGGCGATCTGGGTGCGCGATTCGGTGTCACGGGTTTCCGACGCCTCGAGCGCGGTTTCGAGCGCGCCGATCTGGGTGCGCAGGGCCGCGAGTTGCTGGTTCAGCAAGGCAACCTGGGCGTTGGCTTCGTCGGATAGCTCCTGCGCCTCGCTCAATTCGGTCTGCAGCCCGGCTATGGTCTGGTCGCGCCCGGCAATCCCGCTGCCGATGCCGGCCAGCTGGCCGGAAAGCTGCTGGTTTTCGGCCTCGGCACCCGAAAGAGTGGCGGTGAGATTGGCGATCTGGGCGTCAAGATCCTCGGAGTTGGCGCGTTCCAACTGCAGCAGATCGGTGAGTTCGGCGATCTGGCTGTTGAGGCGGGCAAGCGCCGTGTCGCGGCCCTGCAGTTCGGTGCCCAGGAAGAACTGGGTCAGCATGAACAGGGACAGCATGAAAATGATGACGAGCAACAGGCTCGACAGGGCGTCCACAAAGCCGGGCCAGTAATTGGCTTCCTGCCGGCGGCGCGAGCGGGCTCCCGGCATTGGCTAGTTCCGCCGTTCGGTGTCGCCCTGCGACAGGACGGCTTCGATCAGTTCGCGCAGCTTCTTGTTGGTTTCGCCCTGCTCGTTGATGTGGCGGCGCAGATCGTCCTGTTCGGTGCGGATATGCTTGACGAGGCTGTCGATGCCGCGGGCGAGTTCGGCCATGGCGCGAATGGCGTTCTGCGAGGAGTTCTGGCTTTGCATGGAGGTGCCAAGCCGATCGATCATGGCCTGGACCTCGGCGCCGCCGACCCCCGCATTGGCCTGCATAGCCGTGACGGGATGATCAAGCTCGGTCATCGAGGTCATCCAGTCCTCGAGATCGGTATAAAAGGCATTCTGCGCCTGGCTGGTCTGCAGATCCAGGAATCCCAGGACGAGCGAGCCGGCAAGGCCAAAGAGGGACGAGGAAAACGCCGTACCCATGCCCGATAGTGGGGCCGACAGGCCTTCCTTGAGATTGCCGAACAGGGACGCGCTGTCGCCTGAGGTGACATCAAGCGCATTGATGACGCCCGCCACCGAGGTCACCGTTTCCAGCAAACCATAGAAGGTACCCATCAGGCCCAGAAAGACGAGGAGGCCCGTAAGGTAGCGCGAGGTATCCTTGGCTTCATCGAGCCGGTTGCCCACTGAATCCAGGATGGAGCGCATGGAGGAGGGCGTGATGATCGCCTCGCCGATGCGCTCGCGCAGAATGCCGGCAACAGGGGCCAGCAGGATGGGCGGCCGCACCGTCGTGACCGTGCCGTCCTGCAGCGAGTTGACCCATTTCACTTCGGGGAACAGCCGGATTACCTGCCGGAAGGACAAGAAGATGCCGACTGCCAGGGCGAAAAAGATCATCGAGTTGATGAACGGGTTGGCCCAGAAAAATGCGACGATGGTGGAATAAAGAATGGCGCCGACCAGCGCCACGATCACCAGGAAGATGAGGATCTTGACCAGGTAAACGGTGGGACTGGAAAGATGGTAGGGATCGTATCCTTGCGTCATCTCGGTTTCCGTCGCCTCACCCGTGCACGCCACAAATCATCTGCTGTGGACAGTAAAGAGCGCCAAGGGGTGTGACAACCCTGCGAGTGCTGCAATGGGGGCGGTGTAGCAGGTTTGCCGGGCTTTTCTGCGCGCGGAGGACCCAGCTGGGCGGCTTGGCTCAGGCCGTAGTGTCGGCGGGGCCCTGCAGGCCCGGCGGCGGGGTGGCTGTTTCGGCGTCCGGATCGCGGCCGTGGAAGCGGTCGAGCGTGCGCATGACGGGCGTGACGGTCAGGCCATGCAAGATGATCGAGAGCAAGACCACGAGGGAGACAATGGCCCAGAGCTGCTCGCCGCCAGCAAACTGGCCGTGATTGAGCCCATAGGCCATGTAATAGATCGAGCCGACGCCACGAATGCCGAAGAAGGCGATGGTGAGCTTTTCGCCACCGGTGGCCTTGTAGCCGATGAGCCCAATAAGACCGGTGAGCGGTCGCACGACAAACAGGATGACGACAGCGGCACCGATCTCGATCCAGCCGATGCGCGAGAGCAGGCCGCCCATGATGGCGCCGCCAAAGCAAAGCAGCAGCACCATCATGGAAATGCGCTCGATCTGCTCGGTGATGTCGTGCATGTCGCGCTGGAAATCGTGATTGCGGTGGGCGTTACGCAGGGTCAGGGCGGTGACGAAGACGGCGAAAAAGCCGTAGCAATGGATGAGCTCGGACACGCCATAGGACACAAAGGTCGCGGCAATGGCAATGAGGCCATCGCCCGTCTTGGCCAGCGGTTCGCCAGGGACCTTGAAGGTCAGCCAGCCAAAGATGTGGCCAACGAGCCAGCCGCAGCCAAGGCCCGCGACGATTTCCCACAGCACGTTGTAGGTCAGCCAGTTGACGAGCCAGGGCTCGCCGGTGGCGGTGGCGATGCTAAGCGCAATGGCCAGATGCACGAATGGAAAGGCAAAGCCATCGTTGAGCCCGGCCTCGGAGGTGAGCGCGAAGCGCACGGTGTCCTCGCCGCCCTCGTGGGGCGGCCCAACCTGCACATCGGCGGCCAGCACCGGGTCGGTAGGCGCAAGCGCGGCCGCGAGCAGCAGTGCCGGGATCCAGTGCAGGCCCAGCAGGCCGGTTCCGACTCCAACAATGGCGAGGATGCCGAGAGGCATGGTGATCAGCAGCAGGCGCCAGGTGATGGCCCAGTCGCGGAAGCGAAAGACGCGGTCGATCTTGAGGCCGGCTCCCATCAGCGCGATGATCACGACGAACTCGGTAAGCCGCTCGGTGATATAGGGGTGGGCGATGGGTGAGGTATCGATGGGCAGCCGCAGCAAGCCGACAAGCGCGGCGCCAATCGCCAGGCACACGACCGGCAGCGACAAGGGCATCCGGCGGAGCGCCAGCGGCAGCCAGGCCACAAGGGCGATCAGGAGCCCAGCGCCAGTCATGGCGACGATGTAAAGGTCGGGGGCCCAGTCATTCATGGTTGATCGCTCCCGTCCTGGCGTGGCGTCAACGCATGATAGTGCCCTTGAGTCGCAAGGCTGGCGGGGCTTTGCGCAAATATACCGGTTGCGCAGGGGCGCAACCTTGGAGCCGCCAAGAGGGTTGTGTGCCTTGTTCACCTCACTGCCGCGGATTTTGCGCAGCACGTCGACGGAATTGGGGGGAATATGTAAGAAGATCGGCGCAATGGCTGCAGCCGACAGCAAATCCCCGGTGGAACACAACACCAATGGCCGACCCTCGTATTCTGACTGGCACCGCTGGACTTGATATCGTTCTGCGGGGTGGGCTGACGCCTGGGCGGCTGTATCTACTGGAAGGGGCGCCGGGTTCGGGCAAGACCACGATGGGCCTGCAGTTCCTGTTCGAGGGCGTGCGCCAGAACGAGAAATGCCTTTACATCACCTTGTCCGAAACCAGCGAGGAAATCGCAGCGGTGGCGGATTCACACGGTTGGACGCTGGACAAGATCGACCTGTTCGAGCTGTCCTCGGCCGCCGATGTGCTGGGCGGCGGGCGCGAGCAAACGCTGATCCATCCCTGGGAAGTGGAACTGACGGCGACAGTCGAGCTGCTGATCAAGCGGGTCGAGGAAGTGTCGCCCAAGCGCGTGGTGTTCGACAGCCTGTCGGAGTTGCGGCTGCTGAGCCAGGACTCGCTGCGCTACCGCCGGCAGGTGCTGGCGCTGAAACAGTATTTTGCGGGAAAGAACATCACCGTGATCCTGGTCGATGACCTTACCGGCGAGAATGGCGTGCGCGACGCGCATCTGCATTCGTTGGCGCATGGGGTGATTACGCTTGAGCGCAATACGCTCGAGTTTGGCGCGGCGCGGCGGCGGATCGAAGTGCAAAAGATGCGCGGCATCGACTTCATCGGCGGCTTTCACGATGTCACCATCCAGCGCGGGGGCATGAAAGTGTATCCGCGCCTCATCGCCTCCCATCACCATAGTGAATTTCCCGGTACGGCGGTGCCAAGCGGGGTGCCTGAGCTCGACGCCTTGCTGGGCGGGGGGCCGTTGCGCGGCACTTGTACGCTGCTGACCGGCCCCGCGGGGGCGGGCAAATCCACCGTCTCGATCCAGTACGCGATGGCGGCCTGCGCGCGGGGCGAGGCGGTCACCATGTACCAGTTCGACGAGCGGATCGGCACGCTGATGGCGCGGGCCAGGAGCATGGGGCTCGATCCGGGCAAATATATCCAAAGTGGTCTGCTCAAGATCGAGCAGGTCGAGCCGGCCGAAATTGCCCCGGGTGAGTTTGCCTGGCGCGTGCGCCAGGAAGTGGAGCAGCGCCAGGTTAGGGTGCTGATCATCGACAGCATGAACGGTTATCTGGTGTCCATGCCCGAGGAAAAGCAGCTGTTGCTGCAGCTGCATGAGTTGCTGGCTTATCTCAGCCAACAGGGCGTGCTGACGCTGCTGGTCAACCCGCAATCGGGGATCATGGGGACGATGAGCACCAGCCAGCTCAACATCTCCTATATCGCTGATGTGGTGCTGTTGTTCCGGTTCTTTGAAGCCGAAGGGCGGTTGCGCAAGGCCGTATCGGTGATCAAGAACCGTGGGGGCTATCACGAGGACTCCATTCGTGAATTGGCGGTGGATTCCCATGGCGTGCGGATTGGGGAACGCCTGACGGACTTCAAGGGCGTCATGACGGGCACGCCCGAATATATCGGCGCCGAAGGCCGGCTGATCGAGAGCCGCACCGATGCACAACCGGAGTGAGGTGGTCCACGTCCTGGCCCCGCTCGGACGTGATGCCCAAAGCGTGTGCTCGATCCTTGCGACCCGCAAGTTCGAGACCAATGTGGTTCATTCGCTCAACGAGCTGGCCGAGGCGCTGGGCGACGATACGGGCGCCGTGGTGCTGACCGAAGATGCCATGGTCGGGCGCGACTGGTCGGTGTTGGTCAAGGCGTTGGAAGATCAGCCGAGTTGGTCGTCCTATCCGTTCATCTTCATCATCGGGCGGCGCAATGCCGAGTTGTCGCCCAATGCGGCGCATGCCCTGCTGCCGCCCGAGCTGAGCAATGTCATGATGCTGGAAAAGCCGATGGGCTCGGCGACGCTGCTGAGCGCGGTGGCCTGGGCACTGGGTGGGCGGCGTCGACAGTTCCAGACGCGCGATCATCTGCGCGAACTCGAACAGAGTGCAGCGCGGCAGCGGCTGATGACGCGCGAGCTGGCGCACCGGGTCAAGAACACCATCGCGGTGCTGCAATCGATCGTGTCCCAGACCATGCGGCCATTCCCTGAAATGGGGCCGGTCAAGGACCGGCTGGTGGAACGCTTCGCCGCGCTGGCGCGGGCGCACGATCTGTTGCTGACCACCGACTTTCATAGCGCGATGTTCCGCCAGCTCGTTGTGGCGTCGGTCAGCGTGCATGACGGGGACGGCACGCATTTCACCCTGGACGGACCCGACTTCGAGATCTCGCCGCAGGCGGCGCTGTCGTTTGCCTTGGTGTTCCATGAATTGGCGACCAATGCTGTCAAATATGGCGCGCTCTCGTCGGGGACGGGGCATGTGAAGGTGAGTTGGGAGATCACGCCCGACGAGGATCTGATGCTGAAATGGCGCGAACAGGGCGGCCCGCCCGTGGCTGAGCCGGCGGTCAAGGGGTTTGGCTCGCGCCTGATCCGCACGACGCTGGCGGGCCTGGGGCAGGTGACCGTCGCGTACCTGCCCGACGGGCTGGATGTTCGGTTTGTCGGCCCCATGGCGGGGCTGACCTATTCGGTGGTGCCGGATTTCGTCGCCGAGGCGCTCTAGATTGGAGCGCCTTACCGGATAGCCTGCAACTGCTTGAGCAGAGCGGGCTGGAGCGCTTCGTTGCCTGCCACGATCTGGCCGTTGGCAACCGAGCCGGTGCTGCCGGCATAATCGGAAACAAAGCCGCCAGCTTCCTTGACCATCAGCAGGCCAGGCGCAACGTCCCACGGTGCCAGACCGGCTTCCCACAGCGCATCGAAGCGCCCTGAAGCCAGCCAAGCCATATCCACCGAGATGGAGCCCGACCGGCGAAGCCCGGCGATGGCGGGGTTGATGGCGGCCACCTGGCGCAGCTGCAGCGCATCATTGGCCGTGCCCTGGGTCTTGATGCCGGTGGACACCACCGCATCGGCCAGATGGCGGCGTGAGGCCACGCGCAGGCGCCGACGATCGTTGAGCCAGGCGCCGCCGCCCTTTTCGGCGGTGTAGAGTTCGTCCATCACGGGATTGAAGATCACCGAGGCAACGATCTCGCCGCCCCGCTCAAGCGCGATGGCACAGGCAAAGAGGGGGATGGAATGGAGGAAATTGGTGGTGCCATCGAGCGGATCGACGATCCAGCGGTGCTGGCCGTCGGTGCCGGCCACTTCGCCGCCTTCTTCCATCAGGAACGCATAGGTCGGGCGGGCCTTGCGCAGTTCATCAAAGACGATCTGTTCGGCGCGCAGATCGGCCTTGGACACGAAATCGGCGGGACCCTTGCGGGAAACCTGCAGCGACTCGACTTCGCCAAAATCCTTGGTGAGCGACTTGCCGGCCTTGATGGCGGCCGAAACCATGACATTGAGGAGAGCTGAACGAGACATGGATCAATCCGCCCGGCGCATATAGGTGGCCTCGGTGGTATCCACCACGATGCGTTCGCCCACCGCAATAAAGGGCGGCACCATGACGCGCAGGCCATTGGACACGATAGCAGGCTTGAACTGGTTGGACGCGGTCTGGCCCTTTTGCACCGGATCGGCCTCGGTGACTTCGAGCACCACATTGGCGGGGAAGCGGATGCCCAAGGGGGTGTCTTCGTGCATTTCGAGCGTGATTTTCATGCCGTCCTGTAGGAAGGCTGCGCGCTCCCCGACGAATTCGCGGGGCAGCTCAACCTGCTCGAAACTGTCCTGATCCATGAAAACAAGGTTGTCACCCTGCTCATAGAGATAGGTGAAATCGCGAAATTCCAGTTCGACCTGTTCGACGGTTTCAGCGGAGCGGAAACGCTCGTTGAGCTTGGTGCCGCCAAGGATGGCCTTGAGCTCTACCTGGGCATAGGCGCCGCCCTTGCCAGGCTTGACGTGGTCTACCTTGACGGCGACCCAGAGGCGGTCCTGGTGGTTGATGACGAAACCGGGGCGGACTTCGTTGCCATTGATCTTGGCCATAAACAGATGCTTTCGGTGCGCAATTGTCGGCTTGGGCCGAGCGCAGGTTATGCGATTGGCCAAAGAACGGGAGGGTCGGGCGTGGGCAGCTTTTTGCCTTAGAACGGGACGCGGTTCAAGGGCTTTGCGGAGGAGGGGCAGCCTGCTCGGTAACCGGGGCGGCTCCGGGCATCGGCGAAGCGGGGGCCGCCGCGGCCGGGGCCTGGCCTTCGTCGAGAGGGCCTGGCAAGGAGGGCGGGTCGGCTGGTGGCGGCGTTTCGGGCGCCGGCTCGGCACCGGCAGGCTCAGCAGGAGCTGGGGCAGCTGGGGGGGTGGACGGCCAGAAGCGGGCGCGCTCCTCGGCGCGAGCAAGCCCTTCGGGTGAAAGCGAGACCAGGAGACGATCAAGGGAGGGATCGCTCAAGCCCTGGCGTCGGGCGAGGGCGCGGTACATGGCCGCGTCCTCAAGGTTAAGCTCAATGCCCTCGCCAACGGCCAGGAGCTTGGCAAAGCGGTTCTGCGCTACCGGATTGCCCGCTTCAGCGGCAGTACGATACCAGCGCGCGGCTTCCTCGACGTTCTTTTCCACGCCCTGGCCAAGATAAAGCAGGGTGGCGTAGTCGATCTGGGCGGGGACAAGGCCTTGTTCGGCCGCAAGGGCGATATAGCGGGCACCCTCGACTGGATTGGGTGGGCTGCCCGCTCCTTCGATCAACATGGAGCCGTAGTCATACCGGGCTTCAGGCAATTCGGCGTCGGCGGCTTCCTTCATCAGGGTTGCGGCTGTGACAAGGCTGGGGGTGGCGTAGATGCCTTCCACATGCAGCAGCGCCATGTTGTATTTGGCGGGAATATAGCCGCCCTCAGCCGCCTTGGCGAAGAGCTCGGCGGCACGCTTGCGGTCGCGCTCGACGCCAACGCCGTCCTGATAAAGCAGTGCGAGTTCGAAGGTCGCGAGGATGTCGCCATTGTTGGAGGCAAGCCGGTACCAGCCAGCCGCACGCTCCTCGTTCTGGGCGACGCCCAAGCCCTTGGCGAAGATCTCGGCAATCAAGGTTTGAGCCGCGGCATCGCCTTTTTCGGCGCGCGGCAGCGCGTATTCGAGGGCGGTGAGGAAGTAGCCGCGCTGAAAGGCGCCAAAGGCTTCGTCCACCGGCAGGCGGGGACCGGCGTTTGCGTCGGGCGCGGTTTCGGTTTCCGGGGGCGCGGCATCTGGCGCGGAAGGCGCTTGGGTGCTGTCGCCGGGTGGCATATCGGGGGTCGCGGCCGGCTCATCGGCTGGTGGGGCGTCCGGCACAGGCGCGGGCTCGCCAGGCAATGGCGCTTCGGTCGGGGCTGTGGGTTGGCTGGTCGCCGGAGCTTCGCTCGAAGGCGGCGCGGGGCGTGGCCTGGGTTGGGGCGGCAGTTCCTGCGCGCCGGCCGAGAGGGGCAGGAGCGCTATGGCGAGTAGCAGGAGGCCCCTGATCATGCGGTCACCCCCAAGCTTTGAGCAAATTGCGCCAGTGCCTGAGCCGGAGAGGGGGCGGACCAGATGCTGTTGCCGAGAGCCAGGAACTCGGCGCCGCGGGCATCGGCATGGCCTTCGCTCGCAGCGGGATCGTGCAGCACAGCAGGGATTTCGAAGGTTTCGGCCCACCATTGCGCCAGATCGGGTGCAGCAGCGTCGGGCTCACCATCGAGGGCACCGAACCAGAGGTAATCCACATCGAGTTCGCCCCGGACCATGGCATCATGCCGGGTGGATACCGGGCCGGCACCCACGATCATGGCGGGCTTGAGGGCCTTGAGAGCGGCGCGAACATCGTCCTCGTCGCCGGTGATGTGCACGCCATCGGCACCGAGGCGCTTGGCCAGGGCCCAGTCATCTTCGAGCAGCACGGCGCAGCCGGCGCCTTGGCCAATATTGATGAAGTTCTTGGCCAGCGTGGCATAATCGGCGTCGTTGCGTTGGCCGCGACGCACAAGCAGCGCCGCGACGGGCGCCGCGCTCAGCACACCCATCAGTGCGGCTGGAGCCAATTCGGGCGTGGCAGCGGCGGGCGTGAGAAGCAAAAGCTGAGGAGCCATGGGATTCCGGAACGAGGGGACGCACCGGGTTGTGGCGCGCCATTGGGGCGACAAAAGGGTCGCTCTCCCATAAGGGCAAACGCGCCTCATGCGCAATGGCGGCAAGCAAAGGCCGGCGGCAGCGGTCGAAAGCGCTGTCGCCGGCCGAAAAGGAGGATGAGGCGCCTAGGCGGCGATGCGGTCCTGTTCGTGGGTCCACTGGCCCAGTGCGGCCAGCGAGTTCATGCGGGCGCGATGGGTAAAGGCGGCTTGAGCCTGGGGGAAATTCTCGCGGCGACCGGCCCAGGTGCGCAGGGCAACGTTTTGCAGCGCGCGGCCATAAGAGAAGGTCAGCGGCCAGGGCAGGCCCCCGATCTTGTTCATCGCAGAAAGGTGGGAGGTGGCTTCCTCGTCGGTTTGGCCGCCCGAAAGGAAGGCGATGCCGGGAACCGCGGCTGGCACATGCTCGCGCAGCACTTCCACGGTGCGGCGGGCAACATCATCCACGGTCGGCCGATCGCGCGAATTGACGCCCGGGAGCACCATATTTGGCTTGAGCAGCATGCCGCCAAGGTCAACGCCAGCGAGGCGCAGTTCCTTGAAGACGTTCTCGAGCACATCGCCGGTGACCTGAGCGTTGCGCTCCAGCGAATGGTTGCCGGGCTCGCCATCGCCGACGACTTCGGGCTCGACCACCGGCACGATACCGGCTTCCTGGCAGAGAATGGCGTAGCGCGCCAGGGCATGGGCATTGGCGCGGATATTGTTGCGGGTGGGGGCAATGTCATTGATGGTGATGACGGCACGCCACTTGGCAAAGCCGGCCCCGAGACGGGCATATTGCTCAAGGCGCTGGCGCAGGCCATCGAGACCTTCAGTGATTTTTTCGCCGGTGTCGCCGGGCATGGGGAAGGCGCCGCGATCGACCTTGATGCCGGGGATCACATCGGCATCGGCCATGATGGCACGGAACGAGGTGCCGTCAGCGGCGTGCTGTTCGAGGGTTTCCTCGGTCAGGATCACGCCCGAGATATAGTTGCGCATGGCTTCTTCGGAGCGGAAGAGCATTTCGCGGTAATCACGGCGCAGATCGAGCGAGTTGGGCAGGTTGATCTTGGCAAAGCGCTTGGCGATGGTGGGCTCGGACTCGTCGGCGGCAAGGATGCCTTTCCCCGGCTCCATCAATTTTTGCGCGACGGCATTGAGCGACATTGGCATGGCAGTCCCCTCAGTTTCTTTGAGGAGGAAGTTAGACTTCTGCCTTAGAAAGTCGATTAGACGAATGGTTATGCAACCAAGGTGGAGGGGTCCGAGTTGATAGACCCCTCCTGAGGTTCAGCGGGTGAGTGCCTGGACACCGGGCAGGGGCTTGCCTTCCATCCATTCAAGGAAAGCGCCGCCGGCGGTCGAAACATAGGTGAAGCTGTCCTTGACGCCGGCATGGGCGAGGGCCGCAACGGTGTCGCCGCCGCCAGCAACCGAAACGAGGCCATTGCCGCGGGTGCGCTCGGCGGCGTGCTGGGCCACGGCAACGGTGCCCGCATCAAAGGGCGTCATCTCGAAAGCCCCAAGGGGGCCGTTCCACACCAGGGTCTTTGCGGCATTGATGGCAGCGTTGATCTGTTCGACCGAGCGGGGGCCGACATCGAGGATCATGGCATCGGCCGGGACCGCGTCGGCGGCGACGGTCTGGTTGGCGGCATTGGCCTTGAACTCGGTGGCGACGACGCCATCGACCGGCAGGATGATGGTGCAGCCGGCGGATTGGGCGGCATCGAGGATGCGGCGGGCGGTGTCGGCGAGGTCCTTTTCGCAGAGCGATTTGCCGACGTCGTGGCCTTGGGCAAAAAGGAAGGTGTTGGCCATGCCGCCGCCGATCACCAGGGTATCGACGCGCGTGACGAGGTTTTCGAGGAGGTCGATCTTGGAGGAGACCTTGGCGCCGCCGACCAGGGCAATAACCGGCTTTTTGGGGTTGCCGAGGCCTGCTTCCAGGGCTTCGAGCTCGGCCTGCATGGCAAGGCCAGCCGCGGCGGGCAGCAGGTGGGCGATGGCTTCGGTGGAGGCATGGGCGCGGTGAGCGGCCGAGAAGGCGTCGTTGACATAGAGGTCACCGAGGCTGGCCATGCGGGCGGCAAGTTCGGGATCGTTCTTTTCTTCGCCGGGGTGGAAGCGGGTGTTTTCGAGCACATAAACGGCGCCATCGGGGCCGGTATCGATGCCGCGCTGGGCGTTGGAGACGTCGTTCCAATCGGTGAGGATGAAGCCAACGGGTACGCCCACGGCTTCCACAATGGCGGGGACGACCTGTTCGAGCGAATAGTCGTGGTTCACCACGCCCTTGGGGCGGCCGAAGTGGGACAGCAGGATGGCCTTGCCACCGGCCTCGGTGATGCGGCGAATGGTGGGTACCAGGCGCTCGATGCGGGTGGCATCGGTGACCTTGCCGTCAGCAACGGGCACGTTGAGGTCGGCGCGAACCAGGACGCGCTTGCCGGCGAGATCAAAGTCATCAAGGGTCTTGAAGGAGGCGGTCATGCTGGCTCCGGATCTGTGTTGCTGGGGGCGTAGCAGAGACGGGGGAAACGGGGAAGCCGCCTTGTGGGGGCTTCAGTCGGCTCGTTCGAAGAGGCCGGGATAGTTGAGCACAAGACCCTCGCCGTCGAGTTCAAGAACGCGTTCGAAGCTGCCATTGTTGCTTTGGAAGCGGAAGTGGGTGGGGTCGAGCCGGGTGTAGAGCTGTTCTTCGCGCCGAACGGTCATGTCGTCGCCATCGATCCAGGCCATGGCAAAGCGCTGCGGCTGGTTGTCGACCCAGGCGCTGCGCCAGATCGGGAGCGAATTGGTGAGCGGGGTGGGCCAGAGATCGATGTCGAGGCAGCCATTGAGGGAGGCCAGGGGTTCGGCGCGATCGTCGGACCAACTGCCGGCACCGTTGGCGAACAGTTCCAGCACCGCGCCATTGGTGCGTTCGACGCGGATGCTGCGCACGAGGCCGGCCTCATCGAGCTTGAGGCGGTAGAAGAGGCCGTAATCGGGGGTGATCACCGTGCCCCGGATGCGGGTGCCCGAGCTAGCGGGGATGATGTGGCAGTGCTCGAGGGTGACGGGGTCGAGGCCGCGCCAGCGGATGGACTTGTTCAACATCGCTAGCCCCTGTTGCATGCCGCTCGGGCGATACTAGCCAGCAGAAGATATTGGGGCTAGCCGCCCCCCCCTTGATCCCTCCCCGCTAGGGGGAGGGTGTCGACTGAACTATCAGTGACCAAGGGGCGGAAGGTTAGAGGGTCTTGGCGAGGGCGACGGTGGTGTCGCACATGCGGTTCGAGAAGCCCCATTCATTGTCGTACCAGGACAGGACCGAGACGAAATTGCCGTCCATCACCTTGGTCTGCTCGAGCGCCATGGTGGAGGAGTGGGGGTCGTGGTTGAAGTCGATCGACACATTGGGCTGGTCGGTATAGCCCAGCACGTTCTTGAGCTCGCCATCGGCGTAGCGCTTGATCGCGTCGTTGACTTCCTGGGCCGTGACATTGCGCGAGGAGATGAACTTGAAATCGACGCAGGACACGTTGGGGGTCGGTACGCGGATCGAGACGCCGTCGAGCTTGCCCTTGAGTTCTGGCAGGACGAGGCCGATGGCCTTGGCGGCGCCGGTCGAGGTCGGGATCTGCGACAGGGCCGCAGCGCGGCCGCGATAGAGATCCTTGTGCATGGTGTCGAGGGTCGGCTGGTCACCGGTATAGGAGTGGATGGTGGTCATCATCCCCTTTTCGATGCCGAATTCCTTGTGCAGCACATAGGCGAGCGGCGCGAGGCAGTTGGTGGTGCACGAGGCGTTGGAAACGACCACGTGATCCTTGGTCAGCTGCTGATGGTTGATGCCGTAAACCACGGTCAGGTCAGCGCCTTCGGCGGGTGCGGAAACAAGCACCTTCTTGGCGCCGGCCTGCAGGTGGGCCGAAGCCTTTTCTTTGGAGGTGAAGATGCCCGTGCATTCGAGCACGATGTCGATGTTCATCTCGCGGTGCGGCAGTTCGGCCGGGTTCTTGACGGCGGTCACCTTGACGGGGCCGCGGCCCACATCGATGGTGTCACCGGCCACGGTCACGGTGCCGGGAAAGCGGCCATGTACGCTGTCGAAGCGGATGAGGTGGGCATTGGTTTCCACCGGACCCAGATCGTTGATGGCGACCACTTCGATATCGGTGCGGCCCGACTCGATGATGGCGCGCAGGATGTTGCGGCCAATACGACCAAAGCCATTGATGGCGACGCGAACTGCCATGGGAGGCACTCCTTGAGGAGGAAGGGAAAAGGGGAGGTGGGTTCTCTTACAGCTGCGCGGTTACCGCTTCAACAATACCTTGAGGCGTGATGCCGAAGTATTCGTAGAGTTTGTCGATCGGGCCCGAAGCGCCAAAGGCATGCAGGCCGATGAACTTGCCCTTAGGACCAAGCAAGGTGCCCCAGGAGAGGCTGATGCCCGCTTCCACCGCGACGCGGGCTTTGGCCGAGCCGATGATCTCGTTCTGGTAGGCTTCATCCTGGGCGGCAAAGAGCTCCATGCAGGGCACGGACACGACGCGAGCGGAAATGCCCTGCTTGTCGAGCAGCTTCTTGCCGGCCAGCGCTATTTCGACTTCCGAGCCGGTGGCGAAGATCACGGCCTGCGCGTCGGCATCGCCGGCGAGGGTATAGGCGCCCTTGGCGGAGCGGTTTTCCTCGGTGAACTCGGTGCGCACCGTGGGCAGATTTTGACGCGACAGGGCCAGGAGCGACGGCGCGTCCTTGGTTTCCACCGCGAGCTGCCAGCATTCCAGCGCTTCCACGGCATCGGCCGGACGGAAGACGAGGAGGTTCGGAATGGCACGCAGGGCGGCGAGATGCTCGATGGGCTGGTGGGTGGGGCCGTCTTCACCCAGGCCGATGGAGTCGTGGGTCATCACATAAATGACGCGCTGGGTCATCAGCGCCGACAGGCGAATGGATGGACGGGCGTAATCGCTGAACACGAGGAAGGTGCCCCCATAAGGGATGAGGCCCCCATGCAGCGCAATGCCGTTCATGGCCGCCGCCATGCCGTGCTCGCGAATGCCATAGCGCATGTAGCGGCCGAGGCGGTCGGTGTCGGTGAAGGGCAGAGTCTGGGTGGTGTTGGTGAGGTTGGAGCCGGTGAGATCGGCCGAGCCGCCCAAAGTTTCGGGAACGACGCCGTTGATGACTTCGAGCGCCATCTGGCTCGACTTGCGGGTTGCAACCTTGGGTTTTTCTTCGGTGAGCTTGCGCTTGTAGTCGCTGACGACCTTGGCATAGCCCTCGGGCAGATCGCCACGGAAGCGGCGGTCCAACTCCGAGCGCTGGTCAGCAGGCAGAGCCGCGAACTGCTCGGCCCAGGCGGCGCGGGCCTGGGCACCGCGAGCGCCGGCCGCGCGCCAGGCGTCGAGCGTTGCAGCCGGAATTTCGAATGCGGGGTAGTCAATGCCCAGCGCGGCCTTGGCACCGGCCAGTTCTTCGGCCCCGAGCGGGGAGCCGTGCACCTTTTCCGAGCCCGCCTTTTTGGGCGCGCCAAAGCCGATCGTGGTCTTGGCCGCGATCATGGTGGGCTTGTCGCTGTTGCGCGCGTCGCGCAGCGCCGCTTCGATGGCGTCCTGGTCGTGGCCATCAACGGCCACCGTGTTCCAGCCCGAGGCCTGGAAGCGGGCCAGCTGGTCGGTGGAGTCCGCGTTGGAAACCTTGCCGTCAATGGTGATGCCGTTGTTGTCCCAGATCAGCACCAGCTTGTTGAGCTTGAGGTGACCGGCGAGGGTAATGGCTTCCTGGGAGATGCCTTCCATCAGACAACCGTCACCAGCAAGTACATAGGTGTAATGGTTCATCACGCTTTCGCCGAACTCGGCAGCGAGCTTGGCCTCTGCGATGGCCATGCCGACGGCATTGCCCACGCCCTGGCCGAGCGGGCCAGTGGTGGTTTCGATGCCTGGGGCGAAATGATATTCGGGGTGGCCAGCGGTCTTGGAGCCCAACTGGCGGAAATTCTTGATTTCCTCGATGGTCATGTCCGGATAACCGGTCAGGTACAGCACCGAGTAGAGCAGCATGGAGCCGTGGCCGGCCGACAACACAAAACGGTCACGATCAGGCCATTTGTGATCGGTGGGATCGAACTTCATGATCTTGGTGAACAGCACGGTGGCAATATCCGCGCAGCCCATGGGCAGGCCGGGATGGCCGGAATTGGCTTTTTCCACCGCATCCATTGAAAGGGAGCGGATGGCGTTAGCCAGATCGTTCTGCTGGGGTGTATTGGTCATTGTCCGCTCGTTTCGGTGGCACAAAAGGCGGGACGCAAGACCGCTTTTGCCAGCGTCCCGAGGCGGGTTCGAGGCATAACAGGTTCGACCACCCTGTCAATTGCCGTGGGTGGGAAGGCCGTTGCATTAGACAGGGCGCTGGGGCACCCTGCAGGGGCTGGAATGATCGGTCGCAGAAAGTGTTGTTGGCGATGAGTGAGAGCGAACTTCAAGACGGGATCAGCGCGGCAGTAGCGCGATTTGATCGTGCCTTGGCGCGACTCGAAACCAGTTCGGCCAATCTGCAGCAGCGCATGCAGCGGCTCAACCGCATCGAGGTCGATACGCAGCGGCTGGTAACTGAGCGGGCGCGGCTGGCAAGCGAGCTGGACAAGACCGCGGCCAAGGCCAAGCGCCTCGACGACAGCGCCCATGAGGTGTCGCGTCGGCTGGTGGCGGCCATGGAAACCGTGCGCGAAGTGCTGGCCAAAGCGGAGTAGGCGATGCCTGAAGTCAATGTCGAGATCAATGGCCGCCGCTACCGTATGGCGTGCGAAGAAGGCCAGCAAAAGCACCTGATTGGCTTGGCCAAGCGCTTTGATGGGGAGGTGGATGCGATCAAGGGCGTGGTCGGGGAAATCGGGGATACGCGTCTGACGGTGATGGCCGGGATCGCCGTGGTCGATGAACTGGCGGAAGCCGAAAAGCGCATAGCGGCGTTGCAGGCTGAAATCGAGCAGTTGAGCGCCGCCGGCCAGCAGATCGCCGGGGAAATGGATGCGCTCGAGCAGCGCTTTGCCGGCAAGCTCGAGCAGGCCGCGCGCTCGCTCGAAATTGTCGCCGGGGTGTTGGACGAAACGGCGGTCGGCCCCCAGAAATAAGTTCAGGAGCCGTTTTTCTGGACGATGCAGTTGCCTCCGGCGGCCATCAAGCGCTCGCATAGGGCGTTGGCTTCCTGCCGGGTAGGGCGGCCTACCATGGCCGAAAAGCGCAATTGACGCCCAAAATTGGGATTGCGCACCGTGATCAGCAGTAGCTTTTCCTCACCCAGCACGTTGGAAAATTTGCTTTGAGCGGTATCGAAGCGGTTGCGGGCGACTTCGCTGGTGTTGTGCTGGGCGATCAACACGCCCCAGGGCTGCCAGGCGGCGTTGGTGGTATCCAGGTTGGGAATTTTGACGGCCGAGGCCATGTCGAGGCAGGAATCGAGGAAGGGGCTTTCGGGCTCGAGGGTGAAGTCCACCGGCTCGGGCGCATCGTTGCGCCAATAATCGGCGGGGCGGCCGGTGATCACCGAGACATAGTTGCGCGTTTCGGCCGGAAGGCCGCCAGTGCCAGCCAGATAGCGTGAGAGGCGGGCTTCGCCACCGTTGTAAGCCGCAGCGGCAAGGCCCAGATTGCCGAATTTTTGCTGCAGGAAGCGCAGATATTCGGCCGAACGGGCCAGCGCCTGGGCGGGGTCGAAGGGGTTGTCGAGTGCGCGCAGGCGGGCGGTGCCCGGCATGAACTGGGCAATGCCCTGGGCACCTGCGGGGCTGATGGCTTGCGGATCGAAGCGGCTTTCCTGCCAGATCAGGCGGGCAAGAAACGCTTCGGGAATCTCGTAATGATTGGAAAAGCGGGAAATGGCGCTGCAGACATCGGCGACATAGCTGGTTTCAGCGATGCAGACCGGCTCGTCATTGAGGGTGAAGCAGGAGGGGGCGGGCTCTTCGGGCTCCTCTGGATTGGCGGACGCCGCGGCGGACTCGGTTTCCACGCCAAGGGCGGCGGGCTGCGCGAGCACCATCAGGAGCAGCGCTCTCAGCCACGCCAGGGATTTCGATCGCCATGTCGGCAAAGACTTCACCAAGTTCATGTCCCGAGCGGCCCCAGAATGCACACCGCCAGAGGGCTGCGCAGGGCTAGAATGAGTTAAAGGGCGGCAGGATCCAAGACGCCATCGGATTGGTCGACATATAGCGGGTTAATTGGCCCGCCGCGATTTGCCAGATTTTGTGCTGCGCGGCCCTTTGCACCCGCCTGCGAAAGGCCTATATGTCGAGCGCTGCCCGGTGCGTGTTGGATACCAATATCCCCGGGGCCTTATCGATCCTAAAGGGAGCTGTCCCTGACCGGGCCCGTGGGCTCGGACATACGGCGCCCACCTACGTAAGTAGGTTCCCGGGATCGCCTATCCCACGGCCAGGGTGGCACCTTATTTTCGCGACAGGCAACAAAGCGCCTTATGGTTGTTGAGCGTAACGAAGACACCAAGGCGAGCTTGCGACAATCGGCAAAGGCCCGCCGGGCGGCGTTATCCGCCGGCGCGCGGGCCCAGGCGGCCGAGAGTGTTACCCAGCTGTTTTTTTCCGAGCCTCGGTTCGGGCTCGCCCAGGTGATCGCGGGCTATTGGCCGCTGGTGGATGAGCTGGATTGCCGGCCAATTTTGCTGCGCTTGCTCGATGATGGCCGCACCGTGGTGTTGCCGGCGATAGTCCGGCCGCACGGCCCGCTGCAGATGCGAGTGTGGGAGCCGGACGCACCGCTTTACCCGGCGGGGTTCGGCACGCTCGCTCCCTCCGAACTTGCGCCTCACGCCCACCCGGACCTGGTGCTGGTGCCTCTTTTGGGCTTTGACCGGCTGGGCACCCGGCTGGGCTATGGCGGTGGTTATTATGACCGCAGCTTTGCCGAGCGGGAAGGGCGGCCACTGATGGTCGGCCTGGCTTACAGCGCGCAAGAGTTTGACGCCATTCCCCGGGACGAGCATGACATTGCGCTGGACGCTGTGATAACGGAAACCGGCATTCGACAGTTCGGCGGCAGATAATGAAATTTCTATTCTTGGGCGACGTCGTGGGCCGTGCAGGCCGCGAGGGAATTGCCGATCGCCTGCCCGGATTGATCGAGCGCTACGGCTTTGATTTTGTGGTGGTGAACGGGGAAAATGCCAGCCATGGGCGCGGGCTGACCGAGCCGCATTTCAACGGCATCCGGGCGGCAGGCGCCGATATCGTGACCCTGGGCGATCATGCGTTCGACCAGCGCGACACCATCTCTTTTATCGAGCGGGAAACGACGCTGGTGCGGCCCATCAACATGGCGCCAGGCACCCCCGGTCGCGGGGCAATGTTTGTCGAGGGCCGCAATGGGCATCGAGTGCTGGTGATCAACGCGCTCGGGCGCGTGTTCATGGGGCCCGCCGATGATCCGTTCCGGGCGGTGGAAGCGGCGATTGCCGCCTGTCCGCTGGGCGAGCAGGCCGACGCAATTATCGTGGATTTTCACACGGAAGCCACTTCCGAAATCCAGGGCATGGGGCACTTTCTCGATGGGCGGGCGAGTCTCGTCGTCGGCACCCACACCCATATCCCGACGGCTGACTTGCGCATTCTCAAGGGCGGCACGGCGCTGTTGGCGGATGCCGGCATGTGCGGGGACTACGACTCGGTGATCGGGGTGGACCCCGACGAGCCGCTGAACCGGTTCCTCACCGGCATTGCCAATGGCCGGTTCACGCCAGCCGAAGGGGAAGCGACCTTGTGCGGCGTGGCGGTGGAAACCGATCCGCGCACGGGACTGGCGGTCAAGGTGCTGCCGGTGCGGGTGGGCGGGGTGCTGGCGCAGGCGCTGCCGGAGTTCTAGCCCGCTTCACATTCGCGCCGGGCTTGCCTATAACGCGCCACCACAACAACACCACACCCCAAGGACTGACCGATGGCCGGCCATTCACATGCCAAGAACATCATGCACCGCAAAGGCAAAAGCGATGCGGTGCGTTCCAAGGTCTTTTCCAAGCTGGCGCGCGAAATCACGGTGGCCGCCAAGATGGGAATGCCCGATCCGGCTTTCAATTCCCGGTTGCGCCTGGCGGTGACCAATGCGCGCGCCCAGTCCATGCCCAAGGACAACATCGATCGCGCTATCAAGAAGGCGATCGGCAGCGACGGCGAGAACTATGACGAAATCCGCTACGAGGGCTATGGCCCAGGTGGCGTCGCGATCATCGTGGAAACGCTGACCGACAATCGCAATCGCACCGCCTCCAATGTGCGCTCCTACTTCTCCAAGAATGGTGGCGCGATGGGGGAAACCAACTCGGTCGGGTTCATGTTCGACAAGGTTGGCGAGATCACCTATCCGGCAAGCGCCGGCAGTGCCGATGAGATCATGGAAGCCGCCATCGAGGCAGGCGCCGATGACGTCGAAAGCGACGAAGAGGGCCACTATATCTACACGAGCTTTGAGGCGATGGTGGAAGTGGCCGCCGCGCTGGAAAAGGCACTGGGCGAAGCAGAATCAGTCAAGGCCGTGTGGAAGCCGCAGACCAATACCCCCATCGATGCCGACAAGGGCGCGACGCTGATGAAGTTGATCGCTGCGCTCGAAGAAGACGATGACGTGCAGAATGTTTATTCGAACTTCGAGATGAGCGACGAGGACATGGCCAAGCTGGCCGACTAAGCCTCGACAAGGTTCCTCAGGCGCGTTGCAGGGCCTGGGGGAAGAACTGATCGGCCGCGACGATCGTCACGCGATTGCGGCCGGTTTGCTTGGCGTCATAAAGGCGCTGATCGGCAACCCGGAACAATTCGGAAAAACCGATGGCGCTGCCGAACACAGCGCCACCAATGCTGACGGACAGGGCTTGTACGGTGCCGCGCGGCACGAATTCAGCTTCATTGACCGCGCTGCGGATGCGTTCGGCAATAGCGCGAGTGATGTCGGCATCGACGCCCGGCAGGAACACGCCAAATTCCTCGCCGCCCATCCGCCCCACCAGATCTCCCGCCCGCAGCACCGAGCGGATCGCCCGGGCGATCACCGTCAGGGCAAGGTCGCCGGCATCGTGGCCGAACCGATCGTTGATGGATTTAAAGTTGTCGGCGTCGATCACTAGCAAGGCACCGCCCGGGGTGCTGCCGGCGCGCGCCAACTGCGTCGTCACCTGGGCGGTGAAGGCGCCGCGATTCAGACAAGAGGTGAGGCTGTCCGTGCGGGCGACCATGCCCAGCCGGCGATTGGCAATGGCAAGGCGCCGCAGCCGCAAGCTCAGGAGAAAAAGCAGCGGCACGCCCAGGAAGATGGGTAGCACCGTAGCGCTGATCATCGCCCGTTGCAGCGCTGCACCACCTAGATTTTCAAATAGCAGGGCATTGAACCCGACGGAAACCAGGACGCAGCCCAAGGTGCCGAACACGGTCCAGCGGGTGACGCTCGACCAGGTACGTGAGCCGCTCCCCCCGATGCTATCCTGACAAGGGCTAGCCATTGGCTACCCACCTTTCCGGGCGCTGCCCATAGGTGGTGAGCGCAGAAGCGAGCGAGTGCCCAGGGCGGGATAACGCGGTCAGGCGCGGCAATGCACAGAAGCGTCGCGGCGCCAAAGGGGCGCAGCAAACCAGGTCACAGCTCATAAGTTAATGCCCCTTCATGAACATTGCCGAACCTAGAAGGCGCTTCTTGAAAATGGGGTTTGTGCAATGGGTGGAATTTTACGCGTGTCGCTTCTTCCACAGGGCTCCGTTGCTGCTTTGTTCACTTCTGCTTGGTAGGAGAAGCGCCTTCAGGTATGGGTGAAACATGACACCACCAGTGCGAATCATCGGCATCGATCCAGGACTGCGGCGCTGCGGTTGGGGGGTAATCGAAACCCAAGGCAACAAGCTGCAATTCATCGCCTGCGGCACGGTCACTCCGCCCACGGAAGGCGAATTGGCGCAGCGCCTCGCGGTCCTTTTTACGGAGTTGTTGGACCTGCTGGAGCGGTTTGCGCCCGATGAGGCGGCGGTGGAAGAAACCTTCGTGAACTCGGGACCACGCTCGGCGCTGATCCTGGGACAGGCGAGGGGGGTGGCGCTGATGACGCCGGCCCATCGCGGCATTCCGGTGGCGGAATATGCCACCAATCTCGTCAAGAAATCGATCGTAGGCACCGGGCACGCGGAAAAGGAACAGGTGGCGCTGATGGTCAAGACCTTGCTGCCCACGGCCAAGATCAAGGGCGCCGACGCGGCCGACGCGCTCGCCATCGCGATCTGCCATGCCCATCATCGGGTTGCGGCGCAACGGGCACGGATGAGCGCATGATCGGCAAGCTCAAGGGTGCCGTCGACAGCTTTGGCGATGATCATGTGCTCATCGATGTGGGAGGGGTCTGCTACGAGGCCTTTTGCTCGTCGCGCACTTTGCAGGGATTGCCCCGGGTCGGGGAAGCAACCGTGGTGTTCATCGAAACCGTGGTGCGCGAAGACATGATCCGGCTTTATGGCTTTGGCAGCGAAGCCGAAAAGGACTGGTTCAACCTCCTCATGACCGTGCAGGGCGTTGGCGCGCGGGTGGCGCTTGGGATCCTGTCCGCCCTGTCACCATCGGAATTGTCGAGCGCTATTGCACTAGGTGACAAGGCGATGATCGGGCGGGCCAATGGGGTTGGGCCCAAGCTGGCGTTGCGATTGGTGACCGAGCTCAAGGGCAAGGCGCCGCAGGGCGGGGGCATTGACGCGGGCACGCTCGGGCTGCAGACCGCCTTAGGCGAGGGAACAGCTAGCGGGAATGTAGCCGATGCAGTTTCCGCTTTGGTCAATCTGGGGTATTCGGGGGCGCAAGCTTCCGCCGCCCTGGCGCGGGTTGTGGCCCGTGAGGGGGATGATACCGCGACCGAAAAGCTGATCCGGCTGGGCCTGCGCGAGTTGAGCCAGTGATGGTCTTTCCGAGCCGCTCCGCCGCCAGCGCTGAGCCGGCGAACATGATGTTGGAGACAGCCATGGTGCTCCCGCTAACGCAAGTCAGGGCATCCGTTTGACCGATCTTACTTCTCCCGTTGCCGGGCGCGATGAGCCACTGGATGTGGCACTGCGCCCGTCCGGCTTTTCGGAATTTGTCGGGCAGGCGGCGGCGCGTGCCAATCTTGAGGTGTTCATCGAGGCCGCCAAGAAGCGCGGTGCGGCGCTCGACCATGTGTTGTTCGTTGGCCCACCAGGGCTGGGCAAGACCACGCTGGCGCAGATCATCTCGCGCGAGCTTGGGGTGGGTTTTCGCGCGACTTCGGGCCCGGTGATCGCCAAGGCCGGGGATCTGGCGGCACTCCTGACCAATCTCGAAGATCGCGATGTGCTGTTTATCGACGAGATCCATCGGCTCAATCCCGCGATCGAGGAGGTGTTGTATCCCGCGATGGAGGATTTCCAGCTTGACCTGATCATCGGGGAGGGGCCGGCGGCACGCTCGGTGCGGATCGATCTGGCGCGGTTCACACTGGTGGGCGCGACGACGCGGGCGGGCTTGTTGACCACGCCGCTGCGGGATCGCTTCGGCATTCCCGTGCGCCTCAATTTTTATACGCCCGAAGAGCTGGTGCAGATCGTGCAGCGCGGCGCCCGGCTGTTGGGCACGCCGATGGCGCCCGACGGCGCGCTGGAGATCGCGCGCCGTTCGCGCGGGACACCCCGCATTGCCGGCCGGCTGTTGCGGCGGGTAACGGATTTTGCGCTGGTCGAGGGCTCGAGCGAGATCACGCGGGCGATTGCCGACAAGGCCTTGTTGCGGCTCGACGTGGATGCCCGCGGGCTCGATCAACTGGATCGGCGCTATCTGACGATGATTGCCGATTTCTATGGCGGGGGGCCCGTAGGGATCGAGACCATTGCCGCAGCGCTGAGCGAGCCGCGTGACGCGATCGAGGAGATTGTCGAGCCTTATCTGATCCAGCAAGGTTTCATACAGCGCACTTCTCGGGGGCGAATGCTGACGGGCACAGCCTTCCAGCACCTGGGCAAGAGCGTGCCGCAGGGCTTTATCGGGACGCAAGCAACCTTGTTCGAGGAGCCCGAGGAGCCGTGAGCCGGAAGATCCGCCAGATCAGCCGGTTGCGCCATGGCTGAGCCGCATGTTTTTGCTGTTCGGGTCTATTATGAGGACACCGATTTCTCCGGCAATGTGTACCATGCCGCTTACCTCAAGTTCATGGAGCGGGCGCGCACCGAGTTGCTGCGGGCGCAAGGCATCCACCATGCCGAACTGGGCCGGGAAGGGCTGGCCTTTGCCGTACGTAGCATGCAGCTCGACTTCCGGGCGGCCGCGCACATCGATGATGTGCTGCGGGTGGAAACGCTGGTGGCAGGGGCAAGCGGCGCGCGCCTGCAGTTGAGCCAAGGCGTGTGGCGCGACGCCGAACTGCTGGTCGATTCCCAGGTCGTCGTGGTGGCGATCAACATGGGCGGCAAGCCGACACGGCTGCCGGCAGCACTGCGCGCCCTGGCCGATTAGCGCGGCGTGGCGTCGCATGGCGGCGGTGGGCGGTTTGTTAACCTCTTCTTGACCATAATCGAGTCACAGAAAGAGTAGTACTTGCACCGGTGCTCTCAACGCTCCGTTAGGCAAGGCTTTTCTCTTAATTTTGACAGATTTGGGCCCCATCGCCACGGGTGCACGGGCCGGCAGCAAGAGGCCAGCCAGAAGGATCACGACATGGAAGCCATGGATGCGGTGGGCGCAGTAGCGCCGCACACGGACTTATCTATTTGGGGCCTGTTCTGGGCGGCCGACTGGATCGTGAAGTCAGTGATGCTGGGCTTGCTTGCGGCCTCGGTCTGGTGCTGGGCCATTATCATAGACAAGACCCTCACTTATCGCCGCATGCAGGCGGAGATGAACCGCTTCGAGCGCACCTTCTGGTCGGGGCAATCGCTGGAGGAGCTGTACCAGCAGCAGTCCGAGCGCACTTCGGGTGGGCTAGGCGCCGTGTTTGTTGCCGCAATGAAGGAATGGAAGCGCAGCCACGAGCAGAACGCGGCTTCTTTCGTCGGCATGCAGCAGCGGCTCGACAAGGTGCTCGATGTCGCCATTTCGCGCGAAAGCGAGAACCTCGAAAAGCGGCTCGGCTTTTTGGCCACTGTTGGCTCCGCCGGCCCCTTTATCGGCCTGTTCGGCACGGTGTGGGGCATCATGAATGCGTTCACCGCCATTGCCGCGTCGTCAAACACCAATCTGGCTGTTGTGGCCGGCCCCATTGCCGAGGCGCTGTTTGCAACGGCCATTGGCCTCGTGGCCGCTATCCCCGCGGTTATCGCCTACAACAAGCTTTCCGCTGATGCGGGCAAGATGATCGGGCGGCTCGAAGGCTTTGCCGACGAGTTCTCCACCATTCTGAGCCGCCAACTCGAAGCGCGGAGCCGCTGACATGGGCATGGGCGTAGCTTCAGGCGGCGGCGGCGGCGGGCGTCGTCGGCGCGGCCGCAAGAAAGCGGTAATGAGCGAAATCAACATCACGCCGATGGTGGATGTGATGCTGGTGCTGCTGATCATCTTCATGGTGGCAGCACCGATGATGACGGCTGGCGTACCGATCGACCTGCCGCGTACGGCTGCCGGCGAGCTCTCGAGCCAGACCCAGCCTATCACCGTGGCAGTCACGCCCGAGGGCGCCATCTTTGTGGGTGAGGATCCCGTCAGTGAAGCGGACCTCGTCGCGACGGTGTCGCAGCAGGCCGTCAATGGCACCGAGGATCGTATCTTTCTTCGGGGGGACACCACCGCCAATTACGGCGCGGTGATGCGGGTCATGGGGCTGCTGTCGGCTGGTGGCTACACCAAGATCGGCCTTATCACGCAACAGGAAAATTAGTCGGGCCAATGCGCACCGGTCTTGTCGCTTCCATCGCTGCCCACCTTGCCGTGCTGACGATTGGCCTGGTCAATCTCGGCATGGCCGAGCCTATGACCGTGGTGGAAGACGCCATCGCCGTGGACCTCGTCCCCATCAGCGATTTTGCGGCGATCCGCATGGGCTCGCTCAACAGCACGGTGGTGGAAACCGACACGCCAGCCGTGGTGGAATCCGATGAGCCTGCCGAGGTCGCGCAGCCAACTGGGAATACGCAAGAAGACCAGCCGACGCCGCAAGAGGCTGATCGGCCGGTGCCGATGCCGGTGACCAATTCGGCGCCTCAACCCGAGACTGCGCCGGAACCGGAGCCTGAACCCGAGCCCGTGCCCGAACCGACCCCGGCGCCCGCTCCTGCGCCAGAACCAGAACTCCTGCCTGAGCCGGAGCCCGAGCCCGAACCGCTGCCGGAGCCCGAGCCAACGCCAGCGCCGGTGCCGCCGACGCCCGCGACGCGGCCGACGCCGCCCGAGCCGGTGCCAACGCCTGAGCCAGAGCCGGAGCCTGAGCCGACGCCAGAACCCGCGCCGGAGCCAGAACCAGCGCCTGAGCCAGAACCTGCACCCGAGCCGACGCCCGAGCCCACCCCGGAGCCCGAACCCACGCCTGAGCCTGCCGAGCCGGCAGTCGCGGCGCCGGTGCCTGCATCGCGTCCAACCAATCTCGAGCAGAAGCGCCAGCAGTTTGCGGCCGCCGAAGCAGAGCGCAAGAAGCGCGAGGAAGAAGAACGCAAGCGGGTGGCGGAAGCCAAGGCCAAGTCCGAAGCCGATGCCAAGGCCAAAGCGGAAGCCGAAGCCCAGCGCAAGCGCCAGGCTGCGGCACAGGCAGCCGAAAAGCAGCAAGCGGGCGAGCAACTCGATGCTTCGCTGGCTGATGATATTTCGGCCATCATCAACAAGGATACTTCCACCGGCGCCACCACCGGTAGTGGCGGTTCACCGACGCTGGGCGACACTAGTGGAACCTCGGCGACGCTGAGCCAGACCGAAATCGGTGCGCTGGTCGCCAAGATCAAGCAATGCTGGAACCTGCTCCCCAATGAGCAGATCAGCAGCGCGCAGGTGGTGGTCAATATGCGGTTGAATCAGGATGGCTCGCTGGCGGATGTGCCTCGAATTGTTTCGGTTAGCGAGCAGCCTGAAGCGATCACCATTGCCCAGAAGGCCGTGAGCGCCGTGGCAGGCTGCGGGCCCTACAGCATGTTGTCGGCGGCTTCCTATGACCAATGGCAGAATATCAATGTCACGTTGCGTCCGTGACGTCCTTGAAGCGCGCCTTTCCCCGGCAAGATGCCGGTGAATGGCATGAATGGAGACTGAAATGACCCGTTTAACCCGGCGCAGCGCCCTCAAGCTCGGCGTTGCCGGCGGGCTGGCCCTCGCCACCGCCAGCACTGCCCAGGCACAGCTCAACATCACGGTCGAGGGCGCCAATT
Source organism: Devosia sp. 1635 (assembly GCF_013185955.1). Lineage (NCBI taxonomy): Bacteria > Pseudomonadati > Pseudomonadota > Alphaproteobacteria > Hyphomicrobiales > Devosiaceae > Devosia > Devosia sp. 1635. The sequence continues at coordinate 726,448 of NZ_JABAOM010000002.1, read as the reverse complement.
TCCAGCCACTGCCGATCGCCATCCCCGATTTTGCCTCCTCGGACCCAAGCTTTGGGCGCGAAACGGCCGAGATCGTGCGCGCCAATCTGCGCCGCTCGGGCTTGTTCCTGCCGCTCGATCCGGCGTCGTTGCCGGTACAGGTCGGGGACGTCAATGCCACGCCCGATTTCAACACCTGGCGCACGGCCAATGTGACCGCGCTCGTCATGGGTGCGGTGGACCGCGGCGGCCAGATCGCGTCTTCGGTGCGCGTGTGGGACACCCAGCAGGGCGCCCAGGTGGTGGGCAAGAGCTACAACACCGATCCCAACAGCGCGCGACGCGTCGCCCATATCATTTCGGACGCCATCTATGAGGCGCTGACCGGTGGCAGCGGCTATTTCGATACCCGCGTGGTTTATGTGGCCGAAAGCGGTCCCAAGGCGAACAGGGTCAAGCGCCTCGCGATCATGGACCAGGATGGCGCTAATCCGCAGTACCTGACCGATGGGCGCACGCTGGCGCTGACGCCGCGCATCTCGGCCAATAATGACCTGATCACTTACCTCAACTTCGAGGACGGCAATCCGCAGGTCTATCTGCTGCAGCTGTCGAGCGGGCGGCAGCAGCGGCTGGCTTCGCTAGGCGCCATGACCTTTGCGCCCCGGTTCTCACCCGATGGCGGCACGGTGGCGTTTTCCGTGGAGCAGGGTGGAGCGACCAATATCTATGCCGTGAGCACGAGTGGCGGCCAGCCGGTGCAGCTCACCTCGGGCGCGGCGATCGATACGGGTCCATCCTATTCGCCCGATGGCAGCCGGATCGTGTTTGAAAGCGATCGCGGCGGTTCGCCCCAGATCTATATGATGAGCTCGGGCGGGGGTAACCCGCAGCGCATTTCCTATGGCCAAGGCTTGTACTCGACGCCCGTCTGGTCACCCAAGGGCGATCTGATCGCCTTTACGCGCCAGTCGGGCGGGCAGTTCAATATCGGCATCATGAACCCCGATGGTTCGGGCGAGCGCATGCTGCATTCAACCTTCCATGCGGAAGGTCCGACCTGGGCGCCCAATGGCCGCGTGATCATGTTCTTCCAAGATCCCGGTGGCAATGACGGCCCCAAGCTGCAGAGCGTCGATATCTGGGGCCGCAACCTCCAGACCATCCCCACCGAAAGCTATGCGTCCGACCCCGCCTGGTCCGGGCTGCGCAGCTAAGGCGCAAGCTTTCTACTACGCGGCCGGGGCAGTAGAGCCCCGGCGCGTTTAACCATACGACCAGTTCACCAAGCGCTGTAGCAGGAATGACGCAGCCGGAAAAAGCCCGCGTTTCCGCCACATTCGCGCCCCGTTAAGCTTCAATTAACCACGACTTGGAACCCGGCCTTAAGAATAAGCACGGTAAATGCCGTACCTAGAATTATTGCCTTTCAGGAGCTTTTTCCGGATGCTGTCCCTTGCACCGATCACCACCGCGTTGCGCGCCGCCGCAATGCTGCTTTTCGTCGTCGCGATAGCGGCGTGTTCGCGTACGCCCGATAACGCAATGATGACCGGCGTGGGCAATCTCGGCCCGGGCGGCGGCGCGCCGGGCAGCCAGCAGGAATTCCTGGTTTCGGTTGGCGACCGCGTGTTCTTTGAAACCGACTCTTCTTCGCTGACCACCGAAGCCGCCGCGACCCTCGACAAGCAGGCCGCCTGGCTCAACCAGTACAGCAACTACCGCATCATGATCGAGGGCCATGCCGACGAGCGTGGCACCCGCGAATACAACATCGCCCTGGGCGCACGCCGCGCTTCGGTGGTGGTGAACTATCTCGTGTCGCGTGGCGTCAATGCCCAGCGCATCACCTCCAAGTCGTTCGGCAAGGAGCGCCCCGTCGCGATCTGTAACGACATCTCCTGCTGGAGCCAGAACCGCCGCGCGGTCACCGTCGTTCAATAAGTAGCGGGCCTGGTTCACCAGGCCCAAATGACCCGGCCCCGGCCGGCATCCAGAAGCGCCGGACGCCCTTTGTGGCTCCGGCGCTTTGTTTTCACCAAAGTTGGCCTTTACTCGCTTTGCCTCGATCACCATGTCGGCACCAAGCGACGCAGAGAACACACCGGAGGCTCCCCATTGAAGATCCCCCTGTTGCAATCCAAGGGCCGCACTGCCCTGGCAGCGGCCTGTGCGCTGCTGCTGGGCACGAGCCTGCAAAGCCGGGCCGAGGCGCAAGCCTTTCCACCGGCTGAGTTGGGCGGGCTGACGCTCACCAATGCGCAGCCAACCCGGGTGCATGTGGCGCAAGCGGCCGATACCGCCCAGTTGGCAGTGCGGGTGCAGCAGTTGGAAGAGCAGGTGCGCTCGCTCAACGGACAGATCGAAGGGCTGACTTTTCAGCTGACGCAGATGCAGACCCTGATCGAGCGGCAGGCGGAAGAAACCAATGCACGCTTGCAGGGACTTGGCACTGGCGGCGCTGCGCCCCCAGCACCTGCCCAAAGCAGCGCGGCTCCCTCGACCGAAATTCCACCACAGGGCGTGCGGCCGCTGCCGGGAGAGGCCGAGTTCGACCCGACCTTTGATGATGGCAGCGTTGGCACTTCCGATGATCCGCTGGCCGGCACGGGGCAGGGGGGCAGTGTGGACCTCGCCACCGGCCAGCCGCTGGATTTGAGCTATGATCCGGAGGCCACCGCTACCGGGGATTCCGATGCGGATGCGCAGTTCACCGCGGGCTATGAAGCCATTGTTCGCGGCGATTATGCCTTTGCCGAAGACCAGTTCAGCCAGTTCATCGAGCTATACCCTGACAATGCCCAGGCGACGGACGCCGCCAACTGGCTGGGGGAAGCGCTGATCCAGCGTGAGGCTTATGACGAGGCCGCAGAAGTGTTGCTGGACGCGTTCCAGAAAGCGCCCGACAGCCCGCGTTCGCCCGACCTGTTGCTGCGCCTCGGCGTTTCGCTTGCCGGGGCCGACGAGCGGGAAACTGCCTGCCGGACGTATGCGGAAATCGAGCGGCGCTACACGACGCTGACCCCCGCCTTTGCGGCGCGGCTCGCGGCGGAAAAGACCAAGGCCGAATGCCCACCCGCTTAATTCCGCCGCTGGACGATCCAGCAACATTGCAGGCCTTGTTTGCGGCGGTTGCCGGCGAGCGGGCCATTGGTTTGGCGGTTTCGGGCGGTGCCGACAGTTTGGCGCTGCTGCTGCTGGCGCAGCGCTGGGCGGCAAGCCTGGGTGCCGCGGCGCCGGCCTTGCAGGTTTATTGCGTTGATCACGGCTTGCGCCCCGAGGCCGGGGCGGAGGTCGCGATGGTGCTCGGGGTCGCCGAACAACTGGGCGTTCCGGCTCGCGGTCTGGTTTGGACGGGCGACAAGCCACGCACCGCCTTGCAGGAAGCGGCGCGGGCAGCGCGCTATCGCTTGATGGGCCAGGCAATGGCTGAAGACGGCGTTGAGGTGCTGCTGACGGCGCATCATCGGCTGGATCAAGCCGAAACCGTGCTGATGCGATTGGCCCATCGCAGCGGGCTCGAAGGGCTGCGCGGGATGGCCGACATGTCGGTTGTCGAGGGGGTGCGGGTGCATCGGCCCTTGCTGGGGCTCGATCCCAAGGCGCTGCACCAAGTGGTGGGCGAAGCCGGTTTGGTGCCCGCCCAAGACCCCTCCAACAACGACGAACATTACGAGCGGGTGCGCTGGCGCAAGGCCATGCCGCAGTTCGAAGCGCTGGGCCTCGATAGCGAAACCCTCGCCTTGTTTGCCGAGCGGATGGGGGAAGCCGACCGGGCGCTGGCCCAGATGGCCGATGGCGCATTCCAGACGATGGTGCGGCTGGATGGTTTTGGATCCGCGCGGATCGAGCGCGAGCCGCTGCTGGCGCTGAGCCCCGCCCTCGCGGTGCGGGTGCTGGGACGGGTACTCAACATTGTGGGCGGACGGCAGAAGCCGCGGGCTCTCGGGCAGGTGGAACGGCTGCAGCAGGCGCTGGCATCTGGCACCCATGGCAAGGCGACGACACTGCTGGGTTGCGTGGTGCGCGAAAAGGACGGTGCCGTCGCAGTGGCGCGCGAGCCGGGCCGGGTATTGCCGCCCGATCTGGCCCTGCCGCCCGGCACCGAGCTCGTCTGGGACGAGCGATTCCTGATCACCAATGGCTCGGACGAGCCGGGCTTAACCGCGGGCGTGTCCGATTACCTGCCGCGGCACCGGCTCGAGGAATTCCTGGGCTTCAAGGTGACCGCGCCCGCCGAAGCCATCCGCACAGCACCCATTGTCAGGGATGCACAGGGTGGCGTGTTGTCGTTGGGAGGGTGGTCGTTCGACGAGCGAATTCGCGTGCAACTGCTGGTGGACTGAGCAAGTTTGCCCGCTTTTGTCGTGAGGGAGGCGTTAACCCGTCGCGACAAAATGACTAGACGACGAGGCGCAAGGCTAGCAGCAGTGCCCTTGTAACGCCCCAATGCCGATCATACATTCGGCGCTAACACCGGCAGCTTGGTTGCGTCGGTCTCTCCGGGACAGGTTTGATGAACGGAAACTTCCGCAACTTTGCCATTTGGCTAGTTATTCTTTTTATGCTGATGGGCCTGTTCCAGGTCTTCCAGTCTTCCACCCGCTCCATTTCGGTCGCCGACAAGAGCTACAGCCAATTCGTATCCGACGTCGAAGGCGGGCGCGTGCAAAGCGTGACCATCACCAATGACGTCGTTTCGGGCGTGCTCAATGATGGCACCCGCTTTGAAACCGTGATGCCGGCTGGCGCCGATGTGATCAGCCGCCTCGAGGATCGCGGCGTGTCGATCACGGCGCGCGCTCCCGAATCGAGCCCGTTCTGGTCAGTGCTGCTGAGCTCCTGGCTCCCGTTCATCGTCATCATCGGCGTCTGGTTCTTCTTTATCCGGCAGATGCAGGGCGGTGGCCGTGGTGGTGCGATGGGCTTTGGCAAGTCGCGCGCCAAGCTGCTGACCGAGTCGCATGGCAAGGTGACCTTCGAGGACGTCGCTGGCGTTGATGAAGCCAAGCAGGACCTAGAAGAAATCGTCGAATTCCTGCGCGACCCTGGCAAATTCCAGCGCCTGGGTGGCCGTATCCCGCGCGGCGTGCTGCTGGTCGGCCCTCCCGGTACTGGTAAGACCTTGCTGGCCCGTTCGGTCGCCGGCGAAGCCAATGTGCCCTTCTTCACCATTTCGGGTTCCGACTTCGTGGAAATGTTCGTGGGCGTTGGCGCCAGCCGCGTGCGCGACATGTTCGAGCAGGCCAAGAAGAACGCTCCTTGCATTATCTTCATCGACGAAATCGACGCCGTCGGCCGCCAGCGTGGCGCCGGTCTCGGCGGTGGTAACGACGAGCGCGAGCAGACCCTCAACCAGTTGCTGGTGGAGATGGACGGCTTTGAAGCCAATGAAGGCATCATCCTGATCGCGGCGACCAACCGCCCCGACGTGCTTGATCCGGCCCTGCTGCGTCCCGGTCGCTTTGACCGCCAGGTCGTTGTGCCCAATCCCGATGTTGCGGGCCGCGAGAAGGTGCTCAAGGTCCATGTGCGTAAGGTGCCGCTGGCTCCCGATGTGGACCTCAAGGTGTTGGCCCGTGGTACGCCCGGCTTTTCGGGTGCGGATCTGATGAACCTCGTCAACGAGGCGGCTTTGATGGCGGCACGGCGCAACAAACGCTTTGTCACCCATGCCGAGTTCGAAGACGCCAAGGACAAGATCATGATGGGCGCCGAGCGCCGCACCATGGCCATGTCCGAGGACGAAAAAAAGCTTACGGCTTACCACGAAGCGGGCCATGCGATCATTGCGCTCAAGGTGGCGGGGATCGACCCCATCCACAAGGCGACGATCATTCCGCGTGGCCGTGCCTTGGGCATGGTGATGACCCTGCCCGAAAGCGACAGCTATTCGTTTAGCCGGGAAAAGGCCCTGGCACGCCTGACCATGCTGTTTGGCGGCCGCGAAGCCGAGATCTACAAGTTCGGCCCCGAGAAAGTGACCTCGGGTGCTTCGGGCGACATCCAGATGGCGACGAGCCTGGCTCGTTCCATGGTGATGGAGTGGGGCATGAGCGAAAAGCTTGGCCGCGTGCGCTACAAGTCGAGCGAGCAGGAAGTGTTCATCGGTCATTCCATGACCCAGTCCAACAATATGTCGGACGACACGGCCAAGCTGATCGACCAGGAAGTGCGCAAGCTGATCGAGGATGGCGAGCAGGCTGCCCGCGATATCATCCGCAACCATGTGGATCAGTTTGAAGCGGTGGCCCAGGCCCTGCTTGAATATGAAACGCTGACCGGCGATGAACTGCGGGCCCTGATGGATGGGCACCAGCCGGTTCGTCCGGACGACAGCGGCCCATCGGCGCCCAAGGCGTCGGGCGTCCCCGCTGCCGGCAAGTCCCCAAAGAAGCGGCCCGATGCGCCGCCCGAGGGCGGGCTGGAGCCTCAGCCCAATAGCTGACACTGACACCAAGGGTCGCCGCGAGGCGGCCCTTTTATGTATTGCCGGTCACCGCTTTTCCGCCGAAAAGCGTCCTTAACGGTTGTGCGATAAATTATGCGCATGACAGCGCGCAGACAGGGCAAAGCAATGGCCAGAAAATATTTCGGCACTGATGGCATTCGCGGCTTGGCCAATGGCAGCAAGCTCACCCCGGAGCTGGCCCTCAAGGTGGGCATGGCTGCGGGCCAGAAATTTGTGCGCGGGGAACACCGCAATCGCGTGGTGATCGGCAAGGACACCAGGCGTTCTGGCTACATGATCGAGAACGCCCTGACCGCAGGTTTCACCGCCGTGGGCATGGATGTGTATCTGTTGGGCCCAATGCCAACACCCGCCGTTGCCATGCTGACGCGCTCGCTGCGCGCCGATCTCGGCGTGATGATTTCAGCCTCGCACAATCCCTATGATGACAACGGCATCAAGCTGTTCCGGCCGGATGGCTATAAGCTCAGCGACGAGGTCGAAGCGGAGATCGAGAGCCTCATCGACGGCGACATGAGCCAGTTCCTCGCCCATGGCCGCGAGATCGGTCGGGCGCATCGCGATGAGGAAGCGCGCACCCGCTATATCGAATACGCCAAGCGCACCCTGCCACGGAATATCGACCTGACGGGCCTGCGCGTCGTGCTCGATTGCGCCAATGGCGCGGCCTACAAGGTAGCGCCGATTGCCCTTTGGGAATTGGGTGCTGAGGTGTTCACCATTGGCGCCGAGCCTGATGGCTTCAACATCAACTACAAGGTCGGCTCCACGGCGCCTGAAGCGGTGGCAGCCAAGGTGCGTGAAGTGCGCGCCGATATCGGCATTGCGCTGGATGGCGACGCGGACCGCGTCATCATCATCGATGAAAAGGGCCAGGTGGTGGATGGCGACCAGTTCATGGCGGTAATCGCCCAGAGCTGGATGGAACGGGAAATGCTGGCCGGCGGCGGGATCGTCGCCACTGTGATGTCCAATCTTGGGCTTGAACGTTATCTCACCTCCCTGGGGCTGACGCTCGAGCGTACCCAGGTGGGGGATCGATATGTGCTCGAAGCCATGCGCACGAAGGGCTTCAATGTGGGCGGTGAACAGTCCGGCCATATCATTCTTTCCGATTTCACCACCACGGGCGACGGGCTGGTCGCGGCCCTGCAGCTGCTCGCGGTGCTCAAGCAGCGCTCCTTGCCGATTTCGGAAGTGTGCACGCGCTTTGAGAAGGTGCCGCAGCTGCTGCGCAGCGTGCGCTTCAAGACCGGCAAGCCGCTCGAGGACAAGCAGGTGATGCAGGCCGTGGCCGACGCCAAGGCAATGCTGGGTAGCGGGGGCCGGCTGGTGATCCGTGAGTCGGGCACCGAGCCGGTGATCCGGGTGATGGGCGAGGCTGACGATGCTGCTCTGGTCACCTCGGCAGTGGGGCAAATCGAGGCCGCAATTCAGGCAGTCGCCTAGGCCACACGCCAGTCACAAACGAGTTCAGAACGCCGGCTCCGTGCCGGCGTTCTTGTTTCGATAGATAATCACCAATCGTTAGGGTTAAGCCGCAGGGTTAAGCGCCCTTTAAGAATGTTGTTCGATATTGGGCGTCAATCGACTGGTGTCGTGGCAACCGAAGGACTTCTTGATCATGCGCATGCTTTCCGCTGCGGTGCTGGTGGCAGCAGCCACTGCAATCGCCGGCCCCGCACTGGCGGCCGACTTCCCCGAATACCCGCCTGTTGTTGAAATCCCGGACGTCGATTACGGCGTGCAGGGCTCGTTCTACCTGCGCGGCAGCGCGGCGGGTAACGCCTTCTGGACGAAGGAAGCCTATGGCATCGACTGCGTGATCTGCGGTGTCACTCCCGAAGAAGAAACCTTCTCCGTTGATGAAGCCGGCTACGGCTACAGCGTCGGCGCGGGTCTCGGCTTCGAGACGGGCACCGGACTGCGCTTTGACGCGACTGTCGACTACGTTTCCAATGATGGGCTGATCGCCACCGGCGACGCCGGCGATTACGAACTGGGGCTGCGCTCCACCATCGCGCTGGCCAACGTTTACTACGACTTCTCGCTGGGCGGCGATGGTTTTGGCTACAACGCTGCCGGCGGCGCCTTTGGTTATGTCGGCGCTGGTGCCGGTGCGGCCTTCAACGAATCCTCGATCGAGGCTTCCAACGGCTTCCCGGTTCCATCGGGCGAGAACACCAGCTTTGCTGCGGCCGGTATGGTCGGCGTGGGCTATGACTTCGGTGCCGTCGTTGCCGATGTGGGCTATCGCGGCGTTTACATTGCCGATCTCGACAATGGTGCTGACTTCCCCGCCAATGTTCATTCGGAGAACAACTGGCTGCACGAAGTGCGCGGCACGCTGCGCTACCGCTTCAACTGATCGGCAGGGCGCCACAGGCGCTTGGCAGATCCGCTCTTGGCTTCGGCGCTCCCCTGGGGGCGCCGATTGCATTTGGCGGGTAACCTGTCATCCTCTGTTGTGCCTTGCAGCGGCTTGCAGCGCAAACCGGTCGTTAGCCTCGGCTGGAATGGCCGCGGGGCGTGGCTGCGGGCTTAAGCCTCGATATCGACATCCTTGGTTTCGCGCCCGAGCAGCAGGGCAATCAAGGTCAGGGCCGCCATGGCCGTGAGATAAACGCCGACCCAGAACGGGCTGCCGTCGCCGGCACTCCACAGGGCCACAGCCACAAAAGGGGCGAGGGCGGCGCCGAGGATCGAGGAGACATTGTAGGAAATGCCAGAGCCGGTATAGCGCACATTGGCGGGAAACAGCTCCGGCAGCAGCGCGCCCATTGGGCCGAACGTCAGCCCCATCAGCGTAAAGCCGATGATGAGCCAGGCCATGACGCCGACAAAGCCGGCGTTGAGCAAGGGCACCCAGAGCAAACCAAAGACGGCGATGGCGAGCGTCACCCAGATCAGCGTCTTGCGGCGGCCAAAGCGATCGGCCCAGGGGCCGGACACCAGGGTGAAGATGCCGAAGAACACGACGCCAACGATCATCATCAGCACAAAGGTCGAATACTGGTAGCCAAGCCCCGGCACGGCGGCGTCGATGGCGGCGCGACCATAGCTCAGCGAGAAGGTCGTCATCAGGTAGAACAGCACATAGGTCGCCAGCATGTAGAAGGTGCCGAGCACCAGTTCGCGCATATTCTGCTGCAGGACGGTGACGAGCGGCATCTTGCGGACCTGGCCGGTCTTGACCGTTTTCTCGAAGGCACTGCTTTCCACCAGGTTGAGCCGGACCCAGAGGCCGACCACCACCATCACGGCTGAAAACAGGAAGGGAATACGCCAACCCCAGTCGAGGAAGGCCAGCGAGGGGCGGGAGGGATCATCGGAGGGCAGCATGGCCGCGATGATCAGGAAGAGGCCGTTGGCGATGATGAAGCCGAGCGGGGCGCCAAGCTGGGGGAAGGTGCCAAAGAGCGCGCGCTTGCCCTTGGGTGCGTTTTCAGTGGCGACCAAGGCAGCGCCGCTCCATTCCCCGCCCAGCGCAAAGCCCTGCGCCAGCCGGAGGACCACCAGCAATGCCGGCGCGAGCCAGCCGACCATTGCATAGGTCGGTAGCACCCCGATCAGGAAGGTCGCCAGACCCATGGTCAGCAGGGCCGCAACCAATGTGGTTTTGCGGCCCTTCCTGTCCCCGAGATGGCCAAAGAATACGGCGCCGAGCGGCCGGGCAACCATGGCGGCGCCGAATACGGCGAAGGACGCCAGAAGGGCTGTGGTCTCATTGCCGGCAGGAAAGAACAGGTGCGGGAACACCAGAACGGCCGCCGTCGCGTAGACGTAGAAGTCGTAGAACTCGATCGTGGTGCCGACCAGACTCGCGAGCAGAACGCGGGAGCGCGAATTGGCTGGTTGAGGGGAAGCAGCCGCGGAAGTCTGGGTCATGATCGAATCCAAAATGCGCAAGGCGACGCGCCCTGCCCAGTTGTCTCTCGCTCGGCTTGCCGTTGGAGCAGGGCGAGGGACTGCAAAAACTAGCCACGCCTTACTGCCAGTGCAGGCCTGCATGCAAGACCAGAGCGCAACCTGCGGCGCTTTGAACCGAACAAGATCACTCGATGGTGGGCCGTAGCTGAATTCGACATGGTTCCCGAACAGCACTTTTCCCAAAACGGCATTGACGCGGAGCGGTATCAGGCATATCTGCGGCCTCAGGACATCTTGCCCTAACGCAAGACGCATAGACCTGGGAGGGTCGCTGAAGATGGCTGCAATGCCCCTGACCGCGCCGGCGGTGAAACCGGCTAATCCGAATTTTTCGTCGGGCCCCTGTGCCAAGCGTCCGGGATGGACGGTTGAAGCGCTGGCCAATGCGCTGGTGGGCCGCTCGCACCGCTCCAAGCCCGGCAAGGCGCGCATCCAGCGCGCGATCGATCTGACCCGCGAACTGCTGGAAGTCCCCGCCGACTACCGCATCGGCATCGTGCCGGCTTCCGATACCGGCGCCGTAGAGATGGCAATGTGGTCGATGCTGGGCGCGCGCGGCGTCGACATGCTCGCCTGGGAAAGCTTTGGCGAGGGCTGGGTCACTGACGTGTCCAAGCAGCTCAAGCTCGAAGATGTGCGGATCATCAAGGCGCCTTATGGCGAGCTGCCCGACCTTGGGCAGGTGGATTTCGCCCGTGACGTGGTTTTCACCTGGAATGGCACGACTTCGGGTGTGCGGGTGCCTGATGGCGACTGGATCGCCGCGGACCGTGAAGGCCTGACCATCTGCGACGCCACTTCGGCGGCCTTTGCCCAGAAGCTCGATTTCGCCAAGCTCGATGTGGTGACCTTTTCCTGGCAGAAGGCGCTGGGCGGTGAGGGTGCGCATGGCGTGCTGATCCTGTCGCCGCGCGCCGTCGAGCGACTCGAGAGCTTCAAGCCCGAGCGCCCGCTGCCCAAGATCTTCCGTCTGACCAAGAACGGCAAGCTGATCGGCGAGATCTTTGAGGCTGCCACCATCAATACGCCCTCGATGCTGTGCATCGAGGACGCGATCGACGCGATGGAATGGGGTCTCGCCCAGGGTGGGCTCAAGGCCATGCAAGCCCGGGCCGATGCCAACTATACCGTGCTGGCCGATTGGGTGGCCAAGACCCCCTGGGTCGAGTTCCTCGCCAAGGATGAAGCGACGCGCTCCAACACTTCGGTGTGTTTCTCCATCGTCGATCCGGCGGTTACGGCGCTCGACGATGCGGGGCAGGCGGCGTTTGCCAAGGCCCTTGTCGCGCGGCTCGACAAGATTGGCGCGGCTTATGACATCGGCGCTTACAAGGACGCTCCCTCGGGTCTGCGTATCTGGGCCGGCTCGACCATCAATGCCGAGAACCTGCGGGCACTGACGCCCTGGCTCGATTGGGCCTTTGCCGAAGAGCTCAACGCGCTCAAGGCCGCCGCGGCTTAGTCGCTCAATAGCGCGACCCCTCCCTCGATCCCTCCCCTCAAAGGGGAGGGAAGACCCGGCTCACAGGCCGGTGCCGGACAAGTTCAGGCTGGGGACGGGCGGGTCGATCAGTTTTTTGCCGGCCGCTGGCCGCACCCCATTCAGGACTACAAAAATGCCCAAGGTTCTCGTTTCCGACAAACTCAGCCCTACAGCCGTGCAAATCTTCAAGGATAACGGCGTCGAGGTCGACTATTTGCCCGATCTGGGCAAGGACAAGGAAAAGCTGCTCGAGGTGATCGGGCAATATGATGGCCTCGCCATCCGTTCGGCCACCAAGGTCACCGAGAAGGTCATCGCCGCCGCCACCAACCTCAAGGTGATCGGGCGGGCTGGCATCGGGGTCGACAATGTCGACATCCCGGCTGCGACCAAGAAGGGCATCATCGTGATGAACACGCCCTTTGGGAACTCGATCACCACCGCCGAGCACGCCATTGCCATGATGATGGCGCTCGCCCGCCAGTTGCCCGAGGCTGACGCGTCCACCCGCGCTTCCAAGTGGGAAAAGAACCGCTTCATGGGCGTTGAGGTCACCAACAAGACTCTTGGCCTGATCGGGGCGGGCAATATCGGCTCGATCGTTGCCGATCGGGCGCAGGGCCTCAAGATGAAGGTCATCGCCTATGATCCGTTCCTAACCCCCGAGCGGGCGCAGGATATGGGCGTCGAAAAGGTCGAGCTGGACGACTTGCTGGCGCGCGCCGACTTCATCACACTGCACACGCCGCTGATCGAAGCCACCCGCAACATTCTCAATGCCGAGACGCTGGCCAAGACCAAGAAGGGCGTGCGGATCATCAACTGCGCCCGTGGCGGTCTCATCGATGAAACCGCGCTTTATGATGCGCTGAAGTCCGGCCAGGTGGCCGGCGCAGCGCTCGACGTGTTCCTGGAGGAGCCGGCGCAGAACAATCCGCTGTTCGAGCTGCCCAATGTGATCTGCACGCCCCATTTGGGTGCATCGACCACCGAAGCGCAGGAGAATGTAGCGCTGCAGGTGGCCGAGCAGATTTCGGCCTATCTGATGACCGGCGAAATCACCAATGCGCTCAACTTCCCTTCGATCTCGGCCGAGGAAGCGCCGCGGCTGACCCCGTTCATCAAGCTGGCCGAAGTGCTGGGCTCGTTTGCCGGGCAGCTGACGGAAACCGCGATCAAGTCGATCACCATCGAGTTCGAAGGCGATGTGGCTGCTATGAATACGCGGCCGATGGTGGCGGCGGCACTCAATGGCGTGCTCAAGCCAATGATGGGCGAGGTCAACATGGTTTCGGCCCCGCAGATCGCCAAGGATCGCGGCATTGCCGTGCAGGTGACGACCCGCGAGCAGCAGGGCGCCTATGAGAACTATATCCGGCTGACGGTCGCGACCGAAAAGCAGGAACGCAGCCTTGCAGGCACCGTATTCGCCAATGGCAAGCCGCGGGTGATCCAGGTCAAGGGCATCAACATGGAAGCGGAACTGACCCCGTCCATGCTTTATGTGACCAATGAGGACAAGCCGGGCCATATCGGCCGGCTGGGCACGCTGCTGGGCAAGCTTGGCATCAACATCGCCAACTTCAACCTGGGCCGTACCGATCCGGGCGCCGATGCCATTGCGCTGGTTTCGATCGATGGCACGCTGTCCGAGCCGCAGCTGGCGGAGATCGCCCAACTCGAAGGCGTCAAGCAGGCCAAGGCACTGCGGTTCTAAGAGCCAAGGGTTCTACGATTTGAAAGGCGGGGCAGCGTGTCCCGCCTTTTTTGTTGGTGCTAGCGCAAGGCGCGCAGGGCGCCCCATTCGGCCAGCGCAATGCCGACGATGACGAGGGCTGCGGCAGCCATGTGGTAGAGTTCGAGCCGCTCGCCCAGCACCAGCACGGCAAAGGTGGCGGCAAAGATGGGGATCAGGTTAATAAAGAGGCTGGCACGGTTCGCGCCGATCAACTCGACGCCGCGCACATAGAACATCTGCGAAACGATCGAGGGCAGCACCATGGTGTAAAGGGCGATGAGCCAGCCCTGAGGCGTGACGGCTGGAAGGGCGGCAAAAAGCGCACCCATGCCACCGCCCAACCCGATCTGGTAGGCGATGGCGGCGACAAAGGCACCGGTACAGGTCGCCACGAGAAAGCTGATCCATCCAGTGGGGGGCTTGTAGCGCAGCGACACCGAGTAAGCGGCGTAAGCGGCGCAGGCGAGCAGGACCAGACTGTCGCCAAAGCCGATGTCGAGTGCGAGGAGCCGGCCGACCTCGCCATGGGTGGCAGTAACCAGCACGCCAAGAATGGTCAGCACCGCGCCCAGAATCTGCAGCGGCCGCACCCGGGTGCGGAAGAGCGCGAAGTTCGCTAGCATGACGAAAAGGTTGATGGTCACCTGCTCGAGGGCAATGTTGATGCCGCTCGCATGGTAGGAGGCCATATAGACCAGGATATTGAATGTAACATAGCCAACCGCGCCGTAGAATAAGTAGAGGGGCCAGCGCGATTTGATCACGGGCCAGTCGCGTTCAAGCGACGTTCGGGCGAAGGGCAGAATCAGCAGCAGGGCGCCGCCCCAGCGCAGCACGGTGAGGGTGAAGGGGTCGATATGTCCGACGGCAAGCTTGCCGGCGATGACATTGCCGCCCCAAAACATGGTGGTCAGAACCAGCAGCAGATAGGGGCGGTCCAGCAGGCGGGCGGAAATGCCGCGACTTTGGGTTATTGGCGGCTTTGTCATCGGCGCTCGGTGATGTAAGGACAATCGGACTTAGCAGGTATTCGGGTATGGTCAAACCCGGCGCCGGACAGTTGCGCGGGCCCCCGGGTTTGGGTCGCCCCCGCGCCGGCATGATTGGTGGAGTGAAGTTTTCATGGCGAATGTGGTTGTCGTCGGCTCGCAGTGGGGCGACGAGGGCAAGGGCAAGATCGTGGACTGGCTCTCCGAGCGTGCCGATGTGGTGGTGCGCTATCATGGCGGCCACAATGCCGGCCATACGCTGGTGATCGATGGCGTCAGCTACAAGCTGGCGCTGCTGCCATCTGGCCTGGTGCAGGGCAAGCTGTCGGTGATCGGCAACGGGGTGGTGGTGGATCCCCACCATTTTGTGGCCGAGATGGCCAAGCTGCGGGCGCAAGGCGTCACGATCACTCCCGATGTGCTGCGCATTGCCGACAACGCGCCGCTAATCCTGTCGCTACATCGCGAACTCGACGCCATCCGCGAAGACAGCACGTCCGGGCTCAAGATCGGTACCACCAAGCGTGGCATCGGCCCGGCCTATGAGGACAAGGTGGGTCGTCGGGCGATCAGGCTGATCGATTTGAGCCAGCCCGAAACGCTGATGCCCAAGATCGAGCGACTGCTGACGCACCACAATGCGCTGCGCCGCGGCATGGGTCTGCCCGAGATCGAGGCCGAAACGATCCGGCAGGAGCTGATCTCGGTAGCCGACCAGATCCTGCCCTTCATGGACCAGGTCTGGCAGGTGCTCGACGAAAAGCGCAAAGCTGGCGCACGCATTCTGTTTGAGGGAGCGCAGGGTGCGCTGCTCGATAATGACCACGGCACTTATCCCTTCGTGACCTCGTCCAACACTGTGGCAGGGCAGGCTGCGGCCGGTTCCGGGCTGGGGCCAACGGCAATCGGCTATGTGCTGGGAATCACCAAGGCTTATACGACCCGCGTCGGCGAGGGCCCGTTCCCTTGCGAGCTGGATGACGAGATCGGCGAGCATCTGGCCACGGTCGGGCGCGAGGTCGGCGTCAATACCGGCCGGGCGCGTCGCTGCGGCTGGTTCGATGCCGTGCTGGTGCGCCAGACCGTCAAGACTTCCGGCATTTCGGGCATTGCACTGACCAAGCTGGACGTGCTGGACGGGCTGAAGGAAATCAAGATCTGCGTCGGCTATGAGCTGGATGGATCACGGATCGATTACTTGCCTGCCTTGATGGAGGCACAGGCGCGGGTTACGCCCATCTACGAAACCCTCGAAGGATGGTCGCAAACCACAGCCGGGGCGCGCAGCTGGTCTGAGCTGCCGGCCCAGGCGGTCAAGTATGTGCGCTATATCGAGGAACTGATCGGGGCGCCGGTTGCCATGTTGTCGACGAGCCCCGAGCGCGCCGATACTATCCTTGTGGTTGACCCGTTCCAAGATTGAGTGTTTTTGATACAACACCTGCGGCAATTGTGAGTACCAAGTAAGCTATGGCCGACTACAAGGAGCTGCTGCGCCGGGCCATCTCGGCATTGCCCGAGAATAACGGCGCGGCTCGCCGTGCGGTTTACGAAAAGGCGCGTTCGGCACTTGTGGGCCAGTTGCGGGCCATTCAGCCACCGCTGCCGGCGCGCGACATAACGCAGCATCGGCTGCAGCTGGAAGATTGTATCCGGCAGGTTGAGCAGGAAGCCAGCGAAGCCGTAATTTCGCTGCGGCGTGGTTCGGTGTTTGGACGGCCGATGGCGCAACCGGTCGAGCCGCCGGTAGCAGCGCCCGAGCCGGAGCCGGAACCGGAACCCCAGCCTGAGCCGGAACCCGAACCTGAGCCCGAACCGCAACCCCGGTTCGAGCTGAGGCCGCGCTTTGAGCCGGCACAACCAAACTATCCCGCGTTCGAGCCGGTACAGCCCGCCTACCCCCAGGCGCAAGGGGATAGCCCAGCGCGCTCCGGCACCTCGATCGAAGACATCATCGCCGATGCCGCCGAAGCGAGCGGGGCAGAGTTGGTGCGCGAGGAGGGCCCGGTCGACGTGCCCGTGGCGGTTCCAAACGAAAACGAGGCCCAGGCGGTGGTTACGCCAGTGGCCGAGAGCGAGCCTGAGTCCGTCGAGAAGATCAGTAAGCCACGGGCGCGTTGGTTGCCGTCTTTCGGGCGAGCCAAGGGAGCGCGCAAGGCCGAGGCGGAAACGGCAGGCGCGAGCGAGTTGCCCAGCGACGCGCCGCTCCATGCGCCGGTGCAGGAGCCTCAGGACCAGCCGGATTCGTTTGCCGACGACAAGCCTGCCGCTGAGGAGGGTGCCCGCCGGGGAGCGTTGCTCAATTTCGCCCGCCGCACCGAACCCGCCAGCAGCATGGGACCAAGCCCCGTTGAAGCGGCACTGTCGAGTGTGCGCGAAGTCGAAGTTGAGGCGGCGCAGCCCGACACCAGCGAAGCCGAGGGCGCTATCGAGCGGGCGATCGAGACGCTGGATCGCGAAGCGCGGGGCGAAAGCCAGGCTACTCCGGCAGAGTCCACGGAGCCGGTGGCTGTGGGCCCGGCCCGGCCGGCGGTGCCCAATATGTTTGCCATGCCCGAGCGCGCGGAATTGCCGGGCGGGGCAGGCGAGGACAATTCCGACAACTTCGTGCCAGTGAGCGAGCCGCGCAGCGGAACGGGCCTGAGCATTTTCCTGATCGTTTTTGCAGTGCTTCTGGTTGGCGTGGGTGGCGCCGGCTTTTGGGCCTGGCGCGAAGGCTATGTGGACCTCAACCAGATGTTCGGGCAGGCCAGCACGGCGGTTGCCGAAGCGCCCGAGCCAGAACCTGATCTTACGACCCCGACGCTCGATCCGGTGCCGCCCAATGGGGACATTGCCGCGACCGACCAGCCCGCAGTGCCGGGCAATACGGCGACCCAGACAGCGGCCGAGCCGACTACGGCGCTCGAGGCACTGGAAACCGAGGATCGGCTGGAGCCCACGCCAGAGCCGGTGGTGCCCGACGGGACGCAGACCAGCTTGCCCGAACCGGGTGGTGGTGTGGACGACAAGAGCGAGGAGCGGCTGCCCGGGGAAGACCCTAATGCTGCCGTGGCGCTCAATGATCCGGCGGCATCGGTCGATCCGGCCGTGCTGTCGGGCAGCCAGTCGCTGCTGCTGGAAGCCTCGCAGGATGGCCGCACCGGTGCGGTACCGTTCTCGGGCACGATCGAGTGGCGCGAGGGGGTCGACGAGATCGGCCAGCCCACGCTGATCGGCCAGGCCAATATTCCGGCGCGCAATCTCGGGGTCGAGATGACCATTCGCAAGAATTCCGATCCGAGCCTGCCCGCGAGCCACCTCATGGAGGTGGATTTCGATGTGAGCGACACCTTTATCGGCGGCACGATTGCGGGGCTGCCGGGCGTGTTGCTCAAGGACCAGGAACTGGTGCCCGGAACGCCGCTGGTGGGGGCTTCGGCCCGCGTCGTGGGTAATTCCTACCTGTTTGCGCTGAGTGCGGCCGAGCAGGATGCCAACACCAACCAGGACCTGCTGCGCAGCCGAAAGTGGATGGATCTGGCAGTGGTGTATGGCACCGGGCGCAATGCGATCATCACCCTTGAAAAGGATGAGCAAGCGCAGGCGCTGTTCGACAAGGTCTTTGCGGCTTGGGGACAGGGGGGCAATTAGCCCCCCTTTTTGCATCCGCGTTTGGCCGGACAGAGGCCTCGCGGATTGACGCTCCGGCGGGGCTGGCTTAGCCTTGGCGTGTCTAAAACAGGTTAGTTCGGGAAGGTTGGCCCGGCCCCGCTTGCGGGTCCTTCCGCTACTGCAGCGGCCCATGACGATCACGGCGCCAGCATCGGGCGGGCGCCGATCGAAAGGGCATGGACATGAAACCACGGATTTCCGTTATCACTCTAGGCGTTGGCGATCTCGAGCGGGCGCTGCGCTTTTATCGTGATGGGCTGGGCCTGCCGACGCAAGGCATTGTCGGGCAGGAGTACGAGCACGGCGCCGTCGCGTTCTTTGATCTGGCGGGCGGAGTGAAGCTCGCGATCTGGGCGCAGGACGATATTGCGTTCGACACGGGCCTTGCCCGGGAGCCGGTGTCGTCCACTGCCATGACGCTGGGGCACAATGTAAGGGAACGCGGCGAGGTCGACGCGATCATGGCGAACGCCGAGGGCGCGGGCGCCGCGATCATCAAGCCCGCGCAAGACACGTTCTGGGGCGGCTATGCCGGGTATTTCCGCGACCCTGACGGGCATCTCTGGGAGGTGGTCTGGAACCCGCATTTGCTGCCGGCGGATGAATAAAGCGCCTCCTCGCCGTGGCAGCTTAGTCCGCCACCAGCTTTCGGTCCGCCAGATGATAGCGCCGGCTGGCGAGGGCGAGGATATCATCATTGTGGTGGCTGACGAGGATGGTGTGCCAGCCATGCCGGACCGTCAGCGTCTTCACCAGATCGCGGATCACGGCGCGGGTTTGATCGTCGAGGGCTGAGAAAGGCTCATCGAGCAGCAAAACCGAACGGGCGCGCAGCAGGGTGCGAGCGAGGGCGACGCGCTGCTTTTGCCCGCCCGAAAGGGTCGCGGCCGGTTGGGCGCCAATGCCGGACAAACCAACTTCGGCGAGAGCGGCTTCGACCTGCTGGTGGACGCTTGCTTTTGGCGTACGGGCGGGCAGGCCGAGGGCGATGTTGCGGCCGGCGCTCAAGTGCTCGAAGAGGCTTTCGCTTTGCAACAGAAGCGATACCGGGCGCTGCTCGGGTGGCAGGGGCACGAGTTGCTGGCCATCGAGCACGATGCTGCCCGAGGTCGGCGTGAGAAAGCCAGCGAGGAGATCAAGCAGGGTGGACTTGCCCGAACCGCTGGCGCCCGACACGGCGGTGATCTCGCCGGGCGCAGCGGCGAGGGAAAAACGATAGGGCTCGGCCGTGTTGGGATAAGCAAAACAAAGCTCGTCAACGCGCAGCACGGGCGATCCTTTCGGCAAGGCGAGGCAGGCCAACAAAGGCAATGATGGTGCCGATGAGGAGAATGGCGGCAATGGCCCCTGCATCATTGTTGCGATAGGCGCCGAGCGAGCGGAACATCAGCAGCGGCAAGGTTTGGAAATCTTGCGTGCCGAATAGGGCGATGACGCCCAGATCCCCTAGCGAAAAGCAAAAGGCGAGGGCGAGCATGACGCCCAGATCCTTGCCGATAAGGGGCAGTTCCACGAGGAAGAACTGACGCCAGCCGCCCAGCCCGAGCGAGCGGATGAGCTTGCCGCGGGTTTTCGCAATGGCTTCGAGCGGCGGCGCAAGCGTTGCCATGGCAAAGGGCAGGGCGAGGAGGCTATTAGCAAGGATGACGACAGCGGGCGCGGCGGCGGCCGGCGCAAGGCCCAGGTCGCGTACCAGCAGGAAGAAGCCCAGCGACAGCACCACGGCGGGCACGGCGAGATAGGCATAGGCCGGGATGCCCAGGAGCGTGCGCAGCGGCGGGCTGCCGGTGGCGCCGCGGCCAAGGGCGAGGGCAAGCGCCAGAAGCAGGGTGAGGAGTGCGGAGGCGCTGCCGATAAGGAGGCTGGTGAGGAGCGACCACCAGAAGCTCGGCTGGGCCAGGAGGCTGCCGAGACCGGCGGCGAGGCCATCTATCAGCACGGAGAGCAGGGGCAGACCGAAGCAGAGGGTTGCAGTGGCGAGTATCAGCCATTGCAGCAGGCGGCTGGCGGGCCCGTCGCGCCAGGTCGTGGCGGGGGAAGAACCAAAGGCGGTGGGCACGGGGGCCAAAGCCGAGGCGGCGAGGATCACCACCGAGCAAACCGCGATTTGCGTCAGGGCGAGGCGCACGGCGCCGACGAGATCGAAATCCTGGCGGACAGCGGCGTAGATGGCGACCTCCAGCGTCTGGTTGGCCGGGCCACCGCCCAGCAGCAGCACTATAGGGAAGCTGGTGAAGGCGAGGAGAAATATGATGGCCCCGAGCCCCGGCAGGGTGCCGCGCAGGGCGGGCCAATCGATGAGGGTGAAGCGCTGCCAGGCGGAGAGGGCCAGGGACTGGCCGGTCTTGAGGCGGGCGGCGGGAATGGCGTCGAGACGGGCGAGGATGATGCGCGCGGCAAAGGCACCATCGAGAATGACATGGGCAAAGAGAATGCCCCCGAGCCCGTAGGCAGGATTGCCCAAGGGGAAGCCGAGCACGGCTTCGGCAGCGCGATTAATCCAGCCGTTGCGGCCCCAGATGGCGAGGAGCCCGAAGGCCACGACCATGCCGGGGGTGACGATGGCGGAGGCAAAGAAGGCGACGAGGAGATCGCGTCCGGGGAAGCGCAGACGATTGAGCGACCAGGCCAATGCCGTGCCGACCAGCAAGGAAAGCACGGTGGTGAGCCCGGCCTGGATCGAGGTCATGCGCAGGAGGTGGGCAATATCGATGCGGCTGGTGGCGGCGGCATCGGTGGCGGCGGCGAGAATGGACCAGAGGACGAGAGCAATCAGCCCGGCGATGGCAAGCGCGAGGAGGCAAGCGGTGGCGATGCGCAAGGGGCGGGGTGGGAGGGTCATGGTCCGGTGGTTGGCGCTAGCCTTGGAGCGGGTTGATGGGCCTGATCCCCCACCCTGTCCCTCCCCTCAAGGGGGAGGGGACGTCGGCTGATGGCGCTGGGATGGCGGAGAGTCGTTGTGTGGCTATCAGGGACTGTGTTCCCTTGATCGCCCCCCTCAGTGTGCCTCCGCTCAAGGGGGAGGGGAGGCACACTGAGGGGTTCGAAGCTTGTGGCTGTCCTGATTCCTACTGGATGGCGGCGAGCATTTCGTCGATCCAGGCGGCGCGGTTGGCTTCGAGGTCGGTGTCGCTGATCGTCAGGGTTTTCGCGGGTTGCGGGAGGGTGCCAAAGGCCGGGTTAAGGTCGGCACCCAGGTCAACCACGGGGAACATCCAGTTGGTGGTGGGGATTATCGCCTGGGCGGCGGGGGAAGCGAGATAGGCCAGGAACTGACGGGCGAGCTCGGGCTGGTCCGTGGAGGCAAGCATGCCGGCAATCTCGACCTGCACGATATGGCCCTCATCGAAGAGCGCGGCCTTGATGGTGTGATCGTCTTCATCGACGATGTGGTAGGCGGGCGAGGTGGTGTAGGAGAGCGCCATATCGGCTTCCCCGGTCAGGAAGAGATTATAGCTTTCCGACCAGTCGCGGGTGACGGCGAGGATATGGGGCTTGACGCCGGCCCAGATTTCGGGGGCACGGTCGCCATAGGCGGCCTTGATCCAGAGCACGAGACCAAGGCCGGGGGTGGCCGAGCGCGGGTCCTGGATGACGATCTTGAGATCGTCGGGGAGCGCGATCAACTCCTCGAAGGAGGCGGGCGGGGTGGCGGTGCGGTCGGTATCGTAGACAAAGGCGAAATGGGCGTAGTCGACCGGCACGAATTGCGGATCGGTCCAGGGCTCGGGGAGGGCGAGATCGCCCAGCTCCAGAGTGTGATCGGCAAAGAGGCCGGTGGCGCGGGCTTCCCCGGCGGTGGCGACGTCGAGACCGACGATGAGGTCGGCCGGGGTGGTGGCGCCTTCAAGCTGGACGCGGCGCAGGGCGCCGATGGAGGAATCGGCGGCGATGAACTCGACAGTGCAGCCGGCGCATTGGGCTTCAAAGCCTTCGGCGAGCTGGGGGCCGGGGCCCCATTCGGCGGCAAAGCCATCATAGGTATAGATGGTGAGCGCCGGTGCGGTTTGGGCCAAGGCGGGCGAGGCGGCCAGTCCGAAAAGGACCGCAAGCGCCAGGTGAGTGGTGTGGACCAAGATGGTCATCCCTTCATTGGTGTGCGGCCATGAGTGAAGGGATGGGTGTCAATGGCGGGCACGAGATGCCCTTGCCATCTCGAACTTCCTCCGCCAGCATGACCTGGTTCAGGTTCAATGGGTAATTCTCAGCTCCGGCTTGACCCGGAACACCCCAGCGAGACGCCATGATCTTATAAGAGCGCCCCCCAAGTGCAAGAGAATTTCAGCCCAGCTGCCGACGCGCCCCTGCGCTTTGCCGGACCGATCGCCATTGTGGGCGGCGGGGCGGTGGAGAGCCAAACCCTGCGTGACCTCGCGGCAGCGGGAGTGACGCTGATCGGGGCCGATGGCGGGGCGGATGCGATCGGGGCGGTAGGGCTGGTGCCTGCGGCGATCATCGGGGATCTCGATTCGCTGCAGGATCGCGCCGACTGGGAGCGGCGCACCCGCGTGTTTCACCTGCCCGAGCAAGTGACCACCGATTTCCAGAAGGCACTGCGCTCGACGCAGGCGCCGGTGACGCTGGCGTTGGGCATGACCGGCAAGCGGCTCGACCATACGCTCGCGGCACTGAGCGCAGTGCTGCAATATGCCCCCGAGCGGCACTTGCTGCTGGTGGACGAGATCGATGTGGCGCTGGCGGTGGTGGGGCGGATTGCCTTTGACGCGGCGGCCGGGGAGCGGGTGTCGATCCATCCGCTGGTGCCGATCGGGTTCGAGCGCTCGGAGGGGCTCTTGTATCCGATGGATGGCCTGCAGCTGGCGCCGGGCGGGCTGATCGGCACCTCAAATGCGGCCCTGGGCGGGCGGATCGAGATTGTGCCGGTCGATCCCGTGCCCTGGCTGCTGATCCTGCCCAAGGCTCGGCTGTGGGATCTCGTCCAGGCGTGCCAAAATCCCGCCCGGGTCTGATGACCCTGCGGTTGGTGCTGCGACATGGGGCGAAGGTCGCCTCGGTGCCGGTCGTCCGGCAAAAGGGTAGAAGGTGAAGCAAGCTTCGCCCCATGCTCTATCGGAGACTCTTCGGTGAGGACCGTCCGTGGCTAGACCCGTGCCAAACGCCAGAAGCCCTGGGGCTTCATGGACCGGGGGATGAAATCGGTCCCGGATCATCCTCGTCCCGAAGGAGCTTGGGCGACCCCAAGCCCATCCGATATCCCCGCACCGACCGTTCGTCGCGACCGCGCAGCTTGCCCGGGAACAAGGGGGATTGTGCCTGAGGTTTTCGGGGGCGGGGATAAGTTTGTGGGGTGGTGATGGCCGCCCTCGTGGTTCGAGGCTGCGCTACGCTGCGCACCTCACCATGAGGGCTCCGGCACATTCCCGCTCATTCCGCACTTCCGGGGGGTAAGGGCTTTTGGGGGGCATGAGTATGCCGGAGGCTCGATGGGCCCCGGGCTCAAGGCCAGGTTGGCATCGGCGGCGGGCTCGCAGGCGTAAAAAAGCCCTCGGGGGAAACCGAGGGCTGCATTGGTTGCTTGCGGCGGTCCAGCCTTATGCGGCGTTGGAGCGGGCAGCTTCGCGAACGGCGTCTTGCACTTTTTCGAAGGCGCGCACTTCGATCTGGCGGATGCGCTCGCGGCTGACATCGTATTGTTGGGCCAGCTCTTCGAGCGTCAGCGGATCTTCCTGCAGGCGGCGAGCCTGGAAGATGGCGCGCTCACGATCGTTGAGAACATCCATGGCATTGGTCAACAGACCCATGCGTTCGGAATATTCCTCGCTTTCACCAAGGGCAGTTTCCTGGCTGGGCGTGTCGTCGACGAGCCAGTCCTGCCATTCGGAGGAGCCTTCATCGGCGCGCATCGGCGAATTGAGCGAAGCATCGCCCGACAAGCGCGCATTCATCGAGACGACGTCATCCTCGGTGACGTTGAGGGTGGTCGCGATCTGCTTGATCTGGTCGGGATGGAGCGAGCCATCGTCGAGCGCGGCGATCTGGCCCTTCACCTTGCGCAGGTTGAAGAACAGCCGCTTCTGGGCAGCGGTGGTGCCGATTTTCACCAGCGACCAGGAGCGCAGGACATATTCCTGGATCGCAGCACGAATCCACCACATCGCATAGGTCGCAAGT
Organism: Devosia sp. 1635; assembly: GCF_013185955.1. Taxonomy (NCBI): domain Bacteria; kingdom Pseudomonadati; phylum Pseudomonadota; class Alphaproteobacteria; order Hyphomicrobiales; family Devosiaceae; genus Devosia; species Devosia sp. 1635. The sequence goes on along the minus strand of NZ_JABAOM010000002.1, from coordinate 702,071 downwards.
CGGAAGCCCTTGTCGGGCTCGAAGCGCTTGACCGCGTGCATGAGCCCGACATTGCCTTCCGAGATCACTTCGGCAATGGGCAGGCCATAGCCGCGATAGCCCATGGCGATCTTGGCAACCAGGCGCAGGTGGGACGTAATAAGCCGTTGAGCAGCGGCCGGATCGGCGTGCTCCTTGTAGCGCTTGGCCAGCATGAATTCTTCATCGGGTTCCAGCATGGGGAACTTGCGAATTTCCTGAAGATAGCGGCTCAAGCCTCCTTCGGCAGAAAGGACAGGCAGATTGGTCTGGGCCATTTATGCACCCCTTTTACTTATTCCCCCGCACAGGCGGGCGGATCGATCTTCGGCCGTCCTGGCGGCCCGGCGGAAGAAGTCAGGTCATAATATATGGCGTATTGCCGCAATTGTAAGGCCGCCGAATGCAGACGAACGGTGCAGGCAGCGCAAGGGTTGCCCGTGGTGCGGGCATTAGGGGAGGGCCGGCCTGCACTTCTCGGTTACCGGCCCCCGCAAATCCTAGCGGGCGAAGGCCTTGTCATAGGGCTCGAGCGCTTCCTCGAGCGCCACAAGGTCAGGCGGGAGGGGGGCTTCAAAGAACATTTCCTCTCCGGTTACGGGATGCTCGAAGCCGAGCTCGGCCGCATGGAGGGCCTGCCGGCCTAGCGCAACGATGGGTGCGGCGACCTCGGGAGGCAGGCGGTTGATCTTGGTGGCGTAGCCCGAGGCATAAACGGTGTCGGAAACCAGGGGGTGGCCGACATGAGCCATGTGGACGCGGATCTGGTGGGTGCGGCCGGTTTCCAGCTGGCACTGGATGCGGGTGATGTCCCAGCCATCGCCGCCAAAGCGCTGCTCGACCATGTAATGCGTGATGGCTTCGCGGCCATCCTTGCGCACGGCCTGCTTGAGCCGATTATTGGCGTCGCGCCCGAGGGGCGCCTCGATCGTGCCCTTGGCCGTTTCGGTGGAGCCCCAAACATAGGCGATATAGGCGCGATGGAGCGGACCGGTGCGGCCATGATCGGCAAATTGCGCGGACAGATGCTGGTGGGCCAGATCGGTCTTGGCCGCGACCATGACCCCTGAGGTGTCGCGATCGAGGCGATGAACGATGCCGGGCCGGCGCACGCCACCAATGCCCTGCAGGCTCGCGCCGCAATGATAGATTAGCGCGTTGACCAGGGTGCCCGAAGGGCTGCCGGGAGCGGGGTGGACCACCATGCCGACGGGCTTGTTGACTACGATCAGCTGATCATCCTCGTAGAGGATATCAAGGGGGATGTTTTCGGGCTTGGGCTCGGGATCTTCGGGCGGCGGGGCGAGGAGGGTGATTGTTTCGCCGGCCGTTACGCGATATTTGGGCTCGCTGATCGGCTGGCCGTTAAGGGATACGGCTCCGCCCAGGATCAGGTCCTTGAGGCGGCTGCGGCTGAGCGCCGGGTGTGCCTTGGCCAGAACGGCATCGAGCCGGCCGCCGGCCTGTTCGGTAGTGATAGTGAATTGGACTTCGTCGCCCTCGAAGTCGTCAGCGGTTAGGTGTTCCATGAGCGATCCTTCAAATACCGGCCCGGTGGGCCAAGATGCCGAGCGTTTGTCGCCCGAAGCACAAGCCGTGCTGGGAAAGGCGCGCCGGTCGTTCGGCATCTCCATCGGCATTCTGCTGCTGGGCTTTATGGCGATTGGCTTTGCCATTGTCTATCGGGTGATGCGCGACGCACCGCCGCCCAGCATGGCCCAAACGCTGAGCGTGCCCGCCGGGGCCGAAGTGGTTTCGGCCACCACGGGCGATGGCGCGATCAATGTGCTGTATCGTCTTGATGGGGCGATGGTGCTGGCATTGTTCGATCGGGGCACGGGCGAACATATCAGTTCGGTGCAGATCGTTGCGGACGGTGCGCCCCGGCTTTAGCGCCCCTGGATTTCGCGCAGCGCTGCCATACGGTCGGTGACGCTGCCGCCGCGTCTGGCTGTGGCAATAGGCCCAGGTGGTGGTGGCGCCGCAGGGGTTTCCTCGCGCCCATCGGCAAAGCGCTGGATGCGATCAAACAGGCTTTCTTCGGCTGGCGGGGGCTGCTGGGGCGGCTCGGTATCGGCGGCGTAAACGATGCGGCTGGTATCGGCGGCAATGGCGTCGAGCTGGGCGCGCAAGGCGGTTTCATCGAGCCGCTCGGTTTCCCAATCGGCCATGATGGTGGTTTCCACATGGTTGATGCGACGATGCAACTGGCCGAGCTGGTCTTCGAGGTTGAGCTCTTCTGCAAGCGCCGGGGGCATGGTGCCATCGGCCTGGGCGGCGGTTTGCCCGGCCATGGCGTCCAGGCTGGAGCCGGCTTCGGCAATGCGCGCCTGGGCGATCTCAATGCTTTCGGCCTCTTCGAGCGCGGCTTCTTCCAGGGCGGCCTGCTCGAGCGCGGCCTGCGCGTATTCGTCGCGCAACGCCTGGATCTCGGCCGTGCGGTTTTCAAGGTCGCGCTCACGCATGCGCAGTTGCTGGGCAAGATCGGTGGTTTCGCGCTCGAGTTCGAGCACGCGATCACGCAATGCCGCTTCGCGGGCTTCGAGTTCCGTCATCTTGTCGACGGCGCTGTCGCGCTCGGCCCGCATGGCGCCAAATTCTGCGCGTCGGTCATTGTATTCGCCCACCTGTTCGGCGAGACGGGCGCGCAGCCCCTCGATTGTGGTTTCGAGCCGGCGCGTTTGGAGGGCGAATTCGGCGCGCAGTTGATCCTTGTCGGCACGGAATTCTGCGAGGGTGATGGGGGTCGCGGCCTCGATGCGCTTTTTGGTGAGGCGGACAGCGCGTTTCCACACCGCGGGCAGGATGATCACGGCCAAGAGCCCGGCAAACAGCAGGCCGAGGGCGAAATACATGATGTTTTCGATCATCATCGTGCGAACTCCGGAACCAGGCCGTCCAGATGCGGTCGACAGGAAGCTGACTTAAGCGCCGCAAAGGGTAGTGGTCGGGCCATTGCTTAGCGGTTCCGGTGGTCTACGTCACGAAAAAGCCGGAGGGTGCACGCCTCCGGCTCGCAGCATCTACCAAAGCGCTGATATCAGAAAGGGTTCCAGGTGGGCTGCTGGGTGAACTTGAGATAGCCGATATTAACGCCCAGCCGCGCGCCCACGCCCGAGCGGATCGGGACCATGATGGCGTTGCCGTACTTGATCACCGTCATGCCGAAGCCACCCACCACATAGGCGGAGCCATCAACGCCGGCGAAGCGGCCGAACACGTCATTGGTGCTGGAGAGATTGTAGACCAGCATCATGACCTTGGAGCCATCGCCGCCAACGTCAAAGCCAAGGCTGGGGCCTTGCCAATAAAGGGGCAACTCGCCGGCATTGCGGGTGTAAAGCCGGCCTTCGCCGTAACGGGCGCCGGCAAACAGCGCGCCGCCAGCGTCTTCGCCCAGGATGTAGCCGTTGGGCAGGCCGAACTCGGAAACGGCGCGCTCAACGAGGGATGCGAGGCCCTGGGCAGCGGAGCCGAAAAACTGGTGGCCCTTGTCGACCAACTCATCGCCGGAATAGCTGTCGCTGAGCGAGCCTTGGGCAAAGGCAGGAGCGGCGCCAGCGAGGGCGAGGAGCAGGGTCAGGGTGCAAAGCAGGCGTTTGAACATGGTGTTCCCCCTAAAACAGGCGAGCCGGGACTTCGCAAGACTTTAAAGTTTCTCGGTCATGGTTGGTCGGGCCAGCGCTGGACAAGGGCTGGCCCGTGGATCAATGATGACGCAAACCCGTAAACAAATCTTAACCATGCTTGCCTTTGTTCTGCCGCTTTTGGGGGGCGGCGCGGCACCGGCATGGAGCCAGTCAATCAACACGGCCGTGGTAAGCGATCCCCTTACCGGGCTGGCGCTCGGGGGCATGGATCCGGTCTCCTATTTCGTGGAAAGCCAGCCGGTGCCGGGACGCAGCGAGTTCGAATATGAGTGGGGCGGGGCACCCTGGCAGTTTAGCAGCGCGGCCAACCGCGACGCCTTTGCGCGGGCGCCGCAGATCTATGCACCCCAGTTCGGGGGCCATGCGGCGATGAGCATGGCGCGCGGCTTTTTGTCGGACGGCGACCCGGCAATCTACACGGTCTTCAAGCAGCGTCTTTATCTGTTTTATTCGGCGGCGAGCCGGGAAGCCTTTTTGCTGGCGCCCAACGCCGCGGCCCGCGAGGCACAAGCCAATTGGGCGGTTTTGTCCAAATCTCTGGTCTGGCAATAGTGCAGAAGCGCAACCCCCACTAAGGTCGGCGCAAGTGATTCGAACGCGCCCCTGATGGAGAAAACCCATGGCCGATATCATCGAGCTCAAGGCAACCGACCTTGCGGCAATGTTGTGCAGCCGGGTCTGTCACGACCTGATCAACCCGATTGGGGCGATTGGCAACGGGCTTGAGGTTCTGGCCGACCCCACGCAGGGTGACATGGCTGAAGGCGCCCGCGACCTGATCGCCAGCGCGGCCAATCAAAGCCGGGCCAAGCTCGAATTTGCGCGCCTGGCTTATGGTGCCTCCTCGACGGCGGGCACCGATATCGACACGCGCGAATGCGAGCGGGTGGCGCGGATCTATTTCGAGATCGAGAAGGCCGATCTGGAGTGGCAGGTGCCGCTGATCCTGCTTCCCAAGCACAAGGCCAAGCTGTTCATGAACATGCTGCTGATCGCAGCAGGCTCGGTGCCGCGCGGTGGCACGGTTACGGCTAGTATCACTGGACCGGCCGGAGCGGAGGTGTTTGAGTTCACCTCGTACAGCGATCCCGAGAAGCGGCAAAAGACGCTCGTGCCGTCAGGCGCGGCGGGATTGCTCTCGGGCATGCCCGAAGAGGGCGCCGTGGATGCGCGCGGCATCCAGCCCTTTTATACAGGCCTGCTGGCTCGGATGACCGATATGGAGATCAGCATCGGGCTTGAGGACGGCAAGTTCTACCTGCGTGCGCTGCCCAAGCCGCCCATCCAGGAAGAAGCTGCACCCGAGGCGCTAACCATTCCGTAGGCAGTTGCCATTCATAGTTGTTTCCGAGCCTTTGGCCGGGGAAACACATTCATGAAGTCGTGCCTGATCGTCGATGACTCGAGTGTGGTGCGCAAAGTGGCGCGCCGCATTCTCGAAGACATGGACTATATTGTCGAGGAGGCCGAGGACGGGCAGGAGGCTATCGACAAATGCCGCCTCGAGATGCCCGACGCGATCCTTCTCGACTGGAGCATGCCCATCATGGGTGGGCTCGAGTTCCTCAAGCATCTGCGCGGCTATGTCGGAGGCGAGCGGCCGCACGTCGTTTATTGCACGGTCGAGAACGATATTGGCGCTATTGCCATGGCGCTCAAGGCCGGCGCCAGCGACTATATGATGAAGCCGTTTGACCGGGCCTTGCTGGAAGCCAAGTTCGACCTGGACCGCGCGCTTCCGTCAGCCGAAATCGCCTAACAGCAAAAGGCCCGGGCGAGAACCGCCCGGGCCTTTTGCCGTCTTGAGCGAGCCAGCCGCGCCTAAGGGGTGCGGGTGAAGCTTGCGCCGGCAAGGACGCAATCGGGTGCTTCGCCGATGGTGAAGGCCGGGCCAGAGCCCTGGATGGGGCAGGTCATCGGAAAGGTCGCCGAGCCGATATTGCCGGTCGCATCGGTGAAGGTCAGCGCCTCGGCGGTAGCGGTGTAGCGGCCCGATACCGAGCGGCCGTGGCGATCGGTCATGGTAAAGCTGTCGTCATCATTGAGCACCACGGCAATGCCGCCGGCGGGGCCTTCGGCATTGGCCTCGTAGCGACCCACCAGGGCGGCATTGGCGGCGTCGCGCTGGGCGGTGGCCGAGGCGATCTGGGCTTCAAGGTCCGAGAGCTCCTTGCCGCGGGCAGCCAGCGTATTGGTCAAGTCCGTCACCTGCGGCTGCAGCTGATCGCGCTGGGTCTGGTAGCCGGCGACATCCTTGGAGAGCTGGTCGCGCTGGGACTGGAGATCGGCGATCTGGGTCTGCAGGTCCGCCAGCTGGGTGCCGCTGGTCTCGGTCTGGGCGGCAATATCGGCCAGGCGGGTCTGGATCTCGGTTTCCTGTCCGCGGGCGGCCTGCAGCTGCTGTTCGCCCTGGGCGAGCTGGCTGGTCACCGCAGCGGCTTCCTCGGTCAGCTGAGCGACGGCGGCGCGGGTTTCGGCTTCCTGGGCGCGGGCCTGTTCAAGCCGCTGGCCAATTGCGGTCATCTGCTCGTTAAGGGCAGTAACCTGGTTCTGCGCTTCTTCGCGGGCGGCTTCTGCTTCGGCGCGGCGCTGATCGCTTTGGGCGAACTCTTCCTGGATCGCCGCAATTTCAGCCCGGCGGGAATTGAGGGTTTCAGTGGTGCTGGCCAGCTCAGCACTGACGCCATCCAGTTCGCCCTGAGCGGTGTCGCGCTGGGTGGTCAGTTCGTCCAGTTGGGCCTGGGCGGCGGTGGTTTGCTCCTGGACCGCCTCGAGATCGCCGCTTGCGGTTTCGAGGTCCGCCAACTGCATCTGCAGCGCGCTACGCTCGTCGGTCAGCGCGGACACCTGGCCTTGCAGGTCGCCATTGGTTGAGCTCGAGCTGATCCAGGTTGCCAAAAAGGCAATCCAGCCGACAATGGCAATAATGAGAATGGTAAGAACGAGCGGTTCGCGAAGACGCTGCGCGAGTGAACTGTCCATGTCGTGGGCCCCCTTGATTGGGAGCTAACGATAACCGGGTTGGGGAGTTCCGCAAGAGCAAAGGCCCGGCACATCACTGCGCCGGGCCTTGCACAAGGGAAGGGGAAAGCTTAGGCGCTTTCGGAATAAAGCTCGTTCTCGTCGGGCTCGCGCAGCACATAGCCGCGGCCCCAGACGGTTTCGATGTAGTTCTTACCGCCCGTCGCAACGCTGAGCTTCTTGCGCAGCTTGCAGATGAAGACGTCGATGATCTTGAGCTCGGGCTCGTCCATGCCGCCGTAGAGGTGGTTGAGGAACATTTCCTTGGTGAGCGTCGTACCCTTGCGGAGCGAAAGCAGCTCCAGCATCTGGTATTCCTTGCCGGTGAGGTGCACGCGCTGCGATTGCACTTCCACGGTCTTGGTGTCGAGATTGACGGTGAGTTCACCCGTCGAGATCACCGACTGCGCATGGCCCTTGGAGCGGCGGACAATGGCGTGGATGCGGGCCACGAGCTCGTCCTTGTGGAAGGGCTTGGTCATGTAGTCATCGGCACCAAAGCCGAGGCCACGAACCTTGTCCTCGATGCCGGCCAGACCCGAAAGGATCAGGATGGGCGTCTGCACCTTGGCCACGCGCAAGGTGCGCAGCACTTCATAGCCGCTCATGTCGGGCAGGTTCAGATCGAGCAGGATGATATCGTAGTCGTATAATTTGCCCAGATCGACGCCTTCCTCACCCAGATCGGTGGTGTAGACGTTGAAACTTTCGGACTTGAGCATCAACTCGATGCTCTGCGCTGTCGCGCTATCGTCCTCGATAAGGAGTACCCGCATTATATTCCCCTTGTGATTCGTTCCTGCTGGAACAGTGAAGCCAGCGGCCAATGCTCGCCCCACGTCACCCGTACTGGATATGACTGAACCCTAAGCCCAAATAGTTAACAAAGTTTAATTCCATCACGCAATACGCAAAAGCTGGTAAGGTGAATTATATCTAACTGTCTGAAACTAAACGAAAAAGTGGCCGCGTTTTTCTTAAGAAAATGGTTTAAGTAGCCCGGCCAAGTGACTCGGCGGATTCAAGCATTGCGGCGATGGCAAGGGGAGCAGGGGCGCGTGGCGGAAAATCCCGCATGAAGGGGCCCTTGCGGTAGCGATAGAGCTTTTTGCTTAACGCGGGGTTACTGTTTGATTCGAGTTTTTAGCCACCGGCATCCCGACGTGAACACGTTTTCGGGAGCGGTTAAGGCGACGGGAGATCCGGCATGAAGGCGCTGATTTCAGCCATCGAGGCAATCGACGAGATTGAGGTCTTTGGCCGCGTCAAGTCCGTTCAGGGACTGCTGGTGGAAATTGTTGGCCCTGTCCGCGAGTTGCGGGTGGGCGGACGCGTGCAGATCGAAACCAGCAATGACGGGCAACTGGCCGCCGAAATCATCGGGTTCAAGGATGGCCACGCACTGTGCCTGCCTTTCGGGCAACTCGCCGGGGTTCGGCTGGGGTGCAAGGCCGTGTTCCAGCGCAGCGACGGGGCGGTGTTTCCTGCCCATGACTGGCTGGGGCGGGTGATCAATGCCAATGGCGAGCCGATCGATGGCAAGGGGCCGCTCGGGCGCGGGGCGCAGGCCTATCCGCTGCGCCAGTCACCCCTGGCGGCCCATGACCGGGTGCGCGTGGGCGAGCCGCTTGATCTAGGGGTGCGGGCGCTCAACACCTTCACCACCGTCTGCGAGGGGCAGCGGCTGGGGATCTTTGCCGGCTCAGGCGTGGGCAAGTCGGTGCTGATGAGCATGCTGGCGCGCAACACCAATGTGGATGTTGCCGTGATCGGGCTGATCGGCGAGCGCGGGCGCGAAGTGCACGAGTTCATCCAGGAGTATCTGGGGGAGGTGGGGATCGAGCAGGCGGTGGTGGTGGTTGCCACGTCCGATGAGGCGGCGCTGATGCGGCGGCAGGCAGCTTATCTGACGCTGGCCCTGAGCGAGTTCTTCCGCGACCAGGGCAAGCGGGTCTTGTGCATGATGGATAGCCTGACCCGGTTTGCCATGGCACAGCGCGAGATCGGGCTGGCGATCGGCGAGCCGCCAACGGCCAAGGGATATCCGCCCACGGTTTTCACAGAATTGCCACGATTGTTGGAACGTGCGGGTCCTGGGACAGCTTTTACGGGCTCCGTTACCGGACTCTTTACCGTTCTGGTTGAAGGTGATGATCACAATGAGCCCATAGCGGATGCCGTACGCGGCATTCTTGATGGGCACATCGTAATGGAGCGCGGGATTGCCGAACGGGGGCGTTATCCGGCGGTCAACGTGCTCCGGTCCATCTCGCGCACCATGCCAGGGTGCGTTCCGGCCTCGTTCAGGCCGGTCCTGGCAAAGGCGCGTGAACTCATGTCCATCTATTCGGACATGGAGGAGCTGATCCGGCTGGGAGCTTACCGGAAGGGATCAGATCCGAAAGTGGACCGCGCCATCGCCGTTTTTCCTGCACTCGAGGCGTTCTTGAGCCAGGAGCGGGAAGAAACGACCACGATTGCCGAGGGTTACCATATGCTCGAGGCCATTGTTGCGGAGGCGGGTGCACCGGGCTGAAAGGCCCGCTGCTCGGAGGTTTGACTTGGTGTGTAAGGAGTACAGGTCTTGAAATCGCGTAGCGAGAGCCTCATTCGGCTCAAGAAGTTCCAGGTCGACGAGAAGCGCCGCCAGGTGACGCAGATCGAAATGATGGTCAACGACTTCGAGCGCATGGCGAGCGAGCTCGACCAGCAGATCGAGATCGAGCACAGCAAGACCGGCATCTCGGATGTCGCCCATTTCGCTTATTCGACCTTCGCCAAGGCCGCCCAGATCCGGCGCGACAACCTGCTGGCTTCCGCCAATGACATGCGTGGCAAGCTTGAAAGCGCGCAGGACGCATTGGCTGAAGCGCTCGAAGACCTCAAGAAGGTCGAGCTGCTGGAGCAGCGCGAGCATCAGCGCGACGCGGTCGAACAGCTCAAGCAAGAGCAATCCGACTATGATGAAATCGGCCGGCTGCGGTTTCGCCGCTAGCCCGAGGGGCTAGGGCACGATCACCATGCGCTGCTCGTCGCGGGCGGTGGCATAGGTGAGGGGGTCGAAGGCCGGTTGCGCTTCGAGCTGTTCGCGCGAGGCGTTGATGAAGAGATAGCGCATGCCCGCCGTATCGGCGGAAAACACCAGATTATCAAAGCCCACGGCGACCGGCTTGGCACCCAGGCCCAGAAACCCCCCGACATCGACAACCACGGCATCGATGGCGCCTTCGGGCGTTTCGACGACATTGCCGATGGTGCCAATCTGCTCGTCATTGATGCCGTAAACCGCAATACCGCGCAGCTGATCGGCGGTTAGGCCGGACTGGTCGACTTCGCTGAAGCCGGTGCGATCGAGCGGCGCGGTTGCTTCGACGGGCGCATCGGGCTGATCGGTGGTGAGTTCGGGATCGATGGGCGCGGCATTGGGGTCGCCATCGACCATCTGCTCCTGTTCTTCGTCCGGCGTCATCTCGGGACCGGTGGCCGCTTCGCTTTCGCTCCAGATAAACGCGGGTGCCGCGGTCAATGCTTCGGCAGTGGTGGGCAGGACCCAACGGCGGCTGCCGTCTTCGCGCTCGATCTGCTGGAGCTGGGTGAAGTCAACGGCAACGTCTTTCTCGCCGACGCCCAGAAAGCCGCCTACGCCGAGCACTACGGCAGAAACGCCTTGGCCTGAAGTGACCACCATGTCCTTGACGGTGCCGATCTGTTCGGCGTCGTCTTCGGGCCCGGCATAAACCGTTTCGCCCAGCAGCACCGTCACCAGGATGTCCTCGCCCCGGCTGGAATATCCCTCCGACAGGATCGTGGGAGGGGTAAGGCCACTTTGCTGAAGCTGACTTGGCGTTCCGCTGCGTGGCGTTGCAGCGGGGGACTGCGCGAGGGCCGGAGCTGCGAGCAAGAGCGCGAACGTCGAAGCCAGGGTCAGGGGTCGTAGCATAGCGGTCTCCAGAAAGAGGCTCAAACAGAAAGGGCCGACCCAAAGGCCGGCCCTGAAGCGCTAATCCACAGGGGATTAGTTGGTGGTGGGAGCAGCCGGAGCCATGGCGCCACCGGCAGCAGGAGCGGTGCCATCGGCAGGAGCCGTGGTGGTATCGGTCTCTGCGTCAGCTGGCTCGTCTTCTTCCCAGACGAATTCAGGAGCGCTGGTCAGGGCATCAGCCGTGGTGGGAACAACCCAACGTTCGGTGTTGTCAGCAGCGATGACAAATTCGAGAACGTCGAAGGGAACGGCCACGGACTTTTCGCCAATGCCGAGGAAGCCGCCCACGCCGATCACGACGGCAGTGATCTGGCCATCCTGATTGAACACGATGTCGGTGATGTTGCCGATTTCCTCGGCGTCATCGCCAGCGGACGAATAAACGGCCTGGTCGATCAGCTGGGAGCCCAGGTTGTCGCTGTCTACGGCAACATAGCCAGACGACATTTCAAAGGTTTCAACCGCAGCGCCTGGCTCAGCTTCAACAGGAGCCGGAGCATTGGCAGCCGGTGCCGGAGCCGTAGGGGCCGAAGTGGTCGCCGGTGCGGTTTCGGTGGTGGTCGTGGTGGTTTCGTTGTTGGCAGGTGCGTCGGTGCTCTGTACCGGAGTTGCGTCCTGAGCGATGGCGCCTGCAGTCATCAGTGCTGCGAATGCCGTAGTGGCCAAAAGGGTGCGGATCATTATAGGCTCCATAGGTTCATTGTTGTTATGAACAGGGCCGTGCGGTGCTAAACTTGCGAGGTGGCGCACCGTGCGGCCCTTGATGCTGTGGTAACGCAGCTGTGTGCGAGGGGTTCCCGGATTTGCCGACATTGCGTCGCAAGCCGAGCCCGCGCTGGGGCCGATACATGGGTTAAGGCGAGGCCGCGCCGGGTGCTGGCGGGACCCACAGGCCGCGGGGCTGTTGGGAGGGGAGTGAATGTGGGCGGCGCTGATAGTCGGGCCGCGCGCGATCCTCAATCGGCGAGGGCGGCGGTGTCGCGGTCGTAGTTGCGCATGGCCCGATGGGGCATGCCACCATCCATCAATTCAGGGCCGAAGGCGACAAAGCCAAGCTTTTCGTACATGCCCAGCTTATCGGACTGCGCGGTCAGATAAAGGCGGTGCTGTCCCGCGGCGGCAGCCAGGCGGGTGGCTTCGGCCATCATCGCCTTGGCGATGCCGCGGCCGCGCCAATGCTGACGCACGGCAACACGGCCGATCTTGGTGTGTTCGGGCAAGGCAATGAGCCGGAGCGTGCCCACCACTTCGCCCTCCGCTACGGCGACAAGATGGGTCGCCGTCAGATCATAGCTATCGTGCTCTTCTTCCTCGGGCACCTTTTGCTCCCAGACGAAAACTTCGCGCCGCAGCGCGAAGGCGGCGTTGCAGAGGGTGGAAAAGACCGGGACGGGCAGGATGGTGAGAGGCGATTGCATAGCACGGCCATAGCTCATGTCGGCCCCGCTGGGAACTGGCTGCGTCAGTGCGCAAAGCGGCCATGCACCAGATCATGCACGAAGGCGAGCTTTTCGACCACGGCGGGGGTGAGCACGAAGGGATAAGCGTCGGGGTGACCCATGGCGCGATTGAGATTGTTGAGCAGCAGGGCGAGCGGCACCCAGTGATCGGCAATGGTGGCGAAATCCTGCTGGCGATACGGGTTGAAATCGGCGTCCACGGCAAGGCTTTCGTCCTGGCCCTTGGGGCGGGCGTGCACACCAAAGGCGGCGGCCATTTCCACGGTATCGGTGATGTGGAGATAATGGGCCCAGGTTTCGGCAAAATCCTCCCAGGGATGGCAGGTGGCATAGGCTGAGATATGGGTCTGGGGCCAGCCGAGCGGGGCACCATTGGCGTAATAGGTTTGCAGCGCCTTGCCATAATCGGCCCGGTCGTCACCAAAGAGGGCGCGGAAGGGCTCGATGGCAGGGGTGTTGTCGACTAACAGGTCCCAATAGTGGTGGCCGATTTCGTGACGGAAATGGCCCAGCAAGGTGCGATAGGGCTCGCCCATCTGGGCGCGGCGCTTTTCGCGCTCAGCGTCGTCAGCTTCCACAAGGGCGATGGTGATGATGCCGTTTTCGTGGCCGGTCATCACCGGGGCGGTGCCGGCGGGTTCGTCGGCAAGGAAACGGAAGGCGAGGCCGTGCTGGGGATCTTCCCCGCGCGTTTGCAGCGGCAGCCCGAGTTCGAGCAGGGAATAGATCAGGCGCTTCTTGGCGCGCTCAATGGTTTGCCAGCGCGCGAGATTAACCGGTTCCTCAATGGGGGGAATGGTTTCGTTGTGGCGGCAGGCGGCGCAGAACACATCACCGCCCGGGGCCGCTTCGATCAGCCAGTTGCAGGCGCCGTGCTGGGCATTGGCGCAGAAGACATAGGGCTGATCGGAAAAGGCGGGCGAGGTCCAGTTGCCGCCGTCGTTCTGCACCAGGGAGACCAGGGCGTTCTTGCCGGAGATATAGCCAAGTTGATGGCCACATACTTCGCAAACGGCATTTTCGAAATAGATGGTGTTGCCGCAATGGTCGCAGTTGAACAGCTTCATGGAAGGCCCCAGAGATATGCCAGGCCTCAATGATTAACGGGGGGGGCAGTTCCACCACTTGCCCCAGGCTGGAGGAGGGGGCCGGTTAAACGCTGCCAATGGTTTTGAGGCGGATGCGGGGATGCACCTCGTTCTGGCTCATCACCACGGTTTGCGGGCGGAAACGCTCGATAATGGAGCGCACATGGGGGCGGATGCCGGGAGAGGTGATCAGCACTGGCAGTTCCCCTTGCTGGGCGGCGCGTTCAAAGGCGGTTTGAATGGCGCCAATGAACTGCTGCAGCCGCGAGGGGGCCATGGCGAGGTGGCGGTTGTCGCCTTCGCCGATCATGGCCTCGGCAAAATCGCGCTCCCAGGTGGGCGACAAAGTCAGGAGCGGCAGGTTGCCATCGGGGCCGAGATTGGCGGCACAGAGCTGACGGGCGAGGCGCGAGCGGACATGCTCGACGATCATCTGCATGGACCGACCCGGGCCGGCGATCTCGGCGACACCTTCGAGGATGGTCGAGAGGTCGCGAATGGAGATGCGCTCGTTGAGGAGAGTCTGCAGCACGCGCTGGATGCCCGAAACGGTAATGAGTCCGGGGACGATGTCCTCGACGAGCTTTTGCTGCTCCTTGGGCAGGCCGGACAGGAGCGACTGCACATTGGCGTAGCTCAGCAGGTCCGCGACATTGGCCTTGAGCACTTCGGTCAGGTGGGTGGAGATCACAGTAGAGGGATCGATGATCGACAGCCCCCGCAGTTCGGCCTCGTCGCGCAGAGCTGGCTCGATCCAGGTGGCGGGCAGACCGAAAGTGGGCTCGGTGGTGTGGTGACCGGGCAGGTCGATGGAGCGGCCCATCGGGTCCATCACCATCAGCTGGCTGGCCCAGATCTGGCCGTGGCCAGCTTCCACTTCCTTGATGCGCACTTTGTAGTCATTGGGCTCGAGCTGCATGTTGTCGAGGATGCGCACGGGCGGCATGACAAAACCCAGCTCGGTCGCGAGCTGACGACGCAGCGCCTTGATCTGTTCGGTGAGACGGTCGGAGCCGTTTTCGTCTTCCTTGACCAGCGACAGCAGGCCATAGCCGAGCTCAAGCTTGAGTTCGTCGATCTTGAGGCTATCGGTGATCGGCACTTCAGGAGCGGGGCCGCCGGGGCTACCGATCTGGGGCGGGTTTGCCAGCGCGGCGAGGCGCGTGGCATCGGCCTGCTTTTCGCTCTTGGTCGCAGCGGAGCGCCAAGCCAAGTAGCCGACGCCCGCGGCGATGGCGAGGAACGGAATGACCGGCATGCCAGGCAGAAAGGCCAGGAGCCCCATCACGGCGGCGGACATGCCCAGGGCGCGCGGATAGCCGGTGAACTGGGCGGAAAGGGCTTTGTCGGCGGAACCCGTGACGCCAGATTTGGACACGAGAATGCCGGCGGCGGTGGACACGATGAGGGCAGGGATCTGCGAGACCAGACCATCGCCGATGGTCAGCAGGGTATAAACATTGCCAGCTTCCTGGACGGTAAGGCCTTCCTGCATCATGCCGATCACCATGCCGGCGACGACGTTGATGAAGGTGATGATGAGGCCGGCAATGGCGTCACCGCGCACGAATTTGCTGGCGCCGTCCATGTTGCCGAAAAAGGCGCTTTCGCCTTCGAGTTCGGCGCGGCGCACCTTGGCGGTGGCTTCATCGATCAGGCCCGCCGACAGATCGGCATCAATGGCCATCTGCTTGCCGGGCATAGCGTCGAGGCTGAAGCGGGCCGCCACTTCGGCGATGCGGCCCGAGCCCTTGGTAATGACAATGAAGTTGACCAGCACCAGAATGGCAAAGACCACGACGCCGATGATAAAATTGCCGCGCATCACGAAGTTGCCGAAGGCTTCGATGACATGGCCGGCGGCGTGGGTGCCGGTGTGACCTTCCGACAGGATGAGGCGGGTGGTGGCAAGGTTGAGGCCGAGCCGCAGCATGGTGGCGATCAGCAGAACCGTCGGGAAGGACGAGAATTCCAGCGGCTTCTGGATAAAGAGTGCCGTCATCAGGATCATCACGGAAAAGACGATTGAGACTGCCAGCAGCCCATCGAGCAGGAGCGGCGGCATAGGCACGATGAGAATGACGATGAGGCCCATGACCCCTGTCGCAAGGGCAATATCGCCTGAGCGCAGGGTATCGAGCACGGCCGCGCCAGTCGGCAGCTTGAAGGCCGGGCGGGTGCGCAGGGTGGGCAGCTCGCTCATGCGGTGGCCTGGTCCGGGATGGTGTCGTGCTCAGCGGGAAAGGCTTGGGCAGTTTCCCAGGCCTGGGCTGCCGCCGACGCCGTGCCGAGCTGATCGGTGCTGACAGCAAGGGTCAGGGCGGCAATGATGGCCAGCGCCAAGGCCGACGGCTCGCGCGAGGCGAGTTCGGGCTTGCCCGCAAGGGCGCTCACGGGGCCCATCATGCCACGGCCCTGCGTTCACCGGGATCGGGCACCAAAGTGCCTTCATCGGAATATTGGTTGAGCTTGTTGCGCAGAGTGCGGATGGAGATGCCAAGGATATTGGCGGCGTGGGTCCGGTTGCCCAGCGTGTGATCGAGGGTGTCGAGGATCAGGTCGCGCTCCACATCGGCCACGGTGCGGCCCACAAGGGCACGGGACATGGCTTCGGCGGTTTGCGCCAGCTGGGACGAAAGGGAGCCCGCGGATGCCACTTCATGCAGGCCCATGCCGTCGGGCAGGACGATGGCGTCGGCGGTGATGCTTTCACCCGAGGACAACAGCACGGCGCGATGCAGCGTATTTTCGAGTTCGCGGACATTGCCCGGCCAAGGAGCGCGGACCAGCGCGTCGCGCGCATCCTCGGCGAGGCTGCGCGGCGGCAGGCCATTAGCCTTGCTGTATTTGGCCACGAAATGCTCGGACAGGGCGATGATGTCGCCCGGCCGGTCCCGCAGGGCGGGGAGCTTGAGATTGACGACGTTGAGGCGGAACAGCAGGTCTTCGCGGAAGGAGCCTTCCCGCACGGCGTCGGCGAGGTTGCGGTTGGAGGTGGCGAGGATGCGGATATCCACGGCCACCGGCTTGCCGCCGCCGACGCGATCGATCAGGCGCTCTTGAATGGCGCGCAGCAGCTTGGCCTGCAGCCGCACATCCATTTCGGAGATTTCATCGAGCAGGAGCGTGCCGCCCGAGGCTTCCTCGAACTTGCCGATGCGGCGGGCGACGGCGCCGGTGAAGGCGCCTTTCTCGTGACCAAAGAGCTCGCTTTCAAGGAGCGCCTCAGGGATGGCGGCGCAGTTGACCGAGATGAAGGGTTTCCCAGCGCGCTTGGAGCGGGAATGAACATATTTGGCGATCACTTCCTTGCCGGTGCCGGACTCGCCGGTGATAAGGATGGAAGCGTCGGAGCCCGCGATCTGGTCCGCCATTTTCACGATGCGGGCCATGGCGGGGTCGCGGAACAGGAATTCGGAGGAATCCCGAGCGACGGCGGCGATCACGGCGGCAATCAGCTCGGCATCGGGGGGCAGGGGGATGTATTCCTTGGCGCCGGCACGGACGGCGTTGACCGCGGCCGCGGCATTGGTTTCCACGCCACAGGCAACAACGGGCACGGCGATGCGCTCGGCTTCGAGCCCGCCGATGAGCCGGGCGATGTCCATCATCACGTCAACCAGCAGCAGATCGGCGCCGCGGCCGGCGCGCAGCGTCGCGAGGGCAATATCGACCGAGGGGGCATGGGCGACCTTGGCGCCGCCATCCATGGCCATCTTGGTGGCGGTGCTGAGCTGGCCTTCGAGAGCTCCGACGATGAGTAGACGCATGGCGGTGCTCCCTTATTGTGGCTTGATGACTTCGGTCATGGTGACACCGAGCCGGTTTTCGACCAGCACGATTTCGCCGCGAGCGACGAGGCGGTCATTGACGAGAATCTCGACGGCTTCGCCGACCTGACGGTCGAGTTCGATGACGGTGCCGATATCCATGCGCAGCAATTGGGACACCGGCATCTTGGTGCGGCCTAATACGACGGAGATGCGCACGGGCACATCGAAGACGGCTTCGAGGTCGGCTGCGGTGCGCTCGAGATGAGCTTCGGGACCACGAGCCATGCCGCTGGCGGCGGCCATTTCCTCAAAGTTCATGTTGTCGCTGTCGTTGGGGGCGCTCATGAATGGGGTTCCTCATGGCTGATCTGCGGGTGGCCGCCCTCGAGATAGGCGGCGATGCGCCGGTCGATGTCGGTGGAAATGGAATCAAGATCGCGCACGAGGCCGCCATCGACCCATTCGAGCCGGCCGTCGCCCAGGCGCTGTTCGGGATCGCCCATGACGATCAGGCGGCCGTTAAAGCCGGAGGTGGTCATATGGGCGGTGGCAATGTCGCGCACGCCATCGGCAATATCGGGGTGGCAACGGATCACAAGGTGCGGCACGCCTTCGAGATTGGCCATGCATTCGGCGATGAGGCCCTCGAGCTCCGCGGTGGGTTCGCGGGCCAAGAGTTGCAAGGCGAGCTTGCGACCGATGCTGGCGGCCAGTTCCACCGCTTCGCGGCGGCTATTGGCGGTCGCATCGTCCAGGGCCGCGGCCATTTCGGCGCTGCGGGTAGCCAGGGTCGCCGCAGCAGCGGCGATGGTTTGCGCGGCCATGGCGGCGGCGTTCTGGGCGCCGGCGGCAAAGCCTTCGGCATAGCCTTCTTCGCGCGCTTCGGCGACCAGGCGGGCCACAAGGTCTTCGGCCATGCCGGCGCGCGGTGAGACCGCGGCAGCACTGGGGCGCTTGCCGAGGTCGAGATCGAAGGTGAAGCGAGCGTGACTGGCCATGGTGCTAAGCGATCATCTGCTCGTCGGACTTGCCCTTGAGGATGATGATCTCACCCTGAGCGGCCAAATCCTTGGCTGTGGCGACCATGCGGCCCTGGGCTTCATCGACATCCTTGAGGCGCACGGGGCCAAGCGCTTCCATGTCATCCTTGAGGAGCTTGCCGCTGCGGGCGGACATGTTCTTGAAGAAAAATTCCTTCATCGTTTCGTTGGCGCCCTTGAGGGCGAGCGCCAGCTCGGCCTTGTCCATGCGCGCCAGCAGAGTTTGCGCCGCCGAAGCATCGAGCTTGGCCAGGTCCTCGAAGGTGAACATCAGTGACTTGATGCGCTCGGCGTCTTCGCGGCTGTTTTCCTCGAGGCCGGTGATGAAGCGGGCTTCGGTCTGGCGGTCGAAGGAATTGAAGATCTCGGCCATCTGCTCGTGGCTGTCGCGGCGCTTGGTATGCGACAGGGTCGACATGAATTCGGTGCGCAGCGTGTTCTCGATCTTTTCGAGAATGTCCTTTTGCACGGGATCAAGCCCGAGCATGCGCTGGATCACGTCCATAGCGAGTGCTTCGGGCAGAACGGCGAGCACCTTGCTGGCGTGCTCAGGCGCGATCTTTGACAGCACCACGGCGATGGTTTGGGGATATTCGTTCTTGAGATAGGCGGCGAGCACGTCTTCCTGAACGTTGGAGAGCTTTTCCCACATATTGCGGCCGGCGGGACCGCGAATTTCCTCCATGATGGAGCTGACACGATCGGAGGGGAGGAAGGACAGCAGCAGGCGCTCGGTGGTTTCGGTGTTGCCCGATAGCGAGCCATTGGCCGACACGCTGGTGACAAACTCCACCATCAACTCGTCCAGCATGGCTTGGGTGATGGGGCCGAGGCGCACCATGGCGCGGCTGAGCTGGCGGATCTCGACCTCGTCGAGCTCATCGAAGATGGGCTTGCCGTGATCGGGGCCGAGCGCAAGGAGAAGCGCTGCAGCCTTTTCGTCGCCCCTGAGCGAGCGGTGTGGCGCATCGTTGCCGACCACCAGCTGCTTGCCCATGGAACCTATGGCGTCGGTGGTGTCGAGGGATTGGGAGACCAGAGCCATGGGTTATGCCGCGCTGCTCAGCCAGTCGCGCACGATAAGTGCGGCCTGCTTGGGATTTTCCTGAACCAGACTACCCACGGTCTTGAGTGTCTGGAGCTGGCTTTCGCCCAAGGTGCGGGCATTGGCCATCCAATCGGGCGCGCCGGTAACCGATTCGGGCGCTTCGATGGGCACGAGCTGACCTTCGGGGCCCAGCGCGACGGGTGCGCCCAGTTCGGCACCGGAGGGGAGGGCGAGAGGCTGGGGTTCAGGGACCAAGGCGCGCTTGAGCAGGGGGCGCAGCACGAAGAACACGAGGGCCAGGGCGATCAGCAGGGTCACGGCCATTTCGGCTGCATTCATCAGGTCGTCGCGCGTGAAGTCGAGGAGACCCGCGGCGCTGTCGGTGCCCGGCAGGTTGAGCTCGGGCCGTTCGGCAAACTGCATGTTGACCACGTCGACGCTGTCGCCGCGGCTTTCCGAATAACCCACGGCCGAGCGTACCAGGGTGAGCACCTGGGCAATCTCTTCAGCCGAACGGGGGCTGTAGGTCAGATTGCCCGCGCCATCATCGGCATAAACGCCATCCACCACCACAGCGACGGAAAGGCGCTTGATGCTGCCCGCTTCGGTGACGGCAGTCTGGGTGGTCTTGGAGATTTCGTAGTTGGTGACTTCTTCGGACGTGGTGCCCTGCTCGAGCGTGCCATCGGCGGCAGTTTGGGAAGCGCCGGGCAGCTCGTTGGCGATGGTCACCTGGTTCTGATTGGCGCCGGACTGGTTCTCCTGCTCGCGCAGCTGGGTGGAGCGGACGACCTGGCCTTCGGGGTCAAAGGTCTCCGAAGTGGTGGTGGAGCGGTTGAAGTCCATCTCGGCCGCAACTTCGACGCGGGCACGGCCAACGCCAACGATGTTGGCGAGCATGTCTTCAAGGCGCGTACGGAGCCGGTTTTCGTAGCCAAGGGTTTTTTCGGCCGCTTCGCCGGCGAGGGCGCCCTGCGCGCTGTCACCGGTGCCGGAGGCGAGGAGGGTGCCGGCATCATCGACAATGGAGACGCGGGTCGGCGAGAGACCCTCGATGGCGGAGGCGACGAGGTGCTGGATGGCGCGGATTTCGCCGGCAGCCAGTTCGCCGCGCACGGACAGGACGATCGAGGCGGAAGGATCCTTGCGCTCGCGCCGGAACAATTCGCGCTCGGGCAGAACCAGGTGAACCCGGGCGGACTTGATGCGGGCCAGCGAAGAGATGGTGCGGGCGAGTTCACCTTCAAGCGCGCGAACATTGTTGATGTTCTGCACAAAGCTCGTGGCGCCAAGCGTGTTCTGCTCGTCGAAGATCTCGTAGCCAACCTGGCCGCGAGTGGGGAGCCCGGCCCCGGCGAGATCCATGCGCAGCTTGGTGATCTGCTCGCGCGGCACGAGGATGGTATCGCCTTCGCCGCGCAGCTCGAATGGGATATTGAGGGTTTGCAGTTCGGTAGTGATCGCGGACGAATCTTCCAGCGTCAGCCCGGTGTAAAGCGGTGCCAGGTTGGGGGCTGAGGCGCGCATCATCAGGAAGGCGAAGAAGCCCAACATCAGCACCGCTACGGTGGCCATGGCAGCAAGGCGCGGCAGGCCAATGCGGTTGATGAGCTGGGTCAGGTTATTCAAGTCGGTACTCGAGGTTCACGTCACCGGCGATGAAAGCTGCCGCCCGGCAAAAATTACCTAGTGTTTGGTAAACATTGTCTTAACTTGTGGGTGCCCAGCGGTTGCGCGGGCAAAAATTGCCGGACGGGAGAGCAAGCGTGTTGAAAGTGCTGGGGCGGGTCACATCCATCAATGTGCGCAAGGTCTTGTGGGCGGCCGGCGAGTTGGGACTCCCCTATGAGCGGGAGGATTGGGGCCTGCCCTTGCGCGATCCCAAGGTGCCCGAGTTCCTGGCGCTCAACCCCAATGGGCAGATCCCGGTGTTGATCGATGATGGATTCGGGCTGTGGGAAAGCAATGCGATCCTGATCTATCTGGCGGAAAAGGCAGGTGACGGGCGCTTGCTGCCGGGTAGGCTGCAGGAGCGGGCGCGGGTGCTGCAATGGCTGGGCTGGCAGGCGAGCGAGCTTAATCCGCCCTGGGGCTATGCCGTGAATGCGCTGATCCGCAAGACGCCCGGCTATGATGATCCCGAGCAGATTGCGGCGTCACTGCGAGCCTGGGGCGCCAAGATGGCGTTGCTGGACGGGCATCTGGCCAAAGGCTCGCCGTTTGTGGCCGGGGCTGAGTTCAGCATTGCCGATATTGCGCTGGGCCTTTCGGTGCATCGCTGGATGAGCGTGCAGGCGGACAAGCCCGTGTTTGCAGCAGTGCGAGAGTATTATGAACGGTTGCTGGGCCGGGAGGCGGGGGCAAGATGGATGGGGGCGGAGACGCCCTAGGGGGACGGGTTGCGGGCCTTGTGCCAAGAAAACAAAAAACCCGCAGGGTGGACCCGGCGGGCTTTGGTGCTCGTTATCGGTTTGGACCGGATCAGCCCTCGCGGTAATGCTGGATCCAGGTGGTCCGCAGGCCGGCAAGTCCATGCTTGTCGATGGCAGCCTGCCAGTTCAGGAACTCGTCGACGCTGAGTGTGTAGCGGTCGCAGGCCTCTTCGAGGCTGAGCAGACCACCGCGCACCGCAGCAACAACTTCGGCTTTTCGCCGAATGACCCACCTCCGCGTATTGGCGGGGGGAAGATCTGCGATCGTGAGCGGACTTCCGTCCGGTCCGATAACGTACTTAACGCGAGGACGCATCTGTACGGTCATTTTACTCTCTACTCAACCTGACCATAGGAAGGCAGAGTAGCGATGCTGACTTAAAATTCAGCTAAGGGGAAACGAACAACAGGTTAAGAATTAGAAGGAAAATCAAGGTATTCGGGACGCAAAGCGTGTCGCGACGGGTCAGGTGCCCGGCGTGGGGGTGCGCACATCCTGGACCTGGGAAAGGGGGTATTTGGAGGTGCCGATGGTCAGCAGCGGCTCCGTGCCCGAAAAGTCCACTGCGTTCACGATCCCGACCGCCGCCGTGGTGATGCCGACCGTATTTCCGCTCAGATCGGTACCGGTGATCTCGATGGAATACAACCCAGCAGGTTGAGCTAGCCCGTTGGAGCCCTTGCCGTCCCAAGCGAACTGGCCGTTGCCCGCGGGAAGCGAGCCGTTCTCGGAGTAAACGATGCTGCCGGCGGCGTTCTTGATGTTCACCTTGGCGTTCTGCACGGCCCCCGAGGCGACATAGCCCCACAGAGCCTTGCCGCCCTTGAGCTCGGAGGAGGTGCCGGCGACGGTGACTTCCTTGCCGATATAGTTGACCGCGTCGGTTTTGCCGGCGCTTTGGCTGGCCATCATCATGGCTTCAAGGAAGTCGTTGGTCTTGAGCTGCTGTTCCACGCCAGTGAACTGCACCAGTTGCTGGGTGAACTGGTTGGTATCCAGCGGCTCGAGCGGGTTCTGGTTCTTGAGCTGGGTGGTCAGGATGTTGAGGAAGGTGTCGAAATTATCGGCAATGGTGTTGCGCGAGTTGCTGATCGCACCGGCGGCAGAGGTTGCGGATATGCCATTAACAGCCATGATTGTTCCTCAGGCGATGATGTTGACGCCGCCAGCCGCAAGGCTGCCGCGGTAAAGATTGACGCTGGGAAGGGGTAGCGGGTCGGCATCGCCGCCGCTCGGGCCGCCACCGAACGAGCCTCGGCGTTCCTGCTCCTGCCCATTGCCCTGGCGCCCGTCGCCTGGGGATGGGTTTTGCCGGAGGGAGAATTCGAGGTTGGTCTTGCTGGCATCGAGCCCGGCCTGCTGCAGGGCGCGTTCCAGCCCGCGCTGGTCGCGCTGCATCAGATCAAGGGTTTCGCTCTTGTCGACGATGAGGCGGGCATTGACCTGCCCCGCTGCATCGAATTCGAGCTTGACCTCAATGCGGCCGAGCTCGGGCGGATCAAGGCGGATCTGGAAATGGGAATTGCCGGCATTGGCCTGGTGCACCAGCTCAAAGGCGAGCTGGGGCAGGTTGAGCTGTTGCTGGGTGGTCTGGTAGCCGGGCTGCACGGGCCGCAGGGCGGCGGCGGCGACCTCGGCCCGGTTGAGCGCGCTGGGCAGGCTTTTGGCCGCGGCAGCATCAAGCGGGGGTTCGGCGGCAGCGGGAGCGAGCTTGGCGTCGGTTTCCGCGGTGGGCTGGCTGTCGGTGCCGAGAGCCGGGTCGGGCTCGATGCTGGGCTGCGCGAGCGTCGGTGCTGTTGGGGTCGTCGGGGTGAGGGGCGTGGCAGTGCTGGCGGCCGGGGCAGCCGGATCGGCGGGAGGGGCGCCCGGGGTGGCGCGGGTCAGCTTCGCCAACGCGTCTTCGAGCGCGGCGGCGCCGGCGGCAAGGGTCTGCTGATCAAGGCCGGGACCGGCTTGCTTGAGGCCGGCGAGTAGTGCGGCGAGCTTTTGACCCAGCTCGGGGCCGCCCTCGGCGGCATCGCTGCCAAGAAGCTGGTCGGCCAGCGGGGCAAGGGCATTGGCTAGCTGTTGCGCGAAATCACTGGCCGGTTCGCCACCGGTTGCTGGCTGGGCGGGGGTGGACAGTGAAATGCCGAGCTGGTCGGCGAGCCGGCTGAGAGCGGTGCTGGCCGCGCCGAGGTCGTCGCCTGCGGGAGACTGGCCGGCAGCGAGGCTTTGGGCGATGTTGGCGAGGCTGTCGAGCAGCTGGGGCAGGGCCGGCGGCTCCGGAGCGAGGGCGGCTTCGGCTCCCACAGCCAGCCCAAGATCTTCGGCTTCGATGTCGGCTTCGCCCGCAGTTTCGAGCCCGATTTCAAGCGCCTTGCCCAAGCTCAGGTTGAAGCTCGAGGCAGAGGTGGTGCTTGGCGTGGTGCCGGCGTTCGCGCCGGCGAGCAGACTGGCGAAAGCGTCGGCATCGGCAGGCGCGCCGAAGCTTCGCGTGATGCTGCCTGCACCGGTTGCGACCGAAAGGGTAAGATGGGATGCCACTTTGCCGAAAAATCCTGCAACTACTCGCCCCGTGCCATGCAAGGAGCTTGCCAGTGAGCCAAGGCGGCTAAGTGCTTGTTTGCGCAGAGCTGTGTTTTGGGCTCGAGGGACATGGCTCGAGCCGGGAGGGTGCATTGCGCCGCACGGGCGGCAAAAACTGCCGGGCGGCGTTGCAGCGCATTGCTGAAAGGGCTAAGAGGCGCGGGACAGTTGTCCGCTGGCCCTTGAACCCAACCGGATGCAAGAAAGATGCTGAATTCGCTTGATATCGCCAAGCGTCCCCAAGGCACGCGCGTTGTTGTCGCGATGTCGGGGGGCGTGGATTCCTCGGTTGTGGCGGGCCTGCTGGCTCGGCAGGGCTATGATGTAGTTGGGGTGACGCTCCAGCTTTATGATCATGGCGAGGCCACCCATCGTAAAGGCGCGTGCTGCGCCGGGCAGGATATCCATGATGCCCGCCGGGTGGCGGCGGCACTCGATATTCCCCATTACGTGCTGGACTATGAAGAGCGCTTCCAGCGCTCGGTGATAGCGCCGTTCGCCAATGCCTATCAGCAGGGTGAAACGCCGGTGCCGTGCATTGCCTGCAACCAGTCGGTCAAGTTCGTCGACCTGCTGGAAGTGGCCAAGGATCTTGGCGCTGATGTGCTGGCGACCGGCCATTACGTGCAGTCGCGGCTGGGCGAAGATGGGCGGCGGCAACTGTTCCGTCCCGTCGATGGCGATCGTGACCAGACCTATTTCCTGTTTGCGACCACCCAGGCGCAACTCGACTTCTTACGCTTTCCGCTGGGGGGGATGAGCAAGGCTGCGGTGCGCGAGCTCGCGCGCGAAATGGGGCTCGAGATTGCCGACAAGCACGATTCGCAGGACATCTGCTTTGTGCCGCAGGGCAAATATGCCGACATCATCCGCAAGATGCATCCCGAAGCGGTGGCGCAAGGCGAGATCGTCCATCTCGATGGCCGGGTGCTGGGGCGGCATGCCGGGATCGTCAATTACACGGTGGGACAGCGCAAGGGCCTGGGCGTGGCGGCTGCCGAGCCACTCTACGTGATCAAGCTCGAGCACAAGACCGGGCGCGTCATTGTGGGGCCGCGCGAGGCGCTCAAGACCCATACGGTGCGGTTGCGAGATGTGAACTGGCTGGGGGCGCGGCCGCTGGCCGAAGCTGCTGCCGGCAATGGTGCACCGGTCGAGGTCAAGGTGCGCTCGACGCGCGGGCCGCAGCCGGCCGTGATCCAGATGCGCGATGGCGCGGTTTATGTGACGCTGGTGGCCGGCGAATATGGCATTTCGCCGGGCCAGGCCTGCGTGTTCTACGCCGATGACAGCGCCACGTCCGAAGTACTGGGCGGTGGGTTCATCGCGGAAGCGGTGCCGGCGGTGTTTGCCGCCTAGTTGGCGGGGGCGGGCGTTGGCTCAGTGAAGCCCTTTTGCAGGGGGATCGCGTCTTCGGGGGCGATGTTCTGTTCTGCCTCGATCGTGTCGTAGTTGCGCCATTGCACGAGATTGGTGAACACCGTCGCTGCCACCGTGATCACGGCCAGCCCGATGAAAATCGCGAGCACCCACTGGCTGGAATTGAGTTTTCGCACGGGCATGGCAGTTGCCTTTGAAGGGGGTCAACGGGGGCGCACCCTACGGGATGCGCGCCGGGTTTAGCACCTTCGCTGCGCTTTGGCTAAGGCCCTGATGACGCGCCGCGCCGATAGGCTCTCCTCCCTCAGCGGGGAGGAGAGCTTGTGGACTGAAGCGGTTTAGACCAGGGGCTTGAGGCCCGCTTCGATGCTCGCCCGCCGGCTTTCGAGGAAGGGCGGGAGCGCCAGGCTTTCACCCAGGGTTTCCATCGGCTCGTCGGCAGCAAAACCGGGCACGTCCGTCGCGATCTCGAACAGAATGCCATTGGGCTCGCGGAAATAAAGCGAGGTGAAGTAGAACCGCTCGACTTCCCCGCTCGAGCGGATGCCGAACGAGTTGACATGGGCGATCCACTGCCGGAGCGTATCCTGGTCGGGCGTGCGGAAGGCCACATGGTGCACGCCGCCGGCGCCGGGCCGTGCGGGGGCCAGGCTTGGGTCAACCACCACATGCAGTTCGGCCGCGGGGCCACCGGGGCCCATCTCGAACACATGGGTTTCCCCATTGCGCTCGCGGGCGGGATAGGTGCGCACCTTGCGCATGTTCATCACCTGCGTCAGGACCACTTCGGTGCGATCGAGGCGCGGCACGGCAAGGCTGATCGGCCCAAGGCCGATGATCTGCCGATCGGCAGGAACGGGCGACTTGGCCCAGGGCACGACCTTGTTGGCGGGGTCGAGCACCAGGCGGAAGCGCTGGCCTTCGAAATCCTCAAAATCGAGCGAGACATGGCCATTGCGTTCCTTGATGGCCGAGGTGCCGACGCCCTGCGCCTGCAGGTGTTCTTTCCACCATTGCAGGCTGTCCTCGCTACCGACGCGCAGGCCAGTGCGGCTGACAGTGTGGTTGCCGCGCTGCTCGCGGGCGGCGTCAAAATCAAAGAAGGTCAGGTCTGCGCCAGGTGAGGCCACGCCGTCACCATAGAATAGGTGGTAAGCAGTGGTGTCGTCCTGGTTGACGGTTTTCTTGATCAGCCGCATGCCCAGGGTCTGGGTGTAGAACTGCAGGTTCTTGGCCGCCTGGGCGGTGACTGCGGTCAGGTGGTGGATGCCGCCAAGCTGAAGGTCCATTGGTGTTCTCCTTGGAGTGCACATGCTCGTCAGCCGAGCCTTGGTGCCGTTGCCCCCAAGATAGGTGAAGTTGCCCCATCCCGTCAGCCCACGGCGCCATAACGGGTTGTTGCGCCTGAGCGAACAATGGAACCCCATCGTTTCCAGGGCGAGGAGGCGATCACAAGCTGGCTAGAACAGGTTTTCGCCGGTGCTTTTATTCGGGTCGCGCGTTAAGACTGGCGTGAACAGATGAGGAACGTGGATGGCGGCTTTAACCCTTCGTCGCAAGTTGGCCGTGTTGTCGGACGCCGCCAAATATGATGCCTCCTGCGCTTCCAGCGGCACCGAGAAACGCAACAGCAAGGTGAGCGGCGGCATTGGCTCCACCGAGGGCAATGGCATTTGCCACTCCTATGCGCCGGACGGGCGCTGCATTTCGCTGCTCAAGCTGCTGCTGACCAATTTCTGCATTTATGAATGCAGCTACTGCATCAATCGCTCCTCGTCCAATGTGCAGCGGGCGCGCTTTTCCGTCGAGGAAGTGGTGGGACTGACCCTCGACTTCTACAAACGCAACTATATCGAGGGGCTGTTCCTGTCCTCGGGGATCATCCGTTCGCCCGACTACACGATGGAAGAAATGGTGCGGGTGGCGCGCAGCCTGCGCGAGGATCACCATTTCGCGGGCTATATCCATCTCAAGGTCATTCCCAATGCCGCGCCTGAACTGCTGGCGGAAGCCGGGCGCTGGGCGGATCGGCTCTCAACCAATATCGAGTTGCCGACCGATCTTGGCCTTGAAGCGCTGGCACCGGAAAAAAAGCCAAGCGAGATCCGCACGGCTATGGCGCGCATTCGCGGCAAGCTGGCGGAAGCCGCGCCGGAGGCAAAGACCAAAGCCGAAAAGCCCAAATATGCGCCGGCGGGGCAATCCACGCAGATGATCGTGGGTGCCGATGCCGCCAATGACGAAGCCATCCTGACGCGCGCGGCGGGGCTCTATTCGGGCTACAAGCTCAAGCGGGTCTACTACTCGGCCTTTTCGCCCATTCCCGATTCCAGCGCCAAGCTGCCCCTCAAGGCGCCACCGCTCCTGCGCGAGCACCGGCTCTACCAGGCCGATTGGCTCATCCGGTTTTATGGCTTTGACGTTCCCGAGATCGTGGCGGGCGGGGAGGGCGGGTTGCTGGATCTGGCGATCGATCCCAAGCTGGCCTGGGCGCTCAAGCATCGCGAGCGCTTTCCCGTCAACGTGAACCGCGCCGATCGCGAACTGCTGTTGCGGGTGCCGGGGCTGGGGACCAAGAGCATCGAGCGGATCATCACGACGCGGCGCCACCACAGTTTGCGCCTCGAAGATGTGGCGCGCATTGTGGGCTCGATCGATGCGGTGCGCCCGTTCATCGAAGCGGTGGACTGGACGCCGGGCGGGATGACCGATGATGCGCGGCTCAAGGCCAAGCTGACGCCGCAGCCCGAACAGCTGAGCCTGTTTGCATGATTTCGGTGCGGCTGGAGGAGCGTAACGACTTTGCCGAATGGCGCGGCAAGGCGCGGCAGTTGTTGTTAGCAGGCGTGCGGCCTGATCAGGTGATTTGGCGGGGGCCGGGGGAAGAAAACGGGCTGTTCGAAGCGGGCGATTCCATGCTGCCAAGCGGGGAAGGGGCGGTGGGCAGCGTGCCGCCCGCCTTTATCGAGCAGGGGCAGTTGGCCATCTGCAACAATGATCCCGAGCGGTTTGCTCTGCTGTATCGCTTCTTGTGGCGCCTGCTGGAGGATCGCGGGCTGATGACGGCGGCCTCCGACCCCGATTTGCAGCGGCTGACCGGTCTGGCTTCAGCGGTCCGGCGCGACAGCCACAAGATGAAGGCCTTTGTGCGCTTCAAGGCTGTTATCGACGATAGCGGGCTCGAGCGCTTTGCCGCCTGGTTCGAGCCCGAGCATTTTATCCTTGAACGCACGGCGCCGTTTTTCGAGCGCCGCTTTGCCGGCATGATCTGGGCGATCATCACGCCCTATCGCTCGGCCTTCTGGGACGGGCAGGAACTGTTGTTCGGGCCGGGCGGGCAGAAAAGCGACGTGCCCGAGGACGATGCGGTTGAGGGCGACTGGAAGACCTATTTCGCCTCCATCTTCAATCCTGCCCGGCTCAAGATCGGCGCGATGAAGGGGGAGATGCCCATGAAATACTGGCGCAACCTGCCCGAGGCCGAACTCATTGCTCCCCTGATCCGGGGCGCAAGAGAAGCGGAGCGGGAAATGATCGAGCGGGTTTCGAGCCAACCACCGGCACGGCATCTGCGGCGCCCGACAGAGGCGCCGGCAGTCCAGGATGGGGAGCGCGAGGTCGCCTCGCTCGCCGAGGCACGCGCGGCCGTCCAGGAATGCCGGCGCTGCCCGCTGTTCGAATTTGCGACGCAAGCCGTGTTCGGGGAGGGACCTGAAGCCGCCGATGTAATGTTTGTCGGCGAGCAGCCGGGGGACCAGGAGGATCTGGCGGGGCAGCCCTTCGTGGGACCAGCGGGCAAGGTGCTGGATGCCGCAATTGAAAAGGTGGGGATCGACCGCGAGCAGGTCTATGTCACCAATGCGGTCAAGCATTTCAAGTTCGAGCCGCGTGGCAAGCGGCGCATCCACCAAAAGCCCAATGGGGGGGAGGTGGAGGCGTGCCGATTCTGGCTTAATCTGGAGCGGGCGTTCGTTAAGCCCAAGGTGATCGTGGCGCTGGGCGCCACGGCGGCGTCGAGCCTGTTGGGGAAAGCGGCAACGATTTCACGGCTGCGCGGTGCGCCGATTACCATGGATGATGGCACGATGCTGTTTGTGACCAATCATCCCTCCTATTTGCTGCGCATTCCCGAGCGGGAGCGCCAGGACGAAGAGCGGGCCAAGTTCGAAGCGGACCTCGTTTTGGTGAGCGAGGCAATTGAGCGGGTCAGAACAGCGCAGAACTCAGTTGCGTCACACACTTGACAGCGCCGCTCGCCAAAACTAGGTATTCGCGCATCGGCCTTATCGAGGCTGAGCCGTGAGGCGGAGTAGCTCAGTTGGTTAGAGCAGCGGAATCATAATCCGTGTGTCCCCAGTTCAAATCTGGGCTTCGCTACCAATCAAAACCCCCGGGAAACCGGGGGTTTTTTGTTGCCTTCTGTCGGGATGGTGTGCCGGGCCCATCACTTGCCGGCGAGGAGGGGGAAGATGGTTTCGCCTTCCACCATGGTGACGCCGATTTCGAGTTGCTGCACGGCGCGCTCGCCGTCCATATGATGCACCAGAAGCCGTACCGCGCCCCGACCGATCGCTTCGCGATCCACCCGCGCGGTGCTCAGGCGGGGGGTAGCCATGCCAGCGATGGGCAGATCATCGAAGCCGATAATGGAAAAGCCGGGTGGGAGCGGGCTTCCGGGCCCGTAAAGGCCCTCGAGCATTTCCACCGCCGCAATGTCATTCCAGATAAAGGCGGCGGTTTCCTGCGGCGAGGGCTGCTTTGGGCGACGCGCTAGAGGGGGGCGCGGGAAGGATTTGGCTTTACGGTTGGCGCGGCTAGGCTATATCAACATTCTTGATATCGTTGCCACAGTGAGCGCCTGCCATGGCCGGAAATTTCCTCGTCGTTGATCCCCAGGAGGATATGGCCGTGATCCGGGGGCTGGCTTCGCCGGTGCGGGCGCAGATCCTCAAGATCCTGCAAGGGGGGGCGCTCAACGTCAACGAAATTGCGGCGCGGCTGGAGCTGCCGCAATCAACGGTGTCGACCAATGTGCAGATCCTCGAGGAAGCGGGGTTGATCGCCACCGAGGCGCAAAAGGCGCGCAAGGGCAGCCAGAAGATTTGCCGCTCGACCTTTGAGGAAGTGCTGATCCGCTTCAAGGAGCCGTCGGCGCAGATCAGCGACAAGACCATCGAAGTATCCATGCCGCTGGGGCTTTATACGGGGTTCGAGGTGACCGCGCCTTGCGGAGTTTGCTCAAGCGAGGGGGTGATCGGGCTCCTCGATGTACCCGATACATTTCTTGATCCAGACCGAATGAAAGCGGGGCTGTTGTGGCTGACGCGCGGGTATGTGGAATACCAGTTTCCCAACAATTCCAAGCTGACGCGAGGAGAAGTTGAAGCGATCGAGATTTCGCTTGAGCTGTCCTCGGAAGTGCCAGGCACGTCGGCCGATTGGCCCTCCGACATTACGCTAACGCTTAACGGCAAGGCAGTGGGAACCTGGACCAGTCCCGGCGATTTCGGCGACAAGCGCGGGGTTTACACGCCGCAATGGTGGAAGCTCAAGGGCAGCCAATACGGCAAGCTCAAGACTTGGCGAACCTCGGCAGAAGGCACGTTTGTCGATGGGGTGCGGATCTCGCCAGTAACGCTGGATGACCTCGACCTGACTTCGCACCATTCCATTCGCGTGCGGATTGGCGTCGAGGAAAGCGCCCATCATCCCGGTGGTATGAATATCTTCGGGCGCGGCTTTGGCAATTATGACCAGGACATCGTGCTGCGGTTGATTTTGCGCTAGCGCGCCGCTTCCCGGTTGACGCGGGACCGCTTCTTGGCTCTAGTAACCGAAAGTTCTGATACAAATCAGACAATCGGCACAAGAGGGAGAGAGTTGTGCGCGCCAGCGTTATTGCCAACCGGGACTATGTGATTTCCGAGATCGACAATCGAATCTACGGAGCGTTTCTCGAGCATCTTGGCCGGGCCATTTATTCGGGTATCTATGAGCCCGATCATCCAACCGCTGACAAGAACGGCATGCGGGCGGATGTGGCCGAGCTGGTCCGGGGGCTCGATGTGCCGATGGTGCGCTATCCCGGGGGTAATTTCGTTTCCGCCTATAACTGGGAAGACGGGATCGGCCCACGCGAGCAACGACCCACGCGGCTGGACTTGGCCTGGCACACTTCGGAGAGTAACCAAGTCGGCATTCACGAATTTGCCGACTGGTGCGAGACGGTTGGCACCCAGATGATGCTGGCAGTCAATCTGGGTTCGCGCGGGCTCGAGGAAGCGCGTAATTTCGTTGAATACGTGAACGGGCCGACGGGCAGCTATTGGGGGGATCTGCGCAAGAAGAATGGACGGGCGGACCCTTGGTACGTCAAGATGTGGTGCCTGGGCAATGAGATGGACGGGCCTTGGCAGATCGGCCACAAAACAGCGGACGAATATGGGCGCCTCGCCAGTGAAACCGCCAAGGCGCTGCGCGCTTTTGACAGTTCGCTCGAACTCATCGCCTGCGGGTCATCGCATTCCAACATGCCCACCTATCCCGAATGGGAGCGGGTGGTGCTGGAGCACACCTATGAAACGGTCGACCACATCTCGCTGCATATGTATTCGTCCAATTACGACAAGCACACGCCGGGTTACCTCGCGCACAATGTCAAGCTCGAGGCCTATATCAGCACGGTTGCCGCCACAATCGACTATGTAAAGGCCAAGAAGCGCAGCAATCGCCAGGTGACGATCGCGTTTGATGAGTGGAATGTCTGGTATCATTCGCGCAAGCAGGACCGGGCGATCCTTGACGGCAAGCACGGCTGGCCGCATGCGCCAGCGCTGCTGGAAGACATCTATAATTTTGAGGATGTGCTGCAGGTCGGGTGTTGCCTCAACACCTTTATCCGCAAGTCCGACGTGGTCAAGCTCGCCTGCATTGCCCAGCTGGTCAATGTTATTGCTCCGATCATGACTGAGCCGGGCGGCAGGTCCTGGAAGCAGACCACCTATTATCCGCTCTATTTCGCATCCATGTTCGGACGCGGCCGGGCGCTCAACCTCGTCGCCCGCTGCCCCAGCTACGAAGTCGAACTGATTGGGGAAATCCCCTATCTCGATGTGGCCGGGGTGGAAAACGAGGCCGAGGGCACGCTCACTTTCTTTCTCGTCAACCGCAATGGCGAAGAGGAACTCGACGTCGAGCTGTCCTTGCAAGGCTACCGCGATGCAAGGGTGCTCGAGCACCAGGTGATGACGCACGACGATCTCAACGCCGTCAACACTGCAGCAAACCCGGATAATGTAGCCCCAAGACAAGGGCGGGGCGCAGTTGCGGAGGAGGACAAGTTGAGTGTGAGCCTTCCGCCGCATTCCTATCAGATGGTGCGGGTCAGCGTCGCCCGCGGTTAGTATCAGGTTTGCGGGTATGTATCGGGCAAATGGTTGACAGGAGTAACTCTTAATATAGCATGACGGTTGGGGCTGTTGAGGAACGCCCCTTTGGGAGGAGATTATGCGAAACTGGAAGATGCTTCTGGCGTCGGTTGCTTTTGCGTCTTTTGCGGTGGGCAGTTTAGCCACGGCGCAGGACGCAGCGCCCGCCGCGCCACCGCTCAACGACTTTCCGCGTAACGAGACCTTGATCCTGCAAAACCCGGAAGCAACTATCCCGAATCCCGGTTGGTTCAACATCTGGGTGAATGCCGGAGGCGGGCTCAGCACGGGTCTACAGCAGCTGGCAATGGACACGTTGTGGTTCATCGATCCCGATGCGGGTCTCGATGGTGCCATCTACAACACGCTCGCTACCGGGCCGGCCGAATATAATGACGACTTCACCGAGATGACCGTGCGGCTGCGCGAGGGCATAAAATGGAGCGACGGCGAGGATTTCAACGCCGACGACGTGGTGTTCACGGTCGAGACGCAGAAGAACACGCCCGGCATGGTGTGGAGCGGCGCATTCTCCACCCAGGTGGAAACAGTCGAGGCGATTGACCCCTACACCGTCAAGTTCACGCTCAAAGCACCCAATTCGCGCTTCCACTCTGTCTTTTCAGTGCGCTGGAACGGGGCCTGGATCATGCCCGAGCATGTGTTCAGCCAAGTCGACAATGTGCTCGAATTCGACTTCAACCCACCCGTAACGCTAGGTGCTTATACCCTCAACAGCTTTGATCCCAATGGCACCTGGTATATCTGGGACAAGCGCGAGGATTGGCAGAACACAACGCTGGGCCTCGTGGGCGAACCCACGCCCGAACACGTCGTGTACCGCAACAATATCAATATCGATAACCGGCTGATCGAGATGCGAAATGGCAATCTCGACATGATCCACGATCTTTCGCCCGAAGGCACCTTCTCCATCATTGCCGAGGACGAGAACGCCAAGGGCTGGTTCCCGGGCTTCCCCTATGCTCATCCGGACCCCACGCTGCCCAGCGTGATCTTCAACACGCAAAACGAGAAGTTCCAGGACAAGCGCGTGCGCTGGGCCCTGGCACTGTTGCTGGACGCACGGGCAATCTCCATGGCCAGCTATCGGGGCGCAGCAACGCTGTCGCCGATCGCCATTCCGCCCACCGGCACCCATCCGCAGGACTATCATGGGCCGATGCAGCAATGGCTGATCGATTATCAGCTCGATACCGGCAGCCGCACCATCCAGCCCTATGATCCCAATGTCGGCTTGCAGATCGCTGAAATGGTTCGCCCGCAATATGGTGACCAGGTGCCGACTGATGAGGGGGCCATCCGCAACGCCTTTGGCTATGGCTGGTGGAAGCAGGATGTGCAGGCGGCAACCGAGTTGCTGGAAGCGGCCGGGTTCACCCGCAACGGCAACCAGTGGATGATGCCGGATGGGCAACCCTTTGCCTTCACCCTGCTGATCCCCTCCGATGGCGTGATCAATCGCGCCGGCACCATGGTCGCCCAGAACTGGAACCAGAATGGCGTCCAGGTGGAACTGCAGGTGGCGTCCGACCACGCTGATCTACGCAATGCTGGCCGCTACGACAGCTATATCTGGTGGAGCGTGGAAAGCTGGGGCGGCCACCCCGACCTGTCTTACTTCCTTGACAGCTGGCACTCACAGTTCGTTGCGCCCCCGGGCGAAGTGCAGCCCGCCCGCAACTGGCAGCGCTGGAGCGATCCGCGGCTCGATGAGATCATCGAAAAGATCCGCGTCATCGACTTCAACGATCCCAAGAATGTGGAATACGGACAGGAGTTCGTCCGGCTGATGGTGGACGAAATGCCCATTATCCCGCTGATGAGTTACAACGTGTTCTCGGTGGTGTCGGAGCGCTATTGGACGGGCTATCCCAATTCGGAGAACCCCTATGCCAACCCGGTCAACAACTGGGCGAACTCGCGCTACATCCTGACCCAGTTAAAGCCCGTGGCGGGCAACTGACGCCCTGGGCTCAACCATGCCGACGGCGGGTTTACGCCCGCCGTCCAGCCCGCAGCGAATTGTCGGCTTGAACCGGGACCGTGCCAAACCTTGCTTCCATTAATTGGAGCGAGCGGCGGGACCTTCAGCAAGAGATCCGCCTATGACCGGCTACCTATCCTTCGTGCTTAAACGCATTTTGCAGCTGATCGGGGTGATCGCGGCTGGCATTTCGGCGAGTTTTTTCATCACCCATTTGTCGCCGGTCAATCCGGTTGACCAGGCAGTTGATCGCATCACGGCGCGCTCGGGTTTCCGGCCTGATGCCATTGCCGAACTCCGGGCGGCGCTGACGGAGCTTTACGGCACCGACGCGCCGCTGTTGACGCAGTTTTTCAGCTTCTGGGGGCGCCTGCTCCAGGGTGACCTAGGGCCTTCGCTGATCGCCTTTCCTACGCCCGCCATGGACCTGGTGATGCGCGCCTTGCCCTGGACGGCGGGCTTGCTGGCCGTAACGGTGATCATCACCTGGGTCGTAGGCAATCTGCTAGGGGGCTTGGCTGGTTACTATCAGAACAACCGCTTCCTCAAGGCGTTCGGTATCCTGACCATGGGGCTGCAGCCGATTCCTTACTATATCGTGGCGTTCATCCTCCTCATCATCTTCGGGTTCTTGTGGCCGGTGCTGCCCATTTCAGGCGGCTTTGCCATGAATGTCCGGATGGGCTGGAGCTGGGAATTCGCCTTTTCGGTGCTCCAGCATGCCATCTTGCCCGCGACCTCGCTGGTCCTGGTGGGAATTGGTACCTGGTTTTTGGGCATGCGGGCGCTGGTGTCCAATGTGGTGACCGAGGACTATGTCACCTATGCCGAACTCGCCGGCGTGCGGCCGGGACGTATCGTGAGCTCCTATGTTCTGCGCAATGCCATGATCCCGCAGTTGACGGGGTTGGCGATGAGCCTGGGCGGAATATTTTCGGGCACGGTGATCACCGAGGAGGTGTTCAATTATCCCGGGCTGGGCTCGCTGCTGATCGATGCGGTCAATGGCGGCGACTATGGCCTGGTGCTGGCGGTATCGTCGGTGTCGATCGCGGCGGTGGGGATCGCGATCCTTGCTGTCGATCTCTTGTATCCCGTGCTCGATCCACGCGTAAAAGCGGAGTAGCCAGCCATGTTTGCCGTGCTGCGCGACCTCATCCGCTACAACATCGAATTTGCCATTGGTCTGGTGCTGGTGGGGATCATCGTTCTTTATGCCTGCCTGAGCTTTTTCTCCCCGGTCGATCCCACCCAGATCTATCTGGCTATCCCGGACCAGCCGCCTTCGGCCCAATATTGGTTCGGCACCAATTCGCGCGGGCAGGACATGTTCTGGAACCTCAGCTTTGCCTTTCGCAACACGCTGACTTTCGGGTTGATCGTGGCGGCGATCTCGCGAGTGATCTCGATTACCGTGGGGCTGCTGTCAGGCTATCTTGGGGGGTGGGTCGACCGCGTGCTGATGTTCATCAACGACATCTTCGTGGCGGTGCCGTCCTTTCCGGTGCTGGTGCTGTTTTACTTCGTGATGCGCTCGGGGCTCAATACCTACACCCTGGCCGCCGTCATGGCGGTGCTGGGCTGGGCCTATGATGCGCGGCTGATCCGCTCGGTGACGCTGAGCCTCAAACATCGCGAATTTACCCGCCATGCCCGCTATTCAGGGATGTCGACACCCAAGATCTTGCTGCAGGAACACCTGCCTTATGTCATGCCGATCATCTTTGCGACGGCGATGGCCAACATGATCTGGTCGATCGGAATGGAGGTGACGCTGGCGGTGCTGGGGTTCACTAATATCAACATCCCCACCGTTGGCACGACGCTGTATTGGGCCAACAACCATTCGGCGATGGTGGTGGGCACCTGGTGGTGGCTGGTGATCCCGGTGGTGCTGATCGTCATCACCTTCATTGGGCTCTTCCTGCTAGCCGTGTCCCTCAACGAATATATCGATCCGCGCAGCCGGCTGCGGCGGATGGGAGCTTAGCCATGAGCGAGGACCTGCTCACCGTTCGGGGGCTTAAGGCCTATTACCAGATGAACTATTTCGGCGTGCGCCGGGAGGTCCGGGCGGTGGACGACATCACCATGAGCGTACGCCGCAACGAGGTTTATGGCATTGCGGGGGAAAGCTCTTCGGGCAAGACCAGCTTCATCAAGGTGCTGGCGGCGGCGATCCGGCCGCCGCTGCGCATCATCGAGGGGGTGGTGCGCTATGACTTCGATGGGCTCACCGTAGATGTGGCGAGTGCCGATAAGGCGCAGATTGAGGCGATCCGCTGGCGGTATCTGTCCTATATCATGCAGGGCTCGATGAGCGTGCTTAACCCAGTGCGCCGGATCGGCAAGATCTTCGATGATTATGCCGCCCGTCAGCTGGGCCTCAAGGGCGACGAGTTGCGCGAGCGGGTGGTGACGCATCTGGGGCGCCTGAAGCTCGGGCCCGAGGTGCTCAATGCTTACCCACATGAATTATCGGGCGGGATGCGCCAGCGGGTTACCATCGGGTTGGCGACAGTGTGCCACCCGCAGTTCATCATCGCCGACGAGCCGACCACGGCACTCGATGTGGTTGTGCAAAAGGAAGTGCTCGGGCTGATCCGGGAAATCCAGCAGGAGATGGGCTCTTCCGTGGTGTTCGTGACTCATGACATGAGCGTTCATGCCAATGTCGCTGATCGTGTCGGGATCATCTATGCCGGGCGGCTCGTGGAAGAGGGGCCGACCCGGGAGATGTTCTTCCACCCCAAACACCCCTATACCGCCCATCTGGTGGCAAGCCTGCCGCGCATCGGCGACACGGTGCAGCGGCCGGCGCTTGAGGGGAGGCCACCCAATCTGGCGGAGCCGCCGTCTGGGTGCCGGTTCAATCCGCGCTGTCCTTTGGCGGTGGACAAATGCCGGCAGGAGGCGCCACCCCTGGAAACGGTCGCGCCCGACCACCGCACAGCTTGCTGGCGCTGGCGCGATGTGGAGCCGCTCGTGGCGCCTGCCGTCAAGCTGAGGGAGCCGGCATGAGCGATCTTCTCGACGTCAGCGATGTCAGCAAGCGCTATGCGATGGGCGGACTGTTTGGCCGCAAAATGGTCGATGCGGTTCAGGATGCCAGTTTTTCGCTCGCGCTCGACACGCCCGAGATCTTTACCGTTATCGGGGAAAGCGGATCGGGCAAAACGACGGTGGCTCGCATGATCCTGGGGCTGGAAACCCCCACGAGCGGGGAAATCCGCTTTCGCGGCAAGACGATCAGCCATCATGTGAGCCGCGCCGAGCGGCAGGCCTTCATGGCCAAGGTGCAGCCCGTGTTCCAAAACCCGTTCGAAGCGTTTAACCCGCTCAAGCGGGTCGATCGTTACCTCGAGTCCACGGCGCGGCAGTTTCTTGGTTTGAGGCAGCGTGGGGAGATCGATGCCGCTATGGACGAGGCGCTGCAAAAGGTCGGGCTGAGCCTTGCGGAAGTGCGAGGCCGGTTCCCCCATGAGTTGAGCGGGGGACAGTTGCAGCGGGCGGCAATCGCGCGGGCGCTGATCCCCAATCCGGCGCTGCTGATCGCCGACGAGCCCGTCAGCATGGTGGACGCGTCGCTGCGCATGTCGATCGTCAACCTGCTGCGCTCCCTGCGTGACGACTTCCGGGTGTCGGTGATCTACATCACCCACGACCTTGCCACGGCCTATTATATTTCGGACCGCCTGATCATCATGCAAAAGGGCATGGTGGTCGAAATGGGGCCAGCCCGAGTGGTGCTGGATGCACCCGAGCATCCCTATTCACGGCTGCTCAAGGCCTCGGTGCTCGATCCCGCCGATGCTGGTGACGGGCAGCTCGAACCGGCCCGGGACTTAATGGAGCTAAGCCAGAAGGCTCTCAGCGACAGGGGCAAGTTGCTCGAGCGTACCGATGGGCGGCTGGTGCGCAGCCCCGGACTGGTAGCGGGTTAGCCCTGCGGAGCAGGGGCGCGGTGCTGCTGTCAGTGGGGGCGGGATATGCTAGGAAGTGGTCCTGATTGAACCCAAGTCCGGATGCCGATGTCCCGCACCGAACGCCTGCTTGATCTGCTGCAATTGCTGCGCAATCGGCGCAGCCCCGTTGCGGGTGAGCAGTTGGCACAGGAACTGCGTATTTCGATCCGTACTCTGTATCGTGATATCGCGACACTGCAGGCGCAGGGGGCCGATATCCGTGGTGAGCCCGGGCTCGGTTATGTGCTGCGGCCGGGCTTCACCCTGCCGCCGCTGATGTTCTCGGTGGAGGAGATCGAAGCGCTGGTGCTCGGTTCGCGCTGGGTGGAGCAGCGTCGCGAGGACCCGAGGCTGAGCGCGGCGGCGGCGAGCCTTTTAAGTAAAGTCAGCGCCGTCTTGCCTGACTCCATCCGCGATACTGTGGAAGCGACGAGCCTCCTCGTCGCGCGCAGCGATGTGGTGCCTACTATTGTGGATCTGGGAGCGATCCGTGCCGCTATCCGGGGCCAGAACAAGCTCGCACTTGCCTATGACAAAGGTGATGGCGCCGGCTCCGAGCGCGTCGTTTGGCCCTTCGCCGTGGCGTTCTTCGAGCACGTGCGGGTGGTGCTGGCCTGGTGCGAGCTGCGGCAGGATTTCCGGGCATTCCGGCTCGATCGGATCACGCGGCTCGACGTGCTGCCCGAGCGATACGCGGCGCGGCGCGCGGCGCTTCTCAAGCAGTGGCGAGAGCGCGAAGGAATCCGCCACCCCGACCCTGCCGGAAACTGACAGTCCGGTGCCGTAGGTCTGGCTCCAGCCAAAAAGGAGCTAGACGATGCGTGTGTTGAATTATCTGTTGCTGGCGGTGGCCGATACCGAAGCGAGCGCCGAGCTGTACCAGAAGCTGCTGGGCGTCGCGCCGGTGCAGAACCGGTCGGGATTTGCCTTGTTCGTGCTGCCCAACGGCATGAAGATCGGGCTTTGGGCCAAGGACCAGATCCAGCCGGCGCCCAAGCCGGTGGGCGGCAGCGAGATCTCCTTTACCGAAGGCAGCCGCGAGGACTTGCTGGCCACTTACCGACACTGGCAGGCGCTGGGCCTGACCGTCCTGCAGGAGCCGGCCGAGCTGCCCTTCGGCTTCACCTTTGTCGCCGAAGATCCCGATGGGCACCGGCTCCGCCCGTTTGTGCCGGCTGCCAGGCCAAGCTGAGGTGTAAGCGTGCTCTGGCGCCGGTGGGCGGCGCCAGAGCAAGGGCAAGGGGTTAGACCGTGGCCCAGCCGCCCGATTTCTCGCTGGCAAAAACGGCATCGAGCACTTTCATTGAGCTGATTGCGTCCTCGACTCCCCAGGGCAGGGGCTGTTCGCCAAGCACGGCAAGGGCGAAGGCTTCGGCCTGCTCGGTATATTGATCGCAGACGGGCAGGATTTCACGCCGGGCGAGGGAGCCATCAAATGGCGCGCCAGTGTCGACCGTGATTGCGGTCCGCTCGTTGGCGGGAGCGTTATAGGGGATGATGATCTCGAGCTTTGCCTTGGTGCCCAGCACCTGAACGCTCTGCTCACCGGTGAGCTGGGTCGAGCAGATGAAGTTGAGCTGCCGGCCACCGCCGAAATCCATCAGGACGCTGGCGAGCCGATCGGTGCCGAATTGCGGATCTCGCTCGACGAGGGACACGACCCGCTGCGGTTCGGCCTCAAACAGGAAGCGGCCGGTCGTGACTGGATAGCAGCCGATATCCATGATGCCGCCGCCGCCGATATCGGCCTGGTTGCGCACATTGGCGGGGTCGGCGTTGAAGTAGGTGAAAACCGCATTGATGGCGCGCACCTCGCCCAGTTCGCCCGAGCGGATGATCTCGCGTGCCCGCAGCCATTGCGGATGAAAGCGGATCATGAAGGCTTCGAGCACGATGCGGTCGGATGGGATCTGGCGCAGCTGTTCGGCCTCGGCAGCCGAGAGAGCGATGGGCTTTTCGCAGAGCACATGCTTGCCCGCCTGGGCGGCAGCCAGGGTCATAGGGACATGGAGGTGATTGGGCAGCGGGTTGTAGATCGCGTCGATGTCGGGATCAGCAAAAAGCTCCTCGTAAGAGCCATAAGCCTTGGTAATACCCAGCTTTGCCGCGGCAGCCTGCGCCTTGCCGAGGTCACGCGAAGCGATGGCCACCACTTCCGAATGGGCCGAGCGCATGATGGCGGGCGTCACCTTTTCCATGCCGATATTAGCCGTCGACAAAATGCCCCAACGAATCTTCTTCAACGGCTCTCTCCTTGGCCTTGGTTCCGGGCTGGCGCGAAGCGAGGGCTGCGACTGGCCCGTCGCGCCTGCAACGTGGTGCCAGTGATAGCGGCAGGCCGCGCCGCCGCCAAGCGCTGTTGAAGCAGGCGCTGCGTAGTTGACGAAAGGCCTTCGAGATCGACCATTAGCGAGGGCCGGCCGCCAAGCGGTTCGAGAGGGCGCAACGTCGCCATGGGAGGACTTGGATGAAGGTTTGGCAGAGCTGGCGCGACACCGTTAAGAGCATGCGTGGGAAAAACCTTGCCGGCAGAGTAGGACACTAGCATGGCACGTATTGCTTATCTGACTACGATTGATTTCGGGGCGGGGGAGCTGGCTTCGCTGCCAGCCGCTTTGGCCGAACTCAAGATCACCCGGCCGCTGCTCGTGTCGGATCGCGGTATTGCCGCGTCCGGGCTGCTGGCGCGGGTGGAGAGCTTGCTGCCAGAGGGGGGCGCAGTGTTTCTTGAGACGCCGCCCAACCCCACCGAAGGCGCAGTCGATGCGGCGCTGGTGGCGTACCGCGCCGGCAATTGCAATGGCGTGGTGGCGCTGGGCGGGGGGTCGCCCATCGATCTGGCCAAGGGCGTGGCGCTGCTCGCGACCCATCCGGGTAGTCTGGAGCAATATGCGGCGATTTATGGCGGGCTGGAGCGGATCACCCCCGCGGTGGCGCCGACAATTGCTATTCCCACGACGGCCGGAACCGGCGCGGAAGTAGGCCGAGCGGCGCTGCTGACGCTGGAGGATGGCCGCAAGCTCGGGATCATCAGCCCGCATCTGATCCCGCGCCGCGCTATTTGCGACCCCGAGCTGACGCTGGGGCTGCCGCCTTACCTGACGGCGGCGACGGGGCTCGATGCATTGTCCCACTGCATCGAAACGTTCTTTTCTCCGCGCTTCAATCCAACGGCCGAGGCCATCGCGCTCGACGGGGCGGGGCGGGTCTGGCGCAATCTGCCGCTGGCCTTTGCCAATGGGGCAGATATCGGGTCGCGCACCGAGGTGATGCTTGGGGCGCTGCATGGCGGGCTCTCGTTCCAGAAGGGCTTGGGAGCAGTGCATTCACTGAGCCACGCTCTAGGCGGATTGAAGGATCTCAAACTTCATCATGGCACACTGAATGCCATCCTGATGCCGCTCGTGGTCCGGTTCAACGCGCCTGCTGTGGCCGACAAGCTCGAGCGGCTCAAAGCGGCAATGGGGCTCGGCCCAGATGAAGATCTTGCCGATACGCTCGAGGCGCTAAATCGCTCATTTGGTCTGCCGACGGGGCTCGCGCAGATGGGGCTGAGCCGTGACCAGTTTGATTGGGTCATCGAGCGGGCACTCGCCGATCACAGCCATCCCACCAATCCACGGGAGGCGTCGGCCGAGGACTATCGCGCCATTCTGGAAGCGGCCATGGCGGATGGTGGAGTCACC
Organism: Devosia sp. 1635; assembly: GCF_013185955.1. NCBI lineage: Bacteria > Pseudomonadati > Pseudomonadota > Alphaproteobacteria > Hyphomicrobiales > Devosiaceae > Devosia > Devosia sp. 1635. Next base: position 659,524 of record NZ_JABAOM010000002.1, on the reverse strand, counting down.
CAATCCGCTTAAGGCCCCGGGATCGGGTCTAGACAACACCCAAGTTTTTGCGGGCGCCAAACGCGCCTGCGTGGAGGAAAGCCTAGCAATGTACAGCGTCATGAACGGTTCAGCCCATCCCCTAGCGCCGCCCGAGATTGCGGTCAAGGCGGTGCCCGATGATGAGCGGGTCTGGGTGCCGCAGGCGCAAGGCGTGTGGTTTCGGCCGCTGATGCTCAATACGCTGGTGGGACAGTGGTGCAATCTGTTGCGGGTGCGCCGCTCGGGCGTGCTGTCGCGGCACCTGCATCCCAACCCGGTGCATGGCTATGTGATCAAGGGGCGCTGGCATTATCGCGAGCATGACTGGGTGGCCGAGACGGGTTCTTATGTGTTCGAGCCGCCCGGCGAAATTCACACGCTGCTGGTGCCCGAGAATGTGGAGGAGATGATCACCTTCTTCAACATCACCGGCTCGATGGTTTATCTCGACGAGAACAACCAGCATGTCGGCTACGAGGACGTGTTCACCAAGATCGACATGTGCCGCGCCCATTACGACAAGATCGGGTTGGGGGCGGACTATGTCGACCAGTTCGTCCGCTGAGGCGGTGAGCTACGACTGGGCTCGCGGCTGGTATGCGGGCAAGCGGGTACTGGTGACCGGGGGGACCTCGGGGATCGGGGCGGCGGTGGCGCGGGCGTTTGCGCTTTCGGGTGCCCACGTGACTGCGACGGGCGTGGCGCAGCGCGAGATCGATGCGCTGTCCGGGGATGCGGATTTTGCCGGGACGGAACTGGGCCTCCTCGATGTGCGCGATGCCGCGGCCATCGGAGAGCTCGTAGGCAAGCTGCCGGCGCTCAATATCCTGGTGAATTGCGCGGGGATGATCCGGCGGGGCGAGGAGCTGGATCCAGAGGTGTTCGAGCAGGTGCTCGATGTTAATCTCAATGGCACGATGCGGATGTGTTCGGCGGCCCGGCAGCTGCTAGCCGCGACGGGGCAGGGGAGCATCGTCAATCTCGCTTCCATGCTGTCGTTTTTCGGCGGGGGGCTGGTGCCGGGCTATGCGGCGAGCAAGGGCGGCGTCAATCAGCTGACCAAGTCGCTGGCTATTGCCTTTGCCAAGGACGGCATCCGCGTCAATGCGGTGGCGCCGGGCTGGATCGCAACGCCACTGACACAGGCGCTGCGCGACGATCCTGCGCGTTCGGACCCGATCCTGGCGCGCACGCCGATGGGGCGGTGGGGTCGGCCCGAGGACGTGGCCAATGCGGTGCTCTATCTGTGCTCGCCGGCGGCCGAGTTTGTCACCGGATCAACCCTTGTCGTCGATGGCGGCTATTCAATTAGTTGAGCAGCTGCAGCTAGTTAGCCCAAGGGCATGCGGAAGGTGAAGCGGGTGGCTTCGGCGTCGGAGTGGACGTCGATCTTGCCACCATGGGCTTCGGCGATCTGGGCGGCGATGTAGAGACCGAGGCCGAGGCCTTCGGCATTGCTGCGCACCTGGCCGCGATGGAAGGCCTTGAACAGGTGCTCCATCATCTCGGGAGGGATGGGTTCGCTGGCGTTGATGACCGATAGCGCGAGGGTGGCTTCGTCTTCCAGTTTGACCTGGACGTGGATCGGCTGGTCGTCGGCGCCGTGGGTAATGGCGTTGCCGAGCAGGTTGGAAAACATCTGAGCGATGCGGTGATGGTCGACCTTGATAGCGCGGGGAATGTCGATCTCCGCGTCAATCACGCGCGCCGGATTGGCGGCGCGGATTTCGTCAACTACTTGTTCCAGCGTGGGTTTTAGCGGCCTTTCGGCGTCAAGGTTGAGGGCGATGCCGCCGCCCAAACGGCTGCGTGCCAGATCCAGCACGTTGTCGATGAGGCCACTCATGCGCGTGACGCTGTTCTTCATCAGGCGCAAGATGACGGGGGTTTTCTCGGTCCAGGCGCCCTCGCGCAGCAGGATATTGGCGCCGCCGTCGATGGCGGCGAGGGGGTTGCGCAGGTCGTGGCCGAGCACGGCGATGAATTGTTCGCGCAGGTCGGAGTTGGCTTGCTGATCGGTGGCGCGGGTTTCGGCGGCGGCGAGTTTGTCTTCGGCTTCAAGGTGATAGGCGAGAAGCTCGGCAAAAAGGGTGAGCGTGCCGATCACCTGGGGGTTGTTGACCTCAGCCGGTTCAGGATGGATGGCGCAAAGTGTTCCGAAGAACCGGCCATCGGGCATGGTAATGGGCACAGAGATATAGCTCTGGAGGCCATAGATCTGTGGTGTGTGGTGGGAAGAATAAACTGGATCTTCCGCAACATTGTCGATCGCTATGACTTGCCGGTGCTGGCGGATTTCGTGGCAGAGCGTCGTTTCTACCTTGAGTTCACCACCCGCGGGAAGGCCGAAGCCAATATTGTCAAGGACCTGGCAAGCAACCCAGCGGTCTTCCGTAACGCGGGCGACGGCGGCAAAGCCCATGCCGGTGGCGCGGCAAACGACGTCGAGGATGGTGGGGACGGCGCCAATTCTTTGAACAGCATCAACGTCTTGCTGGAAGGCGTGGGCCATGGTTACTCGCGGCTAGTTTTGGACAACACGGTGTCGCATGACGCTCGATCGTGTCGTCGCAACATGGTCAGAAACTATATTAGCGCGAAACTTGCCAGTGTCGAGAGTCGGCGAAAGGGGCTCCTAGTCACGTTATTGCCATGAAGATGAACGGGTTCTGAACGGCCCTAGACTGCTATTGGAGGGTGAGCAGCAAGCCGGCGAGCAGGCGGCCGCGCGGGACAACGGAATCGAGCAGGATGTGCTCGGTCAATTGGTGCGCATCGGCTCCCAATGGTCCGAGGCAATCGAGGGTCGGGACACCCAACGCGCCGGTGATGTTGCCGTCCGAGCCGCCGAACATCATGTCGTGACCGAATGGAAGGTCGAGCGGGTCGGCGAGGGTGCGGGCTTGCTGCCAAAGCGCGTGGTCGGCGGCGGTCGGGGTCCAGAGCGGGCGGTTGGAGAAGCGGATGACTTCGCCACGCTCGCCCATCTCTTCTTCGACGATGCGCACGAGCTGGTGGTAGACGTCTTCTAGGAGGTCGAGGGTCTTGGCGGTGGAGACGAGGCCGATCGTGCCTTCGGTGGGGATGATGGCGACGTGCTGGCCGGCCTGGATATAGTTGACGGTGAGCGAGCGGCCGGGCTGGGCCAGGGCTTCGACGCGCGGCACGATGCGGGCGAGGCCAGAGAGGGCAGAAACGCCGATGCCGGGCTCGATCAGGGCGTGGCTGGATTTGCCATAGGTGCGGATGCGGAAGCGCGCGACGGGATAGCGGCCGACGGCGAGATTGCCGCTGGTGTCGCCGCCTTCAACAACGAGCACAAAGCGCTGGTCGCGGGCGATGTGCTCGATCAGCGGGCGGCTGAAAGGGCTGCCCGATTCTTCGTCCGACACGAGGAGCATGCGGACGGGCAGGTGGAAATTGGCGCCGCCTTCGCGCAGCAGGCGCAGCACTTCGAGGGCGAGATAGTTGCCGCTCTTCATGTCGTAAAGGCCGGGGCCATAGGCCTTGTTGCCGTCCTGGCGCCAGCTGAGCGGGCCGGCGAGGGTGCCGATAGGATGGACGGTATCGAGATGGCCGAGGAGGAGGATGCCCGGGCGCGGGTCCTCGGGATTGAAATCAGCATAAAGGCAATCGCCAAAGCCCTTGTCGCCGGGGAAGCGCTCGAGGGTCGCGCCCATGCTCTGCATGTGCGTGGCGGCCAGATCCATCATGCGATTGACGGCGGCGGCGTCCCAGGAGGGGCTTTCGCATTCGACCCATGGGCGCACGCCTGCAAGGATGGCTCCGGCGTCGAGGGGGAGGGTGGTGTAGTCCATGGGTAAAGAAGGGCCCGAGATGAGGGAGGGTTAGCGGGAAAGCACGAGTTCGAGCGCGTCGACCGTCGGACCGGTAGGGCGGAACTCGAGGCCGACGGCGCCATCGTAGCCGGCGCGCTCCAGCCAATCGAGCTTGCCCTGCCAATCCATCTCGCCGCTGCCGGGCTCGTTGCGGCCGGGGGCGTCGGCGAGGTGGATATGAGCGATGCGATCGAGCCGGCCGTCGAGCACACTGGCGATGTTCTCGCCCATCACGGCCGAATGGTAGATGTCATAGAGGAGGCGCACATGGCGGCTGCCGACGGCATCGACGATATCGAGCCCTTCGGCGGTGGAATGGAGGAAATAGCCGGCGTGATCCACCAAGGTGTTGAGCGGCTCGAGCGCCAGAATGATGTTGGCGCGCTCCAGCAGGGGAGCGGCGCGGCGCAGGACGGTGACGATGGCGTCGTGCTGTTCGGCCCGGGTGAGGCCATCGATCTCGTTGCCGGCCTGGGCAATGAGAAGCGGTGCGCCCAGGCGCTGGGCGGTGGCGATGCTGTCCTCGAGCCCGAGGAGAAACTCGGCATGGCGGGTGGGATCGGTCAGCGGGATCATGGGTTCGGCGACGATGCCCGAAAGGGCAACGCCATGCTTGCGCAGCGCCGCTTCCACCGCATCGAGATCCTTGTTGGTCCAGCGCCAGAATTCCACCAAATCAAAGCCGGCTGACCGGGCGAGGGCGATGCGGGCGGTGAAATCGGCGGTTTCGGGAACAAACAGCATTTCGAGGCAGGCGGAAAAGCGCATGGGGCTAAGGCTCCTTGGCGACGAATTGCGGGGGCTGGAAAGCGGTAATGGGCGGCAGTTCGCCCGCGAAGCGCTCTACCTGCACCAGCGCGCTTTGGGCGGCGCAGCCCTGGCTCAAGCTCGAGGCGCCGACATCCTGGGTGACGGCATTGGGGTTGCCATGCTTGTCGAGGGTGCCGATCTCGCCGGGCATCAGCGGATCATACCAGGCGCCGGTGGCGATCTGGACGACGCCCGGGCGAATGGCGTCGCTGACGACGAGACCGGCAAGGAACGCGCCGCGATCATTGAAGACGCGCACCACATCGCCATGGGCAAGGCCGCGCGCACTGGCATCGGCGAGGTTCATGGTGAGGGGTTCGCGGGCATTGATCTTGGATTCGCGGCTGACGACGCCATGATCGTACTGGCTATGTAGGCGCGTGCTGGGCTGGTTGGAGAGGAGATGGAGGGGATAGGTCTGGGCGCGCGAGGCGCCAAGCCATTCGCGCGGTTCGCGCCATTCCGGGGTGCCCGGAAAATCGGGCAGGTGGAAGCCCGCGATCTTGGTCGAGGTCATCTCGATCAGGCCCGAGGGCGTGTTGAGGGGGAAATCCTCGGGATCCCTGCGGAAGCTTTCGAGCATGATCGTATCCTGCTCGGGGGCGGGCAGATCAAAGAGCCCCTCTTCCCAGAACTGATCGAAGGGCGGCAGGGTAATGCCGAAGACCTCGGCGCGGGGGCGGCATTCCTCGTAGAGCACTTCGAGCCATTGCTCGGCGGTGCGGCCTTCGCGCAGTTGCTCGGCAAAGCCGAGGCGCTCGGCAATGCCGCTGAAGATATCGTAGTCGTCCCTGGCTTCGCCGACGGGATCGGCAACGCGCTTCATGGCGACCATGAAGCGGTCGAGCGAGGCGCTGCCGATATCGTTGCGCTCAAGCGTCGTCGTGGCGGGCAAGACGATATCGGAGAACTTGGCGTGCGGTGTCCAGAAGCTCTCATTGATGATGGTCACTTCGGGGCGGCGCCAGGCCTCGATCAGCTTGTTGAGGTCCTGGTGGTGGTGGAAGATGTTGCCACCGCACCAGTAAACCAGCTGGATATCGGGATAGGTAAAGCTGCCGCCATCATAGGTGAAGGACCCACCGGGATTGAGCAGCATGTCGGAGACGCGGGCCACCGGGATGAAGGTGGTGACCGGGTTGGTGCCCTGGGGCAGGCGGGGACCGGAGAAGGGGAAGCGGCCTGAGCCGACGCTTTGCATGCAGGCATAGCCAACGCCAAAGCCGCCGCCGGGCAGACCGATCTGGCCCAGCAGCACGGCAAGGTTGACCGCCATCCAATAGGGCAGCTCGCCGTTTTCAGCGCGCTGGAGCGACCAGGCAACATTGATCATGGTGCGCCCCTTGGCCATGCGGCGGGCGAGCGCGGTGATGGTGTCGGCCGGGATGTCGCAGAGCGGGGCGGCCCAGGCGGGGGTCTTGTGCTGGTTGTCGGCGGCGCCAAAGAGGTAATCGCGCAGCTGCTCGAAGCCGACGCTGTGGCTTTCGATGAAAGGCTGGTCGTGCAGGTCTTCGGCGATCAGCACATAGGCGAGCGCGAGCATCAGGGCAGTGTCGGAGCCAGGCCGGATCGGCAGCCATTCGCAGCCCTCGGCATCGGTCAGGTCGGAGCGGCTCGGGCTGACATTGACGAACCGGGTTTTGCCGGCCGCCATGCGGCGCAGCGCTTCGCGCACCACATGGTCGCTCGCGCCACCCGGATTGACCTGGGTGTTCTTGGCGGGCAAGCCACCGAAGGCGATGAAGAGGTCGGTATGCTCGGCCAGATTGTTCCAATCGGTATGGCCCTGGGACAGCTCGCCCCAAGGCGCGACCACATGGGGCAGGATCACGCGGGCGGCCGCGAGGGAATAGCTGTCGACGCTGTCGACATAGCCGCCGGTGAGGCGGAAAAAGCGGTTGAACTGGCTTTGGGCGTGGTGGAAGCGGCCGGCGCTCGACCAGCCATAGGAGCCGCCATAAAAACTCTCATTGCCGTATTGCTCGCGCACGCGGGCGATGTGGTGGGCCGTGATGTCGAAGGCTTCGTCCCATGGCACTTCCACAAAGGCTTCGCGCCCGCGGCCTTCGCGCGAAGCGGCGCCGGATTTGAGGAAGCCGGCGCGGATGGCGGGGCGGCGAATGCGGGCGGGCGCATCGCGGCCGGAGGTGAGGGAGCGGCTAAGGGGGGAGGGGTCGCGGTCCCAGGGAGCCGGGGTCAGTTCCACCGTGCCGCCGGTGTTCTTTGCCTCGTACACGCCCCAATGGGTCGAGGTATAGGCCATGCCGTGCTCTCCACGCTGCTGCGGATCAGCGTTCCGCAGCCTCAGGTTTATTTCTTTTGATAATCAAACCTATTTTTGGGAGATGTCAAACCGTTCTTTGAGGTTTCCCAGGATGGATTTTCCACAGGGTAGGCGAGGGTTCATGCTCGAGCGCGCCGGATTGAACCGCGCGACGGACGCGATATTTACTGGTTTTTACCAGGATCAGCGGGCGTTTCGGCCGGTTTCCACCCGATACCGACTCTGGTGCTCTCGCGGTGGCTAGTTTTGTAGCAGCAGAAAAATTGCACTAAAAGCAAGCAGGCCCGATTGACAGCCACGCTTAGCCGGTCAATCAATAATCCTACACTCCAACAAATTATGGGGTGCGCAGTTTTTGGATGTCACGACCGGCCAGCAAAAGGTTTAACCCATGTCCAGCAGATCCAAGTTTCTTGCCGTATCCCTCCTCGCGCTGTCGGTCGCGGCCGGCAGCGCGCCCGCTTCGGCCCAGCAGGTGCCCGAGTTCTGGCACTATATGGGCGTTGGCGGCGAGTATGATGGCGTCAAAGCCATGATCGCCGAGATCAACAAGCAGAACCCGGACGCCCCGGTGACCGAGCGGGTGATCCCGGGCCATACCCAGGGCTTGCGCCAGCAGGTGCAGGTGTCGCTGATGGGTGGCACCCCGCCGATGGCCTATCAGTTCAACTCGGGCTTTGACCTGACCCAGGTGGCCAATTCGGGCCGCATTCTCGACATCGAGGATGTGTGGCAGGATATCCGGGGCGATGAAATCTTCCCCGAAGGGCTGCGCCGCATCATCACCTTTGGTGGCGTGCATACGGCGCTGCCGATTTCGCTGAGCATCGTCAATGACGTGTTCTACAACAAGGCGCTGTTTGAAAAGCTCAACCTGACCCCGCCCACGACCTGGGAAGAGTGGAACACGGTGTGCGAAACGCTCGAGGCCAACAATGTGGCGTGCCTCGGCAATTCGGCGGGCTGGCCCTGGAGCTTTTACAACTTTTATGCCCCGCTGCTGAGCGTTGTGGGTGAAGAGGGCTATTGGCAGTTTGCCCGCGGGGAGCTGTCCTGGACCGGTCCCGAAATGCGCGAAGCCTTCGAGATCTTCCGCGAGAACTATGCCGAGCATTATGCGCCCAACTGGACGGCGGCGGCCTGGGCTGACAGCTCGGACCAGCTGATGCGCGGCGAGATCGGCATGTATCAGGCCGGCAACTGGATCTCTGGCTATATGAAGGGCCGCGGCTGGACGCCGGGCGAGGATTACGACTTCTTTGTCGCGCCGGGCACCGAGGACCAGTCGATCTTCCAGACCGATACGGTGGTGGTGCTCAAGGGCGACCTGCAGGAGCAGGGCAAGCAGTTCGTGCGCTCGGTGGTGTCGGTGGAAGCGCAAACCGCGTTCAACCAGCCCAAGGGTTCGCTCGCGCCCAATGTGGAAGTGTCCACCGACATCTATGACGTGATCGGCAAGCGCGAAGCGGAGCGGTTCGCCACCATGGCACTGCCCAGCCTCATGATCCTGTTGCCGGTGGATTACCGCATGGCGATCGGCACCGAGATCGAGAAATACGCGGCCAATCCGACGCCGGAAGGGCTCGAGACTTCGCTCGCCATGCTCGAGCAAATGCGCCTCTCGATGGCCGACCAGAAGCTGTTCTACGCCTGGTGATGACACAAGGCCCCCGTTGCGACGGGGGCCGATCGTCCGGCGCGCGCGGGCGCCGGGTTGGGAATGCAGGAAGGGGCCAGTCATGGGCGGACTTGATTTCAGAGCCAGGCGCAACCTGGTTTATGCGCTGTTTTTGCTGGGCCCGATCGCGCTGTTTATCGCCGCCTTCATTTACCCGGTGATCGATACGATCTGGCTGTCGCTGCATTCCTGGGACGGAATGTCGGTGGAGCGGCAATGGGTTGGACTGGCGAACTTCCAGCAGATCCTCAACCAGCCGCGTACCATGCATGCGCTGTTCAACAATTTCCAGTGGCTGATCTATTTCCTGGTGCTGCCCACGATCGTGGGGCTGGGGCTCGCGCTCTTGCTCGATAGCGACGTCAAAGGCGCCTATATTTTCCGGACCATCTTCTTTTTGCCCTTCACCATCACGACCGTGGCAGTGGCGTCGGCCTGGCGGTGGCTGTATCGGCCGACGACGGGGCTATTCTCGACCGTGCTCAATAGTCTGGGGCTGTCGGAATGGAACCAGAACTGGCTCGGCGACCCGCAGATCGTGACCTATTCGATCATGGCGGCTTCGCTTTGGGCCTGGAGCGGGTTCACCTTCCTCATCTACTTTGCCGGGCTGCGGAACCTGCCCACCGAATATATCGAGGCGGCGCGGATCGATGGGGCGTCGCCCTGGACCATCCTGACCAAGATCAAGCTGCCGCTGCTCTTGCCCTCGACCGTAGTGGTGCTGGGGATTGCTGGCGTCGACTCCATGCGTGTCTTCGATATCGTCTGGTCGATGACCCAGGGCGGGCCGTTTGAATCGAGCTATGTGCTGGCCGTCGATATGTACGAAACGTCGTTCTCGCGCTTCCAGATGGGGCAGGGCGCGGCGATCGCGGTGCTGCTGCTGGTGCTCGCGGCCATCGTGGTGATGCCCTATGTTTATTACATGTCCACCCAGGTCGAGGAGGTGCGCGAATGAGCGCCTTTGCCGTCCGTCGCCCTGCGCTTTCCACCGGGCTGCGCTATTTCATCCTCGTCGTGCTGGCGATCCTCTATCTGACGCCGCTCTTGATGGCGTTCAATGCCAGCCTCAAGAGCCCGGCCGAAATCCCCTATTCGCTGCAATTGCCCAGCGAAATCTATTGGCAGAACTATGCCGAGGGCTGGGAGCGGATCGGGCGCTCGGTGTGGAACAGTTTCCTCATCACCATTCCCTCGGTCGTGCTGTCGGTGTTTGTGGGCTCGCTGGCGGCGTATCCGCTATCGCAGGTCAATATTCCGGGCGGGCGGGTGGTGTATCTGCTGATCCTGGCGGGCATGCTCGTGCCTTACCAGGCGGTGCAGATCCCGCTGTTCATGATCATGCGTTCGCTCGGGCTCTACAACACCATTCCGGGGATGTGGCTGGTCCATACCGCCTATGGTCTGCCCTTCGTGACGTTTTTCATGCGCAACTATTTTGCGACGGTGCCCCGCTCGATGTTCGAGGCGGCGCAGCTCGATGGCTGCGGGCCGGCGGGGTATTTCTTCAAGATCCTGCTGCCCGCATCGGTGTCGGGGCTGGCGGCGATCGCCATCGTGCAGAGCCGCTCGGCCTGGAACGATCTGTTCTTCGGGCTGACGCTCACCAGCGGGCAGAACAGCCCGGCGCCGGTCAGCCTTTATGCGATGATCGGCGGGCTCGACGTGGATGACGGCCCGATGATGGCGGCGACGATCATTTCGATCGTTCCGATGATGATTGCGTTCCTGCTGTTCCAGAAGGCATTCACGCGGGGCCTGCTGGGTGGCTCGTCGAAATGATGACCCATTCCCTGGCTGCCTCGCCACGCCCGCCCGAGAGGGACTAGCTCATGCATCCATCTGTTGTTCGCCAGATCCATGCCTCGCGCATCTTCCATGCGATCCGGCTCAATCCCAATGCCTCGCAGCGCGAGATCGCCGACAAGGCCGAGACGGACAAGTCGACGGTGTCGGCGATCCTCAAGGATTTCGAGGCCATCGGTCTGATCGAGCGCGCCACCAAGGTCGCGGGCAAGGGGCGCGGGCGGCCTGGGGAGCGCATTTCGATCTCGGCCAATGGGGGCCTGCTGGTCGGGGTGCATCCCGTGCCCGGTGAGATCAGCTATGTGGTAACGGGGCTCGATGGGGCGCCGCTGGGACAGGTGACGCGCACGCTGCCGCATCGCTCCGAACTCGCCGCCGAATTGCGCGCCGGAATTGGCGAGCTGGTGGCCAGCATCGGTCGCAGCATGAACGAAGTGCGCGCCGTGGGGGTGTCGGTGCCGGGCCTGGTGGGGCGCGACGGGCACCTCGCCCATTCGCCCAACCTGGGATGGCGCGACCTCGAATTGCGCAGCCTGCTCGACAATGCCGTCGAGGCATCGCTGTACATCGACAACAACTGCAATGCCGATGCGATGGCCGAATATCTGTTCGGCAGCGCAGCCGAGGACGAGACCTTTATCTATCTCGACAGCTCCTCGGGCGTGGGCGCGGGCCTGTTTCTCGATGGCGCGCTGTTTCGGGGCCATGGCGGCTATGCCGGCGAGTTCGGCCACACCAAGATCGTGCCCAATGGGCGGCTGTGCCGCTGCGGCAATACCGGGTGCCTGTCGGCCTATGTGTCGGATTTCGCGCTGGCGCAGCGGCTGCAGCAGGACGGGGTGCAGGTGTCCTCGACCGCCGAGCTGCTCAACCTCGCCGAAGCGGGCAACGAGCTGGCGCTGCATGTGCTAGCTGAAATGGGCAGTTATCTCGGGATCGGGGTGTCCAACCTCATCAATATCTTCGATCCGCCGCGGGTGATCCTCGGGGGGAGTCTGGCGCGGCTGGCGCCCTTTATCCGCAACTCGATGATCCACGCCGTCGAGGAGCTGGCGCTGCCCGCAGCGCTGCAGGATTGCCGGATCGAATTCTCGAGCCTCAGCACCAACAATGTGCCGCTGGGCGGGGTCGCCCTGGCGCTGGAAGGCTGCACCAATTTTTCGGGCGCCAAGGCGCCGCTCTGGCATGCGCCCAGCGCTGCCGACCCATCTGCCGCAGAATCTGCGGCGAGCTGAAAGGACCTTTATTGATGAGCATTGCCCTTCGTTCGATTGCCGCGCCGGCCATTGAGGTTCCCCTGCAGCAGCCCGCCATTCCGGGCGCGACCTATGCGGCGCGGTGCAACGAGGCCTATCGGCGTGCCGGCCATGATTGGCTCGTGATCTATGCCGACCGCGAGCACAACGCCAATATCATCTTCATGTCGGGCTTTGATCCGCGCTTTGAGGAGGCCCTGCTGCTGCTGGGCCCCGGCGAGCAGCGCATCTTCGTCGTGGGCAATGAGGATGAAAGCTATACCGCCATTTCCCCGCTGCCGGGCAAGCAGGTGATGCTGGCCCAGTCGATGAGCCTGTTGGCCCAGGACCGCTCGCGCCGTCCGAGCGTCGAGGCGGTGCTGCGTGAATGCGGCATCAAGAGCGGCGACAGCGTGGGGGTTGTCGGGTGGAAGTATTTCGAGGGGACGGAATGGGACGGCGAGGAGCCGGGCCTGTTCGTGCCCGCTTACCTGCCGATCCTCCTGAAGCGGATCACCGGCCAAAGCCCGGCGGAAGCCACTCCGGTGCTGATGCATGAAACCGAAGGCCTGCGCTCGGTGGTGGATGCCGACCAGATCGCCGCCTATGAATGGGGCGCGGCGCGCGCCTCGGCAGCGGTGTGGCGCATGGTGACGGGTATCCAGGCCGGGGACAGCGAATTGCTGGCGGCGAGCCGCATGGGCTATGCCGGCGAGCCGATGAACTGCCACCCCATGCTGACCACCAGCGATGCTACGGGGCCGGTGATCGGGCTCTCGAGCCCAACCGGGCGCATCATCGGCAAGGGCAATGGCATTTCGGCGGCGGTGAGCTTTTGGGGTGGGCTTGCCTCGCGCGCCGGGCTCGTGACCGACCATGACGAGGCGTTCCTCGCCACCGCCAAGAGCTATTTCGAGGGGCTGATCACCTGGTATGAAACGGCCGATCTCGGGGTCACGGGTGGCGAAATCCATGATGCGGTGACCGGCGCGCTGGCGCGCGGCGGCCTTGGTTCAGCGCTCAATCCCGGGCACCTGACGGGCCATGACGAATGGCTGAACTCGCCGGTGCGGCCGGGTTCGCAAAGCCGTATCGCTTCGGGCATGCCCTTCCAGATCGACGTGATCCCGGTGCCGATGCCCAATGGCTGGGCGCTCAACTGCGAAGACGCGGTGACCTTTGCCGATGCGGCGCTGCGCGAAGAGCTGCGCACGCGCCATCCGCAGGTCTATGCCCGCATCGAGCAGCGCCGCGCCTTTATGCGCGACGAGCTCGGGGTCGCCATTCACGATGCCATCCTGCCGATGTCCTCGACCCCGCTCTGCCTGCCGCCCTTCTGGCTGGCGTCCAACATGCTGCTGGCTCGCGCCTAAGCTCTCACACGAAGGAGCCGACATGGCCCATCTTTCGATCCGCAACCTGACCAAGTCCTACCAGACCTTCCAGGCCGTCCGGGGCATCGATCTCGAAATCGCCGATAGCGAGTTCGTGGCGCTGGTGGGCCCTTCGGGTTGCGGCAAATCCACGACACTGCGCATGATCGCGGGCCTCGAAACTATTTCGGGTGGCGAGATCCGCATCGACGACAAGACCATCAACGATGTCGAGCCGGGGCGGCGCGACATCGCCATGGTGTTCCAGAATTATGCGCTTTATCCGCATATGACGGTTTACGACAACATCGCCTTTGGCTTGCGACAACGACGCATGCCCAAGGCCGAAGTGGCGGCGCGGGTCGCCGAGGCTGCCCGCGTGCTCGAGATCGAGCCCCTGCTCAAACGCAAGCCGCGCATGCTCTCGGGCGGGCAGCGCCAGCGCGTGGCCATGGGGCGCGCCATTGTGCGCAACCCCAAAGTGTTTCTGTTCGACGAGCCGCTGAGCAATCTCGATGCCAAGCTGCGCGTGCAGATGCGCACCGAAATCAAGCGGCTGCACCAGCAGATCCCGACCACCACGGTTTATGTGACCCATGACCAGATCGAGGCCATGACCATGGCCGACCGGGTGGTGGTGATGAATAATGGCACCATCGAGCAGGCGGGGCCGCCCCAGGAACTCTATAACCGACCGGTGAGCCGGTTCGTGGCGGGCTTTATCGGCTCGCCGGCAATGAACTTCCTCAATGGCCGGCTGGTGGGCGAGGGCGACGGGCTGTTCGTGCAGCTGCCGGGCGAGCAGCGGCTCGCCGTGCCGGCGTCGCGCCGGGATGCCTATGCGCCATTTGCCGGGCGCGACGTGGTGCTGGGGCTGCGGCCCGAAGCTTTCAGCAATGTGCATGACCGCCCCAATACGGCGGCGCTCAGCGGGACCGTGGATCTGGTGGAGCCGCTGGGGGCCGAGACACTGCTCTATATGCGGGTGGGCACGGACAATGTCTGTGCGCGGGTGGCGCCGTCGTATCAGGCCGCGCCCAAGCAGACGATTGCCCTAACCGTCGATATGGACAGCATGCACCTGATCGATCCTGCGACCGACAAGGTTATCTACTGATGGCGGGGACAACCGCACTCAAGGTGATCGACGCGGCGACGGTCGAGCGGTTGCTGGATTATCCATCGCTGGTGGCAAAACTGCGCGAGGCGTTTTTGGCGCCACCCACGGCGCCGAGCCGGCAGGCCGTGCCGATCGAGGCGGCGCCGGGGCAAACTGCGGGCACGCTGCTGGTGATGCCGGCCGTGCGGCCGGGAAAGCTGATCGGGGTCAAGCTCGTGACTGTGTTGCCTGAACTGGGGAACCGGCCGGGTGGGGCACTGCGGGCGATCTATATGGTGCTCGATGCCGCCAGCGGCGAGCCGCTGGGCACGATCGACGGGCACGCGCTGACCACGCGGCGCACGGCCGCCGCTTCGGTGCTGGCGGCTTCGGTGCTGGCCAATCCCGAGCCCGAAACTCTCCTTGTGGTGGGCACCGGGAGCGTCGCCGAAGCACTGGCAGAAGCCTATTGGGCGGTGTTGCGGCCCAAGCGGGTGCTGATCTGGGGGCGCAATGTGGAAAAGGCCGAGGCGCTGGCCGCGAGCCTCCATGCGCGCGGGATTGCCGCGAGCGCGGCCGGGGAACTGGCCGAGGCCGTAGGGCAGGCGCAGATTGTTTCAGCGGCGACGCTGGCGCGCGAGCCCATTATTCTGGGCGAGCAGGTGCGGCCGGGCACGCATATCGACCTCGTCGGCGGGTTCCGCCGCGACATGCGCGAAAGCGATGATGCCCTGGTGCGCAGGGCGCGGGTGGTGGTCGACGTGCCGCACACAAAAACCGAAACCGGCGACATCGCCCAGCCCATAGCGGCTGGTGTGCTGGATGCAGCTGACGTAACGGAGCTGGCCGAATTGCTGGGCGAAGCGCCGCGCTGGCGGCGGGCGCCGGAGGATATCACCCTGTTCAAATCGGCGGGGCATGCCCTCGAAGATCTGGCGGGGGCGGAATTGGTGATGGAGCGCCTGGGCGCCGAGGAGATCGCATGATCAAGCGAATGGAAATGGGCAAGCGCATGAGCCAGGCCGTGGTGCATGGCGGGGTCGTGTACCTGGCCGGGCAGGTGGCCGAGGATACGAGCCTCGATATCTTGGGGCAAACCCAGCAGGCGTTGGCGGCAGTGGAGCGGTTGCTGGCGGAGGCCGGGAGCAGCAAGGCGCAGCTGCTGACGATGGCGGTGTATCTCGCCGATATCAGGGACTTTGCCGGGATGAACAGCGTTTACGACAGCTGGATCGATCCGGACAACAAGCCGACGCGCGCCTGCGTGCAGGCGCTGTTGGCGGACCCCGGCTACAAGGTCGAGTTCGTGGCGACGGCGGCGGTCGCGCAAGGGTAAAAAAGCCCGCTGGTGATGCCAGCGGTTTTTTTTTGTTGGGGCGGTTAGCCGGCTTGGCTAGCCGGCCTGGGCCATCAGGGTGGCGTTGCCGCCCGCCGCTGTGGTGTCGATGCAGACATGACGCTCCACCACGAGGCGCAGGGCGTCATCCTTGCTGGTGACCAGCGGCAGGATGGGGCCGCTGCGCTGGCTCAGGGCCTGGCGGATGGCGCCGAGCTGGCCGTCCGCGCCGAAATAGGCCACCGCATCAAAGGTCTGGGCGTGCTGGAGCACGTCGAGGTCGAGTTCGGCCAGAACAGCGGTGTTGCCGAGCGTGGCGGCCAGATTGGCCTGGGCCTGCTGATCGGCCGGGGTGGGGCCAAGGCAGAGCACGGTGCCGCGCGGGCTCACATGCATGACGTTGGACTCCCCGGTGGGGCCGGGCAGGGGAAGGGGCATGGTCTTGCCTTCGGCGGCACCGATGGTGAAGCGGGGCAGGTAGTGCGGGCCGCCCGCCTTGGGGCCGGTGCCCGAAAGGCCCTCGCCGCCAAAGGGCTGCGAGCCGACCACGGCGCCGATCTGGTTGCGGTTGACATAGATATTGCCGGCCTGGACGGCGCTGGACACGAGACGCACCCGCGAGGAGATGCGGGTGTGCAGGCCAAAGGTCAGCCCGTAGCCCGAGCGGTTGATGGCGGCGATGACGGCGTCGAGCTCAGTGGCCCTGAAGGTCGCGACATGGAGCACGGGGCCAAAGATCTCTTCGGCCAGAGCCTCGATGCCGGGCACGCGCAGCACGGCGGGAGCGACAAAGGTGCCGCCGGCTGGGGTGGGCAGGCGATGGATGAGGTTGCCCGCGCGCGCAAAGCTCTCGATATGCGCCTCGATCTTGCTGCGGGCGGCCTCATCGATGACGGGGCCGATATCGGTGCTGAGGTGCCAGGGATCGCCCAGGGTCAGCTCGTCCATGGCGCCCTTGAGCATTTCGAGGGTCCGCTCGGCCGCTTCTTCCTGCACGTAAAGCACGCGCAGGGCCGAGCAGCGCTGGCCGGCGGACTGGAAGGCGGAGGCGATGATGTCGCGCACGGCCTGTTCGGGCAGGGCGGTGGAGTCAACGATCATGGCGTTGAGGCCACCGGTCTCGGCGATGAGGGGCGCGGTGGGGGCCAGATTGGCGGCCATGGCCTGGTCGATCCGGCGCGCGGTGGCGATGGAGCCGGTGAAAACGACGCCGGCAATGGCGGGGTGGGAGGTGAGCGCGGTGCCCACTTCACCGGCGCCGGTGAGGAGCTGGATGGCGTCGCGGGGGATGCCGGCTTCGTGCATCAGCTGGATCGCGCGGAAGGCGATCAGCGGGGTTTGGGGCGCGGGCTTGGCCAGCACCGGATTGCCCGCCACCAGCGCGGCCGCGATCTGGCCGGTGAAGATGGCGAGGGGGAAGTTCCAGGGCGAGATGGCGGTGAAGGGGCCGCGGGGGGCGCCCAGGGTCTGCCGTTCGGCGCCGCGGGCATAGTAGCGCAGGAAGTCGACCGCTTCGCGCACCTCCGCCACGGCGTCGGCCCAGGTCTTGCCCGCTTCACGGGTGAGGAGGGCGAAGAACTCGGCGCGGTTGGCTTCGTAGAGATCGGCGACGGCGCGCAAGAGCTCGGCGCCGCGGGCGACGGGCTCCTTGGACCAGCCGGAGTGGGTGGCCGCGGCGATGGCGCCTTCGATCTCGTGCGGGAGGGCGTCGACCACGGTGCCCAGAATGTCGGCTGGTTTGGCGGGGTTGGTGAGGGTTTGCGCTTGCGCGCCCGGGGCGGGTTCGCTGCTGAGCGCGGTCAGGGCGTGGGCGTGCCATTGGGTGGTGGCAAAGGCGTTGCGCGCTCCCTCGGCGGCGGGGAAGGCGACGGGGTCGGTGAGATCGAGCCCGGCCGAGTTGCGGCGGGGGGCAAAGATATTGGCCGGGGCGGGGATGGCCGGATTGGGGATGGCGTCGCCCAAAGCGAGAAGCTTGGCGATGGGGTCCTCGGCGACCACAGCGGCCGGGATGTTCTCGTCGGCGATCTGGTAGACAAAGGAGCCGTTGGCGCCGTTTTCGAGGAGGCGCCGGACGAGATAGGCCAGCAGGTCCTTGTGCGCGCCGACGGGGGCATAGATGCGGGTGCGGGTGCCGTGGGCGGTGCGCAGCACTTCGTGAAGGCGCTCGCCCATGCCATGAAGGCGCTGGAACTCGAAGCTATCCTTGGGCTTGCCGGCTTGGGCGGCGAGATGGAGGACGGCGGCGGCCGTGTGGGCGTTGTGGGTGGCAAATTGCGGGTAGATCGCCTCGGCCGCAAGGAGCTTGCGGGCGGCGGCGATGTAGCTGACATCGGTTGCGGCCTTGCGAGTGAAGACGGGATAGCCATCGAGCCCTAGCACCTGCGCGCGCTTGATTTCGGCGTCCCAATAGGCGCCCTTGACGAGGCGCACCATGATGCGGCGATCGAGCGAACGGGCGGTGGCATCGAGCCAATCGATCAGGGGCAGGACGCGCTTGCCATAGGCCTGCACCACGATGCCAAAGCCGTCCCAGCCGGCCAGTTCGGGCGTGGCGAGCACTTCGGCGATGATGTCGAGCGACAGATCAAGCCGGTCGGCTTCCTCGGCATCGATGTTGAAGCCCATATTGGCGGCGCGGGCGGCGAGCGCCAATTGCCGAGTCGTGGCAACCAGTTCGCTCATCACCCTCTCGCGCTGCGCGAACTCGTAGCGGGGGTGAAGGGCCGAAAGCTTGACCGAAATGCCGGGATTGTCGCGCACGGACGGGGCGGTGCAGCGGGGAGCGAGAGTGGCGATGGCGCGGCTATACGCTTCCGCATACCGCTCGGCATCGGCGGAGGTGCGGGCGGCTTCGCCCAGCATGTCATAGGAATAGCGGTAGCCCAGAGCCTCGGGCTTGCGGGCATTGGTGATGGCTTCGTCGATGGTGCGGCCAAAGACGAACTGGGAGCCGAGGAGCCGCATGGCCTGGCCGACGGCAGTACGGATCACCGGTTCGCCCAGGCGCGCTACAGCACGATGGAGCGCATTCTTGGGGCCGACTTCGGGGTCGCCCAGCACATCGGCGGTGAGGCTGAGGGCCCAGGAGGAGAAGTTGACGAGCTGGTTGGAGGAGCCGCCGAAATGGCTGGCCCAGTCGGAGCCGCCTACCTTGTCGTGGATGAGGGCATCAACGGTTTCGGCGTCGGGGACGCGCAGCAGCGCTTCGGCCAGCGACATCAGGGCCACGCCCTCGTCCGTGGCGAGACCATATTCGGCGAGGAAGGATTCCATGAGGCCGAGGCGATTGCCGGTCCGCACGGTCGTCACCAGCTTTTCGGCCTGGGCCGAGATCGCGCTGCGCTCGGCGGGAGACAGGCCAGTATCGGCAATCAGCTGCCCAACGAGAGCAGTCTCGTCGGCCAGATTGCGGGCGTGAAGAGTTTGGCGGGCAGCAGCGATTTCAGACAATTGGGGGGCTCCAGGGCAACCCTTCCCGGTCGAGTATCTCGGCCGGAAGGCAGGTAGAAGATAATGCTGCGCCTAAAGGCATTTCGCCCGATATGGTGGCTCGATCCGGCCTAATGCAATATAGTTGGGGCAGCTTCTAGGAGAAACGCCTGTGAACCTTGCCGATCACGACGCATTGGACCCGATCGACCGTCGCATCCTGCACGAGTTGGCGCAGAACGGCCGGATCAGCGTGGCCGAGTTGAGCCGGCGGGTGAATTTGAGCAAGACGCCGTGCCAGGCGCGGATCAAGCGGCTGGAGGATGCCAAGTACATCCTGGGCTATCGGGCCGTGATCAATCCGGACCGGATGGGCTTGCCCCATGTCGCCTTTGTCGAGGTCAAGCTCAGCGACACGCGCAAGGCGGCGCTCAACGCGTTCAACAAGGCAGTGCGCGCCATTCCCGAAGTGGAGCAGGCGCATATGATCGCTTCGAGCTTTGATTACCTGCTCAAGGTGCGCACCAAGGATATCGCCGATTATCGCGAAGTGTTGGGCGAGCGCATCAGCAGCCTGCCCCATGTCGCCCATACCAGCACGCATGTGTCGATGGAGGCGGTCAAGGATCAGGCGGAATAGGGCACGGAGGGGCGGAGCGCCTGGTGACCGAGACCGGACCGGCCTCGGGCAGGTTGGAATAAATGCAGCGGTGATGACCATCGGCAATGGGAGGCTTGCCGGTGGTCAGGATCGGGTGCTTCAGGACTTCCAGTACCGCGCCAGTGTGGTTGGCGTATGCATGTTGCCATAGAGATAGGCCCAGAACTCGGCGTGGCGTTCCTTGGGAACAGTCTTCCAAAGGTCGTGCACCGCCATGTCGCCGCACCAATAGGAATAAACAAAGGGTGCCCGCAGCCCATGGCGCAGGAAGCGCAATTTGGACTTGATGGCGTGAAGCTCCTCAAAGCTCTGTTCGGCCATGATCGGCGCGATCAGATCGGCCGACATGTTGTCGTTGTGCAGCATCCAGGCGGCATTGCAGCGCAGGGCGGCGCGCATGCGCTGGAGGGCGACGGCCAGTTCGTCCTCGGGGGTTTCCACCCAATCGATGAAGAAGAGGCCGTTGTCGGCAATACCCTCAAACAGCGCGCTGCTGGCCGAGCTGGTAACGACCTGCGCTCCATCGAGCGGCATGGTGCCTTCGGCCACATATTGCTGGCGCAGGGCGAGGTGCACGAGGTGTCCGGGAAAGGCTTCGTGGCAGGCCAGGTGCTTGAGCGCGTAGGTCGTGTAGGGATGGTCGAGGTTGAGATACTGCTTGCGCGCGGGAAAATCGCAGTAAGCCGAGAAGGGCACATCGCGCAGCTCCTGGGGCTCGATCCATTCATGGCGGAAATCATACATGCGGGCGCTGACCCGCTCGCGCACCACCTTGGTCAGCTCGCGCATGGTGTCGATGACCTGGTCGGCCGGGACGCGAACCGAGGCTTCCCAGCGACGCACATCGGCTGAAATGTCGCCGGTCCACTGACCAATCTCGATCAGCTTGTCGCGGATAGTGTCCCGATAGGCCTCGATGATCGCGGGTGGCACCTTGGTGGTTTCGACCCGGATCTGGCGGCGCACCCGATCCGCAAAGGAAATGGGCGCTCCCTCAAATGTGGTCACCAGGGCGAGGAGCGAGTCGACCATTTCCAGCAGGTAGTCGCGGCGCAGATCGCTTTCTGCCTCGGCGGGAATGCGCGCCTGCAGCGCTTCGAGCGCGGCGCGCGCTTCGGCGTAATCGCGCAAGGGGCGGGGCGCCACATCGGCGACTGCAACCGGGATCAGCCCCTCGCGATCCAGAAAGCCAGCAGCGGTGTTGTGGCTGCGGTAAAGAGCATCAAGGCCGGCGGTCAGTTCGGCCAGTTCGCGTCCAAGTTTCATTGGGTCAGTCCTCGGCAAATAGGATGGCGCTACTGATGCCCGGCCACGGGCTTGGGCCGGTAGGGCGCTTCGATTTCGGCAATATCCTGGTCGGTCAGCTTGAGGCTGAGCGCGGCTACCGCATCGTCGAACTGGGTGAGGCGCGACACGCCGATGATCGGAGCGGTGATGCCGGGGCGGCTCGCGACCCAGGCATAGGCAACCTGCGCCATGGGGCAGTTGTGCCGTTCGGCGACGGCCTTGACGGCGGCCGCGACCTGATCGTCCTGCGCCTTGGTCGCCTCATAGAGCGCGGTGGCGGTGCGGTCGGTCTGGGCGCGGGTGCTGCCCTTGCCGTCTTCGCCGCGCTTGCCGGCCAGAACGCCGCGGGCCAGCGGGCTCCAGGGAATGACGCCGACCCCTTCGGAGCGGCAGAGGGGCAGCATTTCGCGCTCTTCCTCGCGATAGATCAGATTGTAGTGCGGCTGCATGGAGATGAACTGCGCCCAGCCGTGCTGGCGCTGCAGGCCCAGGGCCTTCATGAACTGCCAGGCATGCATGGAGGAGGCGCCGAGATAGCGCACCTTGCCGACGCGGACGAGATCGTTGAGGGCGTCGAGCGTTTCCTCGAGCGGCGTTTCGTAGTCGAAGCGGTGCAGCTGGTAGAGATCGATGTAATCGGTGCCGAGGCGGCGCAGGCTGCCATCCACCGATTCGAAGATGTGCTTGCGCGACAGGCCCCGGTCATTGGGGTCCTGGCTCATGGGATTGTAGAGCTTGCTCGCGAGCACCAGCTTGTGGCGGGGGTGATCGGCAAGGGCGCGGCCCAGCACTTCCTCGCTGGCGCCCAGGGAATACATGTCGGCGGTATCGAAGAAATTGATCCCGAGCTCGAGTGCACGGGCGATGATGGGGCGGGAATTCTCCTCGTCGAGGACCCAAGGGGCCCAGCTGGGGGAGCCAAAGGTCATGCAGCCCAAGGCCAGACGAGAGATCTTGAGGCCGGATCGGCCGAGATTGACATATTCCATTAGTACACCCTTTTCGCGCCCGCGGGTTCGGAGTCCAACACGCAGCCGACTGGCGGCGCGCGTTGAAGCTTAGAGAACACCGAAAATCAGCCGGTGCAAGCGCAAAGCTTTGCTCAGTGACTAGGCATTAAGTTGCTGTGGATAAAAAACGTGCGGCCCCATTGTGTTTCGGGAGAGAGTTGATACGGTCTGGGTGTATCGCTTGGATAGTACACATGTTCCGTATCGACGCATCCAGCATAGACAAGTCGCTGCCGGTCCCGGTCGGCACACAGTTGCATGGGCTTTTGACCTATGCGCTGGCCTTTGGCGGGATCCCCTATGGCAGCAAGCTGCAGTCGGTGCGCCAGTTGGCTGCGGAACTGGGCATTGCCCCGATGACGGTGAGCCAGGTGTATCAGCGGCTCCGCGATGCAGGGCTTGTCGAGATGCGCCAGGGGCTCGGGGCGTTTTCTGCTCGTGATCCGAAAAAGACCAGTGCGGGCGGTGACCTGCCGGTAAGCGCGTTGCGCGCCGATATCGAAATCCTGATCAGCAAGGCCGAAAAGCTCGGCGTTTCCCCCATGGCACTGGTGTCGATGATCAATGCGCAATCGCAGCTGCGTAAGCCCAAGACAGGGTTGCGGCTGGTGTTTGTGGCGATCTTTGAAGAGCCGGGGCGGGACTATGTGGCCCAGATCAAGCCGGTGCTGGGCGCCACTGACCAGGTGCAGATCCTGACGCTGGATACGCTCAAAGTGTCCGAGGACGCGCGCCGCGTTGCGCTCGATGCCGATCTGGTGCTGACCTTCGTTAATCGCGAAGCCGAAGTGCGTGCGCTGGTTCCGGCGGCGCGCCTGCTGGGGTTGCGGTTCATTCCATCGGAAAAAACGCGGCAGGCGCTGGCCGGGCTCGATCCACGCATGCGGGTGGCTGCGGTCACCTATTTCCCCGAATATATCGCGATAATGCGGCCCAGCGTGCGCGAGTTTGCGCCCCACATTGCCGACATCAAGGTGACCTGGTCGGCCGCGGCGGACATTTCCGAGACAATCGCGCAGTGCGATGCGGTGATTTATGCCTCGGGGGCCGATCACGTGATCGATTTGGTGGGACCGGGCAAGCCGTGTTTCGAATTTCGGCATGCGCCCGACCAGGGGGCGTTGGAAAGCGTGCTCGTGCCGTGCCTGGCCGAGCTGCGCCAGAACAAGATTGCCGGAAACGAGCCCCATGGGGCGCGGGAGCGGCAGCCCGTTGCGCGCGCCAAATAGATCGTACCGCCAACAGATTAGACACGACTGAGGGAGAAAAGAATGAAGCAGTTTTTATTGACGACCAGCGCCATTGTGGCACTGAGCTTTATGCCGCTGGGTGTGGCGGTCGCGCAGGACGCCGACACGCTGGTGGTGGGCGTGGATGTGGATGCCGGCACGCTTGATGCGCGCCTGACCCGCGATACCACGGCATTCCGTGCCGCCGACCTGATCTATTCGGGCCTCGTGACCATCACGCCCAGCCTCCAAGCCGAGCCCGACCTGGCGGAAAGCTGGGAAACGCCTGATCCGCAGACCTTTATTTTCCACCTGCGCGAGGGCCTCAAGTTCTCGGACGGCACGCCGCTAACGGCCGACGATGTGGTGTTCACCTACCAGTCCCTGATCAATCCCGACTTCAACTCGCCGATGCGCGCCCTTTATACGCCGATCGCGAGTGTCGAGAAGGTCGATGACCGCACGGTCAAGTTCGTGCTGAGCGCGCCTTATGCACCGTTGCTGTCCTATCTCGATGTCGGCATTGTGCCGCAGGAGCTGGTGGAAGCCGGGCGCGACATTGCGGCCGAGCCCATTGGCGCGGGCCCGATGAAGCTCGTCAGCTGGAACCGCGGCGCCGAGATCGTGCTCGAAGCCAATCCAGAATACTGGGCAGGCGCTCCGGCAGTCGAGAATGTCACGATGCGGCTGATCGCGGACAATTCCTCGCGGGCGCAGGCGTTCGAAGCGGGGGATCTGGACGTGATCCAGTCGCCGCTCTCGCCGCAGGATATTACCCGCCTTGCCGCCGATGACCGGTTCGGCAATGTGGTTATCCCGGGCCTGGCCGTGACCTATGTCAACTTCAACGCCAATGACCCGCTGCTCGCCGATCCCAAGATGCGCCGCGCGTTTTCGATGCTGATCGACCAGCAGACCATCGTCAATGACATCTACCAGGGCGCCGATGCCGTCGCCAATTCGGTGATCCTGCCCTCGTCCTGGGCGTATTCGGCTGAAGTGCAGCAGCCGCAGTTTGATCCCGAAGGCGCCAAGGCGCTGTTTGCTGAACTGGGCTGGACCGACAGCAATTCGGACGGGTTCCTCGACAAGGACGGCCAGCCGCTGACGGTGACGCTCTCGACCCACAGCGAAGACCCCAATCGCGTGCAGACCATTGAATATATGCAGGCGATCTTTGCCCAGGCGGGCGTGGATGCGCAGGCGCAGATCAGCGATTGGCCGACCTTTTCGACCAATTATGTGCAAAAGAGCCAGCACCAGATCGCGCTGCTGGGCTGGGTCAACATCGTTGATCCCGACCGGCTGTTGTTTGCGCAGCTGACCACGGGTGGCGGCAATAATTGGGGCGGCTACAGCAATCCCAAGGTGGATGAACTGCTCCAGGCCGGGCGCTCGTCGCTGGACCAGGCGGCCCGCACTCAGGCTTACCAGGAAGCGGCCACGATCCTTGCCGAAGAGGTGCCGTACTACATCGTTTCCTACCAGGGCTATCAGCTGTTCTATGCCAAGGACCTGCCCGGCACGGTTGAAGCGACGCCGCGTGGCAATCTGCGCGGCCTGATCGGCATGCCAAGCTAAGTCGGATTTGTTCCCGCGGCCGGCGCTCCCGTGCCGGCCGCATTCTGCCACCGAGGGAAATGTCATGGGTTTTTCGCAGCGCCTGAGCGCCCAGTATTATGCCGATCTGCACCGCGATATGCGTGCCCGCATGGCCGCGGACGGGATCGACCTGCTGCTGCTCGATGCCAATGACGACATTATCTATACCACCGGCTTTTCCCATTATACGACCGAGCGGCCGGTGGTGTTCGCGCTGACACAAGACAGCGCCTATCTGCTGGTGCCAGAGCTGGAGCGTCATCATGCGCTCGACCAGCAGGCGGCGGCGGAGCTCGTTGTTTATTTCGAATTTCCGGGCCGTGACCGTCCCTTCGACGTGCTGGGCCGCGCCATTGGCAATATCGGTGGCGTCGTTGGCCATTCCGGCGGCATTTCGCTGGCGCGGGTGCCCCAGATCGCTGCTGCCTTCCCCAATGCGCGCGTGCTCGCTTCCAACATCGTCAGCCAGATGCGCGTTCTCAAACGCCCTGAAGAAGTGGCGTTGATGCGTGAGGCGGGGCGTATCTCCGATTCCATGGTGGCGGCCGGGGTGGACCTGATCGCTGAGGCCCTGCGCGGCAATGGCGAGATGCCCACCGAGATCGAGCTCGAAGCCCATGTTATCCGCCATGCGCTCGACACCATGTATCGCGAGCATGACAATGTGATGCTGGTGCAGGGCATTGCCGGCGGGCTCGTTTATTCGGGCGCCCGCTCGGCCTTTCCCCACGGCATGCCATCGGGGCACCGGCCGCAGCGCGGGGAAAGCATCATCCTGTCGCTGGGCTGCCGGGTCGGGGGACGCGCGGCCGAAAGCGAGCGCACCTTCATCCTAGGCGAGCCGAGCCCCGAGCAGGAGCGCTATTACACCATCGCGCAAAAAGCCCAGCAGATTGGCCGCGAGGGCCTTGTCGCGGGCGCTACCTGCGCCTCGGCCGACGATGCGGCGCTGGGTTACATCAAAGGCGAGGGCGTCGGCGAATACTGCCTGCATCGGGTTGGGCACGGCATGGGCGTGATGTTCCACGAGCCGCCTTGGGTGGAGGGCGGGGACGACACGATCATGCAGCCCGGCATGGTGTTTTCCTCCGAGCCGGCGCTTTACGTGCAGGGTCTGGGGGGCTTTCGCATCTCCGACACGGTGCTCGTCACCCAAACCGGGCCCGATAGCTTGACGCATTATCCGCGCGAGCTCGCGCAAATCGTTATCGGCTGAGGGCAGGGCAGGTGCTGGCTTATATCACCCGGCGATTGCTGTTGTTGATCCCAACCGCAATCGGCATCGTCATTCTGACTTTTGGCCTGCTCTTGCTGGTGCCGGGCGATCCCGCCTCGGTGCTGCTGGGGCAGAACGCGACGCCCGAAACAGTGGCGAGCCTGCGCACGGCCATGGGGTTGGATGATCCCTGGTTTATCCGGCTGTGGGATTACTTCGTGGCGCTGCTGCATGGCGACATGGGGCAGTCGATCTTCCAGACCCAGCCTGTCAGCACCATCATTGCGGGCCGTCTCGGCGCAACGCTGGAATTGGCGGTGGTGGCGCTGGTATTGTCCATCATCATCGGGATGACGCTGGGCGTGGTTGCGGCCATGCGGCAGGGCTCGATCATCGATACCGCGGCGATGCTGTTTGCACAGTTGGGCGTTTCCATGCCGATCTACTGGCTGGGGCTGCTCTTGATGCTGGCCTTTGCGGTAGTGCTGGGCTGGTTGCCGGCGGTGGGCCGGGGCGAGCCCTTGCCGATGGCGCTGGTTGCGGCGTTGAGCGGGCGTCCGGGCGTGCTGCTGGACTCGTTGTCTCACATCCTGCTGCCCGCATTGGCGCTTGCCGCCAATACGTCGGCGATCATCTCCCGGCTGGTGCGGACCTCCATGCTTGAAGTGCTGCGCGAGGATTTCGTGCGCACCGCCTACGCCAAGGGTTTGCGCCGGGGCCGCGTGGTCGTGCGCCATGCGCTGCGCAATGCGCTGCTGCCGGTGATCTCGGTGATCGGGCTGCGCTTTGGCGCCTTGCTGGGCGGAGCGGTGCTGGTGGAATCCATCTTTGCCTGGCCGGGCCTCGGGCAGCTGACGATCGGGGCAATCGCGCAACGCGACCTGCCGCTGATCCAGGGCATCGTGCTGACCTTTGCCATCATCTATGCGCTGGTGAACCTCGTGGTTGACCTGCTTTACGCCGCGGTTGATCCGCGGATCCGGTTGGGGTGATCCGATGCGTATTCCCAAGATCTTCCGCAACACTTCGCTTGTCGTGGGCGCGCTGATTACGCTGTTCATCGTGCTTTGCGCTGTCCTCGCGCCCTATATGGCTACCCACGGCGTTGAGCAGATGGATATGCGCAACCGCTTTGCCGGGCCTACGGCCGAGCACTGGCTGGGCACGGACAATTTCGGGCGGGACCTGTGGTCGCGCCTCGTGTTCGGGGCGCAGGTGTCCCTGTCCGTAGCATTGATGTCGGTTGGCGGGGCCGTGGTGATCGGCACCACGGTTGGGCTGGTTGCCGGCTATTTCGGCGGCTGGGTCGACCTGCTGTTGATGCGGATCACCGACATCTTTCTCGGCTTCCCCGCCATTGTCCTGGCGCTGGCGATCATCGCGGTGCTGGGGCCTGGGATCTACAATATCTCGCTGGCGCTGGTGATCGTGTTCTGGACCGAATATGCGCGAGTGGTGCGGGCAACGACGCTGGTGCTGCGCGAGCAGAACTATGTGCAGGCAGCCCGCGCGCTCGGGGCTTCGCCGCTCCGCATCATCTTCCGGGAAATCCTGCCCAATGCGCTGGGGCCAATCATCGTGCTGGCTTCGCTGGGGCTGGGCACCGCGATCATTGCTGAATCGGCGCTCTCGTTTCTCGGCTTCGGGCTGCCGCCCCCAACTCCAACCTGGGGCTGGACGCTCTCCTATGGCACCCGCTTCATCCGCGACGAGCCCTGGCTCTCCATCATCGCGGGCGCGACCAT
The DNA here is from genome assembly GCF_013185955.1 of Devosia sp. 1635. Taxonomy (NCBI): domain Bacteria; kingdom Pseudomonadati; phylum Pseudomonadota; class Alphaproteobacteria; order Hyphomicrobiales; family Devosiaceae; genus Devosia; species Devosia sp. 1635. The sequence goes on along the minus strand of NZ_JABAOM010000002.1, from coordinate 631,861 downwards.
CATGGTCACGGTGCTGGGCTTCAATCTGCTTGGCGACGGGTTGCGCGACATTCTCGACCCACGCCAGCTCAGCCGCTCGGCTGGCAACAAGTAACCAATCTTTCTGCGAACAAAGGACTACCCAATGGTCAAGGCGATCAACAAGCTCCGCCCCAAATTCACCACCCATGCCGATGGCAGCGACGCCGTGCTGTTCATGCACGAACTGGTTGGCGAAGAGGACGGGCCGACCGTTGGCATCTGCGCTTCAATTCATGGCAATGAAAACACCGGCTCGCAGGCCATTCTCGAGCTTTACCGGCAGATCAAGGACGTCAAGCTCAAGGGCCGCATCATCCTGCTGCCGGTGGCCAATCCGCGCTCCTTTGCGGTCAATCACCGTCACAACCCGCTGGACCAGCTGAACCTGAACCGTGAGTTCCCCGGCGATCCGCGCGGCCCTTATTCGCAGCAGTTGGCCCATGCGCTGGCAGAGGAGTTCTTTGCCAAGCTCGACTTCAATCTTGACCTGCATTCGGGCACTGACCGGCCGACGGTCGACTATGTTTATATCTGGAACGACGAGCCGCTCTCGCGCGCCTTTGGCTCCAAGATCCTGTATCGCCCGGTGAGCGGCAAGGCGGGCACGGTTTATGCGGGTACCAGCAAGAGCGTGTCGATGGACCGGCATGGCACCAAGGTCGTCACCATCGAGTTGGGTGGCGGCATTGTCGACCAGACCCCCTATGTGGAGCGCACCGTCGCGGGGCTCCTCAACCAGCTGCGCGTGATTGGCTCCATCGAGGGCGAGGTGATGCCCAATCCCCAGCAGGTGGTGGTGACCGAACTTGCCGGCATCCGGCCAAAGCATGGCGGCTGGCTCGAGCCCCTGGCGCCGGCCAATGGCGAGATCATCAAGGGCGGCAGCCTGCTGGGCCGTGTGGTCAGCCCCTATGACTTCGAGACCATCGAGGAGATCGTAACCCCGTTCGAGAACGGCATCATGGTCATGCAGCACCTGACGCGCAATCTCGTGGAAGCGGGTGACTATGGCTTCATGGTCGGCAATCTCGACGGCGCCGAGCAATAGCCAGTTCGCGCCGCGCCCCGCAAAAGGAACAACGCCTATGAGCCCAACACCCGCCCCGATTGCTGCCGAACCCGTGCTGGCCGTTGCGGACCTCGAAGTGCGCATTCGCGGCGAGCATGGCTCATTCGCTGTTGTTTCGGAAATGGCGCTGACGGTGTCGCCCGGCGAAACCGTTTGCATCGTGGGTGAATCAGGGTGCGGCAAGTCGATGACGGCGCTGTCGTTGCTGCGCCTCCTGCCCGAGGCGGCTTATGTCGCCTCGGGGCAGATCCACATCAATGGCGAGGATTTCCTCGCCATGGGTGAGCGGCGAGTGGAGGATTTCCGGGGCGAGCAGATCGCCATGATCTTCCAGGAGCCACTGACCGCGCTCAACCCGGTGCTGACCATCGGCGAGCAGATCGCCGAGGCCGTGCGGCAGCACCGCAAGATCAGCCATCGCGATGCCATGGCGCGGGCGATCGAGACCTTGCAATTGGTGCAGATGCCCGACCCCAAGCGGCGGGCCCGGCAATATCCGCACCAGCTTTCGGGCGGCATGCGGCAGCGCGCCATGATCGCTTTGGCGCTGGCCTGCGATCCGCGCATCATCGTGGCCGACGAGCCGACCACGGCGCTGGATGTGACCATCCAGGCACAGATCCTGGGTTTGATCTCGGACCTGCAGGAGCGACTGGGCACGGCGCTGGTGCTGATCACCCATGACCTGGGCGTAGTGGCCGAGGTCGCCGACCGGGTGGTGGTGATGTATGCGGGGCGCCGGGTGGAGGAGGCCAGTGTTTATGACCTCTTCGATCGACCCATCCACCCCTATACGCTGGGCCTGATGGGGGCCATTCCGCGCTCGGTGCCGGGCCAGCAGATCGGCGAAAGGCTGGTGGATATCGCCGGCACGGTGCCTCCGCTCTGGGACTTGCCGAAGGGCTGTGCCTTTGCGCCGCGCTGTCCGCGCGCTTCGCAGCGGTGCTTCGAGGAACGTCCGCCCCTGGTCGAGAAGCGCCCCGGACACCTGGCCGCTTGTTGGGAACATGTTGATGCTTGATAACGCTTCGCCGCTCCTCGCCGTTGAAAATCTCGAAGTGCATTTTCCGGTTCGCGCCGGGATTCTCCAGCGCCAGGTGGGCGCCGTCAAAGCCGTGGATGGGGTGAGTTTTGCCATCGGACGGGGCGAAACGCTGTCGCTGGTGGGGGAATCGGGCTGTGGCAAGTCGACGACCGGCCTCGCGCTGATGGGGCTGGTATCCCCCACGGGCGGGCGCGTGTCCTTTGATGGTCAGGAGATCACAACCTTTAACCGCCGCACGCTGCGCGATTATCGCCGGCGCATGCAGATCGTGTTCCAGGACCCGTTCTCCTCGCTCAATCCGCGCCAGCGCATCCGGCAGGCGATCCGGGCGCCGCTCGATATCCACGGCATTGGCACGCCGGCCGAACGCGATGCCGAAGTGCGGCGGCTGATGGACCGGGTTGGGCTGCGGCCCGATCAGGCCGACAATTTCCCGCACCAGTTTTCCGGCGGGCAACGACAGCGCATTGGCATTGCGCGTGCCTTGGCGCTCAAGCCCGATATCATCGTGTGCGACGAGCCGGTGTCGGCGCTCGACGTGTCGGTGCAGGCGCAGATCCTCAACCTGTTGGGTGATCTGCAAAAGGATCTGGGCGTGTCGTTTCTGTTCATCTCGCACGATCTGGGCGTGGTGGAGCATATCTCGCACCGCGTGGCGGTGATGTATTTGGGCAAGATCGTCGAGCTCGCGCCCAAGGCACCCATCTTTGCCGCGCCGGTGCACCCTTATACCGAATTGCTGATGCGCTCGGCGCCAAGCCTTGATCCGCGCCAGCGGCATCGGTTCAGCGCCAGCAGCGATGACATGCCGAGCGCCATCAACAAGCCTTCGGGCTGCCCGTTCCATACGCGCTGCCCGCTTGCGACCGAAATCTGCAAGACGCAGGAGCCGGCGCTCACGCCGCGGGGCGAGGACCGCTTCGCCGCCTGCCACCACCGCTAGAGCGAGAGTAATTCGATGAACCAGCCCATTCTTTTGACCGGCGGGCGCGTGCTCGATACCGAGGCCGGCGTCTTGCGCGACAACCTGCACGTGCTGGTTGACGGCAAGCGGATCGTTGCGGTGGGGGAGAGCATCGAGGCGCCGTCGCAGGCGCGGCGGGTGGAACTCAATGGCGCCACGCTGATGCCGGGGCTCATCGACTGCCATGTGCATGTGGTGGCGGAAAGCCTCGATCTCTGGTCCAATATGGTGGCCCCGTCCTCGCTGGCCGGGCTGCGCTCGGCACGGGTGATGGAAGAAGCGCTGCAACGCGGCTTCACCACCCTGCGCGACCTTGGTGGGGCCGATCACGGCCTGGTTCGGGGCGTCGAGGAGGGGCTGATCGACGGCCCGCGCCTCGTTATTTGCGGCAAGGGGCTGACCACGACCGGCGGGCATGCCGATCTGCGTCCGCGCACCGATGCCCGGCCGGGGATGATGTCGGACCGGCTGGGCTCGATGGGCCTGATCGCCGATGGCGTTGACGAGGTGCGGGCGGCCTGCCGGACCATGATCAAGGAAGGCGCCCGGTTCATCAAGGTGATGGCCAATGGCGGGGTGTCTTCGCCCAACGATCCCATTCACTCCATCCAGTATTCGCGCGACGAGATCGCCGCGATGGTGGAGGAGGCCGAGAATGCCGGGCTTTATGTCTCTGCCCATGTTTACACCGATGCTGCAATCCGGCGCTGCGTGGAACTGGGTGTGCATTCGCTCGAGCACTGCAATCTGATCACACGCGAAACCGCGGAGATGGCCGCGAAGCGCGGGTGCATCGCCGTCCCAACGTTGGTGGCCTATGAGGCGCTGTGGCTGGAGGGCAAGGCGCTCGGGCTGGGAGAGGCGGAGTTCGCCAAGATCGATACGGTGCGCCAGGGTGGGCTCGCGTCCCTCGCCATCATGCGCGATGCCGGCTTGCCCATGGCCTTTGGCTCGGATCTGTTGGGGCAGTTGCGCGCATATCATGCCCGCGAGTTCGGGCTCTTGGCCGAGGTGCTTACCCCGGCCGAGATCATCCAGTCGGCCACGCTGATTGGAGCGCGACTTTGCGGCATGGCAGGCGAACTGGGCACGATTACACCGGGAGCTCTCGCCGATCTGCTGGTGGTGAATGGTGATCCGCTCAGCGACATCGAAGTGCTGGGCAAGGCTGAGAACCTGGCGCTGATCATGCGCGATGGCGCTGTATTCAAGGACGAGTTCGCTAGGGCTTGAGCAGGCCGCGCCGGGCCGAGACTGCGGCCGCTAGAAGTGTTCGCCCGGGCGGAAGGGGCCAAAGCGGATGCCGGCGGTGACGAGGAAGGCGGTGGACCAGCCGATCATCAAAAAGCCGGTGACGCCTTCGAGGGCCGCGAGCAGGCGCCAGGAAGGGGCGGGGACAACATCGCCAAAGCCGACGGTGGAATAGGTGATGGTGGAGAGATAGAGCGAGGTGTCGAAATCGGGCGCGACGCCAAGCGCCCAGAAGCAAAAGGCCCAAAGCCAGATCTCCACCGTCGCGACGGCGAAGAGACCGAGCACCACGCCAATCATGAGCCCGATGCGGTGGTGTGAGCGGGCCAGCCGGAAGCGTTTGGCGAGCCCCGTTGCGGTCCGGGTGATGGAGATCAACCCCAGGACGTGGATCAAGACCGTGGCGGCGATCAGCCCGGTTCCGAGCGCGAGAATAGAGATCGAAGCTGGCATGGTGGGGGTTCGGTGTGTTGGTCGATGTCGGCCGAACTAGGCAGGGCTGGGCGGACCTTAGTCAATCGCCGAGAGACATGGGCGGGTGAATTGGTTCCTGTTAGAGGTGGTAACAAAACAGTTTTGACTATTTGCGACCGCCTTTACACCGACTTCTCCGCGGCGGTGGTGGTGTCAGTACTGTTTTGCTGTGCACGCTGGAAATTGTGGCAGACGATCTTTGCTGCCGCAAGTTATAGGGGCGGAACAGCCAGTATAGGGCGGGGTTGTTTGGGCATCATCTTCCCGAAAGGAGAACACATGCACAGACGTACCATTATGGCCGGCACGGCCGCCCTTGCCTTGCTGCCGATGGCCAGCGTTGCCTTTGCCCAGACCTCGAGTGTCGACCAGGCCAAGCTGCCGGCGCTGATGGGCGGCGACTATGCGACCGCCACCAGCAAGCTGGCGGCGCAAAAGGCTACCAACCGTTCGGTCAAGACCTTTGCCGAGCTTGAAATCGCCGAGCAGGAGGCTGTTGCCGAAGCCTTTGGCTCCGAGCCCGGTGCAGCGGGCCTTAGCGAAGAGCACGCGGCAAAGCTGGCAGCACTTGAAGCTGCCGATGGCGCCGAGTTCGACGCGATGTATATCGATGGCCAGATCGAAGGCCATGAAGAGCTGCTCAAGATCCACCAGACCTATGCCAAGAATGGCGATGATCCGATGGCGCGTGGCGCGTCCATGGTCGGGGTTACCGGCATCCAGACGCATCTGGTGATGCTGAACTCGATCCGCAATTCGCTCACATAAGCTCCCGATTGCCGAGTTTTGTCGAAAGGCTCCGTCTGCGCGACGGAGCCTTTTTTGTTGCAGGCTAGAGCGCGCCGGCGAGATAGCGCTCGAGCGTTGCGGAAGTGCCGTGCTGCCAGAGGCTGTTGAGCGCCGTGCCGAAGGCGGCGGCGAAAGCCGGGTTGCGGCCGAGATCGCCATAGATATCGGTCATTCCGAGCCAGGCTTGTGGGTCGGTTTTGGCGACGGCGGCCTGTTGGGTGAGGCGATCCCAGGAAGGATCGTTGGGCGCGATGGTGGCGCCGCTATCGGTGGTGCCAAAGCAATAGCGGCACCAAAGGGCCGACACCAGCGCGATGCCGGCGACGGATTGGCCGGCGGCCACCCGATCCATGGCGGTCGGGATGATGAATTTGGGCTGGCGGTTGGAGCCATCGAGCGCGAGGCGGCGAATGGTGTCGCCGATCTTGGGATTGGCGAAGCGGCGCTGGCAGAGCGCGAAATAGTCGCCCAGGTCGGTGTCGGGCACCGGGGGGACGACGGGGATGATTTCATCCTGTTCGACCTTGGCGAGGAAGGCCGAGACGAGGGGATGTTCCATGGCTTCGTGCACGAAATGCACGTCGAGCAGGCCCGCAGGATAGGCGATGGTGGCGTGGCCGCCATTGAGGATGCGAATCTTCATGTGCTCGTAGGGCGCAACATCGTCGACGAATTGCACGCCGACCGTTTCGAGCGCCGGGCGGCCGGCAGGGAAATTATCCTCCAGCACCCATTGGCGGAAGCTTTCGCAAAGGACAGGCCAATTATCCTCGATGCCGAACTGCTCGAGCAGCAGCGCGCGTTCGCGCTCGGAGGTGGCGGGCGTGATGCGATCGACCATGCCATTGGGGAAGGCAACGGCGGTGCGCACCCATTGGGCAAGCGCCGGGTCGACGAGTTCGGCAAGGCCCGCTACGGCATTCTGGGTGACATGGCCATTTCCCGGGATGTTGTCGCAGCTCATCACGGTGAAGGGAGTGATGCCGGCGTTGCGGCGGGCGAGGAGGCCGGCCAGGATCAGCCCGAAGGTGGTCTTGGGCGCATCCATATGGGCGGCGTCATAGACGATATCGGGGTGGGTCGGATCGAAGCGCTGGGACGCCGGATCGATATAATAGCCGCCCTCCGTGATGGTGAGGGAGACGATGCGCGTGGCCGGATTGGCGAGGCGCGCGAGGATCGCGGCGCTGTCGCCAGGCTGGATGTAGTCGATCATGGCGCCGGTGACGCGGGCGGAACTGTGGTCGGCTTCCTGCTCCACCACGGTGGTCAGCCAATCCTGGGCCCCGAGCTTTTGCCGGACGGCTTCATCGGCCTCGCGCACGCTAGCGCCGATCAGCGCCCAATCATGGTCGCGGCCCGTGGCAAAGAGATCATCGAGATAAACCGCCTGGTGGGCGCGGTGGAAGTTGCCGACGCCGAAATGCACGATGCCGGGGGTGAGGGCCGCGCGATCATAGGCGGGGACAGACGCCGTGGAGAGGGTGGCGAGGGTGGCGGCGGAAAGCTTGGTGGTCATATCTGGTCCTCGATGCCTCGGGGAGCGGTTCCTCCGGCAAAGAGGGGCCGGAGTCGCGCTGATGTCGCGTAGCATTGGCCGACCCCACCCTCAATCCCTCCCGCGAGAGGAGGGCGTCGATGGTCCCGCCATTGCGCGACTGACTAGATCGCCACACCACCCGCATCGAAGCGGTAGATGCGGGTCGGATCGGGGGCAAGATAAACCTCGTCGCCGTGGCTGAAGATCTGCTCGCCGTCAGTGCGCACGGTCATGAGGCCCATGCCTTCGAGATGGACATGGAGGAACGTGTCGGAGCCCAGCTGTTCGGCGACCCCGACAACGCCGCGCCAGCCGCCGGGCAGGGGGGTGGTGCTGATGGCGAAGTGTTCGGGGCGGATGCCGATGGAATGGGCGTCGTGCTTGCCCGCTTCCGGGCCGTCGATGAAGTTCATCTTGGGCGAGCCGATGAAGCCGGCGACAAAGCGGTTGGCGGGGCGCTTGTAGAGCTCGAGCGGGGAGCCGAACTGTTCGACCTTGCCGGCATTAAGCACGACAATGCGGTCGGCCATGGTCATCGCCTCGACCTGGTCGTGGGTGACGTAAACCATGGTGGTCTTGAGCTGCTGGTGCAGTTCGGTGATCTCGAGGCGCATGTTGACGCGCAGGGCGGCGTCGAGATTGGAAAGCGGTTCGTCAAAGAGAAAGGCCTTGGGCTCGCGCACGATGGCGCGGCCGATGGCGACGCGCTGGCGCTGGCCGCCGGAGAGGGCGCGGGGGCGGCGATCGAGATAGGAGGAAAGGTTGAGCGTGCGCGCGGCGTATTCGACCTTTTGCTCGATCACCTCCTTGGGCGCCTTGGCCATTTTGAGGGGGAAGGCGATGTTGTCGCGCACGGTCATGTGCGGGTAGAGCGCGTAGCTCTGGAACACCATGGCGAGGCCCCGCCGGGCCGGGGGCGCCTTGGTCATGTCCTGTCCGTCAAGCAGGATGCGGCCGCCTGTCGTGTCCTCGAGCCCCGCGATCAGGCGCAGCAGCGTGGACTTGCCGCAGCCGGAGGGGCCGACAAAGACCACGAACTCGCCTTCGCGGATATCGAGGGAGATATCGGGGATGACATGCACATCGCCGAAGGATTTCTGGACGTGTTCGAGGGTGATGGAGCCCATGATTGTTAGCCCTCCGGTGTATTCAACTGAGGCGCAGGATGCGGGCGATCGGGTGAGCGCCGGATGTGTGGAGAGGCCTGAACCCCCACCCCTTCCCCTCCCCTCAAGGGGGAGGGGTGCACAGGAGCCGATGCATTCGCGGGGAGGACAAACATCATTTCACCGCTCCAAAGGTGAGGCCGCGGACGAGTTGTTTTTGGCTGAACCAGCCGAGGAGCAGGATGGGTGCGATGGCAAGGAGCGAGGCGGCGGAGAGTTTGGCGAGGAACAGGCCCTGGGGCGAGGAGAAGGAGGAGATGAAGGCGGTGAGCGTGCCGGCGCGGCCCGAGGTCAGGGTGATGCTCCAGAAGGCTTCGTTCCAGGCGAGGATGACGTTGAGCAGGAGCGTCGAGGCAATGCCGGGCACGGCCATGGGGACGAGGACATGGACGATCTCGTTCCAGAGCTCGGCGCCATCCATGCGCGAGGCTTCAAGGATATCGACCGGGATTTCCTTGAAGTAGGTGTAGAGCATCCAGATGATGATGGGCAGGTTGATCAGGGTCATGATGATCGTCAGCCCGTGCACCGTGTCGAGCAGGCGCAGGTCGCGAAAGATCAGGTAGATCGGGATGAGCACGCCGACGGCCGGCATCATCTTGGTGGAGAGCATCCACATCAGCACGTCCTTGGTGCGGCGCGTGGGGGCGAAGGCCATGGCCCAGGCGGCGGGGATGCCGATCAGGAGGCCGAGCAGCGTTGAGCCCAGCGAAACGATCACCGAATTGGTGGCGTGCTTGATGTAGTCGCTGCGCTGCTGGACGGCGGCAAAGTTTTCGAGGGTGAAGGTTTGCGGGAAAAAGGTCGGGCGGGCGGCGATGGCCTCAGCCTCGGTCTTGAAGGCGGTGAGCACCGTCCAAAGGATGGGCGAGAACAAGAGGAGGGCGATCACCCAGGCGAGGAGGGTGAAGCCGATGCGCGTGCCGGTGGAGGCGTTGCGGGCCATGTCAGGTTCTCCCGAGCGAGGTGCGGGAGGCAGCTGCAGCAAGCCCCTCCCTGGCCCTCCCCACAAGGGGGAGGGTGAGATCGGGTTCGTGATGGGGGATGGTGTTCCCGCAAAGGATTGCCTTCGCCGTTACCTGCAGGTGAGCACGGAGGGACCCCCACCCCTGCCCTCCCCTCAAGGGGGAGGGAGGGCATGGTAGGAGCGTCTTGCTAAGCACGCTACTCATCGAGGTTCTTTCCCACCGCGCGCATGAGGAAGATGGCGACGATGTTGGCGAGGATGACGGCGACCACGCCGCCCGCGGAGCCGGCGCCGATGTCGTTGGAGAGAATGCCGGTGCGGAAGACGAGGAAGGTGAGGTTGGTGGAGGCGTAGCCGGGCCCGCCGCCGGTGGTGACGCGGATTTCGGCGAAAATGCCCAAAAGGAAGATGGTCTGGATCAGGATCACGATGGTGATCGCCCGGGCCATATGGGGCAGGATGATGTAGCGGAAGCGGTTGACCGCCTTGGCGCCATCCATTTCGGCGGCTTCGCGCTGTTCTTCGGAGAGGGACTGGAGAGCCGTCAGCAGGATCAGGGTGGCGAAGGGGAGCCACTGCCAGGCGACGATGACGATGATGGACTGCAGGGGAAACTGGTTGAACCAGTCGATCGGCTGCAGCCCAAAGGCGCGCCAGAGGTGGCTCAGCATGCCATAGCCCGGGTGCATAAAGCCGTTTTTCCAGACCAGCGCGGCGACCGGGGGCATGACGAAAAAGGGTGAGATGACGATGATGCGCAAGATGCCCTGGCCCCAGATGGGCTGATCGAGCAGCAGCGCGAGGAAGGTGCCGCCAATGACGGTGATCAGCAGCACGCCCCCGACCAGCAGCAGCGTATTAACGAGAGCCTGGGTGAAGCTGGGATCGCCGATGACATAGACATAGTTCGCCCAACCGGCGAAACCGGTCATCATTGGGTTGAGCAGATTGTAGTTCTGGAACGAGAACCACAGGGTCATCACCAGCGGCACGATCATCCAGATGAAAAGGACAATCACGGCCGGGGCCATCATCAGGCGCGACAGGGTGCGGGTCTGGGCTGTGGCCATGCTTTTTGTCTCCCCGCCATTGGGTACCGACGTCTTTGCTCCCCCCTTGAGGGGGGGGTGGGGTGGGGGGGTGCAGTTGTCCACTGAGGGACCCCCTCCCTCGATCCCTTCCCTCAGGGGGGAGGGAAGGGCAAGAGCCGCGGCACGGCGATGTGGCCGCTGGTTTTACTTGATGTAGCCGGCGCGGGTCATGTCGCGCAGGGTGGCGTCCTGGGCTTGGGCGAGGGCGTCGTCGGCGCTCATCTGGCCGGCAAGGGCGGCCGAGAAGAGCTGGCCGACATTGGTGCCGATGCCGGCGAACTCGGGAATGGCGACGAACTGGATGCCGGTATAGGGCACCGGATTGACCGTGGGCTTGCTCGGGTCGGCCGCGTTGATGGAGTCGATGGTCATCTGCGCGAAGGGCGCGGTTTCCAGATATTCCGCGTTTTCATAGAGCGAGGTGCGGGTGCCCGGAGGCACATTGGCCCAGCCGTCCTGTGCGGCGACGGTATTGAGATAGTCCTTGCTGGTCGCCCAGTTGATGAACTGCTCGGCCGCTTCCTTTTGCTGGCTGGAATTGGGAATGGCCAGCGACCAGGCCCAGAGCCAGTTGGAGCGTTTACCGAGGCCGGCATCGGGCGCCAGGGCGAAGGCCACCTGATCGGCGACGGTGGAATCGTCGGGATTGGTGACGAACGAGCCCGCGACCGTGGCATCGATCCACATGCCGCACTTGCCCTGCTGGAACAAGGTCAGGTTTTCGTTGAAGCCATTGGAGGATGCACCGGACGGCCCAGCATCGGCCATGAGAGCCAGATAGGTGTCGAGCGTTTCCTTCCATTCGGGGGAATCGAATTGGGGCTGCCAGTTTTCGTCGAACCAACTGGCACCAAAGCTATTGGCCATGGCGGTGATGAAGGCGACGTTTTCGCCCCAGCCCGCCTTGCCGCGCAGGCAGATGCCGTTGATGTCGTTGGCGCGGTCGGTCATGGCGCGGGCGGCCTGGCCTACGAACTCCCAGGTGGGCGCATCGGGCATGGTGAGCCCGGCTTTTTCCATCAGGTCCTTGCGGTACATGATGAAGGAGGATTCCGCATAGAACGGGGCGGCATAAAGCTTGTCCTCGTAGGAGAGGCCCGCGCGCACCGGGGGAAGAATGTCGTCAACATCATATTCGGGATCGGCGCTCAGCACGTCGAGGGGCACGAGCCAGCCCTGGCGCGCCCAGATCGGCGCTTCATAGGTGCCGATGGTCATCACGTCATACTGCCCGCCATTGGTGGCGATGTCGGTGGTGACGTTCTGGCGCAGGGTGTTCTCCTCCAGGATCACCCAATTGAGCTGAATGCCGGTTTGTTCGGTGAAGGCCGGCGAGAGACCCTGCATGCGCACCATGTCGCCATTGTTGACGGTCGCGATGGTGAGGGTCTGGGCCGAAGCGGAAGCGGCGAGCGCAAGTGTGAACGCGCCCACAAACAGGGGTGTGAGTTGCATTGTTTCCTCCCAAAGCCGCAACAATTTTGTTGCTGCGGCGATGGGGCAAGTACTCGCCTTCCGTGGCTAGTTGTCAAGCCTGCTATGCTTGGCAAGGGATGGCTTCCGCCTGAGATAAACTACGGCAAATTGCGCCGATCCACAGATTTATCTGTGGTAATGCTGATGAGACATTGGGCGCCGCCCTCCGGAGGGCGGCTAAGCATTTCGATTGGGGGGGCTGGAATGAACGCCGCCGACCGCTTTGGGGGCGATCGGCGGGGAAAATGCGGTGCGGCAGGGTGGGTCGATCAGGGCATCAGCTGGCCGCCATTGACCTCGATAGTCTGGCCGATGACATAGCTCGACAGGGAGTCGGAGGCCAAAAACAGGTAAGCGCCGACGCAGTCCTCGGCGACGCCCAGGCGGCCCTGCGGGATGGTAGCAAGAGCGGCATCAAGTTGAGCCTGGGTGGAATAGCGCTCATGGAAGGGCGTGGTGATCACCCCGGGCGCTACGGCATTGACCCGAATGCCAAAGGGGATCAGCTCCTTGGCCATGCCGCGGGTGACATTGCCGATAAAGGCCTTGGAGGAACCGTAAAGCCCCGCGCCATTGCTGGCGCCGTTGCGCGCTGCGATCGAGGTGGTGTTGATGATGAAACCACCATTGCGCTTGAGGTGCGGAATGGCCGCGCGGGTGGCCGAGAGCACCGAGCGGGCGTTGAGGTCCATGACGGCGTCATAAAGCTCGTCGGTCCATTCCGCATAAGGCTGGCGTGCGACCATGCCGCCGGCATTGTTGATGAGCCCGTCCAAGCGGCCGAATCGTGCGGCGGTGTCTTCGACGGCGCGAGCCAGTTCACCCTGGCGAGACGCATCGGCCTGAACCAGGAAGACGGTGCCGCCGGCGGCTTCGATGGACTGGGCCAGGGTGGTGGCCTGATCGGCGCTGCTGTTGTAGTGCAAGCCCACAAGAGCGCCCTGTTCGGCAAAGGCCTGGGCGAGGGCGGCGCCGATGCCCGTCGAGGCGCCGGTTATCAGAACGGCCTTGCCGGCAAGGTCGGGAATGGTGAGCGTAGATGCGGGCACAGTGTGGTCCTCCAGGAAGTGGAGCCCAGCGTTGCGACTGGATCACGGCTTGTCCACTGGTTTTTAGGGCGCATCGCCGCTAAACACAGCGTTTAGCAGGAGTGCGCATGGCTGCCGATCGCAAGGATATCCACAATTCGGACGTGCCAGTGCTGTGCCGCAGTTGCGAAGCGCGGCACCGGGGCATGTGCGGCGTGCTGGAGCCCGAGCAATTGGTGGCGCTGGCCAAGGCGACGCACAAGGCGCGCCACGAGCCCGGAACCGAGCTGATCGGGGAAAGCACCAAGATCCAGTCCTATGCCAATGTGATGCGCGGCGTGGTCAAGCTGACCAAGGTGCTCGAGGATGGGCGCCAGCAGGTGGTGGGGCTGCAATTCGCTCCCGATTTCCTGGGGCGCTTGTTCGGACACGAAAATGCAGTGGCGGCGGAAGCGGCCTCGACGGTGGAGCTTTGCGTGGTGCCCAAGCGGGCGCTGGAGGGATTGATTGCGGAGAACCCGGCGCTCGAACATCGGTTGATGCAGCAAACGCTGCGCGAACTGGACGAAGCGCGAGACTGGATGGTGACACTGGGCCGCAAGAGCGCCCAGGAAAAGCTCGCGAGCTTTCTTTACCTGCTGGCCACGCACTCGGATCCAGTGGCGGACCTCAAGGCCGGCGCCCGGTTCGAGCTGCCGCTGACGCGGGCCGATATCGGGGATTTTCTCGGGCTGACCCTTGAAACCGTGTCCCGGCAGATCAGCAAATTGCGCCAGCTCGGGGTGATTGAGGTGACCCATAACCGGCAAGTCGAAGTGCCCGATCTCAAGCGTCTGCAGGCGCTTTGCGGCTGAGCTTGGGCGGGCCGAAGCGGCCGGACCAAGATAGGGTGACGCATGGCGCCATCAAATCGGCGATATCCAACCTAGGTGAAGGCTTTCGCGAGCGGCTCGTGGCAAGCTAACATATGGCAAGTCGCTGGCAGCGGGAGCTGGCGGTTGTTCACAACGTCACAGGGTGACTGACTAATCAGATGCTGAAGAATACCGAGCTGGCCGAGGCGGTCAGGAACACGGCCTATTTTCTGTGGGAACAGGATGGCCGCCCGGAAGGGCGAAGCTTTGAGTACTGGGTCAAGGCCAAGGAAATGCATTTGCGCCAGATGGCCTATGACCGCTGGCTGGCGGAAGGCACGCCCATTGGCCGCGCCGAAGAGATTTGGCGCGATGTGGCCGAGGAAATCGAAGACGACGACGCATAAGCAAACGGGCCCCGAACAGGGGCCCGCTGCGTAAGCTGGAATGGCGGCAGGGATCAGTCCTTGGCGCGTTCCACATAGGAATTGTCTTCGGTCAGGATGACGATGCGGGTGCCGGCGCCAATATGGGGCGGGACCATGACGCGCAGGCCATTGTTGAGAACGGCGGGCTTATAGGAGGAGGACGCCGTCTGGCCCTTCACCACCGGCTCGGTCTCGACGATTTCGAAGGTCAGGCGCTGGGGCAATTCCATGGAAAGGGCAGTACCCTCAAAGGTCTTGAGGTGAACCTTCATTCCATCGATGAGATAAGCCTTCTGGTCGCCGATCACGTCATCGGCCACGGTGATCTGCTCGTAGTTCTCCGGGTTCATGAAGTGGTGGCCTTCACCATCGGAGTAGAGATAGTCGTATTCGCGGTCATCGACGTCGGCCTTTTCGACCATTTCGACGGTGCGCCAGCGGCCAACGACCTTCACGCCATCGCTGATGCGACGCATGTTGACGTTGGTGATGGAGTTGCCCTTGCCGGGATGCACGTTCTCAGCCGTCAGGACGACGTGCAGATTGCCGTCCTGCTCGACGACGTTGCCCTTGCGCAGCGAAGAGGCGATGACCTTGACCATTATTTCTTCCTTGTTCACGCCGACCGGGCGGCCTAAAGCGTTGGCACAGAGCGCCGGCCGGGACGTGGATGGGTTGTTCGGTGCCGCCCGATACCCCAAATCCGGCAAATTCACCAGCCCCGAGCATGAAAGAGGCGCAGTTGCCCCGCCAATCCTTGCCAGTTGCCCCGTCGCCATGGTGGACGCCCGAGCTGCATCGGGACCGTCGGCCCGTGCTGCTGGCGCGCAACCGGACTGAGGCGGGGGTGCGGGGATACCTGGCCGAGCACGACTTTATCCTCGTGGATCCGCCCGGCTTGCAGCGCTCGCCGGGCAATGAAACCCATCTGCATGCGTTTGAGACCACTGCCATTGGCAATGACGGGGTGGGGCATCGCGCGTTCCTGCATACCTCGCCCGAATTTGCGATGAAAAAGCTGCTGGCGGCAGGCGAGCACAGGATCGCCAGCCTCGGGCATGTCTGGCGTAATCGCGAGCGGGGGGCGCTGCATGCCCCGGAGTTCACCATGCTCGAATGGTATCGGGTGGGCGAGGACTATACCGCGCTGATGGCTGACTGCATGGCGCTGTTGCGTTTGGCGGTCGCGGCGACAGGGGCAGAGCGGCTGCGGTTTCGCGGGCGGGAAGCCGATCCAGTCGCCGAGCCGGAGCGGTTGAGCGTGGTGGACGCGTTTGCGCGCTTTGCCGGGATTGATCTTTTGGCGACGATGGACGCTGAGGGTGAGACGGATGCGGCAGCGCTGGCCGCGCAGATGCGGGGGCAGGGGCTGCAGGTGCCGGCGGAGCATAGCTGGAGCTATCTCTTCAGCCTCGTGTTGACCGAAAAGGTCGAGCCCAATCTGGGGCTGGGGCGGGTGACGATCCTGGATCGCTATCCAGCGGCGGAAGCGGCGCTGGCGCGGCGCTGCGCGGATGATGCGCGGGTGGCGGAACGGTTCGAGCTTTATGCCTGTGGGGTGGAGCTGGCCAACGGGTTCGGCGAATTGACCAATCCAGAGGAGCAGCGGCAGCGCTTCGAGGCCGAGATGAATGAAAAGCAGCGCCTTTATGGGGAGCGTTACCCGATCGACGAGGAGTTTCTGTCCGCGCTGGCGCTGATGCCGGCGGCGAGCGGGATTGCCCTGGGGTTCGACCGGCTGGTGATGCTGGCCACCGGGGCGCCGCGGATCGATCTGGTGCAATGGGTGCCGGTGGCGGAGTTTGGCGCATGAGCGACGGGCGGCCGATCCGGACGGCGGGCGAGCTCGCGGCGGCAGGGCTGGTGGCGCCGGGCGAGGTGGTCGGGCTCGAGGCGGTGGCGGCGCGCTATGCCATTGCCCTGACGCCTGAGCTCGTGGAACTGATCGATCCGGCGGATGCGGCGGACCCGATCGCGGCGCAGTTCGTCCCCCAGCTGTCGGAGTTGCACACGACGCCCGAGGAGCGGGCCGACCCGATCGGGGACCTCAGCCATTCGCCGGTGGAGGGGATCGTGCATCGCTATCCAGACCGGGTGCTGCTCAAGGCCGTGCATGTGTGCCCGGTATATTGCCGGTTCTGCTTCCGGCGCGAGATGGTAGGCCCGCAGGGGCTGGGGACGCTCGCACCCGAAGCGCTGGAGTGGGCGCTCAATTATATCCGCGCGCATGATGAAATCTGGGAAGTGATCCTGACCGGGGGCGACCCGCTGGTGCTGTCGCCGCGGCGGCTGCGGGCGATCACCGAGAAGCTGGCCGACATTGCGCATGTGCGGGTGGTGCGGTTTCATACGCGGGTGCCGGTGGTGGAGCCGGGGCGGGTGGATGATGAACTGGTGGCAGCGCTCAAGGCGAGTGGCAAGACCACCTATCTTGCCGTGCATGCCAACCATCCCCGGGAGTTCACCCCGGGGGCACGGGCCGCGGTGGCGCGGCTGGCCGATGGGGGCATTGCGCTGGTCAGCCAGTCGGTGCTGCTCAAGGGGGTGAATGCCGATGTGGCGGTGCTGGCCGAGCTGATGCGGTGCTTTGTCGAGAACCGGATCAAGCCCTATTATCTGCACCACCCGGACCTCGCGCCAGGGACGAGCCACTTCCGGGTCAGCATCGAGGAGGGGCAGGCGCTGGTGGCGGCGTTGCGCGGGCGCATTTCCGGGCTGGCGCAACCGACCTATGTGCTCGACCTGCCCGGCGGCCATGGCAAGGCTGATATCGGCAAAGCGGCGATTGCGGGCGGGGATGGATGCTTTACGGTGCGGGACTGGCAGGGGCAGGAGCATCGCTATCCGCCTGCCGGATAGATCACGGCGAGGCGTAATTGGCTGGTAAAGAGGGCAATGGCGGGCCGCCGCTGGACGAGCCCGAGCATGAATGGGGCAATGGCTCCATCGGCACGTATTTCGAATGGAAGGCGGCCAAGCAGCAGGCGTTTTACGGCGTGCCGATGGAGATTGCGCGCATGCGGGCGGAACGGGCGGCGCTGCTCGGGCTGACCTATGAAGAATATACGCTTGAACTGCTCGAGCGCGGGCGGTTTTTGCAGGCGAGCGACGCCGAACGGATTGCCCATATCAAGGCCAAGCGGGGCGTGCGCTATTGAGGGAAGGCGTATGGCCACCTTCTGCTTACCCTTCAAGGCGGTCGGGCTCGCCTCCCCCGCTCCCGGCCTCCCCCTTGAGGGGGAGGTGAAGAAAGGGGGCTTACTGCTGGACGGTTTCGAGCGGGCGGCCGGCCGGGAAGATGCCGGACATCACCACAAAACCGGGGATGCGGCGGACGCGGTCGCTCCAGCGGCGCAGGGCGGGGTAATCGGCGCGGCTGATGCCGCCTTCCTCGGACAGCATCACATAAGGAAAGCAGGCGATGTCGGCGGTGGTCGGGTGGGCGGGCGAGCACAGCCAGTCGCGCCCTTCGCGTTCGCCGAACCAGAGATGCTCGTCCATGATGCGGAAAATGCGGTGGGCGCCGGCCTGGGATTTTTCGACGTCGAAATCATAGCCATAGCCGAGCGCGAGGCGGGCGGCGGAACTGGTGGCGGTGATGTCATCGGCCACGGCGTGCCAGCGCAGCACTTCAGCGGTGATGGCCGGGTCCTCGGGGAACCACTGGCCGGAGGCGTCATATTTCTTGGCGAGATAGGCGAGGATGGCGCCGGAGTCGGAGAGGGTCAGCCCGTCATCGACCAGCACCGGCAACTGGCCAAAGGGATTGAGGCGCAGGAACCAGTCGGATTTGTGCTGGCGGCCGGGAAAGAAGTCCACCGGCACGATGTCATAGCGCAGGCCGAGAATGCTCATCAGCAAGCGCAGCTTGTAGCAATTGCCGGAGAGCTCGAAATCGTAAAGCGTGATGGTCATGGGTTGGGCTCGGTCTTGCTCAGTCTACCGGGAAAGGTAGCGCAGGGTGAGGGGCGGTGAATCACTGATGGACCCCCACCCCCGGCCCCTCCCCTCAAGGGGGAGGGGAGGGATGGCGCCGAGAGATCCGGTGCAATCAACGCCAGCATCAGATGTCGAGGACCAGCCGCTTACCCTTGGCGCGGCTGACGCAGGTGAGGATGGCGCGATTGGAGCGTTTCTCGGTGTCGTTGAGGTAAACGTCCTGGTGGTCGACCTCGCCTTCGATCACGCCGGTGAGGCAAGTGCCGCAGGCGCCTTGTTCGCAGGAGCTGGGGGTTTGCAGGCCCGCTTCGCGCATCACTTCGAGGATGGTCTTGCCGGCAGGGATCTGCAGGGTCATGGCCGAGCGGGCCAGTTCCACCTTGAAGGCCGAGGACTGGTCGATAACCTTGTCGTTCTTGAAATATTCGAAATGCACGGCCTCATCGGGCCAGCCTTGCGCGGCGGCGGTAGTGCGGACGGTTTCGAGCATGGATGCGGGGCCGCAGATATAGACATGCTGGGCGCGGCTCCAGTGGCCGAGCGCCTCGGCAATGGTCCGGCTGCTGTCGCCGCGGGGCAGGCCGGCATGGATGGTGATGTTGCCGGCGAGCTGGCCCAGTTCCTCGCGGAAGGCGGCGTGTTCGCCCTGGCGCACGAAGTAATGCAGCTCGTAGGGCAGGTGAGACTTGTCGAGAAAGCGCGCCATGGAGAGGATCGGCGTGATGCCGACGCCGCCGGCGATGAGGACGGTGCGGGTGGCGTCGCGGCGCAGCGGGAAGTTGTTGCGCGGCTCGCTGATGGCCAGCACGTCGCCCTCCCTGACGCTTTCGATGAGGATCTGCGAGCCGCCCTTGGAGGCGCTCTCGCGCTTGACGCCGATGGTATAGCTCAGCAGGTCGCCCGGGCCATTGGTGATGGAATATTGCCGGACGAGGCCGTTGGGGAGATGCAGATCGATATGCGCGCCGGGCTGGAAGGTTGGCAGATGGCCGCCATCGAGCGCCGCGAGCTCAAAGGCGACGATGCCATCGGCGCTGTCCCATTTGCGCTTGACCACGACGCGCAGGGTGTTGCCGCGCGGCACGGCGATATCGGGCATGGTGGAAAGTTCGGCCGAGACCGGGGCGAAGGCGGGCTGCAGCGGCTCGGGCGCCGGCTTGCGGCGGGCGGCGCGCTCCAGCCGATCCCGCAATTGGGTGAGGCGCTCATTGTGGTGGCGCAGCACGGGCAGGGGGCGGGTGGGCGAGCCTTCGATAAGGCCCCGGATCACGGCGCGGCCGGCGTCGACGGGCTGCACGAAGAACACGGCGCGCTCGATGACCTCACCCGACTGGGCGGTGAGGCGGACCGAAAGGGGCGACAGGCGCTCGATCATGGTGCGGGCGGCTTCGCCATCCAGCGCCTCGGCTGGCTGGAAGCGGTATTTTTCCAGAGCGAGCGCTACGTCTTGGGGGGCGGCGTTCAGAGGGACGGGGCGCAGCGCGACCCAGTCGGCGCCATCGCTACCGGCAAATGGGGCAAAGGGCTGGGCGTCGGCCGCGGCGGACCAGACGAGGCCAAAGGCCTCATGGGCGGGATAGGTGCGGTTGGTGATGCGGCGGGCCGGCGCGTCGGCCGGATGGGCGGGGATATAGGTGCAGCCGGCCGAGCGATTGGCATAGCGCCAGCCATGATACTGGCATTTGAGTTCGGCGCCCTCGTTGATGCCGATCGAGAGGCGTACGCCACGGTGCAGGCAGCGGTTTTCCCAGACATTGACATTGCCGTCATCGGCCCGCCAGACGGCCAGTTCGCGGCCCAGCAGCTGGCCCTGATAAACATGGCGGAAGGGCAGGTCATCGCTCGAGGCGATGGGATGCCAGGTGGTGTCGTCGAGGTCTAGGGGCATGGGTCAACCCAGGGCAAGTGGGGATCGCGCCACGATCGGGGGCAAACAGGCGGGGCTCTCCTGGCGTACGGGAGACCTTGGTGAGGGTTACCCTTAGGGCGGGGCTGTTCACAAGGGGGCGGGTGAAGAAAGAGGGTCGCAGGGGCGGTTGGCGGCGGGGCTGTGGCCTTCCTTCCCCTTGAGAGGAGGTTTGTTGGGGGGTGGTGCGGTGGGTCACTGAGGGACCCCCACCCTCGGTCCCTCCCCTCAGGGGGGAGGGAAGGCAGAAGCGGATGGCGTTGGGGGAGCTGGAAGTGCTGAATATGTGCTTTGCTTCGAAATCCGGACCGCGGAGGGGCCTGAACCCCCACCCTCGATCCCTCCCCTCAAGGGGGAGGGAGGCGATGGGGCCGATGGCTCGCGGACGGATGGTCTTGTTCGAGCACTGAGGTCCGGGGCTCGCGTCCCCCCACCCCGGCCCTCCCCGCGTGGGGGAGGGTGAAGCGGGGGCTCAGCCAGATTACATCTTTTCGCCGGGGAGTTGGGCGGCCTGGTGGATCCAGGCGGTGAACTGGGTGGGGTCGATGGGGTCGTGTTCGCCGATATGGTAGGCGCGCACCTTGGGTTGGGTGGAGACGATTGGTGGGGGTGGGGTCAGGGCGTGGCCGTCAAAGAAGGTCACCTTGACGTATTTGGTGAAGCAATGGAGCGAGAGGAACCAGCGGCCTTCGGTGGCGCCGTAAAGGGGGGAGTTCCATTTGACGGCCTTGTGGACGCCCGGCAGGGCGGCTGCGATCAGGCTATCGAGTTGCTCGCCGACGGCGCGCTTCCAGCCGGGCATGGCGGCGAGGTAGGCCTGGATTGGCTCGTTGCCGTGGCCTTTGGGGATTTGGGGATTACCGCCGGAGAGGAGTTTTGGTTCGCCCGTTGCTTGAGGAGTTGCGGACGGGCCTGAACCCCCACCCTTGATCCCTCCCCTCAGGGGGGAGGGAGACGACTGCTTGACTGGTGACATTGTTGTCTCCTCTTAGCGTGCGCCGCCTCGCCTCCGGTGTTCCCCGCTTATCCCGCGACGGGGATGGTGCCGTAGGTGATCCCCTTCTGGCTGAGCCAGCGGCGATAGGCGATGGCGGATTTGTCGGCACGGATGGGGGTTTCGGCGCGAGGATCGAGCGGCAGGCGCTTGGGGAACTGGTTTTCGAGGATCGGCTTGTCCTGACCGAAAATGGTCTGCTGGAAGCGGCGCAGATCGGTGATGGTGGAGGTCGAGTCGATCATTGATTGCAGCAGATGGGCGCGGCAGCTTTCCTCGGTCACGGGCTGCAGGAAAATGCCGATCACGTCGCGGCGCGATTCATCCTCGGGGCAGGATTTGTAGAGCACCGAGCAGAAGGGATGGGGCACGCGATAGACATATTCCACCTCGATCCCTTCGGTCGCCGAGAGGGCGGCGCGGGGCTGGAAGAAGCGGCAACGGGTGGCCAGCACCTCGTCGCGCTCTTCGGAGACTTCCACGTCGTATTCCTTGACCTCGGTATGGGGCTCGGAGCCGAGGATATCGGTGTGGACATAGGGGAAGTGGCCCATATCGAGGAAGTTCTCGACGGCACGCGGGGCCGAAACATGGATGCCGATGGAGCCACAGCTCATGTTGACGCGGTCAGGCTCGCTGTATTCGGGGATGGGGAAGAGCTCGGCAGGCGGGGTGCCAAGGCTGGTCCAGGTATAGCCATAGCCGGTGCGCACGGGCAGCCGTTCGGTAATTTCGGCTGGATCGATCTCGTCGCCTTGCTCTTCATCGGTGCGGCGCCAGACCACGGGATTGCCCGCGGCATCGCGGGTGAGCGCGAGCTTTTGGCCCAGAAGCATGGTGGTTTCCACAAGGCCCTGGGGCACTTCATCGGTGGCGGCAATGACGTGCCAGAGGTCGAGGGTTACGGGATCGATGGGCGAGGGCATGGGCAGGTCCAATGGTGACACCGCGCCAGCATAAGGGCTGGGCGGCGCGGTGCCAAGTTCGAGGGGCGATCAGCTTTCCCGGAAGATGTCGAAGGGGCCAAAGGCCTGGGTGGTGGCCATGAGCTGGAGGCGGTTGACGTTGACGTGGGCGGGCAGGGTCGTGGTCCAGAAGATGGACTCGGCGATGTCCTCGGCGGTCATGGGCTGGGTGCCCTGGTAGGGCTTGCCGGCCTGGGCTTCGTCGCCCTTGAAGCGCACAAGGGAAAACTCGGTTTCGGTCAGGCCCGGCTCGATATTGGTGACGCGCACCTGCTTGCCCTGCACATCGGAGCGCAGGTTGAGGGCGAACTGCTTCACGAAGGCCTTGGTGGCGCCATAAACGCTGCCGCCGGGATAAGGGTAGTCGCCGGCGACCGAGCCCAGGGTGACGATATGGCCGCCGCCGCGCTCGATGAGGCCGGGCAGGAGGGCGCGCACGGTGTAGATGAGGCCGTTGATATTGGTCGCGACCATGGTTTCCCAATCGGCGATGTCGGTTTGGGCGGCGGGCTGCAGCCCGAGGGCAAGACCGGCATTGGCGATGACGATGTTGATGGCGGCAAAGGGCTCGGGCAGGGCGGTGATGGCCGCTTCCAGCGCAGCGCGGTCGCGGATGTCGAGGGTGATGATATGGCAGTTGTCGGCGCCCAGCTCGTCGCGGAGCTCTTGCAGGCGCTCGGTGCGGCGGCCGGTGGCAATGACCTTGCCGCCGGCGGCGACATAGCGGCGGGCAGCTGCCGCGCCAAAGCCCGAGGTCGCGCCGGTGATGAAGACAACAAAGCGCGTGGGATCGAGCATCTGGTACATGAGGGGTCCTGCAAATGGTGTGGGCGAGCCGGGAAGGTGGACCGGGCGGCGGCGGGGGTCAAGCAGCGGCGGGCGTTAACCCCGTGCTAACCATAAGCGGAATGGGTGCGGCGATTCGGCAACTCCGGTGGTCACAATTAGGAACAAATTGCGCGGACCGGTTGTTCCGGCGCTGGGGTCGCTCTACACTGCCCGGTAAGGTAAACAGGCTTGCTGCAGGCCTGTCTGGCCGGTGCGGGACGATGAGCGAAGGCCTGGCGCGGGCGACCAATCTTGGTGGCGGCGCAGGCGAACTGGGGGCGGGTTCACTGCAAAACGCGCGGATTGTAACGAGTTTAAGCGCCCTTTGTCTTGCTGCGGCCTTAGCCGGGCCGGTGTTTGTGCCGGCGGCTGCCGCGTTCGAGATTTTCGGCATCAAGCTGTTTGAAGACCAGACGGAGGCGGATGCCGAGGCGGTGATTGCCGATCCGCAGCCCTATACGGTCGAGGTCACCGTCGCGGGCGAAGGGGAGGTGGAAAGCGCGGTACGCAATGCTTCGGCTCTCGTGGCCGATGCGGACGAGCCTGCTTCGGGTGCAGCCGGGTTGCTGGCCAAGGCGCGGGGCGATTACCGACGGATCATCGCCGCGCTTTATAATGAAGGTTATTACGGCGGCACGGTCCATGTCCTGGTGGCGGGACGCGAAGCGAGCGATCTTGCGCCTGACGTGTCGCTGCCCGACCCAGTCGGGGTCGTTATTACCGTGGATCCCGGCCCGTTGTTCAACTTCAACCGGGTTGCAGTGGTCAACGAAGCGCCCTTGACCAGCGATCCCGCGGATCTGGTGGAGCTGCCCGAGGAGCGCGGCTTTGGGTCCGGTGAGGTGGCCAAGTCGAGCGTCATTCTCGCGGCTGAAAAACTAGCTATCGAGGCTTGGCAGGAGCAAGGCTACCCCAAGGCGCAGATTCGCAGCCGCGAGGTCGTGGCCGATCACGCGACACGCACGGTGGATGTGGCGATCACGGTGGATCCGGGGCGGCATGCCGGGTTCGGTGACATCACTGTATCGGGTACCGAGCGGATGGACCCCGAGTTCGTGCGCCGCCAGACCGGCATCGAAGTGGGTGAGGAATACGATCCCGATACGCTGGACCGGGCGCAAAAGCGCCTCGACCGGCTCGAAGTGTTCCGTTCGGCCCGGTTTGAAGCGGCCGAAGCGGTGGGCGCGGATGGTTTGCTGCCTTATCAATTGCTGGTGCAGGAGTTGCCGGGGCGCCGCTTTGGCGTGGGCGCCAGCTATTCCAGCATCGATGGGCTGGGAGTGGAAGGGTATCACCTTTGGCGCAACCTCTTCGGGCAGGCCGAGCGGCTGCGGCTCGATGCGCGCGTCGCGAGCATTGCTTATCCGGTAGAAACCGAAGAGTTCGACTATTTCTTTGGCGGCACCTTCACCAAGCCCGGGATCTGGACGCCCGATACGGATCTGGTGGCGGTGATTTCGGCCGAGCGGACGGTTAATCCGACCTATATCGAGACATCGGCGACCGGGCGGGTCGGGCTGACCCATATCTTCTCGGATCAGCTGACCGTTGAAGGCGGCACGTTCTATGAGCGGGGCCGCTACGAGGATGATTTCGGCACGCGCGATTTCTCGCTGCTCGGTGTTTATGCGGGCGCCATTTACGATGCGCGCGACGACAAGGTCGATCCGACCGGGGGCTTTTACCTAGCGGGCAATGTCGAGCCGTTCTACGAGCTGAGCTATGGCAATGCGGCGGCACAGCTGACGGTTGAAGGGCGCGCTTATTGGGGTTTTGGCGAGGACGAGCGGTTCGTTTTGGCCGGGCGGCTCAAGGGCGGATTGCTGGCAGGCCCGGACCTGGCGGAAATTCCGCCTGACCGGCTGTTCTTTGCCGGCGGTGGCGGCTCGGTGCGTGGCTATGGGTTCAAGTCCATCGGCGTTGAAGGCCCCGATGGGATTGTCACCGGTGGTCGCTATCTGCTGGAAGGCTCGATCGAAGCGCGCGCCAAGATTACCGACACGATCGGTGCCGTGGCGTTTCTCGACGGGGGCTATGTGGCCGCAGACGAATTCCCGGGCATTGATGACCTGCAATTGGGCGCGGGTCTCGGGTTGCGCTATTACACGGGCCTTGGGCCGCTGCGGCTCGACGTGGCGGTGCCGCTCAACAAGCGGGACGAAGACCCTGACTACGCCATTTATGTCGGCATAGGACAAAGCTTTTGATGGCACTTTTCCCGTTCTTTCGGCGGCGGTTTGCGGCGCTTGTGGTTCTGGCGCTCGCGCTCCTGTTTGGCGCCACGGCGCTGTCGCTGTCCCAGGACGGGGCCGAAGAGGAGCAGAAGAACTGGATCACCAATTTCGTGCAGGATCGGCTATCGACGCCTGAGCGGCAAATCCAGCTGTCCAATATCGAAGGGGCGCTCGGCTCCAATGTGGTGATCCGCGAGATCACCATAGCCGACGCAGAGGGCGTATGGCTGCGCGTCAACAATGCGCGGCTGAACTGGAACCAAGGCGCGCTGCTGCTGGGGCGCCTGGAAGTGCGTTCGCTTGCAGCCGATTCCATCGAATACCTGCGCAATGCTATACCCAATGACCAGCTCGACCTGCCGGCCCCCGAGGCCGTGCCGTTCAGCGTGCCTGAATTTCCCGTCGCCATCACCATTGAGGAACTGGCTGTTCCGCGGGTGAGCTTTGGCGAGGACGTGTTTGGCCTGGCCTCCGAGATTTCGCTGGCCGGCGGTTTTACGCTCGCAGACGGCAATCTTGATGCGCAGCTCGATATTATCCGGCTCGACGGGCCGGGGGGAACCCTCGATCTCGATGTTGCCTATAGCAATGAAACCAGCAGCATCGAGCTGGCGCTCGCGTTGGTGGAGCCGGAAAACGGCGTGTTGGCCAATCTGTTGCGCATCGATGGGCGGCCGGCGGTGGAACTGCGGCTGACGGGGTCGGGCCCGGTGGCCGGGCTGCAAACGCAGCTGACGCTGGTGGCCAATGGGCAAACCGCGCTGTCGGGCGGCGCCCGGGTTACCCAGACGGGCGAGGGGCACAATATCGACCTGGATGTGCGCGGGCCGCTCGCCATGCTGGTGGCCGAGCCTTACCGGCCCTTCTTTGGTGCTGAATCGGTGCTGTCGGCCGATGCGCTGGTGCGCTCGGAAGGCGGGTTGAGCATCAGTGGCTTGCGGCTGAGCGGCGGGCAACTGGCGCTGGAAGCTTCGGCGCAAACCACGCCGGACAATTTCCTGCGTGAGTTGGTGCTGCGCGCCAATATCGCGGACAGCACAGGCGCGCCGGTGACGCTGCCGGTGCCGGGCGCCGCAACTACGGTGCAATCGGCCGTGCTCGCAGTGGATTACGGGGTGGGCGACAGCGAGGACTGGAGTTCGAGCTTTTCGGTAACGCAATACGCAACCGAGGGCTTTGCAGCCGATACGCTGGCGTTCAATCTGGGTGGCGTTGCGGCCAATCTGTCCGACCCAGCCACTCGCCGCCTGACCTTTAATGGCGATGGCACGCTGGGCGGCATTGCAGCATCGCCCGAGGTGGAAGCGGCGCTGGGCGACGGGATCGGCGTTGGCATTGCGGGCCTATGGAATGCCGGCCAGCCCGTTGAGCTGGCCGAGTTGCGCGTTGTCGGGGAAGCCCTGACAGCGGCGCTGTCGGGCACCATTTCGGGCCTCGATTTTACCGGCGACATCGCGATCGAAACGGCCAGCATTGCGCCGTTCTCGGGACTGGCTGGGCGGGAGCTCGATGGCGGGCTGACGCTGCGGGCGACCGGTAGCGTCATGCCGGTGACCGGGGTGTTCACGCTCGAACTCGACGGCACCGGGCGCGATCTCCAGATCGATGACGAGTTGGCAGACAATCTGTTGCAGGGCGAGGTTGCCCTGTCCGGCCTGGTGGCGCGCACCGAGGCGGGGCTGACCGCCAAGGAATTCCGCATCGCCAACCAGCAGGTGCAGGTGCTGGCGGACGGCACCTTCTCGTCCAGCGCGGCCGATTTCACCTTCAATCTCGGCTTGGCCGACCTGGCGCTGCTCTCGCCCGAAGCAACCGGCGCGCTCAGTGTTGTCGGCACCGCCAAGGGCCAGGAGGGCGTGATTGCGCTTGATCTTGACGCCACCATTCCCAGTGGCACGCTGGCCGGACGGCCCTTGCGCGAAGCGGCGCTGGGTTTTGCCGGGCAATACCAGGACGCGCGGCTCGCGGGCGCCGTTACCGGCACCGCGTTTGTGGACGGACACCGCTCGAGCCTCGGGGCCGATGTGGATGTGAATGCCGATACCCAGGCTCTACGCAACATTGCGTTCCAGACTGTGGGCGCGGAAATCACTGGCGGGCTGGTGCGCAATGTGGCCAGCGGGCTGATCGATGGTGATCTCGTGGTTGCGGCGCCCGATATTTCGGTGGCGGCAGCGCTGGCGCTGGTGGAAGCGCGCGGCGCGATCAATGCTCGGGCAGTGTTGTCGGGTGTTGATGGCAAGCAGAATGCCAGCGTCAATGGCGATGTCTCCGGCCTTCGGATCAACGATATCCAGGTGGGCGCCGCCGATTTTACCGCCGAGATCGGTGATCTCTTTGGAGTGCCGGCGGTTGATGGCCGGGTCAATGCGAGCACGGTCGCGGCAGCGGGAGTGACGATCCAGACCCTCGAGGCGACGGCGAACCAGACCGGCGACACCACCGCATTTGACGCACAGGCGCGGCTGGCGACGGGCACCGATGTGGACGTGGCGGGATCCCTGGCTCCGGTGGAGGGCGGCTATCGGCTGGCGCTCGATCGGGCGCAGCTGGCGCAAGGGGAACTTTCGGCGCGCCTGGCGCAGCCAACCGTGCTGCAGGTGAGTGGCAACAATGTTGCGCTGCAGGCAGTGCGCTTCGATGTTGGGTCGGGCTCGAT
This sequence comes from Devosia sp. 1635, assembly GCF_013185955.1. Classification (NCBI taxonomy): domain Bacteria; kingdom Pseudomonadati; phylum Pseudomonadota; class Alphaproteobacteria; order Hyphomicrobiales; family Devosiaceae; genus Devosia; species Devosia sp. 1635. Next base: position 604,173 of record NZ_JABAOM010000002.1, on the reverse strand, counting down.
CACAGCGACCGGCTCGGCCGGGGAGGTGCTCGACATTGCGCTCGAGGTCAATTCCCTGCCGCTGTCGATAGCCAATGCGGTGGCCCCGGATTTGGGCCTGGCGGGAACGCTCGATGGGCAGGCCCGCATTACCGGCAGCGGCAGCGATCCGCAGGTGCAGTTTACCGCACGGGGGGCGGGGATCAATGCAGCCGCGATCCGCGATTATGGGGTGGCCCCGCTGGCGCTGACCGCCGAAGGCAGTTTTGCCGGGGGGGTGGTGCGGCTTGGGTCGGTGCAGGCCAATGGCGCGGGCGGGCTGACCGTTTCGGGTAGCGGCAGCGTGCCGCTGGCGGGCGAGGGGCTCGATCTGCGCTTGCAGGGGGCGGCGCCGCTGACCCTGGCCAACCGCTTCGTCGCCGATCGCGGCGCGCAGTTGAGCGGCACGGTGCAACTTGACACCCAGGTGAGGGGGAGCCTGCAGGCGCCGCAATTTGGCGGCTCGGTTTCCACCAGCAATGCTGGCTATGTCGATCCGGAGCTCAATCTGCGGCTGGTGGGGATCACCGGCTCGGCGAGCCTTTCGGGCACGCAGCTGGCGATCAATAGCCTTGGGGCGCAGCTCGCCACGGGGGGCACGGTTGCGGCCTCCGGTACGGTGGGACTGACCGGTGGTTTCCCGGCTGATCTGCGGCTGGCGCTGCGTTCGGCCCGTTACGCCGATGGCGACCTGTTCGTGGCGACCGCATCGGGCGATCTGGCACTGACGGGCAATCTGACCGGTTCGCCCCTGCTGAGCGGCAATCTCCTCGTAGAGGAAGCCAATATCACCGTGCCCGAGAATTTCGGTGGCGGTGCGGCGCTGGTCGAGGTGGAGCATGTGCGCCCGCCGCGCGATGTGGCGCAAACCCTGGCCCGGGCGGAGGTGACCACCCGCGGCGGGGCACCGGTGCCGCGTACGCGGCCAGCCGGCGTCGTGCTTGATGTCAATGTCAACGCACCCAACCAGATCTTTGTGCGCGGCCGCGGGCTTGATGCGGAAGTGGGGGGCACGGTGCGGCTCACCGGACCGCTCAACGATATTCAGCCGGTGGGGGCGTTCGAGCTCAATCGCGGGCGGTTGAGCCTGTTGGGCCAGCGCATCGTGTTTGATAGCGGCATTGTCACGCTGGTGGGCGACCTGGATCCCGTGATCAATTTTGTCGCGAGCACCGAGGGCGACGACATTACGGTGTTCGTCACGGTCGCCGGCCGGGTGTCGGATGTCGAGGTGACCTTCACCTCCAATCCGGTGTTGCCGCAGGATGAAGTGCTGGCGCGGCTGATCTTCAAGCGCTCTATGGGCGAACTGTCGCCGCTGCAGCTGGCGCGGCTGGCGGGCGCGGCGGCCGAACTGATGGGCGGCGGCGGCGGGGGCCTCGTGGACTCCTTGCGCGGTGCTGCCGGGCTCGATGATCTCGATGTGGTCACCGACGCGGAAGGCAATGTGGCCGTGCAAGCCGGCACTTATATCCAGGACAATGTGTATCTGGGCGTGCAGGCTGGTGCCGGCGGGCAGAGCCGGGTGACGATCAATCTCGATGTGACTGACGACCTCAAGGTGACGGGCGCTGCTGGACAGAACGGCGAATCCGCGCTCGGGGTGTATTACGAGAAGGATTATTGAGGGGGCTTGCCTGTGTTGGTTGGCCGAGCGATCTCGTGCTGGGCTCCGGCCCAGAGCTGGGGTCGGTAAAGGTCGGTGCGTTGCTGAGGGCCCCCCACCCCCGGCCCCTCCCCGCAAGGGGGAGTGGAGGGTTCGCCCTCAGCTTTGGTGCTGTGGGGGGCGTTGTATAGGGGCGCCCTCTGCAAGATCAGGATGGGCCCTGGCTCAAGGTCGGGGTCACAATCGCGGTTGAGGGCGGGTCAAGCCCTTGCCTGATTGCTGTGCGGCGAGGGCCGGCTGTTGCCGGCCCGGTTTTTTTGCTAGCGAGCGCCACCGGTTTGGGCGGCCTTGGCTTCGTCCCACCACCAGATGGTGGGGAAGCCGCTGGAGAATTCGGGCAGGGGCTCGGGGTGGCTGAAGCGGTCCCAGTGCGCGATGCGCGAGGTGCGCAGGGAATAGGACGGCACCACGAAATGATGGGCAAGCAGCACCCGGTCGAGCGCCTTGGTGACGGCTTCCTGGGTGGCGCGGTCATCGGCGACGACGAGCTTGTCGATCAGCGCATCGATGCCGGGATCGGCAATGCCGGCATAGTTCTGTGAGCCCTCTTCGTTGACTGTTGAGGAGCCGAAGAAGTAGCGCTGCTCGTTGCCCGGCGAGAAGGATTGCGGCCAGCCGGCATAGGTGACGTCGTAGTCGAAGGAGCGCAGGCGGTTGATGTATTGCGGGCTGTCGACGGTGCGCAGCGAGACGGCGACGCCGATCTGGGCGAGGTTAGTGACGAGGTTGGCGGCGACAGGCTCGATGGTGGGGCCGTTGAGCAGGATTTCAAAGCTCAGCTGCTGACCATTGGCATCGATGAGACGGTTGCCCTCGAGGCGGTAGCCGGCGTCGGTGAGGAGGCCGAGCGCGGTACGCAGATTGGCGCGCAGCTTGGTTGGATCGCCGCCGACTGGATTGGTGTAGGGCTCGGTGAAGACGCTGGCGGGCACGAGGTCGCGCACGGATTCCAGCACTTCCAGTTCCTCGCCCTCGGGCAAGCCGGTGGAGCGGAAGGGCAGGCCGAAGAAGTAGCTGTCGACGCGCTCATACTGGCCATAAAACAGGGTGTTGCTCAGCTCCTCGAAGTTGAAAGCGTAGTTGAGGGCTTGGCGCACGCGCTGATCCTGGAATTTTTCGCGACGCAGATTGGGCACAAAGCCGATCATGAGGCCGGAATTGGCATAATCCTGGGGGAAGAGTTCCTGGATGATGCGGCCTTGAGCGACGGCAGGGAAATCATAGGCGGTGGCCCAGCGGCGCGCGGAATTCTCGTTCCACCAATCGAACTGGTCGCCCTTGAAGGCCTCGAACTGCACGGTCAGATCGAGGAAGTACTCGATGCGGTATTCGTTGAAATTGTTCTGACCGATCTGGGTTGGGTGGTCGGCGCCCCAGTAATCCTCGACGCGGGTATAGGTGATGGTGCGGCCCGCATCGAAGCTGGCGAGGCGATAGGGGCCCGAGCCCAAGGGCGGCTCAAGGGTAGACTGGGCGATGTCGCGCTGCTTGCCATTGGCGTCGGTGCCCTCCCACCAGTGCTTGGGAAACACCTGTAATTGCCCGAGGATCAGCGGCAATTCGCGGTTGCCGGTCTGGTTGAAGGTGAAGGTCACCTCGCCGGGCGCGGTGACTTCGGCGCTTTCGATATTGGCATAGTACTGCATGCGGTCGGGATTGAGTTCGATGTTCTTTTCGAAGGTCCAGACCACGTCTTCGGCTGTGACCGGCTGGCCATCGTGCCAGCGCGCCTTGGGGTTCATCCGGAAGGTGACTGCACCATAGTCCGGGGCGATCTGCAGGCTTTCGGCGAGCAGGCCGTAATAGGCGCTGACCTCATCAAGGGACGGGGTCAGCAGGGTTTCGAACAGCAGGCCGACGCCGTCGGCGGGCTCACCCTTGGGGAGGATTGGGTTGAAGGTATCGAAGCCGCCCAGACTGCCCAGCCGCACCGTGCCGGCCTTTGGCGCATCGACATTGACGTAATCGAAACGGGGGAATCCATCGGGGTATTTGGGCTCGCCCTCCATAATGAAGGATGAAGTCCACACGCCAGTCGGGGTCTGGGCCCCGGCGGGCAGGGCAAGGCAGAACAGGGCCAAGGCGGTGGCAACAAGGGGCGCAAACTTCATCGGCTGGCTCCGAACATGGGCAGAAACTGTGGTTGGAATCTAGGCTGGTTTGTCATGGGCCGACAGGGGCAGGCGGATCAAGATCACGCGTGTCAGTGGCGGCGATGTCGAAAGCCGCGGCCATAAGCGCGCGGGTATAGTCCGTCTGGGGCGCGGCAAAGACATCGCCGGCGGCTCCACTTTCCACCACTTTGCCGTGGCGCATCACAAGGAGGGTATTGGCGAGTGCGCGCACCACTTTGAGATCGTGGGAGATGAACAGATAGGTCAGGCCGCGCCGGGCCTGGATGTCTCGCAGAAGATCAACGATCTGGGCCTGGATGGAGACGTCGAGTGCGGAGGTCGGCTCATCGAGCACCAAGAAGCGCGGCTCGAGCACGATGGCGCGCGCGATGGCGATGCGCTGGCGCTGGCCGCCCGAGAACTCGTGGGGATAGCGGAAGCGGGTGGCGGGCGAGAGGCCGACCTCCTCAAGCGCGCGGACGACGCGGCGGTCGCGCTCGGCGGCGTCGAGTTTTGGGGCGTGAACTTCAAGCCCTTCGCCGATGATGCGATCAACGGAAAGGCGCGGACTGAGCGAGCCGAAAGGATCCTGAAAGACGATCTGCATGTCGGCGCGCAGTGGGCGCATGGCGCGCCAGGAGCGTTCGTGCACCTCGTTGCCGAGGACGACGATGCGGCCCTGCGAGGCGATGAGGCGGAGGAGGGCCAGCCCAAGCGTCGATTTGCCCGAGCCACTTTCTCCCACGACGCCCAGGGTTTCGCCCTCGCGGATGGCAAGGTCGACCCCGTCCACCGCCTTGATGTGGCCGATTGTGCGCCGGAGCAAGCCACGCTTGATTGGAAACCAGACGCGCAGGTCCTTGGCTTCCAGCGCGATCGGTGCATCGGGGCGGGCCGGCGGCGGGGCGCCCTTGGGCTCGGCGGCGAGGAGGCGCTGGGTATAGGGGTGTTGGGGCGCGGCAAAGAGGGCTTTGACTGCGCCGGTTTCAACAATCTCGCCGGCCTGCATGACGCAGACCCGGTCGGCGATGCGGCGGACGATGCCGAGGTCATGGGTGATAAAGAGCATGGCCATGCCCAGCCGCGCCTGCAACTGCTTGAGGAGGGTCAGGATCTGCGCCTGGACGGTAACGTCGAGCGCGGTGGTGGGCTCGTCGGCGATCAGGAGGTCCGGCTCGTTGGCGAGCGCCATGGCGATCATCACGCGCTGGCGCTGGCCGCCCGAAAGCTGATGCGGATAGGAGGCGAGGCGACTGGCGGGATCGGGGATGCCGACCTGATCGAGCAGTTCCAGGGTGCGGGCGCGGGCGGCGTTGGGGCGCAGGCCGCGATGCACGGCGAGCACTTCCCCGATCTGGCGCTCGATGGTGTGCACGGGATTGAGGGAGCTCATCGGCTCCTGGAAGATCATGGAGATGCGATTGCCCCGCACGGAGCGGAGCTCGGCGGCGGAGGCGGAAACGAGGTCGGTGGCGCCGAGCTGGATTTCCCCCGCAACGGTGGCGGTGGGCGGCAGGAGCTTGAGGATGGACAGGGCGGTGACGGATTTGCCCGAGCCGCTTTCACCGACAAGCGCCAGGGTTTCGCCTGGCGCGATATCAAAGGCGATGTTGTGGGCAGCATCGGCAGGGCCGAAGCTGATGGTGAGGTCGCGCACGGAGAGGAGAGGGGTCATGGGGTGGCCTCCTCATGGTGGTGATTGGTGGCTTGAGTGGTCGGATGGCGGGATGCCGGTGCTGGTTGCGGCCGCCGTGTTTCGTTGATGGACCCCCTCCCTAGCCCTCCCCTCAAGGGGGAGGGGACCGCTCGTTTGGGCACCGGCGTATCAGCACACAAGCCCAGTTTGCGGAGGGGCCTGAACCCCCACCCCGGCCCTCCCCTCAAGGGGGAGGGGGTAGCGCGGGGCTCAGGGGTAGTGGGAAGGCGAAGGAACTGGGTCATGCCAGGGTCCGGCGGGGGTCAAAGGCGTCGCGGACGGCTTCGCCGATGAAGACGAGGAGGGTCATCATCAGGGCGATGGTGAAAAAGCCGGTGAGGCCGAGCCAGGGCGCTTGGAGGTTGTTCTTGCCCTGGGCGAGGAGTTCACCAAGCGAAGGGGAGCCGGGGGGCAGGCCGAAGCCAAGGAAGTCCAGCGAGGTCAGGGTGGCGACGGAGCCCGAAAGAATAAAGGGCATGAAGGTCAGCGTGGCGACCATGGCATTGGGAAGGAGGTGGCGGATCATGATGGTCCAGTTGCCGACGCCAAGGGCGCGGGCGGCGGCGATATATTCAAAATTGCGGCCGCGCAGGAATTCGGCGCGCACGATGCCAACGAGCGCGACCCAAGAAAACAGCAAGAGAATGCCAAGCAGCACCCAGAAGCTTGGGGCAATGAAGCTCGAGATGATCAGCAGCAGATACAGGGCGGGGATCGAGGTCCAGATCTCGATGAAGCGCTGCATCAGGAGATCGGTCCAGCCGCCGAAATAGCCCTGCACCGCACCGGCGGCGACGCCGATGATGGAGGAAGCAATGGTCAGCACGAGACCGAAGAGGATGGAGATGCGAAAGCCATAGAGCAGGCGGGCGAGGACGTCACGGCCGCGGTCGTCGGTGCCCAGCCAGTGGTAATTGCCGAGATTGCACTCGGGATCATCGACCCCCAGGGGATAGCGCGCGCAGTTTTCGGCGCGGTCCATGGTCCAGCTGGGCGCGACGGCGCCGGAATAGGGCAGGTAGCTGTCGACAGTGGCGTAGCTGAAGTGCACGGGCGGCCAGATTGCCCAGCCATTCGCCTTGATCTCGTCAGCGATGAAGGGATCGCGGTAATTGGTGACGGCAAGAAAGCCGCCGAACTGGGATTCGGGATAATCCACAAAGGCGGGAAAGAGCAGTTCGCCCTTGTAGGAGACGAGGATGGGCCGGTCATTGGCAATGAATTCAGAGCCCAGCGTGAGGATGAAGAGGACAAGGAAGATCCAAAGCGACCAGAAGCCCCGCCGGTTGGCGCGAAAATTGGCGAGGCGCCGCTGGTTGATTGGGGACAGCCAGCCATTGCGTGGGGCTTCGAGCACGGCAGCTTGTTCGGCCATTTCGCTCATAGGCCGCGGCTTTCGAAATCGATGCGGGGATCGACCCACATATAGGCGAGGTCGGAGAGCAGGCTGATGACGAGGCCGAGCAGGGAGAAGATATAAAGGGTGGCAAAGACCACGGGATAATCGCGGTTGGCGACGGACTGGAAGCCGAGCAGGCCCAGCCCATCGAGCGAGAAGATGGTTTCGATGAGGAGCGAGCCGCCAAAGAAGGCCCCGACAAAGGCGCCGGGGAAGCTCGCGATAATCAGCATCATGGCGTTGCGGAAGACATGGCCATACAGCACCTGTCGCTCGGTCAGCCCCTTGGCGCGGGCCGTGGTGACATATTGCTTGCCGATCTCATCGAGAAACGAGTTCTTGGTGAGCAGGGTCGTCGTCGCAAAGGCTCCCAGAGCCATGGCGGTGATGGGCAAGACGAGGTGCCAGGCGTAATCGAGAATCTGGCGCCACCAGGGGAAGTTCTCAAAGCCCGGCGAGGTCAGGCCGCGCAAGGGGAAGGCGGACCAAAAACTGCCGCCCGCGAAGAGGACGATCAGCGCGATGGCGATGAGGAAGCCGGGAATGGCATAGCCCACGATGATGACTGTCGAGGTCCAGACATCGAAACGCGAGCCGTCGCTGATGGCCTTGCGGATGCCAAGGGGAATGGAGATGCCGTAGGAGATCAGCGTCATCCAGAGCCCGAGTGAGATGGAAACGGGCATTTTCTCGCGGATGAGGTCGATCACGGAGATGTCACGGAAATAGCTCTCGCCGAAATCAAAGCGGAGATAATTCCACAGCATGGTGCCGAAGCGCTCGAGCGGCGGCTTGTCAAAGCCGAATTGCTGCTCGATGCGGGCGACGAGTTCGGGCGGCAGGCCGCGTGAGCCACGATATACCGAGTTATTGCCGCCAGGATTGGCGCCGGGCTGGGCGGCGAAATCGCCACCGGCGCTGCCGGTGACGCGTTCGGCGATGGAGCTGTTCTGGCCGCTCAGATTGGCGAGCGCCTGCTCCACCGGGCCACCCGGAGCGAACTGGACCACGAGAAACGAGATCGCCATTATGCCGAACACGGTCGGTATCATCAGAAGGAGGCGGCGAAGAATATAGGCGCCCATCAGATCTCCATGGCTGGCTGTGCCCGAGCAAAGCGCCGAAGCTGCCCATGTGCAAATCACCAGCGGGTGAAATGGCTTACCGACCACAGCAACACTTCCCCCGCAAGATGGCAAGTGCCGAGGCGGTGCTTTGAGTTCGGTGCCGCTTCGGCGGGGCGGGGTTGCGGCAAAGGGGGATGAACGGCACAATCGGGGCAGCAACAAGGAGCCGGCGATGGCGTTCGAAACAATTGCCCAAGTCGAGGACCTGTCCATGGCGCGGGTGCTGGTAGTGGCGCTGCGGGCGCATGGCTTTCATCCGCTCGAGGGCGGGGAAGGCGGACTGCCGGGCGTGCGCGGGCTGTTCGGGCCGCGCGGCGTGCCGGTGCAGGTGCCAGAAGAGGAGGCGGGGGACGCAACCCTTCTGGCGCGCGAGTTGTTGAAGGAAATGCAGGGGCCTTAAAACTGCCACATCAGTGAATGGTGGTCCACGCGAAGCGGGCGATTGTGTCACACCAGTGGTTTGGCTATAAGCGCGCCCATTGTTAACCTTTAGGCAGGCCTTCGGGCAGGAGCGACTTCATGGCGGCTTGGATGCGCGGATCGGTATCGGCAGCGGGTTTGGCAGCGGTGGCCCTTTTGATGGCCGGTTGCTCTTCAACCTCCAACACCGCAAATCTCAACACGATCGGCGCCCCGGCGCAGTTGCAGCCGGTGCAGCCTTCGAGCGTGCAGCAAAGCACGCTGCCGGCACTCGGCGGCGCTACTGGCGCGCCCGCTCCCGGACTGTCGGGTCAGCCCGTGTTGGGCGGCGTTCCCAGCACCCCTCCAGGCATGGCCGGGGGCGTTTCATCGCTGCCGCCGGTTGGTGCGTCCACCCAGACGGCTTCCAACAGCTCGTTTGTAACACTTGGGCCCAATGGCGCGGCGCCAGCGGCACCGGGCGGCTTTACCGCCGGGCCCGAGGGCGTTTGGACCGTGCAGGCCGGGCCGACGCAGTGCCGGCTCAACCTGCCCATGACCGCCAAGACTGGCACCAGCTATTACCGCGCATCGGCGCCGGGCTGCGGCGTGCCGGGCCTTGCTTCGGTGGGCGGCTGGCAGCAGGTCGGCTCGCAGCTGCAGCTCTATGACGAGAATGGTAATATCGCCGCGTTCCTTGCACCGAGCGGCGGGCGCTATATCGGTACGCTGGGCGGCGGCCAAGCCATTTCCATGCAGCGCTGATCGCGCCTGACTTGCCAAGCCAGGCTGACCCATTCGCATCGTCCCAGTCGGGGCCGGTGAGCGCTGCTTATGCGGCGCTTGTCGCGCGTGGCGGTTTGAGCCGCGATCCCGCCCAGGAACAGGCGGCGGGATTACTGGACGGTATTGCCACTGCGCTCGACGCTTCGGCTTCCGGAGGCTTTCTGGCCCGGTGGCTCGACAAGCCGCAGCCCGTCAAGGGGCTCTACCTTTATGGCGAGGTGGGACGCGGCAAGACCATGCTGATGGATCTGTTCTACGAGGCGACGGAAATCCCGCAGAAGCGGCGGGTTCATTTCCATGCCTTCATGGACGAGATCCACGCGGGCATTGCCGCGTTCCGCAAGCGCGCCAAGGCCAAGGGTGATGATAGCGATCCGGTGGAAGCGGTGGTGCGGCCCATCCTCAAGGGTGGGTTGCGGCTGCTGTGCCTCGATGAATTTCACGTGCACGATATCACCAATGCCATGCTGCTCAACCGGCTGTTTGAAAAGCTGTTTGCGGGCGGGGTGACGCTGGTGGCCACGTCCAATGTGGTGCCGGACCGGCTATATGAGAACGGGCTCAACCGCGAGTTGTTCTTGCCGTTTATTGCGTTGCTCAAACAGTATACGACGGTGGCGTCACTCGACGCGGAACAGGATTACCGGCGGCTCAAATTTGCCGGCCAGCAGGTATTTGCCTTCGGGACCGGGCCGGAAACCAAGGCGGCGATGGACCGGTTATGGTTGCGCCTGACCGGTGGCGAGGCGGGGCGGCCGACCACGATCCACAGCACCGGGCGCGAAATTGCCGTGCCGCTCGCGGCGCGCGACGCTGCCCGGTTCGGCTTTGCCGATCTCTGCGAGAAGCCCTTGGGTTCGCGCGACTTTGTGCGGATTGCTCAGAGTTTTGACGCCATGATCATTGATGGCGTGCCGCAGATGGACCGCACCAAGAGCGATGCGGCCAAACGTTTTATCCTGCTGATCGACAATCTCTATGACCGCGGCGTCAAGCTGGGCGCGAGCTTTGCGGCTCCGCTGGCTGAACTGGGGCGCGACGATCGCACGGCGTTTGAGTTCGAGCGTACGGTATCGCGGCTGGTCGAGATGCAGTCGGAAGAATATCTCGGCAAGGCGTTGCGCGACGTCGGGGTGGCCGAGCACTGAGATGGAACGCATCATGATCATTGGTGCGCCGGGTGCGGGAAAGACATGGTTGGCGGGCCAAGTTTCGGTCAAGCTCGGGTTACCGGTGATCTCGGTTGACCAATTTGTGCATGACAGGGGTGGCAAGCTTCGGCCTGCTGACACCATCGACCAGGATGTCCGGGCTGCGGCAGAGCTGCCGCGCTGGATCATCGCGGGCGGTAATACCCGAACCTATGGGGACAGAGTTGCCCGTGCGGACTGCGTGATCCGCCTCAAGCTGCCGCGATTGCTGCGATTGTGGCGGCTGTGGCGCCGTGAGGGCGTTAACCTTGGCCTGTGGCGCGGCGCCTGGAGCTATGAGCGCGTGCTCGGAGACAGGGACGAAGCGGTGCTTAGCGCCGCCGGTGGCATCCCGGTGTATGATCTTCGATCAGCGGCTGCGGTGCAGGGTTTTCTGCGCATCCTTCCATGCCCGCTCGGCATGGGGGCTTCCCCCATGGGCAAGGGATGAGGAGGAGTTTAGACGAAGGGTTCACTTGCCCCTGTGACGCGACAGGGTTAAGAGGTGCGCCAATTCAACGCAGTGGGGATTGAGGCTTATGGCGCGCAAAAAGATCGCTCTTATCGGCTCGGGACAGATCGGCGGAACGCTCGCTCATCTGGCAGCGCTCAAGGACCTGGGCGATATCGTGCTGTTCGACATCGTCGATGGCGTGCCCCAGGGCAAGGCGCTGGACATTTCCCAGTCTGCACCGGTTGAAGGCTATGACGCCAAGATCACCGGCACCTCCGAATACAAGGACCTCGCAGGAGCCGATGTGGTGATCGTCACCGCCGGCGTGCCGCGCAAGCCCGGCATGAGCCGCGACGATCTGCTCGAAATCAACCTCAAGGTCATGGAGCAGGTGGGCGCGGGTATCGCCAAATATGCACCCGACGCTTTTGTGATCTGCATCACCAACCCGCTCGACGCCATGGTCTGGGCGCTGCAGAAGTTCTCGGGCCTGCCCACCAACAAGGTGATCGGCATGGCCGGCGTGCTCGACAGCTCGCGCTTTGTGCATTTCATCGCCGATGAGCTCAATGTCTCGGTCGAAGACGTCAATGCGTTCGTTCTGGGCGGGCATGGCGACACCATGGTGCCGCTGGCGCGCTATTCCACCGTGGCCGGCATTCCGCTGACCGATATCGTCAAGATGGGCTGGATGAGCCGCGAGAAGCTCGACGCCATCATCCAGCGCACCCGCGATGGCGGCGCCGAGATCGTCGGCCTGCTCAAGACCGGGTCGGCCTTTTATGCGCCGGCAACCTCGGCCATTGCGATGGCCGAGAGCTATCTCAAGGACAAGAAGCGCGTGCTGCCTGCTGCTGCGTTCCTCAATGGCGAATATGGCGTCAAGGGCACCTATGTCGGCGTCCCCGTGGTGATCGGGGCCAATGGCGCCGAAAAGATCATCGAGATCGCACTCAATGGCGCCGAGCAGAAGGCATTCGACAGCTCGGTGGACGCCGTCGAAGGCTTGATCGAGGCCTGTAAGAAGATCGCACCCAAGCTGGCCTGATGGTACTCCGAGCGCTCCCGCCGGGCGCCTAGCGCAGATTTCTGCGCTTCCGGTGCTCACGTACTCAACGTACGCTGCGCTCCGGTTCTCGACATCCACGCTATCCGCCGCGGCGGATAGCCCCCAGAGCACCATCAGGTGCCCCACACAGGGTTCAAGCAAATGAACATTCACGAACACCAGGCCAAAGAGCTGCTGAAGTCCTACGGTGCGCCCGTGGCTGAAGGCGTTGTGATTTATTCGGCTGACGAGGCGGAAGCCGCGGCCAAGAAGCTGCCCGGGCCGCTTTATGTAGTCAAGTCGCAGATCCATGCCGGTGGACGCGGCAAGGGCAAGTTCAAGGAACTTGGGCCCGATGCCAAGGGCGGCGTGCGGCTGGCACGCTCCATCGACGAGGTGAAGGCATTCGCCAAGGAGATGCTGGGCAACACGCTCGTGACCAAGCAGACCGGCGATGCGGGCAAGCAGGTCAATCGCCTTTATATCGAAGACGGTGCCGACATCGCGCGCGAGTTGTATTGCTCGCTGCTGGTGGATCGCAGCAGCAGCCGCGTGGCTTTCGTTGTGTCCACCGAAGGCGGCATGGATATTGAAGCGGTTGCCGAGCACACGCCCGAAAAGATCATCTCGGTGGCCATCGATCCGCAGACGGGCGTGACCGAAGCAGATGTGGCCAAGATTGCCGACGCACTGGCGCTCGAAGGCGACGCCAAGGCGGATGCCGCCAAGCTGTTCCCCATTCTCTACAAGGCATTTGTCGAAACCGATATGAGCCTGCTCGAGGTCAATCCGCTGATCGTGATGACCGATGGTCATCTGCGGGTGCTCGACGCCAAGGTGAGCTTTGACAACAACGCCGCCTTCCGCCACCCCGAGCTCAAGGAGCTGCGCGACCTTTCGGAAGAAGACGAAAAGGAAATCGAGGCGTCCAAGTACGATCTGGCTTATGTGGCGCTCGATGGCAATATCGGCTGCATGGTGAACGGGGCGGGCCTTGCCATGGCCACCATGGACATCATCAAGCTCTATGGCGCCGAGCCGGCGAACTTCCTCGATGTGGGCGGCGGCGCGACCAAGGAAAAGGTCACGGCGGCGTTCAAGATCATCACCGCCGATCCGGCAGTGGAAGGCATCCTCGTCAACATCTTTGGCGGCATCATGCGCTGCGATGTGATCGCCGAGGGCGTGATCGCTGCGGTCAAGGAAGTGGGCCTGCAGGTGCCGCTGGTGGTGCGCCTCGAGGGTACCCGGGTCAAGGAAGGCAAGGAGATCCTCAACCAGTCGGGTCTCAACGTCATCTCCGCCGATGACCTTGACGACGCTGCCCAGAAGATCGTCGCCGCGGTCAAGGCCGCCTGATCCCCCCACCCGATTAAAGCGTAGGCCCAAACCATGTCCATTCTCGTCAACAAAGACACCAAGGTCCTCGTGCAGGGGCTGACCGGCAAGACCGGCACGTTCCATACCGAACAGGCGCTGGCCTATTACGGCACCAAGATGGTGGGTGGTGTTAACCCCAAGAAGGCCGGGGAAACCTGGACCAGCGGGCTCGATGCTTCGGCGTCGCTGCCCGTGTTCGCCTCGGTTGCCGAAGGCAAGGAGCGCACCGGCGCCACCGCATCGGTGATCTATGTGCCCCCTCCGGGCGCTGCCGCGGCCATCGAGGAAGCCATCGATGCGGAAATCCCGCTGATCGTGTGCATCACCGAGGGCATTCCGGTGCTCGACATGGTGCGGGTCAAGGCCAAGCTCGAAAAGAGCAAGTCGCGCCTCCTGGGCCCGAACTGCCCCGGCGTCTTGACTCCGGAGGAATGCAAGATCGGCATCATGCCCGGCTCGATCTTCTCCAAGGGCTCGGTGGGTATTGTTTCGCGCTCGGGCACGCTTACCTATGAGGCAGTGTTCCAGACCACCAATGAGGGTCTTGGGCAGACGACGGCGGTGGGTATCGGTGGCGACCCTGTGAAGGGCACCGAGTTCATCGACATGCTCGAAATGTTCTTGGCTGACGAAGCGACCAAGTCGATCATCATGATCGGCGAAATCGGTGGTTCGGCCGAAGAAGACGCGGCGCAGTTCCTGATCGATGAAGCCAAGCGCGGCCGCAAAAAGCCGATGGCCGGCTTTATCGCGGGGCTGACCGCACCAGCCGGGCGCACGATGGGCCATGCTGGCGCGGTGATCTCGGGCGGCAAGGGCGGCGCGCAGGACAAGATTGCGGCCATGGAAGCAGCGGGGATCAAAGTATCCAAGTCCCCGGCGCGGATCGGCAAGACCTTGGCGGAAGTGCTCAAGGGCTGATGGGGCAATAGAACCCCAACTCGGTCCCGTTTTCGCCATTGAGTGATGTTAGGGACCAGCAAGTGGGCCGGGCGGCGGCGCTCCAGGGCGCCGTCTCGCTTAACAAGATGCTCACGAAACTCGGTTAAGGCTTCGTATTCGGACTACAGGTAAGCCGGGCTGGCCGGCTTGTTGAGAAGGATGGCGGGGCTCGGGCCTCGCATAAAAGCGATGACACGACAGGAAAAGAACGACACGTTCTTGCTGACCTCGTTTCTTTACGGGGGCAATGCCGACTATATCGAACAGCTGTATTCCCGCTTCAAGGCCGATCCAAACAGTGTCGACGAGACCTGGAAGAGCTTTTTCGGCAAGCTCGAAGACAGTGACGCCGACGCCATAAAGAGCGCCGAGGGGCCGAGCTGGGGCCGCACCGACTGGCCGCAGAGCCCTCGTAGCGAGCTGGTCAGCGCGCTCGATGGGAACTGGGGCGAGATCGCCGTCAAGACCGAAAAGGCTGTCACCAAGAAGGCCGAAGCTGCTGGCGTTCCGGCGGCTAGCGCTGCGGATGTGGTGCAGGCGACCCAGGATTCCATCCGCGCCATCATGATGATCCGCGCTTATCGCATGCGCGGGCATCTGCATGCCGATCTCGATCCGCTCAAGCTGCAGGTGCGCGAAGCCGCGCCCGAGCTCGACCCGCAGAGCTATGGCTTCACCGAGGCCGATTACAGCCGCAAGATCTTCATCGACAACTATCTGGGCCTCGAATACGCCACCATCCCCGAGATGCTGGCCATTCTGCAGCGGACCTATTGCGGCACGCTCGGCATCGAATTCATGCATATCTCCGATCCCGAGGCCAAGGCCTGGATCCAGGAGCGCATCGAAGGGCCCGACAAGGAAATCACCTTCACCCCCGAGGGCAAGAAGGCGATCCTCAACAAGCTGATCGAGGCCGAAGGCTTCGAGAAGTTCATCGATGTGAAATATACCGGCACCAAGCGCTTCGGCCTTGATGGCTCGGAAGCGCTGATCCCGGCGCTCGAGCAGATCATCAAGCGCGGTGGCGCGCTGGGCATCAAGGACATCGTGCTCGGCATGGCCCACCGCGGGCGCCTTAATGTGCTCACCCAGGTCATGGGCAAGCCGCATCGCGCGCTGTTCCATGAATTCAAGGGTGGCGCGTTCTACCCCGAGGACGTGGAAGGCTCGGGCGACGTCAAGTATCACCTGGGCGCATCCTCGGACCGCGAGTTCGACGGCAACAAGGTGCACCTGTCGCTGACTGCCAATCCGAGCCATCTCGAGATCGTTGATCCCGTGGTGCTGGGCAAGGCACGTGCCAAGCAGGACCAGCACATCTCGCCTGATGGCAAGCTCATCAACATCGCCACCGAGGGCAAACCCGACCGCTCGATGGTGCTGCCGCTGCTGCTGCATGGCGATGCCGCCTTTGCCGGGCAGGGCGTGATCGCCGAGTGCCTGGGGCTTTCGGGCCTCAAGGGCCACCGCACCGGCGGTTCGGTGCATTTCGTGATCAACAACCAGATCGGGTTCACCACGAGCCCGAAATTCTCGCGCTCCTCGCCCTATCCGACCGATGTCGCCAAGATGATCGAGGCGCCGGTGCTGCATGTGAATGGCGATGATCCGGAAGCGGTGGTGTTTGCCACCAAGGTCGCGATCGAGTTCCGCCAGCGCTTTGGCCGTCCCGTCGTGATCGACATGTTCTGCTATCGCCGCTTCGGTCACAACGAAGGCGACGAGCCAAGCTTCACCCAGCCGCTGATGTACACCAAGATCCGCGGGCACAAGACCACGCTCGAGATCTATGGCGAAAAGCTGATCGGGGAAGGCCTGGTCACCGCCGAGGAGATCGACGCGCTCAAGGCGGAATGGCGCAGCAAGCTCGAAGCCGAGTTCGAGGCCGGGCAGGACTATCGGCCCAACAAGGCCGACTGGCTCGATGGCGCCTGGAAGAACTTTAAGCCGGCCGAGCAGGAAGGTCCGCGTCGCGGCCATTCCGGCGTCGAAGTGGATCGCCTGCACCAGATCGGCACCGCGCTGACCAAGGTGCCGGAGGGCTTCAACGTCCACAAGACGGTCAAGCGGTTCCTCGATAACCGGCTCGCCGCGATCGAATCGGGCGAGGGCATCGACTGGGCGACTGCCGAGGCATTGGCCTTTGGCACGCTGGTGACCGAGGGTCATCCGGTGCGCCTGTCGGGTCAGGATGTGGAGCGTGGCACGTTCAGCCAGCGCCATTCCGTGCTCAACGACCAGATGGTTGACGGCAAGACCTTTACGCCGCTCAACAACCTGGCTCCCGATCAGAGCCGCTACGAAGTCATCAACTCGATGCTCTCGGAAGAAGCGGTGCTGGGCTTTGAATATGGCTATTCGCTGTCCGAGCCCCGCGCGCTGACGATCTGGGAAGCCCAGTTCGGCGACTTCGTGAACGGCGCTCAGGTGGTGATCGACCAGTTCATCTCCTCGGGCGAGCGCAAGTGGTTCCGCATGTCGGGCCTCGTGATGCTGTTGCCCCATGGCTATGAAGGGCAGGGCCCCGAGCACTCCTCGGCGCGTCCCGAGCGCTTCCTGCAGCTGTGTGCCGAAGACAATATGCAGGTCGCCAACTGCACGACGCCGGCCAACTATTTCCATGCGCTGCGCCGGCAGGTGACCCGTGACTTCCGCAAGCCGCTGATCCTGATGACCCCCAAGTCGCTGCTGCGGCATAAGCGGGCAACTTCGGGCCTGGCTGAGATGGGCGCCGACTCCTGCTTCCATCGCCTGCTTTGGGACGATGCCGAAGCGCCCGGTGCACCCAAGACCAGCATCAAGCTGGTGGCGGACGACAAGATCCGGCGCGTCGTGCTGTGCACCGGCAAGGTGTATTACGACCTCCTGGAAGAGCGCGAGAAGCGCGGCATCGATGATGTGTATTTGTTGCGCATCGAGCAGCTTTATCCGTTCCCGGCCAAGGCGCTGCTGGATGAACTGGGCCGCTTTGGTAATGCCGAGATCATCTGGTGCCAGGAAGAGCCCAAGAACATGGGGGCCTGGGCGTTCATCCAGCCCTATGTGGAATGGGTGTTCGACCAGATGGGCCGCAATGGCCAGCGGGTGCGCTATACCGGCCGCCCGGCTTCGGCCTCCACGGCCACGGGCCTGATGCGTACGCATCTGGCACAGCTGCAAGCCTTCCTCGACGAAGCTTTCGCACAATAAGGGACTGACAATGTCGACAGAAATCCGCGTGCCGACGCTCGGCGAAAGCGTTACCGAAGCCACCATCGGGCAATGGTTCAAGAAGGTGGGCGATGCGATCGCCGCCGATGAACCCGTGGTGGAGCTGGAAACCGACAAGGTGACCATTGAAGTGCCGGCTCCTGCCGCCGGCGTGCTCGAAGCGATTGCGGCCAAGCCCGGCGATACCGTCGATGTGGGTGCGCTGCTGGGTGCGATCGGCGCTGCCGGTGCGACGGCAACTGCCAAGCCAGCACCCGCCGCCAAGGCAGCCGAGGCGCCAAAGCCGGCCGCAGCCCCTGCTGCTGGTCAGGCCGATCCGGCGCTTGGCCACCAGACCAGCCGCGAAGCTCCGGCTCCGGCGGCCAGCAGCGGTTCGGCGACGGCCAGCCCTTCGGCCCAGAAGCTCATGACCGAGAATAATCTGGGCGCGGGTGACCTTAACGGCTCGGGCAAGCGCGGCCAGGTGCTCAAGGAAGACGTGCTGGCGGCGGTCAGCCGCGTTGGCGCCGCCCCTGCAGCCGAGGCCAAGGCGCCAGCAGCGGCCCGTGCTCCGGTTGCGGCGGATGATGCCGCGCGCGAAGAGCGGGTGAAGATGACCCGGCTGCGCCAGACCATTGCGCGCCGCCTCAAGGACGCCCAGAACACCGCCGCCATGCTGACCACCTTCAACGAGGTGGACATGAAGCCAGTGATGGACTTGCGCGCCTCCTACAAGGAGCTGTTCGAGAAAAAGCACGGCGTCAAGCTTGGCTTCATGGGCTTTTTCACCAAGGCGGTGGTGCATGCGCTCAAGGAAATCCCCTCGATCAATGCCGAGATCGATGGCGATGAGCTGATCTACAAGCAGTACGCCCATATCGGCGTGGCCGTGGGCACCGATAAGGGCCTCGTGGTGCCGGTGGTGCGCGATGCCGACCAGATGAGCATTGCCGAGATCGAGAAGTCGATCAACGCACTGGGCAAGAAGGCCCGCGACGGGCAGCTGTCCATGGCCGACATGCAGGGGGGCACCTTCACGATCTCCAATGGTGGCGTGTACGGCTCGCTGATGTCCACCCCGATCCTCAATGCCCCGCAGTCGGGCATCCTGGGCATGCACAAGATTCAGGAGCGCCCGGTTGTCGTGGGCGGCCAAATCGTCGTGCGTCCGATGATGTATCTGGCGCTGAGTTATGATCACCGGATCGTGGATGGCAAGGAAGCCGTGACCTTCCTTGTGCGCGTCAAGGAAAGCCTCGAGGCGCCCGAGCGCCTGGTTCTGGACCTCTGATCGGGGCCAAATCACTGGTTTGTTGAAGGCCCGCTTCGGCGGGCCTTTGTTTTGTCTGGTCACGTTGGCGTGGGGCGGGTGGCGGGTAACGCTTTGCTAAGCTCTAACCGGTTTCTACAGGGGCTGGGGCGTTGCAGTGTGGAGTTGAGTGTTTGAAGAAGATCCCTGTCATTGCCTTGTGCCTGTTGCTGCCCGTTTCTGCCTGGGCGCAGGAGGCCATCGAACCAGCGACTGCTGTTCCCGATCCGGCCCTTGTGGGCGAGTTGATGGCGTTCCACGGCTCGGAAGCGATCGTTTCGGCGATGACCACCCATTGCTATGAAAATACCGGGCTCAACAGCGCCTATGAAACGGCGCGCGACAACTGGTATTTGCGCAATATCGGCTTTCTGGACCTTGCCGACCGGGTGATCGCGCGGCTAGGGGGCGGGGAGCCCGGCCAGCTCGAGGCGGCCGAGACTTATGGCGGCACCCAGATCATGAGCGCCTATAACAGCGCCGACGACAAACGGGCCTTTTGCCAAAGCTTTCTCGAGCGGGTGGAAAGCGGCGAGCTCGACATCGACAAGCAATTGCCCGAGCCGCTCAAGCGGGCCCAGGATATTGCCTCGCGGTGAGGCTGCGTGGGCAGCGGGAGTGCTGCGTTTTGCCAATTCGCTTTTGCCGCGACTCCGGCTAGTAGACGACAGTGTCCGGCGAGGCTTTTCCGCGCTCTAGCGGTGGTTAAATCTCCTGACCAACATTACATCTAGCCGCAGGCCGCCAGCGTGACTGGGGCTGAACAGCAGTTGCAGGATTTTTGGGGCTATCACCATGGCAGATATATTCGACCTCATCATCATCGGCTCGGGCCCGGGCGGCTATGTGGCAGCCATTCGCGCGGCACAGCTGGGCATGAAGGTCGGCGTGGTGGAGAAGTGGCCGACGCTGGGCGGCACCTGCCTCAATATCGGCTGCATTCCCTCCAAGGCACTGCTGCATGCTTCCGAGCTGTTCGATGAGGCCGCGCACGGCTTTGCGCAACTGGGGATCGACATTCCCGCGCCCAAGCTCAACCTGCCGCAGATGATGAAGCACAAGACCGATACGGTGGCGAGCAATGTCGGCGGGGTGGATTATCTGTTCAAGAAGAACAAGGTCACCGTGCTGCGCGGCACCGGCTCAATCGTCGGCCAGGGCAAGGTGCGCGTAACGCCGGAAAGCGGCGAGGCCAGCGAGGTCGAGGCCAAGGCCATTGTGATCGCCACGGGTTCGGTTTCTGCCAACCTGCCGGGCATCGAGATCGACGAGACGCGCGTGGTCACCTCCACCGGCGCGCTGACGCTCGACAAGGTGCCAGGCAAGCTGCTGGTGATCGGGGCCGGCGTAATCGGGCTTGAGCTTGGCTCAGTCTGGGCGCGCCTTGGGGCCAAGGTCACCGTGGTGGAATATCTCGACCGCATCCTGCCGGGCATGGACAGCGAAGTGGCGCGGCAGTTCCAGCGCATTCTCGCCAAGCAGGGCATCGAGTTCAAGCTGTCGAGCAAGGTCGCGGGGATCGACAAATCAGGCGCTGCGCTGCAGGTGCGGGTCGAGCCGGCGCAGGGCGGCGAGGCCGAGGTGCTGGAAGCCGATGTGGCGCTGGTGGCGATCGGGCGCAAGCCGTTCACCGAAGGGCTCGGGCTCGAAGAAGCGGGCGTGGCGCTCGATGAACGCGGGCGCGTGCGCGTCGATGCGCATTACAAGACTTCAGTTGAAGGCATCTATGCCATCGGCGATGTGATCGAAGGGCCGATGCTGGCGCACAAGGCCGAGGACGAGGGCATTGCCGTGGCCGAGATCCTGGCCGGGCAGGCGGGCCACGTCAATTACGGCGCCATCCCCGCCGTGGTTTACACCAATCCTGAAGTGGCGAGCGTCGGCAAGACCGAGGACGAGCTCAAGGCCGAGGGTATCGAATACAAGATCGGCAAATTCCCCTTCACGGCCAATGGTCGTGCCAAGGCGATGCTGGCGACCCAGGGCTTCGTCAAGATCCTGGCCGATGTGGAAACCGATCGCGTGCTGGGCGCCCATATCGTGGGCAAGAATGCCGGCGAGATGATCCACGAACTGGTGACGCTGATGGAATTCTCTGGGGCGGCGGAAGACCTCGCCCGAACCACCCATGCGCACCCGACGCTATCGGAAGCGGTACGCGAAGCGGCGTTGTCGCTGGGTGATGGCGCCATCCATATCTAGGTCCCGAGGCGGCGGGCGTCCCGCCGCATTGGACATGAGGACTAGGTTCTGTAACGTGCCGGAGCGCATCTTGCGCTTCGGAGCCCGTTCATGTTGACCCTGCTTTCTTATGTCGCGATCGCCGCCCAGGCGATGACGGCTGCGTTGACGGCTGGGCAGCGCAGCATGGATTGGTTCGGCGTTTGCGTGTTGGCCTGCGTGACGGCGCTTGGCGGCGGTACGGTGCGCGACATCGTGTTGGGACATTATCCGCTGTACTGGGTGGCCAACCCCTATGTCTTGTTGTTGGCCAGCGGAGCGGCACTCCTTACCATCGCCCTGGCGCAATTTGTCGACCGGCTGCGCTGGCCGTTCCTCTTGCTGGATGCGCTGGGTCTCGTGGTGTTCACCATCATCGGCTGCAATGTGGCGATGCAATCGGGCAGCCATCCCATCATCGTGCTGGTTTCGGGCATGGTGACCGGCATCGTCGGCGGCGTCCTGCGGGACGTGTTGTGCAACGACGTTCCGCTGGTTTTCCGCAGTGAGCTTTATGCGACCGTGTCTTTGGCGACAGCTGCGGTATATTACCTGGGGCTCAAGGCAGGCCTGAACGCGGAACTGGTCAGTGTCGCGGCGGCTTCCTTCGGCTTTGCGTTTCGCGTTGCCGCGCTGATTTGGCACTGGAACATGCCCAAGTTTGTCTATGATAAAGATCTGCGCTAACGCATAGGGCCTTCCGTCCCTAACCCCCTTATGGCATTGAGCTACCATACAAGTGGGAGTGTGGCATGCGACAAACTTGGCGGTGGTTCGGTCCCCAGGATCTGACCAGCATTGACGATATCACCCAGGCTGGCGCGCAAGGTGTCGTCAGCGCGCTGCATCACGTACCCAATGGGGTGGTGTGGACGCCCGAGGAGATCCGCAAGCGGCACCAGGAAATCGGCACCCGCAAGGATGGCACGGCTTCGCGCCTGACCTGGGACGTGGTGGAAAGCTTGCCGGTTTCCGAAGACATCAAGAAACAGAAGAACGACTGGCGCGAGCATATCGCCAATTACAAGATTTCGCTGCGCCACTTGGCGGAAAGCGGCATCGAGGTGGTGTGCTACAATTTCATGCCGGTGCTGGATTGGACGCGGACCGACCTGCGCTTCACCGTCGCCAATGGCGCTTCCTGCATGCGCTTTGACATCAATGATTTTGCCGCCTTCGACATTCATATTCTCGAGCGGCCGGGCGCTGGCGCCGACTACAGCAATGCCATTGCCGACGAGGCCGGGCGGCGCTTTGCCGAGCTGGATGAGGACAGCAAAAAGCAACTTGCGCGCAATGTGACCATGGGGCTGCCGGGCTCAACGGAGTCGATGACGCTCGACGATGTGCGCGCCCACCTGGCGGAATATGGCCAGATCAGCGCAGAACAGTTGCGGGCCCATTTCATCGACTTCCTCGAGGAAGTGGTGCCGACGGCCGAGGAGTTGGGCGTGCGGCTCTGCTGCCATCCCGACGATCCCCCGTTCGCGCTGCTGGGTTTGCCGCGGGTGATGTCGACCGAAGCGGATTACACCACCATTCTGCAGGCGGTGGACAGCCACGCCAATGGCATGACGCTGTGCTCGGGTTCGCTGGGGGCACGGCCGGACAACGACCTGCCGGGCATGATGGAGCGGCTGGGAAGCCGGGTGCACTTCCTGCATCTGCGCAACGTCAAGCGGGACACCGACGACGTCATGGGCTCGTTTTTCGAGAGCGAGCATCTGGGTGGGGATGTGGACATGGTGGCCCTCATCGCGGCCATTGTGCGCGAGGAAAACCGGCGGCGCATTGCCGGGCGGAGCGACCACACCATTCCCATGCGCCCCGATCATGGGCAGGACATTCTCGATGACCTCAACCGGCGGGCGCAGCCGGGTTACCCGACGATTGGCCGCATGAAGGGGCTGGCGGAACTGCGCGGGGTGATGACCGCGTTCGAGCATCGGGAACTGGGACTAGCGGCGCGCTAGTCTTCCAGCAGATAGGCGCCGGCGCGGGTGGGCAGGATGGTGGAGCCCACGATCTTGGCGATACCCGCGCCGCGCCGAACATATTTGGCCGAAACGCGCGAGAGCACGATGCCGCTCGTTCCGGCGAGGATCGGGCGGCGGGCCATGAAGGCTTCCGGGCCATCCATGGCGATGAGATCGGCCACGGGCTGGCCGGCCTCGACATGGTCACCCAGCTCGACCCGGTAGGCGAGGAGCCCGGGCGCATCGACGCGCAGCACTTCGGTGGCTTCAAAGGGCGTGGGGCCAGGAGCGGGGACGGGTGCTGCCGCGGGCGCTGCGTCGATCAAGCCGCGGCCAGCAAAGAAATTGAACAGCCCCAGAGCGTCCTGGCGGCCGAAATGGTCGAAGCTGTCGGCGCGGCCCCGATATTCAAGGGTTGCGGCCTCGACGGCCACCGGAACGGGATGGCCGGGATTTGCAGCCGCGGCCTTGCGGTAGAGCGAGGGGAAGACCTCATCAAAGGAGCCACCGCCACTGTCCTCGGCCGTAAGGGTCGCGGCAACGCCCATCCAATTGGCGAGATCCTGCAGGCCCGGCATCAGTTCGGGCGAGGTGAAGATGTGCTTGAGGCTGTCGTCGTCGCAATGCAGGTCTAGCACGAGATCGGCGGAAGCGGCGGAGCGCAGGACCTGGAGGCGCAGGTGTTGGGCGGCGGAGCTGGGGATTTGTTCGTCAATCCAGGCGGCAACAGCTGAGCGGATGGCGGCGATATTGGCGGTGGGGTCGTCGCTCAGCCGGCCGGCGAGGGCCGGGGCGACCAGCGGGTAGAGATCGGGCCAGCGGCGGTTGTAGTTGACCCCGGTTTCGGTGTCGTAGCGCCCGATATGGTGGCGCAGCGACCGGTTGGCGAGCCCGAGCGGGTTAACCGAGGGGAAGATGGTGAAGCGGGCACGCAGGGCGCCATCGGCGTCGCGCAGCATGGGCAAAAGGTGATGCAGCGCCATGGTGCCAGGCTGTTCATCGGCATGGAGGGCCGCTTGCAGATGGACGGCGCGGGGCGCGTCGGCAGGGCCGGCCGTGTACCAGAAGAGCTCGGTGCTGGTGCCGGGGATGTCGCCGGAAAGGGTGTTGCGGTGGAGCTCGAAGGTCATGGGTTCAGCGCATCCATTTGGGGGCAAAGCGCAGCTTGGGCTGGTTGGGCATGTGCCGCATCAGGCGGCGGTAAACGAGGTCGAACACGAAAAAGACGGTGAGCGAAACCACGAGGAAATACAACGCGGCCACCGAGAAGTGGAGGAAGACGTTGTAGTCGCGCTCGAACAACTCCTTGGCGGTGATCATCAGGTCTTTCTGCTGGCCGATCACCGGCAGCGCGAAATACACGATGGCCGTGGCGTGGAAGAGGAAGACGACCTCGTTGGTATAGGCCGGCCAGGCCAGGCGGATGGCGCTGGGCCAGACGACGGAGCGGAACTGTTGCCAGCGGCTCATGCCAAAGGCGCGGGCGGCTTCCACCGAGCCGCGCGGCACGGCGCGCAGGGCACCATAGAAGATTTCGGCGGTATAGGCGGCGGTATTGAGGGTCAGTACCACCGGGCCGATGAAGAGGGGATGGAGCACCAGCCAGGAGATGCCCCATGGCTTCCAAACGCTGATATTGAGCGACAGCGCCAGCGAATAGAACATGAAGAACTGGATGAAGAGCGGCGAGCCGCGGAAGGCGTAGATATAGCCGCGGCAAAGGCGGGACAGCAGCGCATTGCGCGCGTTCTTCCCCAGCGCCAGCAGGATCGCCATGCCAAAGCCGATGGGGATGGAGGCGGCGGCAAAATAGATGTTGAACCAGACGGCCGGCAGGAACAGCGCCAGTTCAGCGAAAAAGCGCTCCATCAGCTGTGACCTTCGCTGATGATGCCACGGCCGACGCGCCGGGTAATGGCGGCAAAGGCCTTTTCGGACAGGAAGGTCACGAGGATATAGAAGACGAAGAGAACGAGGTAATAGCGCCAGCGCCAATCGTCATGCACCAGCCCGACGGTGGGCAGGAAATTGGGGGCGCCGAGCCGATCGGCCCACAGGACGATGTCGGCGATCTGTAGCAAGGACAGCAGGGATGTCGCCTTGATGATCAGCATCCAGACATTGGAAAGGCCGGGCAGGGCATAGACCCACATCTGGCGGATCTGAAAGCGCCAGAGCACCTGGCGGGCCGAAAAGCCGAAGGCCTGAGCGGCTTCAAGCTGGCCCTTGGGCACAGAGCGCAGGGCGCCGTGGATCACCGTGCTCGCGAATGCGCCGTAAACCAGCCCGAGTGAGACGGAAGCGAGGACGAGGTATTCGGGTGTGCCCAGGAGCCAGTTTGCGCCGGGACAGGGCGGCCAGGCTGCAGCCTGGGCCGCGATGTCCTCGGGTGAGCAAACCTGCTTGGCCAGCAGCCACTCTACGCCTTGTTCGAAGGCCAGGGGGAAAAACAGAAAAAACAGCACATCAGGTACGCCGCGCACGATGTTGGCGTAAAAACCACCCACAAGCCGCAACGGCAGGAAGCGCGAATTGCGGAATGTGGCCCCGAGCAATCCAAAGATCACGGCCAGAGTGCCGCCGGCCAGGGCGGCAAAGATCGTGAACTGGAAGCTCGCATACCAGGTGAGGTGCTTGCCATTGGTCAGATAAGCCAGCCAGAAGCCGATGTCTTCGCTCATAGATAAGGGCTGACCGGGCAAGAGGAGGAGACTTGGCGAGAAGCCGGGGCAGGGTGCCTGCCCCGGAGCAATGGTTTATTGGGCGAAGTAGGGACCGCGGCCTTCGAACCACTTGGCGATCAGCTCGTCAACGGTGCCGTCGGCCTTGAGGGCCGCAAGGGCACCATCAAGCGTTGCCTTGAGCTCGGTATCTTCCTTGCGGATGCCACCGCCGATGCCCTCGCCGATGAGGACATCTTCGCCAACGAACTCGATCCCGCCGCCCGAGGCATTCACGACTGGCTCGAGATAGGCCCCGTCGGCAAAGATGACGTCGAGATTGCCACCAGCCAAATCGGCCATCGCCTGATCGGCCGTGGTGAAGGACAGGATGGTATTGCCTTCAGCCATGTTCTGCTCGGCGTAAGCGGCCTGGATGGTGCCGCCCTGAACGCCGATTCGCACGCCGCTGAGGTTGGCGAAATCCAGATCAGCGCCGGCAGGGGCAGCGAAGCGCGACGGATCGGGCGGGAAGTAGTTGTCGGTGAAGCCGATCGACTCGCGGCGCTCATCGGTGATCGACATGCCCGCCATGATCAGGTCGTAGTTGCCGGCAAGCAGGTTGGGGATGATGGAGTCCCAATCATTGATAACCCACTCGCAGGTGAGGCCCGCCTGTTCGCAGATGGCATTGCCCAACTCGATCTCATAGCCAGCGGGAGCGCCGGAGTCGTCGAGGTAGTTCCAGGGTGCATAGGCACCTTCGGTGGCGATCCGCAGGGTTTCCTGGGCTTGAACGGCTCCGGAAAGCGACAGGGTCGCGAGCGCCGCCAGCAGTAATTTTTTCATTGTCGTCTCCGTTTTCGCTGATGTGCTGCCTAGCTGTGCTGGGCAGCGTTGAAGAATTGCCTGAGCCGAGCGGACTTGGTGAAGTTGAACACCTCCTCGGGCGTACCTTCTTCCTCGATGCAGCCCTGATGCAGGAAGATAACGCGGTCCGAGACCGAGCGGGCAAATTCCATGTCATGGGTCACAAGGATCATGGTGCGGCCTTCATCAGCCAAGACCTTGATGACGCGCAGAACCTCTACTTGCAATTCAGGGTCGAGTGCCGAGGTCGGTTCATCAAACAACATGACACGCGGATTGATGCAGAGGGCGCGGGCGATGGCGGCGCGCTGTTGCTGGCCACCCGAAAGCTGAGCCGGATAGCTCATGGCCTTGTCGGCAATGCCTACTTTATCCAGCATGGCGAGAGCTTCACGCTCCACTTCGGCGCGGCCGCGTTTTTGCACCACAAGCGGCGCTTCCATGACGTTCTGGAGGATCGTCATATGTGCCCAGAGATTGAAGGACTGGAACACCATGCCGAGCTCCGAGCGGATGCGGCGGATCTGCTCTTCATTGGCTATGCGGCGATGCGAGCCCTCGCCGCGCAGGGCAATGGGTTCACCGTCGATGCAAACAGTGCCGCGCTCGGGCACTTCGAGCATGTTGATGCAGCGCAGCAGCGTCGACTTGCCCGAACCAGACGAGCCGATCAGGGATATGACCTCGCCTTCATAAGCGGCAAAGGAAATGCCCTTGAGGACTTCGAGTGCGCCGAAGGATTTATGCAGGTCCTGGAGCTGCACCACCGGGGATCGAGCCCCAGCGGGCTGAGTTTGCGTCATACTTACCTTGCGTCCGTGGCGGGGGCAGCCGCTCTGGTCATGTGCTCGTTTTTGAGGCTCGCTCCTCAATTCGCAATCAAGAAATGCAAATCCACGGCAATAAGCAAGGGAAAACGCGTGTTTGCGGCTGCATGACTGCGTTCAAGCGCCGAACTGGTCGGCCGGGACGCGCAGTCGGTAGCTCAGCCGGTCCTCGTCGATGGTGAAGCTGGCGGTGCCCCCGACAGAAAGCGGCACGATGCGCTCGAGCACCATGGTGCCGAAGCGGGGCGCCTGGCGGGTTTTTTCGGTGTCGATGCCCGTTTCCTGCCACTCAATGAGGAGGGATGGGGGCTGCTCGTCCTCCTGGCTTACCTGTGCGTCGATCCAGACATGCCCCATCTGGCCATCCGAAAGCGCGCCGTGAAAGACGGCATTGGCGGCAAGTTCATGGATGGCGAGTCCGATATGCAGGGCAGCGTTGGGCCCGAGCAGGGGATTGTCTCCGGTCAGGCGCATCTCCTTGAGCATGCCCGAACTCACCCGGGTGAGCTGTGAGGTCACAAGCGACTGGAAGTGCGTGCCCTGCCAATTGCTTTCGGTCACAAGGTCCTGCGTGCTGGAAAGGGCGTGCAGGCGGCCGCGGAACTTGTCGAGGAAGTCCTTAATGCCCCCGCTGTGGTGGGCGGTCTGCATCGCGACGCTTTGCACGATCGCAAGGAGGTTCTTGGAGCGGTGACTGACTTCACGCAGCAGCGCCGCGATGGCCGCCTCGCGGCTGCGCTCGTCGGTGATATCATTGAGGACGATGATAACCCCGTCGCTATCGGGCAGGAACCGGCCCTCGAACTGTCGGCGGCGGGAGCCGTCAGGCAGTTCGAACGTGTTGGTTTGCACTTGGCCGGTGGCGCGGCAATCGGCAACCGCCTCGGCAAAGCTGGACGCGACGGACTCAGGCAATAGCTCCCGTTCGGTGCTGCCAATGATCGGGCAGTTGGCCCAGGCGGAGGGAAGATTTTCGGCCAGATCGAAACGGCCCTGAGAGTTGTGGTGCAAGATGGTGATCCCTTGCCCCGCCAGTCCGGCAGACAAGGCGCGCAGCCGCAGAGCTTCGGGGGGCTCGGTAGAGGTGCTCGGCATGGCGTTAACTGCTCACTATTTGCGGCTGCCTTGCAAGCCAAAGGCGCTGAAACAGCGTACGCCTTTGGCTTGCAAGGATCGCCTAGGATGCTTCAGACACGCCGCATAAGGCCGACGACGATAGAACTGGCGACCAGCACCAGGAACAAAAAGAACAGAAGTTGGGCGGCGCCGGCCATCGCGCCAGCGAACCCGCCGAAGCCGATTATGAAGGCCAACGCCGCAATGACAAGGAAGACAAGCGCGTAATACAGCATGGGTTTGCTCCCGGACCTGCCAATGCAATGGTAACGGGTGGCCGATAGCGCGGTTCCTGCAAGGCACAAAAAAGGGCCGGGAAAACCCGGCCCGATCAATGGTTTGCAGTACCCTCAGGCTGCAGCGCGCGAACCTTCGTCAAAGAACAAAGCCTGGCTGATAAGGGCTTTGACCATGTCCGGGTTGAAGGGCTTGGTCACGAGGAAAGTTGGCTCGGGACGCTCGCCCGTCAGCAGCCGCTCGGGGAAGGCGGTGATGAAAATCACGGGGACCGAATGGGTGTTGAGAATGTCGTTGACCGCGTCGATACCCGAGCTGCCATCGGCGAGCTGAATATCGGCCAGGATCATGCGGGGATTGGTCTGGTTGAAGAGATTGACCGCTTCCTTGTGGGTGCGGGCAACGCTGACCACTTTATGGCCAAGGCTTTCCACCAGCTGCTCGATGTCCATCGCGATCAGCGGCTCATCCTCGATGATCATGATCTCGGTGGCAACCTGGCGGGAGATTTCGACCGAAGCTTCGTCGAGGAGCGCGGCGAACTCGGCGTCCGAGACGGACAGAATTTCCGCCGCTTGCGGATGGGTGAAGCCTTCGACAGCCACGAGCAGGAAGGCCTGGCGGGGGCGAGGGGCAAGGTTAGCGAGGTTGCTGGCAGCGCGCTGCTCCCAGGCGAAGGTGGAGGCAGGCTCGGGAACCTTGACGGCGGAAGACGAGAACAGGGCAGAGAAGAGCTTATAAAGCGCAATCCGGTCGTTTGACGCTTCAGGGAACAATGAGATGTCCGCGATCAGAGCTTCCAGGGTGGCGGCAACATAGGCGTCGCCCGAGGTTTGAGAACCCGTGGTTGCACGGGAAAACCGCCGCAGATACGGCAAGTGCGGAGCGATCCGCGTGGACAAAGTCATTAACAACTCCCAAATGACGCTTGAAGCTTGTGGTGGCCACGATCCGAATAAACGGACCGGTGAAATGAAAGTTCCAATGGCTTGGAACTTTTTTGAGGACGGTGCATTCTACCGACCTAGTGGGCAAATCGGATCAGTTTTATAGGCATGATAAAGGATAATTTTGTGTCCCAGCAACGTATGCGTATGCAGGGGCGGGCGGAGGACGGCTTGGGTCCGAATTCGGACATCGGCTCGCGTCTGCGCGCGCTCTATGGCGCGGTTCAAGACGAGGGCGTACCCGAGCAATTGCTCGATCTTCTTGAGAAACTCGACAGCGCTGAGCAGGCACAATCACGCAAGAATCCTCAACATGGCGGAGAATAACGGCATGGAAGTTGAGGCTCCTTCTTTCAAGCGAGAGATGCTGTCGACCTTGCCGAGCCTGCGTGCATTCGCCGTATCGCTGACGGGCAAGCACGACAAGGCCGACGACCTGGTGCAAGATACCGTCATGAAGGCCTGGGCGAAGCAATCCAGCTTTGAGATGGGCACCAATATCAAGGCTTGGTTGTTCACCATCCTGCGCAATGAGTTCTACAGCCAGATGCGCAAGCGCGGCCGTGAGGTTCAGGACAGCGATGGCGCGTTCACCGAGCGGCTGTCCGTCCATCCCTCGCAATATGGCTCCATGGACCTGCAGGATTTCAAGAAGGCACTGGCACAATTGCCCGATGACCAGCGCGAAGCGGTGATCCTGATCGGTGCTTCAGGCTTTTCCTATGAGGAAGCCGCAGAAATCTGCGATTGCGCCGTCGGGACCATGAAGAGCCGGGTCAGCCGTGCGCGCACGCGCCTGCAGGACATCCTCAAGATCAGCGGCGAAGCCGATTTCGGTCCCGACGCGGTTTCAACGCAGGTAACCACGTCCAACCACTCGTTCTAGGAACGACCGGCGAGCGCCCCTGTAATGGCGCTCGTCAATTTTTGCTCGGGCACGGGCTTGAGCACGACCGAGACATCCTTCATGCCAGGAACGCCGCGAGCAGTGATGTAGTCGGCTGTGGTGAACACCAAGGGGACTCCGGCCCCGCGCAACCCCTCGCACAGCGCCAGCTCATCGGGGGAGGCGCGCTTGAGATCCACGATCGCCAAGGCGCATGAACTCCACTGGTCCTGGAGCGCGAGGGCTTCATCGACGGAATGCGCCAGGGTTGTTTGACCAACATTAAAAGCTTCCAGCACACGCTGGATGTCCAGCGCGATGAGCAGTTCTTCTTCGACAACGAGAACAGTTTGGCCGGTGAGCATGGCGATCCGATAATGTGAGCCACTCTAATGGCTCCCGGCGCGAATCCTGTCATTAAAGTTTGACATGTGAGGGGGCCGACCCTTAGCTAGCCCGCCAAGGGACCCCTTTGCTTTTCGCGGTGTTGTTTGAGTCTCGTTCTGCCCAGTTCCGGTCGACGGGTGCCTTGTCAGCAATGCCCATTGCGGGCGATGCCGCGCTTTCGCGAATTCTCCCCTGGCGAGCTGCAATTCATTTCCACCTTCAAGACGGGCGAGCTGATCGCCGAGACCGGCACCACCGTGTTGTCGGAAGGCGTCAACAACGCCCACCTTTATACGGTGCTGTCGGGCTGGGCATTCCGCTACAAGTCCCTGCCGGACGGGCGGCGGCAAATCCTCAACTATGTGCTGCCGGGGGACCTGGTGGGGCTGCAGGGCTCCGTGCTTGGGGAAATGCAGCATTCCGTAGAAGCGCTGTCGCCCATGGTGCTCTGCGTGTTCCAGCGCAATCGGCTGGACGAGGTGTTCCGCAATCATCCGGGGCTGGGCTTTGACGTCACCTGGCTTGCAGCACGCGAAGAGCGGATGCTCGATGAGCACCTGCTGAGCGTAGGCCGGCGCAGTGCCACGGAGCGGGCGGCCTATCTTATTGCGTTCCTTTATCACCGCGCGGCTTCGGTGGGCCTTGCGCCGTCGCGCACGCTGCATATCCCGATTACGCAAAGCCATGTTGCCGATACGCTGGGCTTGTCCATCGTGCATACCAACAAGACGCTGCGCCGGCTGGCCGACCGCATGCTGATTCGATGGCTCGACCGGGCGTGCGACGTGCTGGACCCCGATGGGCTGATGGCATTGGCTGATTGGGACGGGACAGTGGAGCCGAATCGGCCGTTTATCTGAGGATCGGCCTCAAAACCGCCACCCCCATTACCCAAGAGCGTGCCGGGGCCGCGCCAAGCGCATGTTGAAGTGAGGGCAGGTTGAGTCAGACCGGAACGGTCGTATCGTCGCGCGGATCAATACAAAGGCTGGCCGTGTTCGCCTCGCTGGCTCTGGTCTTGTTGGCAGCGGCGGCGGCCCTCGTGATGATGCAGGGCATTGATCGGCAACTGCGCGACGTAATCGACACCTATGAGGTGCGCAACCAGGCGCGTGAGCTCACCAACGCCTTGGCCGAAGCGGAAAGCAGCCAGCGCGGCTATCTGCTCACGGGCGATGAAAGCTTCGTTGATCCTTATCGCCGGGCGAGTGCTGCAATTCAAACCCGAATGCTCTCGCTGGCTGCGCTGACCAAGGATCGCCCGAACCAGGCCGAGCGGATGGCGTTAATCGCCTCCGAGATCGCGATGCGCACCGCTGAAATGGAGCGCAATGTGCAACTGGTGCGGACCATGCGGGCCGATCAGGCGCAAGCGCTCACCCAAACCGGCATGGGGGCACGGCTGATGGATTCGGTTCGCGAGTCGCTCGAGCAGTTTATCCGCGAGGAAAACCAGCGGCTGGGCGAGCGTAACCGCGCCATTGATACGTCTCGGCGCTGGCTGGTGGGTGCGGTGATTACCGCCCTGGCGGCAGCGGCGATCCTGGCTTATTCGCTGTTTAGCAGATCGCAGCGCATGGTCGTGTCGCTGGCCCATGGGCAGTCCGCGCTGCAATCCCAAAACGAGGTGCTCGAAGGGCATGTGCGCGAGCGCACCCAGGCGCTGGAAGAAGCGCGCGCCCATGCCGAACATGAACGGCAGCGCGTGGAAGCGCTGCTGCAGGACACCAATCACCGTATCGGCAATTCCCTCGCGACAGTATCGTCCATGCTGGGGCTGCAAATGCTGCGTTCGAAATCGCCGGAGGTGCAAAGGGCGCTGGAGTCGGCTCGTTCCCGGGTGCATGCCATTGCGTCGGCGCATCGGCGGCTGCGCTTGGGCGACGATCTGGAAACTGCCCGAGCCGATGAGTTCATGGAAGCGGTGCTTGATGATCTCAAGCTGACCGCCGCCAATGCAGGGGTGGTCCATATCGAAGGGGATGTGGAGCCCTTCGTGATTGGCGCGAGGGATGCCACCACGATCGGCATCCTGGTCGGCGAACTGGTCACCAATGCCCTCAAGCATGCTTTTCCAGACGGGCAGGGTGGCACAATCTCGGTGCGGCTGCGGCGGTCGGAGGATGGCGTGCCCACGCTCGCGGTGGCTGATGACGGGGTGGGCATTGCGCCTGATCAGGACATGGGCGAGGGTGGGCTCGGCAGTGTGATCGTCAAGCAATTGGCCGCACAGTTTGGCGGCGTGCCGGTTTACGAGCGGCGCGAAGAAGGCGGCATGAAGATCTCGGTGCCGCTGCCGACGATAGACTCTGCCGAAAAACCGACACACAGCTGAGAGGGCTTGGGATGCGCATCATTGCCGTGCTGAACAGGGATGGCGGTACGCTGCGCACCATGGACCTTGATGCCTTCAGCACTGAGGCAATCTCGATTTTTGCCGAGCACGGTCATTCCCTCGAGTGCCGGGTGGTTGGTGGCAAAGCTGTCCAGGGTGAGCTTTGGCGCGTGGCGGAAACGCCGGGGGTCGACGTCATTATGGCCGCTGGTGGGGACGGCACGGTTTCTGCAGCGGCGGGGGTGGCCTTTGCCACCAAGGTGCCACTGGCGGTACTTCCCGCCGGAACCATGAACTTGTTTGCCCGGTCTCTCAAAGTGCCGCAGGACCTGCATGAAGCGCTTGAGGCACTTGCCGCGGGCACTATCGGGCAGGTCGATGTTTGCAGCGCCAATGATCGCGCCTTTGTCTACCAGTTCAATGTGGGCGTCCATGCCAGGCTGGTGCGCATTCGCGAAGACATGGTTTATCGGAGCCGGCTGGGCAAGATTTTCGCCAGTCTCCGGGCCGTGGCCGCGACGGTGGTGCGGCCCCCCAACTTCGAAGTGGATCTGCATACGCCCACCGGCAGCCAGCGGCGGCGCGCGTCGGGCATTGTCGTTTCCAACAATCCCATCGGCTCGGGCCCGCTGCCGCATCCGGATCAATTGGATGCCGGCCTGCTGGCCGTTTATGTCGCCGAACCCATGTCGAGCTGGGCCCTGCTCAAGCTGGTAGTCGATGTTTTTCGCGGCACCTGGCAATCAAGTCCGCTGGTTACCTCGACCCTGGTCGAGGAAGCGGTGCTGCAT
This sequence comes from Devosia sp. 1635, assembly GCF_013185955.1. Taxonomy (NCBI): domain Bacteria; kingdom Pseudomonadati; phylum Pseudomonadota; class Alphaproteobacteria; order Hyphomicrobiales; family Devosiaceae; genus Devosia; species Devosia sp. 1635. The sequence continues at coordinate 570,201 of NZ_JABAOM010000002.1, read as the reverse complement.
TTTCCCAAGCGCAAGCGCGGTGCCCATGCTGTGATCGATGGCGAGTTGATCCGGCTGGATAAACTGGTAAAACTGCGGGTTCATCCCGGCGGCCTGCCGGTGCTGCTGCCGCAGCCGGCGATGCAGGTTCCCGAATGATTGCAGAATATTGGCAACCAAATACCATCCTGGTCGTTTGGTTGGGTTGATGGATGTGCGGCCTTGTCGTTGCACCATTTGCCGCAACCGGTAACGGGACAAACATTGGCAGATAATCAACGCTCTCTTCCTTCTCACGTTCGGCAAGTTCTCGAAGAGCCTGAACGACTTGCAGTGCTCGAAAGCCTTGAGTTGCTGTATGGCGAACCCGACGCCGATTTCGATCGCCTCACCCGCATTGCTGCCAGAGTGTTTGGAGCCAAGTTCGCGCTCCTGCCGCTTCTTGACGCTGAGCGGCAATGGTTTCGCTCCTGTTTTGGCGTGGATGACCTGCAAGGCAGCGAGGTGGAGGCCTCCTTTTGCGCCTATACGCTAGCCGAGCCAGGATCCGAGCCGCTCATCGTGCTCGACACCGCGGCCGATCCGCGGTTCGAGAATAATCGCTTCGTTGTGGGTTCGCCCAAGGTGCGCTTTTACGCTGGCGCGCCGGTGGTGGTGCGGGGGCAGCGCCTGGGTTCGCTTTGCGTCCTAGACACCCAGCCACGCTCCGAGGTTGACCCCGATCAACTCGCGCAACTGGTCGATCTGGCGGGCGTGGTCTCCAGCCTTTTGTCGCTCAAGGATGAGGCGCGGGTGCGGGCGCGCACGGCTGCAGCATTGATCCGGGAGGAATGGCGCCACGCCTTGACGCTGGAAGCCGGCAAGGTGGGCAGTTGGGTATGGGATGTGCCGAGCGGGGAGATCACCTGCAACGATACATTCCGGCGCATGTATGGATTACCCGATAACGAGGCAATCGATGCGCAGCAGGTGTTGGACGCTCTCCATGCCAATGATCAGGAACGCTTGCGCGAGGAGATCAAGGGTAGCCTAGAAGAAGGCGCTGACTTCAATGTCGAAGCGCGCTCAGCGGATGCGACCCGTTGGCTGGCGATGCGAGGTCGGGTTTACCAGCGCGACGCCGATGGTCGGCCCTTGGTGCTGATGGGTGCGAGCACCGACATCTCGGAAAACAAGCTCAGTGCCGACAATACCAGGCTGCTGCTGCGTGAGCTCAATCACCGGGTCAAGAATACGCTGGCGATGATCCAATCGGTAGCGCGCCAGACCATCCGGCAGAACCCGGATCCGCAAAGTTTCATCGAGGCATTTTCGGGCCGGCTGAAAACCATCTCGGATGCCCATGTGCTGCTCGCCAATCGTGATTGGTCGGGCGTGACCATGTATGAGGTGATCGGCTCGCAGTTCGGTCCACATTTTCTGGAGGAGCCGGACCGGGCCAAGGTCGAGGGTGAGAACATCATGTTGCCGGCCGACCATGCCCTGGGTCTGGGGCTGATCCTGCATGAGCTAACCACCAATACCCATCGCTATGGCGCCTGGGCGAGCGAGAACGGGGTTGTCGACATTGTTTGGGAGATCACCGATACGCCGGTGCGCGGCTTGTCGCTGAACTGGCGTGAGCGGGGCGGCCCGAGAGTCAGCACGCCCACTGAATATGGCCTGGGAGCCCGACTGATCGAACGGAGCCTTGCCAAGGTGCTCGACAGCAAGGTCGATCTCAAGTTCAACCCGGCTGGCGTGGAAGCCAGCATCTGGATGCCGCTGCCCGAGGAAGTCTGAAGCGCGACGCCAGGAGCGTCGCGCTTGGTGCTTATTCGTCGGTGCGCTTGCCGCGCCGGCGGCTGAACAGGAAGGTTGCGGCAGCGGCTGCCGCCGGCAGGGCGATGTTGCGCAGGGCCGAGGACCTCCACAAGGCAGGCAAGGCCGTCACCGTGGCGGTGGTGACAAAGGCGCTGGCCTCGGCAGCCCGCCGCTTTTCTGCCTGTTCGCGCTCTCGGCGGGCGGTGCTAACCTGGATCACGATGAAGGTCGCGAAAGCCAGCACGATCGCTACCCCGGCGCAGATCAAGGCTGCGGGCACGGCGCCCAGCCAATCGGCCAGGGCCAGATAGCCCGCCATCAGCAGGAAGCCGAAAGCGATCAGCCCGAACAGGCCCATTATCGCGTAAGCAATAATGGCCTGCCGGACACGACCGGTTATTGCCTCAAGCTCGATGCCGAGCAGGGCCGCAAGCGGCACGAGCATGTTCATGCTGTTAGTGCCGGCTCAGCAGCGCCAGGATGAAGCCTACACCCAAGGCGCTTGCCACGGCGGTGAAGGGCTTTTCACGGATGGTCTGCTTGAGGCTTTCCTCAAGCGCCCCGGCCTGATCCTGCACTTCGTCCAGAGCGTTCTGGCCGTGGCGCTTGAGGCGGTGCATCTCGGTTTCGGCGATGCCGCGCGCTTCGGTGACCTTTTCTCCGGTCAGCTGGGCCAATGTTGCGGCAATATCGCGAATATCGTTCTGGAGCTGGCTGACCTGCTGCTCGAGCTGTTGCTCCTTGGAGGCCGCGGGGATTGCGTCTTCTGCTGCTGAGGCCGCGCCGACTTTGCGGACGCCCGGGGGAAGATCAGTGCTGGTAGTGTTGGCCATGATGAGGCGGTCCTTCTCTGGAGTTGACGATTGCGGGTTGATCCGGTGTGCGGCCCGCTGAAATGGGAAAGACACCCCGACGCGACAAGGCATCGGGGTGACAGGGCAAGCGCGGGAGGGGGCTTCCCGGCTCGCAAGGCGCGTCCTGCTTGAGCAGAGGCCAATTTCATTGGCTGCGCCATATTGGTTGAGCTGGAGGGTTAGACCCGTCCCATCAGCACCAGGATCAGAACGATCACGAGGATCACGCCGAGGATGCCGGAGGGGAAGTAGCCAAAGCCGCGCGAATAGCCCCAATTGGGCAACGCGCCAATCAGCAACAAGATGAGGATGATGATGAGAATAGTGCCTAACGTCATGGGAACTCTCCTTTAAGTGACGCTAAAGTTCCGATCGCCGCTGGCCGCTAAAGAATGGCGAGGATCAAAGCGGCAGCGACGGTCAAAATAAAGAACGCAGGCGACAAAGCTTTAAGCACGTCGGAATAGTGAGTCTCCCCATCATAGCCCTCGAGTGACCATGCCGGTGCCCTGTGGCGTGCATGCTCGCTCAAGTTGCGGACAGAATTGTTCACGATGCCCTCCATGTGAAAGCCAGGTTTTCCAACAGGATCGACCGGCAATCACGCTTTGTTGTGCGTGATCAAATAACGGCGATGGAACGACTTGGTTCCGGTGATCTCCTCTCCGCCCTAGCCAGAAGGATCTAAGTGCGGTTCAGCTGGCGCCTCAGATGGCTAATGATAACCAGCTAGCGAGCAGCCCTGTTGTCGTTCAGCGTCCCAGAGCGGTGCTCAGTTCAGATTGGCGGGGCGGCGCAAGTCCAGTGTCAGCGGAAATTCGTCGGCTGGTTGTTCCTCGTGCAGTGCAAAGCCGCCAGCAGTGTAGTTGCCGGGCACGAACCGGGCGAGGCGGCGCGCTTCAGCCTCGTTGCCGTTGACGGGGAAAGTGTCGTAGTTGCGCCCGCCGGGATGAGCGACGTGATAAACGCAGCCGCCGACGGGACGTCCGGTCCAGCGATCATAGATGTCGAACACGAGGGGGGCGTTTGGCTCCAGTGTCGGGTGGAGCCCCGAGGCAGGTTGCCAGGCCTTGAAGCGTACCCCCGCAACCGCCGTGCCGGCGGCGTCGGTTTTGCGCAGGGGCAGGGGGCGCCCGTTGCAGCACACGGCGTAGCGGTCAGGATTGGTGCCTTCAAGTTTCACCTGAAGCCGTTCAACCGATGAATCAACAAAACGCACCGTGCCGCCAATTGCACCCTGTTCGCCCATGACGTGCCAGGGTTCCAGCGCTTGGCGCAGTTCAAGGCGCAGGCCCTCGTATTCCACCTCGCCGCAGAAAGGAAAGCGGAACTCCAGTTGAGCGGCGAACCAGGCGGGATCGAGCCGGAAGCCGTGGTGCTCAAGGTCGGCCAGAACATCAAGGAAGTCCTGCCAGATGAAGTGGGGCAGCATAAAGCGGTCATGGAGCGTCGTGCCCCAGCGCACAAACTTGCCCTCCAGCGGATCGGTCCAGAACCGGGCGATCAACGCGCGGATCAGCACCTGCTGCGCGAGGGACATGCGGGCATTGGGGGGCATTTCGAAGCCGCGGAATTCCACAAGGCCCAGCCGGCCGGTCGGGCCATCGGGAGAGAACAGCTTGTCGATGCAGATCTCCGAGCGGTGGGTGTTGCCGGTGACGTCGGTCAAGAGATTGCGGAACAGGCGATCCACCAGCCAAGGCCGCGGCGCCGGCTCGCCCGCTACCGGGTTCGGCACCTGCGCCATGGCAATTTCGAGTTCATAGAGGCTGTCATGGCGCGCCTCGTCGAACCGGGGCGCTTGGCTGGTCGGTCCAATGAAGAGGCCCGAGAACAGGTAGGACATCGCAGGATGGCGCTGCCAATGGAGCACGAGGCTCTTGAGCAGATCCGGACGCCGCAGGAAGGGGCTGTCCTCGGGCGTAGCGCCGCCCACAACAACGTGGTTGCCGCCGCCAGTGCCGGTGTGGCGACCGTCGATCATGAACTTGTCGGCGCCAAGGCGGGAATGGCGGGCTTCCTCGTACACGGCGGTCGTGGTGGCGACGCACTCATCCCAGTTATTGGCGGGATGGATGTTGACCTCGATCACGCCGGGATCGGGGGCAACACGGATGACGTTGAGACGCGGGTCGGTTGGTGGCCCGTAGCCCTCGAGGTGCACGGGTTGGCCGACTTCGCGGGCTGCGGCTTCAGTGGCTGCAACGAGTCCCAGATAGTCCTCGAGCGTTTCCACCGGCGGCAGGAAGACGCAAAGTCGGTTGTCGCGGATTTCAGCGGTAACTGCAGTGCGCACCTCACCCTTGATTTCGCTGATGACCTGCTCGGTGCGATCCTGCTGCTCGCCGGCGGCGGTGAACTCGGCCGCCGTTTGGGCGCGCGGATCGGCGGAAAGGCCGGGATGGGCGGCGTGGGGCAGGATAGCGTGGGCTGGCGGCAGTGGCGCACGGGGGGCGCCGGGGTCCTGCGCCACCACATGGGGATAATCGACTGGCTTGAGATGGGGCAGCGAAGACAAGGGCAGGCGATAGCCGGCGGGGCTGTCCCCTGGAGCCAGGAACAGCTTGCCGCGCCGCGTCTGCCATTTCTCGGTCAGCCAGGGGCTGGAAGCCTGTGCATTCCAGCGCTGCACCGGCAGCACATAGCCCGTGGGATTGGTCAGGCCGCGCTCGAACACGGTGGCAATGCGGGAGCGCGCTTCGGGGTCCGCGAGCTCGGAATTGGCCGGGTCGACATTGGGCGGCAGATTGGCTTCCTTGAGCAGCCATTCGCCCGGGTCCTCGTAAGCCGGCGCAATGGTGTCGCCGGACAGCCCCAGATGTCGGGCGAATGCCGCAAGGAAGGCTTCGGCGTCGCCCAGCTTGGCGGTGGTGGCCACTCCCTCGCGAGCGATTAGGTTCTCATCTTGCCAGACCGGCTGGCCGTCGGTGCGCCAGTAAAGCGAGAAGGTCCAGCGGGGCAGGGTCTCGCCGGGATACCATTTGCCCTGACCATAATGCAGCAGGCCCGTTGGGGCGAAGCGCTGGCGCAGGCGCCGGATCAGGTCATCGGCCAGGGCGCGCTTGGTCGGCCCGACCGCTCCCGTGTTCCATTCCTCGGCCTCGAAGTCGTCAATCGAGACAAAGGTGGGCTCGCCACCCATGGTGAGGCGGACGTCATTTGCCGCCAGAACACCGTCGACTTGATGGCCCAGCGCATTGAGCTCGTCCCAAGCGGCATCCGAGAACGGCTTGGTGACGCGGGGATGCTCGGCGACGCGGTCAACGCGCATGTCAAAAGCAAAGTCGACCTCGGCATAGGAGGCAAGACCTGAGATCGGGGCGGCGTTGCGGTAGTGCGGCGTGGCCGCCAGAGGGACGTGACTTTCACCCGTGAGCAGGCCCGAAGTGGGGTCAAGACCGACCCAGCCCGCACCGGGCAAATAGACCTCGCACCAGGCATGCAGATCGGTGAAGTCGCGGTCCGTACCGGCAGGGCCATCAAGGGACACGAGATCGGGCTTGAGCTGGATCAGGTAGCCCGAAACGAAACGGGCAGCAAAGCCCAAATGGCGCAGGATGTTGACCAGGAGCCAGCTGGAATCGCGGCAGGAGCCGCGGGCATTGCCCAGGGTTTCCTCAGGACTCCAGACGCCGGGCTCCATGCGCACGATGTAAGCGACGTGTTGCTGGAGGCGGGCGTTTAGCCCGGTGACGAAGGTCACCGTATTGGTGGGCGATCGATCGATGCCGGCGAGGAACTGTTCAACCAGCGGGCCGACAGGTTCGGCCTTCATGTAGATGGCGAGGTCGTCGCTGATGTCTTCGGGATACAGGAAGGGCCAGGTTTCGGCGCGCTCTTCCACGAAGAAGTCGAACGGATTGTAGACCGTCATGTCGGCCACAAGATCCACCTCGATCTTGAGCTCGGTTACGGGTTCGGGGAAGACGAAGCGGGCGAGGAAGTTGCCGTAGGGGTCCTGTTGCACATTGACGAAGTGGTTTGCTGGGGTGACTTTGAGTGCGTGGCTGAGCACCTTGGTCTTGGAATGCGGCGCTGGCTGGAGCCGGATGATCTGGGGCTGCAAATAAACGGGGCGGTCATATTTGTAGTGCGTGAGGTGATAGACGGCAGCTTTGATCGACATGCGGTTGCGTCGCTCGCTTGGGTGAAATCCGGGTCGCCTGGCGGCAGCCTAGTCCGCTTTGACCGCAGCCGCCAGCACTGCCGATAACGCGGTTGGGAGACGCAAGCTCCTCTTTACAAACGTGGAGTTTGTGGCAGGGCCATTGTCAGAGCCGCACGCATGTCGCGCTCGGTGTCCTTGAGGTGCAGGCGCATGGCTTCCCCGGCGGCGCGGCCATTGCCTGACTTGATGCATTCAAAGATACGCTCATGGTCGGCAATGGTGTTCCAAACGGTGTGGCCGCGCCGCTGATGGCCGCGCTGGCTGACGGTGAAGCCTTCGCGCAATGCCGGGGCCATGCCCTCGAACAGATAGCCGAGCACGCGATTGCCGCTGGCCAGCGCAACGGCTTCGTGGAAGGCCAGGTCATGGTCGTTGAAGCAGACCTCGTGGGTCTCCGCTGCGGTTTCCGACTCCCCCGCGGCATCGCGCATTCCTTGCAGGGCGTGCTCGATGGCCGCGGTGCCGGCCCGGGACGCGCGCTTGGCCGCCAGGGTTGCTGATTGCACCTCAAGGGACATGCGCACTTCCATGAGGTCAAACAGGCCCTTGGGATCGTAGCGCAACACCGAGGTGAGGAAATCGGTAAAGGCCGCGCCGTCCGGCTCGCGCACAACGGCGCGGCGGCCCTTGGCGATCTCGAGCAGACCCCGGCCTTCGAGCAGCTTGACGGACTCGCGAATGGTCAAGCGGCTCACCTGGTAGCGCAATGCGAGTTCGGCTTCGCTGGGCAGGCTTGTGCCGGGGATCATCTCGGTCAGGATCTGGCGTGCGAGGTGATCGGCCACGACACTGGCGGCGCTGCCCCCCTCAGGGGAGTTCCCATCCGTTGCGATGCTCAACTTTCCTCCTGCCTATCTGATAGGTCGACATAGATTGCATTGCTTCGAATGCTTTTTGGCCTCGGGGCACTGGCGGGCGGGCGGACGGTATCGTCAAGCAAGAGCGGCTGCAACCGGGAGGCTTGTTGAACTTTGGCAGGGTAGGGGGAGCGCGGGGGAAGCAAAGTCGCTTTACAGTCTTATCTGATTAAACTAGCTTCCGCGACGTGGGCTTGGGAGGGCCGCGGCTGCAACAGCGGCTGCCGGGAGAGGAATCAATGCAACGCAAATTGCTGCTGCGCCGGGGCGCCGCCGATGCCTGGTTCGCTCCGGTTCGGCATGCCTTGAGCAGCCCGCATTCGTGGGGCGCCGCCCGCCCCCAAGCACCAATGCTTATTCTTGCATACTGAAGATCATAGGGAGTCGAGACGTGAAGCTTGCCAAATCTCTTGCAACCTTGTTGACGGTCAGCGCCGTGGCGCTGGTCAGTTCGGCAGCGGTTTTTGCCCAGGACAAGGGTGCCATCGGTATCGCCATGCCAACCCAGTCGTCCTTGCGCTGGATCTCGGACGGCAATGAACTCAAGGCCGCGCTCGAGGCCAAGGGCTATACCGTCAATCTGCAATATGCTGAAGACGACATCCCCAACCAGCTCGCCCAGGTCGAGAACATGGTGACCACCGGGGTCGAGGCGCTGGTTGTCGCGTCGATCGACGGCACGACGCTGTCGAGCGTGCTGCAGCAGGCGGCCGACTCGGGGATCCCGGTCGTTGCCTATGACCGGTTGATCCGCGACACTGGCAATGTGGATTACTACACCACTTTCGACAACTTCCAGGTCGGCGTGCTGCAGGCCAATTCGATCCTCAAGGGTCTCGGCTATCCCGAGAACCCTGGCCCATTCAATATCGAGCTGTTTGGCGGCTCGCCCGACGACAACAATGCCTTCTTCTTCTATGACGGCGCGATGAGCGTGTTCCAGCCGCTGATCGACAAGGGTGACCTGGTGGTCAAGTCGGGCCAGCAGGGCATGGAAACCGTTGGGACGTTGCGCTGGGACGGTGCGGTGGCGCAGGCCCGCATGGATAACCTCCTGTCGAGCACCTATTCGGATGGTTCGCGCGTCGACGCCGTCCTGTCCCCCTATGATGGCTTGTCGCGCGGCATCATCTCCTCGCTGCGCGGCGTGGGCTATGGCTCGGCCGATCAGCCGTGGCCCATCATTTCGGGCCAGGATGCGGAAGCCCCCTCGGTCAAGGCGATCATTGCCGGCGAGCAGTATTCCACTGTCTACAAGGACACCCGTGAGCTGGCCCGCGTGACTGCGGACCTGGTGGAAACCGTGCTGACTGGCGGCACGCCCGAAGGTCTCGACACCACGACCTACGAAAATGGCGTCAAGGTCGTGCCCTCGATCCTGCTCACCCCCTATGAAGTCGACAAGTCCAACTACCAGGAACTGGTGGTGGATTCCGGCTACCTCAAGGCTGAAGATCTCCAGTAACTGCCGGGCTTTTCGTTCTCGCCCGGACGAGGAATGACTGCGCTGGCGGAGCAATCCGCCGGCGTTCTTGCAAAAGTTCTTTGCTCCACAGGGATGCGATACATGACATTTTTGAAGACCTTCGCCAGTGTTCTGGCGGTGAGCGCCGTGGCAATGACGGCCTCGAGCGCGGCCTTGGCCCAGGACAAGGGCACGATCGGCATTTCGATGCCCGAGCAGACCACGCTGCGCTGGATTTCCGATGGCGCCGAGCTCAAGGCCGCGCTTGAGGAAAAGGGCTATACGGTCGACCTGCAATATGCCGGCGACGACATTCCCAACCAGCTTGCCCAGATCGAAAACATGCTCACCACGGGTGTTGATGCCCTGGTGATCGCCGCGCTCGACGGCACGACGCTGTCGGCCGTGCTGCAGCAGGCGGGCGAGTCCGAAGTGGAAGTGTTCGCCTATGACCGCCTGATCCGCGACACGGGGAATGTGGATTATTACACCACTTTCGACAACTTCCAGGTGGGCGTGCTGCAGGCCAATTCGATCCTCAAGGGCCTCGGCTATCCCGAGAAGCCCGGCCCGTTCAATATCGAGCTGTTCGGCGGCTCGCCGGACGACAACAATGCCTTCTTCTTCTACGACGGCGCGATGAGCGTGTTCCAGCCGCTGATCGACAAGGGGGACCTCGTCGTCAAGTCCGGGCAGACCGGCATGCAGACGGTTGGTACCCTGCGCTGGGATGGTGCCACCGCCCAGTCTCGCATGGATAACTTGCTGTCCAGCGCTTATTCGGACGGCACCCGCGTCGATGCCGTGCTGGCACCCAATGACGGGCTGGCTCGCGGCATCATCTCGTCGCTGCGCGGCGTTGGTTATGGTTCGTCCGACCTCGCCTGGCCGATCATTTCGGGCCAGGACGCCGAGGCTCCGTCGGTCAAGGCGATTGTTGCGGGCGAGCAGTACTCGACCGTTTACAAGGACACCCGTGAATTGGCCCGCGTCACCGCGGACCTCGTGGAAACGGTTGTTTCGGGCGAAACGCCGGAAGGCCTCGACACCACCACTTACGACAATGGTGTCAAGGTCGTGCCCTCGATCCTGCTGACGCCATATGAAGTCGACAAGACCAACTATCAGGAACTGCTGATCGACTCCGGCTATATCAAGGCCGAAGACGTCCAGTAATCCTGCAAACCAAGGACTGGGCCCCGCATTTGTTTGCGGGGCCTTTCCCGTCACAAAGGCGTTGCTTGCCGGACCCGATAGAACCAAGCTAAGCGCCGCGCTACGGAGCGTTAGAGACAAGACGATGACCAAAACCATTCTGGAAATGCGCGGCATCACCAAGACCTTTCCGGGGGTCAAGGCGCTGCAGGATGTGAACCTGGATGTGCGCGAAGCCGAGATCCACGCGATTGTGGGGGAAAACGGCGCGGGCAAATCCACCCTGATGAAGGTGCTGAGCGGGGTTTATCCTGCCGGCAGCTACGAAGGGGAGATCATTTATCAAGACAAACCGGTTGCCTTCAAAACCATCCGCGACAGCGAACATGTGGGTATCGTCATCATCCATCAGGAGCTGGCGCTGGTGCCGTTGCTCTCGATTGCCGAAAACATCTTTCTGGGCAATGAGCAGGCAAAAGCGGGGGTGATCGACTGGGATGAGACGCGCAATGGCGCGCGCAAGCTGTTGTCCATGGTCGGGCTCAAGGAAGATCCCGATACGTTGGTCACCCATATCGGGGTGGGCAAGCAGCAGCTGGTGGAAATTGCCAAGGCGCTGTCCAAAGAAGTCAAACTGCTGATCCTTGATGAACCCACGGCGAGCCTGTCCGAGAAGGACAGCGCGGCACTGCTTGATCTTCTACTGGAGTTCAAGGCGCAGGGGATTACTTCGATCATCATCTCGCACAAGCTCAACGAGATCGCCCGTGTCGCCGACCGGGTCACGGTGATCCGGGATGGGCGCACCATCGAGACGATGGACCGCGCCGATATGTCGGAAGACCGGATCATCGCGTCCATGGTGGGGCGCTCGCTGGAGGATCGTTATCCCAAGCGCGAACCGAAGATCGGTGAGGTGCTGCTAGAGGTCAAGAATTGGTCGGTCTACCACCCGCTCCATAGCGAGCGGCAGGTGATCAAGGGGGTCAACCTCAATGTGGGCAAGGGCGAAGTGGTGGGCATTGCCGGGCTGATGGGGGCCGGGCGGACCGAATTCGCCATGAGCCTTTTTGGCAAGACCTATGGCCGCAACATTACGGGCGAAGTGTTCATGCATGGCAAGAAGGTGGATACCTCCACCGTCCGCCGGGCAGTGGATGCCGGGATTGCCTATGCCACCGAGGATCGCAAGACCTATGGGCTGAACCTGATCGACCACATCAAGCACAATACGACGCTGGCCAATTTGCCGGGCATCTCGCATGGCGGGGTGATCGACGACATGGCCGAGATGAAGGTCGCCAACGATTATCGCAAGATGACCAATATCCGCTCCTCGAGCGTCTATCAGATCGTGGGCAATCTTTCGGGCGGCAACCAGCAGAAGGTCGTGCTCAGCAAGTGGCTGTTCGCCAACCCTGACCTGCTGATCCTCGACGAGCCCACCCGCGGCATCGATGTTGGCGCCAAGTATGAAATCTATACGATCATCAACAAGCTGGCTGACGAGGGGAAGGGCATTCTGGTCATCTCCTCGGAAATGCCCGAGCTGCTGGGGATCTGTGACCGTATCTATGTGATGAATGAAGGCCGCATCGTTGGCGAGCTCGCCGGGAGCGAGGCAAGCCAGGAACGAATCATGCGCTCTATCGTGCGTGCAGAAGGAAAAATCGCATGACCACCGAAACCGTACCGCAGGTACCGAGCACCACTTCTTCGGCGCGCTCCGTACTCCAGGCCAATCTTCGCGACTACGGGCTGGTCGTCGCGTTGCTGGCCATCATGGTGTTCTTCCAGATCACCACCAATGGCACGATGTTCCGGCCATTGAACCTGACCAATGTGATCCTGCAGAACTCCTATATCGTGATCATGTCGCTGGGCATGCTGCTGGTGATCGTCGCTGGCCATATCGATCTGTCGGTGGGCTCGGTCTCGGGCTTTGTCGGCGGTCTCGCCGCGATCATGATGGTGCGCTGGGGCATTCCGCCACTCGCCACCATGGTGCTGTGCCTGGCGGTTGGTGCTGCCATCGGCGCGGCACAGGGCTATTGGATCGCTTATCTCAAGATCCCGTCCTTTATCGTGACGCTGGCGGGCATGCTGGTGTTCAAGGGCCTGGTGCTGGCGCTGCTGGGCGGCGCTTCGGTCGGGCCGTTCCCGGTGGAGTTCCAGCTGCTGAGCGCCGGCTTTGTCCCCGACATCATCGGCCCCATCACCATCCCACAGGGCGATGGCCCGCCGCTGGTGCTGCACACGACGACGCTGGTGATCGGTATCCTCGTGACGCTGGCCTATGTGTTCACCAGCCTGCGCAGCCGCAAGCGCCGCCAGGAACATGGCTATGAGGCCGAGCCATTTGCCGTGTTCGCGGTCAAGACCGCGGTGTTGGGTGCGCTGATCCTGTTCTTCTCGTATCTCCTGGCCTCCTATCGCGGCCTGCCCAATGTGCTGATCGTGATGTCGATCCTGATCGCGATCTTTGTGTTCGTGACCAAGCGCACGACACTGGGGCGGCGCATCTATGCGCTGGGCGGCAACAGCAAGGCGGCGCAGCTTTCGGGCATCAAGACCGAGCGGCTGACCTTTTATGTGTTTGTGATCATGGGCATGCTGGCGGCTCTTGCCGGGCTGATCTTTGCGGCGCGCCTCAATACCGCGACCCCCAAGGCAGGGCAGGGCTTCGAGCTCGACGTGATCGCGGCCGTGTTCATCGGCGGCGCCTCGGCCCTGGGTGGCGTGGGGCAGGTGGCAGGGGCCGTGATCGGCGCCTTCATCATGGGCGTGATGAACAATGGCATGTCGATCATGGGCGTCAATATCGACTGGCAGCAGGTGATCAAGGGCCTGGTGCTGTTGGGCGCCGTGGTGTTCGACGTTTACAACAAGAACAAAGCCTAAGCGCCTGTTCGCAGATTCAAATCTGGCCGCCGGAGCAATCCGGCGGCCTTTTGTTTACAAGGGCGGGGATGTGCCGAATCTCCGCTCGACCAAAGGTCAGCGGCTGCGACATGGGGCAAGGATCGCCTCGGTGCCGGTCGTCCGGCGAAAGGTATAGGTGAAGCAAGCCTTGCCCCATGCTATCCCGGAGACTCTATGGAAAGGACCGTCCTCGGCTTAAGCCCGTGCCGAAAGACAAACCCGGGGGCTCAAATCGGGTCACAGATCATCCTTTAAACCACAGGACATGGAGCGACCCCCATGCCATCCGGCGTCCCCATGCCGACCGTTCGTCGCGACCGCGCAGTTGCGCATGAAGATGGGGCAACAATAACCGAGCTTTTGGCACCGGGGATAAGTTGGTCGGCCGCCACGGGGCGACCGACGCGTCCGGTGCCGGCTTACTCTGCCGGGACCGGTGCCGCCGGGGCGTTGGCGGCGTCGAGTTCGCGCTCGAGGCGCGCTTCCTGTTCGGCCTTAGGCTTGCTGAAGCGGGCCAGCAGCAGATAGGCCACCGGCGTCAGGTAGAGCGTCGAAATGGCGGCGAAGCTGAGGCCGCCCACCATCACCCAGCCAAGCGCCGTCCGCGCTTCGGCGCCCGCGCCGCTGGCCAGCACCAATGGCAGGCCGCCGATGATGGTGGCGATCATGGTCATCATCACCGGGCGCAGGCGGATATTGGATGCTTCCTCGATCGCCTCAGCCACGGACCGGCCCTCATCACGCAGCTGGTTGGCAAATTCAACAATCAGAATGCCGTTCTTGGCCATGATGCCGACCACGAGGACGAGCCCGATCTGGCTGAAGATGTTGAGACTGCCTCCCGTGGCCAGCAGGGCGTAGAGCGCCGCCGCAACGCCAAAGGGCACCGTGGTCATGACGATAATGGCGCTCCACAAGCTTTCGAACTGCGCCGCCAGCACCAGAAGGATGATGACAAGCGCAAAGCCGAAAGTGAGGAATAGGCCGTTATTGGCTTCACCCAGCGTCTTGGCTTCGGCAAGGGGCAGGATGGCGGTGCCCTCGGGCATGATCGGGCGAGCGATTTCAAGCAGCCGAGTATAGGCGTCGCCGAGCGCCAGGCCGCCATCTTCAAGGCTGGCAGTGACCGTCACTGCGCGCCGCTGCTGCTCGCGCCGCAAGGTCGGCGGCACGGCAGACTCGGTGATGGTGGCGATGGTCGACATGGGCACATAGCGGCCCTGGCCGGTCTTGACGAAGAGGGTTTCGAGGTCGCGCGGGTCGTTCACCGGGTTGCTGGTGGAGAGCATCCGCACGGTGTAGCTGGTGTCCTCAATGAAGACGGTGCCCACATCGGTGCCGTCGATCATGGCTTGCATGGTGGTGGCAAGGCCGTTGATATCGATGCCGAGCGCGTCGGCTCGTTCGCGGTTGACCGACAAGGTGAGCTGGGGCTGAGTCGTATCGAAATTGACGGTAACGCGACCGAAGCGCCCGTCTTCCTCGAGCCGGTCGCTGATGGTTTCGGCCGTGTCGGCCAGCACATCATAGTTGGAGCCGACCACGGCAAATTGCAGGCCCGAGCCGCCGCCGCGGATGCCAAGGCTGTTGCCCTGACCGACCGAAGCGCGCACGCCGGGAACCTGGGCCATCAGGGCATTGATGTCGGCCGCGATTTCGGCCTGGCTACGTTCCCGTTCACCCCAGGGGGCAAGGGAAAGAGTGAGCGAGCCGCCATTGCCCCAGCCGGAGAGCACAAAGATCGAGCGGATTTCGCCATTGTCGACAAAGGGCTGCAGCATGGACTCGATGGTCGTCATCTGGCTGCGCACATAATCGAGGCTGGCTGTGCTGGGGGCCTGCACGCGCAGGGAAATCTGCGAGCGGTCCTCGGGCGGGGTGATCTCCTGACGCAGATTGCCATAGACGTAATAGGACGAGGCGGCAAAGAGCAGGGCGACGAGCACGACCACAAAGGGGTTGGCGAGGGCGAGCTTGAGGGTGCGGTTATAAAGACGGGCAAAGAAGCGCCCGATGCCGCCGATCAGACCCTTGCGGGGTTGATCGGTATGCGGCTCGGCCTTGAGCAGGCGCGAGGCGATCATGGGGCCAAGCGACAGCGCCACTACCGAAGACAACAGCACGGCGATCGCGAGAGTGAAGCCGAATTCGCGGAACAGTCGCCCGGTCTGGCCGGCAAGGAATGACAGCGGGATGAACACCGCAGCAAGGGTCAGTGTGGTGGCGACCACGGCAAAGAACACTTCCTGGGTGCCCAGGACGGCGGCGGCGCGAGGTCCAGCGCCCATCGCCTTGCGGCGGACGATATTTTCCAGCACCACGATGGCGTCGTCGACCACAAGGCCTGTCGCCAGAACGAGCGCGAGCAGCGTGATGATGTTGAGCGAGAACCCGGCGAGGTAAATGCCGGCCACGGCGCCCAAAAGGGCGATAGGCATGGAAAGTGCTGGCACGATGGTGGCGCGCCAATCGAGCAGGAACAGATAGATGATGGCGACGACCACCAGTAGCGAGACGATAAGGGCAATCTGCACCTCGTGCAGTGCCCCCTCGATGAACACCGCGTCGTCGCTGGAAATCTTGACGTTGACGCCTTCGGGCAGGGTCTGGTTGAGCACCTCGACGGCGGCATGAACACCTTCCGAAATCTCGATGGTGTTGGACTGGGCCTGGCGCACGATGCCGAGGCCAATGCCGGGCTTGCCATCGGAGCGGAGCGACGAAGTGCTGGCGGCGGCGTCGAAGACGACAGTCGCGACATCGCCCAGCGTCGTCTTGCCCGAGATGATGATGTTCTCGAAGTCCTCCGGCTGGGTGACTTCGGAGAGGGCGCGCACGGAAATATTCTGGTTGGGGCCGTTTATCGAGCCGGCGGGCGTATCGAAGGCAATGGTGGAAACGGCGTTGCGGATATCGGCGACGGTGAGCCCAAGGCTGGCGAGCTTGACGGGATCGACATCAATCTCGAACGCGGTTTCGCGCGTGCCATAGACCTGCACTTCGGCCACGCCGTTGACGGCGGCGAGGCGCTCGGAAATCACGTCCTCGACCAGCTGGCTCAGCTCGCCTACCGGGACGATATCGGACGTGACCGCAAGCTGGATAACGGCTTGGGCATCGGAGTCTGCCTTGAAGATGGTGGGGTCATCTACCCCGTCGGGCAGGGAGCGCGTGACGCGGCTCAGGGCATCGCGGACATCGGAGGTCGCGACATCGAGATTGGTGCCGTCAGTAAATTCCAGGGTAACGCGGCTGGTATTGGTGGAGGAACTCGAGGAAATGGCGGTGACGCCCTGAACGCGCGCCACGGCGCCTTCTACAACCGCGGTGACCTCGCGATCAACGGTTTCAGCGGCCGCGCCCTCAAAGCGGGTGGAGATGGACAGGACGGGCTGCTCGACGCTGGGCAGTTCGCGCACTTCGGCGCCCAGCAGCGCGGCAAGGCCGGCCACGACGATGAGGGCATTGATCACCATCGCCATGACCGGGCGGCGCACAAAGAGGCCGGCGAGGGTGCCGCCGCGCTGGTTTTTTGCTGCAATCGACATGGGCATAATCCTTTGCGGGCTAGCTGGCCGACGCGGCCTGGGGCTGTTCGCCCCCGGTGCCGTCGGGCCCTTCAAGGAGCGTCACCTGAGCGCCTTCGCTCAGCTGCAGCACGCCTTCGGTGATGATGGCGTCGCCCGGCTCCAGATCGGCCCGGACCAAAACGCCGTCACTGTTGCGCTGGACGATTTCGGCAGACACACGCACGGCGCGGCCCTCGACATATTTCCAGACATAAGAGCCCTCGGTGGACCACAGGATCGCCAGCGGATTGACGGCTGGATAGGTTTCGCCGGGGAAGCGCAGGGCCACCTGGAAAGACATGCCGGGGCGGAGGGTGCCGTCCTCATTGGGAATTTCAGCCTGGACCTGGAGCGTGCGGCTGGCGGGATCGACGCGATTGTCGAGGGCGCTGATCTCGCCTTCAAAAGTGCGGCCCGGCACGGCGAGGGCGGATACGGTGATGGGCGTTCCTGGCTGGACGATGCTGGTGTAGCGCTCGGGCACCCAGAAATCGACGCGCACCGACGCGATGTCATCAATGGTGGTGACGGTGGTTTGCGCGCCGACATAATTGCCGGGGGTGACCTGGATCAATCCGACCGTGCCGCTGATTGGGCTGGTGATAGTGCGGCGGGCGAGGGCCAGTTCGGCATTGCGCACCTCGAGGTCGGCATTGGCGGCGGCGAGCTGGGCGGCGGTGAGGGCGGTGTTGGCCACGACATTGGAGCTGGCGAGCCCTTCGGTGCGGGCAAGGGTCGCAGCGGCATCATCGGCGGCGAGGCGGGCGCGGTCGAGGGCAAGCTGTTCGGCATCGGCTTCGAGGCGGGCGATGACGTCGCCGGCTGCCACTTCCTGGCCGGGCGCGACCAGAACTTCGGTCAGCGTGCCGCCGGCGGAGGAAACCACGGTGACCGAGCGCACGGCGGTGCCTTCGCCGATGGCGCTGAGGGTGTCGTTAATGGTGGCGAGGGTGACCCCGGTGGTCACGACATTGGTTTGGCGACTGGCGCCGCGCGGGCCACCTGGGCCGCGCCCGCCCGGACCTGAACCAGGGTTTGCGCCAGGGCCGGCCGCGGGTCCACGGGGAGCGCCATCAGGGGCGCCAGGAGCGCCGCCCGGGCGCCCGGCTGGAGGGGCATTGGCAACTTCCTGGGTGGAGCCAAAGGGCAGGGCGATGCCGTAGGAGGCCAGGGTTTGTGTAGCGCCGGGGGCGAAAAAGACCCATGCCAGGGCCGCAGCGGCTAAAATGATCACCGATGCCAGAAGCTGCCGTATCAAGCTGATTTAATCCCATTCACCTAATGCGCGCGAAGGAGCCGCAGCGCTGTCGGTTGCAGCATATCAGCCTTGGTCCCCCCTGCGCACGTTACAATGCCGTTAATTAACCATGCACCGCCGTTTCAGGCGATCGGAGCATCGGGATTGGCGCCCCATTCGGTCCAGGAGCCGTCATAAACCGACACATCCTTGGCGCCGGCGACCTCAAGCGCGAGCGCAAGGGCAGAGGCGGTGATGCCCGAGCCACAGGTGGTGATGATGGGGCGGCTGAGATCGATGCGGCGCTCGGCGAAAAGCTGTCGCAGCTCGTCAGGCGAGCGCATGGCACCCGCTTCGGTCAAAAGGCTCGCGGGCACATTGATGCTGCCGGGAATGCGGCCACCGCGCAGGCCCGGGCGCGGCTCGGGCACTTCGGCGTTGAAGCGAGCGGCGGGGCGGGCATCAAGGATCTGCGCTTCACGGTCGCGGCTGCGGGCGAGCACGGTGCCGAAATCGGTGACGCGGTCGGGATCGAGCCGCACTTGGAACCATTGCGGCTCGCGCTGCACGGGACCTGACTCGGTGGGGCGGCCCTCGGCGCGCCATTTGGGCGAGCCGCCCTCGAGCAGGAGCACGTTGGGCGCGCCCATGACCTTGAAGGTCCACCAGACGCGGGGGGCAGTGGCCATGCCGAGCTGGTCGTAGACCACGATGGTCATGGTATCGGCGATGCCGAGCTCACCCACGGCGCCGGCAAAGGCGGCAGGGGCGGGCAGCATATGGGGCAGGTCGGTGTCCTTGTCGGCGATCGCGTCGATGTCGAAGAACACCGCGCCCGGCAGATGGGACTCCAGATACTCGGCGTGCGGATCGCGCACGGAGCCGGGCATGTGCCAGGAGCCATCCACGATCACCAGATCGGGATCGCCGAGACGGTCGGCCAGCCAGTCGGTTGAAACAAAGTGATTATCCATGATCCGACTCCTTGCGCATTGCGCGCCACCATGGCGCGGGCGCCCGCGCGCGTCAAACCGGCGCGAGACAGTTCGGGCGGGGAAGGGGTGGCATTCTTGTCAAAAAGCAGGGCCGGGGCAAATTAACCTGGCCGCTGCTTGACAGTGTAGGGGGCCTCTGGTTGTCTCGTGGCAAGAAGGCTTTAGGAGAAGTGTTGGGTCAACCAGCGAGCTAAAGCATTGAGGTGGAATGCTGGCAGCGCCGCCCGGATCGAGGCGCGTGTGTTGGCCGGGTTCTTCCTCGTCGCATGTTTCATTCGGGAGGATACCAATGAAGATCAACAAGCTGATGGCCGGTCTGCTGGCGAGCGTCACCCTGGTGGCGAGCGCCGCGCAAGCGGCCGAGCTGTCCATTGTTTCGGGGGACACCGGCACGGGGCTGGCATTCCTGCAGACCCAGCTGGACCTGTTTGCCGAGCAGACCGGGCACACCGTCACCATCGTGCCCATGCCGTCATCGACCTCGGACCAGTTCGGCCAGTATCGGCTGTGGCTGGCGGCGGGCAATGCCGATATCGACGTGTATACCACCGACGTGATCTGGGCGCCGCAGCTGGCGGACCAGTTCCTCGACCTCAGCGAAGCGGCTGCCGATGTGATCGGGGCGCATTTCCCCTCGATCATCGAATCCCAGACCGTGGACGGCAAGCTCGTAGCCATGCCCGGCTATACCGACGCGCCAGCCCTGTATTACCGCACCGACCTGCTGGAAAAATACGGCAAGGAAGTGCCCGGCACCTGGGCCGAGCTCAAGGCGACCGCCCAGGAAGTGATGGATGGCGAGCGTGCGGCGGGGAACCCCGACATGTTCGGCTTCGTCTTCCAGGGCAATGCCTATGAAGGGCTGACCTGCAACGCGCTGGAATGGGTCAAATCCTATGGCGGCGGGCAGGTGGTTGAGGCCGACGGCACCATTTCCATCAACAACGAGCAGGCGGTCGCGGCGCTCGAGGAAGCGGCCAGCTGGATCGGCACGATCTCGCCCGAAGGCAATCTCGCTTATGGCGAAGAAGAAAGCCGCGGCGTCTGGCAGCTGGGCAATGCAGTGTTCATGCGCAACTGGCCCTATGCTTATGCGCTGGGCAATGGCTCGGACTCCAGCATTGCCGGCAAGTTCGACGTGGCGCCCCTGCCAGCAGGCGATGGCGCCGAGGCGCGGTCGGCCGCAACGCTGGGTGGCTGGAATTATGCCGTATCCAAATATTCCCAGGATCCCGATGCGGCCATCGAGCTGGCCTTGTTCCTGAGCTCGCCCGAAGTGCAAAAAGCGCGGGCGATCAACCAGACGCAATTGCCCACGATCGAAGCCCTTTATGACGATGCCGAAATCGCCGAGGCCGCGCCGATCGTGCCGAACTGGAAGGAAATCTTCCAGAATGCGGTGCCGCGTCCATCGGCCCCGACCAAGGCGGATTACAACCAGGTCTCCTCGCTGTTCTGGAGCGCTGTGCATGACACGCTTTCGGGCAATGGCTCGGCGGCGGAGAACCTCGAAGTGCTGGAACTCGATCTGACCGACCTCAAGGGCAGCGGCTGGTAAGCCAGAAGTCGGGCCCTCGTCAGCTCGGGCGGACGGCACGCTAGCCGCCCGCCTCCAGCCGGGGGCAAATAACGGGGGAGGAGCAGCAAATGGCTACCGAAACCCTGGCGGCGCCAGTCCCCGCAGCCAGACCCAAGGCCCAGTCCCAGCTGATGCAGCAGCGCCTGCGGGCGGCGCGCTGGTTCCTGTTGCCGATGATGGCGGCGCTGGCGGTGGTGGCCGGCTGGCCGCTGCTTCGCTCGATCTATTTTTCCTTCACCGACGCTTCGCTCAACGACCTTTATGGGGCCGAATGGGTGGGGTTCAGCAATTATCTGCAGATCCGCACGCTCGAAAGCGGGCGCACGATTTACCGTGGCCTGCTGGTGGATCCGGCCTGGTGGAACGCCGTCTGGAACACCGTTCGTTTCGCTGTCATTTCGGTGTCCGCCGAGGCGGTGCTGGGCATGCTGGTGGCGCTGGTGCTCAATGCCGAGTTCAAGGGCCGCGGCATTGTGCGGGCGGCCATCCTGATCCCCTGGGCGATCCCGACCATTGTTTCGGCCCGCATGTGGGGCTGGATGCTGAACGACCAGTTCGGCATCATCAACGATCTCGGCATGAAGCTGGGCCTGTTGAGCCAGAAAGTGGCCTGGACGGCGTCACCCGAAACGGCGATGACCGCGGTGCTGATCGTCGATATCTGGAAAACGACGCCGTTTATGGCGCTGCTGATCCTGGCGGGCTTGCAGATGATTCCGCGCGACATCTATGAGGCGGCCGAAATCGACGGCGTGCATCCGGTCAAGCAGTTCTTCCGGATCACGCTGCCGCTGGTCCGGCCAGCGCTGATGGTGGCGATCATCTTCCGCATTCTCGATGCGCTGCGCATCTTCGATCTGATCTATGTGCTGACGCCCAATAGCGCGGCCACCAAGACCATGTCGGTGCTGGCGCGCGAGAACCTCTTCGACTTCGACAATTTTGCCTATGGCTCGGCGCAGTCGACATTCCTGTTCGTGCTCATCGTGCTGTTCACCATCCTTTATATCTGGCTGGGACGGGTCAATTTCGATGGGGGAGATCGCTGATGGCCGCTGCTACCATCCATCCCTGGAAGCTGATCAAGCGGGTGCTGTTCTACCTGCTGGTCCTCGTGATCGTCGTCGTCTCGGTGTTCCCGTTCTATTACGCGATCCTGACCAGTTTCAAATCGGGCACGGATATTTTCCGGGTCAGCTATTGGCCGACCTCGTTCAGCCTGCAGAACTACCAATCGGTGCTGACCTCAGGCAGCTTTCCGCGCAATCTGCTCAACTCGATCTTTGTCGCGACCGTCACCGTGTTGCTGGCGCTGTTTCTGGCTGTGACGGCGGCCTATGCGCTGAGCCGCGTGCGGTTCCGGGGCCGTAGCTTATTGCTGATGACGATCCTCGCCGTCTCGATGTTTCCCCAGATCGCGGTGCTGGCCGGGCTGTTCGAGGTGATCCGCAGCCTTGGGATCTACAACACCCCCTGGGCGCTGATCTTTTCCTACACGATCTTCACGCTGCCCTTTACCGTCTGGGTACTGACCACCTTCATGCGCGACCTGCCGGTGGAGATCGAGGAAGCGGCGATCGTTGATGGCGCCACCCCCTGGGTGATCATCACCCGCGTCTTCCTGCCGCTGATGTGGCCGGCGCTGGTGACGACGGGGCTCCTGGCCTTCATCAGCGCCTGGAATGAGTTCCTGTTCGCGTTGACCTTCACCTCATCCAACAATACCCGCACTGTTCCGGTGGCGATTGCGCTGCTCTCGGGTGGCTCGCAGTTCGAAACGCCCTGGGGGCTGATCATGGCCGCTTCGGTGATCGTGACGGTGCCGCTGGTGGTGCTGGTGCTGATTTTCCAGCGCAAGATCGTCAGCGGGCTCACCGCCGGCGGCGTCAAAGGCTAACCCCGATGTTCATTCAGGTGAGGCCGGGCTGCAAATGCCAATTCGCTGCGCTTCCGGTCCTCACGTACAAAATGTACGCTCCGGTTCGGTACTCGCTTGTCGGCATTTTCGCCTCGACCTGACCCGAATGACCAATCGGTTTTCAAAGGAACCGCAACATGGCTAGCATCGAGCTTCGCAATATCCGCAAGGCCTTTGGCGTGGTGGAGGTGATCAAGGGCGTCGACCTGCAGGTGCGCTCGGGCGAGTTCATGGTGTTTGTCGGGCCCTCGGGCTGCGGCAAATCTACCTTGCTGCGGCTGATCTGCGGGCTCGAGGACATTACCTCGGGCGAGATGCTGTTTGATGGCGAGGTGGTCAACGCGCTGGCCCCATCGAAGCGCGGCATCGCCATGGTGTTCCAGTCCTATGCGCTTTATCCGCATATGACGGTCTACGAGAACATGGCCTTCGGGCTGACGCTGGAAAAGGGCAAGGGCAAGGAAGAGATCCGCCAGCGGGTGGAGCGGGCCGCCGATATGCTGCAGATCCGGCCCTATCTCGACCGGCTGCCCAAACAGCTGTCGGGCGGGCAGCGCCAGCGCGTAGCCATCGGGCGGGCGATCACGCGCGATCCGCGGGTGTTCCTGTTCGACGAGCCGCTCTCGAACCTCGATGCGGCGCTGCGCGTGGCGACGCGTATCGAGATCGCCAAGCTGCACGAAGAGATGAACGACGTCACCATGATCTATGTGACCCATGATCAGGTGGAAGCGATGACGCTGGCCGACCGCATCTGCGTGCTGCGCGACGGGATGATCGAGCAGGTGGGCACGCCGATGGAGCTCTATGAGCGGCCAGATTCCATGTTCGTCGCCGGGTTTATCGGTTCGCCGAAGATGAACTTCCTCTCCGGGGAACTGGCGGCGCCCTTTGGCGCCAAGACTGTGGGCATCCGGGGCGAACACATCATCATCAAGCCCAGCGAGGGGCTGTGGACCGGCAAGGTGATCCATACGGAAAACCTGGGTGCCGACAGCTATGTTTATCTCGAAATGGGCACCGAAGAGCCCGTAGTGGTGCGGCTCGATGGCAACAACAGCTACCATTCGGGCGAGACGGTGCATATCAGTCCGATGGACGATAAAATCCACCGCTTTGATGGCGCCGGCAAACCGATCCGCTAAAGAGCGCGCGCCTGCGCTGACCGACGCAGGCGCGCGCAACGGGAGATTGCGCCAAGCGTTGGGCTTGCGGGAGGCGCCCTGGCGTTGCTTTCCCGGTTCGATGACCCGAGTGGCGGCGCTGGATTCCAGACGAACCGCCTGTTCAGCGGAGGTCGGGCCGGCCCAACCACCCGTACAAGAGCTATCCATAGGAGACGACCATGCCGATCCGTACCCTGGTCTGGGGCGAAAATGTCCATGAGCAAAAGAACAAGATCGTCGCGGACAATTACCCCGAGGGCATGCACAACCAGATCGCCAAGCTCCTCGCCAGCGACAGCAATATCTCGACCAAGACCGCGACCCTGCAGGACCCCGAGCATGGCTGCAGCGAAGCGGCATTGGCCGAGACCGATGTGCTGATCTGGTGGGGACACGCCGCCCATGGCCAGGTCGAGGACGAGGTGGTCGAGCGGATCGCCCAGCGCGTCTGGGAAGGCATGGGGCTGATCGTGCTCCATTCCGGGCATTTCTCAAAAATCTTCAAGCGGCTGATGGGATCGCCCTGCGGCCTCTCCTGGCGCGAAGCGGGCGAGCGCGAGCGGCTGTGGGTCACCAATCCCGGCCACCCCATCGCCAAGGGACTGCCGCCGTTCTTCGAGCTCGAAATGGAAGAAATGTATGGCGAGCCGTTCTCGGTGCCCGAGCCGCTCGAAACGGTGTTCGTGTCCTGGTTCCAGGGTGGGGAAGTGTTCCGCTCGGGGCTGACCTATCGGCGTGGCGCGGGCAATATCTTCTATTTCCGCCCGGGCCACGAAACCTATCCGACCTATCACGACGATACGGTGGGGCTGGTGCTGCGCAATGCGGTGAACTGGGCCTATAATGCCAACAGCTATCCGCAGTTGCTCACCGCGCCCAACCGACCGGTCGACGAAGCGCCCGAACAGATCGAGGAGCGCGGGCCCAAGCTGCATCATGGGCGCGAAGAAGGGTTTCGCTAGGCCCGGTAAGCCCAGCGCAGTGAACATTCCCGATCTTGCAAGTGCGGCTTCCATTGCGCATCTAGTGGCGCGAACAGGGGGACCGAAATGGGCATTATCTGGAGTATTTTCGTTGGGTTCTTTGCGGGGCTGATCGCGCGCTGGATCACGCCGGGCGATCACAAGCCATCCGGCTTTATCCTCACTACGGTGCTGGGCATTGTCGGCTCACTGGTGGCGACATTCCTGGGGCAGCAGATCGGGCTCTACGACGCCAATGATGGGGCGGGGTTTATCGGGGCGGTGGTTGGCGCGGTGATCGTGCTGCTGGTTTGGAGCCAGTTGGCCCGGCGGGCTTAATCCGTTGCAACCAACAAAAAAAGGCGCCCCTCGGGGCGCCTTTCGTATTTCGGGGCGGCCACTATTTGATGACGGTGATGCGGCCATCGGTATAGGGCGTGTATTCGCCGCCGAGCTTGGCAATGTATTCGGCTACGACCTGCTCGAGCGGGGGACCGAAATCATAGGCGTTGTCGCCGCCGGCAAAGCTGGCAAAGCCGTCGCCGCCGCCGCGCACATAGTTGTTGGTGACGATCTTGTAGGTGGCCTCCTCGTTGATCGGGACCCAGTTCTCGCCATCCTTGACCATGACATCGCTGACCCGGCTGGCCACGGGCTGAGAGATATCGAAGGCGTATTTGAGCCCGGCGACCTGAGCGAAGCGGCCCGCGCCGTTCTCGACGTCACTGACCCCGTTTTCGAGAGCCTCGATCACATCGGCGCCGGTGATGTCGACCGTGGCGAGCGTGTTGGAGAAGGGGAGCACGGTGATCACCTCACCCATGGTGATTTCGCCGGCGTCAATGGAAGCACGCACGCCACCGCCATTCTGGAAGGCGATTGTGGCGCCCTGGTCGGCGACACGGTCGAGAATGGCGTCAGCCAGCAAATTGCCCATCGCGCATTCCATGGCCCGGCAAACTTCACGCGAGCCTTCGATTGGCGCGGTGGCGGTGCCGATCACCTCGCCCATGGCTTCCTCGATCGGGCCGGCCAGTGCGGTCAGTTGGGTGGCGAAGTCCTCGTTCCCATCGACGGAAGCATCGATCAGGAAGGGCTCGCCTTCGGCTGATATCACCTCGCCCTGGTCGTTCCAGGTGACAGCGAGATTGCCGAGATACTTGCCGTATTGATTGGCCTGAACCACGGGCACTTCCACGCCCATGGGGTTGTTGACCAGGGTGGGGTAGGGGCCAGCCGCGCCTTCGGCGGTGTTGGACAGCAGGGTGTGGGAGTGGCCCCCGACAATGACGTCGACGAGGGGCAGGGCGGCGGCAACCTGCTGGTCGAGCGTATAGCCGATATGGCTGAGGAGGATGATCTTGTTTACACCAGCCGCATCAAGGGCTTCGGAGGCGCCCCGCACATACTGAATCACGTCGGTGAACTCGACATCGGCGCCGGGTGAAGCGATCTCAGGGGTGTCTTCGGTGGTGGCGCCAATGATGCCGATGCGCTCGCCGCCAACATCGAGAACGATGGAGCCCTTGATCTTGCCCCGCAGGTCCTCGGAGCGGGTCACGTCGAAATTGCCGCCGATGATGGGAAACTCGGCGGCGGCGATGAAGGTGGAAAATTCTTCGGGGCCGTCGTCGAACTCATGGTTGCCGGTAGCAACCACGTCGAAATTCATCTGGTTGAAGAAGTCGGAAACGACCTTGGATTTGTAGGTGGTGTAATAGACCGAGCCCTGGAAGTTGTCGCCAGCCGAAAGCAGCAGCGAGTTGCCACCGGCCGCGTCGATGTCGGAGCGCGTGGTATCGATGATGGACTTCAGGCGGGCGATACCGCCAAAGCACTCGCCGGCCGCATCGGTTTCGGCGTCGCAATCGGAGTCTGAATCCGTGATCGGCTCGAAGCGCGAGTGGAAATCGTTGATGTGCAGGATGTTTAGCGTCCAATCGGCGTAGGCTGCGCCAGAAAATGTGGCGCAGAGGGTGAGCGCGCTGGCGCCCAAGAGCAGTTTCTTCATCCCTGTCATCCTTGATGCTTTCGACCGTGCTGTTGCAATGGCGCCTCAAGCGAGGCCGGACCACCTCAGGGAAGTTAATCAGGTCTTTATGACAGGTGGAAGTGGTTCACTTCACTCTCCCTCATCATGGCCTGTATTGCCGTGATTTCTCGCTTTCCGCCGCCAAACTGGGCCGAAACACTGGAACAGCAGGGCAGGTTTTTCGAGGGGTGGCGTTGTGCTTTGCCGGTCCGTCTTCAACAGCATAGCTGGTGGTTTCTGGGCGATGGCGAGGCCAAATCGATCATGAAGGGCGGTCGGGCCGGGGTTCCATTCAGCGGTTTATGCGGTAATCTCCGCGCCCATTGATTTGCGGGGAATGCCATGCGAAGCGCATTGATTGTTTATGGCGGTTGGGCTGGGCACGATCCTGAGGAATGTGCTGCCATTTACCGCCGGTGGCTGCACGAAGATGGGTTTTCGGTGCGCATGGCGACCGAGACGAGCGCCTTTGCGGATCCGTCCATCCACGATCTGTCCTTGATCGTGCCGATCTTCACCATGAGCAAGATCGAAAAGGAGGAGGTGGAGAACCTCACCAAGGCCGTTCAAGGTGGGGTGGGCCTGGCGGGCCATCACGGGGGCATGAGCGATGCCTTTCGGGAGGCGGTGGAGTACCAATTCATGGTGGGCGGGCAGTGGGTCGCCCATCCCGGGAACATCATCGACTATACGGTTGACGTGACCAAGCCCGATGACCCGGTGATGGCCGGGATCAAGTCGTTCCCCTATACGTCCGAGCAGTATTACATGCATGTGGACCCCTCCAACGAGGTGCTCGCGACCACAACGTTCAGCGGCGAACACGCGCCCTGGATCGAAGGCGTCACCATGCCGGTGGTGTGGAAGCGGCACCATGGGCAGGGCCGGGTGTTCCACATGACGCTGGGGCATCGGGCCAAGGAATTCGAGAACAGCGACATGGCGACAATCATGCGCCGGGGCCTCAACTGGGCGGCTCGCGACGAAGAATAGCCGGGCCTCATCGCCGTGAGTTGACTTGAAACTGCGGTGCTGTTCGCTTCGTATCTTGATGGGTTCACAAGTGGAGCGGCAAGTGAGTGAGGCAGACACAAGGCGCCGCAGGAAGGCCGTGGGGCCCCTGGTTTACCGGCAGTCGCTGGCCACCCGCGTCACCCATTGGGTATGGGCAGTCTGCCTGTTCTTCCTGCTGCTGAGTGGGCTGCAGATCTTCAACGCGCATCCCACGCTTTATATCGGCGAGCAATCGGGCTTTGAATTCGACAATTCGGTGCTGGCGATCGGGGCGGTGAACAGCCCTGAGGGGCCGCGCGGGCAAACGCGGATTTTTGGCCAGACCTTTGATACGACGGGCGTGTTGGGCGCGTCGGGTTCGGCGGAAAGTCCTGTGTTAACCGCCTTCCCGGGCGCCGTGACCATTCCCAGCTATCGGGATTTGGGGACCGGCCGGGTGGTGCATTTCTTTTTCGGCTGGCTGTTTTTGGGCACGATGCTGGTCTGGTTCGTCGCCAGCCTCCTCCAGGGGCATTTACGCCGCAACATCGTGCCCGGGATTGCCGACCTCAAGGCGGCGCCAGGCGATCTCGTCGATCATGCCCGCTTTCGCCTCCACCATAATCGCAGTTATGGGCCGGTGCAAAAGATCACCTATTTTGTCGTGCTCTTCGTGCTGTTTCCCCTGATCGTGCTGACCGGGCTGACCATGAGCCCGGCGCTCAACGCTGCCTGGCCCTGGATGCTCGATCTGTTTGGCGGGAGGCAAACGGCGCGCACGATCCATTTTGGCGCCATGGTGCTGCTGGTGCTGTTCTTTGTGGTTCACCTCGTGATGGTGGTTGCGGCGGGGCCGTTCAACGAACTGCGCTCCATGGTTACCGGCTGGTACCGGATCAGCGCGGGTAATCCAAAGCTCAAAGGAGATCGACCGTGAGCCGCCTCCTGCTTTCCCGCCGTCGGTTCCTGCAGGGTTCGGCTGGGGCTGCCTCGGGGCTGATCCTAGCGGGGTGCGACCAGTTCGATTTCCTCGGGCAGCAAAACCATCCCGCCCGCAACTTCGTCGAACAAGCCAATGTGCTGACCTACCGGGCGCAGCGCCGCCTTGTTGGCGAGCAGACGCTAGCGCGCGAATATGCCGCCAGCGAAATCCGGCAGGGGCAGAAGCCCAATGGATCGACCCAGCCGACGACGCACGAATACAAAGCGTTGCAGGAGGGTAATTTCGCCGATTACCGGCTGCAGGTCACCGGGATGGTCGAGCAGCCCTTGAGCTTCTCGCTTAACGAGCTGCGCAATATGCCAGCCCGTTCGCAGATTACCCGGCATGATTGCGTCGAGGGCTGGAGCTGCATCGCCAAATGGACCGGTACGCCGTTGGGGCCGATCCTTGACGCCGCGCGCGTCCATCCTGACGCGCGGTTCTGCGTTTATCACTGCTTTGATAATATCGAGCGGGGCCTTTCGGGCGATGTCTTTTATTATGAGAGCTCGGACCTGGTAGACGCCCATCATCCGCAATCGATCCTGGCTTACGGCCTCAATGACCACGTGCTGCCGGTATCAAACGGCGCCCCGGTGCGGCTGCGGATCGAACGCGCACTGGGTTACAAACAGCCCAAATATCTGCACACGATCGAATTGGTGGCGGACCTGCAATCCTTTGGCCGGGGCAATGGTGGGTATTGGGAAGACTATGGCTATGACTGGTATGGCGGCATCTAACCCCGGCGGCGCAGGGCGGCCATGCAGCCGGAGAGACAATCGAAGCTTGCTATTTGCCCCCGGCTCCTCCACATAGGGTGCATCGTCACCCGCACGGTCTTGGACCGGGCAGCTATCAGTGGTGACGGACTTCTCTTCTTATCCTTGCGGTGAGCGGCGAAGTCAGCCCGGAAACAGTTTGTCCGGGTTCGAGCCAGCACCCGCGCGATACTTTCCTTTTATCGCCCGATTGCACCTGTTGACGCGCCACCTGCACTTTGCGGCTGGCGACCGGCGCGCTGCATTGTTCTGCGCGCCCGATGCGCTTCATCGGCGCAGAAAGTATGATTGAATTGAACGATTTTATTTCCCTCGGCCTGCCCGCAGTCCTGACTGACAGTCTGACCGCCGGCGGCTTCACCGAGCCCACCAAGATCCAACTCCAGGCCATTCCCAAGCTGCTGGCTGGCCGGGACATGGTCGGCATTGCCCAGACCGGTTCGGGCAAGACCGCAGCCTTTGGCCTGCCGATCCTGGCGGGGCTGTTGACGCTGACCGGCAAGGCGCGGCCGTTGACCGCCCGCGCGCTGATCCTGGCGCCGACCCGCGAATTGGCGGTGCAGATCGAAGAAAACATCCGCAAGTTTGCGGGCTCCAAGATGCAGCTCTCCACCGTTCTGGTGCTGGGCGGGGTGTCGCGTTACCACCAGGTCCAGAAGCTCGCCAAGGGCGTGGACGTGGTTGTCGCCACTCCCGGTCGCCTCAAGGACCTGATGGACGACGGCAAGATCAAGCTCAACGAAACGCGTTGGCTGGTGCTCGACGAGGCCGACCGGATGCTCGACATGGGCTTTATCGCCCCGGTCAAGCACATCGCCAAGGCCATTGGCACGCGCCGCCAGACCATGCTGTTCTCGGCGACCATGGCGCCTGAAGTTGCAGAGCTGGCCAAGGGCCTGCTGAACGATCCAGTGCGTGTTGATGCGCAGGTCGCCGGCTCGACCGTGGTCAAGATCGACCAGCGCGTGATCATGTCGGGCTCCAAGGCCAAGCGTGGCGTGCTCAACGAACTGCTCGCCAGCGAAACCGAGAATATGGAGCGCGTGATCATCTTCTCGCGCACCAAGCATGGTGCCGATCGGGTGGCAAAGAGCCTCGAGATCGACGGCCACAAGGCCGCGGCGATCCACGGCAACAAGTCGCAGAATGCGCGTCAGGCAGCCCTCAAGGGTTTTGCCACCGGCGAAGTGCGTATCCTGGTCGCAACCGACATCGCGGCCCGCGGCATCGACGTGCCCGGCATCACCCATGTGGTCAATTACGAACTGCCCGACGATCCGGAGAACTATGTTCACCGCATCGGCCGGACGGGCCGGAATGGCGCTTCAGGCATTGCCATTACCCTGTGTGACGGCACCGAGCGCGGCAAGCTGCGCGACGTTGAACGGCTGATCCGGCGCACGCTGCCGGTTTCGGGCGACCTGCACTTGGCCAATGACACCGGCGTCGTGGAAGCACCGCGCTCGGCTTATAAGCCAGCCGGTAATCGCCCCGGACCGCGCACGGCACGCAACCCCAAGCCGGCGCAGCAGGATCGTCGCTCGCCAGCCGAGCGCCGGCCATTCGCGGCCTTTGCGGAAGAAGGCAAGCCTGCCGCACGGACCCGGCCGCCTGCTGAAGCTGCACCACGCACCCGCCCGGAAGGGCAGGTCAACCGCGTGCGTCGTGATGGCGATACCGGCAAGCTGATCGGTGCCAAGGTGGATGGCAAGCCCAAGCAGCGCTGGGGCAAGCCCCAGAAGGAAGCCGGGCGGGCGCGTCGCGCCAACGGCTAAACGGAACAGAAAAGGGCGGCTCCTCGGAGCCGCCCTTTTTGCTTACGGGGTCGGTTCGCCACTTCAGGCGAGATAAAGGATGTCGCGCTTGGGCGTGCCCGAGGAAGCTCCCGCGGGGGAGAGGCGCTCAAGGAATGCCTTGGACCAGTCATCCACATTGTGTTTCTGAGCGGCAGCCATCAATGAGCGCCAACGGGTCTGACGCTCCTCCAGCGGCATGTCGAGGGCGAGGCGCAGCGCTTCGGCCGTTTCATCCGTATCGAAGGGGTTGACGAGGATGGCGTCCTCGAAGATCTCGGCCGCGCCGGCAAAGCGCGATAACACCAGGACGCCAGGGTCGGCTGGGTTTTGCGAGCCAATGAACTCGTGGGCGACAAGGTTCATGCCGTCGCGCAGGGGCGTGACCAGACCCACCCGCGCCAAGCGGTAGAAGCCTGCAAGGCTGGCTTGGCCATAGGCGCGTTTGACATAGGTCAGCGGCGCCCAGTCGGGTTCGGCAAAGCGGCCCATGACGCGGCCGCAGATGGCGTCGAGCGTGTCGCTGGTTTCCTGGTATTCCTTGATGGAGTCCCGGGAAGGGGGCGCGATCTGGAGCATATGGACGCGTCGGCGGAAGCGATTATTGTTCTCGAGCAGCTTTTCATAGGCCTCGACCCGCTGCGGCAAGCCCTTGGAATAATCAAGCCGATCGACGCCCAGGATCAATTGCTGTCCGACAAGGACGCGGTCCATGCGCTTGACCATCTTGTTGGCGGCGGGGCTTACGGCCATGCGCGAAAAAGCGGCGGGATCGGAGCCGATGGGGAAGGCGGCAACCTCGGTGCGGGCGAAATCAAACAGCTGCAGCGGGTCGCCCGAAAGATTGGTGTGGGTCATGTTCTCCACCGCCTCGGTGAAGGCGGCGACGTCGCGATTGGCCTGCATGCCCACTAGGTCATAGCGAGAGACGTCCCGCATCAAATCGAGATGATGGGGAATGGCATAAAGCGCGTCGGCAGTGGGGAAGGGGATGTGCAGATAAAAGCCCATGCGGTTGGTGGCGCCAAGGCTACGCAACTCGCTGGCGAGCGGGATCAGGTGGTAGTCGTGCACCCAAATCACGTCGTCTGGCTGCAGCAAGGGCAGCAGCGCCCGGGCGAATTGCTGGTTTACCCGGCGATAGCCCTCGTACCAGGTGGAATCGATATGCGCCAAGTCGAGGCGCAGATGGAAGCTGGGCCACAGGATGGAGTTGGAGAACCCGGCATAATAGGCCTGATGGTCGTCCCGGGTCAGATCGATGGTCGCAACCGAAAGCCCTTCAACATCCTCGAAGCGCGCTTGGACCGAGGGGGCGTCGGTCAATTTGCCAGACCAGCCGAACCAGAACCCTTCGCGCTCAGACAGGGTTTTGCGCAAGGCAACGGCAAGTCCGCCCGCGGCGGCTGATTTGCCCGGGGTCCGGTTGGAAACTACAATCAAGCGGCTCATTGCGACGGGTGCCCCCCTTCGTCTGGTCTCAGTGTGGGGGCAGGGCATCGCGCTCGCGCGCGACGATGTCTCCCAGCCCACGGATCAATGCATGCACCGATGCAACATTGGAAATGCGCATCCGCGCATGGGTGTCGCCTTCGCCCAACTTGATGCCGACGCCGCCCAGTTCCTGGGCCGCGATGAAGCCGTCCTCGTCGGTGACGTCATCGCCGATAAAGATCGGGGTGCGGCCGACAAAGGGCTCTTCCTGCATGAAGGCGCGCAAGGCGGTACCCTTGCTGATGCCCTTGGGGCGGGCTTCAAAGACCATTTTGCCGGCGATCAGCGCGAAATCGGTATAGCTGTTGACTGCTTCTTGCATGGCCTGGCGGCAGAGTTCTTCGAGCTCCGGGGCCTGGCGGAAGTGGAGGGCGACGGCGCCATCCTTGGCTTCGATCAGCAGTTCAGGGTGCGCCATAACGAGCGGCGTGACGGCCTGTGCGATGTGTTCGGCGCCCGAAAGGAGTTCTGAATCAATCTCTTCCATCGTGCCATCAGCGCGGCGGCGCTGGGTGCCATGAGCGCCGGCAACCGGGAGTTGCAGGGGAGAGAGGAACTTGTCTATGTCCTCAATCTCGCGACCCGTGATCACGGCAAAGGCGCTGTCGAGTTCGCGTGCGGCGCGCTGCAATTGATCGGGCAGGGACGCTGGAACATCAATGGAATCAGGGGTTGGCGCAATCTCAACCAGAGTGCCGTCGAAATCGGTGAAGATGGCGAGGCGCTGCGTCGTATGGGGCGCTGAATGATCGATCATGGACATGCCAGAAGCCTTCCGAGCTGTGGATGCAAGGCCAACGCGGTGGCAGGGGAATGGTTCGCTCGGGCAAGGCCGCCATGCGAAAACCACGAAGATGAACGTAGTCTTAACGGATCGTGAACGTGTTCATCAACCCTGCGATCAATTTCTTCGGGTGCGCGGGGGCAAGGTGCGCCTGCCGCGCCAGCTCAAACCGGGGCTGGCGCGCGCAGGCTCTTTTCGATCCGGGTGACAATGGGGTTGTAGCGGCTGCGCTCGTCTTCGGGGTAGCTGATCTCGAAGGCTGCGAAGGCCGAGCGGTCGCGGTTGAACAGGAACTTGGTATAGACCACGAGTTCCCGGCCGTTCTCGTCGGTGTCGTAGCCGGAAAGGACAAACCAGCTATTGCCGCTGGCCCGGTAGGTGATATTGTCGATCTGCCCGCTCGAGGCGACGGCTTCCTGCAACTGAGCGATGCTAAGGCCGTCAGTGTTGGGGGCGCCGAAAATGCTGAGCTGGCCCGAGCCATCGAGCGCATCAAAGGTGCGGATGCCTGAAGCATCGGCCGCGCCGTCCTGACCATAATGATCGAGCGGGACCTCGATGCGGTAGCCGAGGGCGGGATCCTCCAAGCGCGTCCAGCCGAGACCCGACTGGGCGGCGACGGGGCCGGCAAGAGCCAGGAAGGTGGCAGTGAGTAGCGCGGCGGGGAGGGAGGTCTTGTGCATTGCGGGATCCTCTTAACCAAGCATTCACCAACGCGGTGACCGCCCGGCCTGTTCCCGCCTAGCCAAGATCAGTGCCGTTCAGCTCGCCGCGACAACCTGCCAGGGGGTGGGGTAGAAATATTCCTCGAGATTGGGGCCGTCGCCGGCGCGATCGACCAGGAGGAAATCGGCAGCCTCGTCCAGCGGGGTCAGCACGCCATGCCAGGTGTTGATGGCGTAGTTGATGCCTTGACCGGGCGCGGTGAGGAAGGCCCGGGGGCGGCCGGGGGTGCCGTTTTCGTCGGGCGCGACGATCACAAGGAAGGGGCGGTTCGACAGCGGATGAAAGGCCTGGCTGCCAAAGGGATGGCGCTCGACCATGGCCAGGGTCAGGGGCAGGCTATAGGGCTGGCCGCGAGCAATGGAAATGATGGGGCGCGAACTGGGGCCGGCCAATTGCACCTGCGCCAGATCATGGAAGCGCTCGGTGTTGCCGTTGTTGATGGGAAAGTGCTGGGCGCCCTCGGTCTGGATCACCTGACCAAAGGGCGCGAAGGCCTCTGCCGTCAGCGGCTCGATGAAGATGGTGTTGTCGCTCATGGGCTTAAAAGCTCAGCTTGGCGTGGCGGTTGACGTCTTTGTAGAGCAGATAGCGGAAGCGCTCGGGGCCGGCGTAACAGGCCTGGGGGCAAAAGGCGCGCAGCCACATGAAGTCGCCTGCTTCCACCTCAACCCAATCGCGGTTGAGGCGATACACGGCCTTGCCCTCGAGCACGTAAAGGCCGTGCTCCATCACATGGGTTTCCTCGAAGGGAATAACGGCGCCGGGCTCGAGGGTGACGATGTTGACATGCATGTCGTGCCGAAGATCGGTGGGCTCGACAAAGCGGGTGGTGCCCCAGCGCTCCGAAGTTCCAGGCATCCAATGGATGGGCTGCTCGGTTTCGTTCGTGACAAAGGCGGTGGGCGCTTCGATGCCGGCGGCCGCCTCGTAGCGCTTGCGCACCCAATGAAAGCGCAGGGGGGCTGAACCCGGATTGCCGAGGGTCCAGCGACAGCCCGGAGGCAGGAAGGCGTAGCCGCCGGCGACGAGGGTGTGGGGCTGGCCTTCGATGGCAAGGCTCGCCTCGCCGGCAACCACGAACAGCACGCCTTCGGCTTCGGGATTGGGCTCGGGTTGCTCACTGCCGCCGCCGGGCGCCACTTCAACGATGTATTGCGAGAAGGTTTCGGCAAAGCCCGAGAGGGGCCGAGCGATGATCCAGCAGCGGGTATTGTGCCAATGAGGCAGGAAGCTGGTGACGATGTCGCGCATCACGCCTTTCGGGAT
This sequence comes from Devosia sp. 1635, assembly GCF_013185955.1. Classification (NCBI taxonomy): domain Bacteria; kingdom Pseudomonadati; phylum Pseudomonadota; class Alphaproteobacteria; order Hyphomicrobiales; family Devosiaceae; genus Devosia; species Devosia sp. 1635. The sequence continues at coordinate 534,720 of NZ_JABAOM010000002.1, read as the reverse complement.
CAGCGCATAGGCCTCGGTGAAGACGGCGCGGCCGGTGTGAAGGGCAGTCTGCGGCGGAAGGCCCGCAGCGGGGCTGGCATAGGATGGGGGCATGGACTCGGGTGCCGATGGTGAACGCTGGGCAAACACTAGAGCGTGTTTTGCCGCTCGGCCATGGGGAAGCGGCGGTGAGGAGCGGCAATTGTCACACTCGCTTTGCCGTGGTTGGCGCTTGGCGGTTTGTGCGGGCAGAGGCCCGCGTAAGGCGTGCGGCTTACGCAGTTCTCGCGGTGGCCTTTCCCTAATGGCTTGGTCCTAGCGCTGCAGAGGCCCGTGGCGCGCTGAGTTGAGCCCCGACCAAGAGCTAAGCTTCCGACTTCGCTACGCTTTTTCGTCCCGGACCCCAGCCGATCCATTGTCACGATCTAGATCGATAGCCGTATTCCAGTAGGCTCTTCTGGCTGGTTTGCCGTGATGGATCAGGCAAGCCACCTTCCTTGCGTATGCATTTTCCACGTTGGGCGGGGGCCGGGCAGTGGAACACACCTGCGGGGGGTAGCCATGAAACTGGCTCAGACGGTGGTCTATGGTTTAAAGGGGGCGACACGATCAGGGATCGGCTATCGCCTCAACCGGACGGCGAAATATGTGGCCGGATTATACTTCGATCTGTTTGTGCGCACCTATCGCAGCGAAGGCATGGTGTTCACCATTCCCGCTGCCTACACATCGCGCGAAATGCGCGGCAAATTCACTGTCGATACCTATGAGTATCCCGAGAGGACGCTGATCAAGCGCTATCTGCCGCACAATGCCTGCGTGCTGGAACTGGGGGCCTGTATCGGGGTGGTGTCCTGCGTCATCAACAGCCTGCTGGACAATCGGGACCTGCATGTCGCGGTGGAAGCCAATCCGCTGCTGATGCCGACGCTCGAAGCCAACAGGATGGCCAATGGCGCCCGGTTCCACGCGGTCAATGCCGTGGTGACGCGGCAGCCCAGCGCCATGATCAGCACCGATGCCGATATGGACAGCAACCAGGTGGTGGCGAGCGGCACGCCCGTGCCCACCACGACGGTGGAAGCGCTGGAAGCCGTAGCGGGAGAGGCGTTCAGCGCCCTCATCATGGACATTGAGGGGGGCGAATACGAGTTCTGCCGCGAAAATCCGATGCTGCTGCGCCAGATCGACGTGGCGATCATCGAGTTCCATCCGCTGGCGTTCGGGGAAGCGCGGCTGGGGGAATTATATCTGATGCTGGCTTCGGCGGGGCTGGAGCGGCGCGAGACGATTTTGACGGTGGAGTGCTGGTTGCGGGTGGAGGATTGAGGCTTTTGATGCGCGCTGCGTGGCGGGGTTTGCGTCGCGTCTCTGCGGTGGATCCTGGGTCAGCCCGGGCGCCGGAACCCCCACCCTCGATCCCTCCCCTCAAGGGGGAGGGAGGCGCTGGCTGTGCGGGCAGGGGACTCGCACCGTGAAGGGCTGGTGCAGGATGGAGTGACGTGGCCGTTTCCTCGACCCCCACCCCGGCCCTCCCCTCAAGGGGGAGGGAGGGCAGGAGCTGAGGGTTTGGGGCTTTGGCATTGAGACAGGTGCGGCTTTGGGCTTTCGCACCCCCACCCGGCCTCCACCGTTGAGGGGGAGGTGAAGAAAGAGGGCCTAGGGCAGGATGGCCTCGAGGCGGAGTTGGGCGATGCGTTCGACTTGGCGGCAGGCTGTGGTGAATTCGGCCTGGGCGCTGTTGTCGAGGCGCTGGCGGAAGGCGGCGAGGATGGTGGCCTTGGTGTTGTCGCGCACGGCGATGATGAAGGGGAAGCCGAATTTTTCCACATAGGCGGTGTTGAGGCGGGTGAATTCCGCCCGTTCGTCGTCGGTGAGGGCATCAAGGCCCGCGGAGGCCTGTTCGGCGGTGGAGGCCTCGGTGAGGCGCCTGGCGGCGGCGAGCTTGCCGGCCAGATCGGGATGGGCGCGCAGGACGGCGAGGCGTTCTTCATCGCTGGCGAGGCGGAACTGGGTGCGCAAAGCGAAATGCAGGCCCACCGCGGTGTCGTTGGCGGGGGCGAGTTCGCCATCCCAGGCGCGCTCGGCAATCCAGGGGGAATGCTCGAAGATCGAGCCGAAACGCTCGACGAATTCGGGTTTGGGCAGCTGGCTCGGAACCAGCGCCGGGGCCTGGTAGGGGTGCTCGCGCGCCCAGTGCTCGGCGATCTCCAAGCGAGTCGGGACCCAGACTTGGGGGAAGCTCTTGATGTAGTCGATGAACTTCTTGAGCCCCTGGAAGCGACCGGGCTGGCCGACGAGCCGGCAGTGCAGGCCAATCGACATCATCTTGGGTGAGCCGGCCTGGCCTTCGGCATAAAGGCAATCAAAGCTGTCCTTGAGGAACTGGAAATATTCCTCGCCATTGTCAAAGCCCGAAGCGGTGACAAAGCGCATGTCATTGGCCGAGAGCGTATAGGGAATGATGAGCTGCGGGCGGTTCTGGTGGACGCGCCAATAGGGCAGGTCGTCGTCATAGGTATCCGAGACATAGGCAAAGCCGCCTTCCTCGGAGACGAGATCGACCGTGTTGAGCGAGCAGCGCCCAGTATACCAGCCCAAGGGGCGGCTGCCGGTGGCGATGGTGTGAAGACGGATGGCCTCACGGATCTGCTCGCGCTCGAGCTCGGCGGGCATGTCCTTGTGCTCGACCCATTTAAGGCCGTGGCTCGCAATTTCCCAGCCGGCATCCTGCATGGCGGCAAGCTGGGCAGGGGCCCGCATCAAGGCGGTGGCGACGCCATAGATGGTGACGGGCAACTGGGCTTCGGTAAAGAGGCGGTGCAGGCGCCAGAAACCGGCGCGGGCGCCATATTCATACATGGACTCGATGTTCCAGTGGCGAAGGCCCGGCCAGGGGGCGGCGCCCACGACATCGGCGAGAAAGGCTTCCGAGCCCGCGTCACCATGCAGGATGTTGTTTTCGCCGCCTTCCTCGTAATTGAGCACGAACTGCACTGCGATATGGGCGCCGCCGGGCCAGTTGGCGTGGGGCGGGGTGGGGCCATAACCATGCATGTCGCGGGGGTAACGATTCATGAGAGAAGTTCCGGGCAAGTGTCGGGGCGAGACTAATGAGTCGCGGGCGTCGCACCAAGATGCACAAATTTGGACCAGCTGGTAAAAATTAGGCGTTGCCCGCTGGCGCTATTGGTTTAATCTCGCGGGCCGGGGACTAGGGAAGTAGAAGAATAATGGCGGGTTCAGGACGCCTGACGACGCATGTACTCGATACCATGAACGGCACGCCGGCGCGGGGCATGCGCCTCGACCTGTTGTTTGTGCATGGCGACCATAATCACCATATTGCCGAGAGCTATACCAATGCCGACGGCCGGGTGGACCAGCCGCTGCTCGAAGGCGAGCAGTTCCAGCATGGCGAGTTCGAGATCCATTTCCATGTGGGGCAATATTTCGCCCGGCTGGGGATGGAGCCCGAAGCGGCATTTCTGGACGTGGTGCCGGTGCGGTTTACGATCAGCGAAGACAAGCATTACCATGTGCCGCTGCTGGTGAGCCCTTTTGCCTATTCCACTTATCGGGGCAGCTGATGGCCGACACTGCAAATGCAATCCGCTTTATCCTCAACGACCAGGACGTAGTGCTGGACCAGGTGCGGCCCGAGCAGACGCTGCTCGATTTCCTGCGGCTCGAGCGCGGCTTGCGCGGCTCCAAGGAAGGCTGCGCCGAGGGCGACTGCGGGGCCTGCACCGTGCTGGTGGGGCGGGTGATCGGCGACGAGATCATCTATGACAGCGTCACGGCCTGTATCCGGTTCGTCGCGAGCCTGCATGGCACGCATGTGGTGACGATCGAGCACCTGGCGGCCAAGGATGGCACGCTGCATCCGGTGCAGCAGGCGATGGTGGATCACCATGGCTCGCAATGCGGGTTCTGCACGCCCGGGTTCGTGATGTCGCTCTATGGTCTGTGGATGCGCGACCCGCAGCCGAGCCAGCGCGCGGTGGAAAAGGCGCTGCAGGGGAACCTGTGCCGCTGCACGGGCTATGCGCCGATCATCCGGGCCGCGCAGGCGATCTCGACCTATGGCGCCCCCGAGGCCGATCCGCTGCGGGCGGAGCGGATCGCGCTCAAGGGGCGGATCCTCGCGCTCAATGACGGCAGGCGGGTGGAGATCGGGGAAGGGGCGGAGCGGATCATCGTGCCGGCCAGCCTGGATGATTTCGCCGAGGTTTATGAGCAGAACCCGGAGGCGACGATTGTCGCTGGGTCCACCGATGTGGGGCTTTGGGTCACCAAGTTCCTGCGCCCGATCGGGCCGGCCATTTTCATCAACCATTTGCCGGAGCTCAAGCGCATCGCCGAGAACGACAGCGAAGTGCGGTTTTACGCCGGGGTGAGCTATTCCGAGGCGCTGCCGATCCTGCAGAGCTATTTCCCCGCCATGGAGGAGCTGTGGAGCCGGCTGGCGGGCGAGCAGGTGCGCAATATGGGCACGATCGGGGGCAATATCGCCAATGGCTCGCCCATCGGCGATACGCCGCCGGCGCTGATTGCGCTCGGAGCCAAGCTGACGCTGCGGCGCGGCGAGCACCGGCGCGAGATCAAGCTCGAGAACTATTTCCTCGCCTATGGCAAGCAGGATCGCGCGCCCGGCGAGTTCGTGGAAAGCGTGACCGTGCCGCATCTGCCGGCGGGCGAGCGGTTCGCGGTTTATAAGGTCTCCAAGCGCCGCGAGGAGGATATTTCCTCGGTCTGCGGGGCGTTCCGGGTGTTCGTCAACGATGCCGGGAGCGTGGGGATGGCGCGGATCGCCTTTGGTGGCATGGCGGCGACGCCAAAGCGGGCTCGGGCGGTGGAAGCGGCGCTGGTTGGCAAGCCGTGGAGCGTCGAGACGATCGAAGGCGCGGTGGCGGCCTTTGCCGAGGATTACCAGCCGATCAGCGATATGCGCGCTTCGGCCGAATACCGGCTGCTGGTGGCGCAGAACCTGTTGCGCCGGTTTTTCCATGAATGCACGGGCGGTCAGGTGCGGCTGAAGCGGGAGGTGGCGTGATGAACAAGCATCCGACCCTGTTGCGTTCCACCCTGCATCAACCCACGCGGCACGATAGCGGCCCCAAGCATGTGGCGGGCACGGCCGAATATATCGATGATATGATCGAGCCGCGGGGCACGATGCATGCCTATCTGGCGCTGTCGACGCGGGCGCATGCAGAAATCCTCAACATCGATTTTGCCCCGGTGCTGGCGGCGCCGGGGGTAATCGGGGTGCTGACAGCGGCCGATATTCCGGGCGAGAACGACATCAGCCCGAGCCACCGGCATGACGAGCCGATCTTTGCCGAAGGCAAGGTGCAGTTCTGGGGGCAGCCGCTGTTTGCCGTTTTGGCCGAAACGCGCGACCAGGCGCGACGGGCGGCGCATCTCGCTGTGGTCGATTACAAAGAACTGCCCTTTATCGGCGATGTGCGCGCGGCGCAGGCGGCCGGCCGCAAGCTCGTGGTCGATCCGCTGACCTTGCAGCGCGGCGATGTGGAGGCGGGGCTCAAGGCTGCGCCCAAGCGGGTCAAGGGCAGCGTCGTGATTGGCGGGCAGGATCACTTCTACCTTGAGGGGCAGATCGCCTTTGCCATTCCGGGCGAAGACGAGGATGTGACGATCTATGCCTCGACCCAACACCCCAGCGAAGTGCAGCTGATGGTGGCGCAGGTGCTCGATATCGGGCACCACGCGGTCACGATCAATGTGCGCCGGATGGGCGGCGGCTTTGGTGGCAAGGAAACTCAGGGGAACCTCTTTGCCGCTGTGGCGGCGCTGGCGGCCAAGAAATGGAACCGCGCCTGCAAGATCCGGCCGGACCGCGACGACGACATGACGGCAACCGGCAAGCGGCACGATTTCGTCGTCGACTATGATGTGGGCTATGATGAAGCCGGCCGCATCGAGGCGGTGGATGCCGTGTATGGCGCGCGGGCCGGGTTTTCGTCGGACCTTTCGGGACCGGTGACGGACCGGGCGCTGTTTCACTGCGACAATGCCTATTGGTATCCGGCGGTGCGGGCGCGCTCGGAGCCGCTTTACACCAACACCGTGTCCAACACCGCGTTTCGCGGCTTTGGTGGGCCGCAGGGGATGCTGGCGGCGGAACGCTGGATCGAGGAAATCGCCTATAGCCTCGGCAAGGATCCGCTCGAGATCCGCAAGGCCAATTTCTATGGCACCGACAGCAACAATGTGACGCCCTATCACCAGACGATCACCGACAATGTGATCGCGCGGGTGGTGAGCGAACTGGAAGCCAGTTCGGACTATCAGGCGCGGCGCCGCGCGGTGCTGGCGTTCAATGCCACGAGCCCGGTGCTGAAAAAGGGCATCGCGCTGACGCCGGTCAAGTTCGGGATCTCGTTCACCGCGACCTGGTACAACCAGGGCGGGGCGCTGGTGCATGTCTACAAGGACGGCACGATCCAGCTCAATCACGGCGGCACGGAAATGGGGCAGGGGCTCCATACCAAGGTGGCGCAGGTGCTGGCGGAAGCGTTCTGCGTCGGGCTCGATCGCATCAAGATCATGACAACCTCGACGGCCAAAGTGCCCAACACGTCGGCCACGGCGGCCTCTTCGGGTTCGGACCTCAATGGCATGGCCGCCTGGGATGCGGCTCGGCAGATCAAGGAGCGCCTCGCCACCCATGCCGCCAAGCTCTACCAGTGCGATGAGGCCGAGATCGTCTGGGTGCCCGAGGGCATCATGGCGGGCGAGGAGTTCGTGCCATTCACGGAACTGGTGGCCTCGGCTTATCTCAACCGCGTGCAGCTCTGGGCCGCGGGCTTCTACAAGACCCCCAAGATTCATTGGGATCGGGCCACCGGACGCGGGCAACCGTTCTACTATTATTCCTATGGCGCCTCGGTTTCGGAGGTCACCATCGATACGCTCACCGGCGAATACCAGGTGGATCGGGTCGATATTCTGCATGATGTCGGCAAGTCGCTCAATCCGGCGCTTGACCTCGGGCAGATCGAGGGCGGGTTCATCCAGGGCATGGGGTGGCTGACGAGCGAAGAATTGTGGTGGGACGCCAAGGGGCAGCTGCGCACCAAGGCGCCTTCGACCTACAAGATCCCGCTCGCAAGCGACGTGCCGCCGGTGTTCAATGTGCGGCTGGCGGAATGGTCCGAGAACAGCGAGCCCACGATCGGGCGCTCCAAGGCGGTGGGCGAGCCGCCGCTGATGCTGGCGATGAGCGTGGTGGAAGCGCTCGCGATGGCAGTGGCTGCGATGGCCGATTACAAGCTGCCGCCGCGGCTCGACACGCCAGTGACCCCCGAGCGGGTGCTGATGGGGTGCGAGCGGTTGAAGCAGGAAGCGCGGGGGTGATGGTTTTGCGCCCGACGGTTGGACCCCCACCCCGGCCCTCCCCTCAAGGGGGAGGGAGGGCACGAGCCCAAAGCAGGGCGATCAGCCTGCACGCCTCCTTGCAGGGACGGCTGTCATGACCTTGCGCCTGCCCCAGCTGCAATCTTTCCTTCGCGCCAACAGCGAGGCAATTGCCTGTGAGCTGACGCGGGTGCGCGGGTCGAGCCCGCGCGAGCAGGGCACGTTCATGCTGGTAGGCGCGCAAGGGATTTTCGGCACGATCGGGGGCGGGGCGCTCGAGCATATGGTGATCGACCATGCGCGGCGCCTGCTAGCCTCAGGGCAGGCGGAAGCAGCCATGGATGTGCCGCTGGGGCCCGAGATCGGGCAATGTTGCGGCGGCCGTGTCGGGGTGCAGTTGCGCTATGCCGATGCGGGCTTGCGCGGTGCGCTGCTCGAGCGGGTGGCGGCGGAAGATCGGGCGTTGCCGCATGTCTTCGTGTTTGGTGCCGGTCATGTAGGGCGGGCATTGGCCCAGGTGCTGGCGCTTTTACCGGTGCAGGCACATGTGGTGGATACGCGGGCAAGCGAGCTGGTTGGCTTGCCGGCAGGCGTCGAGGCGCGGCTGACGCCACTGCCGGAAGCGGCGATCCGGTCGGCGCCGCCGGGCAGCAGTTTTGTGGTTCTGACCCATGACCATGCGCTCGACTTCCTGCTCGCCAAGGAAGCGCTGGAGCGGGCGGACAGTCCTTATATCGGCATGGTGGGATCGGCGACCAAGCGCGCCCGGTTCAGCAGCTGGTTTCGCGCCGAAGGAGGGGACCCTGCTGCCCTCCAGCGGCTCGTTTCACCCATTGGCCGCCAAGGGCTTGGGGATAAGCGCCCCGAAGTCATTGCGGCACTAGCGGCGGCAGAAATTATGGTTCAGATTGGTCGGCGGGAAGCTGACATTGGGCATGTACAGGGCGCCAGGGAACTGAGGGCCGTGGATGGACGCTAGCATGCCGTTGCGACTGCAATTGACCGGGATCACCAAGCAGTTTCCCGGCGTTCTTGCCAATGACAATATCTCCTTTGGCGTCAAGCCGGGCGAAATCCATGCGCTGCTGGGCGAGAACGGGGCCGGCAAGTCGACGCTGGTCAAGATGATCTATGGGATCATGCAGCCCGATGCCGGCGAAATCCGCTGGAACGGCGAGCCGGTGGTGATCACCAATCCCAAGGCCGCCCGCAAGCTGGGCATCGGCATGGTGTTCCAGCACTTTTCCCTGTTTGAAGCGCTGACCGTGCTCGAAAACATCGCGCTGGGCATGGATGGCTCGCTCAAGTCGCGCGAGCTCGAGGCCCGCATTCGCGAGGTGATGACCACCTACGGGCTGCTGCTCGATCCGCACCGGACGGTCGCGACCTTATCGGTGGGGGAGCGGCAGCGCATCGAGATCGTGCGCGCGCTCTTGCTCGACCCCAAGCTCTTGATCATGGACGAACCCACTTCGGTTTTGACGCCGCAGGAAGTGGAGCAGCTTTTTGAAGTGCTGCGCAAGCTGGCGGCGCAGGGCTGTTCGATCCTCTACATTTCCCACAAGCTCGATGAGATCAAGGCGCTGTGCGATACGGCGACGATCCTGCGGGGCGGCAAGCTCGTGGATACCTGCGATCCCAAGCAGGAAACCTCGCGCTCCATGGCCGAAAAGATGATCGGCACGGGCCTGCGTGACATCGTGCGGGCCAGGGGGCGGCAGTTGGGCGCGCCCAAGCTGGTCGTGTCGCGGCTTTCGACCCACAAGACCGGCCATTTCGATGTGCCGGTCAATGATGTGAGCTTTACCGTGCGGGCGGGCGAAATCTTTGGCATCGCCGGGGTGGCGGGCAATGGGCAGAACGCCCTGCTCGATGCGCTGAGCGGGGAAATCCTCGGGGATGACAAGGAAGCCATTACGCTCGATGGCTATCCGCTGGGGCTGCTCAACACGACCGGCCGGCGCAAGCGCGGGCTGTGTGCCGTGCCTGAAGAGCGCAATGGCCATGCGGCGGTGGGCGAGTTCTCGCTGGCTGACAATTCGGTGCTGACGGCGCGCGATCGGCTCGGCATGGTGATGCTGGGCCTCATCAATTCGGGCGCGGCCAAGACCTATACGGGCAAGGTGATCGCCGATTTTGCGGTCAAGGCGCTGGGCCCGGGCTCGATGGCGGGATCGCTCTCGGGCGGCAATCTGCAGAAATACATCATGGGGCGCGAAATCCTGCAGCGCCCGAGCGTGCTGGTGGTCAGCCAGCCGACCTGGGGCGTCGATGCCGGGGCCGCCGCGGCCATCCACCAGGCGCTGGTGGACCTGGCCGCCGAAGGCTCCGCCATCGTCGTGATCAGCCAGGACCTCGATGAGCTCCTGGCGCTGTGCGACACGCTGGCGGTGATCAATCTTGGCCGCCTCTCGGCGGCGCGGCCGGTGGGCGAGGTGAGTGTGGAAGAAATCGGCTTGCTGATGGGCGGGGTCCATGGCGCCACGGAGGCAAGCAATGCTGTTCCGGCTTGAAAAACGGCGCGAGCCCAGCCAACTCATGCGCTATCTGACGCCGGTGGCGGCAGTGGTGCTGACCATGGTGGTGGGCGCGATCATCTTTTCGCTGATCGGCTATGACGGGATCGGGGCGGTGCGCGAGATCTTTCTCACGCCCCTGACCAATTCCTACAAATGGCAGGATCTGGGAGTGAAGGCCGCGCCGCTGATCATTATCGGGGTGGGGCTCTCCATCGCCTACCGCGCCAATGTGTGGAATATCGGCGCCGAGGGACAATATGTGGTTGGCGGGCTGGCCGGCACCTGGGTGGCGCTGGCGACCCATGGCCTCAACGGGCCCTGGATCTTGCCGCTGATGGTGCTCGCTGGCGTGCTCGGGGGCATGGCTTACGCCGCCATCCCAGCGCTGCTGCGCACCCGCCTCAACGTCAACGAGATCCTGACCTCGCTGATGCTGACCTATGCCTCGGTGCAGCTGATCTATTACCTGATCCGCGCGCCCTGGAAGGACCCGATGGGGATGGGTTTCCCCCAGACGCGGCTATTTGCCGAGGCGGCGCGGCTGCCCACCATCCTGCCGGGCACGATCGTGCATCTGGGTGTGCCGATCGCGGTGCTGGTGGCACTCGTGGCGTGGTTCATCATGTCGCGCTCGGTATTCGGCTATCAGATGCGCGTGGTGGGCACGGCGCCCCATGCGGCGCGCTATGGCGGGTTTTCCGAGAACAAGACGATCTGGCTGGCCATGCTGGTGTCGGGGGGCCTTGCGGGGCTTGCGGGCGTGTTGGAAGTGGCCGGGCCGTTCCAGCGCATGGTGCCGGGCTTTCCGACCAATTACGGGTTCACCGCGATCATCGTGGCGTTCCTCGGACGGCTAAATCCGCTCGGGGTGATCTTTGCCGGGCTCGTGATGGCGATCACCTTTGTGGGCGGGGAAGTGGCGCAGACGACGATCGGGCTGCCCAATGCCGCCACGGGCATTTTCCAGGCCATGGTGCTGTTCTTCCTTCTGGGTGGGGACCTGCTGGTGCGCTATCGGGTGCGCCGGGTTCATAGCGCCGCGGCGCCGGGGACGGCGTAATGGAAATCATCATTCCCATCATCGTCACGCTGGTGTTCGCGGCAACGCCGATCCTCCTGGCCGCGCTGGGCGAGCTCGTGGTGGAAAAGTCGGGGGTGCTCAACCTCGGTGTCGAAGGCATGATGCTGGTGGGCGCCATTGCCGGCTTTGCGGGGCAGTTTTATACAGGCAACCCTTATTTCGCGCTGCTTTGCGGGGCGGTGGCCGGGGCGGCGACCTCGATCATCTTTGGCTTTTTGACGTTGAGCCTGTCGGCCAACCAGACCGCGACTGGGCTGGCGCTGACCATTTTCGGCACGGGCTTTTCCGCCCTCGCCGGCGCGCCGTTTTCCGCCCGGCCGATCCAGCTGATGGGGCCGCTGTTTCCCGCCGAGCTTGCGAGCCATCCGGCGTTGCGGGTGGTGTTCGGCTATTCGGCGCCGGTGTATTTCTCGTTCTTCATGGTAGTCGCAGTCTGGTATTTTCTCGAGAAAACCCGCCCCGGGCTGATCCTGAGGGCCGTGGGGGAGAACGACCTGTCGGCCCATTCCATCGGCTACAGCGTCAAGCTCGTGCGCTATCTCGCCGTGTTGTTCGGCGGGGCGATGGCCGGTATTGCCGGGGCGTGTTTCCCGCTGCTGCTGACCCCGCAATGGGCCGAGCGGATGACCGCAGGGCGCGGCTGGATTGCCGTGGCGCTGGTGGTGTTCGCCTCCTGGCGCCCGTTCCGCCTGCTCGCGGGGGCTTACCTCTTTGGTCTCGTGATGACCATGGAGCTTTATGCCAAGGCGGGCGGCGGAGTGCTGTCGGTTATTCCGTCCGAACTTTGGGCCGCCTTGCCTTACCTCGCGACCATCATCGTGCTCGTGCTGATTTCGATCAAGCGCGATGCGTCCACCAATGCTCCGGCCTGCCTCGGCAAGCCGTTCCTGCCCACGAATTGAGCCGGCGCCAACGACCGTTTCAAGCAACCACGACCATCAGGAGAGACACATGACCCTTAACCGCCGCACTATCCTCAAGGCAGGCGCCGCCGCCGCTGCGCTGCCGCTGCTGGGCTCCCGCGCCTTCGCCCAGGGCGAACCGCTCAAGGTGGGCTTCATCTATGTCGGCACGATCAACGACAATGGCTACAACTATGCCCACAATCAGGGCCGTATCTTCCTGGAAGAGCAGCTGGGTGATCTGGTCGAGACCACCTATGTCGAGAACGTGCCGGAAGGTCCGGACTGCGAGCGCGTGCTGCGCGAACTGGCCCAGCAGGGCAACAAGCTGATCTTTGCGACGAGCTTTGGCTTTGGCGACTCCGTGATGAAGGTTGCCCAGCAGTTCCCCGACGTGAAGTTCGAGCATGCCACCGGCTACCAGAAGGCGGACAATGTCGGCCTCTACAATGCGCGCTTTTACGAAGGCCGCGCCGTTTGCGGCACCATTGCCGGGCACCTCTCCAAGACCGGCAAGCTCGCCTATATCGGCTCGTTCCCGATCCCTGAAGTCGTGATGGGCATCAATGCGCTGGCGCTGTCGGCCCGCAAGGTGAACCCCGCCATCACGGTCAAGCCGGTTTACATCTCGACCTGGAACGATCCGGCCAAGGAAGCCGATGCGGCCCGCGCGCTGATCGACCAGGGCGTGGACATCATTGCCCAGCATACCGATGGCCCGGCAGCGCTGCAGGTGGCCCAGGAACGCGGCATTATTGGCGGGTTCGGCCAGGGCGCCGATATGAGCGCCTTTGCGCCCGAAACGCAGCTGACCTCGATTATCGACCACTGGGGCCCGCGCTATGTGGCTTCGGCCCAGGCCTTGATCGATGGCACCTGGACCGCCGGCGACACCTGGGAAGGCCTCAAGGAAGACGTGGTGCAGATCGGGCCCTATGGTCCCAAGGTCACCGAAGAGGTCAAGGCTGCAGCCGAAGCGGTGCGGACCGGGCAGATCGATGGCTCTTTCCACATCTTCACCGGCCCCATCAAGGACAATACCGGCACCGAGCGTGTGGCCGCCGGCGTGACCATGACGGATGCCGAACTGCTCAGCATGGACTGGTATGTGGAAGGCGTCGAACAGCCGGCATAAGCTGGGGTTCGAATCGGATTGGAAGGGGCGGGTTTCGGCCTGCCCCTTTTGCTGAGCGGGTGGGGGAGGTGAGGCGGAGCATCACCGAGGGACCCCCACCCCGGCCCTCCCCTCGATGGGGAGGGAGGGCTGGCGCCGCGGCTGCGGTGGGCGGCTGAACAGCCAGCATGCCGCCAGGGGTGTATCGAAGGAACGAAAAATGCCGGATTATGCGATTGCTTGGGAATGGCTGATGTTTGCGGTGCGCTGGCTGCACGTGGTCACGGCAATCGCCTGGATCGGCTCGTCGTTTTATTTCATTGCGCTCGATCTGGGGCTGCGCAAGACGCCGAGCCTGCCGCCGCTGGCGCATGGCGAGGAATGGCAGGTGCATGGCGGGGGTTTTTATCACATCCAGAAATATCTGGTGGCGCCCGACTTCCTCCCCGAGCACCTGACCTGGTTCAAATGGGAGAGCTACTGGACGTGGCTGTCCGGCTTCATGCTGCTGGTGCTGATCTATTATGTCGGTGCCGACCTGTATCTGGTTGATCGCAATGTGCTCGATGTGCCGGCCTGGGGGGCAATCCTCCTTTCCATGGGCTCCATCGTGCTGGGCTTTGTGGTCTATAACCGGCTCTGCAAATCGCCGCTGGGTGAATCGCAGAACGGGCTGATGCTGGTGCTGTTTGCGATCCTCACCGCCATGGCCTGGGGCTATACGCAGATCTTCACCGGCCGGGCGGCGATGCTGCATATGGGCGCGTTCACCGCCTCGATCATGGCCGCCAATGTCGCGATGATCATCATCCCCAACCAGAAGATCGTGGTGGCCGATCTCAAGGCCGGGCGGGTGCCCGATGCCAAATATGGCAAGATCGCCAAGCAGCGCAGCCTGCACAACAACTACCTGACGCTGCCCGTCATCTTCTTCATGCTTTCAAGCCATTACCCGCTGGCCTTCGCGACGCAGTGGAACTGGATCATCGCCTCGCTGATCTTCCTTGTGGGCGTGGTGATCCGGCATTATTTCAACACGCGCCATGCCCGGAAGGGCAATCCGCACTGGACCTGGGCGGTGGCGGTGATCTTGTTCGTCATCATTGCGTGGCTCTCAAGCGGCCCCAAGCTGCCGGGCGTCGGCGAAGAGGCGGTGGCGTCGCGGGCGGCCGAGCCGTTCATGGCCGCGAGCCTGTTTGCCGAGGCCAGCCTTGCCGTGCAGACGCGCTGTTCGATGTGCCACACCGCCGAGCCGGTCTGGCCGGGGATCTATGAGGCGCCCAAGAATGTCATTCTCGACAGCGATGCGGCGATCGCCAACCATGCCCGCGACGTCGCCATGCAGGCCGGCTATTCCCACGCCATGCCGCCGGGCAATGTGACCGAGATCACGCCCGAGGAGCGGGCGCTGCTGGTGGCCTGGTTCCGCGAGGGCTCGGGGCAGTGAGCCGCACCATTCTGCGCGGCCGGGTGCTGAGCTTTGTCCGCGAGCCGCAAGGGCTCGACGATGTGGACAGCTACCGGTTGTGGGAGGATGGCGCGGTTGCTATTACCGGGGGCAAGGTCGTCGAGGTCGGGGACTTCGGTGCGGTCGATAGCCGTGATGCGGAGATCATCGATCACCGGCCGCATCTGATCCTGCCAGGTTTCATCGACACGCATCTGCATTATGTGCAGACGCAGATGATCGCCTCCTATGCCGGCTCGCTGCTGGAATGGCTCAACACCTACACTTTCGTGGAAGAACAAAAGTTCGGGCAGCAGGGACATGCCGGCGCGGTGGCGGCGGGGTTCCTTGACGAGTTGGTGCGCAACGGCACGACGACGGCGGCCGTTTATTGTTCCAGCCATCCGCAATCGGTGGACGCGTTCTTCGCCGAGGCGGAACGGCGCGACATGCTGATGGTCGCGGGCAAGGTGATGATGGACCGCAATGCGCCCGAGGCGCTCTGCGACACCGCCCAGGCGAGCTATGACGACAGCAAGGCGCTCCTCGCGCGCTGGCATGGGCGCGGCCGGGCGCGTTATGCGATCACGCCCCGCTTCGCCATCACCTCGACCCCCGCGCAACTGGAGGCGGCGCAGGCGCTGGCGGCCGAGCATCCCGATTGCCATGTGCAAACCCATCTCGGCGAAAACACGGACGAGATCCGCTTGTCGATGGAGTTGTATCCGGAGGCGCCGGACTATGCGGGCATTTATGAGCAGTATGGGCTGCTGGGGCCGCGCACGCTGCTGGGGCACTGCATTCACCTCAACCATCGCGAAACCGCGGTTCTCGCGGAAACGGGGGCGGTGGCGGTGTTCTGCCCGACCTCCAACCTCTTTTTGGGTAGTGGCCTGTTTGATCGCGAGCGGCTGGCGCGGGCAGGGGTGCGGCTAGGAATTGCCACCGATATTGGCGGGGGCACCAGTTTTGGCATGCTGCGCACGCTCGACGAGGGATTCAAGGTTGGGCAGTTGCGCGGGCAAAGGCTAAGCCCATTGCACTCGTTCTTCATGGCCACGCTGGGCAATGCGCAAGCGCTGTCGCTGGAGGGCGTGATCGGCACGATTGCGCCGGGCTGTGACGCCGATCTCGTCGTGCTCGATGCGGGCGCGACGCCAGCCATGCGACTGCGGCAGGCGACGGTGAACCACCTCAGAGAAGAACTTTTCCTGCTGCAAACCATGGGCGATGATCGCGCCATTGCCGAAGTTTATGTGGCAGGCAGACGAGCTAAATCGACCTTAGTTGGGTTGGCAGGGGCATCTGCTTGACCTAAAGCTGTGCCGCGCCTGAAGAGGAAGTAAGCATGAGCCAATATTTGACCAAGTCCGGACTTTCCGTTGACGCGGGACTAGTGGACTTTGTCGAGCGGGAGGTCCTGCCGGGCCTGCCGGTTTCCGCCGATCAGTTCTGGAGCGGTTTTGCCGAAGTGGTGGCGCAACACGCGCCGGTCAATGCCCAGTTCCTGGCGCGCCGTGATGAGCTGCAGGGCAAGATCGACGACTGGCACCGCCGCTATGGTCCAGTCGCCAACAACCCGCAGGGTTACGAGTTTTTCCTCAGGGATATCGGCTATCTTGTAGCCGAGCCCGAGGATTTCACCATCGAGACCACCGGGCTCGATCCGGAGATCACGAGCCTCTGCGGGCCGCAGTTGGTGGTGCCGGTATCCAATGCGCGCTATGCGCTCAATGCCGCCAATGCGCGCTGGGGCAGCCTTTACGATGCGCTTTACGGCACGGATGTGATCAGCCGCGATGGCGAGTTGGCGCCGAGCAAGGGCTATAATGCTGCGCGCGGCGAGGCCGTGGTGGCGCGTGCCGCCGCGTTCCTTGACGAAGCACTGCCCCTCAGCCGCGGCAGCCATGCCGACGTGACGTCCTATGTGGTGGCCGAGCAGGGTGGCACCGCCACTCTCGTGATCGACACCGCGGCGGGCCCGACCACCTTGCGCGATCCCGAGGCCTTTGTCGGCTATCGCGGTGAGGGCGCCAGCGCCGAGATCGTTTTGCGCCATAACGGGCTGCATGTGATCCTTGTCATCGACAAGGCGAGCGCCATCGGCGCCGAGCACGCGGCGGGGCTTGCCGATGTGGTGGTGGAAGCGGCGCTGACCACGATCCAGGACTGCGAGGATTCGGTCGCGGCTGTCGACGCCGAGGACAAGATCGGCGTTTATCGCAACTGGCTCGGCCTGATGCAGGGCACGCTGGAAGACACGTTCGAAAAGGGCGGCAAGCAGGTCACCCGCCGCCTCAAGGAAGATCGGGTTTACGCCTCGCGTTCGGGTGGGGAACTGGTGCTCAAGGGGCGCTCGCTGCTGCTGGTTCGCAATGTCGGGCACCTGATGACCACCGATGCGGTCAAGACCGCCGACGGCAAGCCGATCGGCGAAGGGCTGCTGGATGCGGCGGTGACGGTGCTCTGCGCCATGCATGACAAGGGCGGCAACAGCACGACGGGCGCGATCTATATCGTCAAGCCCAAGATGCATGGACCCGAGGAAGTGGCCTTTGCCTGCGCCATCTTTGCGTCCGTTGAAAAGATGCTGGGGCTGGCACCGCTGACCGTCAAGATCGGCATCATGGACGAAGAGCGCCGCACCTCCGCCAATCTCAAGGCGGCGATCCATGCCGCGCGCGACCGGCTGTTTTTCATCAATACCGGGTTCCTCGACCGCACGGGCGACGAGATCCATACCTCGATGGAAGCGGGTCCGGTGCTGCGCAAGGACGAGATCAAGCTCGAGCGCTGGATCGCGTCCTATGAGGACCGCAATGTGCTGATCGGGCTGGCCTGCGGGCTGTCGGGCCGGGCGCAGATCGGCAAGGGCATGTGGGCGCGGCCCGACGACATGGCGGCGATGATGGCCGCCAAGATCGGCCATCCGCAATCGGGCGCCAATACGGCCTGGGTGCCATCGCCGACGGCGGCGACGCTGCATGCGCTGCATTACCACCAGGTCGATGTGTTCGAGGCGCAGCGCCGGCGGCACAACGAAGCGACGCCGTCGCTGGCGGAGCTGTTCTCCATGCCGGTGCAGGCGCCTTATTCGCTCAGCCGCGAAGAAATCACTCGCGAGACCGAGAACAATGCGCAGGGGATCCTGGGCTATGTGGTGCGCTGGGTGCAGCAGGGCGTTGGCTGTTCCAAAGTGCCCGACATCAACAATGTGGGGCTGATGGAAGATCGCGCGACCTGCCGGATTTCGAGCCAGCACATCGCCAATTGGTTGCGCCATGGGTTGGTGAGCCGGGACGAGGTGACCTCGATCTTTGAGCGCATGGCTGCCGTGGTGGACGAGCAGAATGCGGGCGATCCGCTGTATCGGCCGATGTCGCCCAATCTGCAGTCGGTGGCGTTCCAGGCGGCGCTAGACCTGGCGCTGCATGGCGCTGACCAGCCGAGCGGCTACACCGAGCCGGTGCTGCATGCGCGGCGCCTGCAGGTCAAGGCGCGCGAGCGCGCCCGGGCATAAGCCTAGAGCCGGTAGCGGGGCAGGGTGATCGCGGTCGCCTGCCCCGGACCGTGCAAGATCTCGATCGTGTTGGCGAGCATGGTGGTGGCGGTGCCGATCGGCTCATCGGTGCCGAGATTACGGGCATAGCGCGGATGGGCGCCTGAGGCGATCAAGAGGCGCAGGCGATGGCCGGGCCGGAAGGCATGGGCGGTGGCGTGGAGCGGGAATTCCAGCCGCCAGGAGCCATCCGGCTCTCGGGGCGTGGCGGGCGTGACGCGATAAAGCCCGTCGCAGATATTGATCGACCGGCCCTCGGGCGACACATCGCATAAACGCACAAAAAAATCGGCATGGGGGAGAGTGGCCCGGGCGTGGAGGGTCACGGTGCTTTGCCCGATCACCGTCAGCGTTTCGGAGAGGGGTGGCGATGAATACACCAGAACATCGCTGCGGGCCTCGAGGGGGGCGTTGTCGACGGGACCCGCGCCGGTGAAGGCGAAGATGGCCCCGCCCAGATTGGGCGTGGGGTCGGCGGGATCGTAGCGGTAGCGATCGACGCCGGAGGAGGTAGGTGCGGTGGGTGTGAGCGCCGCGTCGCTGCCCAAGAACCATTGCTCCAGATCGGGCGGGCCGGGCGGGTAGTGCTCGAACTCGCGCCATTGGTCGAGGCCCGAAATGTGGATGCGGACGGGCTTGGTGCGCAGGCCGGAGCTGTCGCCTTCGAGGTGAGCGCGCATCCAAAAGATGGTTTCGCGCAGATTGTCGCGCTGCAGTTCCTCGGCGATGTGGAACCAGGTGCCGACCGTGAGGTAAGGGCGATGGCCGAGCTCGACGAGGCGCGCGTAATCGGCCAAGAGCGGGTCGAGCATGAAGTCGTACCAGCCCGAAATGAAGTGCACGGGGGGCGTGGTGGCGGTCAGGCGGTGGCGGTGATCGATGGCGTCCCAGAACCGGTCATTGCCCACGGAATGCTCGAACCAGTGGCGCCAGAACGGCACGGCATGGCCTGAGGCGGCGCGGTCGGCCTCAACGAGCGGGAGGGTCATGCCAGCTTGGGCGGTGGTGCGCTCGATGCGGCCGGAAAACATGCGGGTGGCGGTGTGCAGGGGGCGCTGGCGCAGGCCCTCGATCACCTGCAGCCAGGAGAGCCAAAGCCCGAGGTGAAAGGCGCCTGAGGGAAAGACGACGGGGCGGAAATCGGCCGTGGTGACCTTGGTGGCCATGGCCGAGACGGGCGGGAGTGCATCGCAGATCGCCCATTGCGCGTAGCCGAGATAGCTGGGGCCGGATAGGCCGAGCCGGCCATCGAACCAGGGCTGGGCCTTGAGCCAATCCAGCGTTGCCAGCCCATCGGCGCGCTCATTGGTGAGGGGATCGAATTCGCCGCCCGATTTCTCGGTGCCGCGGCAGGCCTGCAGCACGACGTGGAAGCCGCGCTCGGCATAGACCTGGGCGATGGTGCCAAAGCCGCGGCGGCCATAGGGCAGGCGCATCAGGATGGTGGGGAACTCACCGGTGGCGCGCGGCGCGAAATGGTCGGTCATCAGCACCACGCCGTCGGGCATGGTGAAGGGGATGTTGCGGTGTTTCCGCACGCCATTGCGGCGGGGCGGCAGGTCCTCGACATAGGCCAGAAAGAGGCTGCTCAGGCTCATTGTCAGTCCACGAAAGCAAAGGCGTCGACGTCAAAGAGGCCGCGGTCGGTCATCTTGAGATGGGGGATGACGGGGAGGGCGAGGAAGGAGACCTGCAGGAACGGCTCGGGCAGGACGCAGCCAATGGCGCGGGCCGCATCGCGCAGCTCATGGAGCGTAGCCGCAACGGTTTCGAAGGGCTCAAGGCTCATGAGGCCGGCAATGGGCAGCGCCAGTTCGGCGGTGATCGCGCCGTTATCGGCCACGGCAAAGCCGCCGCGCAGCTCGATCAGGCGGTTGACGGCCAGCGTCATGTCTTCGTTGTTGGTGCCGACTACGGTGATGTTGTGGCTGTCATGGCCGACGGAAGAGGCGATGGCGCCGCGCTTGAGGCCGAAGCCGGTCACAAAGCCACGGCCGATATTGCCGTTGCGGCCATGGCGCTCGACCACGGCGACCTTGATCACATCGGCTGCGAGATCGGGCTGGAGCCCTTCGTCGGTGGAGGCGAGAGTCGCGGTTTCGCGGAAGGTGAGGATGAGGCCCGGCTTGACCCCGATCACCGGCGTCTGGTTGCGCGCGGGATTGGCTGGGGTGTTGAAGGTGGCGGGGGTTACCGGCTGGAGCTTGACCGAGTTGAGGCCCACTGGATCGGTGGCGCTGCTGCCGGCAAAGCGGTCTGGTGTGACCAGGCGGCCGCCGGCGATCACATCGGAAACGCGACACTCCTCGAGGTTATCAAGGAGCGCGATATCGGCGCGCCAGCCCGAGGCGAGCAGGCCGCGATCGCGCAGGTTGAAGATGCGGGCGGCCGAATGGGAGGCGGCGCGATAGACGTGATGGAGCGGGCAGCCGCGGGCGATGAGGCGGCGGATGGAGCTGTCGAGATGGCCTTCCTCGGCGATATCGAGCGGGTTGCGGTCATCCGTGCAGAGGGCAACAAAACTCGAAGTGTCGGCATCGAGGATTTCGGCTAGGGCTTCGAGGTCCTTGGACACCGAGCCTTCGCGGATCAGGATGGCCATGCCCTTGGCGAGCTTTTCGCGCGCTTCGGCGGCGGAAGTCGCTTCGTGGTCGGTGCGGATGGCGGCGGCGAGATAGCCGTTGAGCCCCATGCCCAGCAGCAAGGGCGCATGGCCATCGATATGGCCGCCCTGGAAGGCGGCGAGCTTGGCGAGCAGGCCAGGGTCCCCGGCCAGCACGCCCGGAAAGTTCATCATTTCGGCGAGCCCCACGACTTTGGGGTGGTCGCGGAAGGGGGCGAGATCTTCGATCTCGAGCGTAGCGCCATTGGTTTCAAAGCCGGTGGCGGGCACGCAGGAGGAGAGGTTGACGCGGATGTCCATGATCGTGCGCTCGGCACAATCGAGGAAATAGCGGATGCCCTCGGCGCCCAGGACATTGGCGATCTCGTGGGGATCACAGAGGACGGTGGTGACGCCATGGGGCAGCACGCAGCGGTCGAACTCGAAGGGGGTGACCAGCGAGGATTCGATGTGCAGATGGGTGTCGATGAAGCCGGGCACGGCAAAGCGGCCAGCGCCATCAATGGTCTGCAGTCCATCATACTGGGCCAGCGTGCCCACGATCCGGTCGTCCACGATGGCGATATCGGTGGGCGTGACGGCGCCGGTGATCACATCGAGCAGCTGGACATTTTTGATAACCAGATCGGCAGGGGCCTTGCCCTGGCCAACGAGGATCATGCGGGCGAGTTGAGACGAGCTGGTCATGGGGCCTTCCGAAAGCAATTGGGTGTGAGGGTCGGCCGGGGCGGCTCAGCGGTCAAGCCCTCGTGCGGTTGCAAGGGGGAACCGCGACGGCATGGCACACGTTTCCAATGCACACTCTGGGAGAGCTCTATGGAAACCTACGATCCGCACAAGAACACGACCGAAACTACGCAGGCCAGCCCCCGCAAGATGAACTTGCGCGTGCTGATCATGTCGCTGGTGGCCGTGATCGTGCTGTTTGCCATCGTCTACATGGTCTTTGCCGGAGCGCAGCCTAACCCAACCTGACACCAACATGGTTCGGCTCGTTAAGGTCGCCAGAAGCGATCTCACCATTATCCGCCAGCGTCGCGGCAAGGGCTTTTGCTATTTCGATAGCACCGGGGCCCTTGTTGTGGATCCCGCTATCAAGTCGCGCGTGCAGGCGTTGGGGATTCCCCCGGCCTGGAAGGATGTGCGCGTTTCGGCCAAGCCCAATGGGCATATCCAGGCGGTGGGCAAGGATGAGGCCGGGCGCGAGCAATATGTCTACCATGCCGATTGGGAATTGCGGCGCGAGGGTAAGAAGGTCAAGCGGTTGTCGCTGATGACCGCTGTGTTGCCGCGGCTGCGCAAGCAGGTGCAGCAGGATCTCTTGGCGCCTGCCGGCGGCCGGGAGCTGGCGCTCGCCATCGGCGTGGCATTGATCGACCGCACCGCCATGCGGGTGGGGCGCGAAAAATATCTCGAAGCCAATGGCACGCGCGGCGCGGGAACGCTGTTTTCGCGCGATGTGCGGGTGTCGGGCGATGATGTGGTGATCGCCTTTGATGCCAAGGGCGGCAAGCGGGCCGAATATGGCTTTACCGATGCCGGGCTGGCCCAGGCCATAGCGCGGATCAAGACCATACCGGGCAAGCGGCTGCTGGTGTTCCGCAATGCCGAGGGCGCGATCAAGCCGATCAAGACCAGCGCACTCAATGCCTATATGCGCGAGGTCACGGGGATCGAGATTTCCGCCAAGGACTTCCGCACGCTGCGGGCGAGTTCGCTGGCGGCGGAATCGCTGGCCAAGCTCGACGCGGGCAAATCGGCATCGGCGCGCAAACGGCAGATGGCGCAGGTGGCGCGCGAAGTATCAGAAGTGCTCAAGAACACGCCGGCGATCTGCCGCAAGTCCTACATCACCCCGTGCCTGTTCAAGCTGTTCGACGAGGGCAAGCTGCAGGATCTGTGGTCCTCGGCGGGGCCGGGGCGCGCGGGATTGCTGCAGCGCGAAAAGCGGCTGGCGGCCGTACTGGCCAGCGTCAGCTGATGAGAGGCTGCGCGATTGCACCGGGATAAGGGACGCGCTAGGCAAGACGATAGCATGCGTCTTGAATAGGGAAGAGCAATGACAAAAGTGCGGGCACTGGTGCTGGAGCGGCAACACGAGCTCAAGCTGCGCGAGATCGACCTGCCACTCGAGGTCGGGCCGGGCATGGTCAAGATCGCGATCCACACGGTGGGCGTGTGTGGCTCGGACGTACATTACTACACTCATGGCAAGATCGGGCCGTTCGTGGTCAACGATCCCATGGTGCTGGGCCATGAGGCGGCGGGCACCGTCGTCGAGGTGGGCGAGGGCGTCACCCATCTCAAGGTCGGCGACCGGGTCTGCATGGAGCCGGGTATTCCCGATCCCAATTCGCGGGCGTCACGGCTGGGGCTCTACAATGTCGATCCCGCGGTGAGTTTTTGGGCGACGCCGCCGGTGCATGGGGTGCTGACTTCGGAAGTCGTGCATCCCGCCAATTATACTTTCAAGCTGCCCGATAATGTGAGCTTTGCCGAAGGCGCGATGGTTGAGCCATTTGCCGTGGGCATGCAGGCGGCCACCAAGGCCGGGATCAAGCCTGGCGATACCGCAGTGGTGCTGGGCGCTGGTCCGATCGGGACCATGGTGGCAATTGCCGCCCTCGCTGGCGGTTGTGCGCGGGTGATCGTTGCCGATCTGGCGCAGCCCAAGCTCGATATCGCCGCCAAGTACCAGGGCGTCATTCCGGTCAATATCCGCGAACAAAACCTCGTTGAAGAGGTGAAGCGTCTGACCGAGGGCTGGGGCGCCGATGTGGTGTTTGAATGCTCGGGCTCGCCCAAGGCGTGGGAAACCATCATGGACTTGCCGCGGCCAGCGGGCACGATCGTCGTTGTGGGCTTGCCGGTGGAGCCGGTCAAGGTGGACATCGCAGCCGCTTCCACCAAGGAAGTGCGGATCGAAAACGTGTTCCGCTATGCCCACCAGTATGACCGGGCGATTGCGCTGTTTGCTTCGGGGCGGGTGGATCTCAAACCCCTGATCTCGGAGACGTTTGCCTTCGAGGATTCGATCAAGGCGTTCGACCGGGCGGTGGAAGCGCGGCCCGACGACGTGAAGCTGCAGATCCGGGTGGCGGAGACCGCCTGATCGCAGCACCGACGGCCGGACTTGTTTCGACAAGGAGCAGGCGATGGATGTGGGCAATGAATGGGGCTGGGTGCACACCTATCTGCCCACCCACATCATCGCGGTCCGGCTGCTGATGGCCGCGGTGCTGGGCGGGATGATCGGCTTTGAGCGGCAGGTCAACACCGCCGAAGCGGGGCTGCGCACCCATATTCTTGTTGCCGTGGCGGCGGCGCTGTTCACTATCCTGACCTTCGAGATTTATCACACGATCGATGTTGGCGGCGGTGCAGGCGGCAACGGCTCGCGGGCTGATCCCATCCGTGTCATCGAGGCGGTAACTGCCGGCATCGCGTTCCTGGGGGCCGGTGCCATTTTCCGCAGCGGGAGGAGCGTGCAGGGGCTGACCACCGGGGCCGGCATGTGGCTGGCCGGTGCCGTGGGCATCGCCTGCGCGCTGGGTTATTACCCGATGGCGGTGGGCGTTGCGGTGCTCGCCGTGATCGTGCTGGCGCTGCTGCGCGCCTGGTCGCACAATGTCCTTCGGCATGTGAAGGACCCACGCGAGGCGGCGCAGGCAAGCCAAGATCTGGAGCGCTAGCTACCGGGGATCAGGACGGGCTGAACAGCGCCTGCGCCAGCTCGATGAAGCGGCGGCCGCGTTCCTCGAAATTCTTGAACTGATTATAGGACGGCGCGCCGGGCGAGAGGAGCACGGCGTCGAACTGCGCCCGGTGTTCGACGAGGGCGCGCATGGCGCTGTCGAGATCGGGTGGGGTCAACACGGTGATCTGGGGCGCGGCCCTGCGGGTGGAGTCGGCCAGGCGGGCGCCGGTGACGGGCAAGCAGGCGAGGGTGGTCACCCCCGCGCCGGCGAGGAGGCCGGCGAGTTCGCCGTAGTCCTGCTCGCGCTCATGGCCGCCCGCGATCAGGGCGATGCGGTACCCGCGATAGGCGGCGAGCGCCGCCTTGGTGGCTTCGGGCGTGGTGGAGATGGAATCGTCGACAAAGACGAGGTCGCCGATGCGATGTTCCTCGAGCCGATGGGGCAGGGGCTGGAAGGCGGCAATACCGGCGAGGATACCGTCGAGAGTGCCGCCTGCCGCCAGCGCGATCTGGGCGGCGAGCTTGGCGTTATCGAGATTGTGGGCGCCCTTGAGACGGGAGGTGCAGGCCGCGGCGGTGATGGCGGCGACAGAATCGGCAGCAAGAGCGGGCAGTAGCTGGGCGGGGGCCCGCAAGGCGGCGAGGACGCGGGGATTGGTTTGCGCCGGCGTGCCGAGAGCGATGCGGATGTCACCGGGCTGGGCGAGCAGATGGAGCTTGTCGGCGTAATAGCGCTCGACCGAGCCGTGCCAATCCACATGTTCGGGATAAAGATTGGTGAGCGCGGCGATATCGGGCGCAAAACCCATGTCGGCGGTCTGGTAGCTCGAGAGCTCGAAGATCACCGTTTGGTGGCGATCGGCGATTTCGAGCGGGGCGAGGCCGACATTGCCGGCAAGGCCGGCATCGACGCCTGATTGGGTCAGCATCAGATGGGTGAGGGTGGCGGTGGTGGACTTGCCCTTGGTGCCGGTGATGGCGATCACCTGGCGGCCGGTGCGGTAGGTCTGCGCCCAGAGATTGAGATTGGAAGTGACGGGGATGCCGGCTTGCCGGGCGAGCTCGAAGACGGGCTTGTAGAGCGAGACGCCGGGGCTTTTGACGATGAGGCCGAAGCGGCCTTCGGCAAAGGCGGCGGGCAGTTCCGCCGGGGCAATAAAGGTGGTGCCGGGCAGATCGGCGGTGCCGCTATCGGTGGTCACGAAGACGGGCAGGTCGGGGTGACGGGCGGCGAGAAAGGCGCGGGTGGAGAGCGCTTCGCGGCCAGCACCGTAGAGCAGCACGGGAGCATCAAACGGCATGGGGGGACACTGCGGCAAGAACCGGGGCGGGGATCAGGTGATCGGGACTGTCGGCCATCAGGTCGTCGAGGGCAGCAGCCAGGGCCGGAGCGCCATACTGGGCTTCGAGATCGGGCTTGAGGCGCGCGACGATCGTGTCGCCGGACCATTCCGGGCGCTCGGCCAAAGCGTATAGGCAGGCGGCAGCTTCAAGGATCTCGCCGACGCATTCCCAGGGTTTTTGGCCGGCAAGGCCGGTCAGTTCGCGGAAGGAGGCTTCGTTCTCGCTATTGTCGAGCAGGTTCTGGCCAAAGATGGAGAGAAGCCGCGCCTTGTCCATGACTGGGGCGAAGATCAGGAAGACGAAGTGGCATTTGGGGCAGTGGCCGCACCAGAGCGGGCCATCATGACCGGCCAGCTTGAAGTTCTGGTTGCAGCTGGAAAAGACCCGGTCATAGCGGGTTTCGCGAGCAAAGAGCGCCGCGATGCGCGCTTCCGAATAGGGGCGCAGAAGCGAGAAGTATTCGAGCGCGCCACCGGTGGCTTCGGCGAGGATGGTGGCAATGGTGCGCTCAAAGCCCAGCGACTTGGAATATTGGTGATTGGCCTCGCGGCCATCGAACACGACATTGCCTTCGCTGGCGGAACGCTCGTTGGACAGCACGATGCGGTTGAAGCCAAAGAGCAGCGCGCAGAGCGAGGCGATCATGGAATTGATGGCGGTGGAGGGGACGTGGCCGTTGTAAAAGCCCGGCTCCTTGCCCAGCCGGATCATTTCCTTGTCGAGGATGCGGCGAACATAGACCGGGGGCACGCCGATCTTGTCGACCGAGGTCAGGATCGGGCCCTTGGGATTGACCGCAAAAGGGGTGAAGGGGATGGCGGCGGCGGACAGGAGTTCAACGCTGACCAGCGAATCCTTCCCCCCGCCAATGGGCAGCAGGGCACGGTTGGGTAGTTCAAGCTTGCGGTCGGCTGATGTGGTCACATCATGGGGCGTCGAGACCACGAGCTTGCCGAAGCGCGACAGGTTGTTGCGCGCGTAGAACTCGCCCAAGCCGTTCTCGTAGACGTCGAGCACGAACGCGGTTTCGCTCTGGGTCAGCGCGATATTTGGCGCACAGATTTCGAGCGGGGCCTTGAGCTTGAAGTAGCTGACGCCGAGGACGATTGCGGTCAGGTCGAGCAGCTTGAGGAAGGCTGGCGAGGTGAGTGCCGCCGGCTCGGCGATGGCGGGGAATTCCAGCACTTCGATGAAGTGGCGGCCATCCAGCCCATAGCTGAAGCGGGCGGTGGCATTGGCGGCATCAAAGATCGGCCGCTCGATAAGGAACTGGGACTGCACTGCCTATCGCATCTCCGCGCCGGCCCCATGGCCGGCTTTGCCCTGATATAGTTGATTTGTGCGCGATGGGGGAGAGGCGCCTAGTAGAGGCGCATCTGCAGGCGCATGACGATGTCGTTGCCCAAACGCTGGAAGCCGAATTCGCGCATGGTGCAGGACCAGGTGTCCCCGGTCTTTTCGATGCGGAAGAGGTTGTAGCGCGCGGGATCGTCGAGCGTGCCGCCCTGAGCGGCGCTGGCAGCGGCAACGCCAACCACCGGCACTTCGCGGCCAACACCGGGAATGGTGTGGATCGAGGAGCGGTGGGTGTGGCCATGCAGGATTAGTTCGGCCCCGCATTCGGCGATGACCTGACGGAAGAGGCGATGCCCCTTGAGCCCGAAGGAGGGGTGCTGCAGTTCCTGGCAGGGCGGGTGATGGATGAGGACTGCGCGATAGTAGCCGCCTTCGCCCAGAACCTTGAGAATGCGCGCGAGGCGGCTGGCCTGCTTTTCGTCGAAGCGGCCGAGAGCCACGAAGGGGCGGGTCGGCACGGCGCTGGAGCAGGAGACCACGGCCAGTTCACCCTGGCGGCGCACGAAGGGATAGATCGCGTCGTCGACGGTCTCGCCCTTCATGTAGTCGCCCCAGATGTCCTCGGCCGCTTCCAGCGCGCCCGGAACATAGGCGTCGTGATTGCCCGGGCAAACACAGATCTTTTCCGGGCTGCCCAAGGCTTGCAGCCATTCGCCAGCCCGGGTGATTTCGGATTTCAGCGCCAGGTTGGTGAGGTCGCCCGTCACGGCGGTGAAATCGGCATTCTGGCTCTGCAGGTGAGCAACCAGGCTCGCCAGCGTGCCGCTGTTGAGCTCGCCATGGCGGCGCAGCTTCCAGTTGAGATAGCCCGTGAGCCGTTTGCCGACCAGGTCGCGGACGGCAACCTGGGGCATGGGGGACAGGTGAATGTCGGAAATGTGGGCGAGGGTGATCATTGTCGCTGTAATGCCAGAAGCACTGCCGCAAGAAAATGACGAACTCACTCAAGGCACGATTTTGTGGTCGGTAACACTCTCTGCTACGCCTAAGCCAACGGAGTGAAGCCATGCAGATGAATCGCTTTCAGCAAATTCGGGCCAAGGTATTCCTCAACGTCATGGGGCTGACCCATCGCATGACCATCGGCGCGCGCGTGATGCTGGTGGATGGCGACAAGGTGCTGTTGATTCGGCACACTTATGTGCCGGGCTGGCAGTTTCCCGGCGGCGGGGTGAAGCCAGGGGAAACGGCCGAACTGGCCGCCCAGCGCGAACTGGTCGAGGAAACCGGCTTTCGCAGCACGGGACGCCTGGAGCTGTTCGGGCTTTACCACAATACGGGCCCGGTCACGAACCGGGACCATGTGGCGTTTTTCGTCGGCCGCGAGTTCGAGCAGGCGTTCGAGTTCAAGCCCAACTACGAGATCGCCGAGGTGGGCTGGTTTGAGCGCACGCAACTGCCCGAAAAGGTTACCCCCGCGACCTCGCAGCGCGTCGACGAAGTGTTCGACGGGGCGCCACGCCGCGAGACCTGGGGCTACTGAGCCTTAGCTCAGAAAGGGCAGTTCCGGGCCGATCGGAATGATCCGCGTCGGATTAATGGTGACGTGGCTCCAGTAGTAGTGGGTGCGAATATGGTCGAGGTCGACCGTTTCCTTGACGCCGGGCACCTCGTAGAGCGCCTTGAGATAATGCGAGAGGTTGGGATAATCGGCAATGCGGCGGCGGTTGCACTTGAAGTGGCCGACATATACCGCGTCGAACCGCACCAGCGTGGTAAAGAGACGCCAATCGGCTTCGGTGATGTTCTCGCCGGTGAGGTAAGCGGTCTGGCCGAGCAGGTCCTCCACCCAGTCGAGGGCTGAAAAGAGCTTGACCACGGCTTCGTCATAGGCGGCCTGGGTCGTGGCAAAGCCGGCCTTGTAGACCCCGTTGTTGATGTCGTCATAGATGCGTGGGTTGAGCTCATCGATGCGCTCGCGCAGCTCGGCGGGATAGAAGTCCTCGGTGTTGCCGGTCAGCTCGTTGAAGGCCGAGTTGAACATGCGGATGATCTCGGCACTTTCATTGGACACGATGGTGCCGCGCTGCTTGTCCCAGAGCACCGGCACGGTGACGCGGCCGGTATAATGCGGGTCGGCCTCGGTATAGACCTGCCAGAGCATGTCCTTGCCAAAGAGGGCGTCGCCAGTGGAGCCTTCATCGGTCTTGAAGGTCCAGCCGGTTTCATCGGGCATTTTGGGGGAAACGACCGAAACCGAGATCAGGTCATCGAGCTCCTTGAGGCGCCGGAAGATCAAGGTGCGATGTGCCCAGGGGCAGGCGAGGGACACATAGAGGTGGTAGCGGCCCGCTTCGGCCTTGAAGCCGCCTTCGCCAGAGAGGCCGGGGCTGCCATCGGCGGTGATCCAGTTGCGAAAGCCCGATTGGGAGCGCTCGAACTTTCCGCCGGTCTTCTTGGTATCATACCATTGGTCGGACCATTTTCCGTCGATCAGCTGTCCCATGATGAGGCTCTTTCACGAGTTTGTTGCGCATGCGAGGTAAAGTCCCGCAAGCGTCGGGTTGTTGCAGGATTGAACGGGGAAATAGGGGAGAATGCCCGCCCGGATAAGCAGCCAAATCGGCAACAAATCGTTGTGCAAAAGAAACACGGACCGCTCGCTCTTGTTTTTGCCGGCACCCGGTACGACCTTTTTGTTTACGCAGGGCCATGGTGGTGCTAATGCGGATTTCAGGCGTGGAGGCGCCCAGGATGGTAAAGGTTTTGCTGGCAACACGACGACCCTAGAGGGTTTTTGAGCGGCGCGCTTTTTGTGGCGCCGGGTTTCTGCCTGCTGCTTCCATTTTGGATTTTGCCATGACCATTGCCGCGTCCACAGCCGTTTCGGCTGCTCCTCATGCCGGTGTGCTTTCCGTTCGCCCAGCAACTCCTGCCGATGACACCTTCATCGATGAGCTGCAGGCCATTGCCTTTGGCCCGGGCCGGTTTGCGCGGACGGCCTTTCGCATCCGCGAGCGTTTTCCGATCGACAAGAGCCTGAGCCTTGTTGCCGAAGTGGATGGCGTGCCATGCGGTTCGGTGTGGATGACCCCGATCAGCGTGGGCGGCAGCAATGGCTATCTGCTGGGCCCGCTGGCAACGCACCCCAATTTCCGGAAGCGCGGCGCCGGCAAGCTGCTGGCGCTTGAGGTCAGCAAGCGCGCCCTGGCCCGCAACGAGGGTAAATTCGTGCTGCTGGTGGGTGACCAGGATTATTATTGCCCGCTGGGGTGGGTCCCGACCGTGCCTGGTGCCATCCAGTTCCCCGGGCCGGTCGACCCCAACCGCGTGCTGCTGCTGGCCGAAGATCCGGCGCTGGCCAAGTCGCTGAGCGGCGTGATCGGCGCCTTCGGGGCCTGAGTACTGCCTGCACCCGGCTTGCAAAAGGCGCGTGCAGGGACGGGCGCTGTGTCATAGATAGGGGCGATGATTGTTCGCGCCGGTGACGCTTGATTGCAGAACTAGACCTTGATGCGCTGGCAGCACGGCTGCTGGCGCAACCTCCTGAATTGCCTGAGCGGCACCTGCTGGTGCCCGATTGGTCGCCGGCGCGCCCGTTCAATCGGCCGCCCGTGCCGGCGGCGGTGTTGATCGGGCTGATCCGGCGGCCCGAAGGGCACACGGTGCTTTATACCGAGCGCTCGCCCGACCTGCGCTCGCATTCGGGGCAGGTGGCGTTTCCCGGCGGCAAGGTTGACCCGCAAGACGCCGATGTGGCGGCAGCGGCGCTGCGCGAGGCCTTCGAGGAAGTAGGCATGGTGCGCAGCGATGCGCGGGTGCTGGGCTTCATGCCGACCTATTTCACCGGCACCAATTATCTCATTACCCCGGTGGTCGCCGCAGTGGAGCCGAGCGGCCCCTTTGTGCCCAATCCCGGGGAAGTGCATTCGGTCTTCGAGGTGCCGCTGAGCCGTGTGCTCGATCCGCAAAGCTATGGCGAGGTCAAGGTGGAGCGGGGCGGAACAGTGCACCGCACCTGGCAGATCGACCATGACGGCCACCGAATCTGGGGCATCACCGCCAATCTGACGCGGCTGTTTCGCGACCTGGTGACGGGGGCACGGCCATGACGGAGGCAGCCGAAGCGCAGCAGCGCTTGCGCGATGCCGAATGGCGGCAGCGCGCCGAAACCCAGGCAATCTTTGCGGCGCTGGATGGCGCGAGAGGGCGCACCCGCGCAGTGGGTGGGGTGGTGCGCGACACCATTTTGGGACGCAGTGACGTTGATATCGACATGGCAACCGAGTTGTTGCCAGCCGAGGTGGTACGGCGCGCGGAAGAGGCGGGGATTGCGTCTTATCCGACCGGAATTGAGCACGGTACCGTGACGCTGCGGCTGGGTGAAACGCTGGTCGAGGTCACCACGCTGCGGCGGGATGTGGAAACCGATGGGCGGCATGCGGTGGTGGCGTTTGGGTCCGACTGGGCGGAAGATGCGGCGCGGCGCGATTTCACTCTCAATGCCCTCTATGCCTTTGCCGATGGGACGCTTTTTGACCCGCTGAGCGGATTGGACGATGCGCTCAATGGCCGGGTGCGGTTCATTGGCGATCCGGCACAACGAATCGCCGAAGACGGTTTGCGGGTTTATCGGTTCTTCCGCTTTTCGGCGCGGTTTGCCGGGCAGAGCCTAGATGCCGCAGCGCTGGCGGCCTGTGCGGCGGCGGTTGGTGCGCTCGATCATCTTTCCGCCGAGCGGGTGGGCGGGGAAATGCTGCGGATGCTGGCCTTGCCGCAGATCGCGGCGACCTTGCGGGTGATGGCCGGTATCGGGTTGCTCGAGCTTGAGGTGCCAGGCCTGGCGGCGCTGGAGCGGTATGAAGAACTGGGTGGGGTGGCGGTGAGCGGGCGGCTGGCGCTGCTGCTGGGAGAGAGCAATCCAGAACAGCTGCAGCACAGCTGGCGATTGGCCAATGAAACCGTCCGCGAAGCCGTAGAGGTGCTCGCGGCGGCAAGGCTGTTGTTGCAGCGCCAGTTGAGTGAAGCGCTTTATCGCTTTGGAGCAGGGTGCGGGGAAGGGGTGCTGGTCGCGGCGGCATTGGGTGGCTGGAGTGCCGAAGCAACCGTCGAGATGCAGCGGCGGGTCGGGGAAATCGTCGTGCCGCCCTTGCCCATTGGTGGCGCCGATCTGCTTAAGCTGGGCATGAAGCCAGGCCCGGCATTGGGCCAGGAGCTGGGGCGACTGGAAGCGTTGTGGCTGGCCAGCGATTTTGCGCTGGACCGGCAGGCGCTGCTGGCAGCCGCCCAGGTATGAGCGGAGCCGAGCGCCTGCAGCAGTCCAGATGGGTCAGGGGAAGCGCACTTCGGGCGGCATGGACGATAGAATCGAATTCACATTGCCGCCGGTCTTGAGGCCGAAGGTAGTGCCGCGGTCGTAAAGCAGGTTGAACTCGACATAGCGGCCGCGACGCACCAGCTGCTCATGGCGGTCGGCTTCGGTCCAGGCCTGTTCGAAATTGCGGCGCACCAGACGGGGGTAGATGTCGAGGAAGGCCTCGCCCACGGCTTGGGTGAAGGCGAAGTCGGCTTCCCAGTCACCGGTATTGTGGTGGTCATAGAAGATGCCGCCGACGCCACGATGTTCATTGCGGTGGGGCAGGAAGAAGTACTCGTCGCACCATTGCTTGAGTCTGGCATAGTCGACGCCCGGCCGATTTTCGCAGGCAGCGCGCATGGCGGCGTGGAAATCAACGCTGTCCGGATCGGTCTGGGTGCGCCGGCGGTCGAGCACCGGGGTGAGGTCAGCACCGCCGCCGAACCACTGCTTGCCGGTTACGATCATGCGCGTGTTCATATGCACGGCCGGAACATGAGGGCTCCAGGGGTGCACGATGAGGGAAATGCCCGAGCTCCAAAAGCTCGCGCCTTCCTCGGTGCCGGGGATCTGCTTGGCAAAATCCCCCGAGAAATTGCCGTGCACGGTCGAGATATGCACGCCAGCCTTTTCGAACACGCGGCCATGGAGCATCGACATTTCGCCGCCCCCGCCTGCCGCGCGATCCCAGGGCGAGCGCTCGAACTGACCGGCGGGCAGGTGAGCATGGCTGCCTTGATGTTTGCGCTCGATGGCCTCGAACTCGGCGCAAATGCGATCCCGCAGCTGCCGGAACCAGGTGGTGGCGCGGGTTTTCTTGGTCTCGATATCGTCTGGGATATTCATGCTTGGGATATGTACCGTCATTGCAGGCTCGTCCACCCGTCAGTTTGTCGTTTGGCTTCCCCCAGAATAAGCGCTGCCGCGACGGCGACATTGATCGAGCGCAAACCGGGCTGCATCGGAATGCGAATCTTGAGATCCGCGATTTCGGCGACCGCATCAGGTACGCCAGCGCTTTCGCGGCCCATCAGCAGAATGTCGTTCTCTTGGTAGCTCGCAGCATAGGCGGAAGTCGTGGCCTTGGTCGTAAGCAGCACCAAGCGGCGCCCGGCCGATTGCCGCCAGGCATCGAACTGGCTGAACCCGGTATGCTCCACTACGCTGGCGCGATCCACATAGTCGAGCCCCGCACGGGCCAGGTTCTTTGGTGAAAAGGGGAAGCCGGTGGGATGGATGATGTGGATGGTCGTGCCCACGCAGGCGCAGAGCCGGATCAGGGTGCCGGTGTTGTTGGCGATATCGGGTTGATAAAGGGCGAGATCGACCGGCATGAGCTTGATCGTGGCAAGGGAGCGCGCAGGCATAGTCCAATAGCTGGCGAAAGGCGCCGGGTATAGTGTCGCAGCCAGCCTCGTTCATTCCCGCGCGCTCTGGACAAGCGCCGGGGACAGTGCAAAAAGAGCGCACCTGACGGGCCGCTTGAGGGCGGACGGCGGCCGATTCTGCGTAGGTGGGAGCTGGCTGCGCTTGCCGGCCGCGTCGAAGTGTATTGTACGGGGATCGTGACCTTGGCTACGCAAGCTGAACATTCATCCACGCGACGGGATTTCCTGTTTGTGGCAACCGGGGCCGTAGGGGCTGTAGGCGCCGCTGCCGTGGCCTGGCCGCTGATCAATCAGCTGAACCCGGATGCGTCTACGTTGGCGCTGGCCAGCATCGAATTCAACCTTACCGGCATCGAAGAAGGCCAGGCGGTCACCATCATGTGGCGCGGCCTGCCGGTGTTTGTGCGTCATCGCACTCCGGCCGAGATCGAGGAAGCCCGCGCTGTGCCGCTGGCAGACCTCAAGGATCCCGAGACGGACGAGCAGCGCACCCAGGAAGGCCACGAGCAGTGGCTGATCATGATCGCGAACTGCACCCATCTCGGTTGCGTGCCGGTGGGTCAGTCCGGCGACTTCGATGGCTGGTTCTGCCCGTGCCATGGCTCGCACTACGATACGGCCGGACGTATTCGCAAAGGTCCCGCACCAAAGAACCTGGTGCTGCCGCCTTATAATTTCGTCAGCGATACGCTGGTCCAGATCGGTTAGTGGGGGCTTCGCCGATGTCAGAACATTCAACTTACCAGCCGGGTACCGGCGTAGAAAAGTGGCTCGACGAGCGGTTGCCCGTTGTCAGGTTTGCCAAAGAGCACCTGATGGACTTTCCGACGCCCAAGAATCTCAACTATTTCTGGACCTTTGGGGCCATTCTGGCGATCATGCTGGTGGTGCAAATCGTCACCGGCATCATTCTGGCGATGCACTACACCCCAAACATCGCCATGGCATTCAACTCGGTTGAGCATATCCGCCGTGACGTGAATGGCGGGCGCATCATCCAGGCCACCCACGCCGTAGGCGCCTCGATGTTCTTTGCCGCCCTCTACATCCATATGGGCCGCAACCTGTATTTCGGGTCCTACAAGGCTCCGCGCGAGATCCTGTACATCATCGGCGTGCTGATCTTCATCATGGTGATGGCAACGGCCTTCATGGGCTATGTGCTGCCATGGGGCCAGATGAGCTTCTGGGCTGCTACCGTTATCACCAATATCTTTGCCGCGATTCCGATTGTCGGTAACCCGATCCTGGAGCTGCTGCGTGGCGGCTTTGCTGTCGACAATCCGACGCTGAACCGCTTCTTCTCCTTGCATTACCTGCTGCCATTCGTGGTCGCAGCACTCGTTGCGCTCCACATCTGGGCGCTGCACGTGCCGGGCAACAACAACCCGACCGGGGTCGATGTGAAGTCGAGCCGCGATACCGTGCCTTTCCATCCGTACTACACGATGAAGGACCTGTTCGCGGTCGTGGTCTTCGCCATTCCTTTCGCGTGGTTCGTGTTCTTCATTCCCGATATCCTTGGCCACCCCGACAACTATGTCATGGCCAACAGCCAGGTGACGCCGGCGCATATCGTTCCCGAATGGTACTTCCTGCCCTTCTACGCGATCCTGCGCGCCATCGACTTCAACATCCTGTTCATCGACTCGCGTCTTGGCGGCGTCATCTTCTTTGCCGGCTCCATCGTGATCCTGCTGTTCGTGCCGTGGCTCGATCGGTCGCCGGTTCGCTCGGGCACCTTCCGCCCGCTGTTCAAGTGGTTCTACTGGCTGTTCATCATCAACTTCCTGGCTCTGGCCTATCTGGGCGCGGCGCCGGCTGAAGGCATCTATGTGGTGCTCGCCAAGATCACGACGTTCTACTACTTCTTCTACTTCCTTGTTGTGTTGCCCTTCCTGCCGATGTTCGAGAAGCCCCGGCCCTTGCCGACCAGCATCTCGGAAAGCGTACTGGGCAAGGCACTGCCGTGACGGTTGGGATCAGGTCAATGTTCAATATCAAGACACTCATCTCCGCCGCAGCAGTGTCGGCCGCTCTGATCGCAGTCCCGACTGTCGCCCAGGAAGCCGATACCCACGCCACTCCGCATATCGAGCGGCAGGACTGGAGCTTCGCCGGCATTTTCGGCACCTATGACCAGAACCAGCTGCAGCGCGGCTTCCAGGTGTTCCGGGAAGTTTGTGCCAACTGCCACAGCGCCAATCTGCTTGCTTTCCGCAATCTGGCCGAGCCCGGTGGCCCGCACTTCTCGGAAGAACAGGTCAAGGCGCTGGCGGCCGAATATGAGGTTGCCGATCCGGCAGCCGAGGGCGGCGTTCGGCCGGCCGTACCAGCAGACCGGTGGCCGGCGCCTTTTGCCTCCGATCAGGAAGCTCGCGATGCCAACGGCGGCTCCGTGCCGCCGGACTTCTCCGTTCTGGCCAAGGCACGTGGCGTCAGCGATCCGTTCCCCACCTGGATCTTCAACTACTTTACCGGTTACGCTGAAGGCGGCCCGGATTATATCCACGCGCTGCTCAACGGCTATGTCGAACCACCTGAAGGCTTCGAGCTACCGGAAGGCAAGTACTACAACGAGTACTTCCCAGGGCACGCCATCGGCATGGCACCGCCCCTGGCGGACGACCAGATCACCTATGAACCCGGTGAAGACGGCCAGACTGTTCCACAGACAGTCGAGCAGTACTCGCAGGATGTGAGTGCGTTCATGATGTGGCTGGCCGAACCTGGCCTTGTGGCGCGCAAGCAGACCGGCTTTGTGGTTCTGCTGTTCCTGTTCGTGTTCGCGGGCCTGCTGTGGTTCACCAAGAACCGCATCTGGAAGAGCGTCGAGCACTGAGTGCTCGCCGCCGAACTGCGTTGAGTTGAAGGGTCCTACGGGACCCTTTTTTCACGCCATGCCCCAGTTCGGGCCTATCCCCTTGTTATTCTCGCGCGAGACCGCATTATGGGTCTCGAATCTTCGCCGAGGAGCCGTCATGTCCGCGATCCGCATTGCCGTTACCGTGGTGAGTGCAGCCGTGGCCGCCAGCCGCCATCCCGTGGTGCGGGCGGGCATGCGGGCGGTGGCCAACAATCCCAAGGCGCGCGATGCAGCCGTGACCGTTACCCGAGGTGCCGCCTACCAGGCCGGAGTGGTGGCACGGATGATCGTTCGGCGCCGGCTGCGCTAAGCTTCCCAATATTGCGAGTGTTTCATGCCGCTTGACCTGCAATCGCTGGTTCGCACCATTCCGGACTACCCCAAGAAGGGGATCCTGTTCCGCGATATCACAACGCTGATCGAGCACCCCGAAGGGTTCAGAGAAAGCATCGAGCGTATTGCTGCGGCCCATCGCGACCTCGGCATTACCCATGTGGCGGGAATAGAGGCGCGCGGCTTTATATTCGGGGCAGGGGTGGCGATCGCGCTCGGCGTGGGTTTCGTGCCGATTCGAAAGCGCGGCAAGCTGCCGGGCCAGACCATCGGCCAGAACTATGTGCTGGAATATGGGGTCGACACGATCGAGATCCACGCCGACGTGCTGACCGACGTGCACAAGGTGCTGCTGGTGGACGACTTGATCGCCACCGGTGGGACGGCCTTGGCGGCTGTGGGGCTGCTGCGGCGCACGGGTGCCATCTGCGACCATGCGGCCTTTGCCATCGACCTGCCCGACCTTGGCGGCGCCGAAAAGCTGCGTCACGAGCAGGTCGAGATTTATTCGCTGATGGCGTTCAGCGGCCACTGACTACCAGTTATTGCGGCCATCCACCTGGGAAACGGGCAGGGAGCTCGGGTCGAAGTCGGGGATCATGCGCAAGTTGACGGTGATGATCCGGTTGGCAGGGATGGCGTCGGTCATGCCGGGCTTGAGCGTGCCGTCAAGGTTGTAGAGTGAGCCCCAGTCCGGGCAGTCGCTGTGCGTGTTGCCGCCGCACTTGGCACAGAAATGATGCAGGTTCACCCCTTCGCTGGCCGAGTAGACCTGATCGTTAGTCGCGGTGATGCGAACCTCTTCAGGGGCAAAGCTGGCCCAGACGGCGCCC
The DNA here is from genome assembly GCF_013185955.1 of Devosia sp. 1635. Classification (NCBI taxonomy): domain Bacteria; kingdom Pseudomonadati; phylum Pseudomonadota; class Alphaproteobacteria; order Hyphomicrobiales; family Devosiaceae; genus Devosia; species Devosia sp. 1635. Next base: position 497,000 of record NZ_JABAOM010000002.1, on the reverse strand, counting down.
ACGCGATTGCACAAGGTGCAATTGCACTCATGGGCTTCGGTGGGGGCTTGCAGCATCTCGATCCGGGTGGAGCCGCAGTGGCAGGTTGCAACAAGTGTCATGGTGGTTCTCCCTGAGGGTTGTGGGAGCAACCTGCCAGCAAGGGATGACAGAGCCTGTCAGCAGGTCTCAGGCCGCGATGGATTGCCGGTTGTCGAGGAGGCAGAACTGGTTGCCCTCGGGGTCGCGCAGAATGGTGCAAGTGGGTAGCACGCGCACAATCTCAGCGCCGGCCTGGGTCAGCTTGTCCACTTCGCTGGGGCGATCTGAGGCGACGATATCGAAGTGAACGCGGTTGTTGTCGGGCCGGCGGCCGTCGATGTTCTGAAAGCAGATGCTGGGTCCGGGGCCGTCGAGCATAACCATCTGGCCGGCATCGGGAGCCAGACCCAGGGCGGCGAGGCGGGCAAGTTCCGCCTCGTCTTGTTGGCGCAGTGTGTAGCCGTCCAGCAGATTGACCCAGAACTGGGCGAGCTCGGTTGGCTGTTCGCAGTCAAAGACGATCTCGTGGATGGCACCCATGCCCGATCTCCTGTTCCAATTCCCGCATTGCTTAGAAAGGAATTGCGGCAAGACTAGGCAGGGGTGCTCCAAGGGGCGTCAGGCGGGGCCGGTTAGGGCTCCAGCTGACCGGTTTTGGGGGCCTCTTCAGCGCTGATATCGGGCTCGTTGCGGGTCTTCCACAAGGAGAAGAGCACGCCACCGGCCAGGATACCAACGGTCACGACTAGCGAGAGCAGGGTGTCGATCTTGATCTCGAGGGGGACGAGGAAGATCTTGATACCCACCAGCACCAGCACAATCGCCAGGGCCGTCTGCAGGTAGCGGAACCGGTTCATGGCAGCGGCCAGGGCGAAGTAGAGCGCGCGCAGGCCAAGGATGGCGAAGATGTTGGAGGTGTAGACGATAAAGGTGTCCTGGGTCACGGCAAAGACGGCGGGCACGGAGTCCACGGCAAAGATCAGGTCGACCGCTTCCACCATGATCAGCGCCACGGCCAGCGGGGTCAGGAACATCACTACCTTACCCGTCTTGGGGTCTGGCTCACGCACGGTGAAGGCACGGCCATGCAGGCGGTCGGTGATGCGGAAGTGCTTGCGCAGGAAGCGAAATATCGGGTTGTGCTCGATGTCGGGCGTTTCATCCTGATGCTTGAACATCCGGAAGCCGGTGAAGATCAGGAAGGCGCCGAAGCCGAACAGAATCCAACTGAAGGAGTGCACCAAAGCAGCGCCAAGGCCGATCAGAATGGCGCGGAAGGCGATCACGCCCAGAATGCCCCAGAACAGCACGCGGTGCTGGTAGAGGCGGGGAATGCCAAGAAAACCGAAGATCGTGGCGATGACGAACATGTTGTCCATCGCCAGGCTCTGCTCGATCAAATAGCCCGTATAGAATTCAAGCCCGGCTTCGGCGCCGCGGGCCCACCAGACCCAGCCGCCAAAGGCGAGCGCGATAGCGACGTAGAAGCCGTAAAGCGTCAGGCTTTCGCGCGCAGAAATTTCGTGTTCGTCTTTGTGCAGAATGCCAAGGTCGAACACCAGCAATGCGATAACGACCGTGATAAACGCGGCCCAAAAATAAACGGGGGTACCCAAAAAATCGCCCGAAAGGGCGGCAAGAAGCGATTCCATCGCCGGACCATCTCCATGTGAACATTGGAGCAGCTCCGACATCGCCATAGTGAACTATGACCAGAGGGGCCCGGCGCCGCACAGCAAGAATGCGCAAATGCGGCGAAAAGTTCAACCCGGTGCGGCAGGATGCCGCCAAGTTAATTCAGCGGGGAGAGCAGAGCATGACGACGGCGTCGTTTGTTTCGAGCTGGATCACAGTGCCACGGGTATGGTCGGGCACGACTCGGCCGGCCTGAATGCCGCGCGCCGACTTGAGGCCTCCGTCGTTGAAGCCCACCCCGTCCTGGTAGCCGGTGATGCTGCCGGTTCCCGAAGCTGCATCCGCAAGGGCTGTGGAAGCAAAGCCATAGACCGCACCATAGATGGTCAGAATGCCCGCCTTGCCGCCGGTCTCGTCGCGGCAGCTCCAGTTGCCCTCAAAGCTTTGCGCTGAAGCGGGCAGAACGAGCAGGGCGATGAAGGCGGAGGCAAGGGTGATTCGGCGCATGGCGTTAGTGTGAATCGCCTCGGTGCGCTGTTCAACTGCGTCGGGCGATGAGCGGGCCGATGAGCGGGAGGTTGGTGAGTGCCTGCAACAGTTTTTGCCACCAGGGCATCCGGTAATCGCGCAATTTCGAGAACGCGACCAGTTCGGCGCTATAAACAAGATCGCCGTGCTGATTGGTGCCGGTCAGCCGGTTGAACAGCAAGCCCCAACCCGGCAGGGAATTGGAGGGGCGCTTGCCGGTGACGACAAGCTGAAAGCTGACCACATCGTCGGGCCGGACTGGCGTGGGGAAATCCATGCTGTTGACGCCGGGGGAGGGGCCGGACACTCCAGGCTCCTGCCCGAGGGCCCGCAGGCGCTCTTCCTCGGCAAAGAGGGTGTCGACCATTTTGCGATGACCAACGCTCGCGACGTGCCAGCCGCTGGCCACGAGGCCCTTGAGGTAACTTGCCCCGGCCGCGCGCGGATCGGTGTGCACGGGCTGCGGATCGTAGAGGCTGGCAAAGCGGATGATGTCATCGGCCTCGAAAGTGTGCGTGCCCAGATCGAAGGCTTCATCGATGACGATGTCTTCATACCAGCGCGTCATGCCGATACTCCAAAGGCGCGGGTGGCGACGCGCAGCGACAGGCGCATCTGCAGCACCGGCTGGCGCTTTTGATTGCCGACATCAAAGTTTAGAGCCACGATGCCGAGTTCGGGTTGGCTCGGCAGACTCGTCAATTCCGCAATGGTAGCGGTGCCGCCGATATCGTCACCAACCATGACCGGATTTTTCCACTTCAGATCCCGAACGCTGGCGATTCCCGCGGAGTTGGTGGTGGCAAGGAAGCTATCGCCCAGCATGCGCAGGCATAGCGCGCCAGTCTGCCAGCCGCTGGCGGCCAGGCCGCCAAGCAGCGAGGCTTGGGCTGCGCTTTCGTCGAGGTGAAACGGGAAGGGGTCGAACTCACGCGCAAAGCTCGTGATCATGTCCCGCGTTAGGGTGGTGCGACCAAGCTCGATCACTTCGCCGAGCTGCAGATCCTCCCAGAAGCGGGGAGAGGTAATTACCGGTTCGGTCATGCAGTTGCCCCTTACGTCAAGGCGGTTGTGCACGCTTCAGACGTGGCGGGCAAGATGGATGCGAGCGGGGAGGGCAGGCGGACGGGCGAGTGGTACTCGCCCGATCCGGTGCCGTTCAGACGAGGTCAGGTGTTGAACTTGAACAGCATCACGTCGCCGTCCTTGACCACATATTCCTTGCCTTCGTCGCGCGCCTTGCCGGCTTCCTTGGCGGGAACTTCGCCGCCCAGTGTGACGAAGTCTTCGTAGCCAATGGTCTGGGCGCGGATGAAGCCGCGTTCAAAATCGGAGTGGATGACGCCGGCGGCCGCAGGGGCCTTGTCGCCCTTGTGGATGGTCCAGGCCCGCGTTTCCTTGGGGCCGACGGTGAAATAGGTCTGCAGGCCCAGAAGATCATAGGCTTCGCGGATGAGCCGGTTGAGGCCGGGCTCATGCAGGCCGAGCGATTCCAAATATTCGGCCTGTTCGTCATCGGGCAGCTGGGCCAGCTGGCTTTCGATCTCGGCCGAGATGATGACGACGCCGGCGCCATTGGCATGGGCGTAATCCTCGACGGCCTTGCTCATGGCGTTGCCGCTTTCAGCCGAGCTTTCGTCCACATTGCACACATAGAGCACGGGCTTGGAGGTGAGGAGCTGCAGTTCCTGGAAGGCCTTTTCTTCCTCGGGGGAGCGCTCGACAAAGCGGGCCGACTTGCCCTCGCGCAGCAGCACCAGCGCGCGGTCGATCAGATCGAGCGTGGTCTTGGCTTCCTTGTCATTGCCCTTGGCCTTCTTCTCAACGCCGGCACGGCGCTTTTCGAGGCTTTCGAGATCGGCCAGCATCAACTCGGTTTCCACCACTTCGGCATCGGCGAGCGGGTCGACCTTGTTGGCGACGTGGATGATGTTGCCGTCTTCAAAGCAACGCAGCACATAGGCGATGGCATCGCATTCGCGAATATTGGCCAGGAATTGGTTGCCCAGGCCTTCGCCCTTGGAGGCACCCTTCACGAGGCCGGCAATATCGACAAAGCTCATGCGCGCGGGCAGGACGTTGACGGACTTGCCGATGGCGGCAAGCTTTTGCAGGCGTTCATCGGGCACGGGGACGTCGCCCACATTGGGCTCGATGGTGCAGAACGGGAAATTGGCGGCGGCAGCCGCAGCGGTGCGCGTGAGCGCATTGAAAAGGGTCGACTTGCCGACATTGGGCAGGCCGACAATGCCCATCTTGAAACCCATGGGAAACTCCGGAAATTTGTTGGTCCCCACTTGGGTCGGAATGGCGGGGAAGTCAATGCAGGCGTGCCCATCTGAGCGGGAAGCAGCCTTGCCCGGGGCGGGAAGGGGGATGTAGCGTGCCTCCGATTGAAGGCGCAAAGGAAGTGAAATGACCCCAATCGTGCTCGTGCCGGGACTGCTGTGTTCGGCGGAGATCTTTGCCGCGCAGGCCACTGCCTTGTGGCCTTATGGACCGGTGACGATCGGGTCGACGCTGGAGGGCGGCACGATGGCGGAAATGGCGGCGGCAATCCTTGCCGCAGCGCCGCCGCGCTTTGCCTTGGCCGGTATCTCGATGGGCGGCTATATCTGCCTTGAGATCATGCGGCAGGCGCCCGAACGGGTGGTCAAGCTCGCCCTGCTCGACACGTCGGCCCGGCCGGACACGCCAGAACAGACCGCGGTGCGGCGGGAACGGCTGGCGCGGGCCAAGGCCGGCGAGTTCGAAGCAGTGGTGGTTGAAGCCACCGGCGCAACACTGCATCCGGACCGGCAGGACGATCCGGAGCTGCGGGCCGTGAACCTGCGCATGGCGCTCGCGGTTGGCCTCGAGGGCATGGTGCGCCAGCAGGAGGCAATCATTGCGCGGGTGGACTCGCGGCCAAGCCTTGGCGCCATCACGGTGCCGACGCTGGTGCTGGTGGGGGATAGCGATCCGCTGACGCCACCCGAGCGGGCGCGTGAAATTGCCGAAGGGATCGCCGGGGCCGAGCTCGTGGTGGTGCCCGATTGCGGACATGGCTCCACGATCGAGCAGCCCGAAGCGGTCAATGCGGCGCTGATCCGGTGGATTACGGCCTGAAGCCGAGCGCGGCCTAGTCCTTGTTGCCTAGCAGGCGCTTGAGCATGCCGGCCATTGGGCCGGTGGCGGGCAGCTTGGCTTGTGGCTCGGCGGGGCGAGCCTGGCGGATATGGGACTGGGCCTTGGCGGCTGGCTTGGGCGCAGCCAAGGCGGCTCCCTCGCTCTTCGTGGCCAAGGCGAGCTTGTTCATGAAACCGCTGTCGTCGCCCGCAAGCAGCATGCCGATATTGGCGGCGATGGCATCGAGCAGGGGCTCGAGCCAGGTGGCATCGGCCTTGCTGAAATCGCCGAGCACATGGTGGGTGACCAGGTCCTTGGAGCCGGGATGGCCGATGCCGAGGCGAACGCGCTTGTAGTTGAGGCCAATCTGCGGGTCGATTGAGCGGAGCCCGTTATGGCCACCATTGCCGCCACCGATCTTGACCCGCACCTTGCCGGGGGCGAGGTCGAGTTCGTCATAGAGCACGATGACCTCGGCGGGGTCGATCTTGTAGAAGCGGGCGACCTGCTGCACGCTGTCGCCGGATTTGTTCATGAAGGTCTGCGGCTTGAGCAGCAACACGCGCTCGCCATTGATCGTGGCTTCCGAAATCAGGCCGGCATGCTTGCTTTTCCAGGGGCCGGCATTGTGGCGCCGCGCGATGGCGTCGATGGCCATGAAGCCGATATTGTGGCGGTTGCCGGCATATTGGTTGCCAGGATTGCCGAGGCCGACCAGCAGGTACATGAGGAACTCCCGAAACAAAACGAGGCGACCCGGAGGCCGCCTCGAAATTCAGCAACAGAACACCAGGCAGATCAGGCGGTGGCTTCTTCGCCGGGCTCGGCCTCGCCGCCTTCAGACGACTTCAGCGCCGAAGGAGCAACGATGGTCGCAATGGTGAAATCGCGATCGGTGATGGTCGGGGTCACGCCCGCTGGCAGCTGCACAGCCGAAATGTGGATGGAATCGCCGATTTCCGAGCCGGTGAGATCGACAACGATCTCTTCGGGGATGGCATCGTTGGGAGCCAGCACTTCAACAGTGTGACGCACCACATTGAGGGTGCCGCCGCGCTTGAGACCGGGGCTCTGCTCTTCGTTGATGAAGGTGACATGCACTTCCACCTGGAGCTTGGAATTGGCACCGACGCGGAGGAAATCCACGTGCAGGGCGAAGTCCTTGACCGGATCGAGCTGGTAGTCGCGCGGGATCACGCGGTGGACGGTGCCGTCGACGTCCAGATCGATGACGTGGCTCAGAAAGCCGCCGGCATAGATGTGCTTCATCGCGTCCTTGTAGGCGAGCGAGATAGTGACGGGGGGTTGTTTGTCACCGTAGATAACAGCGGGAACGAGTCCCTGACGACGCAGCTCACGAGCGGCCCCCTTGCCCACTCCTTCACGCGCCTGTGCCTTGAGCACCTTGGTCTCAGCCATGGAATTTCCATTCATGGGGTTGGTGTATGCGTCCTTACAACAGCATACGCGCCCGTCCTCCAGGGGTGACGAGCGCTTCATGGGCAGGCTATAGCCCAAAGCCGGGGGAGGAGCAAGGGAATGCTCGGCGCGCGGCAGCGTGCGGGTCAGTTTTGGCGGGGATTTGCGGACCGCCGGAGCGCTGGCCGGCCTGGCGCAGCAGGTGCTCGGCAGGACGACTGCGAGTCATCCCAAGGGCTTGGGCGGCTTTGCTCTCGTGGAGCATTGGCGCCCCCGGCGGGCGGGGGCGCAGTCCGCAGGGACTGGATCAGTCAAAGAGGCTCGAAACGCTTTGTTCGCTGGCGGTGCGGGCGATGGCCTCGCCAATGAGGGGGGCAATGGAAACGCGCCGGATATTGCCGGCATTGCGCTGAGCTTCGGTCTGTTCGATGGAATCGGTGATCACCAGTTCCTTGAGCTTGGAGCCGGCGATACGGGCGGAAGCGCCTTCGGACAGCACGCCATGGGTAATGTAGGCGGAGACTTCCTTGGCACCGGCCTTGATCAGGGCCTCAGCGGCGTTCACCAGGGTGCCGCCGCTATCGACGATGTCGTCGATCAAGAGGCAGGAATGGCCGGACACATCGCCGATGATGTTCATCACTTCCGACACGCCGGCGCGGGGGCGGCGCTTGTCGACAATGGCGAGATCGGCGCCGATGCGCTGGGCAATGGCCCGGGCACGGGCAACGCCGCCAACGTCGGGCGACACGATCATCAGGTTGTTGGTGTCGTAGTTCTGTTCGATATCGCGCGTCATCACCGGCGCCGAATAAAGATTGTCGGTCGGGATGTCGAAAAAGCCCTGGATCTGGGCGGCGTGCAGATCAAGCGTGATGACGCGATTGACGCCGGCGCCAGCAATGAGGTTGGCCACGAGCTTGGCCGAGATGGGCGTGCGCGGCGCCGATTTTCGGTCCTGGCGGGCATAGCCGAAATAGGGGAGAACCGCGGTGATGCGGCGGGCCGATGAGCGGCGCAGAGCATCGGTCAGGATCAGCAATTCCATCAGGTTGTCGTTGGCCGGAAAGCTCGTCGACTGCAGGATGAAGGCATCCTCGCCGCGCACGTTTTCATGCACCTCGACATAGACTTCCTTATCGGCGAACCGCTTGACCGTGCAGTCGGTCAAAGGCAGTTCCAGATAGGAGGCGACGGCTTCAGCGAGGGCACGGTTGGAGTTGCCGGTGACCAGCTTCATATGGGGTGATCCTGTCTCAACGACCCCGGGGAAGGCGGGGCTATCAGTTTCGGGCGGAGCATTAACGGCTGAAGCCCTGACTAGCAACGCTCCTAACGTAGGATAGATAAGAAGATTTATCCAAGACCGATAATGGCGATCTGCCGGCCCGTCGTGGTGCCGGCATGCGTGGCGTAGCGATGGGAGAAATAGCGGGCTGGATCGGCATAGGTGCAGCCCCCGACCTTATCGATGGTGCTGACGCCCGCGGCGGCCAGTTGATCGGCGACAAAGCCGGGAAGGTCAAAATGCGCCTGACCTTCGGGCGGCTGGCTGAAGCGGTGCTCGCTGCCGGGGCGAAGGGCAAGGAAATCGGCCTTGAACTGTTCGCCGACTTCGTAATTGGCACCGCTGATGGTGGAGCCGATGGCGGCGATGATCCGGGCCGGCTCGGCCCCCAGTTCCGCCATAGCCTCGAGCGTGGCGCTGATGATGTTATCGGCGGCGCCGCGCCAACCGGCATGGGCCGCTCCGACAACGCCGGCGACCGGGTCGGCGAGCAGAATGGGCGTGCAATCGGCGGTGAGAATGCCCAAGGCCATGCCGTTACGGGCGCTGACCATCGCATCGGCCTCGACCCGGGGGCCGGAATGGGGCCCGGTGATCGTCACCACGCGGGCGGAATGGGTCTGCTTGAGCAGCGCCAGGCGGTGGGGGGCAAAGCCCAAGGCGGCCGTCACCAGCTTGCGGTTATCGGCCACCACAGCGGGATCGTCGCCATTGGTGTCGGAGAGATTGAGGCTGGCGAACGGCCCTTCCGATAGACCACCCTCGCGGCCGAAAAAGGCGTGCCGGACATTGGGAATGGCGATCAGGCCGGGGCTTTGTTCGTGGGGAACGTTCATGCGCTTAATCCTGGCGGCTGCAGGCCGGGGCTAGCGGCGCAAAAGACCTTGAACAGATCACCCATCTGGTCGGGAGCGACAAGGCGGTTGCGGGCCGCTTCCAGGTCCTTGGCCGAGCCCGGATTGGCGGCGCTGAGGGCGCGGGTGCGCTCGTTGATGCCAAGGCGGGACAGGAATTCGCCCTGCGTTGCGAGCGGCTGAACCGCAAGGCCGGCATTGCGCGCCACATTGCCCAGGGCTTCGAAATCCACATGGGCGGAAAGATCGGTTTCACCGGGGGCATCGAGCACATCGGCAAAGGCATGGCGGCGCACACCCTGCAGGGTTTCGCCGGTTTGGGTGCGCCCATAGCCATAGTCGATGGCGAGGATGGCGCCGCCTTGCGCTGCCACGAGGCGGGAGAGGCGTGACATCACCTCGCCGGCGGCAAACCCGACCTCGAATACGGCATTGGGCGGCGCGTCGGCGAGGGCCGCGGGCATGGTGGTGGGGGGAATAGGAGTGGGTGACAGGCCAAAGGCCAGCTTATCCTCGGAAAGCCCGACCAGGCGTTCGTTCCAGCCCTGTTCGGTGCGCACGAATTGCCGGATCGGCATGGCGTCAAAGAACTCGTTGGCGACCACGAGGAGCGGCCCGGGCGCGACCTTGTCGAAGCTGTTGATCCATTGCGGCTCATAGGGCTCGAGCCGGCGGTGCTGTTCGGCAATGAGGCCGGGACTGGTTTCAAACAGGCGCAACTGGAGAGCGTCGCGGAAGCCTTCAGCGCGGCAGGCGACGCGCAGCATATCGGCCATCAGTGTGCCGCGGCCGGGACCGAGCTCAAGCAGGGTGAAGCTCTTGGGCTGGCCAAGTTGCTGCCAGAGATTGACGAAGAAGAACCCGATCAGCTCGCCGAACATCTGGCTGATCTCGGGGGCGGTAATGAAATCGCCGGAGGCACCCAGCGGATCGGCGCCCTTGTAATAGCCTTCGCGCGGATGGGTGAGGCACAGGCCCATATAGGTCGCGACCGACATGGGACCGGTTTCGCGGATCTGCATGGCGATGACTTCGGACAGGCTCGGCTTGTCAGCGGACATGGCGGCCTCGCGAGGCATAGATAACAAGGATGATGCCGCCAATGAGCATCGGCAGGCTCAGCACCTGGCCCATGGTGAGCCAGCCGCCATAGAGATAGCCGATCTGCTCGTCGGGAAGGCGCACGAATTCTACGGCAATTCGCGCCAGGGAGTAGCCAATGGCAAAGATGCCAGCGGTAAGGCCAGGGCGACGCAGGCCATAGGCGACGTGGGTGACGAAGCGGATCACGAGGAAGAGGAGCAGGCCTTCGAGCGCCGCTTCATAGAGCTGGCTGGGATGGCGCGGGGTTTGCAGCGGATCGGTGGGAAAGATGACGCCCCAGGGCAGGGTAGTCGGTGCGCCATACAGTTCGGCATTGATGAAGTTGGCGATGCGCCCGAGCATAATGCCGATGGTAGCAACGGCGCCCAGGAGATCGAGCGCAGACAGCCAGTTGCCGCCCTTGGAGCGCGTGAAGAGGATGCCGGCGAGCATCAGGCCCAGCATGCCCCCGTGATAGGACATGCCGCCATCAAGCGTGTTGAAGGCCTGCAACGGATTTTGCAGGTAGAACGGCAGGTTATAGAAGAGGACGTAACCGACACGTCCGCCCACCACGATGGCGAGCATGGTCCAGAAGGCGAAGTCCCAGATCTCCTCGGCCTTGAAGGGCGGGCGGCCATTGGGCCAGAGCCGCGTATTGCGCAGCAAAAGATAGCCATAGGCGGCGCCGAGGCCGACGCCAAACAGGTATGCGAGGGCATACCAGCGAATGGCAAAGGGGCCGATGGCAAAGGCGATGGGATCGATATTGGGAAAGGGCAATGAGCGCTCCATGGAGGTCGCGTGGACCATTGCCGCTTCGCCCGCTCTGGTCAAGTCGGCAGCGCTCCCCTACATTTGGGGCAAATGCGCCAGCTGGCGCCAACCCAACAGGTGTCCTGATGAGCCAAGGCAAGAGAATTTTCGACGATCTGGGTCGCGTGATGAATGAAGCTGCCGGTGTTGCCGATGGCGTGCGCCGGGAAGTGGAAACGGTGGTTCGCGGTCAAGCCCAGCGTTTCGTGACGGATATGGACTTGGTCAAGCGCGAAGATTTCGACGCGCTGCGCGAACTGGTTCAGGTGCAGGGCGAAGAGATCGATGCTTTGCGCAAGGAAATCGCGGCCTTGCGGGAGACCGATACGGGCCCGATCGTGATCTAACGAGGCTCATCGCAACAACAACCTTGAGGAGGCGCTGCAGTTTGCGGCGCCTTTTCTGTTTCTGCCCGGGCCAGAGGCGTTGTTAACGCCGTCTTAATGCGGGCTCACCAATCTTCCACAAGAGATTGCCGTTCTGAGGCCCCGCCTCGTCCCCGGAATCCCCGATGGCGTGTAGGGTTCTCGTTAAGAACGATTCGTAGGCAATCCCGCGTGCGGCCAGTTCCCTTGCGTACCCGAACCTGCGGCCTTTGGCCGTGGCATCGATCATCGTTGCAGGACCAAGCTGCCATGTCGCTTTTTCAGGTCGAAGCTGACCGTACCATCCACCCCGTTGATATCATCGAGCAGATCGCGGCGATCAACGACTGGAATTTCGAGCGGCAGGACGCCGACGAAATCTCGATCTCGGTGCGTGGCGGGTGGTGCGACTATCACGTTTCCTTCAACTGGATGGAAGACCTCGAGTCGCTCCATGTCGCGAGCGCGTTCGATCTCAAAGTGCCTGAAGGGCGGCGGAACGAGATCAAGCAGCTGATTGCCCTCATCAATGAGCAGCTCTGGATTGGACATTTCGACAGCTGGAACCGGGAAGGGGTGGTGCTGTTTCGCAATTCGCACCTTCTGACCGGGGGCGCCGAGGTGTCACCCCAGCAATGCGAGGCGCTGCTGCGTTCGGCAACCGATGCCTGCGATCTGTATTATCAGGCTTTCCAGTTCGTCGTCTGGGCCGGCAAAACCGCTGCCGATGCCCTGAGCCATGTGATGTTCGAAACGGTAGGTGAAGCATGAGTGCAGCCCTTCAGACTATCGGCCCGGTGATGCTGATCGGCGCGGGCAAGATGGGCCTGGCCCTCGCGCGCGGGTGGCTCGAGGCTGGTCTGCCGCCCCACAATCTGGTGCTGGTGGATCCTTCGCCGAGCGAAGCCGCAAAGGAGCTGGCGCAGGATTATGAATTGCCGATCAACGCCGAGGCGGTTGGGCTGCAACCCAATGTGCTGGTGCTTGCCGTCAAGCCGCAGGTTGTGGGTCCCGTGATGGAAAGCCTGCTGCCCGTGGTGGGTTCGCATACGGTGGTACTTTCGATAGTGGCCGGTATCCAGCTGGCGCAGCTGACGGCAGCCCTGCAAACTGGTCGCGTGGTTCGCTGCATGCCGAACACCCCGGCGCAGGTTGGCAAAGGCATCACCGGTGCCGTTGCGGGCCCCGAGGTCAGTGCGGCGGACAAAGCTTCGGTCGATGCGCTGCTGCGCGCTTCGGGCAAGGTGGTCTGGCTCGAGCGGGAGGGCGATATTGATGCCCTGACGGCAGTGTCGGGATCGGGTCCTGCCTATGTATTCAACCTGGTTGAAGCCTTGGCAGTGGCTGGGGAAGAGCAGGGCTTGCCCCTAGCCATCGCGATGCAACTGGCGCGGCAGACAGTGATCGGTGCTGCGGCGCTGCTGGAGGCGGATCCGGCGCCGGCAAGCGTGTTGCGCGAGAATGTGACCTCGCCCAAGGGCGTGACGGCAGAAGCTTTGGCCGTGCTGATGGCGCCGGACGGGTTGACGCCGCTGGTGGGGCGGGCGGTTGCGGCGGCGCGGCAGCGTTCAGAGGAACTCGGGCGCACCTAAAGGGCTCTCTCTCGTATCTCAGAGTTTTTCGGTGAGCTTGAGCCCGTCGAGCACGGGCCGGTCATTGGGCTCGACCATGCCGGCGAGAAACTGACGCACGATATTGCCCGCTTCTGCGGGCAGGCTGCTGATGGCAGCCTCGATGCGGCTGGCTTGGCTCGCCGAGAGGCTGGCGAACAGTTCGCGCCCCTTGTCGGTGGCAAAGAGCAGGCGCTGGCGGCGATCGGTTTGGCCGGTTTCCTGTTCGATATAGCCATTGTCGATCAGCTGGCGCAGCACGCGGGCAAGGCTTTGCTTGGTGATCTTGAGGATATCGAGCAGGTCGGCGACCGGCATGCCGGGCTTGAGATTAACGAAATACAGCACGCGGTGATGGGCCCGGCCGAAGCCCTGCCGCTCGAGCAAGGCGTCGGCGTCGCCGGTGAAATCCCGATAGGCGAAGAAGAACAGGCCCATGATGTCGAGGGGCAGATCAGGGGGGCCTTGGTCGCCCAAGTTTATGTCAGCTATGTTGACATTTCTCTGCTGCGCTGACATTGTCTTCCTTATCGACCGCCGATCATTCTTATCCCAAAGCCTTTGCCGTTTGCCAAGGGTATGGGCCTCGGGCATGATCCCCGGCCAGGCGGGTCTGCCTAGGATGCAGCACCGATCAATAAACGATTTTGGAGAGGATCATGGCAGGCTTGCCCATGGACCAGCGCGATGGCTGGATTTGGTTTGATGGTGAAATGGTGCCGTGGAAGGACGCGAAGATCCACGTCCTGACCCATGGCTTGCATTACGCCAGCTCGGTATTTGAGGGCGAGCGCGCTTATGGCGGCGAGATCTTCAAGTCGCGCGAGCATACAGAGCGCTTGATCCGCTCCGGCAAGACGCTGGACTTCACCATTCCTTATTCTGCCGACCAGATCGAGGCAGCCAAGCGCCTCGTGCTCGAGCGCAATGGCCTGGTCGACGCCTATGTCCGTCCCGTCGCCTGGCGCGGCTCGGAAGAGCTGAGCGTGCCGGCGCGTAACAACACTGTGCATCTGGCGATCGCTGCCTGGGTGTGGCCGAGCTATTTTTCGGTGGAAGAAAAGCTCAAGGGCATTCGCCTTGAGTGGAGCAAGTGGAAGCGTCCGTCGCCCGAGACCATCCCGTCTTCGGCAAAGGCGGCGGGTCTCTACATGATCTGCACGCTGTCCAAGGACGCGGCGATGGCCAATGGCTATGCCGATGCGCTGATGCTGGACTATCGCGGCTATGTGGCCGAGGCGACCGGCGCCAATGTGTTCTTCATCAAGGGCCAGGAAATCACCACTCCAACGCCCGACTGTTTCCTCAACGGCATCACCCGCCAGACCCTGATCGATCTGGCCAAGCGCAATGGCTACACCGTGACCGAGCGGCACATCATGCCCGAGGAGCTGAGCCAGTTCGACGAGTGCTTCCTCACTGGCACGGCCGCGGAAGTGACGCCCGTGTCGCAGATCGGCGAGTTCCGGTTTACGCCGGGGCAGGGCTGCCGCACCTTGATCGACGCTTATGGCGCCGAAGTGCAGCCCAAGCGGGCTGCCGCCGAATAAGTAGTGAGAATTGGAGGCCGGGTATCATGCCCGGCCTTTTTGTTACCGGTCTGCCAGCCAGCGCTCGCGCGCGGCGTCGTCGGCCGGCTTGGCTTCGACCCAGCGTGTGCCCGCAGGTGTTTCTTCCTGCTTCCAGAAGGGTGCGTCGGTCTTGAGATAGTCCATCAGATATTGAGCGCCATCGAAGGCGGCCTGCCGATGCGGCGCCAGCGTCATCACCTGCATGATCGGCTCGCCCGGCACGAGGCGGCCATAGCGGTGCAGCACGGAGGCGGCGGTGAGGGCGAAGCGCTGTTTGGCGCGCTCCAGGATGGCGCTGATCTCGTTTTCCGCCAGTTCGGGATAGCATTCGAGAATGAGCGCGGTGATGGGGTGCTCGGGGGTGGAGCGGACAATGCCGGTAAAGGTCACCGCGGCTCCAGCGCCATTGTCACCGGCCAAAAAGGCATTGCTGAGCAAGCCGGGATCAAAAGGCTGGTCGGTGATGCGTACGGACATTTCAGCCGCCGGTCATGGGCGGGAGGATCGCCACTGTGCTGGCACCGAGAATGGACGCATCATGGGCGATGATATGAGCGTCGCGTGAAACCTTGAACTGCTCGGGTTTTTCAAGAGCGAGTGCCAGCGCCTCGTCCTGCTGGGCCAGCCAGGCCAGCACATCGGCCGCGGTCTCAACCTCGGGCGGCAAGGTGACATCGTCTTCGCTGCGATTGAGGCGCTCGCGCAGCCAGGCGAAATAAAGGATCTTCACGGCGCTTCGCCCGACAGATGCAGCCAGCTGGCGCGGAAATACTGCAGGCCGGTCCAGAGGGTCAGGATGCCGGCGAGCCAGAGCAGGAGGTCGCTGATCAGGCCAAGGCCAGGCACGAGACGCTCCAGCAGCACCAAGGTCAGGGCGACTAGCTGCACGGTGGTTTTCCACTTGGCGAGCTGGCTAACGGGGAGGACGACCTTCACATTACCGAGAAACTCGCGCAGCCCTGAGATGAAGAACTCGCGAAAGAGGATGGCGATCACCGGGATCATGTCCCACCCCGAAAAGCTGCCATCCCAGGCGAGCACGGCGATCATGATGCCGACCAGCATCTTGTCGGCGATGGGATCGAGCATGCGCCCGAGGGGCGAGACCTGCTGCCACTTGCGGGCGAGATAGCCATCCACCCAGTCGCTGGCCGCCGCAACGATGAATAGCACCAGTGCCACGGCACGCAAGTTTTGGTCGCCGGTCATCACCAGCCAGGCGATCGGCACGATCGCAAAGATGCGCGCGATGGTGATGAGGTTCGGGATGGAGGTGATCTGGGACTTGGCCATGGGCGAACAAGACAGGAAGGCGCCCGACCGGTCAAGAGTCGAGGCGCGTCCAGTTGATGCAGTTGCGGCCCTGTGGCCCCGGGCGCAGCGCGGCAGGTTCAGGCGACCTGCTGGTTGGTCGCGTGGCGGCGAGCGGTGACAGCATCGGCCAGATGGCTGAGTGCGGCGACCGTCGTGTCCCAATCTATGCAGCCATCAGTGATCGACTGGCCATAAACGAGGTCCTGGCCGGGCACGAGGTCCTGACGGCCGGAAACCAGGTTGGATTCGACCATGACGCCGATGATGCGGCGATCACCGCTGGCGACCTGCAGGCCGACATCGCGCAGCACTTCGGGCTGCTTTTCGGGCTTCTTGGACGAGTTGGCGTGACTGGCATCGATCATGATGGTCGCCGGCAGGCCGGACTTGCCGGCCTGGTCGGCGGCGAGTGCCACGCTGGCGGCGTCATAGTTCGGCGCTTTGCCGCCACGAAGGATGATGTGGCAGTCCGGATTGCCGGTGGTGGTGGCGACGGCGGAGCGGCCCGACTTGGTGACGGCCAGGAAGTGGTGGGGTTCGCGGGCGGAACTGACCGCGTCGAAGGCGATCTTGGTGTTGCCATCGGTGCCATTCTTGAACCCTACTGGGCAGGACAGGCCAGAGGCGAGTTCGCGATGGATCTGCGACTCGGTGGTGCGGGCGCCGATGGCCGCCCAGGACACAAGGTCAGCGATGTATTGCGGGGTGGTCATGTCGAGGAATTCGCACGCCGCCGGGAGCCCGAGATTGTTGATCTCGAGCAAAAGGTTGCGGGCGGTGCGCAGGCCGGTATCGATGTCGAAGGAGCCATCGAGATTGGGATCGTTGATGAGACCCTTCCAGCCCACGGTGGTGCGGGGCTTTTCGAAGTAGACGCGCATGATCAGCTGCAGGCGATCGCCGAGCTGGTCCCGCAGCGCCGCCAGCCTGCGCGCGTAGTCCATGGCGGCCAGAGGATCGTGGATGGAGCAGGGGCCAACGACAACGGCGAGGCGGTCATCGCTGCCCTTGAGGATGTTGCTGAATTGGTGGCGGGCGCTCAGCACGGTGCGGGTGGCGGCATCGGTACGGGGATGCTGGCGCATCACCTCGATGGGGGTCGCAATCTCGGCGATGGCAGTGATGCGCAGGTCGTCAGTTGATTTGAGCAATTGTTGGTCCTCGGTAGGGGAAGGCGGCCAACAAAAAAGCCGCCTGTTGGGGGCGGCTGGCTTCGGGTTTGACTGGATCGTGTCGGGATCAGTGCAAGCGCGCGGTAGCCTCCGCCGGGAGCGGATAGCTAAAATACCAAAACGAGAAGGTGGCGGCGCTGATCATGACCGAAAGCTTAGCGCGGGTTTCGGGAGGAGTCGAGGGCCTTGAGCTCAGTCTTATGGCTAAGGCTGCATCCCGGAGCTCTCACTCCACGCGGTTGAAATGGTCGTAGATCATCTGCGCCATTTGATCGGAGATTCCCGGCACTGCTGCCAAGTCCTGCAAGGAAGCCCGGCCCACCGCCTTGGCTGAACCGAAATGATTGAGCAGGGCCCGCTTGCGGGTGGGCCCGATACCCTCGATCTCGTCGAGGGGGTTCTTGACCACGTCCTTCTTGCGGCGGGCCCGGTGAGTACCGATGGCGAAGCGGTGGGCTTCGTCGCGCAGGCGCTGCACATAATACAGCACCGGATCGCGGTGAGGGAGCATGAAGGCATCCCGGCCTTCCATGAAGAATTTTTCGCGGCCGGCATCGCGCTCCTCGCCCTTGGCAATGCCGATAAAGGTCACGTCCTTGGGCAGGTTCAGCTTGGCGATGACCTCGCGCACCGCATTAAGCTGGCCGGCACCACCGTCAATGAATACGACATCGGGCCAATCGGGCATGCCGGTCGCTTCGTCCTCCGCGTCGTCGGGGCTTTCGGCGGCAAGCCGGCTGAAGCGGCGGGTGAGAACTTCGCGCATCATGCCGAAATCGTCGCCGGGGGTGATGTCGGTGGAGCGGATGTTGTAGGTACGGTAGTGCTTTTTGGAAAAGCCCTCTTCGCCCGCCACGATCATGGCGCCTACGGCATTGGTGCCCGAGATGTGGGAGTTGTCGTAGACCTCGATGCGGCGCGGCACTTCCTGGAGGCCAAAGATCTCGCCAACACCTTCAAGCAAGGTGCGGTTGGTGGCGCCCTCCGCCAGTTGGCGACCAAGTGCCTCGCGGGCATTGTTGAGGGCGTGATTGACGAGGTCGCGTTTTTCGCCGCGCTGTGGCGTCTGCACGCGGACCCGGTAGTCGGCGCGAGAGGACAGGGCCTCTTCCATGAGCTGGGGTTCGCTGAGCTCGTGGCTCAGCAGCACCAGCTTGGGCGGCGTCCGTGACTCGTAGAACTGGCTGACAAAGGCTTCGAGCACCTCGGCATCGGACATGCTGGCGTCGGCGCGGGGGCGGAATGCGTGATTGCCCCAGTTCTGGAAGGCGCGGAAAAAGAACACCTGAACGCAGAACTGGCCGCCCTCGTGGTGGATGGCAAAGACGTCGGCTTCCTCGACGCTCTTGGCGGTGGCATCGCCTTGCGACTGGATCAGCGCCAAAGCCGAGAGGCGATCGCGCAGCAATGCCGCCCGTTCGAAATCAAGCGCTTCGGCGGCCTCATTCATGTCCTTTTGCAGATGATCGCGGACGCTTTGCGAGCGGCCGCTGAGGAACTCCTTGGCCTCGTGCACGAGCTCGCCATAGTCGGCTAGGGAGATCTCGCGCGTGCATGGCCCCGAGCAGCGCTTGATCTGGTGCATGAGGCATGGGCGAGTCCGGGCGGCGTAAAAGCTGTCGGAGCAGTTGCGCAGCAGAAACGCCTTTTGCAGGCTTGCGATGGTGCGGTTGACGGCAGTCACCGAAGCAAAGGGGCCGAAATAGTGCCCCTGGCGCCGCCGGGTGCCGCGGTGCTTCATCAGCTCGGGCGCCTCGTGGTCGGTGGCAATGAGGATATAGGGGAAGCTCTTGTCGTCGCGCAGCAGCACGTTGAACCGGGGCTTGAGCCGCTTGATGAGGTTGGCCTCAAGCAGCAGGGCCTCGCTCTCGGTCTCGGTGCGCACGAACTCCATCGAGCAGGTTGCCGCCACCATGCGCTGGATGCGCACCGGCAGGGCCTCAGGTCGGGTATAGTTAGAGACTCGTGCCTTGAGGCTGCGCGCCTTGCCGACATAGATCACCTCGCCGCTCGAATCGAGCATGCGGTAAACGCCAGGCGCGGCCGGGAGGGTGCGCACAAAGGCACGGATCACTTCGGGGCCGCATGCCTGCGGGGCGCCGGTTGGGGTGTCGTCGGTCATCTTCGGGGCGTAGCAGCGTTTCGGGGCAGAAATTGGAGATGCTCGCCACCATCGAGCAACAGCATCTGGCCGGTCATGGACGGGTTGTTGAGCAAGGTGAGTACGGCATCGGCGATGCCTTGAGCGCCGGCATGCGCCTGCAGCGGCAGGTTCGCGATCTCTCGCGCGAACTCTTCCGCGCTCTGCCCGGCATGAGGCATGACGGGGCCAGGACCGACCGCATTGACGCGGATAGTTGGCGCGAAGGTCTGCGCCAGGGTGCGGGTTGCCGTCCACAGTACGGCCTTGGACAGGGTGTAGCTGAAATAGGCAGGTGAGGGGTGCAGCACCCGCTCGTCGACGATGTTGACGATGTTGCCGCGAGTGCCCTCGGGCAGTTGCGCGGCAAAGTCACGGGCCAGAAACACCGGCGCTTCGGCGTGCAGGGCGAAATGGGTGTCCCACAGGGCTTCGTCTACGTCACGCGCACTGTCGGGCTCGAACACCGAAGCATTGTTGACCAGCACCGTGAGCGGACCAAAGGCGGCAGTTGCGGCTGCAACAAGGTTGGCGCGTTCGGTGCGCACGGCCAGATCGGCCTTAACGGCAATGGCCGAGCCGGTGCGGTTGAGCTCGCGGCAGAGTTGCTCCGCCTTTTGTGCGCCCGAGCGATAGTGAACCACAACCTTGTGGTTTGCCTGCACCAGCACGCGGGCAATTGCAGCGCCGATGCGATCGCTGGCGCCGGTCACCAGGGCGACAGGAGGAGAGGGCGGCAAAACTGAGTGATTCTTCATAAGTGCTGGGCTAGGGGACGGGAAGGGACCATAGGCCGCTTCTGCCGCCTGCTTCAACCACACAAGAACATGGTGCGTAGGCAGGATTTTACAAGCCAGCGAGGAAAGCTGCGAGGCGAGTGTCCGGTGGCGCGCACTCACCGCTTGCGCTATGGCTCACGCCGGAAGGCGCCGGCCGGCGGTGCTCCCATCTTGCGCGAGCCGTCGTCATGTCCGCTGTCATAGCCCAGTCCAAGCCTGATCAAATCGGACGAGCCATGATGCTGACGCTCATCACCATCGCGGTGTTTGGCGTGCAGGATGCCATCTCCAAGGTGCTGGTACAAAACTACTCCCCGTTCCAAACCACGATGCTGCGGTTCTGGGGCTTTGCTGCCTTCTCGCTGGTGCTGGTGCTGCGGCAGGCGCCCCTGCGGCAGGCGCTGTCGTCCAAGGTGCCTCTTTGGCAGCTTCTGCGCGGCACGCTGCTGATCGTGGAGATCTGGTTTTTCGCCATGGCCTTGCGGTCAGTCCCTTTGGCCGAACTGCAGGCTATCTCGTTGGTTTACCCGCTGATGGTGACCTTGTTTGCCATTCCCATCCTGGGTGAAAAGGTCGGCGTTTTCCGCCTTGTTGCGGTTGGTGTGGGTTTTTCCGGGGCGATGATCATCGTGCGCCCGGGTGGCCTGCCCCTTGACTGGGGGATGCTGTATGCCCTGGCTTCAGCATCACTGTATTCGCTCTATATCGTGATTACGCGCAAGGTCAGCCGGCACGACAGCGCGGCGACCAGCATGGCCTATACCGGTTTTGTCGGACTAGTGTTGTCCAGCGGAGTTGGCGTGTTCTTCTGGCAGCCCATGGCTTGGCCAGACGTTGGGCTGGTGCTCGTCATCATGGCGACTACCTGTATCGGGCACGGGCTGATGGTCCAGGCGCTGACCCTGGCGCCCGCAAGCGTTGTGCAACCGTTCAACTACTTTTCGCTGCCCTGGGCCATTGTGCTTTCGGTGCTTGTGTTCGGGCACATGATTGACTTCATCTCGCTGCTGGGCGCCGCCATCATTGTTGCCGCGGGCTTGGTGGTGATGGCGCGTGAAAGCTGGCGCAAGCGGGTGGCCGTTGAACCCATTTTGCCGGGCAAGGACTGAAGGCAGAGGAGAAGGGGTGATGATCTGGCTGATCGAACTGGCGCTGGTGTTGTTGCTTGTTGGAGGCGGGCTGAAGCTCTTCGCTGGCGGCAAAGGCACGGACCGACGCGAAGCGCTGACGCTGCGGCGGGTGGATGCCTATATCGAGACCATCCGACGCGAGCGCAGCAACCCCACGCTGGCGGCAATGAGCGACAGTGAGCTGCGCGACCTCCTGCACTCCGGCGCCCGCAATCTGCGGGTGGCGGGCGAGCGCAAGGGCTGGACGCTGCTAGGTGTCGCGGGCGCTTCGCTGTTTTGTGCCATTGTTGCAGCCAACCAGGACGGACTGCGGGGCTTTGCCATCGCTCTCGGGGTGGGTGCGCTCGCCGTCTATGGTCTCAACGAGTTCCTGTCGCGACGCATGCGCGAGCCGCTGGAGCGGCATGGGATCGATGTGGAGCGCTTGCGAGTCGAGTAAAAGGAGCGCCGCCTAGGGGCGGCGCTCCAGCCGGGCTAGCTGCCGGCGCAGAAGTAACCATTGGGGCCGTTGAAGCAGAAGCTTGCGTCCGGCTCGGCTGGGTACACCCGATAGGGCCGATAGTCGTCATAGTGACGCGGCGGACGGGGCGGGTGCCAGCGGGGCGGCGGGGGAGGATTCCACCCGCGCGGGCGGTCCCAGCCACGATCATCCCAGCCAGGGCCCCGATCGCGGCCGCGTTCCAGGTAGCTGGCGGAAACCCACCCATCTGGACCGGGCTTGGTTACATAGCACCAGCTACCTCGGCAGTAATCGATATCCACCGGCTGACCGCGCTGCAGGCTGTCTACTGCGGCATAGCCGGTGCCAGGGCCCGAGCGCACATTCACATTGGCGCTGGCAAATGCGGGGGCTGCGGAAGCTGCTACCGTGGTTCCCAGCAGCGCCAAAGCAGCGAAACCGCTAGCCAAGAGCTTCTTGTTTAAGGCCATTTGCTCCACTCCTCTTGTCGTCCGGCATCACCTGCCGATGGCGGCAGAGAACACCATTGCCGATGAACCCAAGCTGAATACCGCAGTCATCTTGGTAGCTTAGAGGGTCAGCAGCTCAACGAAGCGCTTAAGTGTGTTGGCCAGCTTCTTGCGCTGCTTGGGCTTGAGCTCACCGATCAGCGCTTCCTCGAGCTGGGCCCAGTGGTCGGCGAGATTGTTGCGGATCCGGATCCCACGCTCGGTCAAGGCGACCCCAACTGCCAGCTCCGGCCCGACCGCCTGCTGGCCGACAAGCTCGCGCTCGATCAACCGGCGCAGGCGAGGAGCCAGGCTGGCTTCGTCCAACCCTAGTTCGCTGGCAAGATCGCTTTCGAGCGTCGCTGCCCGTCCGAGAATAAAGAGCACGGCGTCATCCCCCGGCTCCAATCCGCGTTCCAGCAACGGAGTCAGTAAGGCTTTATGCGCCAACTGACCCGCTTCGATGAGCCGGTACAGCGTGGAACTGGATGTGGGTTTGGCCATGAGTGGGAAAATAGTCCGAACTCCTTGGATACGTCGAACAAGCAAGCATCCTATCGTTAATCGTGCAACGGCCAAGACGGCTTGTTGTTCGCTTGTACCGGATAGTTTATGCCGACATCCGAGCCTGCTGTGTGCGTTCGGAGCCCATGACCCAAGATCTCGCCCGCATTCGTGCCTTCGTGCAGGTGTTCGACGCCGGCGGCTTCTCTTCGGCAGCGCGAGAGCATGGACGCTCCAAGGCACTGCTGTCCAAATATGTCACTGATCTTGAGGATTACCTCGGCGTCCGGCTGATGAACCGAACCACACGCAAGCTCAGCCTCACCGAAGCTGGCGAAGCTTATTACCGGGAAGCCAGCGCGCTGCTGCAACAGCTGGACGAGCTCGACGCAACCATCACCGACCAGACCGCCGAGCCCCGCGGCATGCTGCGCGTGTCGGCGCCGCGCAACTTCGGCGAAGATACGCTGGCTCCCGCGATCTTTTCCTATCTCCTCAAGTGCCCCAAGGTGACGCTCGATTTGCGGCTGGAGGACCGCTATGTCGACCTTGTTGACGAAGGCATCGACGTTGCACTGCGCATCTCAACTATGGCCGATAGCTCGCTGATCGCCCGCAAGATTGCTGACATGCATGTGGTGGTGGGCGCCGCTCCGGCGCTGCTCAAGAGCCACGGCACGCCACAACATCCTGAGGATCTGCGCAAGCTGCCCTGCATCGTTGACGTAAACCTGCAGGGGCAATCGAACTGGCGCTTCACCGAAGAGGGGCGGACCATATCGGTGCCAGTGACCGGGCCGCTGCGGGTCAACTCACCCTTGGCGGCGCGACGAGCGGCCACGATGGGCCTTGGTTTTGTTGTGCTGCCTTCTTATCTGGCCGACCCGGTCGTGGCCAAAGGGGAATTGACGCCCGTGCTGACTGAATTTCTGCCCACCGGGCAGACACTGCAAGCGGTCTATCCGCATCGCCGGCATTTGGCGGGCAAGGTGCGCGCCCTAATCGACCACTTGGTAGACTGGTTTGCGGTTCACCCTATTGCCTGATCTTATGAACGTGCCCACCATTCGCCGCACCGTCAAACGCCTTCTGGCCTCAGCCAGCCTGGTGCTGATCGGCGCAATACCGGCGGCCGCGCATCCCCATATTTTCATCGACGCCCAAGTCACCATTGTCTTTGATGGCAATGGCGCCGTGTCGGGTTTGCGCCACGACTGGACCTTTGATGCCGCTTTCTCCAGCTGGGTAGTTCAAGGCCTCGACACCGATGGTGATGGGGTTACCAGTCCGGAGGAGTTGCAGGAGCTTGCCGACGAGAACCTGGCTGGACTCGCGGAATTCGGGTTTTACACCTTTGCCGGCGCGCAGGATGCGCCCATGGCCTGGGAGGCCGCGGGCGACCAGCGCATGGTTTATGCGGACGGCAAAACGACCCTCAGCTATTCCGTCCTGGCGGAAACCCCAGAGGAGGTCCGGGACGGATTTGAATTGGGCATCTATGATCCAGAATATTACGTCGCGATCACCGTTCCCGGTGCCGGCAGTGTGCACCTAGAGAACGCTCCAGCCGGTTGTGCTGCCGCTGTCGAGCCGCCTCGGCCAATGGATCGGGCAGTCGAGGAGCGCCTCTACGCCCTCGGGCCCGATGTGCTCGAACTGCCACCGGATCTCGCCGCCGCGATGCGCGGCACGCAAGGGTTGATCCGGATCACCTGCCCAGCAGGTGGCGCGGGGGTTGAGCCTGCCAGCGCTGTCCAGGCGGCTGAAGCCATGGCGCAGGCCCGGCCGGCCACGCCATTTGGAGGCCCACCCGCAGAGCCGAGCTTGTCGCTGCCGCGGTCCGGCTTTTTCGGCTGGCTGCAGGAGCAGCAAAGGAACTTCTACCAGGCCATGACGGCCTCGCTTGCTGCTGTGCGCAGCGACTGGACGGCATTCTGGCTGCTGGGTGGTCTCAGTTTCCTTTATGGAGTGTTTCATGCAGCCGGGCCGGGGCATGGCAAGGTGGTGATTTCATCCTATATGCTGGCCAACGAGACCCAGCTGCGCCGCGGCATCCGCTTGAGCGTGGTTTCGGCAATGCTGCAATCGGTTGTGGCCGTTGCATTGGTGCTCGTGGCTGCCGGTGCGCTGGGGATGACGAGCCTCGCCATGGGCAATGCCGCCAACTGGATCGGCGTCGGCTCCTATGCGCTGATTGCCCTGCTGGGCTTGTGGTTGGTGTTGCGCAAGCTGCTGGGCTGGGGGCACGATCACGATCACGATCACGATCACGATCACGATCATCATCATCACGATCATGATCATGCGCACGGGCACGGGCATGCACACGCGCATAGCAATGTTGCTCATGGGCACGCGCATATTGTAGCGCCGCAGGCAACGAGCGGCGGCTGGCGTGAACAGCTTGCCGTGGTGCTGGCGGTTGGGTTGCGGCCCTGTTCGGGGGCGCTGGTGGTGATGGTGTTTGCCCTGTCGCAAGGCGTGCTGGCGGCCGGCATAGCGGCTGTATTCCTGATGGGGCTGGGTACGGCGATCACGGTTGCGGCATTGGCCAGCGTCGCGGTAGGCGCAAAAGGCCTCGCCAGACGCCTCGGGGGTGCTGAGAATCCCGTTACTGTGAGTATTGTGTGGTGGGCCGAGCTGCTCGGCGCCTTTGCGGTGCTGGGATTTGGGGTGGTTTTGTTGCTGGCGAGCCTTTAGCGCGACCCATCGCCGCCTTGCGCGCGCGGCAGGAAGAACTATGGTGCGCCAGCCTAGAATCCTTCCAAACTGGCTGACATGTCCGATCACCTGCCGCCCAACCATCCGCCTGTGCCAGAGCAAAAGATCGGCGTCTTGCTGCTCAATCTCGGCACGCCCGACGCGACCGATTACTGGAGCGTACGGCGCTATCTCAAGGAATTCTTGAGCGATCCGCGGGTGATCGAGACGCCGAAATGGTTGTGGTGGCCGATCCTCAACCTCGTGATCCTTTCATTCCGGCCGCAGAAAAGCGGGCATGCCTATGCCCAGATCTGGGACCAGCGCACCAATGAAAGCCCGCTGCGGGTGATCACGCGCAACCAGACCGAGGCGCTGGCCGACCGGATGTCGGGCGAGGGCGTGGTGGTGGATTATGCCATGCGCTATGGCAATCCTTCCACCAAGAGCGTGCTCGAAAAGCTGCAGGCGCAGGGCTGCACCAAGATCTTGCTGGTGCCGCTGTATCCGCAATATTCGGCGACCACCACGGCGACCGCCAATGACAAGGCGTTCGATGCGCTGGGCGAGATGCGCTGGCAGCCGGCCGTGCGCACGGCTCCGGCCTATTTCGAAGACGCTAAGTATATTGAAACATTGGGAAATTCGATCCGCGACGGCGTCGCCGCCTTGCCCTTCGAGCCGGACCTGGTGATCACCTCCTACCATGGCATGCCGGTGGAGTATCTGGAGCGCGGCGACCCCTATCACTGCCAGTGCTACAAGACGACGCGGCTGGTGCGCGAATATCTGGGCTGGCCCAAAGAAAAGCTGATGGTCACCTTCCAAAGCCGCTTCGGGCCGACCAAGTGGCTCGAGCCCTATACGGATGTGACTTTAGCGGCGCTGCCGGGCAAGGGGATTAAAAAAATCGCCATCCTCGCGCCGGCGTTTTCCGCGGACTGCATCGAAACGCTGGAAGAAATCAGCATGCAGGGGCGCGAAACCTTCATGGAGGCGGGGGGCGAGGAATTTGCCTATATCCCGTGCCTCAACGACTCGCCGGGTGGCATGGACATGATCGAGGCCATGGTGCGGCGGGAATTGTCGGGCTGGTTGTAAGCCAGCCCGAACGGCCCTGGGGCCTAAAGATCCACCTTGGCGTTGTCGCCAAAGCTGGGTTTGGCGCCGGTGACGGCGGCGGTGAGCATTTTGGCGGTGGCGACCAGCTGGTTGGGGCTGTCCCAGAGCTCGGCGCCGTCGGGGCGCACGGTCAGCAGGCGGATATCGGGATCGTTTTCGTCGTCCCACCAGGCCTTGTCCATGTCGCTCCAGAGGTCCTTGATCTTGGCACGGTCATTGCTGAGCAAGGCAAGGCCATTCATCGCCACATATTTGTGGCCGGAGTTATCGGCAAAGGCGCAGGACACCTGCGGATATTGCTCGATCTCGATATTCTTGTGCCCATTGGCATCCACGAGGAAATACACGGCATGCTCGTCGCGGAACACGCGCGCCGACAGGGGCCGCGAGCGCTGTTCGGTGCCGTTCCAGGTGGTGAACATGCAAAAATCGATCTTTTTCATCAGCTCCCAGATGCGATCTTCAACTTCGTCCGGGGTTTTGTCGGTGTGCTGCTGGTCGTTGGCCATATTTGGCTCCCTTGTTGCGTTGCCAACCGAACGGGGCGGAGGGGGCTTGGGTTGCAGGCAAGCGGGGACGCCGCCCGGCCGGACGCCGCGCGGGATTTTGGGAGCGGGGCAGGCACGGCACGGTGCGGCTTTCGCCTCATCGGGGTGGTCAAAAGAGTGAGGCCAAAACCGCACTGCACGCGTGGATTTTTGGACCGTAGCGCCTCGAGCGGCTTCCCCGGAGGGAGGGGTTTGCCGGCCCGCCGCTCCCGATCTTTTGGGGGCAAACGGGCCAGGAACCGGCCGGTAGTCGGCACAACCACGGCTGTCCGGGCGACCCCGAACAGTCCACACCTCCCGCCCGGCGCTTCGTCGGCGCCGCGTGTTTTCGGCGGGAATGGAGACACTATCGCATGGCCTGGCAGGGGCGGGGATAAGTGAACGACCGGGGTCCCGAACTGAACGGGTTCTGAACGCGTTGTGAACGCGTTTCCCCGCGCCCTGAACGACCCTCCAAAGGCCAAAAAAATCAGGGGTCGAGCCGCCAGCGCGGCGCGTCCTCGCCCTCGCCCCGGCAATAAAGAGCCGCAAAGCCCCCGAGCGCTGTTTCCGCTTCCGCCAGCTTTTCGAGCAGCGCCGCCCGGGTGTGCGGTGCGCCGGGCTGCAGCAGGGGCAGGGCGCGGCCAAAGCCGTCGCGCGAGGTGGTTCGACGGGTTTCCCGGATCAGCTCGGCCGCGAGGGCTTTTTCGACTGGAGAGGCGGGCTGGTCGGGTTCACCCAGGGTTTTGAGCCGCGCGACGAAGTTCTGCAGGCGCGGGCGCACGGCCTCGTAGCGGGCCAGATTGGCAAAGGGGATGGTTTTGTCGGGAATGGGCATGGGCGGCTCCGGAGTGATGGAGCCACGAGTGTGAGCGAAGGGGTAGTAGGCGGGGATAAGCTCCCCGCCGAGCTGTGGGCCAATATGTCTTCCTGGGCGGAGTTAACAAAGAACATTGTTAAAGCGAGGTTATACTTGCTCGGGTGAGTTATACGTAATAACTTGTGCTTAGTTTTGGAGGTGACGAATGCATTCACCGACTGAGAAACTAAGTCAGCATTACTACCCGCGAAGTTTGATGTCCCATAAAGAACTTCTTGAGCAGCTCATGCAAGGGGTAGGGGTGAGTGACGCAAGTAGTGTTGCATCAAGCATAATAGAACGATTTGGCTCGCTCCCGCTCGCGCTGTCCGCTTCTGCCTTGCGCCTAAGTGAGGTGAACGGCGTAACTGGTGACCTCGCTTCCTTGCTCAAGACCGTCAAGAAAGTGGCTGCGGGAATGGCTCGCAATCGTATTGAACTCAATAGTCCTCGGCTGAGTTCGATCAGCGAGCTTTTAGATTATCTACAAAGAACGATGACAGTGGGGGATACGAGGGGAACGAGAGTTCTGTTCTCCGACAGGAGGCAGAGGTTGATCGCTGATGAAATCCTGCACGCAGAAGTCGCTACTCGTTCATCGTTCTCCCCTGTACAACTTATAAGGCGTGCACTCGAGCTTTCGGCGAGTAGCATGATCCTGATTCAGATAACTAATTCAGAAGTAGACTACCCATCAGAAGCAGAAATTCGGCTGACTAAGAAGTTGGTAGCCATTGCGGGGCTGCTCAACATCTTTGTCATTGAGAGAATGATTATCGGTAGTTCGGAACATCTCTCGTTTCGGAAAATGGGGATTCTTAGTTCGGAACCGTCGTCTTCTAGTCCAATATCATTCTAGAACTCTTAGCTTGAAGGGTCGTAGTCCAGGTTTAGTGTCCTGCGGCAAGTCATACGCGCGGGTTGTGAGATTGTTGTTTTAGCCGTTTTGGAGGCAAGATGCCGCGATCAGCTAGGGCCAGTTATTGTTCATTCTGGAGCGGGGCTCAGCAAGAGAGACTGCTTTTGGAAATACTGATGCATGTTGTGCCAGATGTGAACGCTTCGGCCCTGGTGTCCCGACTAATGTCCAGGTTTGGTTCCCTCCCGGCCACCCTTTCAGCTTCTGCAAACAGACTCACGGAAGTGGATGGTGTCACCGATGACGTTCTAGCCTTACTGAGAGCAGTCAGGGACATCGCTCTTTGCACGGCACAGGGTAGGATCAACTTCGACAAGCGCCTTGTACCGAACCAAAGCCAGCTTCTTCGCGATTACCTGCACGTAACCATGGCTTTTGAGGAGGTTGAACATTTTCGAGTGTTCTTTATCGACCCCTGGGGCAAGCTTATCGCCGATGAACTATTGCACAAGGGGACCGTGGACCATGCGCCAGTGTACCCTCGCGAGGTGGTTAGGCGTGCTCTAGACCTTTCCGCCCGCAGCATGATTCTAGTCCATAACCACCCGTCCGGCGATCCTTCTCCCTCGTCGGCGGATGTCACGCGTACCCAGGAGCTTGTTGCTGCGGCAGCTGCCTTCGACATTAGGGTGGATGACCACATCATTGTTGGAAAAGCTGGTGAGATGTCACTCGGCCAACTTGGTCTACTTGATCCATAACCAATAGATTTCTTCTGTGAGTTAGTTTCCAACCAACCGCTCAAACACCTCATATGGCACCGGCTCCGTGTACCTGAACTGCACCGTGTCCTTGTGGGCGCGGAAGGGGGCGAGGGCGGGTTCCAGCTCCGGGGGGAGGGGCGGGATCGGGTAGAGGCCGATATGGTGCTTCCAGGCGCCCAGATAGAGATAGCGCTCGTTCCACCGAAACAGCGGCATGCCGTATTTGATCGACTCCGCCACTTCAGGCGCGGCGCGGTGGATGATCGCGCGCAGGCGCTCGAGGATGGCGCGCGCCTCGGGCGGCTGGGCGGCGAGATAGAGATCGACGCTGGCGGGGGCGGGTTGGGGCATAAACCTGGCTCCGGGTTCGGCAGCATAGGACGCGCGGGGGTGTTGGGGGCCGACAGTTTTGGGTGGGTTTTTGGGGGAGGGATCGGGGCCAGCGAGGGCCCCGACCCTTCGCCATTCGAGGGTCTGGGGCTCTCGTTGTTGGCAGGAGCGGATGAGTTGGGGCTTCCCTCCCCCTTGAGGGGAGGGATTGAGGGAGGGGGTCGTGGAGGAGGGCACGGTGGTGCCGGGGACTGTGATCTCTTGGCAGTGGGGCTGCTCTAAGTTCGGTGAAGGCGCCGACGGACCCCCACCCCTTGGCCATTCGAGCGTAGCTCTCATGGCCTTCTCACCTCGGATCGCTCCACTGGAGCGATCCGCCGCTTTGGCGGACGGCTCGAAGCCCCTCAAGGGGGAGGGAGGGCAGGAGTCGATGGGATTGGGGGCTCTCGTTGAGGGCAGGAGCGGCTGGGTTTGGGCTTCCCTCCCCCTTGAGGGGAGGGATTGAGGGAGGGGGTCGTGGAGGAGGGCTCTGTGGTGCCGGGAGCTGTGGGCTCTTTGGCGGTGGCTGCTCGGAGTTTGGTGAAGGAGCCGACGGACCCCCACCCCGGCCCTCCCCTCAAGGGGGAGGGAGGCCAGGAGCCGAGGGGCTGGAGCTAGACCGCGCGGTAGGTGACTAAGAGACCTCGCCCGAAAGGGTATCCAGTTCCATTTCCTTGAGGCGCTTGATCTCGTCCCTGAGCCTTGCGGCCTTTTCGAATTCGAGGTTGGTGGCGGCTTCGCGCATGGCGCGTTCGAGGTCTTTGAGGACGGCGGCGAGGTTTTCGCCCACGGCGAGCTGTTCCTTGCCGTCGCGGCCCTTGCCGATCGAGACGGTGACGTGGTCGCGCTCGTAGACGCTGTCGACGATGTCGTGGATGTTGGAGCGCACCGATTGCGGCGTGATGCCGTGTTCCTCGTTATAGGCGATCTGCTTTTCGCGGCGGCGATTGGTTTCGGCGAGCGCGCGTTCCATGGAGCCGGTGATGTTGTCGGCGTAAAGGATCACCCGCCCGTCGACATTGCGCGCGGCGCGGCCGATGGTCTGGATCAGCGAGGTTTCGGAGCGCAGAAAGCCTTCCTTGTCCGCATCGAGAATGGTGACAAGGCCGCATTCGGGAATGTCGAGGCCTTCGCGCAGGAGGTTGATGCCGACAAGGACGTCGAAGGCGCCGAGGCGCAGGTCGCGGATGATCTCGATGCGCTCGATGGTGTCGATGTCCGAGTGCATGTAGCGCACGCGGATGCCCTGTTCGTGCATGTATTCGGTGAGGTCCTCGGCCATTTTCTTGGTGAGGACGGTGCAGAGCGTGCGGTAGCCGGTTTTGCTGACCTGGCGAATTTCGTCGATGACGTCATCGACCTGGGTTTTGGCCGGGCGGATTTCGACGGGCGGATCGATGAGGCCGGTGGGGCGGATCACCTGTTCGGCAAAAACGCCCCCGGTCTGGTCCATTTCCCAGGAGCCGGGCGTGGCCGAAACATAGACCGATTGCGGGCGCATGGCGTTCCACTCCTCGAAGCGGAGCGGGCGGTTGTCCATGCAGGAGGGTAGGCGGAAGCCATATTCGGCCAGCGTCGCCTTGCGCCGGAGGTCTCCGCGATACATGGCGCCGAGCTGGCCGATGGTGACGTGGGATTCGTCGACAAAAACGAGGGCGTTGTCGGGGAGATATTCGAAGAGGGTCGGGGGCGGCTCGCCGGGCTTGCGGCCCGAGAAGTAGCGCGAATAGTTCTCGATGCCGGCGCAAGAGCCGGTGGCTTCCATCATCTCGAGATCAAAGAGCGTGCGCTGCTCGAGGCGCTGGGCTTCGAGGAACCGGCCGGCGCCGTTGAGCTCCTGCAGGCGCGCATTGAGCTCGGCGCGGATCAGCTTGATCGCCTGGTTCATGGTGGTGCGCGGCGTCACGTGGTGGCTGTTGGCGAAGACGCGGATGAAGGTGAGGTCGGCCGACTTCTTGCCGGTGAGGGGATCGAATTCGGTGATGGATTCGATCTCGTTGCCAAAGAGGGTAATGCGCCAGGCAGCGGCTTCATAGTGGGCGGGGAAGAGTTCGACCGTGTCGCCGCGCACCCGGAAGGTGCCGCGCACAAAGCCGGTGTCGCCGCGCTTGTATTGCAGGGCGACGAGCTTGGCGAGCAGCTCGCGCTGGTCGATCTTTTCGCCCTTTTGCACATCGATGGTCATGGCGGTGTAGTCTTCCACCGAGCCGATGCCGTAGATGCACGAGACCGAGGAGATGATGATGACGTCGTCGCGCTCGAGGATCGCCCGGGTCGCCGAGTGGCGCATGCGGTCGATCTGCTCGTTGATGGTGGATTCCTTTTCGATATAGGTGTCCGTGCGCGGCACATAGGCCTCGGGCTGGTAGTAGTCGTAATAGGACACGAAATATTCGACGGCGTTGTCGGGGAAGAACGACTTGAACTCGCCATAGAGCTGGGCGGCGAGGGTCTTGTTGGGCGCGAGGATCAGCGCCGGGCGATTGGTGCGCGCGATCACCTGGGCGGCGGTGAAGGTCTTGCCCGAACCGGTGACGCCGAGGAGGACCTGGTCGGTTTCGCCG
Organism: Devosia sp. 1635; assembly: GCF_013185955.1. NCBI lineage: Bacteria > Pseudomonadati > Pseudomonadota > Alphaproteobacteria > Hyphomicrobiales > Devosiaceae > Devosia > Devosia sp. 1635. Next base: position 464,951 of record NZ_JABAOM010000002.1, on the reverse strand, counting down.
TTCTCGATGCCTTCCACCAGTTCGGCAATGGCGGTGGGCTGGTCGCCGGCGGGCTGGTAGTCGGTGACCATGCGGAAGGGGCGGCGGGGCGCGCGTTTTTCGAGGCGGTTCTGCGCCTTGTGGGGCATCCAGGGGGAGGAGCCTTCCACTTCCTTGCGGCCATGCAGGATGATCTGTTCGAGCGCCTTGACGGTGGCGGTGACGCCCACGGTCTGAGCGTTGGAGACGTCCTCGTTCTTTTTCGCCTTGGCCTTCTTGGTGGCGGCGGTCAGGGCCGCGCGGATTTCGGCGGTGGCGTCGGGATCGGCGTCCTTCGAGACGGCGCTTTGCGCCTCCTCAGGATGAGGGGCGCCGGTGAGCTTGCGGGCGCTCAGCGCCTTGGCGGAGGGGACGTGGCCAAAGCCGGCCTGGGGGGCTTCGCCCATGCCGGAGAAATCGGGGCGGACGACGGAATTGATCTTGGTCTTGCCCGTCTTGGGCGACATGCCGGTGACGGTGTCGTGCGAGGACTTGGTGGTGCGCCGCTTTTCGAGCGCGGTTTTTGGTTTGGCCGCTTCCCTGGCGGCGTCCTCAGCGGCAGCGGCGGCGGCCTGATCGGCGCGATCAAGCGCGCGCTTGTTGCGCATGCGCTCGGCGTAGAGGGGTTTGCTGGCGGCGAGGTCCTCGGCCTTTTCGATCTCGCCCAGGAAGTCGTCGATGGAAAATTCGGCTTTGCCGGGACGTGCGGACTTGTCGGCCATAAGACACCAATGCTCGGGAAGGCACCTGATGTGGGAAACGGTGCCGCAAATTGCAACGTTCCCCGTCTTAGCAGGTCGCGAACGGAGACGGAACGGGGGTGCTGACAGCAGGTGGCAGGAGCACGCAGTGTTGATGCCGGTTGCCCCGATGAACAAAGGGCAGGGCTGGCCGTTGTGGCGGCGACAACGGAGTTCGAGCAGATGAGCCAAAACCAGCCCGAGGCGAATAGCCCGACCAAAAAGGCCGCCGAGGGATTAAACCCCGCGCTGACGCGCAATATCGATGCCATCATGGAGCGGCGGCGCGAAAGCGCGCGCTCGGCCTCGCTCGAGGAACGGGCCGCGGCGGCGATCAGCAAATTCGCCGGCTCGATGATGTTTGTTTATATCCATATCGTGTTTTTTGGGCTCTGGATCGGCATTAATGTGGGATGGTTGCCGATCATCCCGCCCTGGGACCCATCGTTGGTGGTGCTGGCGATGGAAGCGTCGGTCGAGGCGATTTTCCTCAGCACCTTCGTGCTGATCAATCAGAACCGGATGGCGGCGGAGGACAATATCCGGGCCGATCTCGACCTGCAGGTGAGTCTGCTCAACGAGCATGAAACCACCCGGCTGATCGAGCTGGTGAGTGCGATTGCCCGCAAGCTCGATATCCATACGGAGGCCGATGACGAGCTCAGCGAGCTCGAGCGGGATGTGTCGCCCGAAGCGGTGATGGATCGGATCGCGGATGCGGAGGAGAAGGCGGAGGTGTGAGGTTTTTGGGGTTTTGTCAGCTCGTGCAGGACGTCGGCTGGTGCTTCCCTCCCCCTTGAGGGGAGGGATTGAGGGAGGGGGTCGTCAGGTGGGGCACGGTTGGGCCGGTGCGCCGCGACTTCTAGTGGAGGGTCGGAGATCGGTGATGGAATCGAGGGCCCCCCACCCCGGCCCTCCCCTCAAGGGGGAGGGAGGGCAGAGCCCGATGCATCGGCCTTGGAGCCAGCGCGGCTCGCGCGGTTAGTAGACTTCGATCGAGGAGAGGGCCTTGTTGAGGTATTGGTCGAGGCGGGGCTGGCTGTGGGTGATGCGTTCGCAATAGCTCTGGAAGAAGCGGTCGCGGCAGGCGGCGACGGCGACTTTGCCTTCGATGCGCACGGAGGAATAACGGTTGTCGGCGCCAATCAGCAGCAGGTCTTCGATCTTGGTGCCGGGGTCGAGGCAGAGCGCGCCGCCGGTATAATTCTCGCCCTCGTAAAAGCAGACCTGCTTGGGCGCGGGGCGCTCAAAGGTCCATTCGTTCCACTCGATGCCGCGGGGGTCCTTGCCGAAATCGACGGCGTGGATCGAGGTCCAACCGCGACCGCCAGGACCATCGATCATGCACCACACCTTCTGGCAGCGCAGCACCTTGATGCGCTGTTCGGCCGGGATCTGCCCCAGAATGGGATATTCGCGGCCGGGACCCTGGTGGAGGGTTGCGGGCTTGGTGGTCCAGGCAAGGCTGCCCGATTCGGAGGCGGCGAGCGTGGGCAGAGCGCCCGTGACCAGCGAGACGCCAGCAATGGCGAGGAAAACGAGAGTGCGAAGAAGATAAGGCATGACGCTGTTCCACAACAAGGCTGGGCGGGGGGACACTAGCGCGGCACTGGGCCAAGGCCAAGGTTTATCGGAATCCTGGATGTGAAAAAGGGCGCCATCGTTGGATGGCGCCCGGGAATGGCTGCCGCCTGGGATCAGCGCACGCGGATCGAGGCGATATAGTCGTCGTAGTCACCGAGCGAAGAAGCGCTGGTGGTATAGGTGCGGCAATTGCGGAAGTTCACCTCAGCGCAAACCTGAACCCGCAGGCCATCGGGATTGTCGATCGAAGAGATGCGGTCGGCAAAGCCGCCCAAATTGCGCACGCTTTCGCCTTCCTCAAGGCACTGGCTTTCGCCGCGGAAGCGGGTGCGATCATAGAAGCAGACCTCGGCGATCTCTTCCTCATACACGGGCGGGGCAGGTGGGCGGGGACGGCCAGGAGGATTGCGGCCTTCATTGCCAACGCCGATATTGATCTGTGGGCCACCGGGGCCGGTGGAGAAGCCGAAGGACAGGCCGGGCTGGCCGGAATTGACGGGACGACCCCCTGCGCTCAGATACTGAGCCGAAACCCAACCATCCGGGCCGGGCTTGGCGATATAGCACCAGGAGCCTTCACACTGCTGCACATCCACATTGGTGCCGGCGCGCACGGTGTCCACTACCCCATAATTGCCGCCAGGGCCCGAACGCACATTGATGTTGCTCGTCACGGTACCGGGAGCTGCCTGGGCAGCTGCGGGCAGGAACACGATCACGGCGGTGGCTGCGACGGCAATACCCGTAGCCGCGGTTTTCAGCAGCTTGCGGTTGTAGCGGTTCATCCTTGAACTCCTGTTATATTCTTGGCCGACAACCGTATTTGGCCGATCGGCAGTGACGCTGTTGTTGTTGTTGATCAAACGATGATGGAAACAAACGGTTCCGGGCCGGCACGAAGACTCTGATGCTCTTTAGACCTTAGTAAACGTCCAGAGAGGAGATGCGGCGGTCGAGTTCGCGCGGCAGCCGGGCAGTGTCGCGCCGCAGCGTGGCGCAAGCGCCTGAAAGCTCTTCGTCCCGGCACACATCCACCCGGGCGCCGCCATAGATTTCGACCGAGCGGAAGCTGTCGTCCCAGAGGCCCGGCAGGTAGTCATAGGTTTCGCCTTCGGTGACGCAGAACTGCTCACCGCGGAAATCGGGGCGGGTATAAAAGCAGGCGCCGGCTTCCTCATCATCGTAGACCGGGGGTGCCGGTGGCGCTGGCGGGGGGGGCGGGAAGGGACGGCCAGGACCGCCGAAGTTGAATTCCAGATCAAAGCCGGGTTCGCCAAAGCCATTGCCACGGGGCGCGACCTGCGCCTGGGCCTGCCGACCAATAACGACGAAGTCGCTCGAGACCCAGCCGGCAACATGCCCGGCCGAGATCTGGCACCAGCCGGCGCTGCACTGGCCAACATCTACGGTGTTGTTGGCAAAGAGAGAACCAACCACGGGATGCTGCGTGCTGGGGCCAGAGCGAACATTGACATTGGTTGAAACGCTGGCCGGGGCGGCGGCAGCTGCAATAGTGCCGGCCAGCACGGCGGCGAAGGTGGTGATCAATCCGAGGCGAACAGACTTCATCGAGGGCTCCCCTTGCTTGCCGGCGCTTGGGGCCGGCGTGGTCCATAAGACCCGATGGCAACTGAATGCTGGCTGAACGATCCGGTTCGAAAAAAGTCAGGTAATGGTGCGCTTGCGGCCGTCTTCGCCCATGGCGACGTAAACAAAGTGGCCCTGGGTGACCTTGACGCGATCATCGCGCCGCTCGCGCCGGGCCCAGGCTTCGATGGCGATGGTGACCGAAGTGGTGCCGACGCGGTCAACGGCGGTGTAGACGCACAGGATATCCCCGACCTTGACCGGGGCGATAAAGGTCATGGCTTCGACTGCAACGGTGACGACGCGGCCGCCGACGCGTTCTACAGCGGCGATGGCGCCGGCGATATCCATCTGGCTCATCACCCAGCCGCCAAAGATATCGCCGGCGGGATTGGCATCGGCCGGCATGGCGAGGGTGCGGATGGTGAGGGCGCCCGAGGGCTCGGTGGCGGGGGTGGTTTGGACAGGGATCATGAGGAGGGTCCTTTCACGGGCCAGCGGCCAACGGCTTCTTCCCAGTGCATGCGGCAGAGGGAGAGATAAACGGACTTTTCGATGGCGACCTGGTCGCCGGCGGTGAGGACCCGGCCGGAGGGGTCTTGACGCACCACCATGGTGGCCTTGCGGCCGCAGGAGCAGATGGTGCGGATCTCGCGCAGGATATCGGCGATCGCCAGCAGTTCGGCCGAGCCGGGAAAGAGCTTGCCCTGGAAATCGGTGCGCAGGCCAAAGCACATCACCGGAATGCGCAGGCGATCGGCGACGCGGGCGAGTTGCCAGACCTGTTCGGGGGAGAGGAACTGGGCTTCATCGACAAAGACGCAATCGACCTTGGCGATCTCGGTGGCGTCGTGGATGGCGAGATAGAGATCGTCGGCGTCGGTATAAAGCGCGGCAGCTTCGGAGATGCCGATGCGCGAACTGATCCGCCCGACGCCATCACTGGCGTAAAGCCCGGAGGTGAACAGCAGCGCGTTCATGCCGCGCTCGCGATAGTTATAGGCCGCCTGAAGCAGGAGCGTGGATTTGCCCGCATTCATTGCGGAATAGGAGAAATAAAGCTTGGCCATGGGCTGGTTGTGCCGGAGCGGGCCCGGGGGTGCGAGGGGAAACACCGGGTGGTCCACAACAAACTGCTGGCGGTCGGGAGGGGTTGCGCGGCGCCGTTATGCTCGGTTGTTGGGCTAGGTGGTGACGGCTTGCGTGCGGGCGCGGCGGCGCAGGAGGATGGGCGGCAACACCTCGCCGAGGAGAATAGCAAGGAAGATCACGAGCGCTCCGACATAGCCGATGGGCAGGAGGCGCTCGCCAAGCAGCAGCGCAGCGCCGAGGGCGGCGAACAGGGCTTCGGAGGACAGCACCAGCGCGGCATTGGTGGCGGGGACATATTGCTGGGCGACGGCCTGGAGGGTGAAGCCGATGGCGGTGGAGCCAATGCCGGCGTAGGCGACGGCGAGCCACTGCTCGCTGATCTGGGCGAGGGTGGGGGCTTCAAAGACGAAGGCGAGCAGGATCGCGCCAAGACCGGCAAGGATAAAGGTGCCGCAGGTGATGGCGAGGGGCAGGCCGGTGCGGCTGGCGATGGCGCCGAGCATGAGCACATGGATGGCCCAGAACACGGCGCAAAGCACGATCAGCGCGTCGCCGATATTGAGCCGGTCAAGGCGGGCGCCGTTGAGCAGGTAGATGCCGACCAAGGCGAGGGCGACGCCGATCAGCACCAGAGGATGGGGCTGAGTGCGAAAGACGAGGAAGGCGATCAGCGGCACGAACAGCACGTAAAGGCCGGTGAGAAAGCCGCCATTGGTGACGGTGGTGCTGGCCAGGCCCACCTGTTGCAGCCAGCTGCCGATGAAAAAGACGAGGGTCATGGCGGCGACAAAGAGCCAGTCGCGGCGCGAAAGAGTTGCGGATTTGGTGCGGCGCTCGCGCAGGGCGAGCGGCAGGAGGAGGGCGCCGCCGATGATGAAACGCACGCCGGTGAAGCTGAGCGGGCCCATGGAGAGCATGGCGTGCTTTTGAGCGATGAAGCCAAAGCCCCAAAGAGCAGTGGCGAGCAGAAGGCAGAGGGTGGCGGTGGCGCGGGTCATGGTGGTTCCGGTCAGCTGCCAGCTATAGCTAGAGCAAGGCCGGTCGAAATTAAACCCCGGCCAATCGGGGCCGGGGCAAATGCGGCGCCGCGCCTCCCCGAGGAGAAAGGCGCGGCACCGCGGGTGTGGTTAGCCCCGGATAGCGGGAGCCGGGCTGGGCGGCGGGGCGGGAGGCTGGCTGGGCGGTGCGGCGGGTGCGGCGCCCGGCTGATCGGTTGGGGGCGGTGCGGCGGGCTGATCGACGGGCGGCTGGGCTGGTTGATCAGGGGGCGGCTGCGAGTCCGACTGGTCCGGCTGATTGTTGCCTTGCCCACCCCAATTGCCGCCGCCGCGCTGGCCGCGTTGGGGCGGCGTCAGCAGCGCCTGCTGCTCGGGGGTGAGGCTTTCGTAAAATGCAGTGACCGAAGGAACAACGCTGGTGAGCGCCTCGAGCTGGGCATTGTCGAGCACGATCCGGCGCTGCAGCAGGTCGGGGATGGTGAGGGGAGCCGTGGGGGTGGAGCGCTCGGCGCGAACCTGCGCAGTGTCGTCAACATATTTGCGGACGGCGTCCATGACCGCGGTGCGCATCTGCTCAAACAGCGGGCGCTGTTCGGCGGTGAGATTGAGCCGGTGGCTAATCCGCACAAGCGCCAGTTCGATGGCTTCGGCGCCCCTTTGGAAGTTGAACAGGCCGGTCATGCTGTTGCCCAACTGGCGGCCGTTCTGGCGCATGCCGGGGCCGTCGTTGCGGTCGGAAGGGCCGTCCATGCCGCCACCCATGCCGCCGCCGCGGCGACCGCCATGCTGACCGTCCCAGCCGCTGTTGCGCTGGCCGTGCCAGCCGCCGCGGCTGTAGCCGTCGCCCCGCTGCCAGTTGCAGTTGTCATCGCCGCCGGACTGATAGCCCATAGGAGGCTTCCCAGGCTGGGCCAAGGCGGGGCCGGTGGCCGCAAGGCCCGTGGTCGCGGTGAGAAGGACCGCGAGAGCCGCGGCGGAAATCTTGTTCATCGGATTGCTCCCTGGTGTCTGGCCGGAGGTTTCGGCTGGCCAGATGATAGAGCAAGTGCCGTGGGCAGAACCTTGCGGGAAGGTGAAAGCTTGGCAAGGTTGGTAAGGTGGGCGGAGCCGGGGCAACAAAAAGCCGGCCCCTAGGGCCGGCAATTTGGCAGCAAATCTGAGGTGGTTCAGCGCCGGGGCGGCGCGGGAGGCAGGCGGCTGGGCTTGATCCGGGCCGGCGCTTCGGCGGGCAGGTTGCCCCGCAGGGCAACGCGGGTAACTTCAACCAGAATGGCGAGAACCAGGAGCGTCAGCGGCACCATGAAGACGGCGATCTGGGTGTCGGGTTCCTGGGCGAGAGTGGCGGCAGTGGCAGGGGTGATGCCGGCAAGGACCGCAGCTGCGCCTCCCAGAACCAGAAACATGCCAGAGGCGAAAGCGTAGAGCCTGAAGCGTTTGCGCGGGGCAGGTGTAGATTCACGCATGGGGGTCGCATCTTCCTTGAAGCTATCGAGCAGCGCAGAAGTGTCACCCCAATGCGGTTCGATTGTGGCGGGCAGCGTCACGAAGCGCTGCCGACGGAACGCCGAAAAGCCGGCTTGGCGGGACTGCAAGGCTGCGAGCTTAGGCGGCAGTGGGAGCTTCGTAGCGGGCGCGGGCGTGCAACACGGTTTCGTGATGCTCGGCCGCCCACAGGCCCAAGGCCCCGATCGGACCGAGCAAGGACTGACCCAATCGGGTCAGACTGTAGTCAACCCGCGGGGGCACGGTGGGGGTCACGACCCGCTCGACGATGCCGTTCTTTTCGAGTTCGCGCAGCACCGAGGTGAGCGACTTCTGGGTGATGTCGCCGATCTCGCGCTTGAGTTCGGAAAAGCGCTTAGGGCGCTCCTGCAGCAGGGCCACGACGAGCACCGCCCATTTGCTGCCAATGATGGTGAGGATGTCGCGGGTGGCGGCGCAGTGGGGATGGCTGTGACTGAGGTAGGACGGTCTCATGGAAGTGACCTCGGTATCTTGCAGGTGCCGTCTTGTGTCGGCTGCTCACTCTCATATACGACAGGTTGGTATCCCAAGGAAACCTGGGTTTCCAAAAGATACATCCAATTGACCACAACAGCGGTCGGAGCCGGAACGCCAGCGTGGCGGGCCCGATCCTGCTTTTTGCTTCATGAAAGAAACTCCGAATGGCTCTCCAACTCAAGATCATAATTGCCAGCACCCGGCCCGGCCGCGTCGGCCCAACCGTTGCCCGCTGGGTGGAGGACTTTGCCAGGGAGCAGGGCAAGTTCGACATCGAACTGGTTGATCTGGCCGAGGTGGGACTGCCGCTGTTTGATGAACCCAAGCACCCCATGCTGCAGCAATACGAGCATGAGCACACCAAGCGCTGGAGCAAGACCGTCGGGGAGGGGGACGCCTTTGTGTTCGTGACCCCCGAATATGATTATTTCCCCCCAGCTTCGGTGGTCAATGCCATCCAGTATCTGTCAAAGGAATGGACGGGAAAGCCCGCAGGCATCGTCAGCTATGGCGGCGTGTCGGCCGGCCTGCGGGCCAGCCAGGTGCTGCGCCAGCTGTTGAGCAATCTCAATGTCGTGGCGCTCAGCCAGTCCGTGCCGATCCCGTTTACCGCCAATTTCCTGGGCGAGGACGGCGTGTTCCGACCCAATGAGCCAATGGTGCAAGGCGCCGGCCTGATGTTCAATGAGCTGCATAAATGGGCCGTGGGGCTCAAGAATATGCGCGAGGCACAGGCGCAGGCATAAGCCGGGGCCGCTGGACCAAGGCATGGGGCTTGGGGGGCGGGTCGCTCCCCAAGCTTGTGGCTAGTGACCGAAGGCCGGCCCTTCGGCGCAGGGGTCGCCCCGCGTGACCGGCGGAGGGCGGAAACCCAGGGCAAGGCGGCCCGCACTGGCGAGCCAGGTTGTTGCCCGCCGGTGCCAGCCATCACCACCGCCCAAATGCGCCGGCTTAGCCGCCGCGACAGGGGCGGGGCGTTCCCACTCATCGAAGTAAACTGATTTGAAGAGATAGCTTGGAGGGATCATTATCGCACTACTCCTTGAATCGGTTCAACCCGAGGACGTGAGTGCGGGTTGAATCGGTTCAAATTAGCATTGCGATTGCCGGCGTCAACCCGATTTGAACCGATACATCTTTTTTGCTAGTGGTGAGGGAAGGAGTTCTTCGTGGTCAAACCGCCGGTCACCATAAAACTGAGGGATGTAGCGGCGGCCGCCGGTGTGTCGCAGGGCACGGCATCCAATGTGTTCAGCCGACCTGAACTCGTCCGGCAAGAGGTGCGCGAGCGCGTGCAAGCCGTTGCCAAGGAGTTGGGCTATGGCGGACCGAGCCTGAAGGGGCGGCTGCTGCGGGCGGGCAAGGTCAATGCCATCGGGGTCGCTGCGGTTGAGCCGCTGTCATATTTCTTTGAGGATCCGTGGGCCCGCAGCCTGCTCGCGGAGATGTCCGAAATCTGCGATCGGCGCGGCGCCGGCATGGCGCTGGTTTCGGCGGTGAACCGGGAAAAGTTGGCCTGGAACATCGAAACGGCTTTAGTGGACGGATTTGTGCTGCTGTGTGTGGAGGGCGGGCACGAACTGGTGGCGCTGACGCGCAAGCGGGACCTGCCTTTCGTGGCGCTGGCGCTGGGAACAGGCGACGACTCCATCCCTGCGATCGGGATCGACAATATTGCCGGCGCGGCGATGGCGGCGCAGCACCTGGTGGAACTAGGCCACCGGCGCTTTGCGGTGCTGAGCACCGAGCTCAAAGAGGGACATGCGGGCCCGGTAGGGGAGGCGGAGATCGCCGCGGCAATTTATTCCACCTCGCGCGACCGTATGCTGGGCTATTGGCAGGTCCTGGACGGTACCGGCATTGCCCGCGCTGACGTGCCGGTGCATGAAACCCGCAATGAGCCGGCCAGCGTATGGGCGGCGCTGGAGGCAGTGTTCACCGGGGCGACCAAACCAACGGCCTTGCTGTGCATGTCGGACCGGATTGCCATTCTCGCTTTGGACTGGCTACGCGAGCGCGGGCTGCGCGTGCCTGAGGATGTTTCGGTGGTGGGTTTTGATGGCGTGCCTGAAAGCGCCGCGGCGCAGCCGCCGCTGACTACGGTGCAGCAACCGCTGGCGGATATTGCCCATCGGGCCGTGGCGGCGATCCTCGACGGGCCGGTGGAGCGCCAGGTGGTTCCGCTGTCGCTGGTGGTCCGCGGCTCCACGGGAGCGCCGCCGCCATAGCGCTTGCCGGTGCCCGAACGGGCCAGTATCACATCCCACAGATGTGGAGATGATCGATGAAACTGTTGTCGGATGCATTGGACCGGGTGGCGCCTTCGGCCACGGTGGCCATCACGCAAAAAGCGCGCGACATGGTGGCCGCGGGCAAGGACGTGATTGCCCTTTCGGCGGGGGAGCCCGATTTCGACACCCCGCTGCACGTGCGCGAAGCCGGGATCCGCGCCATCAATGAGGGCAAGACGCGCTACACCAATGTGGATGGGATCGCCGAGCTCAAGGAAGCAGTGGCGGCAAAATTCCGGCGCGACAACGGGCTCGATGTTCGGGCCGATGAGTGCTTTGTGGGCTCGGGCGGCAAGCAGATCATTTTCAATGCCCTGATGGCGACGCTGAACCCCGGCGACGAAGTGGTGGTGCCGGTGCCGTTCTGGGTGAGCTATCCCGAAATCACCCGATTTTGCGGCGCCGAGCCCGTGCTGGCGCGGGCCGATGCCTCGACCGGCTTCAAGCTCAAGCCCGAAGTGCTGGAACAGGCGATTTCGCCCCGCACGAAATGGTTGATCCTCAATACCCCGTCCAACCCAACGGGCGCAGCCTATTCGGCCGAAGAATTGCGGGCGCTGGCGCAGGTGCTGCTGCGCCATCCGCAGGTGATGATCCTGACCGACGACATCTATGAGCCACTGGTTTATGACGGGCGCCAGTTCGCGACCATTGCCCAGGTGGAGCCGGCGCTGCGCGAGCGCACGCTGACTATGAATGGCGTCAGCAAATCGCACGCGATGACGGGCTGGCGCATCGGCTATTGCACCGGGCCCAAGCCGCTGCTGGCGGCGATGACCAAGCTGCAAAGCCAATCCACCACCAATGCCTGCTCGATTTCGCAATGGGCGGCGGTGGCGGCGCTGAATGGGCCGCAGGAGTTTCTCAAAGACTGGCGGGCGGCGTTCCAGGCGCGGCGCGACCTTGTGGTCGAGGGGCTGAACGCGGCCGCGGGTGTCGAGTGCTTGGTGCCGGAAGGCGCGTTTTACGTGTTCCCCTCCTGCGCTGAATTGCTGGGGCGCACCAGCGGCGGCGGCACCAAGCTCGAAACGGACGAGGACTTCGTCTTGGCGCTCCTGGCCGAAACGGGGGTGGCGCTGGTGCATGGGGCCGCGTTCGGGCTGCCCGGGCATTTCCGGCTGAGCTATGCGGCGGCGGATGCGCAACTGCGCGAAGCGGTGGCGCGCGTGCAGCAGTTCTGCGCCGCAGTACGCTAGACCAAAAGAGTTGTGGGGGTGCCGGCCAGTGCTGGCGCCCTAGCGATCAACGAAGCGGGTGGGGCAAAAAAAAGGGCCCCATCCGAAGATGGGGCCATGGATAGGGCCGAAGCCAAATCGCTAGTAATGGTCCCGCGCAAGGGAGGAGGAGATGCGCCGGACCGGGTGGACCCAAGCCGAGGGAGGAGGATACGGCTTGAACCCGGTGTCGGGCAACGCAGGTCCGAGGGAGGAGGAAACGGACGGCGTCGCAGCGACAAGGACGTATATAGATAGCCCGATCAGTTAGTGCAACGCGGAAGAGCGAATAGGAGCTATGCGTTAGGCACAGCGACAATGTGTCCACTAAATAAGCAGGCGCATTGCTCGGCGTTGCAACCCGCCGGAACAGGCGAAAAAAAAGCCCCATCCGAAGATGGGGCTGATGATAGGGCCGAAGCCAAATCGATAGTGATGGCGAAGCGCAAGGGAGGAGGAAAGCGCTTCACCGATGGACCGGGATCGAGGGAGGAGAATCGATCCAAATCCGGCGTCGCGATGCGGGGTCCGAGGGAGGAGGATTCGGAGGGCGCCTCAGCGACAGGTTCAATATGAGGGAGAGCCGGCCCGCCAGCAATGCGCTATGGGTCATGCCAGCCATGCGCCACATGCAGGCGCTACACGATCACAATTGTGGGTTTTGGAGCCGGAAGCGCCCGGCGTGCTGCAGAAAGATTCGCGATTGTTGCGCTGGGCGCGCAGCGTCATTCCGCGGGAATATTTGGGACTGACAGGGCGTTAGATGGGTAGGGGCCCAGACCGTGTCGCTGGCGGGGCAGGTCCGCCCAGCGATGGGTATTTGGAAGGCGCATCCGACAGTGAACGCGTTCGCCCGCTAAAAGCTCCACTCGCGCGCTTTGCCGACGATGAAGTCGCGGAAGACGCCAACGCGCTTGGAGTTCTTCAGCGCGGGAGGGTAAACAAAGTATGCTTCATAGGCCGGTAGCTCGATTTCGGGCAAAACCTGGACGAGGCCGCCGTCTTCCTGCTCGGTGACATAGTCAGGCAGCATGGCGATGCCGATGCTGGCCTGGCAAGCCTGGAGCATCCCGTAGATCGAATTGACCTTGAGCACCGCACGGCGCGGGCTGGAATCGCTGCGGCCCATGCGCTCGAGGAAGTTGAGTTCGGGCAGGTAGGACGGCACGGGCTCGCCGAAGCTGATGATGCGGTGATCGTCGAGCTGCTCGGGGCTGTTAGGGGTGCCGAATTCGCTCAGATACTCAGGCGTGGCATAGAAGTGGTTATGCACGGTGAACAGCTTGCGCTGGATCATCTCGGACTGATTGGGACGATGCAGGCGAATGGCGACGTCGGCTTCGCGCATGGCCAGATCGAGCTCGGCGTCGTTTAGACGGATCTCGAGCTGGATCAGCGGATACAGGCGGATGAACTCGTTGATGCGCGAGGACAGCCAGGTGGAGCCGATGCCCACGGTGGTGGTGACGATCAGCGGGCCGGTGGGCTCGTCCTGGGATTCGGACATCTGGGTTTCCACCTGCTGGAGTTCCCAGTGCATGCGGTGGGCGGTGCGGAACAGCTGCTCGCCGACTTCGGTCAGCACGAGGCCGCGGGCATGGCGGATAAAGAGTTTAAGCCCAAGATCGTCTTCGAGGGCCGAAATCTGGCGGCTGACGGCCGATTGGCTCATTCCCAGTTTTTCGGCGGCGTGGGTAAAACTGCCCGACTCTGCGGCGGTATGAAAAATCCGGAGCTTGTCCCAGTCGAGCATTACACAGTGCTTTCTTCTTAGTGGGTGGTCTACTCCGCCGCTTCGGCGAGTTCGTGTTCGGCCAGGAACCGTTCGGCATCGAGCGCGGCCATGCAGCCCATCCCCGCTGCAGTGATGGCCTGGCGATAAACGTCGTCGGTGACATCGCCGGCGGCAAACACGCCGGGGATGTTGGTCTGGGTCGTGCCGGGCTGGACCTGCAGATAGCCGCCCGGCTTCATGTCGAGCTTGCCGGCAAAGATCGAGGTCGCGGGCGAATGGCCGATGGCGACGAACACGCCGTCGATCGGCTGGGAATAGGTGCGGCCGGTCTTGAGGTCGCGCAGGGTCACCGCGTTGACCGAAGGGGGCATGGCGCTGCCATGGACTTCGTCGATCTCGGTGTTCCAGCGTACTTCGATCTTGGGGTTCTTGAACAAGCGATCCTGCAGGATGCGCTCGGCCCGGAACTCGCTGCGGCGATGCACGAGAATGACCTTGGAGGCGAAGTTGGTGAGGAAGAGCGCTTCCTCGACTGCGGTGTTGCCACCCCCGACTACGACCACTTCCTTGTTGCGATAGAAAAAGCCATCGCAGGTGGCGCAGGCGGAAACGCCAAAGCCCTGGAATTTCTGCTCGGAGGGCAAGCCGAGCCACTTGGCTTGGGCGCCGGTGCAGATGATGACGCTGTCGGCGGTGTAGGTCGTGCCGCTGTCGCTGTGGAGCACAAAGGGGCGGCGGTCGAAATCGACGGAGGTGATCACGTCGTTGACGATGCGCGTGCCGACATGCTCGGCCTGCGCGCGCATCTGGTCCATGAGCCAGGGGCCCTGGATGACGTCGGCAAAGCCGGGATAGTTTTCAACATCAGTGGTGATGGTGAGCTGGCCACCGGGCTGGATGCCCTGGATCATCACGGGCTCCAGCATGGCGCGCGCCGCGTAGATTGCAGCGGTGTAGCCGGCCGGACCCGAACCGATGATGATGACTTTAGCGTGCATCGCAACGCTCTCCCCAGAGTACGAGGCCTCCCTTGGCCTCAGTTAAAGGCCGAAGTGCGGGCGGTTTCAAGGCCGCCAACACGGCGGGGGCAATTCAGCTGGGGCTGTGCACCGAAAAAGCACAGCCTGCACCAGCCTTTGCTCGCTAAACAGGCTTAGCTGTAGCGGATTTTCAGGATTTCATAGGAGCGCGAGCCACCAGGGGCCGCCACTTCAAACGAATCGCCGACGGATTTGCCGATCATCGCCTTGGCGATGGGCGAGGAAATGGAGATGCGGCCACCCGAGGCATCGGCCTCTGGATCGCCCACGATCTGATAGGTCTTTTCCTCTTCGGTGTCCTCGTCGACATAGGTGACGGTGGCACCAAACTTGACGGTGGAGCCCGAGAGCTTGGAGACATCGATGATGTCGGCCAGCGCCAGGATCGATTCAAGCTCCTGGATACGCCCTTCGTTCAGGCTCTGCTGTTCCTTGGCAGCCGAATATTCGGCATTTTCGGAGAGATCGCCATGGGCGCGCGCTTCGGAGATGGCGTCGATGATGCGACGGCGCTCATTGGCAGTGCGGTGCTCATATTCAACGGTGAGGGCCTTGTGACCAGCCACCGTCATCGGGATCTTGTCCATTCGTATCGCCTCCAGGGCAAATGCAGGTGTCTTCCAGCCAAAACCCGTTCGGCATCCGCTTCACGACTAGTTTTCGGGGAAGATGGTTCAAATTGCCCGCCAGACGCGTTGCGGTCAAGCGGGTGACGCTCAAGAACATGGGGTGTCCACACGTGCGTTCAAGCTCCGCCCTGGTGTCAAGAGGAGGTTTGCCAATGCGCCGTCTTTCCGCAACACGATGTTCTTCCGTCATTATTGGGCTGTTTGCACCTGGGCGTCGCGCTGCCGGCTAGCATTCGCGCGCGCCGCTCGGGGAAGGTGCGGATAAGCGAGGGGTTGCGCCCGTCGGCAAAAGCCCAGCGCCCAGGGATGGCGGCTGTTGGGTTTGGGTCTCAGCGCAAAGCCGCAACAAAAAAGCGCATCCGGTGGGATGCGCTTCCTATCGGTTGGGGGATTGTTGAGGTCAGGAGGCGACGAGATTGTCGGCGGCGGATTTGCCGGTGCGTTTGTCCTTGACGATCTCGTAGGTAATCTTCTGGCCCTCATCCAGACCGTTCAGGCCGGAGCGCTGAACCGCCGAGATATGGACGAAGACATCGGTCCCGCCTTCGTCGGGCTGGATGAAGCCGTAGCCCTTTTGACCGTTGAACCACTTTACGGTGCCAGTTGCCATGATGCGCGTTCCCTCGTGCAGTCGCTGCTGTAGGCGGCCTTGGTCACAGCGACCAAGACTTGGTTGAATCGAATTGTCGGATAATGACGTCAGCAGGAGCGAATGGTATTCGCATGATCAGATCAGTCGGCCGCTTTATTCGATGAGGGGAGCTTAGCTCTAAACAATGGGGGGTTCAATACAGCGAATGATCGTGCCGAAGCACCCGGCCAAACATTCGTTTTGGCTAGGGCAGGAGCAACATGGCTCTAGTGCTTGGCATAGACTTGCGCGCTGCCAAGGCGGGAACTGAAGACGGCTCCGTAAGGGACCCAATGCTCGACAGCAGCAAAAAGCTGCAGGCGATGAAAAGATGTTAGCTCAAATGCATCCCAATGTAACCCTTTTGCGCAAAGCGTGTTCTTGCTTTTCGTCAAGAAATCCGTCACATCCGCCCTCCATCACCTCCATTCAGAGATCGTATACGCTTGACCAAGGCGTTCCAGAGTTCGGGCGACATGATCGCCGACCGACGTGCCGGTTTCGCACGACTCCTATCCGAAGAAGGCGATCACCACGCAGCTGCAGAGGTGATGGCGCAAACCCTGGAACTGGCGCCCGATTGGGCCGGGGGCTGGGACCTGCTGGGCACCTACTGCGAGAAGGCGGGCGATGTGAGCGGGGCCATTTCGGCCTGGCGGCACCTCGAAGCGCTGGACGACGAGGGGGTGTTCGGCACCGCCCTCAAGCTTTCGGCCCATGGTGCCGCGGTCGCAGCCGCGGGGACGGCAGTGAGCTATGTGGAAGCGCTGTTTGATCAATATGCGCCGCGGTTCGAGGCGTCGCTGGTGGGCAAGCTTGGCTACCAGGTGCCCGAACTGCTCGATGCAATGATCGAGCAGGAGATGGCGCGGCAGGGGATCGGGCGCTGGACCCTGGCGCTGGACCTTGGCTGTGGCACGGGCCTGATGGGCGAGCGGCTGCGAGGCAAGGTCGAGCGGCTCGACGGGGTCGATCTTTCCGCTGCCATGGTCGCGACAGCCCGGCGCAAGAACATTTATGATCAGCTGGAAAAGGACGAGCTTGTCCGGTTCCTCCAGCGCCGGCCAATCGAGGCCGATCTGATCACCGCGGCCGATGTGCTGATTTATTGCGGCGCGCTGCCCCCGGTGCTCAACGCCATGGTGGGAGCACTCAAGCCGGGTGGGCTGCTGGCCTTTTCGCTCGAGGCGCATGAGGGCGAGGAGCCGATGTTCTTGCGCCCGTCGCTCCGCTATGCGCATGGGGTTGCGGCAACGCGGGTGGCCCTTGCCGATGCGGGCCTGCATGTGTGTCAGTTTGAGACCGCGACTCTGCGCCAAGACCGCGGCGCGCCAATTGCCGGTATGCTGGTGGTGGCGCAAAAGCCCGATCCGGCCCAGCTTGAGGATGAAGCATGAATACGCTGCGTTATGATTTCCGCTCCGACACGGTGACCCGTCCTTCCCCCGGTATGAGGGCGGCGATGGCGGCGGCGGAAGTGGGGGACGATGTTTATGGCGATGACCCGACCGTGCAGCACCTCGAGCAGCGGATGGCAGCGCTGCTGGGCAAGGAAGCGGCGCTGTTCGTGCCGTCGGGGACAATGTCTAACCTGCTTGCCTTGATGAGCCATTGCGGGCGCGGCGACGAGTTCATCGCGGGGCAAAACGCGCATTGCTACATGTTCGAAGCGGGCGGGGCGGCCGTGCTGGGCTCGATCCAGCCCCAGCCCATTGCCCACCAGCCTGATGGGACGATGGCGCTCCATGACATCGCGGCAGCCATCAAGACTGACGACATGCATTTTGCCCGCACCCGGGTGATTGCGCTCGAAAACACCTTTGGCGGCCGGGTGCTGCCGCTCGCTTATATGGATGAGGTGGCCGAGCTGGCGCGCGAGCGCGAGCTGGGGTTACATCTTGATGGCGCGCGGGCGTTCAATGCCTGCGTGGCGCTGGGGATCGAGATCTCGGAGTTTGCCGCACCGTTCGATACGGTGTCGATTTGCCTGTCCAAAGGGTTGGGCACGCCGGTTGGGTCAGTGCTGGTGGGAACCGGCACGCTGATCGAGAAAGCGCGGCGCAATCGCAAGATGCTGGGCGGCGGGATGCGGCAGGCCGGCATTCTAGCGGCGGCGGGGCTTTATGCGCTGGAGCACAATGTGGAGCGGCTGGCCGAGGATCATCGCCGGGCCAAGCAGCTGGCAGAGGGGCTTGCGAGTTTTGCGGACCTCAGTGTGCCGATGCCGGACACCAATATCGTCTTCGTGAAGGCTGATGCCGAGCTCGAAAAGGCGATGACGCAGTTCCTGGGGGAGCGCGGCATTGCGGTCGGTGGGCAATATGGGCAGCAGCGCTGGGTGACGCATCTGGATATCGACGACGAAGCCGTGGACGGCGCTTTGGCGGGGGTGCGCGAGTTTTTCGGGGGCTGAGACGTAGGGGCGGGAGCACAAGCCGCCGCCCCTTTGATTTTCACCCCAGGGCCAGGCGGATGGCCCTTTCCACCGGGGAGTAGTTGTTGTCTGCCCGCTCGAGCTGGAGGGGTTCGGCGGGCAGGAGTGGCGGCTGGGCCATGAACTTGACCGTTTTGCCGCGGTGGATCTGGGCGGCGTGGACGAGGAACGGGTGGCACAGATAAACCGTGCCCGCGGGACCTGTGGCGAGGGCCTCGCGACCGGTGTCGAACCAGTCAGGCCGGTCCGTCAGCATGTCGCGCAAGCTGCGTCCGTCTTCCCCAGCCGGAGCCAGATAACGGGCGACTTCGAGATGCGAGCCCGGGCGAATGCGGGTGGGGGCATCGTCCGCCCCGACATCGGAGAACAGGAACAACATCAAGAGCGCACGGCCGCGCGAGTTGATGTTGGCGCGCCATTCGAGGAAGTCCGGGTTGTCGTCGCCAAAGCTCGCATCGATGTGCCAGCCGGTGTCGCCCTCATCCTGGGGATTGGGGAAGCGGACCGGGAAGGTGCCGAGGCCGCCCCGTGGCAACCAGCGACCGGGGCCGACGAGCTGGTTATAGGCGGCCCTCAGTGTTGGCGTGTTGACGGCTTCGCGGAACGGCGGCTGGGAGAACTCGCCGAGCCGGATTACCGGTTTGGTCCAGGTAGCGGGATCATCGGGATTGCAGCCGGTGGCGGCCCAGAGGATGGCTCGGGCCCCGGCGGCGAGGTCGGCGGGAAAGGCATTATCGATCCGCACAAAGCCGTCGGTGATGAAAGCCGTGATCTGCGCTGGTGTGAGCGCGTTGGAAGTTTCGGGCATTGAGATGTCCATGAGTTCGCGTGGCCGCACGGCGGCCTGGAGGCGGCTGGGCCGCCAGTGTGTGCCTCAGGAGGCGCCGATCAGGCGCGCAGGAACACGGCGAACTTGTTGGACAGGATCATCATCATGGTGAGCCAAGGATAGCAAAAGCGGCGCCGAGTGCAAGCGGGCGCCAGGCTAGAGGTCTTCGAGCACTTCGGCGATCCAACCCTTGGGGTCGGCGGTGAAATCACGGTAAAGCCGGAAGTGGCGGGTATCGGCGAGCCGCACCGGGGCAAGGCCGTCGCGGGTGATTTCGAGGAGGGTGGCGCCGGGGAGCGCCATCAGCAGGGGCGAGTGGGTGGCCATGATGATCTGGGCGGTGGCGTTCTGGCCCAGGCGATGGAGCAGGCGCAGCAGTTCGCGCTGGCGCTGGGGCGAGAGGGCGCTTTCAGGTTCGTCGAGGAAATAGATGCCCTGGCGGGTCATGCGGCTTTCAAAGAAATCAACAAAGCCCTCGCCATGGCTTTGCGACAGGTAGTCCGGGGCTGCGCCACCGGCGTCGATGGCTGCGGCATCGAGATAGCGGGCGACGGAATAAAACGACTCGGCGCGAAAGAACCAGCCATTGGTGACCTTGGGGAGCCAGGAGGCGCGCAGCACGTCGGTGAGGAGGGCGCCGCTGCGGTCGAGGGCGCTGGAATGGTCGACCGGCATATAGCCCTTGCCGCCGCCCGCTTCATCATAGCCGCTGAGGGCCGCGATGGCTTCCACGAGGGTGGATTTGCCGGTGCCGTTTTCGCCCACGATGATGGTGATGGGAGTGGTGAACTCAAGGCTCCAGTCGGGATCCTGCAACCAGGGGAGGTTGAAGGGATAGCCGGAGTGGGTACCCCAATCGGGGAGTCGCCACAAGCGCTTGAGGAAGGGAGCGGGGAGGCGGGTTTGCCGGCTTTGACGGGCCAAGACCGCCTCCCTTGAGCTTTGGTTGGATGGGCAGGAAAGCTTCGCCAGATGGCGAAACTTTGGCTCCCAGCCGATCTAGTGGGCGAAGTAGTCCTGCAGCGGGCGGACCTGAAGGTTGCCGTCGCGATAAGCGAGGATACCCTGCACGGCCGCCATCGCCCCATCGATCGTGGTGTAATAGGGGATCTTGGCATAAAGCGCGGTGCGGCGGATGTCGCGGCTGTCGGAGATCGACTTCATGCCATCCGTGGTGTTGATCACCAGCTGCACGCCGCCATTCTTCATCAGATCCACAATATGCGGGCGCCCTTCGAGCACCTTGTTGATCTTGGTGGCGGCAATGCCGTTTTCCACCAGATAGCGCTGGGTGCCGCCGGTAGCGAGGATAGTGAAGCCAGCCTGCTCGAGATGGCGGGCGGTGTCGATGATCAACTCCTTGTCGTCATCGCGCACCGAGATGAAGGCGGCGCCGCTGGTGGGGACCTTGGAGCCCGCACCCATCTGCGACTTGGCGAAAGCCATGGCGAAATCGTAGTCGAGGCCAATCACTTCGCCGGTCGACTTCATCTCCGGCCCGAGCACGGTATCGACGCCCGGGAAGCGGCTGAAGGGGAACACGGCTTCCTTGACGGCGATGTGCTTGAAGGTCTTTTCCTGGAGATTGAAGCTCGCCAGGCTTTCACCGGCCATGATGCGCGAGGCGATCTTGGCAATGGGCTGGCCGATCACCTTGGCCACGAAGGGCACGGTGCGAGAGGCGCGCGGATTGACTTCGAGGAGGTAGATGACACCGTCCTTGAGGGCATATTGCACGTTCATCAGGCCGCCCACCTTGAGGGCAAAGGCGAGTTCGCGGGTCTGCCGCTTGAGCTCGTCCATGATCTCGGGGGAGAGATTTTGCGGCGGCAGCGAGCAGGCGGAGTCGCCCGAGTGGATGCCCGCTTCCTCGATGTGCTCCATGATGCCGGCAACAAAGACATCCTTGCCATCGCAAAGGGCGTCGACGTCGATTTCGGTGGCGCCGGACAGGTAGGCATCAAACAGCAGCGGGTTGTCGGACAGCACCGAGTTGATCTGGCCGGTGCGGTCATTGGGGTAGCGCTGCAGGATATCGGGCGGCACAAGACCGGTCAGGGTATCCTGCACATAGCGCTCGAATTCGCTGGCGGAATGGACGATCGCCATGGCGCGGCCGCCCAGCACATAGGAAGGGCGGATCACCAGCGGGTAGCCCAGGCGCTCGGCAACAAGGCGAGCCTGTTCAAGGCTATAGGCGATGCCGTTCTTGGGTTGAGTCAATTCGAGCTTGTTGAGGAGTTTGGAGAAGAGGTCGCGGTCTTCGGCCAGATCGATGGCGTCGGGCTGGGTGCCGAGAATGGGTACGCCAGCCTTGAGCACGGCTTCAGCGAGGTTGAGCGGGGTCTGGCCGCCGAACTGCACGATCACGCCATGGAGCGTGCCGTTCTGCTTTTCGGTGAGCAGGATCTCGATGACGTCTTCTTCGGTCAGCGGCTCGAAATAGAGCCGGTCGGAGGTGTCGTAGTCGGTCGAGACGGTTTCGGGATTGCAGTTGACCATGATGGTCTCGTAGCCGGCCTCACCGAGCGCGAAGGCGGCATGGCAGCAGCAATAATCGAACTCGATGCCTTGGCCGATGCGGTTGGGACCGCCGCCAAGGATGACGACCTTCTTGCGGTCGGTGGGACGGGCTTCGTCGGCGGGCTCGCCGGCAAAGGGTGCCTCATAGGTCGAGTACATATAGGCGGTTGGGGAGGCGAACTCGGCGGCCGAAGTGTCGATGCGCTTGTAGACCGGGCGCACGGCAAGTGACTGGCGCAGCTTGCGCACGTCCGTGGTTTTTACGCCGGCGAGTTGAGCGAGCCGCGCATCGGAAAAGCCCATGGCCTTGAGCGAGCGCAGGGTCGCAGCGTCCTTGGGCAGGCCGAACTGCTTGACCTTGGCTTCGGTATCCACGATCCCCTGCATCTGCTCGAGGAACCAGGGATCGATCTTGCAGGCGGCGTGAATGTCCTCAAGGCTGGTGCCAAGGCGCATGGCTTCGGCGACATGGAGGAGCCGGTTGGGCGTTGGCGTGCCGAGAGCGGCCTTGATGGCGTTCTTGTCTTCGCCTTCGCCAAGACCGGGAATGCCGATCTCGTTGAGGCCCGTGAGGCCGGTTTCGAGCGAGCGCAGCGCCTTTTGCAGCGATTCCTGGAAGGTGCGGCCGATGGCCATGGCCTCGCCAACCGACTTCATCGAGGTGGTCAGGCGGTTGTCGGCGCCGGGGAATTTCTCAAAGGCAAAGCGCGGGATCTTGGTGACGACATAGTCGATGGTGGGCTCAAAGGACGCCGGGGTCGCGCCGCCGGTGATGTCGTTGTCGAGCTCATCGAGCGTGTAGCCGACGGCGAGGCGCGCCGCGACCTTGGCAATGGGGAAGCCGGTCGCCTTGGAGGCGAGGGCGGAGGAGCGCGACACGCGCGGGTTCATCTCGATGACAACCATGCGGCCGTCAGCCGGGTTGATGCCGAACTGAACGTTGGAGCCGCCGGTTTCCACACCGATCTCGCGCAGCACCGCCAGCGAGGCGTCGCGCATGATCTGGTATTCCTTGTCGGTCAGGGTCAGGGCCGGGGCGACGGTGATGGAGTCGCCGGTATGCACGCCCATGGGATCGATGTTCTCGATCGAGCAGATGATGATGCAGTTGTCCTTTTTGTCGCGGACAACCTCCATCTCGTATTCTTTCCAGCCGAGCACCGATTCTTCGACCAGCACTTCGTTGGTGGGCGAGGCGTCGACGCCGGACTCGACGATGGCGAGATATTCTTCGCGGTTATAAGCAATGCCGCCACCGGTGCCGCCCAGGGTAAAGGACGGGCGGATGATGGCGGGAAGGCCAATCACTTCGAGCGCCTGCAACGCTTCGATGGTGTTGTGCGCCAGCATGGAGCGCGGGGTTTCGAGCCCGATTTTCTTCATGGCGTCGCGGAAGAGTTCACGGTCCTCGGCCTTGTCGATGGCCTCGGCGGTGGCGCCGATCATCTCGACGCCGAACTTTTCGAGCACGCCCATCTTGCGCAGCGAGAGCGCGCAATTGAGGGCGGTCTGGCCGCCCATGGTGGGCAGGAGCGCATCGGGGCGCTCTTTTTCGATGATCTTGGCGACCACTTCGGGGGTGATCGGCTCCATATAGGTCGCGTCAGCCAAATCCGGGTCGGTCATGATCGTGGCCGGATTGGAGTTGACCAGGATGATCCGGTAGCCCTCTTCCTTGAGCGCCTTGCAGGCCTGGGTGCCTGAATAGTCGAACTCGCAGGCCTGGCCGATGATGATCGGGCCGGCACCGATGATGAGGATCGATTTGATATCGGTACGTTTTGGCATGGTGCTCGCTCAACTGTTCACGTCGTAGTGGCGCGCTGCCGAGCAAAAGTGAGAACCACTTTTTCGGCAACGCTCCGAGAGCCCGGCGAGAAGGAGGGAATCGCCCGGACAGCACCTGTCTCGTGGCAAACTCGCGCGGCGGCAGCGCTGCGCGCGCGGGGTCAGATTCCAGACATGGTGGTTAGGTGGGCTGTCTAGCCGAGATGGTGGGGAAAGGGAAGGGGGTGGCAGCTCTGCATAACGCGGGGAACTGACGCGGGGCGCCTTGCCCGGGCCTGGTAAAAACTGCGCTGCCGCTGGGGTTTGGCTGCGGTGTTGCGCAAATGCGGCAAATACACGGCATGTTAAGTGGACTTGGCCAATAGTGCGGCTGGGGAGCCAGGATCGCGGCGCCCGTGAGTTCAAGTGGGCAGATCCGGCAGCAGCGGCAAAGTTCGCGGCGCGAGGGCGGCCTTCAAAGCGAGTGTATGCTGCATGCGCCTTCTTGTCGGTATTCTGATCGTGGTCGGCTGCGTCATGGGCGGCTATGCCGGCGTGGGCGGACATTTTGCGGTGTTGTGGCAGCCGTTTGAATTCATCATCATCCTGGGGGCCGCGATCGGGGCCTTCGTGATCGGCAATACCGGGCCGGTGATCAAGGGCACGCTGGGGGCTTTTGCGACGCTGTTCAAAGGCCCAAAATACAACAAGGCCGCTTATGTCGAGCTGCTGGGCATGCAGTTCACGCTGTTCAAGCTGGTGCAGGCCAAGGGCATCCTGGCGCTCGAGCCGCATATCGAAAACCCGCATGAATCGGAGCTGTTCAAGCGTTTCCCGACCTTTGCCAACAACCACCATGCGGTGGAGTTCGTGTGCGACTATCTGCGCATGGTGACGCTCGGGTCCAATAATGTCCATGAGATGGAAGCCCTGATGGATGAGGAGCTGGAGACCCACCATCAGGAGCAATATCGGATCGTGGGCGCCATGCAGGCGCTGGCCGATGGTACGCCGGCGCTCGGGATCGTGGCGGCGGTGCTGGGCGTGATCCACACGATGGGCGCGATCAGCGAGCCGCCCGAAGTTTTGGGCCACATGATCGGCGGCGCGCTGGTGGGCACGTTCTTTGGCGTGTTCGTCGCCTATGGGTTCTTTGCGCCCTTCGCCCAGTCGCTCAACAATATCTACCAGGCGGAATCGAAATACTTCCTGTCGCTCAAGGTCGGCCTGCTCGCCCATATATCGGGGCAGGTGCCGGTGATGGCGATCGAATTTGCGCGCAAGGCGCTGCTGTCGGAAGACCGCCCGAGTTTTGAAGAGGTCGATGCGGCAACGGCAAACCTGGCCGCGGCATAAGAGTAGAACGCCATGGCCCAGTATAATCAGCCCATCATCATCAAGAAGGTCAAGAAGGCGGCCCACGCCCATCATGGCGGGGCTTGGAAGATCGCCTATGCCGATTTCGTGACGGCCATGATGGCGTTCTTCTTGCTGCTCTGGCTGATCAGCATGACGACGCCGGAGCAGAAGGAAGGCCTGGCGGATTATTTCGCCCCGCCGAGCATTGCGCCGACGACGAGCGGGGCGGGGGGCTTACTGGGGGGCACGGCGCTTGACGCCGCTGGCGCCAAGATGGCCGGCACTTCGCTCAAGGACCAGCAGGAGGCGGCTACTTCCCCCGCAAGCACGCGCGCGGGCAGCCAGGAAGCGGGAACCGAGGGGATCAAGGGCGAGACCGGCGCAACCGAAACTACCACTGGCGTTGCGCCCAAGGACTTGAACACAGTCCAGGCCTTTCACAGCGCTGCGGCCAGCATCCGCCAGGCCTGGCAGGCGCTGCCCGATATCACGGAGATCGCCGATAATCTGCTGGTGGAAGCGACCGAGGACGGCCTCGACATCCAGATCATCGACCAGGAAGGGACGCCCATGTTCCCCGAAGGATCGAAATACCCCACCGAGCCGGCGCGCCAGGCGATTGCTGCGCTAGGGCCGATTTTGCAGAAGCTTTCGAGCCAGATCACGATCTCGGGCCACACGGCGGCGGGTGGCACATATGTCAATCCGCGCTATGGCTCCTGGGAGCTTTCGAGCGATCGGGCCAATGTGGTGCGGGGGCTGTTGGGCGAGTTCGGGCTCTCCGATGACCGGGTGAGCGCTGTGAGCGGCAGGGCGAGTGCCGATCCGTTCTTTCCCAACGACCCCTATCAGGCAGCCAATGAGCGGATCAAAATCGTCGTGCTCAACCAAGCCCCGCCGGTGCCGGCCGGCTTAAGCTTCTAGTTGGCTGAAGCGCTGCCGTAGCGCTCGCGATTGCGAGCGCGCGCCTTGGCGGCTTCGATCTCCCGATCCTTGGGCGGGGCGGCGGTTTCGAGCGACTGCAGTAGGTGGCGCAGATTGCGCTCGATGGCTTCGACGGCCTCATGGAAGGCGGCCTCGTTAGCCTTTGATGGTGCCGTAAAGCCCGAGACCTTGCGCACGAACTGGAGCGCGGCGTCGTGGATCTCGTTGCCGCTCGCGGGCGGCTCGAAATTGAACAGCGGCTTGATGTTGCGGCACATGTTTATTCCTCCGGCTCGGTGGTGAACAGCAGCGGGTAGCCCTTGCTGCGCGCCGTTTCGGTGGCCCGGTTGGCTTTTTCCTCGGCGATCTCCTTGGTGAACACGGCAACCACGCACGACCCCTTGGTGTGGGCCGTCAGCATGATGCCAAGGGCCTGAGCTTCGGGCACGCGGAATTCGGCCTTGAGCAGCCGCACGACGAATTCGCGCGGCGTGAAATCGTCATTGACGAGGATGACCTTGTGCAAGGGCGGGCGGGCAGTTTTCTGGCGCGTCTCGACGCGAGGCTTTGAGTCGGTGTTGGTTCCAGCCATGAGCAAGCCTCCCTGGTGGTGATGGTGCCTGGAGCGCCGCCAAATTCTAGCACATCTGCTGGCAGAGCAGGAGGGGCGCTGGGCAAGGGCTGCAGACCTAAGGCAAAGGCGCGGCCAAGGGCGCCGCCTTGTAATTAGCCCTGCGGAAGAGCATATATGAGCGGTATGTTTTCGGCCAATTGGCTACCTGATCCTCCCGGTCCTGCCGGTTGCTTGGCGATCCCCGAGACTTGCGACTCCCCGCAGCGCCCCGCTTTTGAGCCCGTGCTGCCCGTCCATCTTGATCCCCAGGCAGGTGCCCATGTCCAGTTTCAACTACAATGCCGCGGCCGAACTTTACCCCAGCAAGAGCTTCTACAAATCTCGCCAGGTGCGTTACCAGCGCTTCACTTCGGCCGCCGAGGCGCTACGCTACGCCATCGAAGAGATGCCAGCGGAATTGCTGCGCGGCTCGTTGCTCGAAGTCGACGAGCAGCGCTTCGAAGGCAGCGATATTCGTGATCTGTATTATGCGGAAGGTTATCCACTGGCGCGCGCGCAGGGCTAACCCACTACCGGGCTGCCGCCGGTGGCGGAGCGGCCCGGAGAGCGGCAGGCATGAAAAAGCCCCGCTCCAAAGAGCGGGGCCGATATAGGCATCAAGCCCTGGGCTAGATGCTGGTCTTGCGGTCGCCGAGGCCGGTATTGCGGTCGTCCTCGACTTCCACTTCGGTCTTGCGCACGGTGTCGCTGATGGTTTCCTCGCGGCTGGCTCCCTCCTTGCGCAGGGAGATTTCCTCGGTAACGCGAGCCTGCTTGTCGACCACAGCTTCTTCGGCGTGCTCCTCGGCCTCGATGGTGCGATCCTGGAAGGCGGCGTCGCCGGCGCCCAAAGCACGATCCACGGGGCGACGCTCGATGGTCACGCGCTCCTCATACAGGTTCACATTGGCGCTGACGGGTTCCTCGCGAACATAGGAGCGGACGCGGACCCGACCCAGATTGACGTCGCGCTTGCCAACGCGCAGTTCTTCCTCAACCACCGGGATCACTTCATCGGTGCCGAACTCGGAAGTGGTGCGATCGGTATATCCGGCACCCGAGGTGGAGGTTGTCTGGCCCTGGCTGGCCGAGGCGTAGCCCGCGCTGCCAGTCGAGCCGGCAATGTCAGAGGTGGTGGTGGCGCCTACGCCGCTCGCGCCCAGCGTGCTGCCGCTGGTGGTGCCTGCACCCAGAGTGCCGCCGGAGCTGTTGGTGGAGTCGGCGGCGCGGCGGGCAGTGCCGGAATAATCGGTCGTGTAACCGGTCCAGCCTTCCGTGCGCCAGCTTTCCTCGCGCTCGTCCAGATCGATGGCCCCTTCGTCATCCAGGATGTCGAGAGCGGTATCGTGGTTCGTTGAATCCAGATCGCTGACCGTCACCAGATAACCGCCGCGGCTCAGGCCCTCGGCATAGGTGTAGCGGTCCTCGTCGGGCATGAAGAAATCAGCCAGCGAGGCAAAGAAGCCGCGGTGGGTTTCTTCGCGATTCTGCACGGGTTCGTCATTTTCGTAGCCAGGCATAAGGCGAACATTGTCGCGCGAGATGCCCGCGTCAATCAGCCGCTCGACAGCGCGATCAGCTTCGCTGCGGGAGTCAAAAAATGCCGAAAGCGTGCGCTCGGCGCCGGTTGCGGAAAACTGGCTCATTTATTGTTCCTCTTCGATGTTGGGTTGGTCCGTTTCACTTCTTTCAACCACCGCGTGCTGCTTGCGCAGGGTGATCGGTAATTCGACGTGCTCACGCGATACAGAACGGCGCAGATGAAGCTCCTCCTTGAGCACCAGGCGCTTTTCGACCACGAGAACCTCCTCAACCACGGGGATGATGGTGGTATCCCCTTCGGTGCGGATTGGGGGGGCCTCGGTGATCTCGATCCCACGCGGGACGCGGGTCACTTCAACATCCTGGCGGTCGAGCATGGCCGAAACCACGTCCTCCACGAGCTCAGTCTTGGTGCTAACCCGGACCTTGCCGGTGACCACGTCCTGCTTACGAATGGTCGAAAACTCGTCAACGACCTGCAGGGTATCTTGGGCGTCTGTCATTGCTGTTCCGCCGCTGTGTCGAGGCCAAGGGAACGGGCGGATTCAGGCTTGGTTCCCAATTGTGAAGTGCCGGGCGGGCACGGTTTTGTTAACATGGCTTTCACCACGTCAGAGTGATGATCGAGTGTTAGTAGGAGTTCGTGGATGCGCCAGATCGAGGTGCTAGATGGAGTGCGGGTACGGTTTCCGGGCCGGGACGATGAGTTCGACCTGGGTGTAGAGATCGGTGCGGCGGTTGTGTTGATGGCTCTTGGCGAGCCGGTGATCGAGCGGCGGGTGCGGGCTGAGTGCGTCGAGCAACTGCGCCCCCTGGCCGAGCGGTTCGGGTATCGCCTGGTTGGGGGCGAAAGCGACGAGCAAGCCGAAGCCGAAATCACGCTGTTCCATGCGTCCCGCCGGCCGCAACTCAAGCTCGTGCCGACGCAGGCTAAGCGCTAGCTGGTGCCTCCTGGGTGATAGATCATCCCCAGGCGCTGAACTCTTGGAGCGGAGAGCCGTTGGGCAGGGAGTTTGAACCTGCGCAAGGAGCTTTCGCATGGCCGGCGTCCCCAATATTTCCCTCAATGATGGCAATTCCATTCCCCAGCTTGGCTTCGGGGTCTGGCAAGTGCCCAATAATGAAGTGCAGGCAGCGGTCAGCGAAGCCTTGCAGGCGGGGTATCGCTCTATCGATACGGCCCAGGGCTATAATAATGAAGAAGGCGTGGGACGCGCCATCAAGGACAGCGGCATTGCGCGCGAGGAGCTGTTTGTCACTTCCAAGCTGCGCACCCGGGACCAAGCTTATGATCAAGCGATCAAGAGCTTCCATGGGTCCCTCGAAAAGCTCGGGCTCGATTATCTCGATCTGTTTTTAATCCACTGGCCGGTGCCGGGGCAGGACAAGTATCCCGAAGCCTGGAAGGCCTTTGTGCAGCTGCAAAAAGAAGGCCTGAGCAAGAGCATCGGGGTTTCCAACTTCCTGCCCGAGCATCTGGAGCGAATCATCGGGGAGACTGGCGTGACCCCGGCGGTCAACCAGATCGAGGTGCATCCCGAGTACCAGCAGCGCGACGTGCTGGATTTCCATGTGAAGAACCGCATTGCGATCGAGAGCTATAGCCCGCTCGGCAGCGGGGCGGCGCTCAAGAACCCCACAATCGCCGAGATTGCCGAAAAGCACGGCAAGAGCCCGGCGCAGGCGATTTTGCGGTGGCATATCCAGGAAGGCTTTATCGTCATTCCCAAGTCCACCCATCCGGAGCGCATCCGGGCTAATATCGACGTGTTCGATTTCGAATTGGACGGGGAAGACCTGCAGCGGATTGCGGGGCTCGACCGGCCAGATGGCAAGACGGGTGGCGATCCGGCGACCAATAACGCGATCTGGTAGGAACTAGCCGTGCCTGGGGCTGAGCAGCTTGGCCAGCCCCAGCACAAAAACGGCGACGAGCGCGGGACCAATTGCCAGGAGCGAGCCCGCCGCCATGAGCGCGCCCGTGCCGGCCCACATGATAGAAGCAAAGGCTTCCGACAGGGTGGCGGCGCGGGAGGCGACCTGGCGGCGGCGGAACATGGAGCGCTTGGCGGTGACGCGGAACCAGAGCTGGATGGCCGTGGCGGAGCCGGCGGACAAGGCCGCGCAAAGCGCCGTGACGGCCGCCATGGCTGGCGAGGACAGAGCCAGCAAGGCGAGCAGTGGCAGGAGGATGATCGCAATGACGGCGAGCACCGCCTCGATCTTGCTGATCAGCACCGTGCGCGCTGCGAGGGGCGCGGTGGCCACGAGGTCAGGGGCGTCCTCACCCGAGATGGCGAGCCAGGCGAGCCCGCCGGCAAGCTGGCCCGCGGCCATCACGAGAACGGGCACGGCCACGACATAGGCGCCGGCGCTGTCGCCATAGTTGATCCAGAGCAAAAGAGCTGGCGGCAGCAGGTAAAGGATCTGCATCAGCGTTTGCGACAAGAGCCAGGGGTCGCGCTTGAGAAGGCGCCATTCCTTGCGGCGCAGCGCCTGGGCTTGCGTCATCGGGCGAAAACGCGGCGGGGATGGCTCACTGCCGGCGCGGACATGGGCTAGACCCGCCGCGGCAATGGCGTGGCGCCCAAAGCTCGAGGCGGAAAGCGCGATCATGCCAGCGAGGGCACCAAAGCTGATCGCTGCGGCCAGCGCCACGGCCGCCCAGTCCCCCAGGGCTGCGCGGGCGGGAAGCCAAACGGGGCTGTTGAGAGCCGGAGCGGCGTTCACCAGATCGGCAGACTGGAACAGGGTGAAGCGCGAGAAACTGCCGTAGTGAATGATCGCGACCGCCTGGATGCCAATGATGAAGCCGGCGCCGATAATGGCGGCGACGATCTGGGCGATCAGCCGGGTTCGCTTAGCGCCCACAAGGCGGAACAAGGCCATGGTGATGGCGACGGCAATGGCGGTGGAAAGCGCGCCCGCGGCGAGAAGAAGGCCATAGGCAGCGAGCCAGCGGGGGCCATCGAGCAGGGCCAGCATGTTGATGAGCGGGCTGGCGAGCAAGGCGGAGAGGGCCACGGTGGTGATGGCAACGGCGCCGGTGCGAACGGCAAAGAGGCGGCGTGAGGAGGCGGGGGAGGACAGGATCAGATCGAGGTCGGAGCGCGCGTAATAAACGCGGGTGATCGACTCAAGGGCCTGGGAAAGCGTGACGGACCAGAACAGCAGGCCGGTGCCGGTCAGCAACACCAGCGTTGGCTTGTCGGGGACGATGCCCGCCGCGACCCAGGGGCGCACCAGCCCATAAGCAAGGAGGTGGAAGAGGACGGCGGCAAAAATACCGAACAGTACAATCGCTACGCGGCGACCCGTCTGGCCCCCGGTCATCATGACCAGCCAGTCGCGCCAGGCGAGCTTGAGCTCGTGGCGGGCAAACCAGAAAAGGGATGTGGGCGCTGTGGTCATGCAGCGGCGGTATCCGGTTCGTTGCGCGCGACCAGATCGAGGAAAATATCCTCGAGGCTTTGGTTGGCTCCGCCGATCCGGCTGCGCAGCTCGGCAAGCGTGCCTTCGGCAATGAGCCGGCCACCGCTGATCACCCCGATGCGCTCGGCCATGCGTTCGGCGACGTCGAGAATGTGGGTAGTCATGATGACGGTGACGCCTTCGCGCACCTTGCCCAGCAGCACGTCCTTGACCTGGCGTGCCGAGCCGGCGTCGAGTCCGGTGAGCGGTTCGTCGAGGATGATGAGGCGCGGGTCGTGGACGAGGGCGCCGGCAAGGGCGACTTTTTGCAGCATGCCTTTGGAGAAGCTGCCGCAGAGCTGATTGGCGTGGGGCGCGAGGCCGAGCCAGTCGATCAGGTCATGGGCCTTGCGGCGGGCGGTGGAGGCGTCCATCTGCCAAAGGCCGGCGACGAATTCGAGATATTCCAGCGGGGTGAGGCGGTCATAAACCATGGGCTCGTCCGAGACCCAGGCGAGGATGCGCTTGGCTGCCACCGGGTCTCGCCGCGCATCGATGCCGAAGATGGAAATGGCGCCGCGATCGGGCTGCAGCAGTCCCGCCACCATGCGCAGGATCGTGGTCTTGCCCGCGCCATTGGGACCGAGCAGGGCGTAGAACTCGCCGGGCCGCACGGTGAGATCGAGCTGCTGGATCACAGGACGATCAAAGGATTTGGACAGATCGGAAATGGCGAGGGCAGGGGCGGCGGTCATTGGCGAACTCCGGCTGACAAAGCCAGGTTTAACGCCGGGAGCGTTGCGGTGGCGTGAAGGGGGGCAGTTAATGTTCGGCAAAGCGGCATTTGCTGGAGCCGGGCAACCAACCCGGCCCTAGGGGTGTTCAAACCCCAACCCAGGAGGTTCTATAATGGCTGAAGTGAAGTATGAAGTTGTGGAGCATGATGGCGGGTTCGCCTACAAGGTAGGGGACGTGTTCTCCGAGGCTTATCCTACCCACGAGCTGGCGCTCGATGCGGCCGTGGCTGCGGCCGACCGGCAGCAACTGGCCGGCGACACCGCGGCCATTCTTTACCAGGACGCCAAGGGCGAATGGCACGAGGAACTCGCCACGGGCGAAGACCGGCCGCAAACCGAGATCGAAGATGCGTTGGTGGATCAGGAGCCGGTTGCCGCTGAAGAAAACGCCGGTGAGGGTGACTTCGTGGTCGGCACCACCGTTGTCGAGGGTAAGGCGCATAGCCGTGATGAGAGTTACAAGGGCCGTGCGCCCCTAGCCTCACCGAACGAGCGGCAGAGCTAGCTTCCGGAACCAAGTTGGCGCCGCGCGCATTGTGGCGACAACATAGTGCAGGAGTTACAAATGGATATTCGCGAACGTGAAACCGTTGTGGTCGATCGCGGGAGCCGCGGCGGTGGCAGCGGCTTGTTGATCGGCATCATCGTGGCGCTCGCGCTGCTCGCCATCGGTTACCTCGTGTTCTTCAACAATAATGGCGGTGGCGGCGGGACAGTCGATGTCGACGTTCCAGCAGTCAGCGTCGATGTGGTTCCCGACGGGCAGTAAGCCCCGTTAACACCAAATGCAGCAGCGGGCGCCTTCAGGGGCGCCCGCTTTGTTTTTGTTCAGAGCGTGATGCGGTACAGCCCGAAGCCGTCTTCGTTGTTGTCGCCGGTGGGCTCGACCTTGACGGCGGTGACATCGGCGACGTGCTCGGCGGCCTTGGGGCCGGTGGCAAACAGGACAGTGGTGTCGCCGATCGGGGCGAGCGACCAGTTGCTGTCCGCCTTGGGGTCAATCGTGCCGTTTTCGACGATGTAGCGCACGATGAGGTCGCGATTGGTATCGGGGCCCTTAAAGACGATCTTGTCGGCACCGATGCCGGGGAAGGTGCCGCCGCCGCCGGCGCGGTAGTTGTTGGAGGCGACAACGAAGCGGGCCGCGGGATCGATGGGTGCGCCGTTGAACTGCAGATCGACGATGCGGTTGGCGTCGGGATTGAGCTCCTGCTTGCCGTCGGCGGAAAAGCGCGAGGGCTGGGTGATGTCGATCTTGTAGGTCACGCCATCGATGACGTCGAAATTATAGGCGGGGAAATCGAGGTTGATGAGTTCCGCGTCGGTGGCACCCTTTTTCACCTGGTTGAAGATGCCGGCGGAGCGCTCCAGCCAGTTCTTGACGTCGGCCCCGGTGATAACAAGGGCCTGGATGGTGTTGGGGTAGAGATAAAGGTCGGCGACGTTCTTGATGGCGACGGGGCCCACCGGCACATCGGTGTAATAATCGGGGCCGCCGCGACCGCCGGACTTGAAGGGGGCTGCGGCGGACAGGATCGGCAGACCCTCCCACTCAGTACCCTTCATCATCTGGGCGATGTACCAGGTCTGAGCCTGGGAGACGATCTGCACGGATGGATCATCGGCCACGAGGGCGAAATAGGAGTGGAGGGGCGCTGAGGTTTCGCCCACAGGGCGGCGGATATAATCGAGGGTTTCCTCATGCTCTTGCTGGGCAGCGGCGGTGACTTCCGCCTGGTCCTCCACCAGCGGGGTGACCTTGCCATCGACGCGTTCGAAGATCGGGCGCGCTTCGGCGGTGTGGGAAACGACGGACCATTTGCCCTCGGCGTCCTGCTCGAGGAGCAGGTCGATCAGGCCCATATGCGAGCCCCAGAAGCCCGGCATCACGGCCGGCTTGCCGTTGAGCGTGCCAGCCTCGATGTCGGCGCCTTCCAGTTCGGCAAAATCGGGGCCGGGGAACACCAGATGCTGGTGGCCGGTGAGGACCACGTCGATGCCCTCGACACCAGCCAACTGCAGGGAAGCGTTTTCCGAGCCCGGCCCCTTGTCTTCGGCGATGCCGGAGTGGGATAGGGCGACGATCAGGTCTGCGCCTTCGGCGCGCATGCGCGGTACATAGGCCTTGGCGGTTTCCACGATGTCGCGCGTGGCGACCTTGCCGGTGAGGTGGCTCGAGTCCCAGGTCATGATCTGGGGTGGCAGGAAGCCGATGATGCCGACGCGGATGGTTTTGCCCGCGCCCGAGCCATCGGTCAGCTGTTTTTCGATGATGCGGTAGGGCGCGATATAGGTGTCGTCGGCGGTGGGGTCGTCGCCCAGCGTCGTGCCGCGCACCAGATTGGCTGATACAAAGGGGAAGCTGGCGCCCGAAAGGGCGGCGTCGAGATAGTCGAGGCCGTAGTTGAATTCGTGATTGCCGAGGGTGGCGGCTTCGTAACCCAGCGTGTTCATGGCCGCGATCATCGGGTGCACATTGCCCTCAAGGCCTTTTTCATAGGCGATGTAATCGCCCATGGGCGTGCCCTGGATAATGTCGCCGTTGTCGACCAGCATGGAGTTACCCGCCTCGGCACGGATCTGCTCGATGATCGCCGCGGTGCGGGCCAGGCCCATCGTGTCGTTGGGCGCATCGGCATAATAGTCGTAGGGGAACACCGCTACGTGCAGGTCCGTGGTCTGGAGAATGCGAAGATGGGCCTGATTGGCCTGGGCGAGGCTGGCAAAGGGGTGCATGGCGGCGAGGGCGCCGATGCTGACCGAGCCGGCGAGAAAATGGCGCCGGGACATGCTGGGATTGAACTTCATCGCGTTCTCCGAACTGCGGCTCTGGGAGTAAGTGCCCCCGTGGGGGGCGGTGTCGAACTCGGGTGGTCTGCCGTGTCGCCGTGACGCTGCGATGACAGCGGCAGGAGCAGGCTAGGCCTTCTGTCGGGGCGGGTCAATTTGGCGCATCAGGGCCGCGGGGGAACTCACATCCTCCTCCAAGGCTTATGGTGGCAGGCATTGTTACGCCCCGCGCAAGGATCCAGCATGAAGTGGCAAGGAAGAAATCGTAGCTCCAATATCGAGGACCGGCGCGGGCAGGGCGGCGGTTTTGGCGGCCGTCGTGGCGGCGGGCTGGGCGGGCTTGGACGCGGCGGTGGTATTCGCATTCCCATGGGCGGCCGCACGGGCGGAGGCCTGGGGCTGTTTGGCACCATCGTCGTACTGGGCATCCTCTGGTTTGCGACTGGGCAGAATCCGCTCGATATGCTCACGGGCGGCTCGAGCACCGGCGGGGTTCCGGCGCAAAGCTCGTCGCGCAGTCTGCCCACGCAGGGCGAGGATGAACTCGCCGATTTTGTGGGCGTGGTGGTCAAGGAAACCGAGGATCTCTGGACCGAGGTGTTCACCGCCCAGGGCGCGGAATATGTGGAGCCACGCGTCGTGCTGTTCACCGATGTGGTCAACACCGCCTGTGGCACAGCCGATTCGAGCACGGGTCCGTTTTATTGCCCCGGCGACCAGCGGGTGTATATCGATCTGAGCTTTTATGATCAGCTGCACCGGCAGTTTGGCGCGCCCGGGGACTTTGCCCAGGCCTATGTGCTGGCCCATGAAGTTGGCCACCATGTGCAGAACCTGACCGGCATCCTCCCCGAATTCAACCAGCGCCGGCAGAGCATGAGCCAGGAAGATGCCAATGCTTATTCGGTGCGCATTGAATTGCAGGCCGATTGCTATGCGGGGGTGTGGGCAAACTATGCGGGCCAGCAAAACCTGCTGGAAACGGGCGACTTTGAAGAAGCGCTCAATGCGGCCGAGCAGATCGGGGATGATACGCTGCAGATGCGCTCGCAGGGGTTCGTCGTGCCCAAGACCTTCAATCACGGCACATCCGAGCAGCGCCGCAACTGGTTTGACCGCGGTTACCGTTCGGGGGATCCGGCCGATTGCGACACTTTCTCGGCGCGTATCTAATGCTTGAGCCGGAAGAGTTGCTGCTCGCCGATGACGGCGTGTTTCCCAATAGCCGGCTGCCGGTGCTGGTGTATCGTGGCGCGGTCAAGCCCGAAGACGGCGCGCCGGCGCTGGAGCGCTTGTTCGAGCGTAATGGCTGGCCGCCCAAATGGCGCGACACCGTGTTCACGTTCCACCATTACCACTCCAACTCGCATGAGTGCCTTGGCGTGGCCGAGGGTAATGCGACGCTGCGGCTGGGCGGGCCGTCCGGTGCCGAAGTGAAGGTGGAGGCGGGGGACGTCGTGGTGATCCCCGCCGGGGTGGCGCATCAGCGCATGTTGGCAAGCATCGACTTCATGGTGGTGGGCGCGTACCCGCCGGGTGAAGAGCAATGGGACACGCTGCGCGGGCAGCCCGATGATCGGCCCCGGGCCGACCAGAACATCGCCAAGTTGCCGCTGCCCGAGAGCGACCCGGTGCTGGGCAAGACTGGAGCGCTGGTGGAGCGGTGGCGCTAAGCGCCGCGCGTGCTTAAAGGCCGAAGAGGTGTCGGGCGACCATGGCGGTGGCCCAGCCGGCAAACAGCATGATGAGGCCGGGATAGCGCAGCGACACGAGGCCCGCGACCAGCAGGGCGAGTTTGACGTCCCAGCCGCCATTGAAGAAGGCTGGAGCGAACAGGGTTGTCAGCACGGCCGCCGGAACGGCATCCAGCGCTGCCTGCAGGCGGGGCGGGATGGTGTGGAGCCGGGTGATCAGCACATAGCCGCCAATCCGGGTCAGGTAGGTGGCCACTGCAGCCGCAGCAATCAGGGCCAGCATTCCAGCATCGACCCCCATCAGTGAGCCTCCGGCGCTACGGAAGACCTAGCCTGCGCCAGCGGAGCGGGCAGCAGCACGGCAACAAGGATGCCGAGGACTGCGCCGATGCTGACATGCCAGGGGGAGCCGACGAAGTGATAGGCGAGCACGGCACCAGTCATGCTGGCGAGCACAACCGGATAAAAGCCGGTCCGCCGGCGGAAAGTGACCACGAGACCAAGGAAATAGATGGGCAGCAGCACGTCGATGGCGAAGGTGCGGGGGTCGCCGAGCAGGCCGCCGAACCAGGCGCCAAGGACGGAGAACACCCCCCATTGCAGCCAGACCACAAGGCCGAAGGTGAGATACCAGGTGAAGCTGAGCGACTGGTTTGTCTCGGAGCGCCGGATGGCGTCGGCATATTGCGGATCGGTGAGGAGAAAGAAAGCGAGTAGCCGCTGCATGGGGCTGTAGCGGCTGAACATCGGCGCCAGCGCCGCCGAATAGAGCACGTGCCGAAAGTTCACCGCGAGGATGGAAAGGACGATCAGCCAGGCTGGAACGTGGCTGCCGAAGAGCTCGATGCCAACGAGCTGGCTGGCGCCCGCAAAAACGAGGGCGCTCATCAAGCCGACATCGAGAACGCTCAGGCCATTGTCCACCGCTACCGCGCCAAACAGCACCGCGAACGGCGCCGAGGAGACGGCCACCACAAAGCCACTGCGCAGGCCCGCGAG
Organism: Devosia sp. 1635; assembly: GCF_013185955.1. NCBI lineage: Bacteria > Pseudomonadati > Pseudomonadota > Alphaproteobacteria > Hyphomicrobiales > Devosiaceae > Devosia > Devosia sp. 1635. Next base: position 427,709 of record NZ_JABAOM010000002.1, on the reverse strand, counting down.
GAAATCGCTACGGTTCATGAGGCGAAACGCTTCCTCGCGTGAGACTTAGGTGCCCTTAGACGCCGGGCTGCTTTTGTTCGGGCTCGGGGGCCACACCTTTTTGCTCGCGCACATGGTTGAGAAAGCGCGTGAACAGGTAATGGCTGTCGCGCGGGCCGGGGCTGGCTTCGGGGTGGTATTGTACCGAAAAGATCGGCTTGCCCTCGACCGCCAGGCCGGCATTGGAGCCATCGAACAGGGAAATATGGGTCTGGGTCACGCCGGCGGGCAGGCTCGCGGAATCAACGGCAAAGCCGTGGTTCATCGAGGTGATCTCCACCTTGCCGGTGGTCAGGTCCTTGACCGGGTGATTGGCGCCGTGATGACCCTGGTGCATCTTGGAGGTCTTGCCGCCAAGCGCCAGGCCAAGCAGTTGGTGGCCGAGGCAGATGCCAAAGACCGGCTTGCCGGTATCCATCAGCTTCTGGATGGTGGGCACGGCATATTCGCCGGTCGCCGCCGGATCGCCGGGGCCGTTGGACAGGAAGATGCCGTCCGGCTGGTAAGCCATCACATCCTCGGCCGTTGCAGTCGCAGGCAGGACAGTGACGCGCGCACCCTGATCGGCCAGGCAACGCAGAATGTTGCGCTTGGCGCCGTAGTCGATGGCGACGATGTGGAAGGCCGGATCGGTGACTTCGGCATAGCCTTCGCCCCATTTCCAGCCGGTCTCGGACCAATGATAGGTTTGGGCGGTGGTGACTTCCTTGGCCAGGTCGAGCCCTTCAAGGCCGGGGAAGGCGTCGAGTTCGGCGGCAATGGCCGCATCGTCAAAGGCGCCGTCGGGCTGGTGGGCGATCACGCCATTGGGCATGCCGCCTTCCCGGATCTTGGCGGTCAGGGCGCGCGTGTCGATACCCGCAATGCCGATGATGTTGCGCTTCTTGAGCCAGGCGTCGAGCTTTTCAGCGGCCCGGTAATTGGATGGGTTGGTGATGTCGGCCTTGAGCACCACGCCACGAACGCCTGACAGGGCGGCCTGGTTGACCATCTCGATATCTTCGTCGTTGGTGCCGACATTGCCGATATGGGGGAAGGTGAAGGTGATGATCTGCCCGGCATAGGACGGGTCGGTCAGCACTTCCTGGTAGCCGGTCATGGCGGTGTTGAAGCACACTTCGCCCGCTGCCTGGCCCGTGGCTCCGATTCCGCGCCCCTCAAGACGGGTACCATCCGCAAGGATCAAAAGGGCGGTCGCGGGGGATTGCTGCCAGCCGGTCACGGTGGGCCTCCAGGGTTCTTGGCAATGTCGATTGAGGTCTCCTTCTAGAAGGAGCCACGGGACCGCGCAAGTGGCGCACGGCTTTGTTTACGCCTATATGGGCCGGCAGAATTGCATGGCAAGAGGAGATCGAGTGTGCGCGAGACCATCAGCGAAGCCCTGAAAACTGCGCTCAAGGCCCGGGACCAGCGCCGGACGGCCACGCTCCGGGCGATCAGTGCGGCCATCAAGGACAAGGATATCGCGATCCGCCAGGACAATCGCGGACCGGCCACCAATGAGGAAGTGCTCGCCATCATCCAGAAGATGGTCAAGCAGCGCGAAGAAAGCTTTGCCATTTATGCGCAGGCGGGACGCGCGGACCTGGCCACGGTGGAGAAGGAAGAAATCGATATTCTCAATGAGTTCCTGCCCAAAGGACTCACGGACGATGAGGTGGACAGCGCCATCAAGGCCGCCATTGCGGCTACGGGCGCCGAGGGACCCAAGGACATGGGCAAGGTCATCGCCCAGCTTAAGGCTGACTATCCCGGACGGATTGATTTCGGCAAAGCCAGCGGCAAGGTGAAGGCTGCGCTGTCGGCCTAGGCCACTAGCCGGGGCCCGGCAGTGGGGCCGCGGACGCAGTTCCGGCCCACCCGCCTCGGCATAATAAAGAGCGTCGTCAGCGTGGCGCAGCAGCTCTCTAAAAAGGTCCGCCCGGCGCTCCTTAGGCGGCGGCAGGCGCGCCGGGCGGCACGTCACCGCTGTGGCGCTCCCACGCATAGGAGACAACTGCAATGGCGAGCGCCAGCAGCAGCGCCGCGACCCCGATCAGGGGGAGGTTGCGGTAGCCAAAGCCGTGCTCGAGCAAGGTGCCGCCCAGCACCGCGCCGATCGCAATGCCGATATTGAAGCCGGTGGGCACCAGCGCCGAGGCGAGGTTGGGGGCGTCGCCGGCCCAGGCTAGAATGCGCGACTGCACGGGTGAGCCGAAGGCGAAGTTGACGCCGCCCCAAGCGATCACCGTGATCGCCATCAACCAGGGGACGGGGCTGGCGAGATAGAGGGCTGCATAAACGCTGGCCTGCAGCACCATGATGCCGATCAGCGATGGCATGAGTTTCCAGTCGGCGAGGCGGCCGCCGATAAAGACGCCAATGGTGGAGCCGATGCCGAAGAGCAGCAGCACCCACGGAACGACGCCAGGTTCGAGTTGGGTAACTTCGAGCAGGAGCGGGGCGATGAAGGTGAAGAGGCTGTATTGGCCGATCATCACCAGAACGACGATCAGCAGCGAGCAGATAATGGCTTGCCGACCGAGGGCCCGGAACTCGCGCTTGAAACTGCCGGCAGCGGCTTGAACGCCGGGGGCGGCGGGCAGGAAAAAGGCGGTCGCCAACGTGGCGACAAAGCCGATAGCGCCGACGGTCCAGAAGGTGGCGCGCCAGCCCAGGGCATTGCCGATCGCGGTCCCGCCGGGCACGCCAAGAATATTGGAGACGGTGAGGCCCGACAGGATCAGGGCGACGGCAAAGCCGCGCCGTTCGGGCGCGACCAAGGTCACTGCGACCACGGCGGCGATGCCAAAATAGGCGCCATGCACGACCGAGACGATGACCCGCGCAGCCATCAAGAGCTCGAAGTTGGGGGCAAGCGCGCACAAGGCTTGGCCCAAGGTGAACACGGCGCCTAGAAGAAGGATCAGGGTCTTGCGCGACATGCGATTGGTCAGGAGCGCAAGGAGGGGGCCACCTATGGCGATGCCGATGGCGTAGCCCGAGATGAGGTAGCCGGCGACCGGAACCGAAACGCCGAGATCGGTGGCGACATCAGGCAGAATGCCGGCAATGACGAATTCGGCGGTGCCGAAGGCAAATGCCGCAAGAAACAGGGCGAGCAGCGGCAACGACATCAAAGCAAACCTCGGCATGGATGGGGCGGGGCGACAAACCATGCCCGAAGCGGCAGGGCAATCCACATCAGGGTCGCAGTGGCTCGGCGGCAACCAGGGCAAGGGTGACCGATGGCTTGCGCCGCGCTAGAGTGGGGTGCTGGCAGCGGGGCCGGCCGGGAGATCTTTTGATGGCGATTAATGGAGAAATCAAGCGGCGCTTTGCGGCGATTACCGCCTTGCGCGGCCTCATCATGTTGCTGGCGGGGCTTTATGCGATCCTGGCGCCGGGCGATGCGCTGACGGTGCTGGTGCTGGCCGGCGGCATTATTCTGATCGTCGACGGAGCCCTGGGTTTGTGGAGCCTCACGTTTGGTGGCGGCAAGAGCGGCAATTACTGGTTCGACGTTATTTCCAATGCCTTGTCGCTGCTTCTTGGTGTGTTGATTCTGCTCAGCCCGCTGGTCGCCACGATTTTAACGGCGACGTTCCTCGCGAGCCTTGTCGGGCTGGCGGCGCTGCTGGTGGGGATCATGCAAATCGTCGTCATCATTCGCGAGCGTGAAATCTACGCGCGCATCTGGCCGGTGCTGCTGTCGGGCATCGCCTATGTGGTGCTTGGTCTGGTGTTTCTGGTTTTTCCCCTCGTCAGTTCAAGCGTGATGGTGGTGTTGGGCGGCATCATGCTGGTGCTATTCGCCTGTGGCCTGTTTGGCTGGGCCTGGCGGCTGTATCAGCGCAGCAAGCGCGCCTGAGGCTGTGGAAAACCGCTGAGGACGTGACATCGGTCAAGCCAGTGCTTACCTAGCGGCTATGCGCTTTTCCGATCAGTTCCTGGATGAAATCCGTCAGCGCCTGCCGATAACGCAGGTGGTGGGCGAGCACGTCATTTGGGATAAGCGCAAGTCGCAGCCGGGCAAGGGCGACATGTGGGCCTGTTGCCCGTTTCATGGCGAAAAATCGCCCAGCTTTCACGCTGATGACCGGCGCGGCATCTATCATTGCTTTGGCTGCGGGGTGAGCGGGGACCATTTTCGCTTCCTCGTGGAAAAAGCCGGGTTGAGCTTTCCCGAAGCGGTAGAGCGGCTGGCTGGGATGGCTGGCGTGCCGATGCCGGCGCGCGACGAGCGCCAGGAGAAGCGGGCCGCGCAGCAGCGCACGCTGATGGATGTGATGGAGCTGGCCGCCAAGTATTTCGAGGCGGCGCTGCATCACAATATCGGAGCGCGGGCGCGGGGCTATCTGCACGAGCGGGGTGTTTCTGCCGCCAGCCAGACGCGGTTCCGCCTCGGCTTTGCCCCCGATAGCCGCAACGGGCTCAAGGAGCATCTGGCGGCCAATGGCGTATCGGGCCAGCAGATGCTCGAAACGGGGCTCGTGGCGACGCGCGACAATGATCCCATGCCCTATGATCGCTTCCGCAATCGGCTGATGTTCCCGATCACCGATTTTCGTGGGCGCATCATCGCCTTTGGCGGGCGGGCGCTGTCGGCGGATGTGCCGGCAAAGTACCTCAATTCGCCCGAAACGGAGCTCTTCAAGAAGCGGCAGACGCTTTACAACGGCCATACCGCCCGACAGGCCGCCCATGACGGAGCGACGGTGATCGTGGTTGAGGGTTATCTCGATGTGATTGCCGCGGTCAGCGCCGGCTTTGAAGGGACGGTGGCGCCGCTGGGGACGGCACTGACCGAGGAGCATCTGCAGCTGCTTTGGCGCCTGAGCGATACGCCGGTGCTGTGTTTTGACGGCGATGCGGCAGGCCAGAAGGCAGCGCAGCGCGCGGCCGAAATGGTGCTGCCCCACCTCAAGCCCGGTCAAACCGTGAAGATCGCGACGCTGCCGGAAGGGCAGGATCCCGATGACCTGATCAAGGCGCAGGGCAGGGCAGCCTTTGCCGATGTGATCGAGCGAGCGCGCAGCTTGTCGGATGTGATCTGGAGCCTGGAAACGGGTGGGTTGGTGCCCGAAGCGCCCGAGGAGCGGGCAGCCTTGCAGGCGCGACTGCGCGAGCGCGCCAACTCCATCGGCGACAGTTCGGTGCGCTTTCATTACGCGCAGGCATTTGATGAGCGTTTGAAGGCGTTCTTCTCGCCTGTGCGCTCGGGAGGCTATGAACGGCGGGGTGGCGGAGGCGAGAAGCGATCGCCCTACGGTGCTGGCGGGTATGCTCGGTCGGGTCGCGGCTCACCGCGGGTGGTCGTGTCCGATACGTTGCGCAATTCGCGGTTGCTGAAGCCAGGTCTTGCCGCCGAGGCAACGCCGCGCGAGGCAGCCATCATCCTTAGTCTGGTCAATCATCCCGCATTGGTGGAAGACAAGTTCGAAGCGCTGGCGGCGCTCGACTTTGAGACTCCTTCGGCTCGCAATGCGCTAAGCGAAATCTTACGGCTGGTGGTACGGCACCACGATATTTCGGCGGCCGATCTTAAATCGGCACTGAGCATTCGCGGATTTGGGCCAGCCTTGGAGCGAATGGAGCAAGTCCTGCAGGGGCAGGGCGTCTGGCAGATCGGGCTGGAGATTGCCCTTATTGACGCGGAAACTGGATTGAGTCACGCGCTGGCCTTGCATAACAAGAAAGTTCAGCTAAATAAGGAACTCAAGGCAGCCGAAGCGGCGCTGGGCGATGACCCGAGCGAAGAGACCTTTGAAAGGCTGCGCGACATCAAGAACCAGATAACCACTGTCGATGGCACAGAGGCACTGATAGAAGGATTTGGTTCGCTATCGGGACGCGCGACACGCAGTTTTTAGGGTTTCTCCCTAAATGCCGCGGGTACGCGCGATTTTGCATATGTGAAGAACCCGAAGCGAACCCGGTAGCGCGCCGCGGCGTTAACGCTTGAGCTACCGCACCTTTACCGCGCTTTGAGGTGTCACCACTTAAAGACCTTACCGGCACTCGCCTGCAGCGGGTCCCGAGGAGTACCAGATGGCCACTAAGGCAGCTACCAAGACCACCAAGGAAACCGAGAAGCCGGAAGCCGGCGCCCCCGAGGCGACGAATGACAGCCCGCTACTCGACCTATCCGATGCCGCCGTCAAAAAGCTCATCAAGGTCGCCAAGAAGCGCGGCTATGTGACTTACGAAGAACTCAATGCGGTGATGCCTTCCGAGGAAGTTTCCTCCGAGCAGATCGAGGACATCATGTCGATGTTCTCGGACATGGGCATCAATGTCGTTGATGAAGACGAGGTCGAAGAAACCGAAGTCGAGAAGGACGAGGACGAGGGCGGCGGCGGTGAAATCGCGCCTGCCAGCAGCACCGGCAGCGCGGTTGCGACCACATCCAATGCCAAGGCCGGTTCAGACCGGACCGACGATCCCGTGCGCATGTATCTGCGCGAAATGGGTTCTGTCGAGCTGCTGAGCCGCGAGGGCGAAATCGCCATCGCCAAGCGCATCGAGGCTGGTCGAGAGACCATGATCGAAGGCTTGTGCGAATCGCCGCTCACTTTCCAGGCCATCATCATCTGGCGCGATCAGCTCGCCGAAGGTGAAATCCTGCTGCGCGACATCATCGACCTGGAAGCAACCTATGCAGGCCCCGATGCCAAGCAGGCCGCTCCCGCGCCCGACCTCGTCAACCTCAACGCTGCCCCGCGCATGGAGAGCGTCGCTGAAAAGCCCAAGGCTGCGCCGGCCTCGCGCCGCGCCGGTTCGGGCGAGGATGACGACTATGTGCCCGAGGAGCCGCAGGCCCCGCAGGACCCGGTCGACGATGACGACGACGAGTTCGAGAACGCGCTGTCGCTCTCGGCGATGGAAGCCGAGCTCAAGCCGCAGGTCGTGGAGACCTTTGACCGCATCGCCGAAGCCTATGGCAAGATGCGCGAGATGCAGGACCGGCATGCCGAGGATCGCAGCGCCGATATCAGCGATGCCGATCGCAAGCAGCTCGATGAGTTGCGTGGCGAGGTGATCGCCGACGTCAAGTCGCTGTCGCTCAATGCCGGCCGCATCGAGAACCTGGTCGAGCAGCTTTATGACATCAACAAGCGGCTGGTGAAGCTCGAGGGTCGTTTGCTACGCCTGGCGGAAAGCTATGGCGTAAAGCGCGAGAAGTTCCTTGAAAGCTATTACGGCCAGGAAGTGAACCCGGCCTGGGAAGAGAACCTCGCGAGTTTCGATGGCAAGGGCTGGGCTGAGTTCGCCAAGCGCGAAGTCGACACGATCCGCGAGATACGTGGTGACGTGGCGACGCTCGCAACCGAAGCTGGCCTTAATATCGGCGAATATCGCCGCATCGTGCACAAGGTGCAAAAGGGCGAGCGCGAAGCTGCCATCGCCAAGAAGGAGATGGTGGAAGCCAATCTTCGCCTCGTGATCTCGATCGCCAAGAAGTACACCAATCGCGGGTTGCAGTTCCTGGATCTGATCCAGGAGGGCAATATCGGGCTGATGAAGGCCGTCGATAAGTTTGAGTATCGGCGCGGCTACAAGTTCTCGACCTATGCGACCTGGTGGATCCGGCAGGCCATTACCCGCTCGATCGCCGACCAGGCGCGCACCATCCGTATTCCGGTGCACATGATCGAGACGATCAACAAGATCGTGCGCACTTCGCGCCAGATGCTGCACGAAATCGGCCGCGAGCCCACGCCAGAGGAGCTCAGCGAAAAGCTGCAGATGCCTTTGGACAAGGTGCGCAAGGTGCTCAAGATTGCCAAGGAGCCGATCTCGCTTGAAACCCCGATCGGGGACGAGGAAGACTCAAACCTGGGCGATTTCATCCAAGACGTGAATGCGATCCAGCCGATCGACGCGGCTATCCAGAGCAATCTGCGCGAGACGACGACGCGCGTGCTGGCTTCGCTGACGCCGCGTGAAGAGCGTGTGCTGCGCATGCGCTTTGGTATCGGCATGAACACCGACCACACGCTCGAGGAAGTGGGCCAGCAGTTCTCGGTTACGCGCGAACGTATCCGTCAGATCGAGGCCAAGGCCTTGCGCAAGCTCAAGCATCCCAGCCGCAGCCGCAAGCTGCGCAGCTTCCTTGATAACTAAGTGTAACCGGGCATCCTCGCCGGTGGCGGGGATGCTGATGTCGGCAAGGCAAGCTTTTCCATGTCCGCTGTGCAGCGCCTGAAGGTTACGGCGATCCGCGCCATAGTGCCATTCAAGCTGGTGGTTACGTTCTCGGATGGCTCGAGCGGGACCTTCGATGCCGCTCAGATGCTGAGCGAGCGCGGCGAGGGGGTCGAGCCTCTGCGCGACCGGCGTTATTTTGGCAGCGTAGCCCTGGCTAATGGCGTGCCGACCTGGCCGAACTATTTCGACCTGTCGCCTAGCTGGCTCCGCGAAGAAATGGAGCGGCGCGGTGAGTTAATTGTGCCGCGCCCGGCGCGGCAGCGCCCATAAGGAGGATGGCGATGTCGTTTCTGAGCAAGCTTTTTGGTGGCGGGGCCAAGACATCGGCTGAGCCGGCAGGGGATAAGGTCCTGGGCGAAGAAAGCTACAAGGACTTCATCATCCGGGCCATCGAGATGCGGGCGGGAAGCGAATACCAGCTGGCCGGGACCATCGACAAGGATATCAGCGGCGAGCTCAAGACCTATCGGTTCGTTCGGGCAGACCGCATGAGCTCCAAGGATGATCTGATTGCGATGGCTTTGAACAAGGGCCGGCAGATCATCGACGAACAGGGCGAGAATATTTTCAGCTAGCCCTTTTTTCAATCTTTGCAACCGGACCGGGCGCGCAGTCGTGCGCCTGGCGGTTGCTGCTGTTTAGGAGAACCTATCATGGCCAGGAAGCCAACCGCCCGCAGTGAATTCGTGATGTTTGACGTCATCTATGAAGATGGCAGCCAGCGCTCTAACCGCAAGGTCGACGCAGCCTTGTTGGGTGGCCTCGACGGCGATGAGCCGGCGCGTGCCGCCATCATGGAGCAAGATCGCGCCATTTCCGAGAAGTCGGGCCTGCCGCCGCTGCAGATCAAGTCGATCCGCCGCAGCGGCAAGTAGGCGCTTGCGTTTTATGGCGCGGCAGGCGCGCCCAAGGCTTTGTCCACCGCCGGCTTGACCACCGTTCCATAAAGCTCGATGGCCTTCATGACCTTGTCATGGGGGAGGGTGCCGACGCTCATCTGCAGCCCGAAACGGTCGTGCTTGAACCATTCATGCTGCTGCAGGATCTTGTCGATGACCTCCTGCGGCGAACCCATCACATAGGCTCCCTGTGGGCTCGCTCCAGCCTCGAACTGTGCCCGGGTGGTTGGTGACCAGCCCCGCTCCTTGCCGATCCGGCTCATGGCATCGCTATGGGCGGGAAAGGCGATGTCACGGGCGTCCTGGCTGTCTTGCGCGATGAAGCCGTGCGAGCTGATGCCGACGGGTAGGTTGGTCTCTCGGCCAACTTGCGCCAGAGTGTCGCGATAAAACTGCACCAGAGGCGCGAACTGCCTGGGCTGTCCGCCAATGATGGCGATCATCAAGGGCAGGCCGTAATAGGCGGCGCGAGCGACCGAGTTTGGAGTGCCACCCACCGCGATCCAGAGCGGCAGCGGCTGCTGCACGGGTTGCGGGTAGACGGTGATGCCGGGGATGGCGTGCGTATGCTTGCTGCCGGGCCAGACGACCTTGCCGCCCTCGCGCAGCTTGAGCAGCAGTTCAAGCTTTTCCTCAAATAGCTCGTCGTAATCGTTGAGGTCGTAGCCGAAGAGGGGAAAGCTCTCGATGAACGAGCCTCGCCCGGCCATGATCTCGGCACGGCCGTTCGAGAGCAAATCCAGGGTCGCAAACTGCTGGTAGACGCGGATTGGATCATCCGAGCTCAGCACGGTAACGGCGCTCGAGAGGCGAATGGATTTGGTGCGCGCGGCCGCTGCGGCCAGGATCGTTACGGGTGCGGAAGCCACATAGTCAGGCCGGTGATGTTCGCCCAAGCCGAAAAAGCTCAGGCCCAACTGATCGGCCAGTTCGATCTCCTCCAGGAGGTCACGCAGCCGTTCTGCCGGGCTTTGCAGATGACCATTGTTCAAGAGATCCGGGGTGTTCTCGGCGAAGGAATAAAGTCCAAGTTCCATGCGATGTCCTTTCCGTCCGCCCGGAGATGACCCTGCTGCCTGGCGCAATCAAGAACGCACATGGTTGTAACTGCCCTATAGGGGCATTCCTGTTGCCCAAACAGAAGGGCCCCGGCGAATGCCAGGGCCCTGAAGATGCCTGCCTTGGGAGTGCAAGGGCACCGTATCTGAAGTTTATTATGGAGCCACTGGAGCGCCAGCAGCAGGGGCAGCATCAGTCGCCGGGGCGGCTGCGGCGGGGGTAGCTTCAACCGGGGGAGCCGATTCGATGGCCGGAGCTGGAGCCGTCATTGCGGGTTCGGTGACAGCTGCGGGCGCCGCTGCGCCATCAACTGCAGTTGACGTGCCGGAGTTTGCAGAAAATACCAGATAGCCAATCGCCAGCAGGGCGAGAGCTACGATAATGCCTACGAACCAGCCAGTGCCGCTACTTTCGCGCACATAGGTGGTCCGAGTTGTGTCTGTATCATACACGGTGTCGCGTTCTGGATTTGCCATAGTACTCACTCCTCTATGCTGTTCCGTAGTCCAGAAACGCGAGGTTTTTACTTTCGTTCCCGATTAAGTGATCACAAGGATCATGCCGTTCCGGGAGTCTTCGGGACAAAGAAAAAGGCCGGGCACATTGCCCGGCCTTTCCAAAATAGTGGCTCTGAGCGCCGATTACTTGTTGGCGACCGTGATGAGCGGCGTGATCCGGCGGATCGTCACGCGACGGTTTTCTCGCTCGGGAGCTTCGGTGCGGATCTTGAGATAGCGTTCGCCATAGCCCTGCGTAGCAAGGTTCTCAGGAGGCACGTCGTAGAAGTCGGTCAGGATACGAGCGACCGTGGCGGCGCGAAGATCGGAGAGCTGCAGGTTCGAGATGTCGGAGCCAACCGCGTCGGTGTGGCCTTCGATCAGGAAGGTTTCAGCCGGGTTGCTTTCCAGCAGGTCGAGCATCGCGGCCGCGACCTTGGACAGCGAGCCAACCTGGTCCTGGCTGATCGTGGCAGCACCGGTGTCGAAGGTCAGACCGCCCACTTCGAGCTTGCGCACGCTGTCGCGAACGCGGGCCGAACGCTTGACCTCGTCGATGGAGTAAAGGCGCGCGACCTGTTCCACTGGTGGCTGGCGGAAGAACACTTCAACCTGTTCCTCGTCAGCATCGGCGGCATCCAGCACATATTCCTGCACCGGAATGTTGAGACGCAGCGGGGGGAGGTCCTGACCGGGGTCGCGCCATTCCAGGAGTTCGTCATCATACTGTTCGTCGAAATAGGCGAGCACGACTTCCTGCCCGTCCGGCCGGATGCGGGTGCGCTGCAGCACGTCACCATTGCGGTTGCGCACGGTTACGATCTGGGTGCCGTCGGGACGCGTCACGGTTTCGCGGATGCGGCCGTTGCGGAGCTCTTCGTAGAAGACCTCGTCTTCATTGGCATTGTAGAAGCGCGAAGTGTCCTGGCCGGGAGTGTTGACATAAAGCTGGTTGCCAAGCTCCACGACGACCTGGGTCAAGGTATCGCCATAATTGGTCTGCTGGACATTGTTCTGCTGAACGTTGTTTTGCTGAACATTGTTCTGCTGACCGATGTTGGTCGAGTTGTCGATGGCCGTATTGTTGGTGGTGTTGTTCGTGACGTTGTTGACCACATTGGTTTGGTTAACAACGGTGACGTTCTGCGGCACCTGCTGGGCAGGCAAAGCCTGAGCCTCGATAACCTGACCCTGCTCCTCGCGAACGGCAAGGACGGCAGCTTCTTCAGGAACCGCCAGGCGAGCCTGGGCGTCCGCATCGCTGGTTGGCGGGGGCGCGGCAGGCTCTTCGGCAACTGCGGGCTGTGCTGCAGTTTCGGGGGCAGCCTGGCCTTCCACGGGAGCCGTTTCGGCGTCCTTGGCGCTGTCCAGAACCGGGGCGACCTGTTCCTGGGTGACGCCTTCGGGCAGATCTTCGATGACTTCGGCAGGTTCTTCGGCCGACAGGGTCTCGATCGACTCCGAGGTAGCAGGCTGTTCAGTGGTGGTGGTTTCGGGCGTGGTCAGCTCGGGGGCGGTTTCGGCGGGCTGTTCGGTTGCAGGCTGTTCGCCGGTTTCGGTGGTAGCGGCTGGCTCTTCACCGGTCTCGGTGGTCTGCTCGGCTGCTGGCTCTTCGGCGGTCGCGGGTTCTTCCGGGACAACGGTTTCTTCTTCAGCAGCAGGCTCTTCGGCTGCCGGAGCGGTATCCTCAGCGGCCGCGGGCTCCGCTTCGGGCTCGGCTTCCTGGGTGGTTACGGTTTCGTCGACGGTTTCTTCTTCAGCCGCTTCTTCGTCTACCGATGGTTCCTCAACGGCTTCCGTCTCGACCTCAGGCTCTTCAGCGGGCGCTTCCTCGACAGCCGCAGGTTCTTCGGCCGGAGCTTCTTCCTCGACGGCAGGCTCCTCAGCCGGCGCCTCGTCTACAACGGCGGGCTCTTCGGCAGGGGCTTCTTCGGTGGCTTCGTCGGCAGCGGGAGCTTCCTCTTCGTCCGGGGCGGCTTCGGCATCGGCGCCGGCGGGCTGCGCGGCGATGCAAGATTCCAGCGTGCTGAACCCGGCGTCAACGCAAGCCTGGGGCAGTTCGGCTGGTGCGACGCTTTCCTGCGCCGAGACGCTCAATGGGGCAACGGCCAGAAGGCCCAGGCTCGTGCTGGTCAGGAGCCAGTTTCGGATGCGCATTGCTGTTTTTCCTTTAATTTTTAATGTTGGCATCAAGCATCAGCATCTCAGATGAACGGCTTCTGAACGAAACGACAGCTGGCTGGATGATGCTCTTATCCCCGCAAGGCCCGCAACGCCGGGGCTTAGGGGTGGTTCCACCAGAGCGCTGCGGCTTACTGTCTTGAAGCCAAAGATGGCGCGATTGCGGCGTGGGCCAGTGGCGGCAGGACGGGCGCCATGCTAGGGCGGGAACAGGCTCGTGGACCTTGCATGCACCAGATCATTGAAACGCTGACGATCCCGACCCGGGGGCAGGGACTTTACGAGTTCACCGCCAAGGCTTGGGACGTGGTCACGCGCGCTGGGGTCGGCACGGGGCTGCTGACCGTGTTTTGCCGGCATACTTCATGCTCGCTGCTGATCGGGGAAAATGCCGATCCGGATGTGCAAACCGACATGCAGGGCTATTTTGAGCGGCTGGTGCCCGAGGGCATGGATTGGCTGGTGCATACCGCCGAGGGTCCCGACGATATGCCGGCGCATCTGCGCACTGCCCTTACCCAGACCTCTATCGGTATTCCGGTTATCGGCGGCGCCCCCGTATTCGGGACCTGGCAAGGCTTGTTTTTGTTCGAGCACCGCCGCCGCCCGCATCGGCGGGAGGTCGTGCTGCACCTGTTAGGAGAGCGCTGATGGCCTGGGTTGAACTGGTCGGGTACTGGCCTTTCGTGCTGGGCCTCATGGTGACCGGGGTGTTCTCCGGCCTTGCCGCGGGTCTGCTCGGGATCGGGGGTGGTGCCATCATCGTGCCGGCATTGAGCAATGCGCTGCTCCTGCTAGGGTTCGATGCCGATGTGGTGCAGCACGCCGCGGTAGGCACCTCGCTCGCCATCATTATTCCCACTGGCCTGATGAGCGCACGAGCGCATCTGGCGCGTGGGGCGCTGGATGTGCCGACGCTCAGGCTCTGGGTGCCATTCATTGTCGCAGGGACATTCCTGGGTGGTTTGATGGCGGGGTTATTTTCCGGTGACGCCTTGCGCATCGTTTTTGCGGTGATGGCCTTTCTGATCGCCGCCAATATCGTGTCCAGCTGGCAGACCCGCTTGATGGGGCACCTGAACGGCTCGCGCTTGGTGCACCGGATCGCAGCCAGCATTGTTGGCTATAATTCGGCGCTGATGGGGGTCGGGGGCGGCTCGCTCACCGTGCCAACGCTGGTCGCCTTTGGTGCCACCATGCATGCCGCGGTCGGGACCTCAGCGGCGATCGGGGTGGCCATCGCCGTCTCGGGAACCCTGGGCTTTATCATTTCGGGCTGGGGCGTGCCGGGCCTTCCCCCACTCAGCCTGGGCTACATCAACCTGGTGGCGCTCGTGCTGGTGGGAACGCTTGCAGCGGTGTTCGCGCCCTATGGGGCGGCGCTGGCGCATCGGCTGGACCAAAAAACGCTCCGCTATCTGTTCGCGGCGTTCCTGGTGCTGGTCGGGCTCAACATGCTCTGGAAGGTGTTGGCTGGATAGGTTGATGGGGGCGGTTTGACTACGGTGGTCCGCCCCCATCGCCCATACCCCTCGCGAGAGGAGAGTGGGATTCTTATTTGTCGGTGTCGAGTTCCCATTGCACCGAGACATTGATGGCGAAGCTGAGCTCGCCAGCCTCGACAGGAACATCCTTCTGGGGCGCAGCGGCGGCCATGCTGCGCGCCTCGAATGGCTGCGGGCCGCTGAAGTTCTGGCTTTCGTTGATCGACACGATCTCCTCGAGCGAACCGCCGGCGGCAGTAGCATAAAGCTCGGCCTTGGTGCGGGCATCGGCAAAGGCTGCCTTACGGGCCTCGTCCAACAATTCGCTTGGATCCTCGACGCTGAAGGACACGCCATTAATGGTGTTGGCGCCGATGGTCACCGACTTGTCGAGAATGGCGCCGAGCTGGTCGAGCGCGCGAACCTTGACAGTCACGACATTGGCCACCTGGTAGCCGGCGATGCGAGGCGGCAGGGTATAGCCGTTGGTGTCGCGCTCGTCGGAATAAACATAATTTGGGCTGACTGAGAAACCCGAGGTCTGGATGTCGCGGGCCTCGATGCCCGAAGCCTTGAGCTCGGTGATCAGCTCGGCCATGGCCTTGGTGTTGAGGTCGAGCGCTTCGCGGGCGGTGGCGCCTTGGGTGGTCACGCCCGAGGTGATGAAGGCGGTATCGGGGGCGGCGGTGACTTCGCCTCGACCTTCGATGGAGATGGTCCCGGCATAGGCCGGCAGTGCAAAACCGGCAACGAGGGCGAGGGGCAAAAGAGCAGCAAGGTGACGCATCTGAACACTCCATCAGGGGCGGGGAGACTTCCCCAGTCAATGCGTCAGTATTGCGGCACAGCTGAACCGAAGTTGAACAAGGCTGTGGGTAATCGTTTAGCGCAGCCGAACGCTTCGGGCGCCGCGAGGTCTTGCGCGAGCGGGCGCCCGAGAGTAGTCAAATCCCATAAGCGGAGGGAGCATTATATGAGCGGGCAGGATTATCCCGAGGGCGTGTTGCTGGGGCGGGCACGAGTGCCGGGACACAATCATCCACGCGTGGTGACGGTGCGCGACGACGTGCTGCTGGACATCACGGCGCCGGGTTTTGCCACAGTGCGCGACATTGCCGAAAGCCAAGATGCGTCGGGATATGTCAGTTCAGCGCAGGGTACGCCGGTCGGTCCTGTCGAAGCGGTGCTACGCAACAGCCATGCCCCCAGCCACGATGCCAGCCAGGCCAGCCTGCTTTCGCCCATCGATCTGCAGGCGATCAAGGCTTCGGGCGTCACTTTTGTGGTGTCCCTGCTCGAGCGCGTGATCGAGGAGCAGGCACGCGGCGACAAAAGCCGCGCCGATTCCCTGCGCACAGAGATCCTCGACCTGATCGGCACGGACTTGTCCGAACTGGTGCCGGGCTCGGAAACGGCAGCGCGCGTCAAGGCAGCGCTGATCGAGCGGGGCGTGTGGAGCCAGTATCTGGAAGTCGGCATCGGGCCGGACGCCGAGATCTTCACCAAGGGCCAGCCGATGAGCTCGGTGGGCTATGGCGCCAATGTGGGCCTGCACCCCGCTTCGAGCTGGAACAACCCCGAGCCGGAAGTGGCTCTGGTGGTGACCAGCAAGGGCGCGATCATCGGCGCCACGCTGGGCAATGACGTCAATCTGCGCGACGTGGAAGGCCGTTCGGCGCTGCTGCTGGGCAAGGCCAAGGACAACAATGCGTCGGCTTCGCTCGGGCCGTTCATCCGCCTCTTTAGCGGCGACTTCACGCTTGAAACGGTCAGCAATGCCGAGATCACGCTGCGGGTGGAAGGCGAGGATGGCTTCGAGCTCGACGGCCATTCGTCCATGAGCCAGATCTCGCGTACGCCGGCATCGCTGGTTGCAGCCACGATCGGGGATCACCATCAATATCCCGACGGCCTGGTGCTCTATCTCGGCACCATGTTCGCCCCGGTCAAGGATCGCGGCGGCGCCGGCAAGGGTTTTACCCACAAGCTGGGCGATGTGGTGTCGATCTCGACCCCTTCGCTGGGGAAGCTCACCAACCGGGTGCAACTATCCACCCAATGTCCGCCCTGGACCTATGGCGCCAGCCACCTGCTGCGCGACCTCGCCAAGGCGAACCTGCTTTAAGGCTTTTCGGAAAGGCACGAAACCATGACTGACCTCTACCAGAACCTGATCGACGGCGAATGGGTCGGCTCGGATGGCGCCGAGAACATCAATCCATCCAACACGGCCGAAGTTGTGGGTGTTTACGCCCGTGCCTCGGCCGAAGACACCAAGCAGGCCATTGCTGCGGCCAAGGCGGCATTTCCCGCCTGGTCGCGCTCGGGCATTCTCGAGCGGCATGCGATATTGCGCAAGGCCGCCGACGAGATCCTTGCCCGCAAGGCCGAACTGGGCGAATTGCTGAGCCGGGAAGAAGGCAAGACCCTGCCCGAAGCCATCGGCGAAGTGACCCGCGCCGGGCAGATCTTTGACTTTTTTGCCGGCGAAGTGCTGCGCCTGACGGGCGAAGTGGTCCAGAGCGTGCGCCCGGGCGTCGGTGTCGAGATCACCCGCGAGCCCATCGGGGTGATCGGCATCATCACGCCCTGGAATTTCCCTATCGCCATCCCGAGCTGGAAGATTGCGCCGGCGCTTTGCTATGGCAACACTGTTGTGATCAAGCCGGCCGACCTCGTTCCCGGTTCGACCTGGGCCATTGTCGATATCCTGCAGCGCGCGGGGCTGCCCAAGGGCGTGCTCAACCTCGTCATGGGCAAGGGTTCGGTCGTGGGCCAGACCCTGCTCGACAGCCCCGATGTGACCGCGATCAGCTTTACCGGCTCGGTGGGCACCGGCAAGCGCGTGGCTGCGGCTTCCATCGAGCACAACCGCAAGTTCCAGCTCGAAATGGGCGGCAAGAACCCGGTCGTGGTGCTGGACGATGCCGACCTCAAGGTCGCGATCGAGAGCGTGGCGCAGTCGGCGTTCTTCTCCACCGGCCAGCGTTGCACGGCCTCTTCGCGCGTGATCGTGACCGAAGGCATTCATGATGCGTTCGTCGAGGGTCTCGCCGAGCGCGCCCGCAATCTGCGCGTCGGCCATGCGCTGGATAAAAACACCGAGATCGGGCCGGTGGTTGATCCCAACCAGCTCAAGCAGGACACCGACTATATCGAGATCGGCAAGCAGGAAGGCGCCAAGCTGGTGGCCGGCGGCGAGCGCGTCCAGAAGGACACGGAGGGCTATTTCCTCCAGCCGACGCTCTTTACCGAAACCACCAACCAGATGCGCATCTCGCGCGAGGAAATCTTCGGGCCGGTCGCTTCGGTGATCCGGGTCAAGGATTACGAGGAAGCGCTCGCCGTCTCCAACGACACTCCCTTTGGCTTGTCGGCGGGTATCGTCACGACCTCGCTCAAATACGCGACCCACTTCAAGCGTAATGCTGAAGCGGGCATGGTGATGGTCAATGTGCCCACCGCCGGCGTTGACTTCCACGTGCCCTTCGGTGGCCGCAAGGGCTCGAGCTATGGCCCGCGCGAGCAGGGCAAGTATGCGGCCGAGTTCTTCACCGTGGTCAAGACCGCCTATACCGCGGCCGGCTAGGCCTACCCAGGAGGGCAATGATGGACAAGGCAGACCCGCGAGCGGCGACCCCATTGGCCATCATTGCCGCCGAGGCCCCGGTTCGCACCAAGCCGTCCAACTATCCGCCGGTATTTGCCGTGCGGATGGAAGGGCGGGTCAAGCAACCGCTGGGCGATCTGTTCGCCCTGCGCAATTTCGGCGTCAACCGCACGACGCTCAATCCGGGGGCGGTCAGCGCCCTCCAGCACCGGCACAGCCGCCAGGACGAGTTCGTTTACGTGCTCGAAGGCGAGTTGTGGCTGGTGGCGGGCGAGACCGAGATGCGGCTTGAGGCGGGGATGTGCGCTGGCTTTGCGGCCGGCGGCATCAGCCACCATCTGGAAAACCGCTCCTGGGAGCCCGCGATCTATCTCGAGATCGGCGATCGCAGCCCAGGCGATGTCGGCAGCTATCCCGATGACGACCTCGTCGCCAACCACACGCCCGAGGGCTGGCGTTTTACCCACAAGGACGGCACGCCGTACTGAGGCGGCTTAGCGCAGCGTATTGCCGGACACGGTGAGGGCAGGGAACTGGCCCGCATCGTCCTGGAGGCGCGTCGAGGCGATCTCGTTCCAGCGCGCGCCCACGAGTGGATGCAGGGTTTCGGAGATCAAGTTGCCGGTGATCCGGGCGGCTCCGGCCCCATCGGCGACGCTGACGACGATGCCGCGCTCGGTGCCGCGGATCAAGTTGTCACTCACGAGCACATCCCGCAGGAACGGCCCCCAGCCCACGCCGATGCCGATGCCGGGCACGGTATCGATGATGTTGCCTGAGATGACGGCGTCCGCTTCCGCGGCGATGCCATAGGGGTTGACGTCGGGATTGGTGCGCGAGGTCGCGGTGATGTTGCGCACAATATTGCCCGAGCACATGGCGAGGCGCCCGCCATTATCCCAATTGGTCATGGAAATACCGCCGGCGGCGCCATCCACCAGATTGTTGGCGATGATCGAGCCGGCAAAGGCAAACTCGGAATAGATCGCGATCTCGCCGCCATTGGTGCAGGTATTGCCGGTGATCTGGGTGTCGTTGGTGGTGTTGAGGCGGATCGCCGAAAAGGCGCAGTCGCTGATCTGGTTGTCGGAAACGATCACGCCGTCAGCGCGGAAAATGTTGATGCCATTGCCGTTCTGGCCATTGCCGCCGTCGCGCCAGTCGATGCTGCTGACCGCATTGTTGGTGATGATGGAGCGATCCCAGCCCGGTTCGCTGCGCCAGATCAGAATGCCGCCATTGCCGCAACCGGTGATGCGGTTGCCAGAGATGAGCAGGCCCAAGCTGTCGATGGAATAGATGGCGGCGTCGGCGCTGCGCGAAAAGCTGCAGCCGGTGATGGAGGCGGCACTGCGCGCAAGGAGGAGGCCCTGGGCCGGGGCATCGGTGAAGCGGCAATCGCGCAGCATGGTGTCAGTGGCGTCCACCAGTTGGACGAGGCCGGTATCGCTGCGGCCGGTGCCATTGCCGTTGCCGGCGAAGGTGAGGCCATCGAGGATGACGTCGGCGGTGTTCTCGATGGAAAGGATGCTGTCGCCGCCGGCGGCGAGCGCCAGGATGGTCTGGCCGGAGCCCTGCAGGCGGATGGGAGCCGTGATGCGGATATTGGCGACCGCGTAGGTACCGGAGGGGAGGGCGAGCGGCTGCCCCAGGCCGGTGGCGGCGTCGATGGCGGCCTGCAAGGCACCGGACTGGTCGGCGCTTGACGTGCCATCGAGGCCAAAGGCTGATGCGTCAAGGGCCGGTTGGGCGCGCAGGGGGGAAGCCAGCGCTGCGGCGCTCGCCATCACACCCAAGGCCAAGATGCTGCGTCGCTGGATCATTGCCGGTACTCCTTTGTTCAAGGCTAGCGAGTTGCGGCGAGAGCGGGGTTAAGGCGCGGCGGGGCGGGGCTAAAATCCCTCCGTGTGCTTAGCACTTCCTTCACGCGCAACTCCGTAGTGTTGCTGCGATAGGCGTCAGGCGGCGCCGCAGCGCTGCAGGGCCGGCTCATGGCTGAATTGGCGGGCGCCTTTGCGCCTCACACAGGTATCGGCACTCGGCTAGGGCGCAGCTTCCTGCGCGACCGCGCGATCTGGCTGTTACACGCAACGGTGGCGATATGGGTGTTCTCGGGTGGCGTCGTGCTGTTCGAGCCATCGCCTTATGAGTTCAGCTTCGTGCTGGTGCTTGCCATGGCACTGGCTGCGGGGATGAGCCTTTTTAGTTCGACTATCCCGTTGCTGCTGCTGACGACGGCGTTTATCCCGTTCGGGCTTATCGCGGCATTCCAGGTGCGCTACACGCCGCTGACGGAGGCATTCACCTTCGTCGCGGTGACGATATTCCTGTTCATCACCAGCTATTTCGTCGCGAACTTCGTGGGTGAAGCTCCGGAACGGCGGGTCCGGCTGATCGTTCGTGCTTATATGGCCATCGCCGTGCTGTCGTCAGTGCTCGGCGTCTTGGCTTATCTCGGCCTCATGCCGGGCGCTGATGCCTTTGTGCTGTATGGTCGCGCCAAGGGGCTGTTCAAGGACCCCAATGTGTATGGCCCCTTCCTGATCCTGCCGGCCATGTATGTGCTGCGCGACGTATTTTTCCTGCGCGGCGGCAAGCTCTTGATCCCCGCCATCTTGTTCATGCTGGTGATGATCGGCGTGTTCATGAGCTTTTCGCGGGCGGCATGGGGGCATTTTGCCCTGTCGTCGCTGCTGGTGTTCGGCTTGTGCTTTTTTCTGGAAGCTTATGCCCGCGACAAGGTGCGGATGCTGATCCTGGCGCTGGCGGGCTTGTTTGTGATCATGATCGCGTTCGCCGGGTTGCTGAGTATCCCGGCAGTGGGGAGCCTGTTCGAGGAGCGGGCCAGCGTCACGCAGGATTATGATACCGGCGATACCGGGCGGTTCGGGCGGCAGGGCTATGCGTTCGACCTTGCGCTGTCGCATCCGCTGGGACTTGGACCGACCGAGTTCCACAATCTGCGCATCATCGAGCAGCCGCACAACACCTATGTCACCGTGATCCAGGCCTATGGCTGGGGTGGCGGCGCCTGTTATTACCTGCTGGTGCTGGCGACGTTGTGGCGCGGGTTCCGCGGCCTGGCCGACCGGAGCCGGCGCAAGCTGCTGATCCCGGCACTGGCGGTGTTTATCCCGCTCGCGCTGCAATCGGGCGTGATCGATACCGATCACTGGCGGCATTATTTTCTCGTCGTAGGGTTGATCTGGGGCGTGACTGTCCGGGCCGATCCAGACCTGCGGCTGCCCGCTTTGCGCAAGCAGGCCGCCCGAGGGCTATGACCCTCAGGCGGGCGGGAAGCGTCAGCCCATTGCGAGCACGCCCCCCAGCACGATCATCGCCAGCGTAACGAGCATGGAATAGGCCAGCAGAATGGACAGCGGCGGCGCGTGTTCGGGCTTAAGGGCCCGCGCTAGCAGCAGCAGCAGGATGGGCAGCCAGTCTAGGGTGAAGCGCTGGGCGGCATATTGCGAGAAGCCGTTGGAATGGTAGAGCAGCGTCAAGCCAAGAATGGCGGCGCAGGTGCCCAGACCCCACCAGAAGCTGCGGTTCCAGTTACCCAGAAACACCCACAACAGCACTGGCGTGACGAGGAATAGGGACGCGCCATTGGTGTCAAAGCCGCCCATCTCGGTCAGATAAGGGCCGGTGAAATCCACATGCGGGCCGGCGATGAACATGTAGATGAAGTTGAAGATGAAGTAGGCGGGGGCAAAGATCCCGATTTCGCGTACCCGCGAGACAAGGAAGTTGCCTGCTGTCTCCCCCGTGTCGAACTGGGGTGGGAAGATATAGTTGTAGCCCGTTTCGGTGAAGGAATCGAAGCGGACATAGTTGTAGGCGAGGTAGAACAGCACCCCGAGAATGGGGAAGGCAGCAAGGGTAAAGGCTCGCCGCCAGGCGGCCCGATCGATGCGGAACAGGGGCACGCCATCTTCGAGCAGGAGGATGTAGAGGAAGGGCAGGTAAAGGATCGTCATCTGCCGCGACAGGAAGGCGAGCGCGATGAAGAGCCCCGCGAGCAAACCGTTGCGGCGCCCAACCGCGAAGTAGATCGCTGCCGTACTGAACAAGGTCCCCCAGCTCTGGGCGAAGAACCAGACCCGGTCGCCCCGAATGGTGACAAAGGCGAGCGGCGTCGCGAACAGCACCAGCAAAACGAGCAGAATGGTCAGATCGCGGTTGAGCTGTATCGACGCGTTGGCGATGCGCCACCAAAGCCAGCCGGTGAGGCCAAAAGCAAGGATCGTCAGCGGCAAGAAGAAGTGAAAGCTGCTGCCGAACAGGGCTACGAAGGGCAGGATGACCAGCCCGGGCGCGGGCGGAAACACCACATAGGTGCGGCCCTCATAAAGCGCGCAGTCGCCGTCAAAGCACGGCCCGGTGGTATCGAGCCGCCCTTCGAGCCAGGATTGGGCGAGCAGCGCGTAGCTGTTGGTGCCGGGCACTTCGCGCAAAATCGAAACTGCCATGACGGCGAGGAAGGCGAGGACGAGCCCGCCCAGCACCCCTGAGATAACAAGACGCTTGCTGTTCACTTCTGCCCCCAATTACTGGGCAAAAACCTAGCCAGCAAAGAATGAAGAAAATCTCGCTGCAATTAGCAACAATTGGGAGGGAAGATGATTGGGGCTGAGCGCCAGTCGTGTTGCTGTTTCTATGCTTTCCCAAGCATTTCCACCCGCGGTTAACGGCGTGAACATGGAAAGGCACTAGGCTGCCCCGGTTCCTGCCGTTAGAGGCCAGTTGCTTGCGCGCGTTTGACTCCCAGATCGACCTTTATCAGCTGCTCGGAATTATCTGGGCGCGCCGGTGGGCCGCGCTGCTGGTGCTCCTTGTGGTGCCCGTGCTGGCATATGTTGCCGTGTCACGCGTTCCCCGGCTTTATGAATCTTCGGCCACGATCCTGGTGGAGCCACGACCCAACTACTTCGGGGCGGGTCAGCCAGCGTCCGTATCAGTTCCGGACCGAGCGACCATTTCCAGCAATGTGCAATTGCTGCGGTCACGCGACACTTTGATGGATGTGGTGGCGCAGCTCGGGCTGGCGCAGCAAGCCGAGTTCAACGGCGGCGAAACGGGGCAGGCGGCGTTTGACGCCGCGGTGCTGGCGCTCGAAGAGCGTACGTTGGTAACGAGCGAATTGGGAACCGCGATAATCTGGCTGAAGACCCGGGCACATGCACCCGAATTGGCACGCCAATTGGCGCTGAGCATCGCCGAAACCGCGATCGCCCGGCGGGCGCAGCAGGGGCTCGACGATGCCCGGCAGGCATTAGCGTGGCTTGAGAGCACGATACCGGAGTTGCGGCAGCGAGTGTTTCAAGCCGAGGACGCCGTGGCCAAGTTCCGCATTGCGCGGGGGACGATTGGGGACCTGCCGGAGGGCAGCATGGTTGGCAGCCAATTGAGCGACATGGCGGGGCGACGGCTTGCGGCTGAGGAGCGCAGTTCGAGCTTCAGGGCGCGTGCGGCGGTGCTGCGGCAGCGCCTGGCGCTAGGAGGTTCGCTGGTGGGCAGCACGGAACTGGCGGCGGATGCAAGGGGCAGAAGTCTCATTCAGCTCCGGGCCAGTCTGCAGGGACAGCTGGCGCAGCAAGCCAGCAGTTTATCGTTCAACCATCCGAATGTTCTGGGATTGCGGGCGCAGATTGCGGACGTCGATGCGCAACTCGCTACCGCGGCGCGGCACATTGCTGACCAGATGGATCGGCAGGCCGAGACTGAAGCGGCTCTGGCTGCGGCACTGGCGGCCGACCAGCAGATCTTGCAACAATCCGTCGGCGGGGAAGAGCGCGACAGCGTGGCCCTCGCGGCGCTGCAGCGCGATGCGGCGGCGCAACGTAGCGTCCTCGAGCGTTACCTGCAGCAGGCGGAAGCGGCGCGGGCTCAGGTAGACGGGGGCGCTGCATTCCCTGATATGCGCCTGGTGTCGCATCCGGTGGTGTCGAGTGCACCGGTTTCGCCCAAGACCGGGCTGGTACTGCTGGCGGTGATGATCACGGCGGGAGCGCTGGTGTTGACCTATCTGATCGTCACGAGCCTTGTGGCCCGTCGTCCGGCTGCAGGATAGGGTCGATCAGTCGGGTTTTGGCTGGCGCCACTGGCGCAGCTGCTTGGCAAAGCTCCAAAGCTTGTCGTTCTGCTTGATGTGCCGCTTAAGCGCGCGCTTGCCATTAAGGAGGGCGGCGGCGGCAGTGCCCTTAGCGCTTAGCGCAATCGCCGCGTCGTTGATCGGCGTCTTCTGGGTCCAGGAGGTTTTGTAGGCGAAATCGCCCACGCCCATATCGATGCTGCTGATCCCGGCGGCGATAAGATCTTCCACCAGCAGGAACATCAGGAGGCCCACAAGGCTGTATTTGGAGGCCGGCCCGTCCGTGTTGGAGTTGATGTATTGCGAATAATGACAGGGGGAATAGGTGCCTACCGCCGTCGCCACGATTTCCTCGCCGACATAAAGCGCATGGAGCGCTACGGCCGGCTTGTCCTCGCTGGCGCCGGCAATGGCCCCATCCCGGAACAAGGCGCGGAAGTGAGGCTCGGCAAAGACATTTGGCACGCCCATTTGCCGGAATCGCACGGAGCGATGCTCAAGGAAGGCCGCATGGACTTGGTCGATGTGCTCGAGCGTTGTGGCGCGGCGCAAAGTGACGGGACCTAGCGTTTCCTCGAGCCGGCGACGCCCGCGCAGGATATCGACCCGCCGCTTCTTAGGAAGCGTTTCGAGCATGGTGGGCGCAATGTCGGCATAATAGAAATGGTCCGGCGAAGGCTGATGGGGAAAGCTGAGCAGGGGATTGTCTATGCCTCGCCATTGGGCAGGCAGGTGCTCGAAGCTGAGCACATCGACGCCGGCCTCGTCTCGCAACCGGGCAAAGGCCCGGTTCAGCACGGGTCGGGTAAGAAGCGCCGCAGCATCGCGCCGAACAGGCATCCAGTCGCTGTTGCCAAAGGAGGAGCCGGGAATGGCCGCAAAGGTGCAGCCGGCCTTGCGGTGAAGATGCAAGGGAAGCAGGGCGGCGGGGCTGCCATCGAATTCGATCTGTAGGGTGACGAAGTCCGCATCTTCGAGCTGCTGGGCGCGGGCAATCTCGGCAATCCAGTCGAAGCGCTGGTAGGGCGTGAAGATCGCCTCGCGCTCAAGAGCGCGCCACGCCGGCTCGGCAGCGGCGAGGCCGCGCTGCAGGGTGATGCCGCCGCCGGACGTCGTGGAACCCGGAGCCGGCTGGTTGGCAAGCTCGTTGATCAGGCGTTGATCCGTGGTGGTCATGCACTGCCCCGCCGTTCCCTCAAGAAAACAGCGTTAGCAGCCGGCTTTTAACAAACCGCTTGAGCAGATCGTTACAAAATCATCAACAGGCGAGAGCAGGATCGCTCAGGCGGGCTGGGCGAAACGCTCGTCAAAGGCATAACCAGCGCCCCGCACCGTGCGGATCGGATCGGCATCGCGGCCCCGGTTGATCGCGCGGCGCAGGCGGCCGATGTGCACATCAACGGTGCGTTCATCGACATAAACCTCGTTGCCCCAAACGCCGTCGAGCAACTGCTCGCGCGAATAAACCCGGCCGGGATGGCGCATCAAATATTCCAGCAGGCGGTATTCAGTAGGGCCAAGATGGACGTCGCGGCTGCCCCGGCGCACCCGGTGAGTGGTGCGATCGAGTTCCAGGTCACCCAGCTTGAGCGAGGCGGTGACGAGATTTGGGCTGGCGCGGCGCAGCAGGGCCCGCACCCTGGCAACCAGTTCAGGCACCGAGAAGGGCTTGACCATGTAGTCATCGGCGCCGGTCGCCAAACCCCGGATGCGCTCTTCTTCCTCGCCGCGAGCCGTCAGCATGATGATGGGGATCAATGCGGTTTCCTGGCGGGCACGGAGACGCCGGCACAACTCGATCCCGGAAATCTCGGGCAGCATCCAATCGAGCAGGATCAAGTCGGGAACCTTGTCCTTGATATGCTCAAGCGCATCATTGCCGGTTTCGGCCGTGAGCACCGCAAAGCCCTCTGCCTCGAGATTGTAGCGCAGGAGGATCGAGAGGTCTTCTTCGTCTTCGACAACAAGAATTGTGGCTGGCATGGGTTACCCTCCAGTCGGGCTCATTGGCCCGATTGTTCAACTGCGCACTCCCTTTCCCTAGGGGCAGGGTGGCGCCAAAATAAACCTTGGTGCGTGCTATGCTTTGATTTGCGTGCGGTGCAGTTCCTGAACGTCGCCCGTAAGCTGCCGGCCGGTTTGCAGGTAGTAGGCCCGCTCGGCAATGTTGGTGGCGTGATCGCCGATCCGCTCGAGGCTTTTGGCGCAGAACAGGAGGTGGGTGCAGGTGGTAATGTTGCGCGGGTCTTCCATCATATAGGTCAGGAGTTCGCGGAAGAGCGATGTGTGCATGGCATCGACCTCGTCGTCGCGATTGCAAACCTCGATGGCAGCGGCAGCGTCGCGGTTCGAATAGGCATCGAGTGCGTTCTTGATCTGGCCCAGCACCAGCGCCGTCATGTTCTTGACGCCGTTATAGAAGGTGGGCTGCAGGTTCATGCCTTCGAGCTTGAGGGAGCGGCGGGCCAGTTGCTTGGCCATGTCGCCGACGCGCTCCAGGTCCTGGGCGACGTGGATCGCGGTGATGATGGCGCGCAGGTCCGAAGCCATGGGTTGGCGCCGGGCGATCATTGACACCGCCATGTCGTCGATGCGGCGCTGCATGTCGTCGATGCGCTGGTCGGCGATGATGGTGAGGTCGGCCAGTTCGCGGTCAAGCTTGAGCAGCGACTTGGTGCCGTTCTCGATGGCGAGTTCCACCATGCCGCCCATTTCCGCGATGGCCTGGGCAAGCGCGACCAGTTCGTCGCTGTAGGACGTTACGATGTGGTCTTTAGTGGCGGGCATGGCGTTTCCTCCGTTGGTGCCGGGCAAATCAGCCGATGCGGCCCATGATATAGTCTTGCGTCTGCTTGTGGACCGGGTTGGTGAAGATGTCTTCGGTCACCCCTTCCTCGATCAGCTTGCCCAGGTGGAAGAACGCGGTTTTCTGGGACACACGCGCTGCCTGTTGCATGGAGTGGGTGACGATCACGATCGTGTAGTTCTCGCGCAACTCATCGATAAGTTCTTCGATGATTGCGGTGGCGATCGGATCAAGGGCCGAGCAGGGCTCGTCCATCAGGATGACCTCGGGGCCGACCGCGATGGCGCGAGCAATGCAGAGACGCTGCTGCTGGCCGCCCGACAGACCGGTGCCGGGCTCGTTGAGGCGATCCTTGACCTCCTCGAACAGACCGGCCTTGCGGAGCGAGGAGACAACGATCTCGTCGAGATCGGACTTGTTGCGCGCTAAGCCGTGAATGCGCGGTCCGTAGGCGACGTTCTCGTAGATGGATTTGGGGAACGGGTTGGGCTTTTGGAACACCATGCCGATCCGCGCGCGCAGTTCCACCACGTCGAGCGCGGGATCGTAGATGTCTTCGCCGTCGAGCTTGATGGTGCCGCCGACTCGAGCGCCTTCGATGGTGTCGTTCATGCGGTTGATGCAGCGCAGGAAAGTCGACTTGCCGCATCCCGAGGGGCCGATAAACGAGGTCACCGCGCGATCGGGGATGTCGATGGAGATGCCGAACAAAGCCTGCTTGGCGCCGTAGTGGACGGTTACGTCCCGGGCTTCGATCCGGATAGGACGATCCAAGGCGGCAGACGGGTTCATGGCGCTAGTCACTGATTGTTGGGTCAACTTCACCTTACCGGCAAGCATGTCCATTTTCGATGTCCTTGTTGCGTGAGGTCGATCAGACGCGCTTTTCGAGGCGCGAGCGCAGATAGATGGCCGTGCCGTTCAGCACGATCATGACGCCGAGCAGCACCATGATGGCCGCTGCCGTCCGCGGTTCAAAGAAGTTGCGGTTCTCGTTGCCCTGCCAGAGATAGATCTGGACGGGCAGGGCGGTGGCCTGATCGAGCGGGGTAGCGGGCACCTGGGCCACAAAGGCCTTCATGCCGATCAGCAGGAGCGGCGCTGTTTCACCAAGGGCGTGGGCGACGCCCAGAATGGTGGCCGTGAGGATGGAGGGAAGCGTCACCGGCAGTACATGATGGAACACCATCTGCGTCTTGCTGGCCCCCATGCCCAAGGCGGCTTGGCGCAGGGCGGGGGAAACGCCCAGCAGCGCGCCACGGGTCGCGATGATGATGGTGGGAAGCGTCATCAGCGTCAGCACCAGACCACCAACCAAGGGAGCCGAGATGGGCAGGTGCATGTAGTTGATGAAGACCGCGGCGCCGAGCAGACCGAAGACGATGGAGGGCACGGCGGCGAGGTTGTTGATGTTGACCTCGATGAAGTCGGTCAGCCGCGACTTGGGCGCAAATTCCTCGAGATAGATCGCCGCGGCGACACCGATAGGAACGGCCAGGACGATCACGATCAGCATCATGTAAAGGGAGCCCACAAAGGCGCCCAGCAGGCCCGCGGAGGCCGGCGCGGCGCGGCTATCGGCATTGGTGAACAGTGACCAGGCAAAGCCATTGGTGACGGTGCCGTTCGCCTCGAACGCATCGATCACGCTGCGGGCGGCCGGTGACAGCTGCTGCTGCGCATCGCCGAGCGAGCGGTTGATGTTGCCCTTGATCCAATTATCGGCGTTGGCCGAGGCGAGAACGTCCACCGGCACAGTGCGGCCAAGCAGCGCTGGATCGGCAACGAACATCTCCCGGAGTTGATGGCGGGCATTGGTTTCCGGAATCGAGAGGAGTTCGCGCGAGGTGATCTCGGTCCCCGGCGGCAGCTTGGCGAGCAGCGCGGCCTCTAGGATGCGGTTCCAGTTCAACAAAGCCAGTTCACGCCGCCAGCGCAAATCCGCCGCCTGATATTCCGCGGGCGAGGCGAATTCGCCCGCCACGGGCGCAGGGCCGACATCGATGATGGCGGGATCGAAGAACACCTCCAGATGCAGGTTGGACTGGACGAAAGCCGGGATCCCCTTGCGGGTCACATCCACGAACAGGAGGGCGACAAAGCCCAGTGCCAGAACAATGGCGCCGATGCCCAGCCCTCGAAAGATCGCTTCGTTCCGGTGCCGACGGCGCAAGCCCGACCGGACCAGGCGCGTGCGCTGCTGGGAGATTTCGCGGGGGGCAGTGGTGAGGGTGGTGGCCATGTTACTCGTACTGCTCCCGGAAGCGGCGGACGATATAAAGCGCGAAGATGTTGAGGCAGAGGGTAATCACGAAGAGGGTGAGCCCCAGGGCAAAGCCGACGAGGGACTGAGGGCCGGAGAAATCGGTATCGCCGGTGAGCTGGTTGACGATGGACACGGTGATGGTCGCAACGGGCTCGAAGGGGTTGCCGCGCAGCACGGGTGCATTGCCCGCGGCAAGCACCACGATCATGGTTTCGCCAATCGCGCGGCTGACGGCCAGCAAAAAGGCGCCAACGATGCCCGGCAGCGCGGCGGGCAGCAGCACTTTTCGGATGGTTTCGCTCTGGGTGGCCCCAAGCCCGTATGAACCATCGCGCAGAGTGCGTGGCACCTGGTTGAGAATGTCGTCGCTGAGCGAGGAGACAAAGGGGATGATCATGATGCCCATGACAATGCCGGCGGTGAGGGCGCTGGTGGCATTGATGTTGAGCCCGACTAGACGGCCGAAATCGCGCAGGAATGGCCCGACGGTCACGAGTGCGAAAAACCCGAAGACGATGGTCGGAATGCCGGCCAGCACCTCGATCAAGGGCTTGGCGACGGCCCGCAGCCGGCGCGGCGCATATTGGCTTAGATAAATGGCGGCCATCAGGCCTAAAGGTACGGCCACCAGCATCGCGATGGCGGTGATCATCAGCGTGCCGGCGAGGAGCGGGAGCAGCCCGTAGCGGCCGTAATTGCCGGCAGCGGGGGCATTATTGGGGGCCCAAACCGTACCGAAGAAGAAATCGAACGGATGGATGAAGGTGAAGAAGCGGATGGCTTCGGTCAGCAGGGACGCAACAATCCCAAGGGTGGTGAGGATTGCGACCGCCGAGCAGAGCAGCAAAACGATGTTGATGACCCGCTCCACTGCGTTGCGAGCGCGAAGACGGGCAGTAATCCGCTTGCGGGCGTAAAGAAGCGCGGCACCACCACACAGGGCGGCGACCAGCAGCACGCCGGCATTGGTGAGCATTTGGAACCAGCGCAGGTGCTCCCCGGCGGCTTGCTCATAGGGTGCGACTTCGCCAGCAACGCCAAAGCCCGAGGCGATAGCCTGGATGCGGCCGATGGTGGCGTTCAGGCCGGTCTGGTCGAGCGACTGGAGGGTTTCGAGGGGAATCTGCGCAACGATGTAGTTGTGGGTGATCTCGCCACCGAACCAGGCCCAGAGCAGCAGAACCAGCAGGGCGGGGATCATGGTCCAGATGGCGGTATAGGCACCGTGATATTGCGGGCGCGAATGGACCTTCTGGCCACTGGTTGTGGCAAGAGCGCGGCTGCGCGACCAACCCGTCTGGTAGGACAAGCCGAGCAACACCAGCAAGAGGCCGGCAACAGCAAGGGAATTCATGCGATGCTCCCGCACATAAGGGAGCGGGCCACCTTGGAGGGTGGCCCGCCGGATCGATTAC
This sequence comes from Devosia sp. 1635, assembly GCF_013185955.1. Lineage (NCBI taxonomy): Bacteria > Pseudomonadati > Pseudomonadota > Alphaproteobacteria > Hyphomicrobiales > Devosiaceae > Devosia > Devosia sp. 1635. Next base: position 397,169 of record NZ_JABAOM010000002.1, on the reverse strand, counting down.
TGTGTCGGGCCAGCTTCGAAAGCGGCCATAACTTCTTCGGTTTTTTCGGCGGGCTGGGGAATCAGGCCGGCAGCTTCAAGCACGCCGCCTTCGCCGGAAACGGCCTCTGACAGGAAGAAGGCGACATAATCTTCAAGGCCCGGGATGACGCCGATATGCTGGCCCTTGACGTAAAAGAACAGCGGACGGCTGACAGGGTATTCACCCGCTGCAACGGTTTCCTTGGAGGGCGTTACACCGTCAACGGTGGCGACCTTCAGGGTATCGGTGTTCTGCTCGTAAAAGGAGAGTCCGAAAACGCCGACGGTGTTGGGGTCGGAGTTGAGACGCGCCAGAGTTTCGGTGTAGTCACCCGAGATCTCGGTGACCACGTCCTGACGGTACGTGGTGCAAGCGGCTTCTGCTTCGTCCTCGCTCAGCCCTTCAGGCAGCCCGGCTTCCTCGCAACCGGCGTCCACAACGCGTTCCTGGAACACTTCACGCGTGCCGTGGTTCGAAGCCGGAACCGCCAACATGATGGGCTGGTCGGGCAGCGAAGGATCGATTTCGGACCAGTTGGTGTAGGGATTGTCCACGAGCTCGCCGTCCACAACGACCTTGTCCGCGATTGCCTTGTAGACATGGACAGGAGTGAGGGCGAAGTCGGGGCCCGATGCGGCAGAGGCAAAGACGATGCCATCAAAGCCGAACTGGATTTCCCGGATGTCAGTCACGCCGGCGGCGGTGCAGGCTTCGCGCTCGCCGTCGCGGATCTGGCGGGATGCATTGGCAATGTCGATGGTGTTGTCGCCAACGCCAGCGCAGAACTGGGACAAGCCACCGCCCGTGCCGCCCGAGCCAACCACTGGCGTGTTGAATTCAGGGAAAGCTGCGCCGAATTCTTCAGCGACGATCGACGCGAAAGGCAGAACGGTGGAGGAGCCGGCGATCTGGATGGTATCGCGGGTCTGGGCGAACGCAGCAGTGGAGCCGGCAACAAGCGCAACGGCTGCAGCACTGGCAAGAAGTGCAGTTTTCATGTGGTTCCCTTTTCGGAGTTCGTCTTTATCGTGTTAGCCGATCCGGCAAGTCCGGGCCCGCGCTGTGACCCGGCCAACCTATGAAGCCGTGGCGACGGTTTTATTACGGATGTGCAACACCTGTGTGACGGTGCAAGCCATTGCGGCTAAGAGCGAATTTCAATGACAACGCCACGCTTGCCAAAGGACGGGCGTTCCCAGGCGGCATAGGTGAGTAGGCATGCCACGGAGTGCCTCGGGCGATCCGCTGCGGGATTAACACGGGGAGAATTGAACCGCAGGCGAGATCTGACCGTTAGCTCACGGACAGGAGGCCCTATGAGAAACGTTCTTATCGCTCTCGCAATTTTTGTGGTTCTCGGCATCGGGGCCGTCGTGGTCAGCTCGTTCAATGCCGCAGGTCCGCAGCGTGACGTCACGGCACCAGAGTCTCTGGAAGGCGGCGCCGAGGCCTCACAGTAAGCCGGTTTGATCGAGCGGGCACTGCGCCAACAGCCCGCCTGATCTAAAAGGAGCCGCCCTGGGGGCGGCTCCTTTTAGATCAGGCGCGGCCGCCATCCACGCTCAGGATCTGCCCGGTGATCCAGCTGGCATGTTCGGAGGCTAGGAACAGCACGGCCTTGGCAATATCGGCGGGCTCGCCCAGCCGGCGGAGATGAATGGAGTCAACAAGCGCCTTTTGCCCCGCCTCACCATAGCTTTCCCATTGCCGCTGGGTGGCGGGATTGGACAGCACAAAGCCAGGGGCGACACTGTTGACCGTGACGCCATGAGGCCCAAGCTCCAGGGCGAGTTGCTTGGTCAGCCCGACCAGGGCGTGCTTGGCAGAACTATAAGCCTGGATGCCAGTCAGGCTTGGGCGCAGCCCGGCCCCCGAGGCAATGGTGACGATGCGTCCGCCTTTTTGTGCTTTCATGCCGGGCGCTGCGGCCTGGGCGCACCAGAAGGCAGCATCGACATTGGCGGCAAAGAGCTGATGCCACGCCTGTTCGGATACGTCCTCGAGCGGTTGGGCCACCTGGCCCCGCACGCCCCCGGCCGCCAGAGCCAGAACGTCAATGCCCCCGAGCAGGGCGTTGATTTCGCTGAACCTTGCCTGCACCTGACTGCGGTCGGACAGATCAAGGGTCATGGTGTGTTCAGCACCTGCGGCCTTGGCTTCGACGAGCCCTTGTGGGTCCAGGTCAAGAGCCACGACACGGGCGCCGGCTTCAACCAGCGCCGCAACGATGGAGCGGCCAATGCCTTGGGCGGCGCCCGTGACGACCGCGCGTTTACCGGTGAAATCTAGCTGCATGCTGCCAACAACTCGTCCAGAACGTCCCAGGATTGGGGGCGGCCATTTTCCACTTCGTGCACCAGCTCAACCAAGCGCTTGGTGACCGGGGCGTCAACGCCCGCTTCCTTGGCCAGATCGATGATGATGGCGAATTGCGCGTCCACCTCGGTCTTGCGCTTGCGCACGGCGATGTCGCGCCATACGCCCGAATGGGTCTTGGCGGTGTGGCGGTTGTGTTCTTCCATGGCGGCAATGGAGCGCTTGGCGTCCTCGGTTGAGGAGCCCGGCATGAAGGCAGCGGGATCAAACCCGTTGAAGCCCAAGGGTGTCACGCCACGGGCGCGGGCGACGGCCATAACTTCGCGGCCAAGGCCTTCAAAGACGGCGGCGTGCTTGGCGCTGGCGAAGTTGTCCGACATCGAGGCGGGGGTGAGGGCGGTGGCAAACAGCATGCCGCCATAGCCCATCTTGCCCCAGAGATAGCCCCAGATATTGGTGGTGAGCTCGGCATCAGGCTCGTAGAGCGAGAACAGGCGATGCACTTCGCGCAGCCGGTCGGTGACCGAGCCGTCGAGTTCACCGATCGCCACCTTGCCGCGATTGCCCAGGAGGATCTTGCCCGCTTCGAGCCAATCGGCGCCGAAATTGACAAAGCAGCCAATGGTGCGCTCGGCGCCGATCAGCTTACCGATGGTGAGCTCGTTGAGGCCGTTCTGTGCCGACACAACATAGCCGTCTTCGGCCAGGAACGGCCGGAGCGCTTCAATGGCCGCTTCGGTGTGCTGCGCCTTGACCGCCAGGATCACGGTCTTGAACTTGCCGGTGACCTCAGCGGGTAGGGCCGCCTTCAAGGGCTGGGTGAAGGTTTCCACCGGCCCTTCGATGAGCAGGCCATTTTCGTTGATGGCAGCGACGTGCTCGGGGACGATGTCCACCAGCAGCACATCCTCGCCGGCGCGGGCCATGAAGGCGCTGAGCGTGCCGCCAATGGCGCCGCCGCCCCAGATCAGGATGGTGTCGGTCATGCCCAGCCGTCCTCGATCAGCGCGCGGGTTTCAGCAATGGCAACGTCCCAGATCGCCTGCATGTCTTCGTCCGAGCGCTGGTAGCGGCCGCCGAAATTGCCGTCGCCGAGGTAGTCCTTGACCTTGCCGGCGTCCATGGTCTTGAGCTTGTCGAGATCGGCCATCGGCTTTTGCTCGTCGGGCATGCCGATGTTGGGCAGGCGCGTCCAGGGGAAGTTCTCCATCCAGGAAGCGTGCGAAGCCACGGGATCGATGGCGTGCACCTTGGCGAGGGTCTTGGGGGCGTTCCACCAGTTGTGCCAGCGGATTCGGCAATCGGGGTTGCTGTTGAGCCATTCGAGCGCCGCGGTCTGGCCGGGGGTGTTGCCGCCATGCCCGTTCACGAACAGCACGCGCTTGAAACCGGTGCTCGCGAGGCTATCGAGAATATCGGTGATGATGCGCCCATAGGTATCCATGCGCAGGGTGATGCTGCCGGGGTAGGTGGCGAAATAGGGGGTGATGCCGAAGGCCAGGGCCGGAAACACCGGAATGCCATAAGGTTCAGCAGCTTCCACCGAGATCTTCTCGGCAAGAATCGAGTCCACCGCATTGCTCAGATAGGCGTGCTGTTCGGTAGAGCCGAGAGGCACGATCGCCCGGTCATCCGATTTCAGGTAGGCTTCGACCTGAAACCAATTCATGTCGGCGATTTTCATGCTGTCTCCTTGGCAGTGGTATTGTTTCTCAGGGTATCAAGCAGCGGCAGGACGTGTTGCTGCACGAAAGTCCGGTCCGGCGCGTGCCGGTATTCGAATGCCTGTTGATGGGGAGCGACCTTGGCGGCCATCCAGTCCAGGCCGGTGGCATAAACCACGACGTCGACCTGCTCTATAAAGCGTTCGAGCTCGGGATCGTCGGCCATGGTGATCGCCGTGCTGGTCACATGAGGGCAAAAGCGCATGACGCCGGACTTCATCATCGCCATGAACTGGGGGAAGATGGAGACGATGCCGACCCGCATGCTTGGATCGAGGCCGGCGAGGCGCGTTCGGGTGGCCTCCGAGGCAATAAACTGAAGGCCGAGCACCGGGATATTGGTGCCAACGATCTGCTCGACTTCAGCCCGCCGGTTGGCGAAGGTTAGGATCAGGTCGGCAGGGGGCAGGGGCGCTCCATTGCGCAAGGCATCGACGGTTACTGCCACAAGAGTGTCAGTTGCGGGCAAGTTCGGGCGAATGTGGTCGGCATAGGCCTGGGTTGCATCGGCAAACAAGCCCACCAGCACGAGATTGAGCCCGTTTGCCTGCTGGAACCGCAGATGGCCAGCGCGACCGGCAATCATGGCGGTGATCCTGCCAGCGTCCACGCCCAGGCTTTGCCCCAGTTGCAGCAGGGCGTCAATGGCAGGATTAAGCCGCTGGAACACCGTGGGGTCAGGCAAGCTCTCGGTCTTGGCTACGAATGTGCCCGAACTGCCGCGGGACTCGATCAGTTTTTGCTGCTTGAGTTCGTTGTAGACGCCCACAATGGTCATGGGGGCTACGCCGGCACTTTCCGCCAGCTCGCGTACAGAGGGGAGCCGCATTCCGGCCGGGAGGTCACCGAGCGCAATGCCATATTGGATAAGGCCCTGGAGCTGCACGCCGAGTGGGACGGGCAGGGAGCGGTCGAGTTTCGCAGCAAATGTGGCCAGGATTAGCTCAGCCTGCGCATGTCCTAGGCGGTCAGAACGATTTGATCGTTTTTCCGGCAGATTAGTGCGAGGAGAGCTTGACATCAAGGGCCGATCTGGTTCCGTTTGGGCGCAAGCGTTCTAGTCAGTCAGTACAGGATTGAACAGTGGCGCCACGTAATCAAGGGGTTCAAATGCTTTTCCGGAAGAATGCCGTCCTCGCCCTCACCTTAGCCCTGATCGGCTCCACAACTCTGTCCGCCCAGGTCATGGCTGACGACCTGACGATCGGCGTGCGCGCCGGTCCTGACTCCATCGATCCGCATTGGTCGACCCTGGGTAGCCAGGCAGAGTCGCTGCGCCACATCTTCGATACGCTGATCGGCGTCGACAAGGACCTGCAGCTGCAGCCGGCGATCGCCACTTCGTGGACGCCAGTCGATGACGACACCTGGGAATTCAAGATCCGGGAAGGCGTCAAGTTTCATGACGGCTCCGACCTGACCGCCGAGGACGTCAAGTTCTCGATCGACCGCATTCCCCAGGTTACTGGCCCGATGAGCATGACCATCTACACCAAGTCGGTGGATTCGGTTGAGGTCATCGACGACTACACCGTGCATGTCCACACCAAGGGCACGGCCGCCACGCTCCCCAACGACTTCATTCGCCTGTTCGTTGTGTCCTCCGAGATCGGGGAAGTGGGCAATGAAGAGTTCAACTCGGGCAAGGCCGCTATCGGCACCGGCCCCTACAAGTTCGTGTCCTGGCAGCCCAAGGGCGACCTCGTCCTCGTGCGCAATGAGGAATACTGGGGCGAGCCAGCCCATTGGGAGAATGTCGTCCGCAAGGAAATCCCCAATGACGCATCGCGCGTTGCGGCTCTCCAGTCCGGTGAAGTCGACCTGATCAACTATGTGCCGGCGACCGATTATGCCGCCATGCAGAATGACTCGCGCCTCGACACCTTCATTGCCGACAGCGTCTACATCCTCAACATCACGCCCAACGTGAAGGATGAGTTGCCGGTCAAGGCGAAGGTGAACGGCGCCGAGATCGCTGAAAACCCGCTCAAGGACCTGCGCGTTCGTGAGGCCATGGACCTCGCCATCAACCGCGACATCCTGTCGGAAGTCGTGCTGGAAGGCCTGGGCAAACCCGCCAACCAGCTGATGCCAGCCACGTTCTTTGGCGGCTCCACCGATCTGCCGGTTCGTGAGTACGACCTCGAACGTGCCAAGGCACTGCTGGCGGAAGCTGGCTACCCCAACGGTTTCGAGCTCGATTTTGCCTGCACCAACAATCGTCTCCCCGGCGATGCTGCTGTGTGCGAGGCCCTGTCGCAGATGTGGGCGCGTGCCGGTCTCAAGATCAACGCCAATGCACTTAACGGCACGGTGTTCTTCCCGGCCCAGCAGGCTGGCGAATTCAGCCTCTGGCTCTCGGGCTGGGGTACGCTGACGGGCGAAGCCTCCTACACCTATGGTTCGCTGGTGCACACCGCTGATCCGGAAAATGGTCTCGGCGCGTTCAACAAGTCTGGCTATTCCAACCCGGAGATCGATGCTCTGCTCGAGGAAGGCTCGCGCACGCTGGATGATGAAAAGCGCCGTGGGCTCTACAAGCAGGCTACCGAGCTGTCGATGAACGACCGTGTGCTGATCCCGACCGTGATCATCCAGACTGTTTGGGCTGCCAAGGCCGATACGCTGACCTTCGAGCCGCGTGTTGACCAGGAAACGCTCGCCCACCTGATCCAGCCTGTCGCTCAGTAAAGCTCTCGACGCCCGGCTGTTCAGCTGACAGCCGGGCGGTTCCCATCAACCTGTTGAGCCCGATGGGGCTTCACGCTAGCGGATTTCCTGTTCTTGGGATTCTTCATCCAACGTATTTTCCAGGCAGCCATCGTCGTGGTGGTCATGTCGATCCTGGTGTTTATTGGCGTTTACGCCATCGGCAATCCTATCGATGTGATGATCGATCCGGCCTCGACCCAGGAAATTCGAGAAAACCTCATCCGGCAGTACGGCTTCGACCGGCCGCTGTACGAGCAGTATTTCGTGTTCGTAGGCAATGTGCTGCAGGGCGAGTTCGGCCAGTCATTCGTGTACCGCGTACCGGTGCTGGACCTGATCTTTTCGCGCTTGCCAGCGACTTTTGAGTTGGCGCTCGGCGCCATTTTGATGGCCGCCGTAGTCGGTGTACCCCTCGGGATCTGGGCCGGCTACCGGCCACGGGCGTTTTCGTCCAAGGCCATCATGGCGCTGTCGATCCTCGGCTTTTCGCTGCCCACCTTCTGGGTGGGCTTGTTGCTGGTGCTGACCTTCGCCGTGCAGCTGCATTGGCTGCCTTCAGGCGGGCGCGGGCCGACCAGCGACCTTCTTGGCGTGCCCTTCTCGTTCTTCACGCCCGAGGGCTGGAGCTACATCATCCTGCCGGCCTTTAACCTCGCGCTGTTCAATATGGGCCTGCTGATCCGGCTGGCCCGCGCAGGCACGATCGAGGCGATGAGCTCCGATTATGTGCGCTTTGCGCGCGCTCAGGGCCTCAAGGAAAGCAAGGTCGTGGGCCTGCATGTGCTCAAGAACATCTCGATCCCGATCGTGACCGTGTTCGGCCTCGAATTCGGTTCGACCCTAGCCTTTGCGGTTGTGACCGAGACAATCTTCAACTGGCCCGGCGTCGGCAAGCTGATCATCGACTCCATCATGGTGCTCGATCGCCCGGTGATGGTGGCTTACCTCATCCTGGTGGTGCTTCTTTTTGTTCTCATCAATCTGGTGGTCGATCTGCTTTACGGCATTCTCGATCCGCGTATTCGCGCGAGGCGGTCGGCATGAGCATGGTTGAAGATCTTCAGGTTGAAACCTGGCGCACACGGCTGCGCGACTTCTGGAGCGAGTTCTCCGAAAGCAAGGTGGCGCTGCTCTCGCTGGTGGTCATCGTCGCCATCGTGCTGATCGCCATCTTTGCGCCGTGGCTGTCGCCACAGAACCCCTATGACCTGGCCAAGCTCGACCTCTTCGACTCACGCCTGCCGCCAGGCAGCGTTGGCTCGGGCGGCTATGTGCATGTGCTGGGCACCGATGCGGCGGGTCGCGATCTGCTGTCGGCGATCTTTTACGGCTTGCGGATATCGCTGCTGATCGGGCTGATGTCGGGTGCCCTGGCATTGCTCGTTGGCATGACCATCGGACTCGTCGCCGCCTTCAAGGGCGGCCGGGTCGAGGCGCTGATCATGCGCGTGGTCGATCTGCAGCTCTCGATGCCGGCCATCCTGCTGGCGCTGGTGCTGACAGCCATGCTGGGGCAGGGGCTGTGGCAGCTGGTGACGGCTCTGGTCGTGGCGCAATACGCCTATTTTGCGCGCACCATCCACGGCTCGGCGAGCGCCGAACGCGACAAGGACTATATCGAGGCGGCCATTGCCACGCCCTTGCCGGCGCACATCATCCTCCTGCGGCACCTGTTGCCCAATTCGCTGCCCCCGCTCATCGTGGTGGCGACCGTGCAGGTCGCAAGCGCCATTGCGCTGGAAGCGACATTGTCGTTCCTCGGCCTTGGGCTGCCGCTCACCGAGCCCTCGCTCGGCGCGCTGATCTCCAACGGCTTCCAGTATCTGCTGTCGGGCCGGTTCTGGATCTCGGTTTATCCGGGGGTCGCGCTGGTGATCACCATCGTTTCAATCAATCTTGTCGGCGATCAGGTTCGGCATGTGCTTAATCCGAGGCGCGGCCAATGAGTGATGCCGTTCTGTCTGTGGAAGAACTGCAGACCCATTTCTTTACCCGCAAGGGCGTGCTCAAGGCCGTGGACGGGGTATCCTTCTCCGTCGGCAAGGGTCGGATCCTGGGGCTGGTTGGCGAGTCCGGTTCGGGCAAGTCGGTCACCGGCTATTCGATCCTGCGGCTGGTGGATGCACCGGGCAAGATCGTCGGTGGCCGGATCCTGCTGAACGGGACCGATCTGGCGAGCCTCGACAACGAGGCCATGCGCAAAACGCGCGGGGCCGTCATCTCGATGATCTTCCAGGATCCGATGATGACGCTCAATCCCGTGCTCAAGATCGGCACGCAGATGGTGGCGGCGCTCAAGGCGCATGTCAAAATCTCCACCGCCGACGCGCGCAAGCGCGCCCGGGATGCGCTCGCGCTGGTGGGTATTCCCGCTCCTGATGAGCGGCTCGATGTCTACCCGCACCATCTGTCCGGCGGCATGCGTCAGCGCGTGGCCATTGCCATTGCGCTGCTGCACAAGCCGGCGGTGATCATCGCCGACGAGCCGACCACGGCGCTCGACGTGTCGATCCAGAGCCAGATCCTGGCCGAGGTGCGCCGGCTCGCCGATAGCACCGGCACGGCCTTTGTCTGGGTGACCCACGACCTGTCGGTGGTGTCGAGCCTCGCGGACGATATTGCGGTGATGTATGCGGGCCGCATCGTGGAGTCGGGGGAAAGCGCGGCCGTGCTAGCTCACCCCAAGCACCCCTATACGGCCGGGCTGATCGCTTCGGTGCCGAGCCAAGCCAAGCGCGGCGAGAAGCTGGCGCAGATCAAGGGTTCGACTCCTTCGCTGGCCAATTTGCCGCCGGGCTGCCCATTCCAGCCGCGCTGCCCGCGCGCCACCGAGATCTGCCGAACCATGCCGCCACTGGCGCCGGTCGGCGACACTATGGTGCGTTGTTATCACCCCATTCTGGAGGGCGCGGCATGAACCAGCCGATCCTTGCCATCACCAACGCCTCCAAGCGCTTCGTGCGCCGCCCGGCCCTGACCGACAAGGTCGCCCATAAGCTGGGCGGCAAAGACCGCACGCAGACCGTGCATGCCGTAACGGACGTCAGTCTGGGCGTGCAAAAGGGCGAGGTGGTCGGCCTCGTCGGGGAGTCGGGCTGCGGGAAATCCACCCTTGGGCGGATGATTGCCGGCATTTATGACCCGAGCGACGGGGCCATCACCCTTGACGGCAAGCCCGTGGCCACCAGCACGGGCGGCCGCCCGCGCAAGCTGACGACCCGCGTACAGATGGTGCATCAGGACCCATTTTCGAGCCTTGATCCACGCATGCGCGTGGGTGACACGGTGGCCGAAGGCCCCGTGCACCACAAGCTCGTGCCGGCCAGCGGCGCCGACAGCTATGTCGCCGACATGCTGCGCCGGGTGGGTCTCGATCCCAGCACGCGCCGCCGCTTTCCGCACCAGTTCTCGGGCGGCCAGCGCCAGCGCGTGGCCATCGCGCGCGCCCTTGCCATGCAGCCCGAACTGCTGGTGCTGGACGAGCCGGTAGCGTCGCTCGACGTGTCGATCCAGGCGCAGGTGCTCAACCTCTTCCTCGATCTGCGGCAGACGCTGGGGCTTACCGCCGTCTTCATTAGCCACGACCTCAGCGTTGTGCGCCACGTATCGGACCGCGTCGCCATCATGTATTTGGGGCGGATCGTGGAACTGGCCGATGCCGTGCCGCTGTTCGATGCGCCGGCCCATCCCTATACGCGTGCTCTGCTCGACAGCGTGCCCAAGCTGGGTGCCGGGCGCGGTGCGTTTTCGGCCGTGGTCGGGGAAATTCCCTCGCCGCTCAATCCGCCGCCAGGATGCCCGTTCCATCCGCGCTGCCCTCATGCCGGACCGCGCTGCAAGGTCGACCGTCCCGTTCTCAAGCCTGCCGCCGGTGCCCCCGGCGATGTTGCCTGCCACCTTTATGATGGTGGCACAGGAGCCTGATTGACATGACTGCTTACCAAGATTTCGTCGCCCGCTTCGGCGCGGTCAACGACGTGCTCAATGCCGTGAACATCCTCAACTGGGATGCGCGTACGATGATGCCGGCGCAGGCCAGCGTCACGCGCTCCGAACAGGTGGGCACGCTGACGGGCCTCGCCCGCGATCTGATCGTCGACAACAAGACGCGCGACCTGACCGCGGCCGCCGACGCTGAAACCGCTGGCCTGCCCGAAGATTCCATCGAGCGGCGCAGCGTGGTGCAGGCCAAGGAAGCCATCGAGTTCCACCTGCGCGTGCCTGGTGAACTGGTCCGCGAGCGGGCAGCCCAGCATTCGGTGGCTAATGACGCCTGGATTGCGGCCCGGCAGGCCAACGACTTCTCGATCTTTGCGCCGCACTTGGCGGAAATGTTGCGCCTCTCCAAGCTTTATGCCGATGCGATTGGCTGGCAGGAGCATCCCTATGATGCCCTGGTGGGGCTCTATGAACCCGGCGAGACCGCCGCTAGTTTGACGAGTCTTTTCAGCGCCCTGCGGGCCGGACTTAAGCCGATCTACGACGCGGCCGTGGCCCGTCCCGCGCCGCGCAGCGATTTCCTGTTCCGCACGGTCGATCCGGCGCTGCAGCGCAAGTTCGCGGCCCGGATGGCGGAGGCGTTCACTTTCGATCAGAACCGCGGCCGGCTCGATATTTCGGTGCATCCGTTCGAGGTGTCGTTCACGCGCAACGATGTGCGCCTGACCACGCGCTACCGTCCCAACTACATGCCGATGGCGCTGTTCGGCACGCTGCATGAAACCGGACACGGGCTCTACGAGCAGAACATTGCGCCCGAGCTGACCCGCTCGGTGCTCGCGACCGATCTCATCGGGCTTTATGCGGTGGGCGGCACCAGCTTTGGCGCCCATGAATCGCAGTCGCGCCTCTGGGAAAACCATGTCGGGCGCAGCCGCTCATTTTGGCAGCGGCATATGGACGATCTGCGCAGCGATGTGCCGGGCGTTTATGACGATGTCACTGCCGAGGAGTTCTACAAGGGCGTGACCCGGGTTTCGCCGGGCCTGACCCGCGTCGAATCCGACGAGATGAGCTACGACTTCCACATCATGCTGCGGGTGGAGCTCGAGCAGGCCATGCTCGATGGCAGCGTGGCTGTCGCGGATGTGCCAGGCGAGTGGAACAAGGCGATCAAGCGCGATCTTGGGCTCGACGTGCCCGATGACCTGCAGGGGTGCCTGCAGGATATCCACTGGTCGGTGGGTTACCTCGGCTCGTTCCCGACCTATACGATCGGCAACATCACGGCAGCGCAGCTGATGGAAACTGCACGCAAGAACGTTCCCGAAGTGATCGCCTCGAGCGAAGCAGGTGATTATGCGCCGCTCGCGGGGTGGCTGCGCGACAATATCTGGCAGCATGGCCGGCGGTTCTCGCGCGATGAACTGCTCCAGCGCGTGACCGGGCGTTCGCTCGAGATCGCGCCCTATCTCAACTATCTCCAAGCCCGTTATTCGGAAGAGGCATAAAGCATGGCAAGTCTTGTGATCCACGGCGGCGCCGGCACCATTCCGCGTGCCAACTTTACGCCCGAGACCTACCAGGCCGCCCGGGATGGTCTGCGTGATGCCCTGCGCGCCGGCTGGGACGTCCTCTCCCGTGGTGGGTTGGCGGTTGATGCGGTGGAAGCGGCCGTGGTGGCGCTCGAGAACCACCCGAGCTTCAATGCCGGCCATGGCGCGGTGCTCAATGCCGCCGGCGACCATGAGCTGGATGCCGCCATCATGGACGGCCGCACCCGTGCAGCAGGGGCCGTCGCCTCCGCCCGTGCCATCCGCAACCCGGTGCGTGCGGCGCGCCGGGTGATGGATGACAGTGATTGCGTGCTCTTGTCGGCCGGCGGTGCCGATGCCTTTGCGCGCGAGCAGGGGCTCGAAATGGTGGAGCAGTCCTATTTCACGACGCCGCTGCGCCAGCAGCACTGGCTGCGGGCCCAGGAAGAAAAGGCGGGCCTGCTGATGCGGCCGCGCAGCGAAGCCGAAAAGCACGGCACCGTGGGTGCGGTGGCGTTTGACGATCAGGGCAATCTGGCCGCGGCGACCTCGACCGGCGGCTATACCTATAAGCGCGTTGGCCGCGTTGGCGACACACCGGTGATCGGGGCCGGCACCTATGCCTGCAATGGCGTGGTGGCGGTGTCCTGCACGGGCCTGGGCGAGTATTTCATCCGCCGTGGCACGGCCCATGACATTGCCGCGCGCATCCGCTATCGCGGGGAAGCTGTGGCGGATGCTGCACAGGCTGCCATTGCCGATCTGACGGAAGACCAGTGCGGCGCCGGGCTCATTGCGGTTGATTTCGAGGGCCGGATCGCCATGCCGCACAACACCGAAGGCATGTATCGCGGCTCGGTGACAGCCGAGGGGATCGCTTCGGTCGGCGTTTATGCCGACGATTTCAGCGCGGTGCCGCTGTAAACCGCACGGTGGGCGCGTTCACCGCGCCTGCCACTCGCGAGAAATTAACAATCCTCTTGTGCGCTTAAGCCCTGACATCGCCGCGCTGCCGGGTTAAGCGGAAGCCGAGCGTCGCAACGCCCCTCCCGGGGCGCGGCGGCGTAAGCGTTTTCAATGCCGTTTTGCTGGCCCGGAGCAAAGTGCAGGTCAGCTGCCCAACGGCGCAAAGGGTAGTTTTATGGTTCGCAAGTTTATTCTCGATACCGATGGTGGCGTCGACGACGCGCAGGCGCTGCTGATGCTGATCGCAGCGGGGCGCACGCCCAATGCCATCACCACCGTGTTTGGCAATGTGGGGCTTGATGCCGCCACACGGAACATTCTGGCGGTTCTTGCCGTGGGTGGGGCGGGCGATGTGCCCGTGCACAAGGGGGCGGCACGGCCGCTGACCCAGCCCATCATCGACGCCAAATATATCCATGGCGAAGATGGCCTTGGCGGTGCACCGCGCCCGACGCAAACGGCGCAGCCCGCCAGCGAAGATGCGGTTGGCTTCCTCGTTTCCAGCCTGCGGGCAGCGGCCGCTGGCGGCGACAAGATCGATATCCTGATGATCGGACCGCTGACCAATCTGGCGCTGGCCCTGCGGGTCGCCCCGGACATCGTGGGCGGCATCGGACAGCTCACGATCATGGGCGCCACGGTTTATGGCCGCGGCAACACCACGCCCGCGGCAGAGTTCAATATTTATGCCGACCCGGAGGCGGCCGCGATCGTGTTCGGGGCCGAGATCGAGACCCTCGTGGCCCCCTGGGAGCCCTGCGTTACCCATTACATGACGGGGGCGGAAGTGGATGCGATGTTCGCTGCGCTCCCCGAGTGCTTCGAAAAGCAGTTCTCGCTGGCCCTGGCCCACCATGCCCGGCAGACCAATATCGGCTATGGCGGGGAAGACCATTTCCGCTTCGTCGACCCGCTAGCCGCTGCGGCCGTAATCGAGCCCGGCATCGTGACGAAGACGATCGAAGCATCGATCGATGTGGCGCTGGCACCCGGCATCACCCGCGGCATGACCGTGGTGGACCCCTCGGGCCGGCTGGGCACGCCAAAGGTTACCGTGATCGAGGAAGCCCGGATCGAGCGGCTGGTGGCGCTGTATCAGCGCTCGGTGGCGTATCGTTCCGCTGCCAGCTAAGGGCAGGGCGCCGCTGCCGACGAACCTGGAGTAAGACCGTTATGAGCGGTCGTCTCCAGGGTCACGCTTCGGCTAAAGCGGCGTGATGGCGAAAGCGCGATCAGCCACGATTGGCTGCTGCGTGAATTCAAGCGCTCCGTTGCGGCCACTGGCGACCTGCTGATCGACGGCCCGCCCATCCGAAGTGTTCCAGCCCGTCACCTGGTAAGTGCCGTCGGCAAGGCCAGGAACGCGGACCATGGTTGAGCGGGGGGAAACGTCGGTTCGCACCCGCCCATCGGCCGCCAGTTCATCGCCGCGCAACAGCCAGACCAGTGCCTGCTGGGCGTCGCCGCAGCCAAAGGCGTGAAAGCCTTCGGCGGTGATCTCGGCATTGAGGTTGCGGCTCCTGAACTCGGTCCAGTTCAGGAGCGGCAGAAAGTCGGCCATGGCCCTTTGTGCGCGGCGCATGCCGGGCGTCAGCACATGGGGGTGGCGATTGGGCCAGCGCATGCCCCCGCCCGCCGCACCCGAGGCCAGATGCGCCCAGGCGATGTGACGGAAATACTCGTCGTCAAACGCTTCGGGCAGCGTCTTCTTCTTGTCCTTGAAGCTATGGATCGGCCCGTGCTCGGAATCGAGAAAGGGGCGGTTGTCGCGGATCTCGGCAAGACTGTCGCGAACGATCTGGCCAAACAGGACGGCCGGCTGCACCGTGTCCTTGGGATTGTCGATCGGCCCCGAGCCATAGATATGGATGGTTGCGAAATCGAGATCCGGATGGCGGAAGATATGCTCGTGCAGAGCCATATACGGCTTCCACGTCAACTCGGGCCCGAAGACGGAAACGGTCTGGGGATGAGCGCGGCCGTAGAGTTCGGTTTCCAGTTCACGGACATAGCTGGAGAGGTCATGGATGAATTCAGAAAAGTTGTCGGCGCTGTCGCCGGCTTGAGCGGGGTGAATTTCGTTCCACAGATCCCAAGCAAAGAGCGCGCCTGATCCACCCCAGCGGCGGGCGGCAAAGCCCAGCCTTGCCTTGATCAGCTGCCGGGTTTCGGGGCAGGTGAGGATCTCCGTGGGCGAGCGGAGCGGACCGCCATTGGCCGTGTTCCAAGGGTGCCAGCGCCAATGCAGCCAGGTCCAGAACGTATCGACCGGGGTCAGGAGCAGGCGCAGGCCGATGCGCTCGCAAAGGGCAAATAGGTCGTCCCAGAACTGCACCATGGAAGGCACGTAGCGGCCAGCGGGGCGTTCGAAATAGCGGTGCCGGACTTGGGCATATTCCAGCATCAGCCGCAGACAGGTAACCCCGCTGTCCTTGAGCCACAGCAGGTGTTTTTCGACGCTTTCCGCGTCGCGGCGGCGAAACAGGCCGTTCAGCTCGGGCCAGCTGATAGCGTCGTTCTGCCCGATGGGCGTCCAGGGGGAGCCGGTTTCATCGACAAAGTATGGCGCGTGACGCGCCACCGAGATCCAGGAGAGGGATGGGGTCGCAGCGGAAAGAAGCGAGCCGTCCGCGCCAACAGCCTTACTCATCCAAACTCCTGATATTTAACTCAAGCTGCGAGCCAAATGGTTCGGGCCGGACGGGGTTCCTCCTGGCATGGACACATCAATTGGTCCAGAGCGGAGTGGCGCCCACCGTGGATGAACTCAGTGGATATTGGCCTCAGCAACGATCAAGAGGGTTGAAGCTGAACCTCACTTCCGCTCGCGCAGGGCCTTGCGGGCTCCGGCCGCGGCGCGGCGAATAATGGCGGCACGTCGATCGTCCTCGTCGGCAGCCCACATCGGGTCCACCTTGTCTTCCTTCATGATCAAATGGCGCGTCGGCTTGGTATCGGGATGCAGTTCAGCGTTCATGAGGGTGTTCTCCTGCATGGACGGTGCGCCGCCGATGGTTAGCGATGTGTGAAGAAGGTCGATCAAATCTGTTACATCGCGGGACTGTGATCTGCGGTGATGCATTTCGCAAATAGTTCGCCCGCATAGTCAACGAACCGCCGCTTAATGGTCCAGCTTGGGCTTTGCCTAGTGGCCTTTGCCGCCGCTTTCCAGCTGCAGCTTTCGCCAGCGGGCCAAGCGCTCCGGGTCGAGCGTGCCTGCCGCCACAGCTGCGCGAACGGCGCATCCTGGCTCGTGATCGTGGCTGCAGTTGCGGAACTTGCAAGCGGGGGCAAGCTCGGTGATTTCGGCAAACAGCATGTCGATGCCTTGCCCAACATCCTTCAAATGCAGGCTGCGCACGCCGGGTGTGTCGATCACCCAGCCGCCACCTTGAATGGCGTGAAGAGAGCGCGACGTCGTTGTGTGGCGCCCTTTTGAGTCAGTCTCCCGGACCCTTCCGGTTTGCTGTGGCGGCTCTCCGGTTTCACCCACCAGCGTATTGACCAAGGTAGATTTGCCAACGCCCGATGAGCCGACCACGGCTACTGTGGAGCCAGCCCCGCACCAGGGCTGCAGCGCCAACGCGGCATCAGGCGAGCGAGCGTTGAGTGTAAGCGCAACCAGGTCGCGCTGCAGGCCCTTGGCCTGGCGCAGGTAATCGGCTGGGTCGCTGGCCATGTCGGCTTTGGTCAAGACGATAACGGGTTCGGTTCCTGCATCATTGGCGAAAGCGAGGTAGCGCTCGAGCCGAGCGGTGTTGAAGTCGGCATTGCAGGAAACGACAACCAGCAGGGTATCGACATTGGCCGCGACGAGCTGGGCCGGCCTTCGGCCCTCGCCGGGACGCTGCAACAGCGTTTTGCGCTCCAGCCGTCGGTGCAGGAGCCCTGTCAGGGGATCTGCGAGGACCCAGTCCCCGACGGCGAAGTCAGCCGTGTCGGTACGCACCGGTAGATCGATGTCGATCTGGCCATTTGCCGAGAGCGCGGTGAGCCTCGCACGGTGCACGGCATCGATCCTGGCTGGGGTAAACTCTGCCTCCCCGGCCGAAAGCTGTTCCTGGAGAAATGTTCCCCAACCCAGCTGGCGCAACGAATCTGCCTGGTCCGGGGGCGGGGGCGACTTCACGCTCCGGCCCTGACAAGAAGCAGTGTTTGCAGCCCATAGGTCGATCCCTGCGAAGCCATCTACTGCTCGCTGGAGGTCTGGTCGGGATCGGTGTTCTCGGTTTCGCCGGCGGGTTTGAGCTTGGCTTCGGCTCGTTCAGCCTTTTTCTGCTTTTGCAGCCGCTCGCGTTCCCGCCGTTCGAAGTCGTAATTGGGTTTGCGCGCCATGGATGCCTCTTTCTGTATGTCTGCGTAGGTGAGGCTTTGGCGCTCAGATTGCAACCCGTCCGCGCGCTTTCCTACTTGGAGCGTGGATCGAGTGCATCACGCAAACCGTCGCCCAGCAGGTTGAAGGACAGGACGGTGATAAAGATGGCCAT
This sequence comes from Devosia sp. 1635, assembly GCF_013185955.1. Lineage (NCBI taxonomy): Bacteria > Pseudomonadati > Pseudomonadota > Alphaproteobacteria > Hyphomicrobiales > Devosiaceae > Devosia > Devosia sp. 1635. The sequence continues at coordinate 379,469 of NZ_JABAOM010000002.1, read as the reverse complement.
GCCGGGCCAGAGTGCCATCCACGGCGCATTGCCCATGAAGCGCTGCGCGGTGTTGAGCATCGAGCCCCAGGAGGGAGCGGGGGGCTGCAGGCCGAGGCCGAGGAAGGACATACTGGCTTCGGCGATAATGGCCGCCGCAATCGTCAGCGTGCTCTGCACCATCAGCTGGGGCAGGATATTGGGTAGGATATGCCGGAAGGCGATGCGCCAGCGCGGATTGCCGACGGCGCTTGCCGCTTCCACATATTCCTCGCTCTTGATCTGCAGCACCTGACCGCGCGTCAACCGGATAAAGAGCGGCATGGCGGTGATACCGATGGCGAGCATGGCATTGGTGAGGCTGGGCCCGAGAAAAGCGGCAAGTGCAATGGCAAGGATCAGGAAGGGGCAGGCCAGCATCGCGTCGGTAAAACGGCTGATGAGGCCATCGACAAAGCCGCCGATGAAGCCGGCGGCGAGCCCAAGCGGCACGCCGATGGCGATAGCAATGGCGACCGAGGTCAGGCCCGCCATCAGTGAAGCGCGGGCGCCATAGATGATGCGCGAAAGGATGTCGCGCCCGGCCTCGTCGGTGCCCATCCAGAATTCCGCGCTTGGCGGCTTGCGGACGGCCGTCCAGCTTTGGGCCGTGGGATCATAGGGTGCGATAAGGGGCGCGAAGATCGCGACCAGCACCATGAACACTACGATGATCAGGCCGAACATAGCGCTTTTGTGCCGCACGAGGCGGCGCCAGACGCGATGTTGGGTCCAGGCGGTCAGTGGGTTGGTGCGCGGCGCAGAAGAAGAGAGTGCGGCCAAGATCAGCTCCTCAGACGAGGATTAACAAGGATATAGCCGATATCGGCCAGGAGATTGAGGATGATGTAAAAGAGGGCCGTCACCAGGACGACGCCCTGCACCACCGGGTAATCCCGGGTGAACACGGCATCCACGATCAGCTTGCCAAAGCCGGGAATGGTGAAGATTTGCTCGGTCAGTACCGCCCCGGAGAGCAGGGCACCGAACTCCAGTGCACCAAGCGTGATGATCGGCGTCAGGGCATTGCGCATGGCGTGCTTGAACAGCACGACCCATTCGCTCAGGCCCTTGGCGCGGGCGGTGCGGACGTAGTCGCTCTGCAGCGCCTGGATCATGGCACCGCGTGTGTGGCGCATGATGACGCCGGCGATGCTGCAGCCCAGCACGAAGGCCGGCATGATCGTGGTGGCTAGGTTCATCTGCCAGTTTTCGCCGGGGCTGACATAGCCCGATGCCGGCAGCCAGCGCAGATAGATGGAGAAGAACAGGATCATCATGATCCCGAGCCAGAAATTGGGGATCGAGATGCCGGCCAGCGACACGACGTTCGTCACATAGTCGACGGGAGTGTTGCGCTTGAGGGCGGAGATAACGCCGCCGGCGATGCCGAGCAGCAGGGCGATGACGATGCCCATCACGGCGAGCTGCAGCGTCACCGGCAGTTTGAGCAGGATCAGTGAGGCGACGGGCTGGCCATGGCGCATGGACATGCCCAGATCGCCCGAGAACACGCCCCGCACCCAGTAGAGATACTGAACGAAAATAGGCTGATCGAGATGGTACTGTGCGCGGATGGCGGCCACCGTTTCGGCATCGGGGTTCTCGCCGGCGAGGATCAGCGCTGGATCGCCAGGCAGGAGATGCTGGAGCGAGAAGATGATCAGCGACAGCAGGAATACGGTGGGGACCAGCTGCAGGAGGCGGCGGGCAAAGAGGCTCCACATGGCTCTAGTTCCTCCCGGCTGCGGCAAGCGGGGCCGTCTCGAAGGCGGCAAAGAGCTGCTCGAGCTTGGGATTGCGGCTGGCGTCAGTCCGGGTCACCGGGCCAGGCTCGGGCAATTCGCGCCAGAAGGCGCAGGCATTGGCGTGGCCGTTGGGTTCAACATCAAGCCGCATATCCACCTCCTTGCAAGCGGGGCGGGCATGGGGGCAGCGGGTGTGGAGGCGACAGCCCTGCGGGGGCGCCAGCGGGCTGGGCAGATCGCCCTGCAGGGTCGCGGCACTCGATTCGCGCTTGGTGGGCGCGGCGACGGGGATCGCGGCCAGCAGCGCGCGGGTATAGGGATGGCGCGGGGCGCCAAAGATCATGTCGGCGGTGCCGATTTCCACGAGCTTTCCCAGATACATGACGGCAACGCGGTCGGCGATGTGCTTGACCACGCCCAGATCGTGGGAAATGAACACCAGCGCCAGTCCAAGTCGCTTCTGCAGATCCTTGAGCAAATTGAGGATTTGGGCCTGGATGGAGACGTCGAGAGCTGAGACGGCTTCATCGCAGATGATGGCGCGCGGCTCGGAGGCGAGGGCGCGGGCAATCACGACGCGCTGGCGCTGGCCGCCGGAGAATTCATGCGGATAACGGTTGGCCTGTTCGGGCCGCAGGCCAACCATTTTCAGCAGTTCGGCGACGCGCTGGCGGCGCTGATTGGCGGGCACCACATTGTGCAGCATCAGCGGTTCGGCAATGGTCTGGCCGATGGTCATGCGCGGATTGAGCGAGGCATAGGGATCCTGGAAGATCAGCTGCACCTTGTGCCGGCGGCGGCGCATGGCGGCGTGGCCGAGCTTGGTGACATCTTCCCCGTCGATCCAGACCTGCCCGGCGGTCGGCTCGATCAGGCGCATCAGCAGGCGCCCGACCGTGGATTTGCCGCAACCGGATTCGCCGACAATGGCGAGGATTTCGCCCGGCATCAGCGCCAACGACACGTCGTCAACGGCTTTGACGCTGGCCAGCGGGCGACCCAGGAAGCTGCGCTTGGCGACGAACTGCTTTTCGATGCCGCGGATTTCGACAATCGGGTGAACGGCCGGCGCAGTCTGGGCTGATAGGGTGGAGGCGGTCATGGGACGAGGTTCTCCAGCGGAGTGCGCCAGCAGCGGCTGAAATGGCCCGGCGAGACTTCCAGCAGGTCTGGCATCTCGGCGCATTTGTCGATGCTGAAGGGGCAGCGGGCGCGGAAGCGGCAGCCGCTCGGCGGATTGGCCATGTCGGGCACGGTCCCGCTGATCGCCGTCAGGCGCTCGCGCTTGCCATCAAGCCGGGGCAGGGAGCCGAGCAGGCCAACGGTATAGGGGTGTTCGGGAAAGGCGAAGAGCTGCTCAACCGAGCATTGCTCAACCACCTGGCCGGCATACATGACGATCACGTCGTCGCAGGCTTCAGCCACAACGCCCAGATCATGGGTGATGAGGATGATGGCGGTGCCGGTTTTCTCCTGCAGCTCGCCCATCAGTTCGAGCACCTGCGCCTGGATGGTGACGTCTAGCGCCGTGGTGGGTTCGTCGGCAATCAGCAGTTCGGGATCGCAGGCGAGGGCCATGGCGATCATCACGCGCTGGCGCATGCCGCCCGACAGATTATGCGGATATTGGTGGTAGCGGGTTTCGGGCGAGGGGATGCGCACAAGGCGCAGCATCTCAATCGTGCGTTCCGCAGCCGCCTGTTTGGATACTTTACGGTGGCGTAGGATGGCTTCGCTGATCTGGTCCCCAATCGTATAGGAGGGGTTCAGCGAGGTCATCGGCTCCTGGAAGATCATGGCGATGCGATTGCCGCGCAGGTCGCGAATGGTCCCGTGCGGTTCGCCCAGGAGTTCGCGGCCGGCGAAATTGACAGCGCCCGAGATGCGGGCGCTGTCTTGGGGCAGGAGGCGCATTACCGCTAGCGAGGTCACGCTCTTGCCGCTGCCTGACTCACCCACGATGGCGAGCGTGCGGCCCTTACGGACGGCAAAGCTCACGCCATCAACCGCGGTTACGGTGCGATCTTCGCCGGCGAAAACGACGCGCAGATCGTTGACCTCGAGAACCGGGTTGGCGGCAAGGTCAGCCCGTTCTTCTGGGCGGGCTGACAGGGTGCGAAGCGGAGTGGGCGTGCTCATTGCAGCGGTAATGCCTGTGCTTAGTCCTGGCGGGTCACGCCACCTAGACGGATGATGCCGTCGGGGAAGGGCTGGAAGCCGGACAGATTGGCGTTGTGGGCGAAGATCCACTGCGAGTGGTAGAGATAAACGATCGGCAGATCGCGCAGCAGGATCTCGATAGCCTGGGCGTATTTGGCTTTGCGCGTTTCGGTGTCCCCGACGGCGCGCGCTTCGGTCATGATCGCGTCCAGTTCCTCGTTGCAGTAGTGCGCATCATTGCCGGCCGCACCGCACGCGAGCATGGGCGTGATGTTGAGGTCCGGATCGACGCGACCGCTCCAGCCGACGAGGTGAGCCTCGAACGCGCCTTCGCGGGCAATGTCGAGCAAGGTCATCAGCTCGGTCGGCTTGATTTCGACATTGATGCCGACTTCGCCAACCATGGCCTGGATGATCTGGGCGACCTGCTGACGCTCCGCGTCGGTGGGCACCAGCAGTTCCACGTCAACCGAGCTCACGCCGGCTTCGGCCATCTTGGCGCGGGCAGCGTCAAGGTCGCGAGCGGGAATGGGATAGTTCTGGTCGTAATAGGGGCTGCTGGGCGGGAATGGCTGGTTGCCCGTGGTGAACTGACCTTCAAACACCACCTGATTGATAGCGTCGCGGTCAATGGCGAGGCTGAAGGCTTCGCGCACAGCGGCCTGCTTGCCGGCGTCGAGGTCGGCGCCCGAGCCGTCGATGTTGAAGGTCACGCCGTAGTAGCCCAGACCCACGACGGGAGCGACCGCGAGGTTGCTTTCGCCCTGAACCGCCGGAACGTCGGTCGCGGCAAGGCGCTCGATCAGGTCCATCTGGCCCGAGCGCAGGTTGAGCAGGCGCACATTGCCATCGGGCATGCCACGATAAACCAGGCGATCGAAGTGGTAGTTGTCGGCGTCGTGGTATTCGGCGAACTTTTCGAGGACGATGCGGTCCTGGGCGATGTGTTCGACGAACTTGTAGGGGCCCGAGCAGACGGGGCTGTTGGTGAAGTTCTCACCCAGCTCTTCGCCGGCCTTGGGGCTGATGATCATGCCGGCGCGATCGGTGAGTGCGGCCAGCAGCGGCACCGAAGGCTCGCTCAGATTGATCTGGAGCTGAAAGGGGCCGAGCACCTCGATGTTGGCGATGCTGCTGATCTCGGACTTGCGGCGCGAGGCTTCCATGGTCAGTGCGCGATCGAGATTGTACTTGATCGCTTCGGCATCGACCTTCTCGCCATCGTGGAAGGTGGCGTCTTCGCGGATGGTCAGGGTCAGCGCGGTGCTATCCGCGTTCCATTCCCAGCTGGTGGCCAGCATGGGTGCGATCTGGCCTTGTGCGTCGATGTCGACGATCTTGTCGCACAGCGACTGCAGCACGTGGCGGCCCACAAAGCTCCAGTTGGTTGCCGGATCAAGGGTGTCAGGATCATCCTGCAGGCCGATATTGAGTACCGACTGCGCCTGGGCCGGCGCGGCAGCGATGCCGGTCAGGGCAAGGCTCGCCATCAGGGCGATGTGTAAGGGCTTTAGTGTCATTGGTGTCTTCTCTCCACTGGTTGCAATTGGCGGCTAGCGGGCGATGGCGTAGCCCTGCATTCCCCTCGGATTGGCTGCCGCCTTGATAAGTTGCGTCGTCCCGTCCATCTCCCGGGCCACGGCGCTGAGCCGGCCTTCGGACCAGGCGTCGCCCAAGGTGATCTTGTGACCGCGCCGTTCCAGTTCCGCCTGCGTCTCGGCCGAATAGCGCGACTCGAGGGTCACGGCGCCAAGGCTGATCTCGCGCGGCCAGAAGGAGCTGGGCAGATGGTCGGTATGGAAGCTGGGCGCGTCGATGGCTTCCTGCAGGTTCATGCCACCATGAATGTGGCGCAGCAGCATGATGAGCTGCCACTGATCCTGCTGGTCCCCACCCGGGGTGCCGAATGCGAGATACGGGAGGCCATCACGGAACACCATCGAGGGCGTCAGCGTCGTGCGCGGCCGCACACCCGGCGCCATGCTGGAATTGAGACCCTCATCGAGCCAGAACATCTGTCCGCGCGTCGTGAGGCCAAAGCCGAGACCTGGAATAACCGGGCTCGACTGCAACCAGCCGCCCGACGGCGTGGCGGAAACCATGTTGCCCCAGCGATCCACCGCGCTCACCTGCACGGTGTCGCCGCGCTGGGCGCCATCGCGGGTGAGGGCGGGTTCGCCCTGCTTATCGGTGGGCAGAAGCACATCGCGCGCAACGGTCGGCTCGCCGCCGCCGATGCCCGGCTGGGGGATCGTGCCCACAGGGCGCAACGGCGGCAGGGCGGAATTGCGCCCCTCGGGGGAGCCCGGACGAACCTCCATTGAGGCCGTGTCGCCGATCAGCTGGCGGCGCTCATCGGCATAGGCATCGGAGAGCAGCGCGGTCAGCGGCACATCGGGGCTGTCGCCATACCAGGCTTCGCGGTCGGCCATGGCGAGCTTGGCGCTTTCCACCACCAAGTGCACGAAGTCCGGGCCGAGGGTGTCGACCTTGTCGATGCCCGTGCCCTTGAGCAACTGCAGCATCTGGAGCAGCACCGGCCCCTGCGACCAGGCCCCGCATTTGTAAACGTCGTAGCCGTGGTAGCTGACCGAAACGGGCTTTTCGATCTGAGGCTGCCAGTTGGCCATGTCCTCGGCGGTCAGCAGGCCTTTGTGGGCTTTGCCCGAAACGTCCCACACTTCCTCTGTCGCGCAAAACCGGTCGATCTGTTCGGCCACGGGTCCCTTGTACCAGAAGTCCAGCGCCGCATTGATGCGGGCTTCGCGCGTTGGCGCCTTTTGGGCGTCATCCAGAATGCGGGTGTAAAGCGCCGCGACCTGCGGGTTGCGAAACAGCTTGCCTGCTTCGGGTGCCGCGCCGTTGGGCAGGTATAGTTCGGCCGAGCTTGGCCAATGGGTGGTGAACAGCTCGCGCATGGACGCGATGGTGTTGGCGATGCGTGGCACCAGGGGATGGCCGTTGGCCGCGTAGTAAATGGCCGGCGCCAGCACATCTTCGAGTTCGGCCGTGCCGAAATCACGCAACAGAGTCAGCCAGGCGCCGAATGCCCCCGGCACGCAGGCCGGCAGCATGCCAGTGCCCGGAACAACGGTCAGGCCAAGTTCGCGAAAATAGTCCAGCGTTGCCTTGGCGGGAGAGGGGCCTTGCCCGGAAATCACGATCGGCTCGGAGGCGCCGGCGGGCGTTACCAGAATTGGAACTTCGCCCGCGGGGCCGTTCAGATGCGGCTCCACGATCTGCAGCACAAAGCCCGCCGCGACAGCGGCGTCAAAGGCTGTGTGACCTTTTTCGAGAATCGCCATCCCCGTAGCCGATGCGAGCCAGTGGGTGGTGGACACCCCCCCGAACGTACCGCGCAGTTCCGGACGTGTTGTAAAGCTCATCTTTTCCCTTCAGCTTCTCGGATACGCCCTTGAGGCGCTGTGGACAAAACTCGTATCAGCTGTGAGTATTGTATACGATACAGCTGTGCAGCCCCAACACAGCGGGGGGATAAGGCGGCATAGTGTATATTGTTTGCGCACATTGCAAGGCTGTTGCATAATTCACCGATGCAAGAATGCCGCGGCGCCAAGAGGGTCCGCGAGGAAGGAGCACGATGCTGGAGACGCGCAAAGTCCACAGCCATGTGGTGGCCGAGGAGTTGGAGGAGGAAATCATCGCCGGAATCATCCCGGCGGGATCCCGCCTCGATGAGACTTCGATCGCCGAGCGATTCGGCATTTCACGAACTCCGGTCCGCGAAGCGCTCCACATTTTGTGCGGCAGGTCGCTGGCTGAACGCGTGCCCTACAAGGGCGTGCTGGTGGTGCAGATTTCGGCCGAGCGCATCGACCAGATGTTCGAGGCCATGGCTGAGATGGAGGCGACCTGCGGCCGGCTGTCGTCGCAGCGAATGACCATGAGCGAGCGGGCCGAACTCGAGCGCCTGCATCAGCAGATGAATGCCCTGGCTGAAGCGGGCGATCACGGCGGCTACGACACCGCCAACGCCGCGTTCCACGAGCTGTTATTCCAGGGCAGTCACAACAGCGATCTGGCTGGGATAGCCCAGGCCCTGCGCGTCAAACTTGCTCCGTTCCGCAAGTATCAGCTCAAGGATACCGGCCGGCTCAAGCGGTCCTGCATCGAGCATCAGCAGATTGTCGATGCGATCCTCGATCAGGACGCGCGTGCGGCCGAAACCGCCCTGCGGCGCCATCTTGTTTCGGCGGCCCAGGAAGTGCTGATCCGCCGGCAGGTCCAGGACAGCGGCGCCAGCCATTCCACCCTTTCACCCGCTTGAACAAGACCCCACAATGTCCCATTCCAAAGACGAAGCCGCCATCCGCACCGTAATTGCCGACATGCAAGCTGCTTGGAATCACGGTGATTTCCACGGCTACATGGCTGGCTTCGCCAACCCTGACGTGGTCTTCGTCTCCCGCGGGCGCATGCAGCGCGACTGGCAGGCAACGCTCGACCATTATATCCGCGATTATGGCGCGGCCCCCGAGATGCGTGGCGAGCTTGAGTTCTCCAATATTCGCATCGAGATGCTTGCACCCGATGCGGCCCAACTCATCAGTTCCTACCGCCTGTCGCGGCCGCGCGAGGCACAGCAGGGCATTAATACAAGGCTGATGCGTAAGCGGAACGGGCGGTGGGTGATCGCGCTGAATCACGTTTCGAGCTTCGAGCCAGACTAACCTCTCTTTCTTCTCATTCCTTCCGGCGCGCTTCTGCGGCCCAACCAATTCGGCGACTTCAATGGCATTTTCCACGCGACTCAAAAGCCTCGGCATTGATATTTACATGGTGCTGCTGATCGGCATGGTGGTCCTCGCGACGCTGTTGCCGGCGCGTGGTTTTGGGGCGGAGGTGGTTTCGAAGGCCTCCTATTTCGCCGTAATGCTGCTGTTCTTTTTGTATGGTGCCAAGCTCAATACCTCGGCCATTGTGGCGGGCATCTCCAATTGGCGGCTGCAGCTGCTGGTGTTTGCGTTCACCTTCATCGCTTTCCCGTTGCTGGGCCTTCTTGCGTCGACCGCGCTGGGCTCGGTGCTGCAGCCGGAAATCGTAATGGGGCTGCTTTATCTCAGCCTCCTGCCTTCAACGGTGCAGTCTTCCATCGCCTTTACGTCCATCGCCGGTGGCAATGTGCCCGCTGCAGTCTGCGCGGCATCGGTGTCGAACCTGTTGGGTGTCTTCATCACCCCGGCGCTCACAGCGCTACTCCTGCACACCGGCGGGCATGGGGTTGATGCCAGCGCCATGCTGAGCATCGGCGTGCAGATTCTGCTGCCCTTCTTTCTTGGGCAAATGGCCCGTCCGCTGATTGGACCTTGGGTGCAAAAGCATAAGCTGCTGACTTCGATCGTTGATCGTGGCTCGATCCTGTTGATCGTTTATTCCGCCTTCAGCGCGGGCATGGTGGCCGGCATCTGGAGTCAGGTGGATTGGGTGGCGATCCTCATTCTCATGCTGATCAGCTCCCTTCTTCTTGCCGTGGTGATGATCGGCACAGTCTATGTCGGGAAGGCCTGCGGCTTGTCACAGGAGGACCGCTTGGTGCTGCTGTTCTGCGGCTCCAAGAAAAGCCTCGCGAGCGGGTTGCCCATGGCCAATATCCTGTTTGCCGGGCAAGCCGTGAGCCTGATCATCCTTCCCGTGATGATCTTCCACCAGATCCAGCTTCTGGTCTGCGCCGTTATCGCCCAACGCATCGCCAATGGCCGCAAGGCGATGGTGGCCCGAGTCGAGCCAAAGGCCTCGGCGGCTTAGCAGGCTTCAAAGGCGGCGTGCTGGCGGCTTTCGCCGCTCGCGGCCTGGAGGCGGTCATTGTTGATCTCCGGTCTTGATCAGCAATGACCATGCGCTTGGAATCAGCTGACGTTCGGTTCGGCCAATAGTGGGCCAACTGCGCTTCGCCTGCAGGTGTCGCTTTCCAGGACCGCTAAAAAGCGCTGCTTTCCCGCCCGGATACAAACCGCTCGTCGCAGCGTTTGACTTTCGTTTGCAGGGTTCAGCCATGAGCGACCAGCAAACCACCCCCACTCCCGCGCCGATCCAGACCGGTCCAGCCCAGGTCGCGCTCTATGCTCTGGTGATCGGCGCGGTTGTTGGCCTGATGCTCATCGCATGGTTCCTGCGCCAGATCTTGCTGCTGTTTTTCGCGGCGATCCTGTTGGCAGTGATCATCTGGAGCGTGGCCGAACTGGTGCGCAAAATCCTGCCGCTCCGTCTCAAAGGGTCGGTGGCAGTCGCTTGCCTGATCATTGTCGCCCTCGTTGTCGGCCTGGTCTGGCTGATGGGCGCTCAGGTGGTCGAGCAAGTCTCGACCCTGCATGACGCAGTTCCCTTGGTGGCATCTGAACTGAAAACCCGATTTGGCCTGGATGTGCAGCAATGGGTCGCCCATGCTGACTACACCAGTTGGCTCCAGGACGCTCTGGGCTATGTGCCGAGTGTGTTCAGCACGGTATCATCCAGCATCCTTGTCGTGGCCGGCGGCGTCTTTCTGGCACTTGATCCACAGGGTCATCGGGAAGGGGCCCTCTTGCTGGTGCCCCGGTCCCGACGCGAGCGGCTGCGCCAAACGCTCAATCTGGCGGCACGGTCACTGCAACATTGGCTGGCGGGGCAGATGATTGCCATGGTGATTATCGGCGGTGCAACCGCTGCGGTTCTCGCCATGTTCGGAGTTCCCTCCGCGCTGGCCCTGGGGCTGATTGCAGGTCTGCTGGAGTTCGTGCCTTATGTCGGCGCCATCGTCGCCTATGTTCCACTTGGGTTGGCCGCCATTGCTCAGGGCGTCAACACCTTCTGGTGGGTCTTAGGGGTTTACGTCCTCATCCAGCAAAGCGAGGGCAATATCCTCATGCCGCTCCTCCAGAAACGGACGGTGGAGGTGCCGCCAGTCGTCGCGCTATTTTCGGTGGTGGGCTTGGCACTGCTGTTCGGACCACTGGGAATTGTCCTGGGCGTGCCGCTGACGGTGGTGCTGCTAGTAGCCCTGCGCGAACTCTATATCATCGATGTGTTGGGGGAGCCGCGCGAAAGCGCAAGGTCCGACCGTATCCGAGCCAGACCGACCCGAAGGGCCTAACTCTAAGCACTTGAATAGAATGGTGGGCCCACCAGGACTCGAACCTGGAACCAGACCGTTATGAGCGGTCGGCTCTAACCATTGAGCTATAGGCCCCGGCTGGGTGTGTAGCAAAGTGTCGGGAGGGCCGAAAGGGTCAACTGCCAAGGAAGTGACACTTCCGTCAGGGTCTGACGTTGGGTGCTGGAGCTGGGGCTCAGCGCCCCGAGGCACTGGGGCGGCTGAACAGTTCGGTGAGCTTGAGCAGCGCCGCCAGATGCACGTTCTCGGGGGTGGAGGGATCACGCAGGCAAAGCACATCGCTGACAACGGTGAAACTCACGCCGTTGCGGATGCCCGACGCGGTGAAATGCAGCCGCCGGTGCTCGGCCGAATAGCGGGCATGGGTCACTTCAAACTGCATGATGCCAGCTAGGCATTAGCCGTTGGCAAGGCAAGCGCGATGCGCAAGAAGCGCGCAGGAGTCCGCTCAATTCTGCATGACCGGCAAGGATCAGGGTAGTCGGGCCAGCCGTTCGGCCAGCAAGGCATAGAAGCCATCGGCATCGGCGTGGCGCATGAACTGCACATTGGCTGGCTTGCCGGTGACATGCCAATAATCGGCCACGCTCATGCCGCGCGTCAGCTCGCTCCCCGTTTCAACCGCAACATGGCAGTGACGGCCGGTGAACAGAGTAGGCTTGAGCAGATAGGCGATCACCGTGGGATCATGCAGCGGCGCGCCTGACCAGCCGTATTTCTGCAAATCGAAATCCTGGGAAAAGCTCAGCATCTCGTACACCGCCGCGCCGGCGCGATTGCCCAGGGCACGGATGGCGGCGAGCCGCTCCGGTGTGGACTGTACGCCATGCGTAACGTCGAGCGGCATCATGGTGATTGGCGCCCCACAACGCAGCACAACATCCGCGGCTTCGGGATCAACATAGATGTTGAATTCGGCCGCTGGCGTGATGTTGCCGACTTCGAAGTAAGCGCCGCCCATCAACACGATTTCGGCAATGCGCTCGGCGATCCGCGGCTCCTTGATGAGCGCCATCGCGATATTGGTGAGAGGCCCCAGCGCACAGAGGGTTACCGTGCCCGGCTCGGAAGCGAGCAGGGTATTTACGATGAAGTCCACCCCATGCATCCGCTCGAGCAGGAGCTTGGGGGCCGGCAGGTGGGGGCCATCGAGGCCGGTTTCGCCATGCACATGCTCGGCCGTGATCAGCGGGCGCCGGATGGGGCGGCCGCAGCCGGCGAACACGGGAATGTCCTTGCGGCCGGAAAGCTCGACCACCTTGAGTGCGTTGCGGGCGTTTTGCGCAACCCCGACATTGCCTGCAACAGCGACCACCCCCACAACCTCAAGTTCCTCAGGTGATGCCAGCGCCAGCAGCATGGCGACAGCATCATCCTGGCCGGGATCGGTGTCGATGATGATCTTGCGGGTCATGGAAGAACCTGAATTTTGTTGGATCGAAGAATACATGTGTGGCGCCAAGGGCCTGGCGCGCCAAACCTTACATCGGCCGGCACCCGGCGCGATAGCCGAATAGCTGCCATGCCCTCATGTGCTTGACGGATGTCGCTTGGCTGCCGAACAGTCCGAGTTCATCAATGACAAGGAATCGAGTGTGGAACACGTGGTAACGGAAGCGGCAGGTCACGGGGTGGACCTGATACCCATCGTGGTGCTGCTGGCGGCAGGTGTGTTTGCCGTACCATTGTTCAAACGCATCGGGCTCGGCTCAGTGCTGGGCTATCTCGCCGCTGGGTTGTTGCTTGGCCCGTCCGTGCTGGGCGTGATCCATGAGCCCGAAGCCGTGCTTTCGGCCGCCGAGCTCGGGGTCGTCCTCTTTCTGTTCATCATCGGCCTCGAAATGGAGCCGACGCGGTTGTGGGCACTGCGCAAGCAGATCTTTGGCCTGGGGGTCGTCCAGGTACTGGTCTGCGGCGCGCTGCTGACGGGGGTGGGCATTCTCCTCGGCTTTGCGCCAGCGGTGGCCTTTGTCGCCGGCATGGGCTTCGTTTTGACCTCGACGGCCATCGTCATGCAAATTCTCGGCGAGCGCGGCGAACTTGCCACCGATAGCGGCCAGAAAATGGTCTCCGTTCTGCTGCTCGAAGACCTTGCCATCGTGCCGCTCCTGGCCATCGTGGCGCTGCTCGGCCATTCCGGCGGATCGGACAGCTTCGGTACCCGCCTGGTGAGCATTGCCATCGCGCTTGGCGCCGTGCTGCTGCTGATCTTTCTCGGGCGCCGCATCATGAACCCGCTCTTTGCGGCGCTCGCCTCCACCAAGCAGCGTGAGGTCATGACTGCCGCTGCATTGCTGGTGGTCCTGGGCGCGGCCTTGTTGTTTCAGCTGAGCGGGCTTTCCATGGCCATGGGAGCCTTCCTGGCTGGCGTGCTGCTCTCGACCTCGACCTTCCGGCATCAGCTGGAAGCGGATGTGGAGCCGTTCCGCGGCATCCTGCTCGGGCTGTTCTTCCTTGCCGTCGGGATGTCGCTGGACCTGCGCATTGTCGCCGACAACTGGGCAATCATTGCGCTCAGTGTTGCCTGCTACATGCTGGTCAAGGGTCTTGGCATCTATGCGATTGCCCGCCTGTTGCGGTCCTCCCATGGCGAAGCGCTGGAGCGCGCCGTGCTCATGTCACAGGGCGGCGAATTTGCCTTTGTGTTGTACACGACTGCGACAGTCGCCGGCATCATCGACGCACCCACCAATTCCATCTTCACCGCCACAGTCGTGATCTCGATGGTCCTGACCCCCTTTGCGATCGCGGGCCTGCGTTTTGTGACGCCAAAGACCGCCCAGTCCATGGACGGGGTGGATAGGGCCAGCAATCTAAGGGGCAGGGTGCTCATCATCGGCTTCGGGCGCTTTGGCCAGATCGCCAGCCAGCCGCTGCTGGCGATGCATCATTCCGTCTCGATCATCGACAATGATACCGACATGATCCGGGCTGCCTCGCAGATCGGCTTCAAGGTCTATTACGGGGATGGAACGCGGCTCGATATCCTGCATGCCGCAGGGGCTGACAATGCCGAGATCATCCTGATTTGCGTCAATGACAAGGCCAGTGCAACGCGCATCGCCGAATTGGTGCGTGACGAGTTTCCCCTTGCCAAGGTCATGGCCCGTGCATTCGACCGCGGGCACGCCATTGAACTGGTCAAAGCAGGGGTCGAGTATCAACAGCGCGAACTGTTCGAGTCCTCGTTGATCCTTGGCGGCAAGGCGATCACGCTGCTTGGCGCCAGCCAGGAAGAAGCCGACCAGGTCGTGGCGGGCGTTCGCGAGCGCGACAGCCAGCGGTTCGAGTTGCAGATGGTGGGCGGCGCGCAAATGGCAGGGCGCCACTTGCTGCTCAGCAATGCGGTCGATCAGGCGCGTGAAAGCGGTGTTGCCGTGCGTGAGGAGGACATCGACGAAGACGCTAAAGAAGCGTCTTCGGTGGGAGGAGCCCGTTAGTGCCGCCAAAGTGAGGGCTTTAACCAACACTGGTTAAATGCCAGACTAAAGTCTAAGAGGGACCTGTTCGTCACGTATTCCGGATCGCGATATGCCCCAGAAGCCAATCGTCTACGACGCTCCCACCCCCCAGCCTCGTGCCACTACAGTGGAGGCATTGGAAGCCGAGATCCTTGAACGGCTGATCTATTCGGTCGGCAAGGACCCCATTGTCGCGCGGCCTCATGACTGGCTGGCGGCGACAATTCTGGCGGTGCGCGATCGGGTGATGGACCGCTGGATGGAGTCCTCGCGCGAAACCTGGCGCACCTCCCACAAGCGCGTCTATTATCTCAGCCTCGAGTTCCTGATCGGCCGCCTGATGCGCGACGCCATGAGCAATGTGGGCCTGCTTGAGCCGGTGCGAGAAGCCCTCAAGAACCTCAATGTCGATTTGGGCGACCTCATCGATCTGGAGCCTGATGCCGCGCTCGGCAATGGCGGCCTGGGCCGGCTTGCCGCGTGTTTTCTTGAGTCGATGTCCTCGCTCAAGATCCCTGCCTATGGCTATGGCATCCGCTATGTGCACGGGCTGTTCCGCCAGGAAATGAGCGAAGGCTGGCAGGTGGAACTACCCGAAGAATGGCTCGCCCACGGCAATCCCTGGGAATTCGAGCGGCGCGAAAGCTCCTATGAAATTGGCTTCGGCGGCATCGTTGAGCCGGTTGAAGGACCCGATGGCACGGTGCGCCAGGAATGGCGCCCCAACGATCATTTCCTTGCCGTCGCCTTCGACACACCCATTGTCGGCTGGCGCGGAGCGCGGGTGAATACGCTGCGCCTTTGGAGCGCCCAGCCGATCGATCCGATCCTCCTCGACAAGTTCAATTCGGGCGATCATCTTGGGGCGCTCGAGGAAAGCTCACGGGCCGAGGCAATCACCCGGGTGCTCTACCCCGCTGACTCGACCGCCGCCGGGCAGGAGTTGCGACTGCGCCAGGAGTTCTTCTTCTCCTCGGCTTCCCTGCAGGACATCGTGCGCCGGCACTTGCAGCAATATGGCGATCTGCATTCCCTGCCGGACAAGGTTGCCATCCAGCTCAACGACACGCACCCGGCCATCTCGATTGCCGAAATGATGCGGATCCTCGTGGATTTGCATGGTCTGGAATGGTCCGTCGCCTGGCCGATCTGCAAGGCAACCTTCAGCTACACCAACCACACCCTGCTGCCCGAAGCGCTGGAAAGCTGGCCGGTGGCCTTGCTCGAGCGCATGCTGCCGCGGCACATGCAGATCATCTACCAGATCAACAGCCAAGTTCTGGGCGAAGCGCGGCGCAGCGCCGAGTTCAGCGATGCGCAGGTGGCCAATCTGTCGTTGATCGATGAGAATAGCGGTCGGCGGGTGCGCATGGGCCAGTTGGCTTTCGTCGGCTCGCACGCCACCAATGGTGTGTCGGCGCTCCACACCGAGCTCATGAAGCAGACGGTGTTTTCCGATCTGCACAAGCTTTATCCCGACCGGATCACCAACAAGACCAATGGCATTACGCCGCGTCGCTGGCTGATGCAGTGTAATCCCGAACTCACCAAGCTCATCACCGAAACCATTGGGCCCGCATTTCTGGATGATGTGAATGCGCTCCAGGCGCTCGCTGATCACGCCGAGGATAGGGGCTTTCAGAATAAGTTTGCCGCAGTCAAGCGCGGGAACAAGGATCGGCTGACCCGCCTGATCAAGGATCGCATGAACATCGTAGTCTCACCGGATGCCGTGTTCGACGTCCAGGTAAAGCGCATCCACGAGTACAAGCGACAGTTGCTCAACATCATCCAAGCCGTTGCCGCTTATCAGGAAATTCGCGCTCACCCGGAACGCGAATGGGTGCCCCGCGTTAAGATCTTCGCGGGCAAGGCAGCGCCAGGGTACTGGAACGCCAAGCTCATCATCAAACTCATCAACGACGTCGCCAAGGTCATCAACAATGACCCGGCGGTGCGCGGTCTTCTCAAGGTGGTCTTCCTGCCCAACTATAATGTCAGCCTCGCCGAGGTGATCATGCCAGCAGCCGATTTGTCTGAGCAGATCTCGACAGCGGGGATGGAGGCATCGGGCACCGGCAACATGAAGTTCATGGCCAATGGCGCCATCACCATTGGCACCATGGATGGCGCCAATGTGGAGATGCACAAGGAAGTTGGCGCGGAAAACATCGTCATCTTTGGCTTGTCCACTGAAGAGGTCAACGACAAGCGAGCGCGGCACGAGGCGCCCATCCAGGCCATCGATAGTTCGCCAGCTCTCAAGGAAGCCCTCGAAGCGATCGCGTCGGGCGTGTTTTCGCCCGACGATCCGCATCGCTATGGCGATCTGATCGGCGGGCTTTATGACCGCGACTGGTTCATGGTCGCGCGAGATTTCGACTCCTATGTGGCGGCCCAAGCCCGGGTGGATGGCTTGTGGCTCGATAAGGCGCGCTGGAATGCCATGGGCATTCGCAACACGGCGCGCGTAGGCTTTTTCTCTTCGGATCGCACGATTAAGCAATATGCCGAAGAAATCTGGGGCGTGCCCGTCGCTGCAACCTAGGTTGCAGCGGAGCGCGTCCGATGAATGCAATAAGACAATGAGGTCCAGCCGGCTTTGACCGGCTGTGATCGGACAAAGGATGCGCGGGTGGACAGGCAGGACTGGCAGGCAGATGCCCGGGAAGTGGAAGCGATCGTCGGTGGGCGTCATGCCGACCCGTTCGCCTTTCTGGGCTTGCACGAGAGTAACGGACAGATGGTGCTGCGCGCATTCGTGCCGCACGCCGAGAAACTGAGCGCTTGGACGCTGGGCGGCGAGTTCCTTGGCCAACTGTTGCAGAGCCATCCGGCTGGTTTTTTCGAAGGCCCGGTCCCGCTAGCTGCCCGCCAGCCGATCCGCTATCGGGCAAGCAATGCGGGCGGGGAGTGGGATGTCTATGATCCCTATTCCTTTGGTCCCGTACTCGGCCCGCTCGACGACTACTATATCGGCGAAGGCAGCCATCTCAGGCTTTACGACAAGCTTGGCGCGCATGAGATGGAATTCGAAGGCATCCATGGCACTCACTTTGCTGTCTGGGCGCCCAATGCGCAGCGCGTGAGCGTCGTTGGCTCGTTCAACGAATGGGACGGCCGGCGCCATCCCATGCGCAAGCGGCTAGATACCGGGGTCTGGGAAGTCTTCATCCCCGTGCTCGGAACGGGCACGCTCTACAAATACGAGATCGTCGGTCCCGACGGCGTCACCCAGCCGCTCAAGGCCGATCCTTACGCCCGCCAGGCGGAAATGCGCCCGCGCACCGCTTCCGTGGTCCCCGATCCATCGCCCTTCGTGTGGACGGATGCCCAATACATGGAAGAGCGCCGCTCCAAGGATTGGCGGCGCATGCCTATGTCCATCTATGAGGTGCATCTGGGCTCATGGCGCCGCAAGCCCGATGGCGGCTTCATGTCCTATGAACAGCTTGCCGAGCAGCTGGTCCCCTATGCCGCCGACATGGGCTATACCCATATCGAGCTGATGCCGATCACCGAGCATCCCTATGATCCGAGCTGGGGCTACCAGCCCACCGGGCTTTATGCGCCGACGGCAAGGTTCGGCGATCCCGCAGGCTTTGCCCGCTTTGTTGATGCCGCTCATGAAGCCGGCATCGGTGTTATTCTCGACTGGGTGCCCGCGCACTTCCCCACCGATGCGCATGGTCTGGCGCATTTCGACGGCACCGCACTGTATGAGCATGCCGATCCACGCCAGGGTTTCCACCCCGACTGGAACACGGCGATCTACAATTTTGGCCGGCGCGAGGTTGTGTCCTTCCTCGTCAACAATGCCCTGTATTGGCTCGAGCAGTTCCACCTTGACGGCTTGCGCGTCGATGCCGTCGCCTCGATGCTTTATCTCGACTACTCCCGCCAGCCCGGCGAGTGGGTGCCCAACCAGCATGGCGGCAACGAAAACCTGGAAGCGGTCGAGTTCCTGCAGCGGGTAAACACAGAAGCTTATCGGCTGCATCCGGGCACATTCATGATCGCCGAAGAGTCCACGTCCTGGCCCGGGGTGAGCCGCCCCGTTGATGCGGGCGGGCTGGGCTTCGGGTTCAAGTGGAACATGGGGTTCATGAACGACACCCTGCGTTACATGAGCCGCGAAACGATCCACCGTCGCTATCACCACAACGACATGACCTTCGGCACGGTCTACGCGTTCACGGAAAACTTCGTGTTGCCGCTCAGCCATGACGAGGTGGTGCATGGCAAGAAGTCACTGATCGAGAAAATGCCGGGCGATGACTGGCAGAAATTCGCCAATCTGCGGGCTTACTACGCCTTCATGTGGGGCCATCCTGGCAAGAAGCTCTTGTTCATGGGGCAGGAGTTTGGCCAACGCGAAGAATGGACCGAGGCCCATTCGCTGGATTGGTGGCTGCTGGAAGCAGGCATGCATGAGGGACTGCGGCGGCTCGTTGCCGACCTCAATGCTGCCTATCGCCAGCTTCCCGCCCTGCACGAGCGTGATTGCGAGCCGGAGGGCTTTGAGTGGGTCATTGGCAATGACCACGCCAATTCCGTCTTTGCCTGGTTGCGCAAGGCCCCGGGCGCCGATCCGGTGCTGGTGGTCTCCAACATGACCCCCGTGCCGCGCAGCAACTACAAGATCCCGATGCCGATTGCCGGCAAGTGGGTCGAGCGTATCAACACCGATGCGGGTTGGTATTCGGGCAGCAACACGGGCAACCAGGGTGCAGTGACCGCTTATCCCGTTGAAGGCATGCACTGGCCGGCGGAAGCCGAGATTTATCTGCCGCCGCTTTCGACACTGTTCTTGAAATTCGAACCTGCGTGAACCGGCGGGGGCCGAAGAACGCTCCGGGTCAAACCGGGCTATTTTGGAGGGATTAAATGGCTGATTATCGGGCGCCGTCGCCGCTGGCACGCGAGGCGATGGCATATGTGTTGGCCGGCGGCCGTGGCACGCGGTTAATGGAACTGACCGACCGGCGCGCCAAGCCGGCCGTTTATTTCGGCGGCAAGTCGCGCATCATCGATTTTGCCCTGTCCAACGCGATCAATTCGGGCATTCGCCGGATTTCAGTGGCCACGCAGTACCAGGCCCACAGCCTGATCCGGCACTTGTCGCGCGGCTGGAACTTCCTGCGTCCGGAGCGTAACGAAAGCTTTGACGTGCTGCCCGCCAGCCAGCGGGTGCGGGAGGATATGTGGTATGCCGGCACCGCCGATGCCGTGTACCAGAACATGGACATCATCGAGGATTCCGGCGCCCGCTATATCGTCATCCTCGCGGGCGACCACATCTACAAGATGGACTACGAAATCATGCTGCGCCAGCATGTGGACACTGGCGCCGATGTGACCATCGGCTGCCTGGAAGTGCCGCGGATGGAAGCCACCGGCTTTGGCGTGATGCATGTGGATGGCCGCGACCGCGTCGTCAATTTCGTCGAGAAACCCAAGGACCCGCCGGGCATTCCGGACAAGCCGGACATGGCGCTGGCCTCGATGGGCATCTATGTGTTCGATACGCGGTTCCTGATGGAGCAGCTGCGGCGCGATGCTGCCACCGAAGGCTCCAACCGCGACTTCGGCAAGGACATCATCCCCTATATCGTCAAGAACGGCACCGCCTGGGCGCACCGCTTCCCACGCTCCTGCGTGCGCTCGTCCAAGGAAGAAGTTTCCTATTGGCGCGACGTCGGCACGATCGACGCCTATTGGAAGGCCTCGATCGACCTCACCGACATCCAGCCCCAGCTCGATCTCTACGACCGCGACTGGCCGATCTGGACCTATGCCGAGATCACCCCGCCGGCCAAATTCGTGCATGATTACGACGGGCGGCGCGGCGCAGCGGTAAACTCCCTGGTCTCGGGCGATTGCATCATCTCGGGCGGCTCGCTGCAGCGCACGCTGCTCTCGACCGGGTCGCGCGTCCATTCCTATTCGGAACTCAACGAAGCGGTGGTGCTGCCCTATTGCGACATCGGCCGCAGCGCCCGGTTGCGCAAGGTGGTGATCGATCGCGGCGTCAACATTCCCGAAGGCCTGGTGGTCGGCGAGGATCCCGAGTTCGACGCCAAGTGGTTCCGCCGCAGCGATGATGGCGTGACGCTGATCACCCAGCCCATGATCAACAAATACCTGGCGAGCCGATGATCGAAGTTCTTTCGGTCGCGTCAGAGGTTTACCCGCTGATCAAGACCGGCGGCCTGGCAGATGTGACGGGCGCCTTGCCCGCCGCACTGGCTGGCCGCGGCGTCAATATGCGCACCCTTGTCCCCGGCTATCCAAGCGTGCTTGGACAGATGGAAGGCGGGCGGGTGGTCAAGGAAGTCGACGATCTCTTTGGCGGTCCCGCACGGCTGCTGGCCGGCCGGACGGCTGGCCTCGACGTGATCATCATCGATGCGCCGCATCTCTATAATCGCCCCGGCAATATCTATGTCGGCCCCGAAGGGGACTGGCCGGATAGCTGGCAGCGTTTTGCCGCGCTGGGCTGGGTCGGGGCTGAACTGGGCATGGGCATGGTGGGTGGCTATCACCCCCAGATCATCCATGCCCATGATTGGCAGGCGGGCCTTGCCCCGGCCTATATCAAGTTCGGCCGCTCGGACCGGATCAAGACCGTGATGACCATCCACAACATGGCATTCAAGGGCTTCTTCGGCGCCGAGATTTTTGGCCAGCTCCGCTTGCCGCCACAGGCCTTCAGCGTGCACGGCGTCGAGTACTATGGCGGCATTTCTTACCTGAAATCGGGGCTGGAATGCGCTGACTTTGTCACCACCGTGAGCCCCACCTATGCCGAGGAAATCCGCACGCCCGAGTTCGGCCTTGGCCTCGAAGGGCTGCTGAACGCCCGCCAGAGTACCGTTGCGGGTATTCTGAATGGCATTGACACCCAGACCTGGAACCCCGCGACCGATCCGGCGCTGGCGCAGAAATATACCTCCAGCACTGTGCATATGCGTCGCGTCAACAAGGCCGCGGTGGTTGAGGAGTTCGGCCTCGACGGGGCCGACGGTCCGCTGTTCTGTGTCGTCAGCCGCTTGACCGACCAGAAGGGTATGGACCTGCTGCTGCAAGCTGTGCCCGACCTGATCGGGGCCGGTGGGCGGCTCGCGGTCCTGGGCTCGGGAGAAGCTTATCTTGAGGATGGCTTCCGCCACATGGCCGCTGCTTACCCCGGCAAGGTTGGCCTCGTCGTGGGCTATAACGAGAACCTGTCTCACCTCATGCAGGGCGGGTGCGACGCTATTGTGATCCCCTCCCGGTTCGAGCCCTGCGGGCTGACCCAGCTTTATGGCCTGCGCTATGGCTGCGTGCCGGTTGTCAGCCGCATCGGTGGCTTGGTCGATACCGTGATCGACGCCAATCCCGCAGCGCTGCGGGCGGAAGTCGCCACCGGATTTCAGTTTGCGCCCAACAGTGTCGAGGCCCTTTCTGAAGCCCTGCGCAAAGCCGTCCGGCTTTACCGCCAGGACAAGGTTTGGAAGAAAATGCAACGCCGCGGCATGAAGGCTGATGTGTCCTGGGAAACCAGCGCCGGCCTTTATGCAGACCTTTATGCCTCTCTCCTCCGGCTCAAGAATGACGATGATCAAGACGATTGAAACCACGCCTTACCCCGACCAGAAGCCGGGCACATCCGGGCTGCGCAAGCGCGTAACCGTTTATCAGCAGCCGAACTATGTCGAGAACTACATCCAGGCGATCTTTGACTCGCTCGAGGGGTTTGCGGGCCAGACCCTCGTGATCGGCGGCGATGGCCGGTTCTACAATGATGTGGCCATCCAGAAGGCGATCCGCATCGCGGCTGCCAATGGCTTTGGCAAGGTGATGGTGGGGCAGAACGGCCTGCTCTCGACGCCCGCCGCCAGCCACATCATTCGCCACTACGGCGCCTTTGGCGGCCTCGTGCTCTCGGCCAGCCACAATCCGGGCGGACCGGACGGCGATTTCGGCATCAAGTACAATATCGGCAATGGCGGGCCGGCGCCCGAAAAGATCACCGATGCGGTGTTCGCGCGCACCAAGGTGATCGAGAGCTACAAAACCGTCGATGCGCCCGATGTGGCGCTGGGGCAGGTGGGTAGCCAGCGCGTCGGCGACATGGTGGTCGAGGTGATCGACCCCGTGGCTGATTACGCTGCCTTGATGGAAACTCTCTTCGACTTCGACGCCATCCGCGCATTGTTTGCCGGTGGTTTCCGCATGACCTTTGATGCGATGCATGCGGTTACCGGGCCCTACGCCAAGAATATCATCGAGGACCGACTGGGTGCTCCTCAGGGCACTGTCGTGAGCGGCACACCGTCGCCTGATTTCGGCAACGGCCACCCCGATCCGAACCTCGTCTATTGCAAGGACATGCACGACCTGCTGATGACGCCTGAGGGTCCTGATTTCGGCGCCGCCTCTGATGGCGACGGCGACCGGAACCTCATTATCGGCAAGAACCGCTTCGTTACCCCCTCGGATTCACTCGCGCTGCTCGCCGCCAATGCGCATCTCGCGCCCGGCTATCGCAACGGCATTGCCGGGATTGCTCGTTCCATGCCCACCAGCGCCGCGGCAGACCGGGTCGCGGAAAAGCTGGGCATCGAGATGCACGAGACGCCCACCGGCTGGAAGTTCTTCGGCAATCTTCTCGATGCTGGCCGCGTCACCATCTGCGGCGAGGAAAGCGCGGGCACGGGCTCCAATCACGTGCGCGAAAAGGATGGGCTCTGGGCCGTGCTGCTGTGGCTCAACATCATCGCCGCGCGCGGGCAGAGCGTGGACGAGATTGTGCGCGAACATTGGGCCACTTACGGGCGCAACTACTATACGCGGCACGATTATGAGGAGGTCGATGCCGCTATTGCCAATGCGCTGGTCGATGATTTGCGTGCGCGCCTGCCGAGCCTTGCCGGCCAGACCTTCGGCGAGGACCTGCAGATCGCCTATGCCGATGACTTCACCTACCATGATCCGGTGGATGGCTCCACGAGCGCCAAGCAGGGCATTCGCATCGGTTTTACCGACGGCTCGCGCATCGTCCTGCGCCTGAGCGGCACGGGTACCGTTGGTGCCACCTTGCGGCTTTATCTCGAGCGTTACGAGGCGGCCGACGGACGTCACGATCTGGAAACGCAGATGGCCTTGGAGCCTTTGATCGCCATTGCCGACCAACTTGCCGGAGTTCGGCAACGCACCGGCCGTGAGGCACCGAGTGTTATCACCTGAGATGGTGCCGCGGCTGCTCCCCGGCCGCGGCAACACCCATGATCTGGGGGCGACGATCACCCCTGAGGGGGTCAACTTCGCGGTTTTTTCCTCTGCTGCAACAGCGCTTTGGGTATCGATCTTCGATGAGCATGACAGTGAGGTTCATCGCTTTCCATTCGATGTGCATCACGACGGTATCCATGCCGCTCTGATCGCCGGTCTGGGCGTCGGCACGCGCTACGGGCTGCGTGTCGATGGTCCATATGCGCCCGATAGCGGCTTGTTTTTCGATCCCGCGCGGCTCCTCGTTGATCCCTATGCCCGGCAACTGGATCGGGCCTTCGCCTATTTGCCCGACTTGCGTTGCCCACGAGACCCCTCCTTCGATGCCGCGCCACTGGTGCCCAAGGCCGTCGTGGTCGAAAAGCTTGCGGCTGCGATTGGACCGCTCCTGACGACTCCCAAGTTCTTCTACGAGCTCAATGTGCGTGGTTTCACCATGCGCCACCCCCAGGTCCCACCGGCCGAGCGCGGTACGCTGAAGGGCTTGGGTGCGCCGGCCGTGATCGAGCACTTCCAGCAGCTTGGCGTCGACACCCTGCAGTTGATGCCCGTGACCGCCTGGATTGACGAGCGGCACCTGCCGCCGCTGGGGCTGAGCAATGCCTGGGGCTATAATCCCATCGCCTATGGCGCCATTGATCCGCGCCTTGCACCCGGCGGTATCGCCGATCTACGTCAGCTCACGGACCGCTATCGGGAGGCGGGGATTGCGGTGATCCTGGATGTGGTGTTCAACCACACCGGCGAAAGCGATGCGCAAGGCCCAATCCTGAGCCTCATGGGTCTCGATCCGCAAGCTTATTTCTGGTTTGCCGATCGCGAAGAACGGCAGGAACTCGTCAATTATACCGGCACTGGCAATACGCTGCGCTGCAATCATCCAGCGACGCAGCGCCTCGTCATCGACAGCCTGCGCTTTTGGGTGGAGGAGGGCGGTGTATCGGGCTTTCGCTTCGACCTGGCGCCGGTGCTGGGGCGCGAACCAGAGTTCAATCCCCGCGCCGAACTGCTCGAGCGGATCAAGGCCGATCCACTGCTGAGCCGGTGCATCCTTGCCGCGGAACCCTGGGATCCGGGTCCGGGCGGCTATCGGCTGGGCCAGTTCGGGCCGCCATTCCGGGAGCACAACGACACTTATCGGGATGGGGTGCGGGCCTTTTGGCGGGGCGAGCCCGGCTCCATCGGCCGGTTTGCAGCCAAGCTTGCCGGCAGCGCCGAGTTGTTTGACCGCGATGGGCGCACGCCCGCTTCAGTGATCAATCTGCTGGCGGTGCATGACGGCTTCACCCTGCGTGATCTAGTGAGTTATGCGCACAAGCACAACCAAGCCAATGGCGAAGACAACCGCGACGGGCACAATCACAATCTCTCCTGGAATTGCGGCGTGGAAGGGGAAACCGAGGATGCGCAGATCAATCTAGCCCGCCGCCGCGATGTGCGCGCGCTGCTCGCCACGCTGCTGCTGTCGCGCGGCGGCATCCTCCTGCAACAGGGCGACGAGTTGTTCCGCACGCAAGGAGGCAACAACAATGCCTATGCGCAGGACAACGAGATCACCTGGCTGGACTGGTCCAACGGTGATCGGGAGCTAGCGGCCCTTGTTGCTGCCGTTTACGCTTTTCGCCAGGAGCATCCGGCGGTGCATGCTGACCGCTTCCTCAACGGGACCGGAGCCGCCGGGCACCGCGACGTGACCTGGTTGCACCCATCGGGTCACGAGATGAACAGCGTCGAATGGGAGCATCCCAATGCTTCGGTTCTGGGCATGCATCTCTGCTACGGCTCCGATGACGTGCTGATCTGGTTTAACCGCCGGCACGATAGCCTCGTCGCGCAACTGCCCGCTGGCGACTGGAGTGTGGGCCTCGCTTCCGACCTGCACCCGGTGATCGGCGGCGGAACGGTTACTTTGGGGCCCCGTTCGGTAGTGGCTCTGGTTCGGGGAAAGGCAGACAATGATCATCGCCCAGCTCAGTGATATCCACGCCAACGGAACCCGAGAGGCGCTGGCCCGGCTCGATGCCGTGCTGACCTGGCTGCGCCCTCTCGCGCCCGACGCGGTAATCGTGAGTGGGGACCTGGCGGAAGATGGCGCACTGCAAAGCTATGCTGATGTTGCCGAACGGCTGGGATCGCTCAAGGCGCCGGTTCAGGTGGTGCCCGGCAATATGGATCACCACGGCCCCATGCGGCGCGTCTTCGGCGCCGAGCACAGTTGGGGGCTGCAGGGCGCGCTTCACAGCATCAGGGATCTGGGGTCGCTGCGATTGATCGGGCTGGATGTGACCGTGGCCGGTCAGCACCATGGTGACGCTGCACCCGTGCTAGGGTGGCTCGCGGAGCAGCTGGCGGAGCAGGGCCCGCCAGCGCTCCTGTTCCAGCACCAGCATCCTTTTCGCTGCGGGATCGACAACAAGGATCGCAATATTTGCCTTAACGGCGCCGCCTTGGCGGACACGATCGCTGCGGCTGCCTCGCCGGTGCTGGGCCTTACCTGCGGGCATGTGCACCGACCATTGTTCACGAGCTTTGCCGGCCGCCCCGCCACGATGGCTCCTTCTGTGGCGCGCTCCAACAAGCTGCGCCTCGATGGCAAGGAGGCTCAACGCGTCGACCCGCCCGGGCTGATGATCCATCATTTCGCCGATGGCCGTCTGGTCAGCCATGTGGTGATGATCGCTTCCTAGTCCGACGCCTCGACCATGCCCATGCGGCGGTAAAAGCGTTGCGCCACTATGTTGTCGGCCTCGACCTTGAGATCAACCTGGGTCAGCCCCTCGGCGGCAAAGACGACCAAGGCGGTGCGCAGCAAGGCTGCGCCAATACCTCGATGGCGCCACCCTGGCGCAACAGCCAGATCCTTGATGAAGCCACTAGTCCAGCACTGGGCAATGCCGATGGGCCGGTCGTTCGCGTCCGCGGCGATGATGACGAGCTCGGGATGAAACTCGTCATCCTCGACAAGCCCTGTCCACCAGGTCTCGAAGGGCGGGACACTGCCGCCGCCATCGCGGTAAGCCAGCACCAGCAGATCGTGCAGGTCTCGCGGTCGGGCCTCCGCCAGCGGCATCCGGTATGTGCCTTGGGGCCAGACCGGCGCCGGCGGCGAGCCCGTAAGGCTCGCCCGCAAGCGCAGAAAGACGGTCACTGCTATTCCGCCGCCGCGGTCACCTCGGCCAGCCCGCCGGCCTTTTCGATGAAGGCGATGATCTGATCGAGGCTTTCGCGTCGCAGCAGGTCGGTGAACACATAGGGGCGGCCCTCGCGCACCTTTTGCGTATCGCTTTCCATCACTTCAAGGCTGGCGCGCACATGTGGCGCCAGATCGGTATGGGTGATCACCAGCAGGTCCGAGCGCGAGATCGCCGGGCCGCCCTTGCGCGGGATCTTTTCGCCCTGGGCCACCGAAATTACATAGATGGTGAGGTCAGCCAGGTCGGGCGAGAAGGTTGCGGCCAGATTATCGCCGCCGCTTTCGATCAGGATGATGTCGAGATCGGGGAACTTGCGGTTGAGCGCGTCGATTGCGGCCAGGTTCAGCGAGGCATCCTCGCGGATCGCCGTATGCGGGCAGCCACCGGTTTCCACCCCAACAATGCGGTCTTCCGAGATCGCCTGCACCCGGGCGAGGATCAGCGCGTCCTCCTGGGTGTAGATGTCGTTGGTCACCACGGCCATGGAATAGCGCTCGCGCATGGATTTGAGCAGCATTTCACATAGCGTCGTCTTGCCCGAACCGACGGGACCGCCAATGCCGATGCGGAGGGGACCGTTGAGCGACTTCATAGGAGCCTCAAGAGAACAAGTGCCAGAAAGCCCAGCCCGATAAACAGGCAAAGCGGTGAATAAACCCGCCGGTCGTTGAACCGGAAGCTTGGTTCAGGCGTCCGTTCCGCCCAGCGGGCGGTATAGCCCAGGCCTCCTCGCGCCAAAAATGGGATTGCACACAGCCCGCCGACCAGTGTCAGGGTGGCGCCGCCGCTGTCATGGTCCGCGAGTGCCAGGGCGACGATGCCGGCGGCCAGCGTGCCGATTGCTACGGCAAGCGAAACCAGCCGAGGCGGCATCCGCGTGACGCCCGGGGTGCCCACAATGGTTTGGGCGAGCAATTGCTCGTTGCGGATCGGCCAGGTTGTGCCCACCGACCAGAGTAGGTGGGCAAACGAAACCGCCAGCAAGGGAATGAACATGAAGGCGGCAATGAACATGCTCATGAGCGGAAGATTCTCGTATGGAGGGTCTCGTGGGCCATTTGCGCGATATCGGCGGCATAGGCAATGCCCCCGATCTCGTTTAGGCCAGCGCTCCCGCACAACGTCGCCACTTGCGCGACCGCCGGCTCCAGCGCAGCCATGATCCGCAAGCCATCGGTTTGACCGATGGGCACGAGCCGCACAGCCACCGAGACCTGCGCATGCACGGCCGCAGTGATGAAGGCCAGGAGTGTGGCGCCGGGCTCAAGCCCGTGCTTGCCGGCAATGGCGCCTACGGCGATGGGGTAGGGGCAGGGCTGGGGCAGCACCAGGGTCCCCGTCCGAGACCAGGCCTGCGCTGCCGCAGCAAAGGCATCGCCGGTAGTGACGGTTTCCGTGTGTCGTTCTCGCGCCGGCGTCAGTGCGAGGCACAAGTCGGCAAGCTCACTTAATGCTGCCGCGTCATCGGCCACGCGATGGGCGGCGGCCAGGAGGATGGCGTCGGTGCGCAGCCCACCATGATGCAGGCTGCCCTCGATCCAGTCCTGCGTCGTGGCGCGGTCATGCACCACACGGGTCTGGATGGCGGTTTCGAGCCCCGCCGACCACGCGAAAGCCCCGACGGGAAAGGCGGGTGACAGCCAGGTCAGCAGCTTTTGCAGGTCGCCGCCGCTCATCGGTTAAGCAAGGCGTGCCCGGCATCGCCATGGCTGTGATAGGCGCCGTGCTCGGCGAAAAACGGCTCGGAGATATTGGTGATGCGCGCACCGAGCCCTTCCAACATGGTTTTGAGCACGTGATCGCGCTTGATCAGGATGCGATCCGCCTCCAATTGCGCTGAAGTGTGGCGATTGCCGATATGCCAGGCGAGCCGCACCAGATGGGCGCGATCGTCGGCCCGAATCTCATAGAGCAATTCGTCCGCAGCAATGATCCCTGCAAGGCGCCCGTCCTCGAGTAGCAAGGCCCCGTCATGCTCAAGGGTCAGGGTTTGGGGAAAATCCACCAGCACTTCGGTGCCACCGCGCAGGGTCAGGAGCTTGCGGCGTAGGCGCCGCTCGTCATGGGCAAGACTGATGACGTCAAAGGCATCCCCACGGCCATGGCCGGGGGGCAGGTGGGCGGAGGCACGCAGCATGGGTTCACTCTGTTGCCTGAACGAGGGCTCAGGGGGTGTTGTTGACTTCACTACAGGTATTGATCGGGTCGGCATCCTCGCCTTCGGTGATGTCGATCAGCGTCGCGTCGACACCCTTGGTGGACCAGATGAATTGCCCCGCGGCATAGCGCACACCCGAAGCGGAGAGCACCGCGGCAAACACCAGCGGTTCGGTTTGGTCGGGCACGGGCAGGATGGCGAGGAAGTTGGGGGCGGCATTGATGTATTGCACGCTGATGGGATCACCCACTTCGCAATCATAGACGGTGACTCGGCGCTCCAGATCGCCACCTTCGTTGCCCAGCGTTATGGAAACGCTGGTCTGCGCTGCCATGGCTGGCACCGCCGTGCCGGTGAGCACCGCAAGCGCGGCCAGAACTCGTTTCGTGATCATCGTGGCTCTCCCTATCGACCTCAGCCCAAAGACTTGCACCAACAAGCGGCGGAAGTTGGATGGCGCTCAGACCAGCGCCACTATAGCGAAAGCCAGAACAATCGCGATAACGTCTTCCGCCAGCCCCGCGGGTCGATCGCTGCCGAAGGCGGCGGCCATGCGGGCGCGCAATTCAGCGCCGCCGAGGGTGCCCAGAATCGCCCCTATGGCACCGGCGATCAATCCGCCGATCAGCGCGTCGCCCGAGATGACAAGCACGGCTCCAGCAAAGGCGCCGGTCACGATGCGGGCGCCAAATTGCATCGGCACCTTGCGGCTGGGTGTTTGCGGCAGTTGGTCGGTCACCAGCTCCACCACGGCCAGGATGGTGAAGATCCAGGGTGTTATCGCCGACCCCATGAACGACGCCCAGCTGTTGCTGAGGTCGATCCAGCCCAGAGCGGCCGCCCAACTGACCGCCGCCAGCGGGGTCACGGCGCGCAAGCCGGCAACAACGCCGATAAGAAGTGCGAGAAGGTAGATCATCGACGCCTCCAGCAACGATCCGCGGCAGACTGCCGCCCAGCAAGATTACTGCAGCCGGGAAGGCTTGTATCTAGGCCGATCCCAGTCAAAACAGGAAATAGCGTTGCGCCATCGGCAGCACGGTTGCCGGTTCGCAGGTCAGCAACTCTCCATCGGCGCGCACTTCATAGGTTTCGGGATCAACATCGATAACCGGGGTTGCCGTGTTGTGGATCATCGCTGCTTTGCCGATACCACCACGGGTATTGGTGACGGGCAACAATTGCTTGTCGACGCCCAGCTTGCCGCGCAAGCCGTCTTCATAGGCCGCTTGCGAAATGAAGGTGACCGATGAGTTGGTCACGAGCTTGCCGAAGGCGGCGAACATGGGTCGGTAATGCATGGGCTGGGGCGTTGGGATGGAGGCATTGGGGTCACCCATGGGGGCAGCGGCAATCGAGCCGCCAAGCAGCACCATTTCGGGTTTGACGCCGAAAAAAGCCGGGCTCCAGAGCACGAGGTCCGCCCGTTTGCCCACTTCGATCGAGCCGATATGCTGGCTCATGCCATGGGCGATCGCGGGGTTGATGGTGTATTTGGCGATGTAGCGCTTGACGCGGAAATTGTCATTGCTGCCCGTTTCTTGCGGCAATTGTCCGCGCTGCCGCTTCATCTTGTCGGCCGTCTGCCAGGTTCGGATCAGCACCTCGCCGACCCGGCCCATCGCCTGGCTGTCCGACGAGATGATCGAGAGCGCGCCCATGTCGTGCAGGATGTCTTCGGCCGCAATGGTTTCCTTGCGAATGCGCGACTCGGCAAAAGCCACATCCTCGGGAATGTTCTGGTCGAGGTGGTGGCACACCATCAGCATGTCGAGATGCTCGGCGATGGTGTTGACCGTATAGGGTCGGGTCGGATTGGTGGAAGAGGGGATCACATTGGGCAGCCCCGCCACCTTCAGAATGTCGGGTGCGTGCCCGCCACCGGCGCCTTCGGTATGGAAGGCGTGGATAGTGCGGCCCTTGAAGGCGCCGATCGTGTCTTCCACAAAGCCCGATTCATTGAGCGTATCGGTGTGGATCATCACCTGCACGTCAAACTCGTCAGCGACAGAGAGGCAGTTGTCGATGGCCGAGGGCGTGGTGCCCCAGTCCTCGTGCAGCTTTAGGCAGGATGCACCGGCCAGGATCATTTCGGCTAAGGGGGCAGGGCGCGAAGCATTGCCCTTGCCCGCTAGCGCCAGGTTCATCGGAAAGGCATCAAAGCTCTCGATCATCCGCCCGATATGCCATGCGCCGGTGCAGGTGGTCGCCAAAGTGCCATGCGCCGGGCCCGAGCCGCCGCCCAGCATGGTTGTCACCCCGCTCATCAGCGCTTCCTCGATCTGCTGGGGGCAGATGAAGTGAATATGGGCATCCATGCCGCCCGCCGTCAGGATCTTGCCTTCCCCGGCTATCGCCTCCGTGGAGGGGCCGATGATGATGTTGACGCCCGACTGCGTATCGGGATTGCCCGCATTGCCGATGGCAAAGATCCGGCCGTCCTTCAAGCCGATATCGGCCTTGTAGATCCCTGTTACGTCGACAACCAAGGCATTCGTGATCACCGTATCCACGGCGCCTTCTGCCCGGGTCCGCTGGGACTGGCCCATGCCGTCGCGGATCACCTTGCCGCCGCCGAACTTGACCTCTTCGCCATAGGTGGTGAAGTCCTTTTCCACCTCGATAAAGAGTTCCGTATCGGCCAGGCGCACCCGGTCGCCGGTGGTCGGGCCATACATGTCGGCATAGGTGGCGCGGGAAATGCGGGCGGGCATTGAAACGGCTCCGGTGGTGGGCGGCTGAGGGTTGGTCCGGCGATCAGTTCGACTTGGCGGGGCGCTGCTGGCGGTAAAAGGCGATGGCGCGTTCGATCAGCGTGTCGATCAGTTGCTCGCCTTGAGCCACTACGGGATCATCGGCATGGCTGCGCGCCAGGATCGACATGGAAAGGGCCTGGATGGCATAGGCCTGGTTGATCCGCCCGGCGCGCTGATGGGTGTCCATCTGGGTGCCGAATTCCCCAAGCACCGCGCGCACAAAGGTCATGTTCATGGCGGATTTGGCATCGGGCCAGGTTGCAACCCTGAGCTGGTCGGCGATGCCCTGCGCCAGATGGCCCAGCGTCAGCATGGCAGGCGCGCTGCGAATGCCATCCCCGTTGAGGTCTGCCATCACTGCTGCCAGGCGCCGCTTGAACTCTTCGCGCTGTCCCACTTCGGTCTCGCTCATAGTACCCCGCCGATCTGCCCGCGAAATCCATAGACCTGCCGGTCGCCGCCAAGCGGGATCAGCCTGATCTCTCGGGTTTGCCCGGGCTCAAAGCGCACGGCAGTTCCCGCTGCGATATCGAGCCGCATGCCGCGGGCTTGCTCGCGCTCAAAGCGCAGTCCCGCATTGGCTTCATAGAAGTGATAGTGCGAGCCGACTTGCACCGGGCGATCGCCGGTATTGGCCACTTCGAGCACGGTCACAGCAGCGCCGGCATTTAGTTCAACATCGCCGGGAACGGTGATGACTTCACCTGGAATCATGGACGGGACCTGTTGGTTCTTGGGCTGCCGAGCAGACTCGGCTCAGCGGATCGGTTGGTGGACGGTAACCAGCTTGGTGCCGTCGGGAAAGGTTGCTTCCACCTGGATGTCATGGATCATCTCGGCAATCCCTTCCATGACCTGGTCGCGGTTGACCACATGGGCCCCGGCTTCCATCAGTTCGGCCACCGGCCGCCCGTCGCGCGCGCCTTCCACGACGAAGTCGGTGATCAGCGCGATGGCTTCGGGATGGTTGAGCTTGACGCCGCGCTCCAGCCGCCGACGGGCGACGGTTGCGGCCATGGAGATCAACAGCTTGTCTTTTTCGCGGGGGGTCAGGTTCATCTGTTGTCCTATAGGTGCCACAGGCGCGGCACGCTGCCGGTCCCGGAGAGCTGGGCAAGAAGTGGAACAATTTGGCGCCGTAGCGCAAGCCCGCCTGGAGCGAGTGCGCGGATCACCAGCCGCTCGCCCACGACGCTGGCCGCGACGGGCCCGTCCAGATCCGCAATGGTTTGGCGCACTCGGGCAAGTTGGGCTTCGGCGGCATCGGCGCTCGCGGCGATGTGGAGGATCGTGGCAAAGGCGCGATGGCCGGCCAGCAGCGACAAACCTTCGCGCGGCAAGGATTCCGGCGTCAGCCGGTTCGCTTCGGCATGGATAAGGCGGCCCTCGCGCCGCACCCGCCATTGATCGGTCAGGGCGGCATGGGACGCGGTTTCTCCCATCGCATCGCGCCCGAGCAGAACCGCTTCAACAGCGGTGAGAGTGGCGCCGGCCTCCAGTTCGATGTCGATACGACGGTTGAGGGCGCTATGTTCAAAGAGAATGGTTTCCTGGGGCATCCAGTCCAGATGCGCGCCAGCGCGCACTTCGAGCCGGGCTTGCACCTGCGCAGGCCCGCCTAAGGAGCGATAGATGCGCTCGCAAGCCTGGGTGGTCACCAGCAGCTTGCCGTCCGGGGCCACCTGCGCCGACCAGGCCATTTGGTCGCCGCCGGTCAGGCCCCCCGCGGTGTTGATCAACACCGCTTCCAGATGCGGCCCATGGGTATTCGGCAGGCGGATCTTGGCGCAGCCTTCCTGACACAGCGTGTCGATCCGCGTCGCCCCGGCACGCTCCTTGGTGCCGAGCCGGCCGGCGCCGCGCGCGCGCTGCAATGGTGTATGAGCCAGGTCTATAATCGGCGAATGCTTCATCGTGACAGTTGAATGGGGCGAGCAACGATTTGCGGGGATCGGCGTTCTTTGGATGAGCACATGCTCTTACAGCACAAAAAATAAAGAGGAACCTTGCATGCGTACAAAGTCTCTGCTTTCAGCCGTTGCACTTGTCTCCGCCATGACGTTTTCTGGCTCCGCCTTTGCACAGACCATGTTCAACGGTGTTGAGCTGACCGGATCCGAGCTTGATGCTGTCCAGCAGCGCTGCACGCAGCTGGCAACCGCTGCCACCACCGAGTCGCTGACCGAAGATAGTGCTTCCGACGACGGCGACGGTGCTACGGAATCCACTCCTGGTGCCGGTGCGGATTCTACCCCCCAGGTCGAGAATCCTCCGGCCGCCAATGAAGTCGAAAATGCCGGCATCAATATCGACCTCGATACGATCACGCTGGAACAGTGCGAAGCTGCCGGTCTCGGCGAGTAAGCACTCCAAGCTTCTGCTTTAACGCCCGGCCTTGCCGGGCGTTTTTGTTTAAACCATGAGGTGCCTGCGCACCTCCGGCCGATCCAGATCGCTGGCAGGCCCCGCATGCTGGATCTCTCCTCGATCCATGACATAGATATCATCGGCGATCTCGCGGCAGAAATCCAAGAACTGCTCCACCAGCAGGATGGTCATGCCCTTTTCGTCACGCAGGAACTGCAGGGCGCGGCCGATATCCTTGATGATCGAAGGCTGAATGCCTTCCGTTGGTTCATCGAGCACCAGCACTTTGGGCCGGGTTACCAGCGCCCGCCCGATGGCCAGTTGCTGCTGCTGGCCCCCTGACAAATCCCCGCCGCGCCGGTTGAGCATGGATTTGAGCACCGGGAACAGCTCGAAAATGTAATCGGGAATGGTGCGCTCCGCGCGGGGAACGCTCGCGAACCCAGTTTCAAGGTTTTCCCGCACGGTGAGCAGGGGAAAGATCTCCCGTCCTTGCGGCACATAGCCGAGCCCCAGCCGCGCGCGCTTATAGGGCGGGGATTTGCGCAGCAGTTCGTCCCCGAGGGTGATGGAGCCTGCGGTAATATTGTTGATCCCCGAGATGGCCCGCAGGGTCGAGGATTTACCGACCCCATTGCGCCCGAGCACGGCGGTGATGCGGCCGGGCTGGCAGGTGATCGAGACGCCGCGCAGCGCCTGGGCTGCGCCGTAATGCAGGTCGATGGCGTCGATGGAGAGGGCGGTCATGCTCAGCGTCCCAGATAGCGTTCGATGACGAGGGGATTGGCGCTGACCTGCTCGAGGCTGCCTTCGGCCAGCACCGCACCTTCGGCGAGGCAGGTGACGCGCGAGCCCAGATCGCGCACAAAGCTCATATCGTGTTCCACCACTACCACTGAGCGGGTCGTGGCGATCTCGCGCAGGAGCTTGGCGGTTTCGGCGGTTTCGCTGTCGGTCATCCCCGCAACAGGCTCATCCACCAGCAGCAGCTTGGGATCCTGCGCCAGCAGCATGCCGATTTCGAGCCACTGCTTTTGCCCATGGCTCAGATTGGCGGCCAGATCATTCTTGCGGTGACCGAGCCGCACTGTGTCGAGGATGTCCTCGATCCGGGCGATGTCCGCGGCGTCGGCGGTATAAAACAGCGTTGCAAAGATGCCGCGCGGCTTGCTCAGCGCCATCTCCAGATTGTCCCAGACGCTCTGGCTTTCGAACACGGTGGGTTTTTGGAACTTGCGCCCGATGCCCAAATTGGCGATCGCCGCTTCATCGAGGCGGGTTAAGTCGGTGCGGCCATCGAACAGCACTTCGCCATCGTCGGGCCGGGTCTTGCCGGTAATGATATCCATCATCGTGGTCTTGCCCGCGCCGTTGGGGCCGATAATGGCCAGCATCTCGGCGGGATAAACGATCAGCGACAGGTTGTTGATGGCCTTGAAGCCATCGAAGGTGACCGAAACGCCGTCGAGATACAGCATGGTGCCGGTTTTGTCGGACATGGCTTACTCCGCCGCCTTGGGTTGAGGATCAAGGCCGGCTTCCAGCTGGATCGAGCTGGGCGTTTGCGGCTGGTGCTGCTCGCGCCTCGTCGTCAGGCTGCGATACTGTCCAAGCAGGCCGACAATACCCTTGGGCAGGAAGAGCGTGACGCCAACAAACAATGCACCCAGCGCAAACAGCCACAACTCGGGCAGGGCGCCGGTGAAATAAGACTTGCCCATATTGACGAGAATTGCCCCGATGATCGGCCCGACAATGGTGCCGCGTCCGCCCACTGCGGTCCAGATCACCACCTCGATGGAATTGGCGGGATCGAACTCGCCGGGATTGATGATCCCGACCTGGGGCACATAAAGCGCCCCGGCGATGCCCGCCATGACGGCCGACACCACAAAGGCAAACAGCTTCACATACTCAACCCGGTAGCCCAAAAAGCGCGTGCGGCTTTCGGCGTCGCGCACTGCCACCATCACCTTGCCGAGCTTGGAGCGCACAATGGTGGAGCAGACCAGCACCGAAAGGGCGAGCGCGATTGCCGTCGCGGCGAACAGGGAGGCCCGTGTCGTGGGCGCGGCAATCGGCTGGCCCAGGATGTCCTTGAAATCGGTCAGCCCGTTATTGCCGCCGAAGCCCATGTCATTGCGGAAAAAGGCCAGCAGCAGTGCATAGGTCATGGCCTGGGTGATGATGGAAAGATAAACGCCCGTGACCCGGCTGCGGAAGGCGAGAAAGCCGAACACAAAGGCGAGGATGCCCGGCACCAGCATCACCATCAGCATGGCAAAGGCGAAATTGTCGAAGCCCTGCCAATACCAGGGCAGTTCCTTCCAGTTCAGGAAAACCATGAAGTCAGGCAGCTGGGCATTGGCATAAACGCCGCGATTGCCGATCTGGCGCATCAAATACATGCCCATGGCATAGCCACCCAGCGCGAAAAAGGCCCCGTGCCCAAGCGAAAGAATGCCGCAATAGCCCCAGACCAGATCAAGGGCGAGCGCCAGCATGGCGTAGCTCAGATATTTGCCGAAGAGGGTCACGGCATAGTTGGGCACATGGCCGAACTGGCCCGGCGGGATCAAGAGATTGGCGGCCGGCACCAGCACCGCCAGCGCCACGAGAATGCCAATCAACCAGATCGCCTTGCGATCCAGCGCGCGAAACAAGGCCTGGGTCAGCATGGGCGGGCACTCCGGTATTGGTTGATCTGGCGCCGCCTACGAGGCTTTAGCACCCCTCCCCCTTGAGGGGAGGGGCAGGGGGTGGGGGTTCGGGCCATTCCGTTGGCTCGATGATGATGGTTGCGCCTGAACCCCCACCCTCGATCCCTCCCCTCAAGGGGGAGGGAGGCGCATGCCCGAAGTTCCACAAGCAACCGCATAATCACGCCTCTACCGACCTTCCCTTGAGCGCGAATAGCCCGCGGGGCCGGCGCTGGATAAAGAGGATGATCAGCACCAGGATCAGGATCTTGCCGAGCACTGCGCCGGCATAGGGCTCGAGAAACTTGTTGGCGATCCCGAGGGTCATGGCGCCCACCAGCGTGCCCCAGAGATTGCCGACGCCGCCGAACACCACGACCATGAAGCTGTCGATGATGTAGCCTTGCCCCAGATTGGGCGAGACATTGTCGATCTGGCTGAGCGCCACCCCCGCGAGCCCGGCAATGCCCGAGCCGAGGCCAAAGGTCATGGCATCGACAAAGGGGGTGCGGATGCCCATGGCCGAAGCCATGCGCCGGTTC
Source organism: Devosia sp. 1635 (assembly GCF_013185955.1). NCBI lineage: Bacteria > Pseudomonadati > Pseudomonadota > Alphaproteobacteria > Hyphomicrobiales > Devosiaceae > Devosia > Devosia sp. 1635. The sequence goes on along the minus strand of NZ_JABAOM010000002.1, from coordinate 341,979 downwards.
TGGGTGACGGCGCGCATCTGCAGGCCCAAAGCCGTGCGGTTGAGCACCACCAGCAGGGCGACGAATACGACAATGGCAAAGACGACGATCCAGACTCGGCTCCAGGTCAGCGACAGCCCGTAGAAATCCACCGACCCCGACATCCAGCTCGGATTGCCGACCTGCCGGTTGGTGGGGCCAAAGATCGAGCGGACGGTTTGCTGCAGGATCAGCGACAGGCCCCAGGTCGCGAGCAGCGTTTCGAGAGCGCGGCCATAAAGCCAGCGGATCACGCCTCGCTCGATGGCAATGCCGATAAGGGCGGTCAGGAGAAAGGCAAGGGGCAGGGCGATGGTCAGGGAATAGTCGAACAGATGCGGCGCGTTCTGGCGGATCACCTCCTGCACCGCAAAGGTGGTGTAGGCGCCCAGCATCACCATCTCGCCATGGGCCATGTTGATGACGCCCATGACGCCAAAGGTGATGGCGAGACCGATGGCCGCCAGCAGCAGCACCGAGCCCAGCGACACGCCGAACCAAACATTTTGCAGCGCCGCCCAGGCGGCTCGATCACGCTGGAGCCCATCAAGGCTCGATTGGATGGCGGGCTTGAGGTCGTCGGGCGCACTGGCCAATGCCGATGTGAGGATGGTGATCGCATCGCGGCTGCCGGAAGCCGCGACGGTGGCTGCGGCCTGCTGCTGGTCTTCAAAGCTCACATCGTCGGATTTGAGCAGGATCACCGCGCGGGCCAGCTCCATGGTGGTGCGGATCTTGGGATCGGCTTCGCTGGCGAGCGCGGTGTCGAGCAGGTCCAGATTGGCTGGATCGGCATCGCGTAAAATGGATTGGGCAGCCGACAGGCGCGTGCCCGGGTTGTCGCTCAGCAGCGTCATCTGCCCGATAGCCGTACGGATGGTGCGCCGAAGCGAATTGTTGACGCGCACCTTTTCGGTGTCGCTGCGCGCAACCTCGCCGAGCGCGGCACCGGTCACCGGATCGGTCAGGGCATAATTGCTGCCGTTGCGCTCGACAAAGGCCACCTTGCCGGTGGCTTCCACCGCGTAAAGATCGCCTTCCCCCAGGACTTGCAGCACCGGCACGGCGCGCGGGTCGCCGGTGGCCACCAGCGCGGCGATAGCCGCTTGCCGGTCACCATAGTCACCGGGATAAAGGGCATCCACCAGCGCGGAGAGTTGCTCGTCGGGTGCCTGGGCGAAGCCGGGTGAGGAGAAGGAGACGAGGAGCGCCAAAAGCAGAGTCAAACGAGCGGCCAAGGAGCGCCAGTTCCACTGACGGTTTAACCGCAAGCCGAGGCTGGCCGTCTTGCTGCCAGACCGCTCGCCGATTAGGCTGCCCTCGATCATGCTCATATGCTTTGCTCCGCCTAGACAGGAGCGAAGGCGGCAGACCGCCTTCGCCAGCTCAGGTTGGGGTGTTACTGGGCGGCGACAGCCGCGCCGCAACTCTTGGTCTGGGTGTTGTAGTTGCCGCAGTTGATGGGCGCGGTCCAATCGGCTTCCAGCACCGCCGACTCGGGCAGGAAGTCCGACCAGGCATCGCCCGGGACCAGGTCTTCGGTTTCCCACACGACGTCGAACTGGCCGTCGTCCTGGATTTCGCCGATCAGCACCGGCTTGGTGATGTGGTGGTTGGGAAGCATCTTGGCGACGCCGCCGGTCAGGTTGGGCGTTTCGAGCCCGACAATGGCTGCGATCACCGCATCAGCCTCGGTGCTCTCGGCCGCTTCGACCGCCTTCACCCAAAGATTGAAGCCGATATAGTGCGCTTCCATCGGGTCATTGGTGACGCGATCCTCGCTGCCGATGAACTCGTGCCAGGCGGTGATGAACTCCTCGTTCTCGGGCGTATCGACCGACATGAAGTAGTTCCAGGCCGCCAGGTGCCCGACCAGCGGCGTGGTGTCGAAGCCCGAAAGCTCTTCCTCGCCCACTGAGAAGGCCACGACCGGGATGTCTTCAGCCGCGACGCCCTGGTTGCCCAGTTCGCGATAGAAGGGGACATTGGCGTCGCCATTGATGGTCGAGACCACAGCGGTCTTCTTGCCCTCCGAGCCGAAGGTGACGATGTCGGAGACAATGGTCTGCCAGTCGGAATGACCGAAAGGCGTGTAGTTGATCATGATGTCTTCCTGCGCGACGCCCTTGTCGAGCAGGTATTGTTCAAGGATCTTGTTGGTGGTCTGCGGATAGACATAGTCGGTGCCGGCCAGCACCCAGCGCTCCACGCCTTCGTCGTTCATGAGGTAATCGACAGCCGGGATCGCTTGCTGGTTGGGGGACGCGCCGGTGTAGAACACGTTGCGCTGGGACTCTTCGCCTTCATACTGCACGGGATAGAACAGCAGCCCGTTGAGCTCCTCGAACACCGGCAGCACCGACTTGCGACATACCGAGGTCCAGCACCCAAATACGGCATCCACTTCATTGACGGTCAGCAGTTCGCGCGCCTTTTCGGCAGCCAGCGGCCAGTCCGACGCGATATCGACTACGACCGGCTCGATCTGCTTGCCCAGCAGGCCGCCCTTGGCGTTCTGCTGCTCGATCAGGAACAGCATGGTGTCCTTGAGCGTGGTTTCGGAGATCGCCATCGTGCCCGAGAGCGAATGGAGGATACCGACCTTGATGGTGTCGTCTTGGGCGAAAGCGGGGACCACCGCCGCGCCCAGTGTGATGCTCGCGCCCAGGCCCAGTCCCGCGATCAGGCGGTTTACTTTTGTCATGCTTACCTCCGGCAGATGATTGCAGCGAGGTAATTGCAAAGCCTGTGCCAGCAGCTCGCGGCGGCGGCTAAGAGACTGATTCAAATACAGGCTCACCGGCAACTACTGGCCGGTGTCTGCCCAGCTGCGGTGGGCGCGTGCTGCATTTGTAAGCAGGCCTCCAAGGGTGCGATTATATTTTAGGCGCTGCCCGTGACTGCTGCTGAATTGCGCATAACAGTCGCTGTTCACGAAATTTCAGCTGGCGCAAAACGCGGGAACATTTCACCGGGCAACCCGTTCTTCCAGCAAGCTGCAGCCCCGAGGATCTGGTGGCCGGCAGGAATTGGTGATGGCCCGGTGCCGCGCCAAATGATCGGCGGGCGCTGCAAAGGCTGACGCTCCTTTGCAGTGCCTCCGGTGGGGGCGTGAGGCTTTGGTCTCGCGCCCCTTTTTGATGTTCGCTGCCTCGCTTCGGTAGGCATTGCGCCGCCATTTTGTGCAACAGAGCTCGCTGGCGCGAAATGGTGCAGTTTCTGCTTGCGCCTCGCTGTGCCGTGCGCTTGACTTCCCCCAACATTGTTGAGGGACAAACGCATGTTCAATCGCCGACACTTCACTGCTTGTGCAGCTGTTACCGCCACCCTGGCCGTTACTGGCTTTGGCAGCCTGCCCGCCTGGGCGCAGACTTCGGTCAAGCTGACGCTCGACTGGCGCTTCGAAGGCCCTGCTGCCGGCTTCCTTTTAGCGCAGGACAATGGCCACTTTGCCGCCGAAGGGCTCGATGTCACCATCGACACCGGCAACGGCTCGGTGGAAGCCATTCCCCGCGTCGCCACCGGCGCCTACCAGTTTGGCTTTGGCGACATCAACTCCCTGATCAAGTTCCTCGACGAAGATCCTGCCCAGCCGGTCAAATCGGTCATGATGGTCTATGACAAGCCGGTGTTTTCGGTGGTCGGCCGCAAGTCGCTGGGCGTAACTGACGATCCCAAGTCGCTGGAAGGCAAAAAGCTCGGCGCCCCGCCGCCTGATGGCGCTTTCGCGCAGTGGCCCGCCTTTGTGGAAGCCGCCGATCTCGACACCTCCTCCATCACTATCGAAAGCATCGGCTTTCCCGTGCGCGAGCCGATGCTGGCTTCGGGCGATGTGGATGGCGTCTTCGGCTTTGCCTTTTCAGTGATCCTGAACCTTCTCGCCAATGGCGTGCCGGAAGACGATATCTCCACCATCCTCTTTGCCGATCACGGCCTTGAGCTTTACGGCAATGCCATCCTCGTCAATGAAACCTTCGCCGAAGAAAACCCAGAGCTGGTGACCGGCTTCCTGCGCGCTCTCGCCAAGGGCTTTGCCGATGCCGTGGCTGATCCCGCTGCTGGCGCCGCGGCCGTTCTGGCCCGCAACGAAACGCTCAACATCGATACCGAAACCGCCCGCCTCGAAATGGCCAATGAGATGAACATCAAGACCCCTTACGTGGTCGAGAACGGCTTTGGCGGCATCGATGAGGCGCGGCTCGCCGCTTCCATCGAAACCCTCAAGATCTCCATGGATCTCAAGGGTGCCGTCACCGCTGCCGATGTGTTCGACCCCAGCTATCTGCCGCCCGCGGCCGAGCGTATGCTGCCCTGATAACAACAACCACGGGGTGGTCCGGCGCGCCGGGCCATCACCACCGACGGGGGAGAATGCATGGCGCTGGTCAGCATTGAAAACGTGGATATGCGCTATGGCGGCCCGGACGGCACGCTCGCCGTATCCGGCCTTTCCATGAACATCCAAAAGGGCGAGTTCGTGGCCGTGGTTGGGCCCTCGGGCTGCGGCAAGTCCACGCTGATGAAGCTTGTGACGGGTCTCCATATTCCTCAAGCCGGAGACGTAGTCGTGGCCGGCTCGCCAGTGACCAAACCCGTCTCCATCGTGGGCATGGCCTTCCAGAACCCAACCATGCTGCCCTGGCGCACCACGCTCGAGAACATCCTCTTGCCGCTCGAAATCGTCGAGCGCCACCGCCATCGCCTGCGCAGCCACAAGCGCGACTATGTCGAGCAGGCCGAGCAATTGCTTGAAACCGTCGGGCTCAAGGGCTTTGGCTCGAAATTTCCCTGGCAATTGTCGGGCGGCATGCAGCAGCGCGCCAATCTCTGCCGCGCGCTGATCCACCAGCCTGAATTGCTGATGCTGGACGAACCTTTCGGCGCGCTGGATGCCTTTACCCGCGAAGAGCTCTGGTGCGTAATCCGCGACCTGCATGCCGCGCAGGGCGTCACCATCGTGCTCGTCACGCACGATCTGCGCGAGTCAGTGTTTTTGGCCGACAAGGTCATGGTGATGAGCGCCCGGCCGGGCCGGGTCATTGCCGAGCACCGGGTGCCTTTCGCGCGCCCGCGCCAGCTCGACATCATGTACCAGCCGGAGTTCAACGAGATGGTGCAATCGCTCCATGGCGAGATTGCCAGTGCGCGGGTGGCGGCATGAGCGTCATCACCCAGAACACCGCCGTTGCCGGCACCCCGCCGCGCCCAGCCTTCCGCATCAACTGGATCCGCCTCGCGCCGCTGCTCTACACCATCGGGCTCTTCGTGCTGTGGGAGATCGGGGTGCGCCTGTCCGGCCTGCCGCACACCATTCTGCCCGCGCCCTCGCGCGTATTCGAAGCGATCGTGCAGTATTGGTCGCCGATCTGGAAGAACTCGCTGCAGACGCTTTACACCACGACGCTGGGCTTCCTGATCGCGGTGGTGGCGGGGCTCGGCATTGGCCTCTTCATCGGCTGGTCCAAGACCATCTATGCCGGGCTGTACCCGATCATGATTGGCTTCAACGCCATCCCGAAAGTGGCGCTGGTGCCCGTGTTGGTGATCTGGTTCGGCATCGGCACGGTGCCCGCCGTGCTGACCGCCTTCCTGATCTCGTTCTTTCCCATCGTCGTCAATGTCGCGACGGGGCTTGCCACCATCGAGCCGGAAACCGAGGACGTGTTGCGCGCACTGGGTGCCAAGAAGCTCGACATCATGCTCAAGGTCGGTATTCCGCGCTCAATGCCGTACTTCTTCGGCTCGCTCAAGATCGCCATCACCCTGGCTTTTGTCGGCTCGGTGGTCAGCGAAACCGTCGCCTCCAACAATGGCCTCGGAAATATGATGGCCTCGGCGCAGTCCAACTTCAACGTGCCGCTGGTGTTTGCCGGCCTCTTGATGCTCGCCGTTGAAGGCATCGCCATGTATGCGCTGATGGCGTGGCTGGAACGGCGCATGACCGGTTGGGCGCACCGCTCCACCATGGCGCAATAGGCAAAAAAAACGGGCGCCGAGGCGCCCGTTGTTCTATTCGGCTGTCGCTTCGATCACGGCGCAAGCGATGCGATCGCCCGAATTGCCCGATGGATCGGTCTTGTAGTCGTCGGCGCTGGCATGGATCACCAGGGCGGTGCCATCGTCATCGAACACGTAGGCGTCGTCACCTTCCTCCAGCGAAATCATCTCGGTGGAAAGCTCGATGTCTGCCATGCCATCGGCATCAGCCGTGATGTTGGGCAGGTCACCGGCATGCGGCCCTTCGGGATTCTCGGTGCCGTGCTGATGCTCGGTTGGGTTGAAGTGCGAACCCGCCGATTCAAACGCGGTCGAGGCATCGCAATCGCCCGTTTCGTGGAAGTGGAGGCCGTGCTCGCCCGGGGTGATGTCCATCACATGGCCAACAATGCTCACGGCATCGCCGTCCTGGGTGAGCGTCACCGAGCCCACTTCATTGCCCGAGGCATCGATGAATGTGGCTGCAGCCGTAGCGGTGTCCTGCGCCTGGGCGGGCAGGGCGGCGGCGAGAGCGAAGGCGCTGATCAGAACTAAGCGTCGCATGGTGTTTCTCCATTTTTGCGTTGAGGCATAACGGCACTCGCGTGGCTCTGTTCCGCTTTCAGTGCCGCTCGCCCCCGCAGCGCAGCCAGCAATAGCCGAAACGAGGCAAGGTGAGTTTGGCGCCGCTGTTGAAAGGTGTGCGATTATCCGCGTCCGAAAGCAGGGGCACAAAGTGCTCGATGCCTTCGATCTCGAGCGGGAAGCTCACTGGCTTGTCGGTGAAATTGTGCAGTGTCACCACGTGCCCGCCGCGCCAGCGATAGCTCATCGCCAGCACCTCGTCGGTGCCGAGGTCAACCACCTCGAACTCACCCCAGCCAATTTCCGGGGCCGAGCGGCGAGCCGCGATCATGCCGGTTACAGCGTGCAGGAGGGAATCGGGGTTGCTGATCTGCTCGGCTACGTTGATCCGCTCGCAGCCATTGGGTCCCTTCTCGGGCACATGCCGAAACAAGGCAGCCGCCTCGGCCGTCGAGAAACCGCCATTGCGCTGGTCGCTCCACTGCATGGGCGTGCGCACCGCTTCGCGCTCTTTGAGGGACAAGTCCTCGCCCATGCCGATCTCCTCGCCATACCACATCACCGGCGTGCCCGGCAGCGCGAACATCAGCGATTGCGCCATGCGGATCAGCGCCTGATCGTTGCTGAGCATTGGCGCCAGGCGTCGGCGGATACCGCGACCATAGAGCTGCATATTGGTGTCGGGCGCAAAGGCAGCGAACACTTCGCCACGCTCGGCTTTGGTCAGCCGCGCCAAGTCCAGCTCGTCATGATTACGCAGGAAACTGGCCCATTGCCCCATGCCATTCGGATCGGGCCGGTGCATCAGCGCTTGGCGCACCGGCGCGGCTGTGTGGCGGGCCAGCGACAGGAACAGCGTCTGGTTGACCGGAAAGTCAAAGATCATGCTCATCCGGTTGCCGCCGTCGAAATAATCTTCAGCCAGCTCGTATTCAATATTGGCTTCCGCCAGCAGCACCGAGCCGGCCCGGCGCCAAGTCATGAAATCCTTCATGTCGTTGAGTAGCGAGAACGGGTCCTGCGTGCCCCCATTGGGTAGGCCCATATCCTCGATCAGGAACGGGACAGCGTCGACCCGGAAACCCGATACGCCAAGCGCCAGCCAGAAACCCATGATCTTGAGGATCTCCGCGCGAACCTGCGGATTGGCAACATTGAGATCGGGTTGATGCTTGTAGAAGCGGTGCAGATACCAGGCGCCCGCCTTGCGATCAAAGCTCCAGATCGCTTCCTGCACGCCCGGAAACACCACGCCCTCGGTGATGTTGTCGGGCTTTTCCTTGCTCCACACATACCAGTCGCGAAAGGGCGAGTCCTCGCTTTGTCGCGCCGATTGAAACCACGGATGATCAATGGACGTGTGGTTCACCACCAGGTCGATGATCACGCGCATGCCCCTGTCCTGGGCTGCCTGCATGAACTCGACGAAATCACCCAGATTGCCGTAGCGCGGATCGACCCCGTAGTAATCGGTTATGTCATAGCCGTTGTCGCGATTGGGCGAGGGGTAGAATGGGTTTAGCCAGATGCAGTTGACCCCCAGCCGCTCCAGGTGATCGAGCCGGTGCGCCAGCCCGGCGAAATCCCCAACGCCGTCGCCGTCTCCATCCATGAAGGTTTCGACGTCAAGACAATAGATTACGGCGTTCTTGTACCAAAGATTGGCAGTCATGGCGGCTCCCTGAACAACAGGGGGCGCAACGGGGCGAGTGGGCTCGGCGTTCCCAAGCTGGTTACGCAAGGGCGCGGTGGTGACACAGGCGTGGCGGCACTCGCCGGCGGCTCCGCTACCTACGGGCGCATTGCCGTAGCGCTCGGCTTGGCCTACATAGCAGCCCAAACCAAGGTTCCTACGAGGTCGCAAGCCTATGGCTCGCCAGTTTATCTATCACATGAGCGGAATGTCCAAAGCCTATGCCGGTGGCAAGAAGGTGTTGGACAACATCCACCTGTCATTCTACCCCGATGCCAAGATCGGCGTGCTGGGTCCGAACGGCTCGGGTAAGTCGACCTTGCTCAAGATCATGGCGGGCATCGATACCGAGTTCACCGGCGAAGCCTGGTTGGCCCAGGGCGCCAAGCTTGGCTACCTCTCGCAGGAGCCCGAGCTTGATCCGGCGCTCAACGTGCTCGGCAATGTCATGACCGGGGTCAAGGAAAAGAAGGCCGTCATCGATCGCTATAACGAGCTGATGATGAACTATTCCGACGAGACCGCCGATGAAGCGGCCAAGTTGCAGGACCAGATCGACGCTGAAAACCTGTGGGACCTCGAGTCCCAGGTGGAGGTGGCGATGGAAGCCCTGGGTTGCCCTCCGGGCGAAGCCGACGTGACCAAGCTTTCAGGCGGCGAACGCCGCCGCGTGGCCCTGTGCGCCCTGTTGCTCAGCAAGCCCGACCTGCTGCTGCTCGACGAGCCCACCAACCATCTCGATGCCGAGACCACCGCTTGGCTGGAGCGCCATCTGCGCGAATTCGCCGGCGCCGTTTTGATCATCACCCACGATCGCTACTTCCTCGACAATGTCACCGGCTGGATCCTGGAACTCGATCGTGGTCGCGGCGTGCCCTATGAAGGCAACTATTCGGCTTACCTCTCTGCCAAAGCCAAGCGCTTCGCCCAGGAAAAGAGCGAAGACCAGGCTCGCGCCAAGGTGCTTGAGCGCGAACGCGAATGGATGGGGCAGTCCCCCCAGGCGCGCCAGTCCAAGAGCAAGGCTCGCCTCAAGGCCTATGACGAACTGGTCAAGATCAATGAGGCGCGGACGCAGTCCTCGACCGCCCAGATCATCATTCCGGTGGGCGAGCGCCTGGGCCAGAACGTCATCGACGTGGAAGGCCTCTCCAAATCCTTTGGTGATCGCCTCCTGATCGACAATCTCACCTTTAAGCTGCCCCCGGGCGGCATCGTGGGCATTATCGGCCCCAATGGCGCGGGCAAGACCACGCTGTTCAAGATGCTGACGGGCCAGGAGCAGCCTGACTCCGGCACCATCAAGGTCGCCGAAAATGTCCATATGGGCTATGTCGACCAGAGCCGGGACAGCCTCAACCCCAACAAGACTGTGTGGGAAGAGATCTCGGAGGGCGACGAAATCCTCATGCTGGGCAAGCGCGAGGTCAATTCGCGCGCCTATACCTCGTCCTTCAACTTCAAGGGCGGCGATCAGCAGCAAAAGGTGGGCAATCTTTCGGGCGGGCAGCGCAACCGGGTGCACCTGGCCAAGATGCTCAAGTCTGGCGCCAACGTCCTCCTCCTCGATGAGCCGACCAACGATCTGGACACCGAAACCCTTGCGGCGCTCGAAGAGGCGCTGGAGGAATTCGCCGGCTGCGCCGTGATCATCAGCCACGATCGCATGTTCCTCGATCGGCTGGCGACCCATATGCTGGCCTTTGAAGGCGACAGCCATGTGGAATGGTTCGAGGGCAACTTCGCCGACTATGAAGCCGACAAGGTCCGGCGCCTCGGCACCGATGCGGTCAATCCCAAGCGCGCCACCTATAAGCCGCTGACGCGCTGATCGGACCGATGATGACGGGCGAGCCCTTCGACATCGAGATCGGCCAGGCAATCCTGGCCGGCTCCGAACTGGGCGAAGGCCTGCCCGTCGTCTTCCTGCATGCCGGCGTTGCTGACAGCCGCATGTGGGCCAGCCAGATGCAGGCGGTTGCCGCTGCGGGCTGGCACGCCATCACCTATGACCGTCGCGGCTTTGGCGAAACCGAAAGCCCCGACGAGCCCTTCAGCCATCTCGATGATCTCGAGGCTCTCCTCGACGCGCTCGATATCCACGCCGCCGTGCTGGTGGGCTGCTCGCTCGGGGGTGGCCTCGCCCTCGATTTTGCCCTGCGCCATCCCGGCCGCATCATTGGCCTTGTTCTGCTCGGCACGTCGGTGACCGGCGCGCCCTGGAGCACTTCGGACATGGAAGCGGCGGTGGAAGCGGCCGAGGAAGACGCCCATGAGCGCGGTGATCTCGACATGCTCAACAAGGTGCAGGCCCATCAGTGGCTCGATGGTCCGCGCGCCCAAAGCGGCCGCGTTGGCGGGGCCGTGCGCGAGCTGTTCCTCGACATGAACGGCATTGCTTTGCGCAAACCCGAACTCACGCAAGGGGAGCCCGCGCCCGAAGTCTGGAGCCGGGTAGGGGAGGTTGCCGCCCCGACGCTGCTGCTGGTGGGCGACGAGGATTTCGGCGCGCTGATCGAGCGGCACGACCATCTCTCCGAAGAAATGCCCAACGCCTTTGCCGCGGTACTCGAAGGCGTCGCCCACCTGCCCAGCATCGAGCGGCCTGATCTGGTCAACACGCTGCTGCTGCAGTTCCTCGATGCCATCGAAGGCGGCGGCTCGCCTGAGCTCGACTAGCCGGTGACCACAAGGGTCTTGGCGCCGCTGTCACGCCCCTGCTAAGGACACCCGAGCCCCGGTTCCGGGGCGGAGCATCCCATGTCCGCGCCAACTTCCCCCGCTACGTCCCCATCCACGACCCGCCCGCAAAGCGGCGACGCGCGCACCGGGGTCCTTGCCGCCATCGGCACGTTCCTGTGCTGGGGCTTCCTGCCGCTGCTGTTCCGGCAGCTCGATGCGGTGGGCTCGGTGATGATCGTGGCCGAGCGCACCCTGTGGTCGTTGCTGCTCTTGGGCGTTATCCTGCTCGTCACGCGCAAGTTCGGCGAAGTTCGCGCTCTCTTTGCCGATCGGCGCAAGGCCATCATCATGCTGGTGTCCGCGGTGCTGCTGGGCGGCAACTGGCTCCTTTATATCTGGGCGGTGGAAACCGGGCAGGTGATCGAAGCCAGCTTTGGCTATTTCATCAACCCGCTGGTCAATGTAGCCATGGGCATGGTGCTGCTGGGCGAGCGGCAGAACCGCCTGCAAACCATTGCCATCGCCATCGCCACCTTCGCCATCCTGCTCCAGGCCATCGGCATGGGCAGCTTTCCGTTCATCGCCCTGGGGCTGGCGCTCAGCTTTGGTTTTTACGGCTATTTCCGCAAGACGGTGATGGCCGGCCCCGTCTCCGGGCTATTCGGGGAAACCGTGCTGCTGGCTCCCGCGGCCCTGGCTTACGTGGTGTTCAACATCGCGACCTATGGCTGGGGCGCCCATGCTGATCCGGGCACGATGGTGCTGCTCATGCTGACCGGCCCCGCCACGGCGGTGCCGCTGCTGCTGTTCGCCTATGGCGTGCAGCGGCTGCGCCTGACCACGATCGGCATGCTGCAATATATTTCGCCGTCCCTGCAGTTCATGGTCGCCGTCTTCGTGTTCCACGAGGAGCTCAACGGTGTGCGGCTCGTCAGCTTCGGGCTGATTTGGCTGTCCCTTGCCGTGTTCAGCTATGACAGCTTCCGCAATCGCCGGCTGCCGGTGGAGCCCGTCCCGGCGGGCTAGCCTTTGGCCTCGCCCATCCCGGTTTCGCGGATCAGCTCGGCCACTTGTTCAAACACCCCAGCGAATGGCGATCCATCTCGCCATACGAGCGACAGGTGCCGGCCTGGGCGAGGCGGCGCCAAGGGGTGGATGGCGATGCGGTCGCCCGCTTCCTTGCGCAAAGCGATCCGGGGCAACAGCGTCACGCCCTGGCCGGCGGCAACAAATTCCACAATGGTGGACAGCGAAGTGGCGGCAAAGGTACGGCTCGATAGCTCGCTGCCGAGATCGCAAGCCGCAATGGCCTGGTCACGAAAGCAATGGCCTTCATCGAGCAACAAGATGCGCTCAGGCGGCACGCCGGCCAGCGATACCGGACCCTCGCGCGCTTCCGCCAAACTCGTGGCCAGCACAAAGGGATCCTCGAACAAGGGGAGGCTGCTCAGCTTGGGGCCGCCCCTTGGCAGCTCGGAGCCGATCAGCGCCAGATCAAGGCTCCCGTCGCCCAGCGCCGCCAGCAAGGCGCCCGTGCGGTCCTCGCTAATGGCAAAGCGCATTTCGGGCAGCCGCTGCGCCAGGGCCGGGAAAACATCGGGCAGCAAATAGGGCGCCACAGTTGGAATCAGCCCGAACCTGAGCGGTCGGTCGGGCGCGGTGGCGGGGCCAGCGGCAAAACTCGCCAGCGCCTCGGCTCCCGATAGCAGGGGGCGAGCCCGCCCAACGAACTCGCGTCCAAAGGGCGTCAGGCGCACTTCCCGCACCAGCCGATCGAAGATCGGGATTCCGCACCAGGCTTCAAGTGACTGAATTTGCTGGGAAAGGGCGGGTTGAGTAACGTTGCAGGCGGCGGCCGCGCGGCCGAAATGGCCGAGATCGGCGACCGCGATGGCGTAGCGAAGCTGTTTGAGGGTAAAGCTCATGATAGGTTCATCTTATCGCATTAAGAAGATCAATCAATTTGCCTGATGAAGATTGATTGGGCACAAGGCTGCCAGATTAGAACGAGTCCAGCTTGCTGACTCGTTGGGCGCAAGGAGTTTCTCGTGAGCGACAGACCAAGACTGACCACCACCGCCGGTGCGCCGGTTACCGATAACCAGAATGCCAAGACCGTCGGCCCGCGTGGCCCGGTGCTGCTCGAGGACTACCAGCTGATCGAAAAGCTCGCGCACCAGAATCGCGAGCGCGTTCCCGAGCGCGTGGTGCATGCCAAGGGCTGGGGCGCCTATGGCACGCTGACTGTCACCGAGGACATCACGCGTTATAGCCGTGCTGCCTTGTTCTCGCATGTTGGCAAGCAGACCGAAATGCTGCTCCGCTTCTCGACCGTGGCCGGCGAGCAGGGTGCCGCCGACGCCGAACGCGACGTGCGCGGCTTCTCGCTCAAATTTTATACCGAAGAGGGCAACTGGGACATCGTGGGCAACAACACGCCCGTGTTCTTTGTCGCCGATCCCTATAAGTTCCCTGACTTCATCCACACCCAGAAGCGTCATCCGCGCACCAATCTACGCTCGGGTACCGCAATGTGGGATTTCTGGTCGTTGTGCCCGGAATCGCTGCACCAGGTCACCATCCTGATGTCCGACCGCGGCATCCCCCAGGCGCCGATGTATATGAACGGCTACGGCTCCCACACTTTCTCAATGTGGAATGCCAATGGCGAGCGATTCTGGGTGAAGTTCCACTTCAAGACCCAGCAGGGCCACCGCACCTTCACCAATCGTGAAGCTGAGGGCGTCATTGCCAAGTCGCGCGAGAGCTACCAGGAAGAGCTTTACACCACGATCGAGAACGGTCAGTTCCCCAAGTGGACCTTCTTCATCCAGGTCATGCCGGAAGGCGAAGAAGACGAGTTTGAGAGCCGCACCGGCTGGAGCGCGTTCGACCTGACCAAGGTCTGGCCCCATGCCGACTATCCGCTGATCAAGGTCGGCGAGATCGAGCTCAACAAGAACCCCGAGAACTACTTCCAGCACATCGAGCAGGCTGCCTTCAACCCGTCCAACGTCGTCCCAGGCATCGGCTTTTCGCCTGACAAGATGCTGCAGGGCCGCTTGTTCTCCTATCCCGATGCGCAGCGCTACCGTATCGGCGTCCACTATCAGTCGATCGAGGTCAACAAGCCCCGCTGCCCGGTGCATCACTATCATCGCGACGGCGAAGCCACGCTCGGTATGCGCACCAATGCGGACGCTTATTACGAGCCCAACAGCTTTGGCGGCCCGGTGGAAGATCCAAGGTTTGCCGAACCACCGCACCGCTATGAAGGCGTTGTGGGCCGCTATGACTTCCGTGGCACGGCCGATCACTTTAGCCAGCCGCGGGCACTGTTTGCCCTTTTTGACGAAGGCCAGCGCCAGCGGCTGTTCTCCAACATTGCCGAAGCCATGAACGGCATCCCCCAGTTCATCGAAGATCGCCAGCTGGCGTTGTTCGATCAGGTGGACCCGGCCTATGGCGCCGGCGTACGGGCGGCTTTGGTCAAGGTGAAGGGCGAAACCGATGCCGAGAAGACCTCGAGCATCAGCACCAGCCACAGCAGCGAAGTCGGCTCGCACTAAGTCGCAGAGATGATGGAAGGGGCGCACTGGTTGCGCCCCTTCTTCTATCTGGTTGCGTACAATTTTAGTCAATTGCTCCGCATCCGTTTGACCGGGCGCAAGCGAGTGCGGGCGCAGGGTGGTTCTACGCATAGTCGTGGAGACCACCGATGAACGAACTCGATCAAGGCCAACGCGCATTCTCCAGCTTCCGGGTCTTGAATGGCGAGGACAATCACTCCGAGCGCGAACAGCTGTTCCGCAACATGGCGCAATTGTTCAGCTATGTTTCCGACCGCTGCGACGACGAGCAGGTTGCCCAGTATGACGAGGTGCTTTGCCACCTGGCCGAGCTGGTCGAGGTGGAAGCGCGCGCCCATGTCGCCAAGTTGCTGGCGCCACTGGAACGCGCTCCGGGCACTGTCGTGGTCAAGCTCGCCAATGATGATATCGAAGTAGCGCGTCCGCTGCTCGAATTCTCCAATGTCCTCAGTGACGACGATCTGATCGACATCATCAGCAAGCAGAGCGAAGCGCATCGTGTCGCCATTGCTAGTCGCCCCAGCGTGCCCGAACGGGTGGGCGAGGCCATTATCGAGCATGGCGAGACTTCCTCGCTGGTGCGGCTGGTGCGCAATTCCCATGCCGAGTTCGACCGGGCGACGTTGCAAAAGCTGGTCGCCCGCGCCACCCAGGACGCCGAGATCGCCCATGACCTGCGCGGCCGGCACGATCTGGATTGGCAGTCGCTGCGCGGCGAGATCCATCAGCTGTCGGATAAGGTGCTGGAAGATCTCTCGCGGGCCGAGAGCACGCTGGATCCGGTGGCCGCTGGCAAGGTCAACGCGGTGGTGTTCAACCGCATCCGCAATGGCGTCGGCTTTGCCGCCTCCGAGTGGAAGCTGGCCTATAACCAGGTCAAGGCGCTGTCCGATCGCAAGCAGTTGGACGACCGCGCGCTCGCGCGCTTTGCTCGCTTTGGCTATGGCCACCACGCGGCCGCTGCCATCAGCGTAATGCTGCGCATCACCCCCGAAGTGGTGGTGAAGTGGCTCGCGAGCCAGGATTATGTCGCGGTAAGCGTCGCGCTCAAGGCCGCGGGCGTTGCGCCCGACCTGTTTGCAGCCCTTTTTGCCGTGCTGCCCTGGCGCGATCTGCCCAGTGCCGATGACAAGGTATTGATCCAGCAGCGTTTCGTTGGCATGGATCGCGAGGAAGCCGACGAGATATTTGCGCTGTGGCGGGCCCATTCCTTCCGCAAGCGCACCGCGACCGACGAACGCGCCTCCGCCTAGGCCTAAGCCTCTGGACCTCCGTCCCAAAGGGATATAAAGATATCTTTATATCTCGTGAGGGCTGATGGCTGAGTTGGCGGAATTGGTGGGAGTGCTCAAGGCGGCAGGTGAGGGGACTCGCCTGCGCCTTCTGGCTTTACTCGCTGGCGGGGATCATTCCGTCAAGGACCTGACCGAAATCCTTGATCAAAGCCAGCCGCGCGTTTCGCGCCATCTCAAGCTCCTAGCCGATGCTGGCCTCGTGCAACGCAATGCCGAGGGCGCCTGGGCTTATTACGGCCTCGCCCAGGACGGCGAAGCGGGAGCGGTTGCGCAATGGCTGGTGGGGCGGGTGGATCACACCGACCCAGAGCGGGTGCGCGACTGCGAACGGCAGGCCGAGGTGCGTGCCGCCCAGCAGGCGCAGGCGGCGCATTACTTTGCCAAGGTCGCCGGCAGCTGGGACCTGCTCAAAACGCTCCATGTTCCTGAAGACGCCGTCGAATCGGCTGTGCTTGGGGGCTTCCAGGGGGGGCCGGTGGAGTTGCTGCTTGATCTGGGCACCGGCACCGGGCGCATGCTCCAGCTGCTGGCCGATCGCTACAAGCGCGGCATTGGCGTTGATTCCAGCCGCGAAATGTTGAGCGTGGCGCGCGCGCGGCTTGGTTCGGCCGGCGTGACCCATGCGCAGGTGCGGCTCGGAGACATGGCCGAACTGGACCCTGCACTCGGACCCGCCGATGCCATCGTGATCCACCAGGTCCTGCATTATTTCGATGATCCCGGCCGCATGCTGATGGGCGCGCGCGAATTGCTCAAGCCAGGCGGGCAGATGGTGATTGTCGATTTTGCCCCTCATGAACTCGAATTCCTGCGCACCGAGCATGCGCATCGACGGCTGGGCTTGTCCCAGGCGCAGATGAGCGGTTGGGCCGCGAGTGCCGGGCTGCAGGTGCAGACCGTGCGGGAATTCCCCAGTGACAATGGCGACCGCGGGCTGACCGTCTGCCTGTGGCGCCTCTGCGCATAAACTTGAATGGAACAGCCATGATCGAAGACAGCGACCGCACCAGCCGGCAACTTGCGGAAAAGCGCCCGCCGCTTCACCTTTCCTTTGAGTTTTTCCCGCCCAAGAACGACGCCACCGAGGAGCGCTTCTGGGAAAGCCTGCACAAGCTCGCGCCGCTCCACCCCGAATTCGTTTCCGTCACCTATGGCGCCGGCGGCACGACGCGCGAACGCACCTTGCGCATGGTGTCGAGCATCACCGACCAGACTGGGCTATCGGGTGCCGCGCACCTGACCTGCGTCGGCGCCACGCGCGACGAGGTTGATGCCGTCGTGCGCGCTTATCAAGCCGCCGGGGTCAACCGCATCGTTGCCCTTCGCGGCGATCCGCCTGAAGGGGTAGGGCAGCCCTTCACGCCCCATCCCGAAGGCTACCGCAACGCCGCGGACCTCGTCGCCGGTATCCGCCGCATCGGTGATTTCGACATTTCCGTTGCGGCCTATCCCGAGCGGCACCCGCAAAGCCCCGATTGGCAAAGCGATATCGATAATCTGAAGAGCAAGCTCGACGCCGGCGCCACCCGCGCGATCACGCAGATGTTCTTCAACAATGCCGATTACCTGCGCTTCCTGGAACGTGCTCGCGCCGCCGGCATCACCGCCCCGATCATCCCCGGCATCCAGCCCATCCACAGCTTCAAGCAGATCTCGGGCTTTGCCGCCCGCTGCGGCGCTTCCATCCCACCCTGGATGGTCGAGCGATTCGAGGGCCTGGACGATGATCCGGAAACCCATGCGCTTGTGGCCTCCGCCGTGGCTGCAGAGCAGGTCACCGAGCTACTCGACGAAGGCGTCACCGCCTTCCACTTCTATACGCTCAACCGCTCTAATCTGGTGCTGGCGCTTGCCCGGCTGCTGGGTCGGCGCGCCAATTAATTCCGCCTTAACCATGTTCTGGTGGCATGGCCAGATGCCGTTCAGGTTCTGTTCAGGCGCGTGGCCGCTATGTGGCGGGCTGACATGGTCTCCTTGAAATGGCCATGAAAACCGTCTTTCTACCGGTTTTGAGGGCGGGACAACAGGGTTTGAGAACATGAAATTCGATCGTCGTCTCACCAATGGCCTGGCATGGGCCGGTCTGTTTGTTGTTGTCGGCGTACCCGTCGCCGATATGCTGTCAGCCCAGCTGCTGGGCGAGCCCGAGCGCGTGGCCGTCATCTCGCCGCAGGCGCCGATCCCTGCGCCAGCGGGCGAACGGCCCACAGCCAAGCCGGTAAAGGAAGCTGTCGCCAGCGCACCAACAACTCCGGTCGCCGCTAAGCCAGCCGCGATCGCCCCGGTCAAGGCTGAGTCGGCGGCGCCCGCCAAGGCAGTAGAGCCGGTCAAGCCCGTGGCCGAGCCCGCAAAAACCGGCAACAAGCCCGGCGATCCGGTGAACTCGTTCCTCGAGTCCGGCAAGGCGATGCCTTCCTATATCACCGAGGCCAATGCTGCGCCCCAGGCTTCCCCCGCTCAACCGACGGCTCCGGCTCCCGTTGTGGCTCCGGCTCCCGCTCCGGCCGTTGCCGCTGCGCCCCTCGATCCCGCGGCTCCTGGAGTTGACCCCGTGGAAGTCGCTTCGCTGCCGCCCCAGAAGGTGGCACCCGTGCCGATGCCACTGTCCATGCGTCCCCCGGCGCAGATTGCCGTGGCACCGAGCCGGGATGAGCCCGTGATCATTCCGCCCGATGTTGTCAGTGCCGACCGTGGCCGGATCGACGCTGACGATCTGGAGGACTGGGAGTCCGGCCCGCTTTCCGAATTCCTCAACCGGCGCCAGGGCGGATCCGGAAGGACCGCTGGCTTTGAGGAAGAATTCTATCCCGAGGAACCCGTTCGCCGGGGCCGGGATCGCCTGATCGGGCCCGTCGAGGAAGTTTATATCGTCCCCTTCCGCTGATGGGCTGGCATGCGCGGGGAGTGGTGGACGCCGCCCCGCGCCGCCGGTATTTTCCCAACCCAACTGGCGGACGAGTCGTTCGCCGGACGCTGCCGAAAGGAGCCGCAATGCTGTGCTGTGTGCGCAAAGTGGAAGAGAACAAGGATCGCTGGGAGAAACTCTCGGCCTTTCTCGGCTCGTTCACGCGTCGCACTGGACTGGCCGGCTCCGTCGCCAATATCCTTGATCCCGACACCTGGCTGCCGGGCGGACGCGATGCGGCCTTTACCCTCGCGCTGATAGCGCTATCGGCCAAGATGGCGGTGGCCGATGGGGCGGTGACCGCCTCGGAAGTGCGTGCCTTCAACGCGACGGTCGAAGTCTCCCAGGAGCAGGAGCCTCAGGTTGAGCGCTTGTTTAATCTGGCCAAGCAGGATGTAGCGGGTTTTGAAAGCTATGCCCGCAAGATCGGCCGCTTTTTCGCCGATAGTCCCGATACGCTCGAGCATGTGCTCGATAGCCTGTTCTTTATCGCGACCGCCGACGGCATGGTGCATGAGGCCGAGCTGGAATATCTCCACTCCGTCAGCAACATCTTCGGCTTTGATGAAGCGCGCTTCGAGCAGATCTCGGCCCAGCATGTCATGCTGGATAGCGATCTTGACCCCTATCTCGTGCTTGGCCTGACTCCCGGCGCGCCACCAGAAGAAGTGCGCCGCGTTTATCGCCTTCTTGTTGCCGAACACCACCCTGACCGTCTCATCGCCAAGGGCGTACCTGAGGAACTGATCGAGGTTGCTACAGCGCGCATGGCGGCGATTAATCTGGCCTATCAGGCGATTACCAAGCCACGCGTCCAGCCGCTGCTGCCCAGCAGTGCTTGACGGCACCAACGATCCGTTTCTACAAGGCCCATGCCAGTTGACCGGGTGGCCGCTGCCGGATGGGTAACCATCCGGGAGAGGAAAGTCCGGGCTCCTTCGAAACACGGTGCCGGGTAACGCCCGGCGAGGGCGACCTCAGGGAAAGTGCCACAGAAAGCAAACCGCTCCGGCGCGCCGGAGTAAGGATGAAAGGGTGCGGTAAGAGCGCACCGGGGACCCAGCAATGGGGACCGCACGGTAAACCCCACCGGGAGCAAGACCAAATAGGGATGACGCGGGGCTTCATGCCCCAGCCGGTTTTGAGGCCAGATCATCCGGGTTGGTTGCACGAGGCGCCTGGCAACAGGCGTCCTAGATGAATGGTCACCACGTACCGCGCGCAAGCGCGGTGCCCTACAGAACCCGGCTTACAGGTCAACTGGCGCCTTTTACGAGGCAGAGAACTGGAGCGACACGCGGGTGCCGCGTCCCTCGGCCTGATAGGCGACAGTGCCCCCAAGGCCGTGGGCCATTGCTTTGACAATACGGCTGCCCAGGCCCGTGCCCTGGGGCTTGCCGGTGCCGTTCCAGCCGATCCCATCGTCTTCCACCACCAGGTCGATCAGTTCGCCCTTGCGGGCAACGCTGATGCGCACTTCGCCACCGGCATCGGCGCCATAGGCGTATTTTATGGCGTTGGTGACGAGCTCGGTCACGATAACACCCACGGAAGCGGCCTTTTCCGTGGGAATGGAGATGTTCTCGACCGCAACGAGGATGCGCGAAAGGCTGCCCGCCGCCTGCATCGAGGTTTCAAGTTCGCTGGCAAGGCTTTGCAGATATTCGCCAATATGGACCGAGCGCACATCGTCAGTGGTGTAGAGATGCCGGTGCACGCCCGCGATAGCCTGGATGCGGGCCTGGGTTTCGGCCAGCGCGCTGCGAGCTTCCTCATTGGTGATGGCATTGGCCTGCAGGCCCACCAACGCCGCCACCATGGCCAGGCTATTGGCCACGCGGTGGTTGACCTCGCCCAGCAGCGTTTCGGCGCGGTCCTTGGCCTCGCGCATTTCCTGCTCCGCCTTGGCCTTGGCGCGGTTGAGGCGTTGCAGGTCCACGGCATGGCCGATTGCGCTGGTCAGGAGTTCCAGGAAGTCCATGTCGACGGTTTTAAGGACGTAATCGGCCGCGCCCGCCTTGAGCGCCGCCACCGCCACGGCCGTTTCCACCGTGCCAGTGACATAAACCACCGCCGGCCGGTCAGGCATATCGGCCAGTTGAGCCAGAACATCGAGCCCGGTGCCGGTGGGCAGATTATGATCCAGCGCCACCACGTCGATGCCGCCTTGCGCAATGCGCGCCAGGCCTTGTTCGCCCGTCGTTGCATGCTCGAAGATATAGCCGCGCCGCTCTATTGCCTTCTGCACAAGGCGTGCAAGGCCGGCATCGTCATCGATATAGAGCACATAGGGCGTGCGGTTAGGCATGGGTCAGTCGGCTTCCGGAACCTGAATCACCGAGAAAAACAATCCCAGCTGGCGAATCGCGTTGGCAAACCCGTCATAGTCGACTGGTTTGGTGATATAGACATTGGCGCCCAGATCATAGCAACGCTGGATTTCGCGCTGGTCATCAGTGGTGGTCAGCACCACGACTGGTGAGCGGCGGGTATGTTCGTTGCTCTTGACCTTCTCGAGGATGTCGACGCCGGTCATGTCGGGCAGGTTCAGATCGAGCAGGATCAGCAATTGCCGTCCGCTGCTGACTTCGCCGCTGCCATCATTGCCCATTAGATAGTTCAGCGCCGAGGTGCCGTCGGTGAAGGGGATGATCTGGTTGCTGACGCCGGCTCGCCGGATGTTCTTCTCGATCAGGCGCGCGTGTCCCTCGTCGTCCTCGATCATGACAATGGTGACGGGTGTGCCGGAGTTCATTTTGCATTGCTCCCGAGATAGCTGCGCAGATCGCGCGGCAGATTGATTCTAAAGGTCGTTCCTTTGCCCAGCTCCGAGGAGAGGGTAATTTCGCCACCCAGGCTGCGCACCATGGTGCGCACATGCGCCAGGCCGATGCCTTCGCCCGGTTGGCTCTGGCTACCAGAGCGGCGGAAAAGTTCAAAGACGCGCTCATGGTCAGTAGACGCAATGCCGCGGCCGTTATCGATCACTTCGATGTTGAGTCGGTTGCGCTCGGCGGGCAGGGCCCGGATGGCCACGGTCAGCGGTCGGCCAGGTTCCTGGTACTTGACCGCATTGTCCAGGAGATTGCCGAGCACCTGTTCCAGCGAAAGCCGGTCAGTGACGAGGCGTGCGACCTTGACCTCGGTTGTAACCGAGCCGCCATTTTCCGTCACCTGATGCTGGATGGCGCTGACCGAGGCGTCGATGATTTCGGCGAGGTTCAGTGCTTCGGGCTTGAGCTGGCGCCGGCCTTCGCGGGAAATCTTGAGGATGGCGTTGATCAGTGCATCCATCTTGCGGGTCGAAGAGCGGATAAAGCCGATCGCCTCCGGCAGGTCCTCGGTGGCGGCCAGGCGCGCCTCGGCGAATTTCGGATCTCCCGATTCTTCGCGCTCGCTCATATAGTCACGCAGGATAGCGACGCTGGTTTCCAGTTCGCTGGTAAACCCCATGATGTTGACGAGAGGCGCGCGCAGATCATGGGTCACGATGTAGGCGAAGCGTTGGATTTCCTCATTGGCCTTGCCCAGGTCCGCGGTGCGTTCCTGCACCCGCTCCTCAAGGCTTTGATTGGCTTCTTCCACTTCGCGGCGGGCCCGGGCAATTTCCCTGGTATAGGCCAACGCTGTCCAGACTGAGCCCCCCACCACAGCAACGATCACCAGCGCGCCAAAAATGGCGACCCAACGCAGCGCGGTGGCGGCATTGCGCTGGTCGACCACGCCGGTATCGAGGCGCTCCTGTGCGCTTGCCACCAGCGCCACGAGGAAGTCGCGGGTGCGCCCCATGTTCTCATTGCCGGTGTCGCTGTTGACGATCGCCAGGGCGGCATCGCGATCGCCAGCGCGCATCAGATCAATAGTTCGGGCAAGTTCTTGCAGCTTGATGTCGATGGCAGATTGGAGTTCGACAAGGCCTTCGCGAAGCTGGGGATAGGGCGCGAGCACGGTGACCAGCCGCTGCTGCAACACGGGCAGTCGTTGAACGGCCCCGGTATAGGGTTCCAGATAGGCTTCGTTGCCTGTCAGCAGAAAACCGCGCTGCCCTGTTTCGGCATCCACCAATGCGTTGCGCAGATCGGTAGCGGCGCTGCGGATCTCGCGCGATACGACCACCTCGTTGAAATAGCCCTGGGTGCGCTCAACCAGCCAGATCGTCGTGCCGACAATGCCGACCAGTGCAAAAAAGCCGACCAACAAGAGAATGGTGGTCGCGCGAACAAAGGCATTGTTCGATATCGGCATCAAATTACCCTGAAGTGACGGTTGTTCATGGCCTAATCCGCTGGAGGGGGCAACCTTGAATTCCGCCCTCCAGGTGGGCAGGCATCGCGCGCGATGCCTCGGGTGTGATCGGCAACTTGCCGTGCGCGCGACATGGGAAACAGAATCTTAAACACACTGGTCCAAGAGTGAGCTTGGTTTGAGTGACCCGCATCGACGCGGGCGTGGAGTTATGGTCGCATGGGCAAGAGTAAGATGCCCGAAGCCAGCCAAGAGAATATGTCGCATATCCCCGTGCTCCTCGATGAGGTGCTGGCGGTGTTTGCGCCTGTTCATGGCAAGCGAATCGTTGATGGCACTTTTGGTGCCGGCGGCTATTCCCGCGCGCTCTTGGCTGCCGGGGCCGAGGTCGTGGGCATTGATCGCGATCCAAGCGTGCTGCCCTTTGCCGATGCATTGAAGGCCGACTACCCCGACCGGTTTACCTTTCTGCCGGGCACATTTTCCCAGCTTGACGATTTGGCGGGCGAGCAGGGCCCGTTTGACGGGGTGGTGCTCGATATCGGCGTCAGCTCGATGCAGCTGGACGAGGCCGAGCGCGGCTTTTCCTTCATGCGCGAGGGTCCACTCGACATGCGCATGAGCGGGGCAGGCGAAAGCGCTGCTGATCTCGTCAATGGCCTTGAGGCAGAAGCGCTTGCCAACCTGCTTTATGCCTTCGGCGAAGAGCGCAAGTCGCGGCGTATCGCCCAGTTCATCGTGGCGGCCCGCCAGGAAGCGCCAATCGAAACAACCTTGCAGCTGGCCCGCATCATCGAGAAAGCCATCGGCCGCAAACCCGGCGATGCCCATCCGGCCACCCGCTCGTTCCAGGCGCTGCGTATTGCCGTTAATGCCGAGTTCGAGCAGTTGGTGCAGGGCCTGTTCGCGGCCGAGCGCCTGCTAGGTGAAGGTGGGCGGCTCGCCGTCATTACCTTCCACTCCCTTGAAGACCGCATCGTCAAACGCTTCTTTGATCCCGACAAGGGCGCGCCAACTCAGTCACGGCACCTGCCGCAGGTGGTGGGCGAAGAGCGGCGCTGGGTCGAAGTTGCTAAGGCGAAAAAGCCTGGCAGCGCCGAGCTTGAGCGCAACAGCCGCTCGCGGTCGGCCATTCTGCGCTGGGCGGTCCGGGGCGCTGCGCCCGCCCGTCCGGTGCGAATGGAGGGCCTTGGCGTGCCAACAATCCGGGGAAATGCATGATCCGCAACCTCAACATTCTGCTGCTGTTTTCCAGCGTGCTGATGCTTTCGGGCGTTTACGCGCTGAAATTCTCCATCGAGCACACCGCCAGCGAGCGCACGGCGCTGATCGCCCGCATCGACCAGCAGGAGGGTGACCTTTCTCTGCTCAAGGCCGATTGGGCGGTGCTCAACCAGCCCGGCCATATCGATCCGATCGTTCGTCGGCACCAGGCGGCGCTAGGCGTTGTGCCGGTCAAGCAGGAGCAGTTTGGCTCGTTTGCGAGTCTCCCCATGCGGCCGGTCAAGCCCAACAGCGCCGCGCTTAACGCGCTGTTCCAATCGCTGGACGCCGGCATCGACCCCATCGACGCTATTCTCGAACTTGAGGGTATTGAGTAATGGCCTTGGCGCACGAGAACTTCGCCCCGCCCATTTCGCTCGACGGCGCACGCAAAGTCCGCGGCAATCTCACCCAGGCGCGCATTCGCTGGATGATCTTCGCGATCGTGCTGGGTTTTGCTCTGGTGAGCGCGCGGCTGGTGCAGTTGGGCATGGTCGTGCCCGACTCCACGATCGAAGGGCAGGCACGCGACCTGATCACCGCGACTCGCCCGCCAATTCTTGACCGCAATGGGCTCGAAATGGCGGTCGATATTCGCGTCCCCTCACTTTTTGCCGAGCCGCGCCGCATCATCGATGTGGAAGAAGCCGTGCAAAAACTGCGCACTGTCATCCCGGATCTCGACGAGAAGTGGCTGCGCGACCGGCTCACTGGCGACAAGGGCTTTGTTTGGCTCAAGCGCGAGCTGTCGCCCTCCATCCAGGAGCGGGTGATGCGGCTGGGCATCCCGGGCATCGACTTCATCACCGAATCCAAGCGCTTTTACCCCGGCATGGCCGAGGCTTCCCACGTTCTGGGCTCCACCAATATCGACAACCAGGGCATTGCCGGCATCGAGCGGCACATGGACGGCGAGAACGTCGCTCTCCTGCAGGAGCTGGGTCTTGCCCGCGGCAATGCGCTGACCCCGGTTGAGCTTTCCATCGACATGCGCACCCAGCATGTGATGCACGAGCAGCTGATGGACGCGATGACGCGCTACCAGGCGATTGCTGCCGCCGGCATCATGCTGGATGTGCACACCGGCGAGGTCATCGCGCTCGCCTCTGTGCCCGATTTCAATCCGAATGATCCCGCCTCGGCACTGGTCAAAGACAGCTTCAACCGTATCACCGCCGGCATTTTCGAACCCGGCTCCATCTTCAAGACCGTGACCATTGCCGGTGCACTCGATAGCGGTGCGGTGTCGGTGAGCGATCAGTTCGATGCTCGCTTCGGCGTCCGCTTTGGCCGCTTCACCATCGATGACTTTCACGGCAAGCACCGCATTCTCAGCCTGCCCGAAGTTTATAAATACTCGTCCAATATCGGCACGATCCGCATCATGCAGGCCATGGGCAAGGAGCCCTATCGGCAGTTCCTGAGCACGATGGGCTTTGACCAGCGGGTACCCTTCGAGCTGCCCGAGATGCGCTTGCCAACGGTTCCCAAGCAGCTGTCCGAAGTTGGCGCGGCCACCGCGTCTTTCGGTCACGGCTTATCGGTCTCCCCTCTGCACATGGCGGTAGCCTATGCAGCATTCGTCAATGGCGGCAATTACGTGCCTCCCACGCTTTACAAACGTGACCTGGGGGAGGCCGAGTCCCTGTACCGGCGCGTCCTGCAGCCATCCACCAGTGATGCCCTGCGCTATCTCATGCGGCTTAATGCCCTTGAAGGTTCGGGCTCGCAGATGAACAAGGAAGCGCTGGGTTATCGCGTCGGCGGCAAGACCGGCACGGCCGAAAAGGTGGTTGACGGCCGCTATTCTTCCAGCAAAGTCACCAACTTCTTTGCGTCGGCGTTCCCGCTGGACAATCCGCGCTATGCAATGGTGATCATGGTCGACGAGCCCAAGGCCGAAAACCCGCAGTCCGGCACCACCGCGGGCTGGAATGCCGGTACCGTCACCGGTCGCATCGTGCAGCGGGTTGCGCCCATGCTGGGCATCGCGCCCGATTTCTCCGAAGCGCTTGATCAGGCGCTGAAGCCCGCTGGCGTTTACTAAGGCCAACCACAAGGACCTGTTGCAGTGTCACTGAGCGTATCCCAGTTGCTGGAAGGATCAGGCGCCGCGCCGGTCGAGGATCTGGGTGCGGTGTTCGGCCTCGACTCGGACAGCCGGCGGATCGAGCTGGGCGAGCTGTTCTTTGCGCTCCCCGGCGCAGCGGTGCATGGCAATGCCTTTATCGCCGATGCGGTGGGGCGCGGGGCCTTGGCAGTGGTCACCGATCTCGTGCCCGCCCAAGATCCCGGCGTGCCAGTGATCGTGGTTCCCGATGTCCGCGCCGCCTATGCCCGCGCCGCCGCGCGCATTTTTGCGCCCCAGCCGCAAACCGTGGTGGCGGTCACCGGCACCAATGGCAAGACGTCCGTCGCGTCTTTCGTGCGGCAGATCTGGCTGCATGCCGGAATTGCTGGCGCCAGCATCGGCACGCTGGGGGTGCAAACCGCCACCCGGCACATCGAAGGCAGCCTCACCACCCCCGACGCGCGATCAATCCACCAGAACATGCGCGCGCTCAAGGGGCAGGGCATCGACCATGTCGCGCTCGAAGCCTCCAGCCATGGTCTTGATCAGCGGCGTCTCGACGGTATGCGCTTTGCCGCTGTCGCCTTCACCAACCTGACGCGCGATCATCTCGATTACCACGCCGATATGGATGAGTATCGCGCGGCTAAACTGCGGCTCTTTAGCGATCTGCTGGCCGATGGTGGCACGGCGGTGGTCTATATGGACGATCCCGAGCACGCGGCTTTCCTCGCGGCCGCGGTCGACCGGGGCGCAAAGCTGCTGGGCGTTGGCCATGCCCCCGGGGCTGCCATCCAGATCCTTTCGGTGACAACGCAGGGCTACGGGCAGCGCGTCGAGGTCCGCTTCGAAGGCGAAACCGTGAGCTTTCACCTCCCGCTCACCGGCGAATTCCAGGTCGGCAACGCCCTGGTTGCCGCTGGGTTGGCGATAGCGAGCGGTGTCCCCAAGGCGATAGTTTTCGCCGCGCTTGAGGAGCTGCGTGGCGCCAAGGGGCGCCTGGAACTCGTAGCCGAGCACAATGGCGCGGCGGTGTTTGTGGATTATTCCCACACGCCCGACGCCTTGAAGACCGCGCTCATGGCTTTACGCCCCTATGTGACGCGTGATTTGCGTGTGGTATTCGGCGCCGGCGGCGACCGGGACAAGGGCAAGCGTCCGCAGATGGGCGCCGTTGCCGCCGAGCTGGCGGACAAGATCATCGTCACTGACGACAATCCCCGCACCGAAATTGCCGCCACGATCCGCGCCGAGATCATGCATGCGGTACCCCGCGCCGCAGAGATCGGCGATCGCGGCGAAGCCATCAGCACCGCCGTTGCCGCGCTCCAGCCCGGCGACGTTTTGCTCGTTGCCGGCAAGGGGCACGAGGATTACCAGATCATCGGCACGACCAAGCACCACTTCTCGGACCACCAAGCCGTGGCCGAGGCAATCAAGAGACTCTGATGCCCGCACTCTGGACCCGAGACGCCCTGTTGCAAGCCACAGGGGGGCGGATGGTGGGAACGGTTGGGGCGAGCATCGGCTCGGTTTCCATCGACTCGCGTGACCTGGGTCCCGATGCCTTGTTCGTCGCCATCAAGGGTGACCGCTTCGACGGTCATGACTTTGTGGCCCAAGCCCTGGCCAATGGCGCTGCTGCTGCATTGGTGAGCGAGGGTCGGGGCGAACAAGACGGCTGCATCGTCGTCCCCGATGCGCTGGAGGGACTGCGCGATCTCGCTCGCGCCGCCCGTGCCAGGAGCGAGGCGCTGCTGGTAGGCGTCACCGGCAGCGTTGGAAAGACCACCACCAAGGAGGCGATCCGCACCGTGCTCGAGGCAGCAGGTCCGACCCACGCATCGATCAAGAGTTTCAACAATCACTGGGGCGTGCCGCTGATGCTGGCCCGGATGCCAGCGGAAGCGCAGTTCGGCGTCTTCGAAATGGGCATGAACGCCGCCCGCGAGATCGCGCCCTTGTCGCAACTGGTGCGACCGCATGTCGCCGTGATCACCAATGTAGCCGCCGCACATCTGGAAAATCTTGGTTCTTTGGAAGCCATCGCCGCGGCCAAAGCGGAGATCTTCGAGGGTCTCGAGCCTGGCGGCACCGCGGTGCTCAATGCCGATCACCCCCAGATCGAGCTGCTGCTCGAGGCGGCACGCAAGGTGGGCGTTCAACGGGTGATCACCTATGGGTTCACCGAGAACTGCGACTGGCGCATCCTCGAAACGGATCTGCAGGTCCAGGGCAGCACCGCCACGCTTGAGCATGCCGGCGAGCGCATCTCCCTCCATCTCAACACTCCGGGCCGCCATATGGTGGTCAATGCCGTTGCAGCGCTGATTGTCGCTGACCTCGCCGGAATGGGCCGGGAGGCTGCCGTGGCAGCATTGGCCAGCTTTGGCGCACAGCCGGGCAGGGGGCAGCGCCTGCTCCTGGGCGATCCCGAGCGCCCGCTGCTGCTGATTGATGAAAGCTACAATGCCAACACCGCCTCGATGACTGCGGCGCTCGACGTCTTTGCGGCCCAGCCCGCACCCGGCGGCCGCAAACTGCTGGTGCTGGGCGACATGCGTGAGCTCGGGGCTCAAAGCGCTGCACTCCATGCCAGCCTGGCCGAAGCAGTTCTGCGCTCGGGCGCCGAGCGTATCTACCTGGTCGGCCCCGAAATGGCCGCCCTTGCCACTACACTGGGCGCCGGGCGTGTGGCTTGCCACACACAAACGGCAGCAGAGATGGGGATGATCGTGCTCAACGATCTTGCTTCGGGCGATGCAGTTATGATCAAAGGGTCCAACGGCGTGGGGCTAGCGGGCGTCGTTGAAAAAATCCGGGGCCATTTCCACCAGAAATAGCCCACCCACGCGAGGACACCTCCCAAAAATGCTGTACTTTCTTGCCCAGTTGGGGGACACGCTCGCGGCGTTCAACGTCTTCCGCTATATCACCTTCCGCACGGCGGGGGCGGTGGTTACCGCCTTGTTCTTCGTGTTCCTGTTTGGGCCGGGGATGATCTCCTTGCTGCGCCTCAAGCAAGGCAAGGGTCAGCCGATCCGCGAAGATGGCCCCCAGGGCCACCTGCTGACCAAGAAGGGCACGCCCACCATGGGCGGGCTGATGATCCTGTCGGGCGCGGTTATATCGACCCTGCTTTGGTCAAACCTCACCAATGGCTATGTCTGGGTGGTCTTGTTCGTCACGGTCGGCTTTGGCGCTATCGGCTTTTACGATGACTATCTCAAGGTCAAGCGCATGAGCCACAAGGGCTTTGGCGGCAAGCAGCGCCTCGCCCTTGAAGCGCTCATTGGCGTTGTGGCTTGTTATGCCATCTCGCAACTCTCGCCGGGCGCGTTCTCCAACGCGCTGCTCTTCCCCTTTGCCAAGGGCCTTGCCGTCGATCTCGGCATCTTCTTTGTGCTGTTCGGCGGCTTCGTCATCATGGCCGCCGGTAACTCAGTTAACCTCACCGACGGGCTGGATGGCCTCGCCATTGTGCCGGTGATGGTTGCCTCGGCCTGCTTTGCCCTGATCGCCTATCTCGTGGGTAACCAGGTCTTCTCGGATTACCTGCTGCTTAACCATGTCCCCGGCACAGCCGAACTATCGGTGGTTTGCGGCGCCCTGATTGGCGCCGGCCTCGGCTTTTTGTGGTTCAACGCCCCGCCAGCCCAGATCTTCATGGGCGACACTGGTTCGCTCGCCTTGGGCGGCGCGCTCGGCTCAATCGCCGTCGCCACCAAGCACGAAATCGTCCTTGCAATTATTGGGGGCCTCTTCGTGCTGGAAACCGTGTCGGTGATCGTTCAGGTCGCCTCGTTCCGTCTCACCGGCAAGCGGGTGTTCCGCATGGCGCCCATCCACCACCATTTCGAGCATATGGGCTGGACCGAGAGTCAGGTCGTGATCCGGTTCTGGATCATTTCCTTCGTACTGGCGCTGATCGGGTTGAGTTCCCTCAAGCTACGCTAATTGGCGGCGCTGCGCCGCAGTTGTCCAACTTGTTGCAAAATGCGATGCAAGTTGGAAATCGGTAACCATCCCTGGGTTAGATATGGGGACTAGTGTTCCGTCTGGAGGCCGCGAGGCCGACTGCCCATGATGTTTTCCCGTGCCGAAAAAACACCCATCGCCGAATGGTGGTGGTCGATCGATCGCGAACTGCTTGGGGCGCTGATCCTGTTGCTGACCTGCGGCATGGTGCTGAGCTTTGCCGCCAGTCCGCCAGTGGCCGAGCGCATCGGGCTTTCCCCTTGGTTCTTCATCATTCGCCACGCCATGTTTTGTGGCCTGGCGCTGCCCGTGCTGGTCGCAACCTCCTTGTTGAGCCACCGGCAGGCGCGGGTTGGCGCTCTCATTGCGCTGGGTGTCAGCGTTGTCCTGCTCTGGGCGACCCTGAAGCTGGGCACGGAAGTGAAGGGCGCGCGGCGTTGGATCACCCTGGCGGGTCAATCCATTCAGCCATCCGAATTCGTCAAGCCGGCCTTTGCCGTGCTGGGTGCCTGGTTGTTCTCGGAATCGATGATCCACCGCAATGTGCCGGGCAAGATCCTTGCCACCGTGATCATGCTGGTGATCGTTTGTGGCCTCTTGCTGCAGCCCGATATCGGGCAGACCGCGCTGGTACTGGCGACCTGGGCCGTGCTGCTGTTCCTGTCCGGCATTTCCTGGTTCATCATCTTTGGCCTGGCCGGTGTAGCAGCCGTGCTGCTGTTCGGCGCCTATATGTTCTTCCCGCACTTTTCGCGCCGCATCGATACCTTCCTCAACCCCGATGGTGGTGGCAATACCTACCAGATCGACCGCGCCCTCCAGTCCTTGCTGGAAGGCGGCTGGTTCGGGCGGGGCCCGGGCGAATCCATTGCCAAAAAGCTCATCCCTGACGCCCATGCCGACTATGTGTTCTCCGCCGCCGCCGGTGAGTTCGGCATTCTCTTCTGCATGGTTTTGGTGGGATTGATCGGCTTTATCGTTATCCGCGCCATGCTCGGGGCGCAGCGCCAGAGCAGCCTGTTCGCCCGCCTTGCTGCCTCGACGCTCGCAATCCAGTTCGCCATGCAGTCGGGCATCAACCTCGCCGTGAACCTCAACCTCGTTCCACCCAAGGGCATGACCTTGCCCTTCGTGTCCTATGGCGGCACCTCCATGATCGCGATTGCCTTTGGCATGGGGCTGATGCTCGCCTTCACCCGCACCAAGCCCGAAGAACGCCTGGCCACCGGGCTTCCCAGTTACAAAAGCGCATTGGTGCCCGCAGAATGAAAAAGTTTATGTTGATGGCCGGCGGCACGGGCGGGCACCTGTTTCCCGCCATGGCCCTGGCCCAGGAACTGCGCCGTCGTGGTCACGTCATCGAGTTGATGACCGACCATCGGGTGGAAAGCTATGGCAGCGAATTTCCGGCGCGCGAAATCCACATCGTGCCCTCCGCCACGCCCTCGACGCGCAACCCGGTGAAGTTTGCAGCGGCCGCGGTCAAGCTGAGCGGCGGCGTTGCCGTTGCCCTGCGCAAGCTGCGGCGCAGCCGACCTGATGCCGTTATTGGCTTTGGCGGCTATCCCACCTTCCCACCATTCGTCGCAGCAAGCCTCCTGGGCATTCCCGGCATCCTGCATGAGCAGAATGCCGTAATGGGTCGCGCCAACCGCGCGCTGGTGCGTTTCGCCGATCTGCTTGCCCTGAGCTTTGCCAGCACCAAATATGCCGAGGCGCTGCAGATCGAAACCGTGCTCACCGGCAATCCGGTGCGTGATCGGGTGCGCGCCGTTGCCGATCGCCCCTATGCGGCGCCCGATGCCGAGGGGCCGTTGCACCTCGTTGTGTTCGGCGGCAGCCAGGGCGCCAAGGCGCTGTCCGACATCGTCCCCGCCGCCATTGCCGAGTTGCCCGAAGCCCTGCGCCAGCGCCTGCAGGTGCTGCAGCAGTGCCGCGCCGAAGACCTCGACCGGGTGGCCGAAATTTACCGCAAGGCTCGAGTCAATGTTGAACTGGCGGCCTTTTTCGGCGACCTGCCGGAGCGCATCGCCGCCTCCCATCTGGTGATCGCCCGCTCGGGTGCATCGACGGTGGCGGAACTCTGCGTCCTCGGGCGCCCCGCAATCCTTGTGCCGCTGCCCGGCTCGATCGATGCCGATCAGAAAAACAACGCCCTTACCGTCGAAGCGGCCGGGGGCGGCTGGGTGGCCGAGCAGGCCACGCTCTCACCGCAATCGCTTGCGACACGCCTTGCCACCTTGTTGACCGACCCTCCGGCTCTTGCCACCGCAGCGGCCCGGGCCAAGGGGCTGGGCGCGCCCCATGCTGTGGAAAAACTCGCTGACCTCGCCGAAATGCTGGCGGGCAAAGACTTTCAAGAACTGGAACATACCCCATGAAAATGCCGCGCAATATCGGGCCGGTCCACTTTGTCGGCATCGGCGGCATCGGCATGAGTGGCATCGCCGAAATCCTGCACAATCAAGGCTATGTGGTGCAGGGCTCGGATGCCGCCGCCAATCCCAATGTGCAGCGCCTGCGCGACATGGGCATCCGCATCGAGGTCGGCCAGCGCGCCGAAAATCTCGGTGAAGCGGCTGTTGTCGTCGTCTCCTCGGCCATCAAGAAGGACAACCCCGAGCTGGTTGCCGCTCGCGCCCGCGCGCTGCCGGTAGTTCGGCGCGCCGAGATGCTGGCCGAGATCATGCGCTTCAAGAACGCCATCGCCATCGGCGGCACCCATGGCAAGACCACGACCACCACCCTGGTCGCGACGCTGCTCGATGCCGGCGACCTTGATCCCACCGTTATCAATGGCGGCATCATCAATGCGTATGGCACGAATGCCCGGCTGGGCGCGGGCGAATGGATGGTCGTGGAGGCCGACGAGAGCGACGGCACCTTCGTCAAGCTGCCGGCCGACGTCGTCGTCGTCACCAATATCGATCCCGA
This sequence comes from Devosia sp. 1635, assembly GCF_013185955.1. Classification (NCBI taxonomy): domain Bacteria; kingdom Pseudomonadati; phylum Pseudomonadota; class Alphaproteobacteria; order Hyphomicrobiales; family Devosiaceae; genus Devosia; species Devosia sp. 1635. The sequence continues at coordinate 308,744 of NZ_JABAOM010000002.1, read as the reverse complement.
ACATCTCGACCATTACCGCGACTTCGAAGGCGTCAAGCGCGCCTTCCACAACTTCGTCGAGAACGTCCCTTTTTATGGCTTTGCGGTGATGTGCCTCGATCACCCCGAAGTGCAGGCGCTGGTCGGCGAGATCCGCGATCGCCGCGTCATCACCTATGGCACCAATCCGCAGGCCGATGTGCGCCTCGTGGACCTGGAAACCGTGGACGGCGTCAGCAAGTTCTCCGTCGAGATCCGCGACCGCATCCGCCTGACCCAGTTGCGCATTGATGGGCTCGAACTGCCCATGCCGGGCGAACATAACGCCCTCAACGCTACCGCCGCCATCGCTGTGGCCGACCAGCTGCATGTTCCGGCCGAAGCCATCCGCAAGGGCCTCAAGGGCTTTTCGGGGGTCAAGCGCCGCTTTACCAAGACCGGCGTCGTCGGCGGCGTCACCGTGATCGATGATTACGGCCACCATCCCGTCGAGATCGCCTCGGTGCTGCGCGCGGCCCGCCAATCCACCAAGCGCGACGTTATCGCCGTGGTCCAACCGCATCGCTATTCGCGCCTGCAGGACCTGTTCGACGACTTCTCTGCCTGCTTCAACGACGCCGACACGGTGATTGTCGCTCCGGTCTACGCCGCCGGCGAGCAGCCTATCCCAGGCGTTACGCACGACGAGCTGGTCAACCGTATCCGCGCCCGCGGCCACCGCGATGCTCGCGTGATCGACCGCGCCGAAGCCCTTGCGCCGCTGCTCGCCAGCCGGGTGGCCAAGGGCGACTATGTGGTGTGTTTGGGCGCCGGCAACATTACGCAATGGGCCGCCGCGCTGCCGGCGGAACTCGGCGCGCTTATGGGGGAGGATCCCCAGTGAGCCACCCCGTCGCGTTCGCTGTTCCTGGAGCAATTTGATGGCCAAGCATATTGCCGTCCTTATGGGCGGCCTGTCCAATGAGCGTCCCGTATCCCTGAGCTCCGGCAAGGGCTGTGCCGAAGCCCTGCGCCGCGTCGGCTACCAGGTGACCGAGGTCGATGTCGGCTATGACGTCGCCGAACAGCTCCGCGAGATCGCGCCCGATGTCGCCTTCAATGCCCTGCATGGCCGCTACGGGGAGGATGGCACCATCCAGGGGGTGCTCGAATTCCTGCGCATTCCCTATACCCATTCGGGCGTTTTGGCTTCGGCCTTGGCCATGGACAAGCACCAGACCAAGATCATGCTCAAGGCCGCCGGCGTGCCGGTGACCGACCATGTGGTGGCGAGCCGCGCCGAAGTGGGCCGCGCCCATGTCATGCCCGCGCCCTATGTGGTCAAGCCCGTCGCCGATGGTTCGAGCTTTGGCATCCTGATCGTCAAGGCTGACCAGTCCCATCCGCCCCAGGAGATACTGGGCGAAGACTGGAAGGGCGGCGAAGAGCTGATGGTCGAGCGCTATATCCCTGGGCGCGAGCTGACCTGTGCCGTGATGGGCGATGTAGCCCTTGGCGTCACCGAGATCGTCACCGATCTGGCCTTCTACAACTACGAGGCGAAATACTCCGCCGGCGGATCACATCATGTGCTGCCGGCGCAAATTTCACCGAAAATTTACGACAAAGTGCAGAAGATGAGCCTGCTTGCCCATGCGGCGTTGGGGTGTCGCGGGATTACCCGAAGCGACTTCCGCTTCAACGACGCGGCAGGCGAAGATGGTGAATTGGTCTGCCTTGAAATCAACACCCAGCCGGGAATGACCCCCACTTCGCTGGCGCCCGAACAAGCGGCTCACGCCGGGCATTCCTTCGAAGAACTGGTCACCTGGTTGGTGGAGGACGCGAGTTGCAACAGGTAAAAAGCGAGGCGTTTTTCGCCGGAGCGCGGGTGGTCAATCCGCGCCAGCTGCCTGTTCGCATGCGACCGCCCCGGCGCAAGCTGGCCAATATTGTAGGCCGCGCCTGGGTGCTGCACCGCCACGCCCTCGTGCGGGCCGCCAGCGCTATGGCGCTGCTCGCCATTGGGCTGGGTGTGTGGCAGGTCCGCGAGCCGATCGGGCTGGGGATGGCCACCCTTGGCGAGCTGGCGCAAGGGCAGGCTGCCGCTGCCGGCTTTGCCATTGGTGAAATCTCGATCACGGGCCAAGCCCTGACGCGCGAGCAGGACGTCTTCGATGCCCTTGGCGTGCAGCCCTACACCTCGACCGTCGCCTTTGACGTCGAAGCGGCCCGCCTGCGCATTGCCGAGCTGCCTTCGGTAGAAGCCGTCAGTGTCCGCAAGGGCCTGCCTGGTGACATCGTCGTCACCATCACTGAAAAGGTACCGGTGGCGCGTTGGCGCGTGGATGGCGTGACCTTTGTGGTGGATGCCCAGGGCGACCAGATCGGCGAAGATGCTGGTGCTTATGGCGATCTGCCCCTCGTCGTGGGCGATGGCGCGGCGGATGATGCCCTCGTGATGATCCGGGCCTTGCAGCAATATCCGGTGCTGCAGGAGGGTCTGGTGGCCCTGTCGCGCATCGCCGACCGCCGCTGGGACATGATCTACGAAACCGGCTTGCGCGTGCAATTGCCCGAGCTTGGCGTCGCCCAGGCGCTGCGCAAGCTCGATATGTATCAAACTGAATACCAGCTCCTCGACCGCGACGTCACCGTGATCGATTTGCGCGTGGATAGCCTCGTGGCAGTCCGGCCGGCCGAGATCGAAGAAGAAAAAGAAACCAAGAAACCATGATGACCGATGCCATGACTTCGCGGCTTCGTCCCCTTCAGCCCGGGCGCACCACGCTTGTGGCGGTGCTCGACATCGGCTCCACCAAGATTTGTTGCGTGATTGCGCGTTTGTCGCCCCGGCCGGAAGGCAAGTCGCTCAAGGGCCGCTCGCACAAGGCCGAGGTCATCGGCTTTGGGTATGGCCCGTCCTCGGGCGTCAAGAGCGGGGTCGTCACCGATATTGAGAAGGCCGAGCAGGCCATTCGCTCTGTGGTGGGCATGGCCGAGCGCGCCGCCGGGCTGACGCTGGAGTCGGTGCTCGTCAATGTCACTGCCGGCCGGCTCGGCTCGGAAACCTTCTCCGCAGCCGTCTCGCTTGATGGCCAGGAAGTCGAAAAGGCCGATCTGCAACGCGTGTTGCGCGCCGTTAACGAGCGCAGCGTTCGCCCCGAGCGCTCCATCATCCATGCCTTGCCCATCGGCTATTCGCTCGATGGCCAAAAGGGCATCCAGGATCCCAAGGGCATGGTCGGCGACAAGCTCGGCGTCGACGTGGCGGTGGTGAGCTCGGAAACCCTTGCCATGCGCAATCTCGAACTGGTGCTGCATCGCTGCCATCTGCAGATCGAAGCGTTGGTCGCCACGCCCTATGCCTCGGGTCTGGCGACCCTGGTTGATGATGAAGCCCAGCTCGGTGTGGCCTGCCTGGATTTCGGCGGCGCGACGACGACCGTTTCGGTCTTCAACGAAGGCCATCTTTGCTATGCCGACGCGATCGCGATTGGCGGGCATCATCTGACTCTGGATATTGCGCGCCAGCTCTCGGTCAGCGTTGCCGATGCCGAGCGCCTGAAGACGCTTTATGGCTCGGTGCTGCCCGGCCAGGCCGATGAACGCGACATGATTCCCATCCAACCGGTGGGCGCGACTCACGATGAGGCGCCGGGGCAGGTGGCTCGTTCCGTGCTGACCCGGATCATGCGTCCGAGAATCGAAGAAATCCTGACGGCCATCCGCGATCGCATGCAAGCCACGGGCATGATGGATATGTGCGGGCGGCGTTTCGTGATGACTGGCGGCGCCAGCGAAATGACGGGCCTGCCCGAAGTCGCGCGACGCGTGCTCGCACGCAATGTGCGCAATGGCCGGCCGATGGGAATCGCGGGGCTGCCGGAGATGGCCAAGGGCGCAGCCTTCGCGACCGTTGCCGGCATGCTGATTTACCCGCAGGTGTGCTCGCATGAATATGCCGAGCCGCGCGGCGCCAGCAAGCTGACCGGCACCGATGGTTACCTGGCGCGGGTCGGGCACTGGCTGAAGGCCAGCTTTTAGCGTGGTTGGCCGGGCAGCCTCCGCTGCCCGGCGACTCAATTTATCCCCGGTGCCAAAAGCTCGGTTATTGTTGCCCCATCTTCATGCGCAACTGCGCGGTCGCGACGAACGGTCGGCATGAGGAGGCCGGATGGCATGGGGGTCGCTCCATGTCCTGTGGTTTAAAGGATGATCTGTGACCCGATTTGAGCCCCCGGGTTTGTCTTTCGGCACGGGCTTAAGCCGAGGACGGTCCTTTCCATAGAGTCTCCGGGATAGCATGGGGCAAGGCTTGCTTCACCTATACCCTTTCGCCGGACGACCGGCACCGAGGCGATCCTTGCCCCATGTCGCAGCCGCTGACCTCCGGTCGAGCGGAGATTCGGCACGTTTCAGCCGCCCTGGCGCCGTTTACCATCTCGTTTTCGTGAAGCTGAAAGCCGGCCTGAAACGCCGCATGTCCCCTGGTCTCCAGAGAGCGGGGAAGTGTTGCATTTTGCATGAGGGTTAACGGCAATGGGACAGTTGTTAGGTGCCCGTTAACGATTTGGGAGGTAAATCTTTACCAACCAAGCCACTATGGGGCCCCTAATGACCATCAACCTCACGATCCCAGATATTCAGGAACTTAAGCCCCGCATCACCGTATTCGGATGTGGTGGCGCCGGCGGCAACGCCGTTAACAACATGATCGAGTCTGGGCTCGATGGCGTCGACTTCGTCGTTGCCAACACCGACGCACAGGCTCTCGCCCTCAGCAAGGCACAGCGCATCATCCAGTTGGGTGTCGGCGTTACCGAAGGCTTGGGTGCCGGCTCGCACCCGGAAGTCGGTCGCGCCGCAGCCGAAGAAAGCTGGGACGAGATCAACGATCACCTCTCGGGCTCGCACATGGTGTTTATCACCGCGGGCATGGGCGGCGGTACCGGCACCGGTGCGGCACCGGTTGTGGCTCGGGCCGCTCGTGAGCAGGGCATCCTGACGGTTGGCGTGGTCACCAAGCCGTTCTCGTTCGAAGGCAATCGTCGCGCTCGTCTGGCTGAAGACGGCATCGATGAGCTGCACCGCCATGTCGACACCCTGATCGTTATCCCCAACCAGAACCTGTTCCGGGTTGCCAACGAAAAGACCACCTTCGCCGACGCCTTCGCGATGGCAGATCAGGTGCTGTTCTCGGGCGTCGCCTGCATCACCGATCTGATGGTCAAGGAAGGCCTCATCAACCTCGACTTCGCCGACGTTCGCGCCGTGATGCGCGGCATGGGCAAGGCGATGATGGGTACCGGCGAAGCATCGGGCGAAGACCGTGCGCGTCACGCTGCCGAAGCTGCCATTGCCAATCCGCTGCTGGACGATGTGTCCATGCAGGGTGCACGTGGCCTGCTGATCTCGATCACCGGCGGCCCTGACCTGACCCTTTACGAAGTGGACGAGGCTGCCAGCCGCATCCGCGAGGAAGTCGACTCGGATGCCAACATCATCCTGGGTGCAACCTATGATCCCGATCTGACCGGCACGATCCGCGTCTCCGTCGTGGCGACCGGCACCGATGCAACCATGGTGCAGGCGCTTGAGCCCGCAAAGCCCCATGCTTCGCGCACGCCGCTTTCGGTAAAGCGTCATGTTCCCGTCGAGCCGACCCGTATTGCCGCCGAGCGTAGCGCCCAGGGCGTTGTTCAGCAGCAGATCGAGCATCAGGTCGAAGCTGCGGTGGCCGAGGCTATCTCCCATGAAGCGCCAGCCCCCGCTTATAGCGGCCATGACGATGATGGTGTGATGGTGGAGCCCTATATCCCTTCGGCCCAGGCCATCGACGAGATGGACGAGCCCGCAATGCCTGAAGAATCGCCGGTGCCGAGCGTTTATGTGCCTTCGCACGCCGCTCGCCCCGAAGGTCAGCGCCGGATGCCCCGCACTGAGGAGCTTCCAATTGTTGCGCGCCGGTCACAGGAGCCGCAGGAAAGGCAGGACGCCGAACCCCGCAATGCCCGTGCCTTGTTCAAGCGTTTGGCCTCCAATGTGGGCCTGAGCCTGGGTCAAACCGCTGAAGGCGGACGCGACGAAGCGGTCTATTCCGGAGCCGATGATGCCGCTGCTCGCAGCGCGATTGAGGCAGGCGGCCCAAGGGCTTCGCGGGTTCCGGCTGCTGCTGAAGGTGCGCGCGGCGCTCTTGATCCGCATGGTCGCCAGCCCGCTCCTGCGCCTCAGAAAGAGCATCTTGAGATCCCCGCTTTCCTGCGCAAGCACGGTTAACGGTTCCTTGTAGCGAGCATCCAACATCACTCGGTGCGGCTTCCGCACCGAGTTTTTTTTGGCTAACAGTTTCCGCGTACCCCGCTGGGGTGGAGTGATCCCGAGTATGAATAAACTGTCCACGCGCCAGCGCACCCTGTCATCCACCCTGTCCTTTGCTGGATATGGTGTTCACGGGGCACAGCCCGTTACGCTTACCCTGGGCCCCGCGCCCGTCGATAGCGGGTTCCTGATTTGCCGCGAAATGAGCGACGGAAGGGTGACCAAGCCCGTTCCGGTGCATTTCTCACGCATTACCCGCACCACGCTTTGCACCACGCTCGATCTGGGCGACAGCGTCAGCGTCGCCACCATCGAGCATGTGACCTCGGCTCTGTCGGGCATGGGCGTCGACAATGCCTTGATCACTCTGGACGGCCCGGAATGCCCCATTCTTGATGGCAGTGCATTCCCGTTCGCCCAGGCGATTCTGGAAGCAGGGCTCGAAATCCAGCCGGCCCAGCGCAAGTTCCTCAAGGTCATGCGCGCCGTTACCGTGCGCAACAACGACTCCTTTGCCGCGCTCGAGCCCTATAACGGCCGCGCCCTCGATCTCGAGATTGATTTCGACAGCAAGGTCATCGGCCGCCAGCGCATGATCTTCGACTGGACGCCACGCCGGTACTACGACGACGTTTCGCGTGCCCGTACCTTCGGTTTCGTTCGCGACGCCAAGATCCTGCGCCAGGCCGGCTACGCCATGGGCTCGAGTCTCGACAATTCCATCACCGTCCATGAGGACAAGATCCTCAATCCCGGCGGCTTGCGCTACGAGGACGAATTCGTCCGTCACAAGCTGCTCGATGCCATCGGCGACCTGTCACTCGGTGGCTTGCCGATCTGGGGCCGGTTCCGCTCCTATAAGGGTGGCCATGCCTTGAACGCCCATGTTCTGGCTGGGCTATTTTCGAGCGAAGCCAACTATGAAATAGTGGGCGCCGAGGCATTGCCGCTCGAGTTCGAGGCGTTTGACGATCAACCTGATGGTCTGGCTGTCAATCATTACCTGCGTTCGGTGCGTTAATTCTTCGTGGCCGGCACGGCCACAGTTTTGATCCATTTTCTATCTACGCCGCAGCAGCGGTACGTGTAAGGACGGGACAGTTCGTGACAGTTGTTGCTTTTGGTGGTCGCGCTAGCCGGACAGTCCGGTTGCTTTCAGTTGGCGTCATGGTCGTGGCGCTTACGGGCTGCTCGGGCATGAACCTGTTCGGGCCCCCTAAGGCCAAGGAAGAGCCGATCATCCCGGCGGAGTCGCTGTATCAGCAGGCTCTCGATAATATGGACGCGCAGCGCTACAACACGGCTGTGACCCAGCTTGAGCGCCTGGAGCGCCAGCACCCCAATTCGCCCTTGGCGGAAAAGGGCAAGCTGATGCAGGTCTATGCGCATTACCGCATCGGCAAGTTCGCTGAAGCGATCCTCGCCGCCGACCGCTTCCTTGCCCTTTATCCGAACGGCAAGGACGTTCCTTACGTGCTCTATCTCAAGGGCAACTCCTATTACGGGCAGATCAAGGACATCACTCGCGACCAGCAATTGTCGCGCGATGCCATCGACACCTATAATCTGCTGATCGCCAACTATCCCAAGTCGCCTTACGCCGAAGACGCCAAGGAAAAGCTGCTGGTCGGTTATGACCAACTCGCTGGCAAGGAAATGTCGGTTGGCCGCTATTATCTCGGCAACGGCCAGTACACGGCCGCGATCAATCGCTTCCGGGTGGTTGTGGAAGAACACCAGACCTCGACCCATATCGAGGAAGCGCTTTATCGCCTGACCGAGGCCTATCTCCTGCTCGGTCTCGTCAATGAGGCAAAAACCGCAGCGGCTGTGCTTGGACACAACTATCCCTCCAGCACCTGGTACCAGGAAGCCTTCAAAAAACTGGGCCAGCAGGGTCTAGCTCCTGCCATGGGAAGCGGCAGCTGGATGAGTTCGCTGCGCAAGTAACTAACTAAAGTGTTGCTTGTTTGTTCCGGGGCGCGCTAGTTTGCTGGCGTGCCCCGATTATTTGCCGGCCATGCCGCGCAGCGGTGCCGGTCTGGGTGGAGCTTGGGATTTCCGGGAATGCTGAACGCGCTTTCGGTTCGCAACATTGTCCTTATCGATCAGCTTGATCTGGCGCTGGGCGCCGGCATGACGGTTCTTACCGGCGAGACCGGCGCCGGCAAGTCGATCCTGCTTGATGCGCTTACGCTTGCTCTCGGTGGGCGAGGGGACGCTTCGCTGGTGCGCCGCGGCAGCGAGAACGGTCAGGTTGTCGCCGTCCTGCAACTTGCGGCCGATCACCCCGCTCGTGCGGCGCTGCGCGACAATGCCATTCCCGACGACGAAGATGTGATCCTGCGGCGGGTGCAATATGCCGATGGCCGCACCCGAGCCTTTATCAATGATCAGCCGGTGTCGGCTGCGCTCCTGCAACGCGTTGGCTCGCAGATCGTGGAAATCCATGGCCAGCACGATGACCGCGCTCTGGTGGATGTCGCAACCCACCGCGCGGCGCTCGACGCCTTTGGGGAATTGGACACCCAAGCGGCTCTGGTCCGGGACGCCTGGCAGGAACTCGCCGATGCACAAGCTGCGGTCAAGGAGCAGAAAGCCTTGGTTGCGGCGGCGTTGGCAGAGGAGGACTTCGCCCGTCACACTGTCGAAGAGCTCTCCAAGCTCGCACCGCAGGTCGGCGAGGAAGAAGAGTTGTCCGAGCGCCGGCAACATCTGCAGCAGCTTGAGCGTTCGGCCGCCGAGGTCGGGGAAATTGACGAGTTGATCAACGGACCCATGGCTCCGGCGCCAGCCCTTGCCGGGCTGATGCGCCGCTTACTCCGCAAGATCGACGGTGGGGCAGACCTGTTCCAGCCCATTGTTGATGCGCTCGACAACTCGTTAATTGCGCTTGATCGTACCGCCGATGCGCTTGAAGAGCTCAAGCGTGAGATGGCGTTTGATCCGGCCGAGTTGGAGGGCGTGGAAGAGCGCTTGTTTGCCCTGCGCGCTGCAGCACGAAAGCACCAGACCAGCTGCGATGACCTGCCAGCCGTGCTGGCGCGGTTCTCCGCTGACCTGGAGACCCTGCAAAGTGGGGAAAGCCGACTGGCCTCCCTTGAAGCCGCGGCGGCGCAGGCTGAAGCGCTCTACCGCAGCCATGCCAAGGCTCTCAGTGCTAGTCGGGCCGAGGCTGCCGGGGCACTGGGCGCGGCCGTGGGCGCCGAGTTGCCGGATTTGAAGCTGGGTTCGGCACGCTTCATCGTCGATCACCAGATCGATGAAAGCCGGCTCATGGCGTCTGGCTACGACCAGATCGCCTTTCATGTGCAAACCAATCCGGGCACCATGCCCGGGCCGCTGCTCAAGGTTGCCTCAGGGGGCGAGCTCAGCCGCTTCCTTCTGGCGCTCAAAGTGGTGCTGGCCGATCGTGGTTCGGCGCCGGTGCTGATCTTTGACGAAATCGACACCGGCGTCGGCGGCGCGGTGGCAGACGCCATTGGGCGGCGCTTGGCGCGCCTGGCCAACAAGGTGCAGGTCCTGGCCGTGACCCACGCTCCCCAGGTTGCCGCCCGTGCTCAACGGCATCTTCTGATCGAGAAGCAGGCGGTAGAAGAGGGCGCCTTTGTCCGCACGCATGTCAAACCGCTGGATACTCCGGCGCGACGCGAGGAAGTAGCGCGCATGCTCGCCGGCGCCAAGGTTACCGAGGAAGCCAGGGCCGCTGCCAGCAAGCTTTTGAGCGAAGTGCACTGACGGATCTGGAAGCGCGGAGCATTGGCAGCAGCGGATTTCCCGCTGCTGCAGGGCTACAATCTAAGCCGCTTCGCCGCCGCTCTTGTTCAGCCGTACGATCAGCACATCGCGGGCCGGCACGGTAATTGTCCCCGCACCATCCGCAGCGTTGTATGATGACCAGTAAGGCTCACCCAGGGAGGCGATTTGCTGGTCCACCATGACTTCCGCCTTTTGCGCCTCGCGCGTCGGATTGATCACCCAAAGCACAGCTCCTTCCGGTCCTTCATGCAGGCGGGCATGCAGTTGGGGGTTTGAAAGGGTGACGCGCGGTTTATTGCCGGTCCAGGCGAGCACATCAGCAAAGTAAGCCAGGTTTTCCGCGTTGCTGGTGCGGAAATATGCAATGCCGGGATGGGTGCCGACCAGCAATGTCCGGCCCTCACCAAAGCTGTTCTCCACCACCGCGGTGCGGCCGTCCGTGAAACCGCCCCGCGCAGTGCCCGTGGTCGGAGCATAGGACTGCAGGAACCCGCCGCCGCCAACCGGCTTGCCACTGAAATCGAAGCGAATGCGATCCCCGATATCAGGCATGAACTCGACCTCGCTTTCGCGGGCGCCGAACACGCCGTCGAGCCCATTATTCGGCTGCACCGTCCCCACCTTGCCGCGATCGCCGAAATAGCCCGGCGTTGCTTCCGAAATCAGGGTTCCGCCGGCTTTCACCCAAGCTGCCAAGGCCTGCGCATGCTCACCAGTCAACATGATCGGGTAGGGGGCATAGATGGTGTCGTAATCGTCAATGTGATCGATATGGACCCAGTCGGCCTGGATGCCATTGTCGAAAAAGCCGCGATAGGCACCCCACATCGCCTCACGATAAGTCTCGGGCTTGTGGTTGTGGTTGAGCAGGTAGTCCCATGCCTGTGCCTCCGGAATCACCAGCAGCGCGATGTCGCCCTTGACCGGCTTGGCCGCGAACAGCGACTTCTGTTCGGGTGCGTTGGCCCATTTACCGATCTCGCTCGCCATGTCCGAGCGCGGCGTGCGCGAGCCATCCATGCCATAGGAGCCAAAGGCACCAAACAGGGGCCCGTCCAGCAGCGGGCGGTAGCGCAGGTTGAGCACGCCGGTAGCACCAGCAGCAAAGGACGTCATGGTGAGGGTGCGGATATCCTCGGGATCCATCACCCGGCCATCTTCCTTATCCCGGCCGAGCACCTGCGGCTGCAGCCACAACGGACCGCCGGGCCGCTCGGCATGCCACCAGGGCTTGCCGCGGGCGGCCGCCCGGGTAATGTCTGGCCCGAAGAAATTCTGCCAGGGCGCAAAGCCGCGCCGGCTGGGCACCCAGGTCAGGCCATAAAGCTCGACCTTGGACGCGGCGAGCCAGTCATCCGAGCCATTGGCGGCCATGTTGGGGATCGCGCCGCCCACGCCATGGGCGGCAATCAGGCAGTCCGGATCGATCCCGCGGATGGTGTCGATCTTGAACTGCATCTGGTCGTAGTAGTTCTCGCGCTTGAAGGCGAGCCAGTCGAGATTTTCGGGATAAGCGGCCACCTCGTGGGGCGGTTCGATATCGTCCCACTCGGCGTAGGAATAACGATACCAGGCATTGGCGAGCGTATCGAGGTTGCCATATTTCGCCTGCAGCCAGAGGCGGAAATCGGCCTTCATGAACTCGGAATAATCGACATCTGCGGCATAGTTGACCTCGTTCCACACGTCATAGCCGAGCAGACCGGGATGGCCCTTGTAGCGTTTGGCGAGGGCGGAAAGGAAATGGCCGACGGCTTCCTTGACCTCGGGCGCGTTCATGCTCAAGGCACCGGCGCCACCGCCATTATTAGAAAAGCCGCCGGTGGCGGCGCTCACCCCCATATTAGAAGTCATCGGCCGACCATCCGCCCGCAACTGACGGGCGTGGGCGAATTGACGATAGGCCCAGTCCGGCACCGTATGGGTCAGCTCGGCGATGATGGTCTTGATCCCGTTCTTGGCGGCAAGGTCCATCTGCCGGTCATAATCCTCCCAGTCATAAAAGCCGGGGCGCCGCTCGATGGCGGACCACATGAACCAGTGACGGAACACATTCATGCCGTCCTTGGCAGCAACGGCATAATCGCGCTCCCAGTCCTCGCGCGGCGGGTTGGACTTGCGGAAATACACGGCTCCGAATGGCGTCTGCGGCAGCTTGTCGAGTGGCATGGCTTGGTTCCTGGGCATGAAGGTTCGTTCAGCGGCACCTCGGCGCCGCTGCTGGCAAGCTTGTGCTGGTGCGCGGGTCTAGTTGCCGCCGCCCGCCAGCGCCTCAAGGGTGCGGATCAGGGCGGAATGGTCCTTGTCGCCGTCACCTCTGGCGACAGCCGCATTCATCAGTTGCTGGGTGGCTGCGGCGTTGGGCAGGGCAAGGTCAAGGGCGCGCGCCGCATCCACCGCCAGCGCCAGATCCTTGCGGTGCAGCCGGATGCGGAAGCCCGGATCGAAGGTCTGCTTGATCATGCGTTCGCCATGCAGCTCAAGCACGCGGGACGCGGCAAAGCCGCCCATCAGCGCCTCGCGCACCTTGGCGGGATCGGCGCCGGCTTTCTGGGCAAACAGCAAGGCCTCGGCGACTGCCTGGATGTTGAGCCCGACAATGATCTGGTTGGCGACCTTGGCGGTCTGCCCATCACCGACACCACCGACGAGCGTGATGTTTTTGCCCATGGTCTGGAACAGCGGCAGGGCGCGCTCGAACACCGCCTCCTTGCCACCCACCATGATGGTGAGAGCGGCGTTCTTGGCGCCCACTTCGCCGCCCGAAACCGGTGCATCCAGATAATCAGCGCCGAGAGCCTCAATGCGGCTGGCGAAGTCCTTGGTGGCAATGGGCGAGATGGAGCTCATGTCGATCACGAGCTTGCCGGGGGCAAGGCCGGCGGCCACGCCCTCGGGTCCAAACAGCACCGCTTCGACATCGGGCGTGTCGGGCAGCATCAGGATGACGATGTCGGAGGCCTCAGCCACAGCCTGCGCGCTCGACAGCGCCTTGCCGCCCTGCTCGACCAAGGCTTGGGACACTTCCTTGACCCGGTGCAAGGCGACCTGGTGCCCGGCAGCGATCAGATGGCCAGCCATGGGGCGCCCCATGACGCCGAGGCCGATGAAACCGATATTCATGTTGCGCTCCTTAGAGATAGGGTTTCATCCAGCCGAGCCCGGCGCTGGTGCCGGCCTTGGGCTTGTACTCGCAGCCTACCCAGCCGGTGTAGCCGAGCCGATCGAGTTCGCTGAGGACGAAGGGATAGTTGATCTCGCCGGTGCCCGGCTCGTTGCGGCCGGGATTGTCGGCGATCTGCACATGGGCGATGCGTTCGCGCAGCCGGGCATAGGTGGGCACGAGATCCCCCTGCATCACTTGGGTGTGGTAGACGTCGAACTGGATGAAGAGGTTGTCGGACCCCACCGCATCAAGGATGCGCTCGGCATGGTGGGTCGTCGAGACATGGAAGCCCGGAATGTCGCGCAGATTGATCGGCTCGAGCAGCAGCTTGATGCCGGCATCGGCGAGGCGCGGCGCGGCATAGCGCAAATTGTCGATCAGGACCGCATCGCGCTCGTCCACGCTGCTTCCCGCGGGGGCAATGCCGGCAAGGCAGTTCACCTTGGTGCAGCCAAGGGCCTGTGCATAGGCGACTGCCGTCGTCACCCCGCTCCGGAAGTCCTCGACCCGGTCGGGCAGGCAGCCAATGCCGCGCTCGCCAGCGTCCCAGTCTCCGGGGGGCAGGTTGAACAGCGCCTGCTCAAGACCATTGTCCTTCAGGCGCCCGGCGACCTCATCGGCGCCAAAGGCATAGGGGGCAACATATTCGACGGCGCTGAACCCATCGGCCGCCGCCGCGGCAAAGCGCTCAAGGAATGGCTGGTCGGCATAGAGGAAGGAGAGATTGGCGGAGAATTTGGGCAAGGCGGTTTTCCTTCAGGCCACATAGCGGGTGCGGTGCAGCATCCGTTTGTTGCGGGGATCGGGGTTGGGAACAGCCGAAATCAGGCTCTGGGTGTAGGGGTGTTGCGGCTGGGTGCAGATCTGCTCGGCGGTGCCGACCTCCACCAGCTTGCCCAGGCGCATCACCGCAACCCGGTCGCAGAAATAGCGGACCACGGAGATGTCGTGGGAGATGAAGATGAAGCTCAGGCCCAGCTTTTGCTGGATGTCCAGCAGCAGATCGAGAATCTGCGCGCGGATCGACACGTCGAGCGCCGCCGTGGCTTCGTCAGCGATGATGATCTTGGGGTCGAGAGCAAGGGCGCGGGCGATGCCGATGCGCTGGCGCTGGCCGCCGGAGAACGCGTGGGGATAGCGCTCCATCGCCATGGGATCGAGCCCCACCAGCGTCAGCAATTCGGCGACGCGCGCTTCGATCGCCGCGCCGCGCATCTTGCCCGACACATAAAGCGGATCGCCGATGATCTCCTTGACCGTCATGCGCGGGTTCAGAGACGCGAATGGGTCCTGGAACACCAGCCGCACGTCGCGATGGAAGGCCCTGAGGCCCTGCTTGCTCAGCCCGGTGACGTCCATTGGCGCGCCGGCACCGTGATAGGTGACCGTGCCGGCAGATGGCTCGACCGTGCGCAGGATCAAGCGGCCAAGCGTGGTCTTGCCCGAGCCGCTCTCGCCCACAATGCCGAGGTTCTCGCCTGGATAAAGATCGAGGCTCACATCATCGACGGCTTTGAGCGCATGGCTGTTGCCACCGAACCACGCGCTCGAGGCACCATAAACCTTGGACAGGTTGCGCACGCTAAGGACCGGCTGGCGCGCCTGCGTGCTGGTCTCGGCACGGGCCGCAGTGCGCTGGTTCTGCTCGAGCTTCACCGTCGAGTTGAGCAGGCGCACCGTATAGGGATGGCGGGCATCATGGAAAATGTCCTCGGCGCTGCCCGCCTCGACAATACGGCCGTAGCGCATCACCGCAACGGCGTCGGCCACCTCGGCCACCACACCCATGTCGTGGGTGATCAGCAACATCGCCATGCCACGGCTCACCTGGAGACGCTTGATGAGGTCGAGGATCTCCGCCTGCGTCGTGACATCGAGTGCGGTGGTGGGCTCGTCGGCGATCAGGATGTCTGGATCAGCCGCCAGCGCCATGGCGATCATGGCGCGCTGGCGCATGCCGCCGGAGAATTCGAAGGTATAGCGGTCGACCATCTTGTCGGGATTGGGGATCTCGACCTGCCGCAGGAGCTCGATGGTTTCGGCACGCGCCTGCTTCTTGTCCATGCGTCGATGCAGGCGCAGGGCTTCGATGATCTGGCTGCCGATCGTGTGCACTGGCGAGAGCGAGCTCATCGGCTCCTGAAAGATAAGCCCAATGCGTCCGCCGCGGATTTGCAGCAGCTTGGGATCGCGGTCCGAGAGCGCTGCGATGTCGATCTCTTCGCCCTGGCTGCCCAGGAGGATGCGGCCGCCGGTAATGGCCCCGTTGCGATCAAGGATACGAAGCAGGGCACGGGCGGTCACCGATTTGCCCGAGCCGCTTTCACCGACAAGGCACAGGGTCTCGCCGCGCCGCAGCACAAAGCTGACATCCCGCACCGCATGCAGGATCTCGGTGCGGAGCCGGAAATCGAGGCTGAGATGCTCGACACTGAGGACAATCGGCGCCTCATCGCCTGCTGGCTGCGTGCCGGTAGAGAGGGGATGGACAGTCATGGCTCAGCTTTCATAGGGGTCGGCCGCGTCGCGCAGACCATCGCCAAGGAAGTTGTAGGCCAGCACGGTCAGAACCACAGCGCCTGCCGGCCAGATCAGCAGCCAGGGCGCGCCCGCAATGGTGCGCACATTCTGCGCGTCCTGCAGCAGCACCCCCCAGGACACGACCGGTGCCTTGAGCCCAATGCCGAGAAAGCTCAGCGCCGTTTCAGCAACGATCATCGTGGGCAGGGCGAGGGTCACGACCGCGAGGATGTGGCTCGTCAGCGAGGGCATGATGTGCCGGAAGATCAGCCGGCGTTCGCTTGAGCCATCCAGACGGGCGGCGGTAACGAAATCCTCGCCGCGCAGGGCAAAGAAGCGGCCCCGCACTTCCCGCGCCAGTCCGGTCCAGCCGAACAGCGAGACGATAAGGGTGATGAGGAAATACACCGTCAGGGGTGACCAGCTCAGCGGAATGGCCGCGGCAAGGCCCAGCCAGAGCGGGATGGTGGGCATGGAGGAGATCACCTCGATCACGCGCTGGATCAGGAGATCAACCAGGCCGCCGTAGAACCCAGAGATCGCACCGAGCGTCACGCCGAGACAGAGGCTAATGGCGACGCCGATCAGGCCGATGGACATGGACACCCTGGTGCCATGGATCAGCCGGCTCAGCAGGTCGCGGCCGAGCTTATCGGTGCCAAGCAGATACATGGTATCGGTCGACTTGAGCGGCCCGAGCAGATGTACGTCGGAAGGGAACAGGCCCCAGAGCTTATAGGGCGCGCCCTTCACGAAGAAACCAACCGGAACCACAGCGTTCTCATCGATTACGTAGCTACGGCGCAGCGATGCCTGATCCACACTCATAGTGTAGCCAGTGACGTGCAGTTGGAAGTGTTGGCTACCATCCTGCTCGGTCACGAAAAGCCTTAGTTCCTGGGGCGGCGCATTGGTGAATTGCGGGCGGGCCGCGTCGGGCAGGGTGGGTGCCAGGAACTCGGCAAAGATGCCGATGAGATAGAGCATGAGGATGATCACGCCGGCGACGAGCGCGACCTTGTTGCGCGAGAACTTGGCCCACATCAGCCGCCATGGACCCGCGACCGCAGTTTCGATCGGCTTGCCGACCTGCAGGGAAGAGACGGCAGGGCCGGTTTCGGGCGTTCCCTCGATGAAAGTGTGCGCAAGCATCAGTTGAACCTGATCCGTGGGTCAAGAAGGGCGAGCAGGATGTCGGAGATCAGCATGCCAAAGAGCGTCAGCACGCCCATCAGCAGGATAAAGCTGCCGGCCAGATACATGTCCTGGCTGATCAGGGCCCGCAGCAGCAGCGGGCCGGCCGTGGGCAGGTTGAGGACAATGGCGGTGATGGTGACGCCAGAAACAAGCTCGGGCAGGACCCAGCCGATCGCCGAAACGAAGGGGTTCAGCGCGATCCGGACCGGATACTTCAACACGGCCTTGTATTCGGGCAGGCCCTTGGCCTTGGCCGTCACCACATAGGGCTTGTTCAACTCGTCGGTGAGATTGGCACGCAGGATGCGGATCAGCGCTGCAGTGCCGCTGGTGCCGATGACGATGATCGGGATCCAGAGGTGAGCGAGGAGATCGACGAACTTGCCCCAGCTCCAGGGCGCCTCGACATATTCGGGCGAGAACAGTCCGCCCACACTCTGGCCCAAGACCTTGTAGCTGAAATACATCAGCGCCAGCGCCATGATGAAGTTGGGCACGGCGAGGCCGATAAAGCCGAGAAAGGTGAACGCATAGTCGCCCACCGAGTGGCGGCGCATCGCCGAATAAATGCCGATCGGCAGGGACACAGCCCAGACAAAGAGCAGGGCGGCGATCGAAATGGCCAGCGTCGAGCCCATCCGCTCCCAAATCAGGTCGGCGACGGGGCGGTTCCATTCAAAGGAATAGCCAAAATCGCCGCGGAAGATGATGCCGCTGATCCACTTCCAGTACTGCAGCCAGATCGGGTCATCGAAACCATAGGCGCGGCGCATGGCTTCGAGCTGCGCGGGATCGACGTTCTGGCCGCTCTCGGCCATGGTCGCCAGCATGGAGGTGAGATAATCCCCCGGCGGCAGCTGGATAATCATGAAGGCGATGAGCGACATGCCGAACAATGTCGGGATCATGTAGATCAGCCGCTTGATTACATAGTTCAACATGGCGCCGCCCCCTCTAGCTCCAGGTCAGGTGGACAACTTCGAGTGTCTCGATGCTGGGCACAACGACATTAAGCCGTCCGTCCACAGGGCTGGTCTCCAAGCGCTGGCCGGCGACCAGCAAGTCGACTTTGCCCACAGTCTTGCCAGCTGGCACCGCGATGGAGACCGTGATCTCGCCGGTTGGATAGACTTCGCGGATCGGGCCCTTCATCATCATGGGGTTGGAGATGTTGTTGAGCACGACAGCCATGCCGGCTTCGTTCTCGCGCACTGCGAGGTCGAGCACCGCGCGGCCGCCGATCTCGACGTCAGGGCGTTTGCCCAGAGCCCAGCGTACGGCATTGCCGATAAGGCGGGAGTGGTCGGCCGCGAGAACCTCCCACAGAATGGCGCCGATATTCCACGGGATGTAGACGGTGCGACCGCCGCCGGCATGCTCGCGGGTCACCACCGCCGCGCCCTTGGGCTCTTCGCGCGGGTAGACCTCTTCCATGGGAAGGTCAGGGAAGTCGGGGACGTAAAGGAAGGGCTGGCTGGTGTCGGGCGCCGCATCTACGGCTAGAAGCCTGGTGCCGCCAATAATACGGTTGGCGCCCTCAAAGCCGTCGGAGATCGGGTGTTCGCCGTTGATGGCGACATAGGTGTTTTTGACCGGTCCGCGGGCCGCCCCGGTCATGGTCACACCCAGCAGCTGGCCCAGACCAATGGCGTTGCGGAGCTTGTTGTCCGGCGTGCGGGTGGAACTTTCGTGCGCCGCGACGATGCTGCCGCCACGGGCGACATAAGCCTCCAGCGCCGCGATCTGCTCGTCGGAAAGGCAGGTGGCATTGGCGAGGATCAGGACTTTGAACTTGTCCAATGCCTCCGGGGTCATCGCCTGGTCTG
Source organism: Devosia sp. 1635 (assembly GCF_013185955.1). NCBI lineage: Bacteria > Pseudomonadati > Pseudomonadota > Alphaproteobacteria > Hyphomicrobiales > Devosiaceae > Devosia > Devosia sp. 1635. The sequence goes on along the minus strand of NZ_JABAOM010000002.1, from coordinate 289,997 downwards.
AAACCATCTCGAATGGAATGCGCGCTTCCACCAGAGCCAGATAAAAGCCGAGATCGTCAGCTTCTGCTGCCCTGCGGGTGTCGAGGCCATGGTGGCGCAGGGTCGTAGCGGGGTCGAGGATTGCGATCTCGGCGGTTGGCGTCATCTGCGATAGGACCGGCTCGAGATCGGCATGCAGGTTGAAGCTATCGACCACCGGCTCGACCCAACGGGTGTCCGGCACCACGCCATTGAACTTGGTGAACCAGGGCAGGAGGCCCTGAGTCGTGCCGTCATCCACCCAGGCCTGGATCTCGGCGCCGGTGGTGACGGAGTCCTTCCAGCGATATTCCTCTTCCGGACCGATGGAGGTGATCAGAATGGCAGGGCGGTCGCGGAAGGTCGCGCGCATGCGCTTGCCGTTGCGCCCGCTCATCCACACGGGTTCGGTCCCCCGGCGGCCCTGATCGTCGACGCACAGGAAGGGGCAGTATTTCTCGATGATCTCGAGGTCGAACTCGGTCAACGATACCGAGCCCATATTGGGGATGAAGCTGGTATGCGGCTTGATGGCCTTCATCACCTCGTCCCATTCCACCACCAGGCGGCTCAGCACGCCACGGCGCCAGGCGGTCCAGGCTAGCCAGGCGGGGTTCTCGAGCTTCTGATCGAGGGGCAGTTCGTGTCCGGTTGCTTCGCGGAAATTGCTCTTGCAGGCATTGCAGTAGCAGACGCCATGGCCCTGCCAGCGATTGGCGAAGATGGCGTCGATATCGTAGTTGGACGTCAGCTCGCGTAGCACTTCGGGCATGAACTTGAAGTTGTAGTCTGAATAGGCGCAGGTCACCCAAACTTCCGGGAACGCCCAGTGGCGACGCTTGTTGCCGTCCTTATCCACGGCAATCCATTCCGGATGGGCGTCGGCGGCATCCTGGTGGATGGCGTGCGGATCGACGCGCGCCATGACGTGCATCCCGAGCTTGCGGGCGCCGGCGACCAGCTCACCGAACGGATCGCTATCGCCAATGAACTTGGACACGTAATGCAGCGGCACCTTGGAGGGATAATAGGCGATATAGCCGCCCGCGCTCAGGCAGGTGGCGTTGGAGCGCGTGCGCTTGAACACGTCCACCCAGAAGGCCGGGTCGTATTTGATGGGGTCGTCTTCGGCCAGGGTGAGCTGCGTCCAGCGGGTCGCTGACTTGTACCAGTCATGAGTGCGGAGGTGGTCGGTTGTCTGCGACTTGCTGTCGAGCATGGGATGTCCCTGGGCATGGGTTCGCTATCGCCGGCCCGGTAGGGGCGGCGGAGTGGAAAAGGGCGACTGGTTAGCGGCAGTTAGCTCTTGAAGAACTGCTCGGGGCGGGCCGGGCCAGGGGTGGGCCAGCCGAAGGAGTTGGGCATCTCCTTCATCAGGTTCACCACGTTGTTCTTGACGATCCCATAGCCATCGGGGGGGAGGCTGACGCCGAAGGTGAGGAACAGATCGGCCGCGTTCTGTAGGACCTGCGCCATGCGCTCGTTCTGGCCAGCCGGGTCGGCAGTGGCGACGAGATCGCGGTAGAGCTCCTGCTGCGCCTTAACCTCCGGGGGAGGCTCAACCGCCGCTTCATTGTCGGGTTGGGTGTAGTAGAGCGCCCAGCCGGGGGCATAGAAGCAGTTGTTGTTGATGGGCACGTAGAAGCGCGCGTCGAGCATGGCGGCAATGCCGGAATTGGCTCCGAACTGGTGCGCGGTGGCATCGTATTCACGACCGCGCCGCACGCGTTCTTCCCAGAGCGAGCGGTCCATGGTGCGCATCTGCGCATCAATGCCGACCGCCTGGAACATCGGGATAGCCAGCTCGAACATGTCGAGGAAGGTCGTACGGGTCTGGTCGATCTCGAAGATTATCGTGACGCGACGGCCTTGCTCGTCCAGCCGATAACCCTCGCCATCCTTGTTGGGGATGATGGCGTCGAGCATCTCGTTAGCCTTGGCTGGATCGTATTCGGTGAATTGCTTGGCCAACTGCTCGTTGTAGAGCGGATCACCCTCGCGCATAGAAGGCTGGGCAGGGGAACCCTGACCCACAAAGACCGCATCGATCATGGCCTGCCGGTCGATAGCGACCGAAAGCGCCTGCCGGAACGCCTTGTTGTTGAACAGGGCGTTCTTGACGGGATCGTTGTGGTTAAGGTTGAGCTGGAAGGCCATGACGTTAGCGGCCGTTTCTTTGAGCGTATAGAAGCTGTAGTCGCCCGTCTCCTGGCTGTCGAACAGGACCGGCTTGTTGGCCGGCGTGGCGATATACTGGTCCATGATGTCGACCTCGCCCTGCAGCGTCTTGAGCAGCAGCACTTCGGGATCGGCGACCATCTGGTAAACGACGCGATCGAAATAGGGCAGCTGGGTGCCGGCGGTGTCGACCTTGTAGTAGTAGGGATTACGGGTGGCGATGGCCTGTTCGGTGCTGGAGCCGGGGGCGCGATCAAACACCCAGGCGTTGAGCGTCGGGCGGTTGCCGTTCTGGTAGAAGGTGTTGTCGTCCAGCATGCCGATCTCGCGCTGAAACAGCGCAATCCAGCTTTCAAGGCCCGCTTCCTTGGCGAGGGCATCGGCCTCGGGATTGTAGCGGATGTGGAATTTTTCAAGGTAGTGCTTAGGGGTGCGGGTCAGCTGGTCCTGGTTGGCCCAGGCGAGCTGCTGCACGAAAAAGCCGTTGGGGCCGGGGAAGATGACTTTGAAGGTCTGCTCGTCGACCACTTCGAGCTTGGCAGGTTCCCCATCGACCATCCACCACGCATTGCTGCCATGGGAGGTTTCGGGGTCCATGAAGTAGGCGTCGTACCAGAACTGGACGTCAGCGGTGGTGAAGGGATGGCCGTCGGACCACTTGTGACCTTTGCGCAGGGTGAAGGTGTACTCGGTCGCGGCGTCGTTCACCGACCAGGATTCAGCAACATTTTCAACGAGTCCCGACCAATCCTGGTTGTAACGGACCAGCGGCTCATAGCCTTGGTAGCGCACCAGCATGGAGAGGGAGCCGCCCCCGACGAGGGCGTGGTTCCAGTCGCCGCCTTGCTGGCCGACGCGCTCGAGCGGGGTGATAACGAGCGGGTTGGCGGGCAGGCGTTCGGCGACGGGGGCCAGTTCGCCGCTGTCGACGCGCGCCTTAAGGAAGGCTGATTCCCCGGTGGTCTGGGCCCAGGCCCAGCCCGGCATGGCAGCAGCGCCGACAAGTGCGGAGCTGGCGACGATGAAAGCCCTGCGGCTGATGGATACCATGAATATCTCCTCCAAAAAACTAACCGCCTATGGCGTTGTCAGCTGCCGGGGAGCTTGCGACTACAAAATCGTTAGGTAAAGCGTTATGTTGTTATTGATGTGGATTATTGGGCAGGGTAGGTGGATGCAAGGCTGCGGCAGTACCTCGAACTGAGCCTTACAAGGAGCTTCGATGGCACGCGTTACCTTGTCCACTATCGCCCAGCATATGGGGCTTTCCAAATTTGCGGTTTCGCGGGCGCTGTCCGGCAAGGACGGTGTCAGTGAGGCAACGCGCCAGCGGGTGCAGCAGGTGGCCGACGAGCTTGGCTATGAACGCGCGGGTGGCGACAGCGGCGTGCCGGCGCTGGGGATCGTGTTCCACGACACCGACCTCGTAAACTCGGAACTGCACCTGCTGGTGCAGAGTGGCTTTCACACCGAAGCGCAGAAATACGGCTATCAGGTGCGCATGGCTTCCACTCATTTGCTGGATGAAGTGGAGGAGTTTGCCTTGCAATGTCAGGGTGTTGCTCTGGTTGGCCCACATTCGCTGGAAAGCATGACGCGCATCAAGGAACTCGGCATTCCCATGGCGCGCAATGGGTGGGTGGACCCTCTGGCACCATTTGATCTCGTGTCAGGCACCGATCATGAGGGCGGCGCCGCGGTGGCTAATTACCTGATTGAACTGGGTCACCGTAACATCGCCTATGTGCATGGCACGCCTGGTTATCGCGGCCGCACCGAGCGGTTCTATGGCATGCGCGAAGTGCTGGAAGCCCGAGAGGACGTGGAGTTTCGGGAGATCAAGTTCCACAGCGAGAAGCGCTTCACCGCGCATCTGAAGGAAGCGAAGGCAGATGGTTTCGAGCCGACGGCCCTCTTTTGCGCCCATGACGGGATGGCGCTGACGGTGGTGACCGAGCTGCTGACGCTGGGCTATCGGATCCCGGAAGATGTCTCGGTGGTAGGGTTTGGCGACTATTCTGCCGCTACCCAGATCACGCCGCACCTAACAACGGTTAGGGTGCATGGGCGCCAGATCGGGGCAGGGTTGGTGCGGGTGCTGGATGACCGGATCAAGGGGCGCATAGCGCCGGATGTGGCGGTTCGGATCTCGTTTGCAGCGCATCTGGTGGTGCGTGAATCGGCGGGGAAAGCCAGGGTTCGGGGGGCGGAAAGGCTGGCTGTGGAGTAGCTTGCTGGAGTATTCTTGACCGCCGCGCCGCAGGCGACCACCCAGTCAGAGTGCTCCCATGTCCGATTTCAGCCACAAAGATGAACGCGATCTGAACGAAGCGGAGGCGCAGCAGGAGCTGGCCCGGCTGGCCATGCTGATCCGCGAGGCTGATCTCGCCTATCATCAGCAGGATGCGCCGGTGATGACCGACGCGGAATACGATGCGTTGCGGCAGCGCAATGCGGCAATCGAGGAGCGCTTTCCGCAACTGGTGCGGGCAGACAGCCCGACCGAAACGGTGGGTGCGGCGCCAGCCGAAGCCTTCGCCAAGGTTCGGCATGGCGTGCCGATGCTCAGCCTGGGCAATGCGTTTGCCGATGAGGAGGTGGCCGAGTTCGTGCAGCGGGGGCGCAAGTTCTTCGAGAAGGACCTGGCGCGCGATCCGGCCATGCAGCTCGAGTTTACGGCTGAACCCAAGATCGACGGGCTTTCAGCATCATTGCGCTACGAGAAGGGCGTGTTTGTGCGTGGCGCCACGCGCGGCGATGGGACGGTGGGGGAGGACATCACCGAGAACCTCCGGACGATCGCCGATATCCCGGCAAAGCTTGAGGGGGAGGGTTGGCCTGACCTGATCGAGATCCGCGGCGAGGTTTATATGACCCATGCCGAGTTCAAGCGGCTCAAGGATCATTCGGCCAAGTTTGGCGGGCAGGAGTTTGTCAATCCGCGCAACACTGCGGCCGGGTCGCTGCGCCAGAAGGATCCCAAAATCACCGCCAGCCGCAAGCTCAACTTTTTTGCCTATGCCTGGGGCGAGGCGAGTGCGCCACCGGCGGCGACGCAGTGGGACGCAATGCAGAAGTTCCGCGACTGGGGCTTTGTGGTCAATCCGCTGCTGACCCGCACGGCTTCGGTGAGCGAGTTGCTGGAGCAGTACCGCAAGATCGAGGCACAGCGGGCGAGCCTCGGCTATGACATCGATGGCGTGGTCTACAAGCTCGACCGGCTGGACCTGCGCGAGCGCTGGGGGTTCGTGTCGCGCGCGCCGCGCTGGGCGATCGCGCATAAATTTCCAGCTGAGCAGGCGACCACCGTGCTGCTGGGGATCGACATCCAGGTGGGGCGCACCGGAGCGCTGACCCCGGTGGCGCGGCTTCAGCCGGTGACGGTGGGTGGCGTGGTGGTTGAGAACGCCACCTTGCACAATGAAGATTATATCGCGGGCAAGGGCAGCAATGGCGAGCCGATCCGCAATGGCGTCGATCTGCGCATTGGCGACACGGTGGTGGTGCAGCGCGCCGGGGACGTGATCCCGCAGATCGTCGATGTGGTGATGGAGCAGCGCCCCGTCGATGCGCAGCCCTTTGTGTATCCCCATCAATGCCCGGCCTGCGGGTCCGACGCGGTGCGCGAGATCAACGAAAAAACCGGCAAGCTCGATTCGGTGCGCCGCTGCACCGGCGAGTTGATCTGCCCGGCCCAAGCGGTGGAAAGCCTCAAGCACTTTGTGGGGCGCAACGCGATGGATATCGATGGCTTGGGCGACAAGCAGGTAGCACAGTTCTATGCCGAAGGGCGGATCGCGCGGGCGGCCGATATCTTCACCTTGCGGGCGCGCGACGAGCGCTCGGTCAAGAAATTGAAGGACGTGGAGGGGTTCGGCGCCGTATCCGTCCGCAAGCTGTTTGACGCCATCGATGCTCGACGCGAGCCGGAGCTCGATCGCTTCATCTTTGCGCTGGGGATTCGCCATGTCGGGGAAACCACGGCGGCGCTGCTGGCGCGCACGTTCGGGACAATCGAGGCGTTGCGCGACTCGGCGGTGGATTCGGCCAACCATGAAGGCGAGATCAGCCCGGTCTTTCCCCAGATCAACGGCATCGGGGAAACCGTGCGCTCGTCGGTGCTGGCGTTCTTCGGCAATGAGCGCAACATCCAGGCCCTCGATGATCTCCTCAAGGAGGTAAAGCCGAAACCCTATGTGGTGACCATTGCAGTCGATAGCGTGGTGGCGGGCAAGACCGTGGTGTTTACCGGATCGCTCGAAAAGATGACCCGGTCGGAAGCCAAGGCGATGGCCGAACGGCTGGGCGCGAAGGTTGCCGCCTCGGTTTCGGCGCAAACCGATATTCTGGTGGCGGGGCCCGGCGCCGGCTCCAAGCTCAAAAAGGCCGAGGAGCTTGGGGTTGAGGTGATCAGCGAAGAAGAGTGGTTCGAGCGGGTCACGCCGTGAGCCGCTTCGCTGACGGGTGGTCGCGAGCATGGGTTTGGGACGGCAGGCGGGGCAGGGCTCCCGCCCCGGATGGGATGGAGAGCAAGATGCGCGTGATGATGCTGGCCGCCATGGCGGTTTTGGGCTTGAGTGGATGGGCGATGGCGCAGCCATTCCCAACCCCCGAGGCGCTGCTGGAGGCGTTCTACGCGCCTTATTTCTCGGGTGAGTTCGCCGAGGACGAGTCCCAGTTCCGCTCGGCGGCGTTACAGGCGCTTTACGACGCCGATGCGCAAAATACGCCGGAGGGCGAGATGGGCGCGTTGTCGTTCGACCCCTTCATCAATGGGCAGGATTTCGAGATCACTGACCTTGCCATCGGTGAAGCGGCGGTGACCGGCGATGCGGCGGTGGTGGAAGTGAGCTTTGAGAACTTCGGCGAGCCGACCGAGCTGACCTATGAGCTAGTGCTGGAAGACGGCGGCTGGAAGATCGACGATGTAGCGTCCAACGATCCGGAGAACTCGTATCGGCTGAGCGAGATTTTTGCCGAGGCGCAGGGGGAGTGAGGGGCTGGCTCCCTCGTCTTCTCGCTCTTGAGGGGGGCGTGCCTCGGCAGACTCCGAGCATGTGGGGCCGCCTGAACCCCACCCTCGATCCCTCCCCTCAAGGGGGAGGGAAGGCTGACTGCGGGGCTGTGGACCTAGACGCACGATCTCGGGCGTGGGCCTCCCTCCCCTTGGAGGGGAGGGTTGGGGAGGGGGTCGATGGGTGGAACTGGATCGTCATTTCTCCCGCTTCGTTTACCCGATCCTGGTCGAAGGTGGAGTGGTTTTCGCATGGGTGGCCGCAGTGCTCCGTTCGGCGACCCCCTCCCTCGGTCCCTCCCCTCAAGGGGGAGGGAAGGCTCACTGAGGGGCTGGTGGGGGCGCCCAGATCGGTTGGTGTTGATCGTTCGTAGATCGGGGCTGGATGGCCCCCCACCCTTGATCCCTCCCCGCTAGGGGGAGGGTGTCGACTGATGAGCTGGTGGATCGAAAAAGGAGAGGATCAATCTGTGAGCGGCGCTGTGGCGGCTTCGAGCCAGGTTCTGACTTCTCCGGTGAGGTGGGGGCTGATCTCGGTGCGGACGCGGGCGTGGTAGGTGTTGAGCCAGGCGCGTTCTGGGGGCAGGAGGAGGGTCTCGTCGATCAGCTGGCGATCGATGGGGACGAGGGTCAGGGTTTCGAATTCGAGAAAGCCGGGAGCTACGGCGCTGTCGCGGACTGCGAGGAGGTTTTCGATGCGGATGCCGTATTCGCCTGATTTGTAGTAGCCGGGCTCATTGGACAGCACCATGCCCGGCTCGAGCGGCAGGGTGTAGCGCGAGGAGATGCCGATGGGGCCCTCGTGCACACTGAGGGCGGCGCCCACGCCGTGGCCGGTGCCGTGATTATAGGTGACCCCGGCCTGCCACAGGAACTGGCGGGCGAGCACATCGATCTGGGCACCCGACGTGCCCTTAGGGAAGCGGGCCATCGAAATGGCGATCATCCCCTTGAGGACGCGGGTGAAGCGGTCGCGCTGTTCATCGGTGGCGGGGCCGCACGCCATGGTGCGGGTAATGTCGGTAGTGCCCGAGAGATATTGTGCGCCCGAATCCACCAGCATGAGCTCGCCCGGTGCGAGGGTGCGGTTGGTTTTTTCGGTCACGCGGTAGTGCACGATGGCCCCATTGGGGCCGGCGCCTGAAATGGTGTCGAAGCTGGCGTCGAGGCAGGTGGGCTCCTCGCGGCGGAAGGCTTCAAGGGCGGTAACGATGGCGATCTCGGTCAGGGTGCCGGTGGGTGCACTCTGGGCGAACCAGGCGAGGAATTTGGCGAGAGCGATGCCATCGAGCTTGTGGGCTTCGCGCATGCCGGCCAGTTCCGCCTCGTTCTTGCGCGACTTGGGCAGCAGCACCGGGTCACGTTTTTCCACGAGCGTGGCGCCAGCGGCTTTGAGGGCGGCTGCGACCGCTTCGGGCGCGGTGGCGGGATCCACTAGCACGCGCTTGCCGGCACCGCCAAGCGCTTCGAGCGCGGCGGGGAACTCGGCTACGGGATGGACGAGGTCGGCGAGCGGGCGGATGGCAGCCAGGCGCTCGGGCGTGAGCTTGGCGCCATCGACGTAAAGGGCGACATTGCGGTCCTTGTCGACCGTGGCATAGCCCAGGACGAAGGGCGCGTTGGGCACGTCGCTGCCGCGGATATTGAGCAGCCAGCAGATGGATTCGGGCAGGTTCAGAACGACGGCATCGGCGCCTTCGGCCTGAAGCGCCGTCGCGAGGTCCTCGAGCTTGCCGGCGCTGGATTTGCCGGTGAGATTGTCCGAGCGCAGGGTGATGGGGGCGTTGGGCGGAGCGGGACGGTCGGTCCAGATGGCGTCGACGAGGTTGGCAACCGGGCGCAGGGTGACGCGGCCGGCCAGGCGCTCGGTCAGCTCGCGGATTTCGGCGGGGGTATGGAGCCAGGGATCATAGGCCAGCACGCCATTGGCCGGCACGTAGTTGCCGATTTCGGTGCCGAGGGTGGTGCCCTGGCCGATTTCGATGACATCGACCAAGGTGGTGTCGGTCTGGGCGGGAGCCTGGAGGGTGTAGCGGCTATCGATAAAAAGGGCGGCGCGCTCGGGGCCGATCACGGCGACGCCGGCGGAACCGGTAAAGCCGGTGACATAGGCGAGGCGCGCTTCGCTCGGGGGCACTGATTCGCCGCGATGGGCATCGGCCCGCGGGATGAGGAAGCCATCGACACCGGCCTGCGACATTTGCGCCCGCAAGGCCTGGAGCCGGGGCGCAACATTGGCCGGGTCGGACTTTTCGGCAAAGCTCTGGAAGATGGCGGGCGGGAAGGTGGCGGGCATGGGAAGTCCTCGGAAGCATGGGAGGTTTGACCCCATTGTAGCGGGGTATGAGGCGGATGGAAAACCGGGCGCCGACGGGAGATTAAAGCGGCGGTAACCGGGGTTGCAGGACTGGCATGGCTGGTCTGTGCGCGCGGGCCTTACCCCGGTAGGCGGTTCGGCCTAGATGTGAACGCGGCGATAAGATTTGTCGTCACCGTGCATGGAGTTTGCTGCAATGGCCGAGAACAAGATCGACTTCCGCAAGGCGCTGGGTTCCGTCGTGGATGCGCGCGGTCGCGAAACCAGCCGTCCGGGCAACTACCACATGCAGCACCAGCTGATCGGCGCCTTCACCAAGCGCCCCTGAGGCCGCTGTTTGGTTTTTTGCCGGACCTGATCACGAGCTGATCCGAGGATCCCCGAACCTGCGTTCGGGGATTTTGCTTTTTAGGGGCTGCGCCTCAGCGCTTTTGCAGCATCAGGGTGGTCCATTCCTTGCGCTGCAGCTTTTGCACCAGCACCATGCCCTGGCGGGCATAGGCGACAATGACGCCGCGCGACTGGTGCTCCAAAATGCCCGACAGAATGATGGAGGCGCCGGGCTCGGCGATGCGGCCCATGGCGGGAGCGAGCGCGGTGAGGGGCCCCGCGAGGATATTGGCGACGATCAGGTCATAGGGCGCGCCGGCCTGGATCGTGGGGTGGTTGAGGCCGGTGGCCTCGATGGGCACGATGAAGCGCGATACGCCATTGATGGCGGCATTTTCGGCGGTGGTGGTGACGGCGATGGGATCGATGTCGCTGGCGATCACCGGGGTCTTGAGGCGCTTGGCCAGCGCGATGGCAAGGACCCCGGTGCCGGTGCCGACATCGAGCATGCGCCGAGGGCGGCCGCGCTTGAGGACGCGATCAATGGCTTCAAGGCAGCCGGTGGTGGTTTCGTGGTGGCCGGTGCCGAAGGCCTGGGCAGCGTCGATCTTCATGGCGGTATAGCCATGCGGGATCGCACCTTCGTGGTGGCTGCCATAGACATAAAAGCCGCCGGCGATCACGGGGGGCAGGCCTTCAAGGGATTTGGCCACCCAGTTCACTTCGGGATCGAGTGTCGTGACGCTCCATTGCACGGTGCCACCGAGGGTTTGCCGGGCGAGGGCGGAGAAGGCTTCGAGATCGGGCGGCGAATCGCAGACGGCTTCGAAGAACCATTCGCCCGTCGCTTCGTTCTCATGGGCAGAGGCGGTGAGCGCGAGGTCGTCGCGCTCCATCACGGCATCGACCAGCTTATAAGCGTCATCCTTGGAGAGCGGGGTGGAGAGTTGATCGACAGACATGCAGGGCTTCCAAAAGAGAGCAGGGCGATGGTGCCCTTCTAGGGGGTTGGGGAGGAAAATACCATGTACGGGTTGATCGGAAAGCTTTTGGCGGCACCGGGCAAGCGGGTGGACTTGCTGGAAATCCTGATGGAGGGCAATGCGCGGATGCCGGGGTGCCTCTCCTATGTGGTGGCCATCGATCCGGCGAGCACGGACGGGATCTGGGTCACCGAGGTGTGGGACAACAAGGATAGCCACGCCGCTTCGCTGCAGCTGCCACGCGTGCAGCAGATGATTGCGCGGGCCCGGCCGATCATTGCCGGGTTTGGCGAGCGGTTCGAAACCGAGCCGCTCGGGGGCGTGGGGCTGCTGCCGCAGATCGTGCCGGCCGAAGACTAAGGCTAGAGCTTGACCGCGGTGCCCGAGACCGAGACCATCAGCATCGAGCCGCTGTCGCCGACAACTTCATAGTCGATATCGACGCCGACCACGGCATCGGCGCCGAGGCGGCGGGCTTCGTCGCGCAGTTCCTCGAAGGCCTGCTCGCGCGCCTGGCGCAAGGTGGATTCATAGGCGCCCGAGCGGCCGCCGACAAAGTCGCGGATGCCGGCAAAGAGGTCTTTGAACACATTGGCACCCACGATCACTTCGCCCGTGACAATGCCGCGATATTCGCGGATCGGGCGGCCTTCTAGCGTGGGGGTGGTGGAAACGATCATGACGGTCAGCCCTTTTTGATGAAGCTATCGAGCACTTTCTTGCGGCCCGCTTTTTCGAACTCGATGGTCAGCTTGTTGCCCTCGATATCGGTGATGAGGCCGTAGCCGAACTTAAGGTGGAAGACGCGCTCGCCGGCGGCATAGCCCGAGCTTGAGCCCAGATCCACCGAGCGGGCGACCAGTTCACCCTCGATGGTGGTGGGGCCGCCGCCCTTGCGACTGGCCTGCTGGGCGCGGGCGCGCTGCCAGCCGGGGGTCTGATAGACGCTTTCGAACGGGTCGGCCTTGTTGAAGCGCGAGCTCGCGCCCCCGCCATAGCCATAGCCGCCATAAGCGGAGCCGCGGTCGGTGACTTCAACGGCGTCGGCAGGCAGTTCGTCGATGAAGCGGGAGGGGATGGCGGACTGCCAGAGGCCGTGGATGCGCCGGTTCTGGGCGGCCGAAATGCGCACGCGCTTGCGGCCGCGGGTAATGCCGACATAGCCCAGGCGCCGTTCTTCCTCGAGCCCGGCGCGACCGGATTCGTCCATGGAGCGCTGGCTGGGGAAGGTGCCATCCTCCCAGCCGGGCAGGAACACAGTGTCGAATTCGAGCCCCTTGGCGGAATGGAGGGTCATGATGGTGACCGCATCGGTCGCTTCGACGCTGTCGCGCTCCATGACAAGCGAGATGTGTTCGAGAAAACCGCCCAGGGTTTCGAACTCTTCCATGGAGCGGCTGAGTTCCTTGAGGTTTTCCTTGCGCCCGTCGGATTCGGCCGACCGGTCGGCCGCCAACATGTCCATATAGCCGCTTTCCTCGAGGATCTGCTCGACCAGCTGGTAGGGCGGCAGGCTTTGGGAGCGATAGGCCCAATCGTCGAACTGGGTAACAAGGCTGCGCAACGTGGTGCGCTGCTTGGGCTTGAGTTCCTCGGTTTGCACCATCATGCGTGTTGCCTGGAGCAGCGGGATGCGCTGGTGGCGGGCGGTGGCGGTCAGCATGTTGACGGTGGAATCACCGAGACCGCGTTTGGGCACGTTGATGATGCGCTCGAAGGCGAGGTCGTCGGCGGGTTGCGCGACGAGCCTGAGATACGCCAGCGCATCGCGGATTTCCTTGCGCTCGTAAAAGCGCGGGCCGCCGACAACGCGGTAGTTGAGCCCAAGGGTGATGAAGCGCTCTTCGAACTCGCGCATCTGGAAGGAGGCGCGCACGAGGATCGCCATTGAATTGAGCGGCTCACCGGCGCGCTGGTACTGCTCGATCTCCTCGCCGACCGTGCGCGCTTCTTCCTCGCTGTCGTAGACCTGAGTGAAGGACACCAGCTCGCCGCCTTCGGCAATATCGGTGTGGAGCGTCTTGCCCAAGCGGCCTTCGTTGAAGGCGATCAGGGTCGACGCGGCCTTTAGGATATTGGCAGTGGAGCGATAATTGCGCTCGAGCTTGATCACCTTGGCGCCGGGGAAATCGCTTTCAAAGCGCAGGATGTTGTCCACTTCCGCGCCACGCCAGCCATAGATGGACTGGTCGTCGTCACCCACGACGCAGATATTGGCTTCGGGCGCCGGCTTGCCTTGGGCCAGCAGGCGCAGCCAGAGATATTGGGCGGTGTTGCTGTCCTGGTATTCGTCCACCAGCATGTATTTGAACTTGCGGTGGTACTCGGCCAGCACTTCGGGATTTTCCCGGAACAGGCGAATGCATTCGAGCAGCAGATCGCCGAAATCGGCGGCGTTTAGCGTCTTCAGCCGGGACTGATAGTCGTAGTAGAGCTTGCCGCCCTTGCCATTGGCGTAAAAGCCGCTTTCGGCAGCTGGCACGTCCTTGGGCAGCCAGCCGCGGTTTTTCCAGGCGTCGAGCATGCCGGCGAATTGCCGAGCAGGCCATCGCTTCTCATCGATGTTCTCTGCGGCCAGCAACTGCTTGATCAGCCGGATCTGATCATCGGTATCGAGAATGGTGAACTGGGGCTTGAGGTCCACCAGTTCGGCATGGGCGCGCAGGATGCGGGCGGAAACGGAGTGGAACGTGCCCATCCAGGGCAGTCCGTCCAGGCTGGGCACGATGTCGTGGATGCGCCGCTTCATCTCGGCGGCGGCCTTGTTGGTGAAGGTCACGGCAAGGATCTGGCTGCCCCAGGCCATGCGCTGGTTGAGGATATGGGCGATGCGGGTGGTCAGAACGCGCGTCTTGCCGGTGCCGGCGCCCGCGAGCACGAGGAGCGGGCCTTCGGTCGAGACCACCGCTTCGCGCTGTTCGGGATTGAGCCCGGACAGATAATCTGGCGCGGCGGCGCGGCGCAGCTGGCTGGTGATCGGCCCGGGGGCGGGGCGGTCATGGTCGTGAGCTTCAGCGGGCATCGAGTTGCTTTCCATCGCCTGGCGCCATCGTGCGGCGCGGCGCGAGGATTGACGAATCTTGGTTTGTTCTCACCGCAATATAGGTGCGCAGGGCGCCGGTGTATAGAACGCGGCATGGTCCATCGCCGGGCAGCACGGCCATATTGGGGCCGATTTGCCGTTTCGCGGGCCATCCTTCAGCCCTTTTACCGCCTCAGCGACAAGCAAGGCTCGCCAAAGGCGCGAATGCGCTGATATGCGGGGACAGGCGGGGTTGCGCGAGGCGCGGGCTTGCCTAAACTCCGCTGCGAACACCGGGTGAACACGCGCCGTGCTGAACCGCATCTATATCATCATCGGTACCCTGGCGATCATCGTGCTCGCCGGCGCATTCATCGCACCCTATTTCATCCGCTGGAGCGATTATCGCGGGCGGATGGAAGAGTTGGCCACAAGCGTGCTCGGCACTCCTGTGACGGTGCGTGGCGACATCGCCTTCAGCCTGTTGCCCAATCCGCGCCTCGAATTTTCCGATGTGCTGGTGGGTTCCCCCGAGGAGCCGGCCGCGACGGTTGGCTCGGTCGAAGCTGAATTCTCGCTGATGGATTTCCTGCGCGACAACTACAATGTCACCCGGCTGGTGCTGCGCGAACCGGTGATCGACTTCACCGTGGATGAAAGCGGGTTGTTTGGCAGCGGCGTCGATGTTTCGGGTGATCGCTCGGCCGTGGCGCTGCAGCAGGCGAGCATCGTGGATGCAACGATTCGCCTGGCGGACCGGCGGGCCGGCGACAACTTCGTGCTCGACGATCTCGATGGCGAATTGCGGCTGGCGAGTTTTTCGGGACCGTTCCAGTTTCAGGGCAATGCCGATTACGCTGATCGCCGCTATGCCTTGCGGTTCAACGCTGCGGTGCCCGAAGGCGATGGCAGCAGCCGCGTGAGCTTTTATCTCGAGCCGGTGGATCGCTCCTCATCGCTGAGCCTTGAGGGCGTGCTGCTGGGTGGCATGGCGCCCAAGCTGGATGGCCGGCTGGTATATCGACAAACCCCGCCAGCGGGCGAAAACGCCGATGCGATCCATGGCGATCTGGTGTTTGAAAGCCCCGTCAGCGGGTCTGCCGACCGGATTGTCTTGTCCGGTTACACCTTGCAGCCTGACGAGACGCGGGCGGGAACGCGGCTGACTGGCGCGGCCAGCATCCAGCTGGGCGCGCAGCGCAGTTTCGATGCGGTGATTTCGGGGGGCGTATTTGCGCTGCCGCCGCGCGACGCTTACGAAAACACTGCTGATCTGCCTTATGAACTGGTGCGGATGCTGGCGGAATTGCCCGCGGCACCGGTACCGCAGCTGCCTGGGCGGATCGGGGTTGATCTGGCAGAGGTGGGCTTGCGCGGCTTCGCCTTACGCAATTTGCGGCTCGATGCGCGCAGCGATGGCAGCCAATGGCGCATCGAGCAACTGATCGCGCGCCTGCCGGGGGAAACCGAGTTGCGCGCGCAGGGAATGGTGACGGGCGAAGGGGACCAGCCCGTGTTCACGGGCGAGCTGGCACTGACCAGCCAAAGGCTCGATGCGCTGGCGCAGCTGTGGCGCAAGCCAGCCGAAGACAATCCGCTGTTCAACCAGCCGGGCTCGCTCGCGGCCCGGGTGATCCTGGGTCCCGACGCGTTGGGACTGACGGGCGGTCGGCTGACCCTGGACGAGCAGGTGCATGGGCTCGAAATGCGGATCGGGTTCGGCGAGGAACCGCGGCTCGACGTGGTGGCGCAGCTGGGTGAGCTCGGTGGCCAGGGCAGCGCAATTTTGGCGGCGCTGCTGCCGGGCATCGGCAATGAACCGCAATTCGGCAACAGCTTTCCCGAAGGCAGCTTTGCCGTGAATGCCCGCAGCGCCGAAGTGCTGGGGCAGGCGGGACGCGAGCTGCAGGCGCAAGGCGAGTGGTCGCCAGGGCAATTGCGGCTGGAGCGGCTCGCGGCAGCTGACCTGGGGGGCGTGGGGCTGGATGCCCAATTGCAGCTGGCAGGGAGTTTGACGGAACCGGTGATCAGCGGGGATGGCAGCGTGCAGATTGCGGCGGCCGATGCGCCGGCGCTGCGTGCCGTTTACGACCTGCTGGCGGTGCCGGAGGGTTGGCGGCAATGGCTGGCGGGTTCGGCTCCCGCTGATCTGCGCTTCGATCTGGCGGCGCCCGTCGATGGGGGCGCGCAATCGCTGACCCTCGACGGCACGCTCGGGACCGCGGCGCTGCATGGGCGGGCGGAATTGTCGGGTGGGCTCAACGGGGCGCTGTCGGCGCCAGTGCGCCTGCAAGCCAATCTCGAAAGCACGGATATCGAGGCGCTGACGCGGCAGTTGGGACTCGGTGATGCGGTGGTGTTCAGCGGCAGCGGCTCGGCGCTGGTGGTGGCAGGGCTGCAGGGCAACGCCGAGAACGGCTTTACCCTTGGGCTCAATGCGAGCCTGGGCGAGGAACGGGTGAGCTTCAACGGTGATGTCGCGGTGGCCGACACGGGCGAGTTGCAGGGCGATGGGCGCATCGAGCTCGCGCTCGAGGATGCCAGCGGGCTGGCGCAGGTGGTGGGGGCCGATGGGGTGAGTCTGCCGGGCGTAAGTGTCGGTGCGCAATTGCGGTTCGAAGGCGAGCGCGTGCTGGCCCTGAGCGAGATCGGCGGCCAGGCTGGGGATGCCGGCTTTTCGGGCAGGCTGACGCGGACACGAAGAGGCGATGCGGCGGCGCTGGAGGGGGAGCTGACCCTCGAGGCGGCGAGCGTCGAGGGGATTGCGGCGACGGTGTTTGGACCGGCGGCGCTGGTAGGGGCGGATGGCGCCTGGCCCGAAGGGCCGATCAGTGCGGGCGCTGGAGGGCGCGGTACGCGGGGCTCGGTCCGGGTCACCGCGGAGGCCATCTCTGCCGGGGGTGCCCCGTTGCTGCGCGATGCGGGCTGGGAGCTGGCCTGGGACGACAACCGTTTGCGCCTGGCGGGCTTTACGGCGCGGGCGGGGAATGGCGAAGTGCGGCTCGATGGCGCGGTGTGTTGCTCGGGGGCGCTGGCCGACAAGACCGTCACCGGGCGATTGTCGGTGGCAGGGGTTGACCTGGCTGGCCTGGCGCCGGCAGGGCTGGCATCGGTGCTCGGTGGCAGGCTCGATGGCGGGGTGCAGTTCGAGGGCACGGGTGCGAGCCTGGCCGGCGTGGCGGAAAGCCTGGCGGGGGAAGGCAATTTCACCCTGGCCGATTTCACTGCGGCCGGACTCGACCCCGATGTGTTCGGCACGGTGGCAGGGCTCGAGGATGTGCTGGAAACACCGCCTGAAACGCTGACGACGCTGATGGGGATCGCGCTGGGCGAGGGGCCGTTCCGGGCGCCCAGCGTCACTGGCGCATTCACCATTGCGGGCGGGGTGGTCCGGCTGGGCAATCTCCTGGCCGAAAACCCGACGGCGCGGCTGGCGGGCAGCGTTGACCTTGATCTGCGCACGCTGGCGCTGCAGGGGCGGTTTGCACTCACGCCGAAGGGCTTTGTTGATCCGCAGGGGCTGGTGCGCGACGACACCAGCCAGATCTTTACCGCGATTGGGGGGACGATCGGGGCGCCGGAAGTGCGGCTCGACCTCGAGCCGATGGTCGGCGCGATCCAGGTGCGGGCCAATGAGATCGAGGTGGACCGGCTCGAAGCCTTGCGCATCGAGGATGCCGAGCGGCAGCGTGCGGCGGCAGAAGCGCGCAACAGGCTGATCGAGCAGCAGCGCCAGCAGCGCGCCGCCGAGGAAGCGGCGCGCCTGGCCGAGGAAGCAGCGGAAGCGGAGCGGCTGGCTGAAGAAGAGGCCGAGCGGCAGCGCCTTGAAGCAGAAGCCGAAGCCGAGGCAGAGGCGGCGCAGGAGCCTATCGAGGAGGCGCCACCGGCTTTGCCGCAGGGGCCGCTCAATCTCGAGTTTACGCCGCTGCAGGTGCTGCCGGGCGCGAGTTTCGGACGCTAATCGGTAGCCGGAATGCGCCCCTGCAGCCAGGCCAGGGCGGCGAGACGCAAGGCAGAAGACAAGTTGGTGGTGTGACGGGTTTCGTCGACCGATTTGACGAGGCCGGCAAGGCTTTGCCCGGATTGTGCGGCCATTTGCTCCAGCACGGCCCAGAACTCGGGTTCAAGCGCGATGCTGGTGCGGTGGCCGGCAATGGACAGGGAGCGCTTCTGCACCGCCCCGATCAGGGCTTCTTGCGGAAGGCGTCGAGGCTGATGACCTTTTCGCCCGTGGCTTCGCCGTCGGCGGCGGGCTGATCAGTGGCAGCCGTTTCCCGCGCCTCGGCAATCTCGTCGGCCGTGGCACCGGCGGGTGCCGTCGTGGGATCGAAGTTGAGGCCAAACTGCACGGAGGGGTCGAAGAACCCCTTTACCGCGGCAAAGGGAATGACGAGCAGTTCGGGCTGGCCATCAAAACTCAGGCCGACCTCGAAGCCGGTTTCGGTGACCTTGAGGTCCCAATACTGGTTCTGGATGACGATGGTCATTTCCTTGTCGTACTGCGCCAGGAGCTTTTCGCTCAGGCGCACGCCGGGGGCGCGAGTGACAAAGGAGATAAAGAAGTGATGATCGCCTGGCAGGCCGGTCTTGGCCACTTCTGCCAGGACTTTGCGCACGACGCCGCGCAGTGCCTCCTGGGCGAGAATGTCGTAGCGCAGGTGATCTTCGGCCATATCGATAGTTTCCGGCTGGTGTCGATTCAGAACGGCCCATATCAGCCTCACGTTCCCTGAGAATTCAAGGACAAAGGCAAAAGTTGCGGCGATAAGCGGGGAGGGAAGTGCAGGCTTCTGTTGCCAGGTGCCTGCGGACCCCGCCTGTCAGCCGGCTAGGGCTGGAGGACTTAGATTCCCAGTACTAGCGCTGCTTACGCAGCGAGAGCGACTGGAGCCTTATGGTTGTCATTTGCAACTATAAGTTTTGGACCGATAACGGTGGTACCTCACCGAGCGAAAACACACCCTTTACGCCCTCGTCGATCCTGTTTCGCCCCCATTGGCTACTCTCGCGGGGAGGGTAGATGGTGGAGGCGCCGGGTACTGCCCCCGGGTCCGAAAGGTTTATTACGATGGCAGTTTATCGCCATAGCTCTTGCGAGCACGACATATATAGGACGCGCCCCCGCCCGATGCAAATGGCTTGATGCAAAAAGGCGGCAGCATCCGCAGGCCTTGGTGTTTGCGCGCGCCTGTGTCACACTGGCGCGGCAAAAGCCCGGAGTGCAGACGATGCAGATCAAGGCCGGCTTCACCCTCAGCTACCAGTGTCCCCAACCTACGCCCATGCTGCTTTGCCTGCATGTGCATCCATCACGCCGGGCCGATTTGCTGAGCGAGCAGATTCTGGTGTTTTCACGGCCGGTGGACGCATGGGACTACCTTGATGGCTTCGGCAATTCCTGCACCAGGATCGTTGCCCCGGCGGGGCAGCTGACCATTTCAACCGAGTTCTGGGTGTTCGATACCGGCTTGCCCGATGTGGTGCCTGCCACTGCACATCAGCACGCAATCGAGGAATTGCCGGACGAAGCGCTCGTCTACCTCTTGGGTTCGCGCTATTGCGAAACCGATTTGCTGACGCCGGTGGCTTGGGAGTTGTTCGGCGCTGCCGAGCCAGGCTGGCCGCGGGTGCAGGCAATCCTGGATTGGGTGCACAACCATATCCGGTTTGATTACGGGCAGGCCGACCGCACGCGCAGCGCTTTCGGCGCGTATCAGGGGCATGTGGGCGTGTGCCGCGATTTTGCGCATCTGGCGCTCACTCTTTGCCGCTGCATGAATATACCGGCGCGCTATTGCACGGGCTATCTGGGCGATATCGGGGTTCCGCCCAACCCGGCGCCGATGGATTTTTCCGCCTGGTTCGAGGTGTATCTGGGCGGGCACTGGTATACCGCCGATGCGCGGCATAACACCCCGCGGATTGGGCGCGTGCTGATGGGGATCGGCCGCGATGCCACCGATGTGGCGCTGTCGACCCAGTTCGGGCCCGGCACCCTGTCGGGCTTCGAGGTGGTGACCGAACAGGTGCAGCCGGCGGTCTAGCCGTTCCAGCGCATCCCCATGTAAACGCCGCCGCGTTCGAGTTCGCCAAGCATCTGCTCGAGGTGCTTTTGCTTGGTTTCGGGACGCTTCACCTTGTTGATCCACAGCAGGTAGTCGTTACGCTGATAGGGCGGGCGGGCGTCGTATTTGTCCCGCAAGCCCCGCTGCCCCAGAGCATCGCGGACAAACTCGGGCATCTCCTCGCGCGCGCGTAAAGGACGCAGCCTGGGGCTCACCGTGCGATTTCCTTCTGCTCGCGTGCTGGCCTTTGAAAAGGCGCGGGGAGGCGCAGGCTTGAAGCGATAACAGGGATGGTCATGGCGCTGCTCCTTTCAGCCAAGGCTAGACCGAGACTGCTGACACGCAAAGACAGCAGCAGCGGCGGTACTAGGCTACTCCCGCGGCTCCGCAAAAGGGCGGAAGCTACCGGGGAAAAGTGAGGCGACGGGCAGGCGCGCCGCCCCGGAATCGGCTAGGCTGGGGGCATGCAGCCTTATCTCAAGCTTTTATCCGATATCCTCGAGCACGGCGTCGACAAGGGCGACCGGACCGGCACCGGCACGCGCTCGCTGTTCGGCTACCAGATGCGGTTCAACCTGGCGGAGGGCTTTCCGCTCGTCACCACCAAGAAGCTGCATCTCAAATCCATCATCTATGAGCTGCTCTGGTTCATTCGCGGCGACACCAATGTGCGCTGGTTGCAGGAGCATGGGGTCAAGATCTGGGACGAATGGGCTGACGAGAATGGTGATCTCGGTCCGGTTTATGGCTCGCAATGGCGCAGCTGGCCGGCGCCCGACGGGCGCAAGATCGACCAGCTCGGCGCCGTCATCGAATCCATCCGCACCAAGCCCGACTCCCGGCGCCATATCGTTTCGGCCTGGAACCCGGCTGAAGTGGATGAGATGGCGCTGCCGCCCTGCCACTGCTTGTTCCAGTTCTATGTGGCCAACGGCAAATTGAGCTGCCAGCTGTATCAGCGCTCAGCGGACACGTTTTTGGGCGTGCCGTTCAACATCGCCTCCTATGCCTTGCTGACCCATATGGTGGCGCAGGTTACGGGGCTCGAAGTGGGCGATTTCGTGCACACCTTTGGCGATGTGCATCTTTATTCCAACCATTTGGAGCAGGCGCGCCTGCAGCTGACGCGCGAGCCGCGGCCATTGCCGCAGCTGACGCTGAACCCGGCGGTGACCCGGATCGAGGACTTCCGCTTCGAGGATGTGACGATCAGTGGCTACGATCCGCATCCGCATATCAAGGCGGCCGTTGCCGTATAGGGGCTCCTTCCCCCGCTGCGCGTGACGGGCTAGGGTGCGTTTATCGGGGTGCGGGGGCGTGGCCGTCCCCGGCAAAGAGGGGTCTGCGATGCGCTGGATTGGCATTGTTTGTTGGGTGGCGGCGACGGCCCCGGCGCTGGCCAATGACACCTCGGCGGTGATCGGCGCGGGTGGGCTGGAGTTCGTGTCCAACAATTCCATCGCCATGGCGAGCGAAGAGCTGTTCATCTCGGCCGAGGAGATTCGGGTCGTTTACCAGTTCCGCAATGATGGGGATGTCGACCAGGATGTGCTGGTGGCCTTTCCCATGCCCGATATTGCGGCTGACCCGTGGTCGCCGGTAGCCTTTCCCGATGGTCCCGAAGACAACCCGTTCCGCTTCGAAACGACGTTCGATGGGGTGCCGGTCGAGGCGGAGCTGCATGAATATGCCTTTGCGGCGGGGGTGGATCGTACCGACTATTTGCGCAAGCGGGGAATTCCCTTGCTGCCCTTCGGGGAGACGGCTACCGAAGCGGTAGACGAGCTCGACGAGGCGACGACTGCCGAAATGTTGCATCTCGGGCTCCTCGTCCCGGACGAGTTCGATGCGGGCAAAGGGTGGGAGCTGCATCATCGGCCATACTGGACCTGGCGGGCGGCTTATACCTGGGAAGCCACTTTCCCCGCGCGGGCGACCGTTGAGGTCGTGCATCGCTACAAGCCTAGCGTCGGCGGGACGGCAGGGATCAGCTTTCTCAACGAGGCGGGTGGCAACTACAACCCTGCCGCGGAATATGAGCGCAAATATTGTGTAGACGAGGCCTTCCGCAATGCGGTGCTCAAGACCGCCAAGCCCGGCGAGCCCTGGACGGCACCCTTCACCGAAAGGTGGATTTCCTACATTGTTTCGACCGGTTCCAACTGGGCCGGCGGAGCGATCGAGCGGTTCCGGCTTGTGGTCGACAAGGGCGCGCCCGAAAACCTGGTGTCGTTCTGCGGCACCGATGTGCGCAAGATCGGGCCAACCACCTTCGAGATGGAAGCAAGCAATTACTGGCCGCAGCGCGAGCTTGATATCCTGATCCTGCAGCGCCATGAGGCGCAGCCGTGAGCCTGCGCATCCGGCCGGCCGCCCCGGCTGATGCAGCATTGGTGCTCGGGTTCATCAAGGATCTGGCGCGCTACGAAAAGCTCGAGCACGAGGTGGTTGCCACCGAAGCGGACATTGCGCGCGACCTTTTTGGTGCCAATCCGCGGGTGTTCTGCGAGATTGCCGAATGGGACGGCAAGCCGGCGGGGTTCGCGCTCTGGTTTTACACTTATTCGACCTTCCAGGGCCGACACGGCATCTGGCTCGAAGATCTGTTCGTGGATCCGGCGTTGCGGGGGAAGGGTCTTGGCAAGGCGCTGTTGCGCCACCTGGCGCAGCGCTGTGTCGCCGAGAAGCTAGGCCGGCTGGAATGGTGGGTGCTGGACTGGAACCAGCCTTCGATTGATTTTTACCTGGGGCAGGGTGGCGTGATGCAGGATGAATGGACCAAGGTGCGGGTGGATGGCGAGGCTTTGGCCAGGTTGGGCCAGCCATGAGCGCCCAGATCGCAATGATTGCCGCCGTGGCGCGCAATGGGGTGATCGGCAGCGCCCAGACCATTCCCTGGCGCATTCCATCGGACTTTGCCTATTTCCGCGACAGCACGATGGGCAAGCCGATCGTGATGGGCCGCAAGCAATATGACACAGTGGGCCGGCCGCTGCCGGGGCGGACCAATATTGTCATCACGCGCCGGCAGGACTTTGGGCCACCCGGCGTGATTGTGGTGCCAACTCTTGAAGCCGCGTTGACCAAGGCAGCCGAGATTGCTGGCGCCGACGACGTCGATGAGATCATGGTGATCGGAGGCGGGGAAATCTATCGCCAGCTGATGGACCGCGCCGATCGGCTTTACATCAGCCATGTCGAGCTGGAGCCGGAGGGGGACGTATTGTTTCCCCCGATCGATCCCGAGGTTTGGGTGGTGGTGGATGAACCCGATATCGCCCCATCGGCCGATGACGAGGCCGCCTACCGCGTCAAAGTGTACGCCCGTCGTTAAGGGCGCGCTCATTGATCGGTTCCCTGTGCCTGCCTATATAGGTCGGCAAGTAAACGACGATGGCTGAAAGGATTATGATGCCCTGGGAGAGTAATGGAGGCGGGGGTGGCCGCAATAATGGCGGCCCGTGGGGACAAGCCCCCGGTGGCGGTGGTGGTGGCGGCGGTCCACGTCGGCCAGGCAACACGCCAAACCTTGAAGATATACTCAACCGCGGACGTGACCGGTTCCAGGGTGGTTTGCCCGGCGGACGCTGGGCAATTATCGGCGGTGTTGTGCTGGTGATCGGCTTTTGGGCGCTGAACTCCATCTATACTGTTGATCCGCAGGAAGTGGGCGTTGAACTACGGTTCGGTGCCCCCAAGCCAGAATTGTCCAATCCAGGGCTGCATTTCCATCTGTGGCCGATCGAAACGGTTGAACGCGTCACGGTTACCGAGAACCAGACCGATATTGGCAGCGCCAGCGGCTCGGGTGCTAGCGGCTCGGGCTCACGCACGGGCGGCGATGATGGGCTGATGCTTTCGGGCGACCAGAACATTGTCGATGTGCGCTTTTCGGTGCTGTGGTCGGTTTCCAGCCCGATCGACTATCTGTTCAATGTGCGTGACCCCGAAGACATGGTCCGCAATGCCGGCGAAAGCGCGATGCGCGAAGTGGTGGGCCGTCGTCCGGCCCAGGACATCTTCCGTGACGACCGTGCCGGTATCGCCATCGAAGTGCAGGAAATCACCCAGGCCATTCTCGACAGCTACGGCATTGGCGTTCGCGTCGGCCGGATCTCGATCGAAAATGCCGCGCCGCCAGCCGAAGTGGCCGATGCCTTCAACGAAGTGCAGCGTGCCGAGCAAGACGAAGACCGCCTGCAGGAAGAAGCCCGTTCCTATGCCAACACCCTTCTCGGCGATGCCCGAGGCCGGGCAGCGGCGCTGCGGGAAGATGCGGCAGCCTACACCAACCGCGTGGTGCAGGAAGCAACCGGTGAGGCCCAACGCTTCAACGCGATCTATGCCGAATATGTCAACGCGCCCGAAGTGACGCGCAAGCGCCTGTTCCTTGAAACCATGGAAGAAGTGCTGGGCGGCTCCGACAAGGTGCTGATGGAAAGCGGGGCCGGGGGCCAGGGCGTGGTGCCATATCTGCCATTGCCTGAGCTGCGTACGCGCAGCAATGCACCGACCACTCCTCCCACCACGACGAGCGGGAACTAAGCCATGCAAAACCGTTTGATTGTCATCGGCGTTGCCGTCGTTCTCGCGCTCTATGTGTTGTTCTCGTCGATCTATGTGGTCAATGAGCGCGACCAGGCCATCGTGATGCGCTTTGGCCAGATCACCGATATCCGCACCGAGCCGGGCATCTATTTCAAGATCCCGACCGATATCGTGGACAGCGTGCAGATCATCGAAGATCGGCTGCTGCGCCAGGATATCGCTGACATGACCGTGCAGGTTTCGGGCGGCGCCTTTTACGAGGTGGATGCGTTCCTGACCTACCGGATCACCGATCCGCGGCTGTTCCGCGAACGTGCGCTGGGCCAGTTGCAGGTTGCCGAAAGCCGTATCGCCACCCGCTTCGATGCAGCGCTGCGCCAGGTTTATGGCTTGCGTGAATTCAATGCGGCGCTGTCGGAACAGCGTCCGCAGATGATGCGGGAAGCCCGTGACCTGATCCGTCCCGATATGGCGGAGCTGGGCATCGAAGTGGTCGACGTGCGTATCCTGCGCACCGACCTTGCCGCTGAAGTGTCCGAGCGGACCTATGAGCGGATGCGCGCCGAGCGTTTGGCGGAGGCCGCATTGCTGCGGGCTCGCGGCCAGGAGCAGGCCCAGTCGCTGCGCGCCATTGCCGATCGTCAGGCCGTGGAAATCGTGGCAGCGGCAACGCGTGACGCCGAGATCATCCGTGGTACGGGTGACGCCGACCGGAACCGGATCTTTGCTGCCGCCTATGGGCAGGATCCTGAGTTCTTCGAGTTCTATCGCTCGATGGAATCGTACCGGACGGCACTGTCCAATACGGGCACGACCATGGTGCTGTCGCCCGAGAGCGAGTTCTTCCGGTATTTCGGCTCGAATGGCGAATTGCCGGCAGCCAATCCGAACCTTGCGCCCCCGATTGCACCGGTACCGGCTCCAGCCGTGCCGACTAGCGAGGGTCCGGCCCTTGATGGCCTCGGGATCGAGGATGCCACTACGCCTAGCCTGACGCTGGACGACGGCTCCGAACTGGCCCCGACCGTCGGCACGGATGTGCCGCCGCCAGTGGAAGGCGAGACCGCTCCTGCGGCAGCGCCCGCCCCCGAAGCACCGGCGGCACCGGCTCCGGCTCCCGCTGCGGCTCCGACGCCCTAAGCGGCACCGGATAGCGAAACGAAAACCCCCGCCAGTGGCGGGGGTTTTTTGTTGGGCAGGTGGTGGGCGGGTTAGCGGACGATGTCTTCGTCGGTATAGCCCTGCAGATAGAGGAGGGCGGTGAGATCGCCATGGTCGATCCGCACGCCCGCTTCGGCCGCAACGGCGGGCTTGGCGTGGATGGCGACGCCCATGCCAGCGGCGCGGATCATGTCGAGATCATTGGCGCCATCGCCAACCGCCATGGTCTGGCTGAGCGACAGGCCACGCTCGGCGGCGAGGGCTTCGAGCTTGGTGCGCTTGGTGTCCTTGTCGACAATGGGCTTTTGCACCGTGCCGGTGAGGCGGTCGCCATCGAACTCAAGCACATTGGCGAGCACTTCATTGAAGCCGATGCGCTTGCCGAAATGATCGGCAAAGATGGTGAAGCCGCCTGAGACAAGGGCGGTATAGGCGCCATAGGCTTTCATGGTTTGCACAAGGGCGCGGCCGCCGGGCGCGAGGGTGATGGCTTCGCGCCGGACCTCCTCGATGACCTTGCGCTCAAGGCCCTTGAGCAGGGCGACGCGGGTGTCGAGCGCCTGGGCAAAATCGAGTTCGCCGCGCATCGCGCGCTCCGTGATTTCGGCGACCTGGGGCTTGATGCCGAGGGCGGCCGCGAGCTCGTCGATGCATTCCTCGTTGATCATGGTGGAATCCATGTCGGCGAGAAGGATCTGCTTGCGGCGGCCGGTGCTGGGCACGAGGGCGGCATCCACGGCGCGGGTGCCGATGACGGCGCGGGCGGCTTCCAGCGCTTCGGTTGACTTTGGCTCGATGATCTCGCAGGCAATGCCGTGATTGAGCCAGTTGAGCTCGCCCCCGGTTTGACGCAGGACGGCTTCTGCCAATGGCGGATCGAGTTCGGAGTCAGCGGGATTGGCGATCAGGCAAAGAACCGGCATGGCGGGAATGAAACTCGGGGAGGGATGGGAGTGAAGGGCCACAGGCGCGCCGTTTTGATAGCGGGTCCAACCGCGAGCGGCAAGTCGGCCTTGGCGCTCGAGCTTGCCCGGGCGCAGGGCGGCGTGATCATCAATGCCGATGCCATGCAGGTCTATGACACCTTGCGGGTGGTAACGGCCCGTCCGAGCGCCGATGAGGAGGCACTGGCGGAGCATCGGCTCTATGGCGTGGTGCCGGCGCGGGTCCGGTTTTCCACCGGCCAGTGGCTGGGAGCGGTGCGGCAAGTGACAGAGGAAATCGATCCGGAGCGGGCGCTGTTTTTTGTGGGCGGCACAGGGCTTTACTTCGATGCGCTGCTGAATGGATTCGCCGATATTCCCCCGATTGCGGCCGAACTGGTGCTTCAAGTTCAACAAGAGATTCAAGCGCTCGACGCCGCCGGAAGGCTGACTTTGCTGGAGGCAGAGGATCCGGTGAGTGCGGCCCGGCTCGGGGTGGCCGATCCGCAGCGGCTGACGCGGGCGCTGGCGGTCAAGCGCGCGACGGGGCGGACCTTGTCGAGCTTTCAGGATGCGCCGCAGGCGGCGCTGCTCGGTGGGTTTGAAGTGGAGCGCATGGTGCTTGATCCGGACCGGCAGGTGTTGCGCGAGCGCATTGCGCGCCGGTTTGCGGCGATGTTCGAGAGCGGGGCAGTGGAAGAAGTGCAGGCGCTGCGTGCCCAGGAGCTCGACCCTTCCTTGCCGGTGATGAAGGCTATCGGGGTGCCCGAGATCGGCGACTGGCTCGAGGGCCGCAGCAGCAAGGAAGAGGCGGTGCGGCTGGCGACGATCGCCACCCAGCAATATGCCAAGCGGCAACGGACCTGGCTTCGCAACCGCTTCGCCGATTGGCCGCGTCGCGCCAGTTAAGGTCGCAGCACGCCGGAGCGTGCGGCGGGGCGCCAGCACGCTGCGCGTGCAGCGGATCTAGCGGGGACGCAAGAGCCCTAGTCGTTCGCGCATGGCAAAGCGGGCAACCAGAACCACCGCCACAAAGCCAAGCCCCACGGCCAAGCCGATCCAGATGCCGACGCCGCGCATGTCAAAGGTGAAACCAAGAAGATAGGCCACCGGCATGCCGACCAGCCAATAGCCGATGATGGCCACAACCATGGGGATCTTGGTGTCACTAAGGCCACGCAGTGCGTGCGCCGCCACGACCTGGGCGCCATCCACGATCTGGAACAAGCCGGCGACCGCGACGAAGCTGGCGGCAAGGGCAAGCGCATTGTGGTTGGCTGGCTGGTCAGGGTCGAGGAAGATGGTGACAATAGCGGGGCCAAACGCCAGGAAAACGAGGGCCGAGCAGGCCATGAAGCCGGTGCCAAGGCCAAAGGCAGTCCAGCCTGAGCGAGCGATGCCAATGGGGTCGCCGCGACCGAAGGCATGACCGACCCGGACGGTGGCGGCGGTGCCGAGGCCCAGCGGCACCATGAAAGCCGTGGAAGCGCATTGCAGGGCAATGGCGTGGGCGGCGACTTCATCAGTGCCGAGCCGGCCCATCAGCAAGGCGCTGGCCGTGAAGAGGCCCACTTCGGCCAGGACGGTGATGCCGATCGGCGTGCCGACGCGGAAAATCTGCCCGAGGCGCTTCCAGTCCGCGGCCCAAAGGCGATGCAGCAGATGCAGGCGGCGGAAGCGGCGGTGGCGCAGCACAAAGATCGCCATGGCGGTAAACATGACGATATTGGTCAAAAGGGTTGCAAGGGCAGCGCCGCGCAGCTCAAGCCGCGGCAAGCCCCAATTGCCAAAGATCAGGCCATAGTTGGCGAGGGCGTTGACGACGACCCCGCCGACGGTGATCAACAGCACGACCCGCGTGGCATCAAACGCGGCGAGCAGCGAGCGGAACGCGACAATGCCAAGGGCGGGAAACAGCAGCCAGATGGCCACATGGATGTATTCTTCGGCAAGAAGCGTTGCCGCGGGATCTTGCCCCAACAAGGCAAAAACCGGGCGGATCTGCCATATGATGGGCGTGAGCACGAGCGCCAGAATGGCCGCGGCCCACAGGCCCTGGCGCACGATATGGCGGATGGAGCGGGTGTCACGGGCGCCGCGCGCCTGGGCCACGAGGGGCGCTACGGCGCCAACCAGCCCGATACCGCCAACAAGAAAAGGCATCAGGAAAGTCGTCGCAAGGGTACCAGCCGCCAGCTGGCTCGGACCCAGCCAGCCCAGCATGATGACATCGGTGGTTGCAAGCGCGTTTTGCGCCAGCTGTGCGATCACCAGCGGCCAGGCGAGGGCAAAGGTGGCGCGCAGTTCGGCAATCCAGCTGACGCGCACGGGCTCAGGTGCAGCGGTGGCGTCGGCCACAACCGTGATTTGCTCGCTCATGTGATTTCGTCCTACTCGCGGGCGCATGCTCTAGCCCATCACAGGATGAGGTGGAAGAGCGGAGAGGGAAATGACGATGGTGCAAGGTGGGGTTCTGGCGCGATTATTGTTGGCGGGGGCTGGAGTTGTAGGAGCGATTGGGGTCGCTGCGGCTGCGGGTGCCTCGCATGCTGGCGGGTCCCGCAACATCGAGGCAATCGCTGCGGTGTGCCTCGCCCATGGCCCCGCGCTGCTGGCGCTTGGGCTGGCGGGGCGCGGGCGGATCCTGGGTGCGGCGGGAGCATTGCTGGCCATGGGCACGGGCCTGTTTGTGCTGGACCTGGGCGTGCGG
This sequence comes from Devosia sp. 1635, assembly GCF_013185955.1. Classification (NCBI taxonomy): domain Bacteria; kingdom Pseudomonadati; phylum Pseudomonadota; class Alphaproteobacteria; order Hyphomicrobiales; family Devosiaceae; genus Devosia; species Devosia sp. 1635. The sequence goes on along the minus strand of NZ_JABAOM010000002.1, from coordinate 260,728 downwards.
GAATGGCTGGGGCAGGGCGCCTTTCCCGGCGCGGCACCGATGGGCGGGATGGGGATGATCGGCGGCTGGGTCGCGATCAGCCTTGCCGCACTGGCGCGTAGGGCGCCGGAAGAAAAAATCTAGGAATGCAGATTTGTGCGGAACCAATCACTCAATCGTGCATTTGCTCCTCCGATAGTACCTGGAGGGTTTTCCATGCATAAGTTTCTGATCATCGCCGCTACCACCCTGTCGCTGGCTGCGTGCACTGCCACACAAGAGGGTGCTGCTGTCGGCGCAGGCGTAGGCGCTGTTACCGGCGCTGTTGCCACCGGTAGCGTTGCCGGTGCGGCTGTCGGCGCAGGCATTGGCGGCGTGGTCGGCGCAGCCGCCGGCAATGTCCTCGGTCGTGTCGACGGCGACAACAATATGTGCTGGTACGAAAACCGCAATGGCGGCCGGTACAAGGACGTTTGCCCACGCGGCTAAACAGGTCGCCGCATCGCCCCATGCGGCGCGCGCCCCTCGGGGCGCCAACACTCGGTCCGGAGTCCCTCCCGGGCCGAGTGTCTTTGTTTATGAAGGACTTGAAATTTGTTTGCGGGCGCGGCATATTTCACAACATACGTTACACTCGTCTTGCGCTAATCCAATCACCGGCGTGCCGGAAACTTGGCTACCTCCTGACTGTGAATCGTTAGACCGGGCTTTCCGCCCGTATTCAACCCTTAGCCGCCGCGGCGGCGACCACTTGTTACGAGGATCAAATTCCATGGCCGCAATCACCGGTACCGTGAAATTCTTCAACACCACCAAGGGCTTCGGCTTCATCTCGCCAGAAAATGGTGAGAAGGACGCGTTTGTCCACATCTCCGCCGTCCAGCGTTCGGGCCTGCAGGGCCTGTATGAAGGCGACAAGGTGACCTATGAACTCGAGACCGGCCGTGACGGCAAGGTTTCCGCCACCAACCTGACCCTGCTGAGCTAAACTCAACAGGTTCGAGTTTCGGAAGGCCCCGGTACCGGGGCCTTTTTTGTCCCGCCGCAGAGCGCCGTTCGGCATGCCGATACCGCTAGCGCCCCGGGGGGCTTTACTTTTTCTTCAGTTCCGTGCATAAGGCAGGCATACGTTTTACAGCCTACGTCGGCTGCCTGATCTGCCGAATTTCGGCCTGGCTACCTGCTCAACTTGCGAACGTGTATGCGCCCACCGACATGTTGTCATGGGCAACGGCTCGTTCGCCTCGGCGAGAGCACACAGAAAAGGGTCAGCCATGATCACCGGTACCGTTAAGTTTTTCAACACCACCAAGGGCTTCGGCTTCATTTCGCCTGAGAATGGCGGCCAGGACGCATTCGTGCACATCTCTGCCGTTCAGCGTTCGGGCCTGCAGGGCCTGTATGAAGGCGACAAGGTCACCTACGAGCTCGAGACCGGCCGCGATGGCAAGGTTTCAGCAACGAACCTGACCCTGCTCGACAACTAAGCGATCCCTTATCGGATCTGGAAAGGCTCCCTCCGGGGAGCCTTTTTTGTTTTTGTGCCCGGCTCGGGCGATGGCATTTGCCCGCTTGACCGATTTCGGGCGAGGGGCTAGAAACAAACCAACTTTTTTATGGAGAGGTCCCGTGCGGGCACTCATTCTCGTAGTAGGCTGGCGCATCGGCGACGTGGGATAACATCCCGCGCGAATGCTGATGCGCCGAAAACAGGTCCCAAACGGGGCCTTTTTTATTGCCCATTTTCCGCCGGGGCGGAGGGGCGGAACCGAACGGCCCGGTGGGGCAACCAAGGAGCAAGCAAGATGGCGGAACACGAGAAGATGACGGGCGCCGAGATGGTGATCCAGGCGCTAACCGATCAGGGTGTCGAGCATATCTTTGGCTATCCCGGTGGCGCGGCGCTGCCGATCTATGACGCGATGTTCCAGCAGGATGTGATCCAGCATATCCTCGTGCGCCACGAACAGGGCGCGACCCATATGGCCGAGGGCTATGCCCGCTCGACCGGCAAGCCGGGCGTGGTGCTGGTGACCTCGGGCCCGGGGGTGACCAACGCGATCACCGGATTGACCGATGCGCTGCTCGATTCCATTCCGCTGGTGTGCATCACCGCCCAGGTGCCGACCTCGCTGATCGGCACCGACGCGTTCCAGGAATGCGACACGGTGGGGATCACCCGCTCCTGCACCAAGCACAATTATCTGGTGAAGCGCATCGAGGACCTGCCGCGGGTGCTGCATGAAGCGTTCCTGATCGCGACGACCGGCCGGCCCGGCCCGGTGGTGATCGATATTCCCAAGGATGTGCAGTTTGCACTAGGCACCTACTACAAGCCGGACGCGCAGAGCCTGCGCCAGCGCAGCTATCGCCCGCAGGTGGATGGGGACATCGCCGCGATCGAGGCTGCCGTCGACATGATGCTCAAGGCCGAGCGCCCGGTGTTTTATACCGGTGGCGGCGTGATCAATGCCGGGCCGCAGGCCTCTGAGCATCTGCGTGAACTGGCTGAGCTGACCGGCTTTCCGGTGACCTCGACCCTGATGGGGCTGGGCGCGTTTCCGGCGGCGAATCCGCAGTGGTTGGGAATGCTGGGCATGCACGGCACTTATGAAGCGAACCTCGCCATGCATGGCTGCGATCTGATGATCAATATCGGGGCGCGGTTCGATGACCGCATCACCGGCCGGATTGACGCGTTTTCGCCCGGCAGCCGCAAGATCCATGTGGATATCGACCCAAGCTCGATCAACAAGATCATCCCCGTGGACCTGCCCATCATCGGCGATTGCGGGCGGGTTTTGGCCGAAATGGTGCGAATCTGGCGCTCCAAGACCAACCAGCCGCGTACCGAAGCGCTGGCGCCATGGTGGGGGCAGATCGGCAAGTGGCGCTCGGTCAACTCGCTGGGCTTCCAGAACTCGGACACGACGATCAAGCCGCAATACGCGATCCAGCGCCTTTATGAGGCGACCAAGGACCGGGATGTCTACATCACGACCGAGGTTGGGCAGCACCAGATGTGGGCCGCGCAGCACTTCCATTTCCAAAAGCCCAATCGCTGGATGACCTCGGGCGGTTTGGGGACCATGGGCTATGGCCTGCCAGCGGCGGTCGGCGTGCAGGTGGCGCATCCCGACGCTCTCGTGATCGACATCGCCGGCGAAGCCAGCGTGCAGATGACGATGCAGGAAATGTCCACGGCGGTGCAGTACCGCTTGCCGGTCAAGATCTTCATCCTCAACAATGAGCGCATGGGCATGGTGCGCCAGTGGCAGGACCTGCTGCATGGCTCGCGCTATGCGCATTCCTATTCGGAATCGCTGCCCGATTTCGTCAAGCTGGCAGAGGCTTATGGCGGCAAGGGCATCCGGTGCGAGAACCCGGCCGAGCTCGATGCGGCGATTGCCGAGATGCTCGATTATGATGGTCCGGTGCTGTTCGACTGCGTGGTGGAGAAGGACGAGAATGCGCTGCCGATGATCCCATCGGGCAAGCCGCATAATGAGATCATCTTGCCCGATACCGCCAATATCGGCTCGATCATCGATGAAAAGGGAAGGGCGCTGGTTTAGGAGGCGCGATTTCTCCCGCGCTCCGTGTCTACCCCCGCCTTGAGCCGGGGCCCATCTTGAGATCTCGAGATGGATCCCGGCTCAAGGTCGGGATGATACCGGGGCGGGAGGCACCGTTTCAGAGCCCAGCAGTTGAGGACCAAAAAAATGAACGCACATCTGCAGCCGACCGGTTCGGCTTATTTCATGACCAAGGAAAACCAGGAGATCGAGCGGCATACGCTGTCGGTGCTGGTGGACAATGAGCCGGGTATTCTTGCACGCGTGGTGGGGCTGTTTTCGGCCCGGGGCTATAATATCGAGAGCCTGACCGTCAGCGAGACCGAACACGACAAGCGACTTAGCCGCATCACTGTGGTGGTGGTGGCGACGCCCAAGGTGCTGGTGCAAATCAAGCTGCAGCTTGAGCGCCTGGTGCCGGTGCACAAGGTGCATGACCTGACCAGCGAAGGGGGCTCGGTGGAGCGCGAGCTGGCGCTGATCAAGGTGGCGGGTTCGGGCGACCACCGCGCCGAGACCTTGCGGTTGGCCGATGCGTTTCGGGCGCAAATCGTTGACGCAACCGTCGAAAGCTTCGTGTTCGAAGTGACGGGCAAGTCGAGCAAGATAGACAGCTTCATCGCCTTGATGGCGCCGCTCGGCCTGGTGGAAGTGGTGCGCACTGGGTTGGCGGCGATCTCCCGGGGTCCCGAGGGGATGTGATCGCGGTGTTGTGCCGGGCGCGCAGGATCAGTACTGCTGATGGCAGTCAGTTCCTAAACCGCACCGCAACGCCGAGTTTTTCGCGATGACCCTGCTTTCCGTCAATCTCAATGCCGTGGCGCAGCTGCGCAATCGACGCGATCTGCCCTGGCCCAGCGTAACCGGCATCGCCCGGGTGGTGCTGGATGCCGGGGCAAGCGGGATCACCATCCATCCCCGCCCGGATCAGCGCCACATCCGGCGCACGGATGTGTTCGAACTCGCGGCCTTGCTGCGGGAGGACTATCCCGGAGCCGAGTTCAACATCGAAGGCTATCCGAGCGACGATTTCCTGGCGCTGATCGATGCGGTGCGGCCCCAGCAGGTGACGCTGGTGCCCGACGATCCGGCACAGGCGACCTCCGATCACGGCTGGGATTTTGCTGCTTCGGCGGCGATGCTGTGGCCGGTGATCAAGCAGCTCAAGGAGATGGGCAGCCGCGTGTCGCTGTTTTGCGATCCCGATGCGGGGCTTTATGGCACGGAAGCGGCGCGCGATTTGGGCGCGGACCGGATCGAGCTTTATACCGGCCCCTATGGCGCCTGCTTTGATGATCCCGAGCGGGCGGCGGTTGAGTTGTCCAAGCTTGCTGGCACCACGGCCGACGCCATGGCGCTTGGCCTTGGGGTCAATGCCGGGCACGATTTGACCCTGGACAATTTGCCCGCGTTTCAGGATGCGGTGCCTGGCGTAGCCGAAGTCTCCATCGGCCATGGTATCACGGCCGATGCGCTGCTGATGGGGTTTGCCGAAGCAGTACGCCGCTATCGTGCCGTGCTGGGCGGTTGAGCCAACAGCCCGTCGGTCAGGTTTGACGAACGCTGCGTTGAACACACCGAGTGCAGCTGTTGGTGCGCAGCCCTCAAAAGCCCAGAAATCCGGCAACTTAAGGCAGTCAGATACTTACACCCATGTGCCTTAGCTCCCTTCGGGGAACCCACGGACATGAGCGTGCCCACTTGCGTGGAAATCGTACAGGCACATATATCGCCTCAGTTACGTTTTGTTACCAAGGAGGGCACGCAATGTCCAAACTCAAGATTGGCGTCATTATCTCGTCCACCCGCGAAAGCCGCTTCGGCGACAAGCCGGCGCAGTGGATTCTCGACAAGGCCAATGCCCGTGACGAGATCGAGGCTGAACTGGTCGACCTGCGCGATTTCGACCTGCCCTTCTTCAACGAAGTGGCGTCCAATATGTGGATGCCTTCAAGCGACCCCCGTGCTGTCGCCTGGCAAAAGAAGGTCGCAGAGTTTGACGGCTTCATCTTCGTCGTCGCCGAATACAACCGGTCCATCACCGGCGCGCTTAAGAACGCGATCGACCAGTCCTATGTCGAGTGGAATCGCAAGCCCTTCGGCATCGTCGCCTATGGCAGCGTTGGCGGCACCCGTGCGGCCGAACATCTGCGCGGCATCGGCGTCGAGATGCAGATGGTCTCGACCCGCTCGGCCGTCCATATCGGGGGCAGCGACTTCTTTGCCGTGCATCCGCTCGGCGGCCAGAACAAGAGCTTCAGCGATATCGAAGGCTCGATCGGCCCTAGCGCCAAGGACATGCTAGACCAGCTGATCTGGTGGGGCACTGCCACCAAGGCCGCTCGCGCCCAGGATAATGCCCGGGCTGCCGTCGCGGCCGAATAGGTATTTCGAAAGCCAGACCTCCAGCTTTCGTTGACGTCAGGGGCCGCTCGGTGTGAGCGGCCCCTGTGCGTTTGGGCGCTTGAATAGAAGTTGTGTTGTATGTGAGATATCCGAGGTGTATAGCGGCGCCCGCCGTTACCCATGAGAGCACAGGTTTATGACGCAGACGAATACGGCCGGTGCCAGCACCGGTGCCGATGCGAGCGATCTTCACGACCACTCTCACAACAAAGACCTGCCCATGCTGCTGCTCGGCGCGCTTGGGGTGGTCTATGGCGATATTGGCACGAGCCCGATCTATGCCTTCCGGCAGGCGATGAGCATTCGTCCCGGTGCCGCTTCGAGCAGCAGCGAAATCCTGGGACTGCTGTCGCTGATTGTTTGGGCGCTGACGCTGACCGTCGCGGTCAAATATGTGTTCTTCGTTACGCGCGCGGACAACAAGGGCGAGGGCGGTACGCTTTCGCTGATGGCCTTGGCGCGCAAGACCTTCACCAATCCGCCGATGTGGATCACCGTACTCGGCGTGCTGGGAGCCTCGCTGTTTTTTGGCGACGCGATCATCACTCCCGCTATCTCGGTGTTGTCGGCGGTTGAGGGTATTGAACTCGTAGCCCCCAATATGCGCCGCTGGGTGGTGCCGATCACGCTGGTGATCATTGTCGGCATCTTCATGGTGCAGCGCTTTGGCACTGCCAAGGTCTCGATCGTGTTTGGTCCCGTAACCGGGATCTGGTTCCTGACCCTGGGCATTTCCGGGCTGGTGCATATTGTGCAGTACCCAGCGGTGCTGCTGGCGATCAATCCTTTCCTGGGCGTCGAGTTTCTGGCCACGCATTTCGGCATTGCCTTTGTGGTGATCGGCGCTGTGTTCCTGGCGGTGACCGGGGCCGAGGCGCTGTATGTGGATTTGGGGCATTTCGGGCGTCGGCCCATTGTGATTGCCTGGTTCGCCCTGGTGTTTCCGTGCCTCTTGCTCAACTATTTCGGGCAGGGCGCCTTTGTGTTGCAGATGGGCGTCGAGAATGTCGAAAGCCCGTTTTTTGAAATGCAGCCGGAATGGGCCTTGGGGCCGTTTGTGGCACTTGCGACCATGGCGACAATCATCGCCAGCCAGGCGGTTATCTCGGGCACCTACAGCCTGGCGCAGCAGGCTATCGCGCTCAACATGCTGCCGCGCATGGTGGTGCAGCACACCTCCGCTACCCAAAGCGGTCAGATCTACATGCCTCAGATCAATACGATGCTGATGCTCGGCGTGCTGATGCTGGTGATTGCGTTCGGCAGTTCCGAGGCGTTGTCGAACGCCTATGGTATCGCGGTTTCGGGCGTGATGATCGTTACCCTGGCGCTGCTGCTGGTGGTGATGTGGCGCAATTGGAAGTGGAACCCGGCGGTCGTGGTGCTGTTCGGCGTGGTGTTCGTTGTGATCGATGGCGGGTTCTTCGCCGCCAATGTCTCCAAACTGTTCCAGGGCGGCTGGGTCCCCGCTGCGGTGGCGCTGACAGTCGCGGTCATCATGGCAAGCTGGATTGGCGGCCGACGGCGCCTGGCGGAAAAGACCCGGCGCGATGAAGTGCCGTTGCAGTTCCTCGTGGATAATCTCTCCAAGAAACGCCCGACACTGGTGCCCGGCACCGCCGTGTTCCTGACCAGCGATATCGAAGGCGCCCCAACGGCGCTGCTCCATAGCCTCAAGCACTACAAGGTGCTGCACGAGCAAAACGTGATTCTGACGGTGCGCACATCGGCGTCCCCGCGCGTGCCGGACGACGAGAAGGTGACGATCGACGCCTATAACGAGCTGTTCAGCCGCGTGGTCGTGACCTTTGGCTATATGGAAAGCCCCAATATTCCAAAGGCCTTGATCCTGGGGCGCAAGCTGGGCTGGAAGTTCGACATCATGTCGACCTCGTTCTTCCTGTCGCGCCGCTCGCTCAAGCCCGGGCCGCGCCAAGGGCTGGTGCGCTATTGGCAAGACCGGTTGTTCACGCGGTTGGCGCGCAATGCCAGCGACGCCACGGAGTATTTCCACATACCAACGGGCCGCGTCGTCGAGATCGGCACGCAGGTGGTGCTATAGCCCTTAGCCCTTGAGCATGTCCGGGCAGACATAGGGCACGGTTGCCGTGACGAAGCGCTGTTCCTGGGTTTCCGTGCCCAGGTGCATGCGCAGCACCAGTTCGGTTTCGGTGAGGGTGGCGATATCGGCGTCGATGGTCATGCCATCTTCGTCCCAGCTGATGGCCGTGGACGAGACCTGCTGCCATTTGGACAGCCGGTAGGTTTCCCAGCAGCTATCGCTGACCAGCGTGCCGTCCCCCAGAAAGATCTGCATGGGGCCGGGCAGGTTCTCGTCAGCATCGGAGCGCACCCAGACCTTGTTAAGCAGCGGATTGCCGGTCTCGCGCTCATCCTCCTCCATGCTGCCTTCGGCTTCCTGAGCCGTGGCGGGCAGGGTGGGGCAGGCGCCCACACCCCAGACACTGAGCAGTGCAATAACAGCGGCTTTGGTATCCACCGAGCTTCTCCTGGTTGACCGGCTGGCCAAGAGCGATCTGCCGCCGGCAAAGCGGCAGAAATAGGATGGGTGCGCTTACGTATCCTGTTCGGCAAACTCGCGCTGCTTGAGCCAGCGGTCGCGTTCGCGCACCCGGGCCGCCTGGTTGGGCCACAGCTCGTAGCCCGGTTCTCCCAGCGCGTGGCGGGCATGGACGGCCCAATTGGGGTCATCCAATGCCGCCCGGGCCAGCGCAATGAAATCGGCATCGCCATTGGCGAGCACGGCTTCATCGGCCGCCGGATCACCTCCGAGCAGACCAACCGCCATGGTGGGGATATCGGCGCCTTTGCGCACGGCGGCGCTGAAGGGCACCTGGTAGCCGGGGGTGGAACGGATGGCGCCCGAATCAAAGCCGCCACTGCTGCAGTCGATCGCATCGACGCCCAGCGCCTTGAGCTCGCGGGCGAGCACGACGCTGTCTTCCACTTGCCAGCCGGCGGGATCATTGTCGCTGACCGACAGGCGCACGATGACGGGTTTGTCGGCCGGCCACACGGCGCGCACGGCCTGCGTAACTTCCAGTACGAGGCGCATGCGATTTTCGCGGCTGCCGCCATAGTTGTCGGTGCGCTTGTTGGCGAGTGGCGACAGGAACTGGTTGAGCAGATAACCGTGGGCGGCGTGGATTTCGACGAGGTCAAAGCCCGCCTCATTGGCGCGCAGCGCGCCGGCGACGAAAGCTTCGATGACATTGCGAATGCCAGCGGCATCAAGGGCCGTCGGCTTGGTGAAGTTCTTGCCCTCGGCGTGGATCTCGTCGGTGGGACCGACTGGCGTCCAGCTTTGGAAGCCGACGCCAGGCTTTTCCTCCTCGGTTTCGTCAAAGCCCTTGCGCCAAGGAATGGGCGTCGAGGCCTTGCGCCCGGCATGGGCCAGCTGAATGCCGGCAGCGGCACCCTGGGCGTGGAGGAAATCGACGATGCGGGTCAGCCCGGGAATGTGCTCGTCCTTCCAGATGCCGAGATCGGCATAGGAAATGCGGCCCTCGGGGGTAACGCCCGTTGCCTCGGTGATCACCAGCCCGAACCCACCCATGGCAAAGCGGCCGAGATGCACCAGGTGCCAGTCATTGGCAAAGCCATCGCGAGCCGAATACTGGCACATTGGGGCAATCACGGTGCGATTGCGCAGCTTGAGGCGGCGCAAGGCAGTGGGGGTAAACAGCAAGGACATGAGGGAAAAACCGGTGGGGAAAACAGAACCCGCAGATTGCACACAAGCGCATCCATCGGCAAGTGCCGATGAAGAGAGACTGAGTGCGCGGAAACCAGGGCCGGGTTGCGCCGGCCCTGTTGTTGTTTGATGTGCTTGCCCTTAGGCGAGGGCTTCGGTCAGGCGGTGGGTGCCGCCTTTTTCGGACGTAGCTACAGCGGTGATCCGGGCGTCCGGGCCGTTAGCGCGGACCAGCCATTCAGCCGGCTTGGCGGTGGGGGACCATTGCGGACCCCAGTTCGACCAGTTGAATTTGCGCTCGTTGCGGCCAGCCAGATTGCCCAAATCCTGCCGCTGCGGGTTGATGATGAGGCTTGCATTGTCAAGCTCGAGCGCCACGGTCACCGGCTTGGCAACCTTGTTCTCGATGGCAACGTCGGAAAGATTGGTCGGCAGATAGCCATGATTGGCAACCACGGCCGAGATCTTGAAGAGATCGGCGCCCAGTGCTTCCACGGTGAGCTTGTCGATCCTGACCTGGGGCGCAGCCGCGGCGTGGCGCAGGTTGAACAGGGTGTTGTTGTGGCAGATCTCTTCGAGCAGCTTGCCGGGGGGATTGCGGTAGCTCCAGATGTAAACCATGCCGCCCACCTCAACTGGCCCGAGCTGAGGATGGTCGAAGTGCTCCCAATCGCGAAAGCCCTTGTCACCGACATTGTCGAGCACCCAGTCGAACACCTTCTGTTGGGTATCAGCGTCGCGTGGCCCGAGATTAAGGTAACCTTTTTTGTCGACCCCGGCGGTACGCTCCATGTCCCACAGTTCGGTGGAAAAGCAGATGATACCGAGCTCTTCATAGACCCAATCCTTAAGGCTGCCATGGCGGCCCTTGGTCTTGTCGGGGGTAAAATCCTCATAGGTCGAGATCACTGGGTAGCCGGTAAGGCGGGTGCCGACAGCGCCTAGATCCTTGTAGAGCGCGAGGTCGCGGGGGCTCATATCGGCGTCATATTTCAGCATAGATGGGCGCAGGATGATGCCGCCATGGGTGTGGTAGGCGCACATGCCGCAAATATTAGGGTGCTCCAGCACCAGCTTGCCCATGGCCATCGCCTCGGGCTCGGAAAAGGGATAGGCGCCCGCCCCATATTCCTGGGGTGACCAGTTGATCGGGAAGTTACGGTTCATATTACCGTCTTGCTGCTTCTCGATCTTTACGTGCGCGCCATCGTAATTGCGGATCAGTCCTTCGGGGTAAACACGATAGTACTGGCCGCCTTCTTCGCCCGGTTCGCGCTGGACCATCAGGCGCGGATCGCGCTCGGACTTCTTCCACTCGCCGGTCGGGTCGGGGACCCGCATATTGACGATATGGCCATCGCCATTGATGTCCTGCGGGACAAGGCCTTCGAGGCGATCTTCGCCGGGCAGACAGCGGCCATTGCCGCACCAGGCGTAATAGGGTTCCACCAGCGAAAGCTCGGCGCCATCCGGATTGATGCGGGGCAGCACATAGAACACCTGGCTATCGACCAAGCGGGTAACCTCTTCATCACTGCCGTAATTGGTCAGGATGTACCAGAGGCCATAAAGAGCTGTGGCGCTGGTGGCGTGTTCCTCGGCATGGATCTGCGCATCGATGTAAAAGCCGGGCTTTTCGTGTCCAGGGCCGGTGTCGGGATTGGTGATCTCCATCAGCCACACATCGCGGCCGCGGTGGGACTTGGCGAGCGAGGTGAGCTTGGCGAGCTTGGGATAGGCCGCGGCAAGCGCCTGCAGATGCGCCGTCATTTCGTCATAGGTGTAGTAGGTGTCGAACGCGATATCGACCATGGCCATTGCGGCGTCCTTTCGGGTCGGGAGGAGGGCGCCAGGCAGCGCGGGAGGAGGGTAGGCAATCTAATGACCTAAGATTGTAATACAATCAGCAGATATACAACGTTGAAGTTGCGGTTGTAGGCAGCTGAATATCCCTTAACTCCACCGATGGCTGCAGGCGCGCCTGTAGCCAAGATGCAAGGAAGGGACAACTTCGGCGAAATTGGTCCGCCGAGAGACCTGCTTCCCGTCGACAGGATTCCATGCCATGCTAACGTTGTCATTCGTGCACGTGAGCAAGCGTTTAAAGTGTCAAAATACTCCGGAATAGATCATAGCGCCGCCGTCGAACTGCTCTCCGCTTTTGTGCGGGTACCGTCCATCAATCCCGCCTTCCGGGCAGAACAGGATGACCCGTCATTGTTTGGAGAAGCGGCGGCTGCAGATGTGCTGCAGTCCTGGTGCACCGAGAATGGAATTGAAAGCAGCCTGGATAGTGTTGAGCCCGGTCGGCCCAACCTCATCGCGCAGGTGAAGGGGACGACTGGCGCCAAGCGCATGCTCTGGGAAGGGCATCTTGATACGGTGCAGGTCACAGGCATGGCCGAACCGTTTGGTGCGCGGCTAGAGGGCGACCGGCTTTATGGCCGAGGCGCCGTGGACGACGGGGCCAGCATAGTAGCCTTCATGCTGGCGCTGCGCGCGCTCAAGGCGGAGCCACCTAGGGCCGATGTGGATTTCCTTGCCGCGGCTGATGAGGAATTTGCTTATCGCGGCGTCATGCATCATCTGGCGCGGGGCGAACGCTACGATGTGGGCGTAGCGGGCGAGCCCACTTCGCTCAGGGTAGTTCGCGCTTGCAAGGGAACGGTGCGCTGGTGGGTCGAGATCGAGGGGCGCAATGCCCATACTGGCAGCCCCGAGGAGGGGATCAATGCCGTCACAGTGGCGCGCAAGGTGCTCGATGCCTATGATGCCGAAATGGAGCGGCGAACCGAAGATCATCCGCTACTTGGCAAGCCAACCCTGACCTGCACGGCCTTTGAGGCGGGGATCGGGCCCAACACCGTCCCCGGCACCAGCCGCATCCGGTTCGATTATCGCTACCTGCCGACCGAAACCGGCCAGGCCGTTTACCTGCACTTCAAAAGTCTGGCGGAAGGCGTTCGCGAGCTATTCCCCGACGCGCGCATCGTGGTGGGTGCGCCTTTTGTCGATTCCTCGGCGATGGATGTGCCGGCGGCGAGCGAAATAGTGCAGCGGTTAGGCCGGATCTGCGCCCAGCATGGGCTGCCCGAAGCGGCCGTTGGGGTGCCCTATGGCTCCGACGCCACCAAGCTGGTCAATATCGCAAATATCCCGAGCGTCATTTTCGGGCCGGGTAGCATCGAGCAGGCCCATACGGTCGATGAGTTCGCCGAGATCACGCCGATCATCCAGGCCGCCAAGATGCTGGTGGACCTGGCGCATGATCTGGACGCGCCTCACTAGGGGCGCGATCCAGACTGGGCAGAATCAGGCGGGCAGGCCGGCGCCGCAGACCGGAACGGTGATCTTCTCACCGGGACGGGCGACATAGGCGCCCGAAAGCAATGCAGCAACGGCTGCCGACCCGGCAGCGTCGGCGGCAATGCCCATTTCAAACCAAAGCCAGCGTGCAGCCTTGGCCATATCCTCGTCTTCAATCAGCACCACGTCATCGACCACGGTCCGCATTTGAGCGAAAAGGGCATCATCGGTGCGCCGGCACGACATGGTGGGGATTGCGCTGGTGATCTTGGCAAGCTCAACGACCTCGCCGGCAGCCAGCGAGGCGTGTAGCGTTGGCGACCCCACGGGCTCGACGCCAATCACGCGGATCGAGGGGTTGAGCGCCTTGATGGCCGTGCCTGCACCGGTGATGAAGCCGCCACCGCCCGCCGCGATGATCACCGTCTCGGTGTCGGGCCGGGCCGCCAGCATTTCAAGCGCAGCCGTTGCATTGCCGGCGACCACGTAAGGGTCGGCAAAGGGGTGCACATAGGTGGCTTCGCCGCGTTCGGCCATGGCGCGGGCGAGCTTGTTGCAGTGGTCGAAGTCATCACCGCCCACCACGGCCCTGGCGCCCCATTCCTCCATCTTGGCGACTTTCTCAGGAGCCACGGAATTGGGGAGGAAGATCGTTGCCGGCACGCCCAGCACAAAGCCGCAGCGCGCGACTGCCAGCCCATGATTGCCGCCAGAAGCCGCCACGAGGCCTTTGGCGCGCTCGGCTTCATTGAGCGACATGACCTTGTTGATGGCGCCGCGGGCCTTGAATGAGCCCGATACCTGCAGGCACTCGAGCTTCAATGCCAGATTCGCCTCGGTTATGGGGGACTTGATCTGATTGGCGGCAACCAGCGGCGTGTGGCGCACCAGCCCGTCGATGCGGGCTGCTGCGGCCTGAATGTTTTCTAGGGTGATCATCGACTTGTCCGTTTTGGGCTTCAGTTATCCAAGCTTTTACGCATTGAGCATTGACGAGCAAGCCGCGTTGCGCTGATATGATGTTAACGTTGTCACGACCAAGACCAAAGCGTTTTCCGCGCTGCGATCAGGCGAATGGATGCAAAAAGTGAAGCAGTTCGTGCTAGACGGCAGCCAGCGTGGATACCCCGCCGACTTGGCTTCCGTCGCTGCCAGCGAGATTGGCTCGCTCGGGCTCAACCCTCGGGATGGAAGCGCGCAGCTGCCGGTCCTGACCTTTGATCGCTCCGCGTGGAATCGCAATTGCGACGCGATGTTTGCTTATTGCGCCGCTGTGGGTGCACGGATCGCGCCGCATGCCAAGACCCCGATGTCGCCCGAACTGGCCAAGGAACTGATTAATCGGGGCGCCGTCGCTATGACGGTCGCCGATATCCGGCAAGCGGCTGTCATGCTCGAGCATGGAATCGATCATTTGCTGCTGGCGAACCAGATTGGCGGCACCTCGAGTGGAGCCCGGCTCGGTCGTCTCTTGGCGCAATACCCTTCGGCAAAATTGACGCTTTATGTGGACAGCGTCGCCGCGCTGGAAACGGCAGCCGCTGTGGCTGACGCCGCCGGACGCCGGCTAGACTTCCTGATCGAAGTTGGCGGCGGTCGGGCCGGGGCGCGAGGGCTGGACGTCGTCCGCGCCATCTTTGTCCGCCTCAGTGACCTACCCAATCTGCGCGCCTCGGGCATCGCGGCCTATGAGGGTGCCTCGGTCACCGCCGATGCCACCGCCACCCGGCGTGACATCGCCGCCGTGCATGCTCTTGCCTCGGAAGCCTTTGCCCTGTTGCGGTCTCGCCAGCCGGGCGAGCGGCTCATTCTCTCGTCAGGCGGTTCTAGCTTTTTCGATCTGGTGCTGGATGATCTTGGGCCCGTCGCCCAGGCGGACGGCAATTGCGACATCCTGCTGCGCTCGGGCGCAATCTTCTTTTCCGATCACGGAATCTATGCCAAGCGCCTGCTCGACATGGACCATCGTAGCGGCTTCGAACCTGCCCGTCTTGGTGCTGCCAGCAATGCCTTTGTTCCCGCGCTGCTGGTTCATGCCGAAGTGTTGTCCCGCCCCGAGCCGGGGCTGGTGATCTGCGGCATGGGCATGCGCGATGTGTCCTTCGACCAGGGTCTGCCGGTGCCGATAGCGGGTTGGCGGGCAGGGCGGGATCTGGCCTTGCCCCAAGATGTCACGGTCACCAAGCTGAACGACCAGCACGCCTTCCTGAAGCTACCTGCCAAGGCTGACCTTGCCGTGGGCGATGTCGTCAGCTTCGGCATCTCCCATCCCTGCACAGCCCTGGACCGCTGGTCCTGGATGCTGGAGACCGCCCCAGACGGCAAGATCATCGGGGCCCTGCGGACGCATTTCGGATAGGTCCATGAATCTGTTTAATTTCCGCCCGCTGTTTCGATACCAAGACGCCTTCATCGAAGGCATCCTGACTACTTTGAAGCTGGCCTTCCAAGCCGGGGCCGCAGGTCTCATTCTCGGGCTGGTGTGCGCCTTGCTGCTGGGCCGGGGCAACCGCGCCATCAATCTCGTTATCCGCTCCTATATCGAGCTGATCCGGAACACCCCGCCGGTGATCCAGATCTTCATCATCTTTTTCGTGTTTCCCACCATCGGTTTGCGGCTGCCGCCTTTCGAGGCTTCGGTGGTGGCGTTGACGTTGTATTTCGGCGCCTTCGTAACGGAAATCGTCCGGTCCGGCCTTGCTTCAATTCCGCGTTCGCAGATGGAGGCGGGGCATTGCCTGGGGCTAACCAAGCTGCAGGTATTCCTGCATGTTGTCATGCTGCCGGCGCTGCGCAATGTTTATCCCTCGCTGACCAGTCAGTTCGTCCTGCTGCTGCTCGGCACCTCGATTGCCTCGTTCATCTCCACCGAAGAGCTGTTCCACACGGCAGCTTTCGTCGACAGCCGGACCTTCCGCAGCTTTGAGGTTTATGCGCTGATCTCGGCGATCTATGTGAGCATGGTGATTGCCTTCCGGCTCTTCTTCTTTGCGTTCGGAAAGCTTGCTTTCCGCTGGCCAACTGCGCGCTGAGGAGAGGCAAGATGCGTTCATTCGGTTCGATCGATCTGCTCTCCTTCGCAACGGCGTTTCAGTACACGGTGCTGCTGGTCGTTATGGCTCTTGTTCTGGGCGCGCCGCTGGCCCTGGGCTTTGCCACCATGCGCATTTCGCGTTTGCCACCCGTGCGTTGGCTGGCGGCGATCGTGCTCCAGATCATGCAAGGCATTCCGCTGCTGGCGCTGCTGATGTTCGTGTATTTCGGGCTGCCGGTGTTCCTGGGCATTCGCATTCCGCCACTCATGGCTGTGGTGATCGCCTACACCATCTATACCGCGGTATTCCTTGGTGAGATCTGGCGCGGCGGCATCGAGGCGATTAAGCGCACCCAGTGGGAAGCGGGCGCCTCGCTGGGGATCAGCAAGGTGCAGCAGTTCCGCTATGTGATTGCGCCGCAGGCCTTCCGCATCGCCTTGCCGGCTTCGGTCGGGTTCCTGGTCCAGCTGATCAAGGGCACTTCTCTCGCCGCCATTGTGGGCTTTATCGAGCTGACGCGGGCCGGGCAGCTCTCTGCCGCGGCGACCCTCCAGCCCCTACTGGTTTATTCCATCATCGCCGCGATCTACTTCGCGATCTGTTTTCCTTTGACCCTCTTGTCGCGCAAATTGGAGGTCCGTCTGCATGGCTCTCGTTGAAATCAAAGGCCTGCGTAAATCCTTCAAGGATCTCGAAGTCCTAAAGGGCGTCTCGCTCACGGTGGAAAAAGGCGACATCGTCGCCCTGATCGGCCGGTCGGGATCGGGAAAATCGACGCTGCTGCGCTGCATCAATGGCCTTGAGGAAACCCAGGGCGGCACGATCGAAGTGGGCGGCCGGCAGATTAGCGCCAAGATGGAGGGGCTGCGCGAATACCGTCAGCGCGTCGGCATCGTGTTCCAGCAGTTCAACCTGTTCCCCCACATGAATGTTGAAAAAAACGTCACCCTGGCGCCGGTGCTGACGGGCAAGGTCAACAAGATCGTGGCGCGCAAGCTGGCCGAAGAATGCCTGACCAAAGTGGGGATGATCGAAAAGATCGACGCCTGGCCCGAGCAATTGTCCGGTGGTCAGCAGCAGCGCGTCGCCATTGCCCGCTGCCTCGCCATGGCGCCGGAGCTGATGCTTTTCGACGAAGTGACCTCGGCGCTTGATCCGGAGCTGGTCGGCGAGGTTCTCAAGGTCATGGAAGATATGGCCCGCCAGGGCATGACCATGGTGCTGGTCACCCACGAAATGTCGTTTGCCCGCAATGTGGCGAGCAAGGTGGTGTTCATGCATCAAGGAAAGATTTGGGAGGAGGGCACTCCCGAAGCGGTGTTTGGCAATCCCCAGACGCCGGAACTGCGGGCGTTCATCAGCTCGACGCACAACTAAGCTGGTCACTCAGGAAGGAACAACATGATTATCAGGAAGCTTTTGGCAACCCTATCGGTCGCCGCCATGGCACTGGCGCCGGTTGCCGCCTATGCCGACAAGTTCGAAGACATCGTCAATTCGGGCAAGGTGCGCGTCGGCATCCTGTTGGATGTGCCGCCGTGGGGCATGAATGACGAGAATGGCGCGCCCACCGGCCTTGACGTGGAAGTCGCCCAGCTGCTCGCCCAGGAGTTGTCGGTCGAGCTCGAGATCGTGCCGGTCACTGGCACCAACCGCATTCCCAACCTGCTGTCGGACCAGGTCGACATCATCATCGCGGCCATGGGCGCAAACTCCGAGCGTGCCCAGCAGATCATGTTCTCGCAGCCCTATACCGCCGTGCAGTTGGGCGTGTATGGATCGCCTGATATCGGGCAGTCCGAAGATGTCTCCGTCCTGGCCGGACACACGATCGCGGTCGCCCGTGGCACCACTCTCGATCTATGGCTGACCGACAATGCGCCCGAAGGCACGACCCTGTCGCGCTTTGAAGACGTTCCTGGCGCCATGTCGGCTTATCTCGCAGGGCAGGCTGATCTGTTTGCCGAGAATAGCGCCATCATCGCCAATCTGCGCCGCGAGCGTCCGGAAATCGTCATCGACCCGGTGTTTGAAATTCGCCAGTCGCCGGCTCATATCGGTGTCGCCATGGGCGAGCACAATTTGCTGCAGTGGGTGAACACGTTTATCTTCAGCAATGTCGTGAATGGCAAGCTGCCCGAGTTGCAGAAGAAGTGGTTTGACACCGACCGCGGTGACCTGCCAGCCCTGTAACAAAACCGAGTGCGGTCGCTCGGAAGGGCGACCGCATGCCCTTCATTCCTGATCGAGGGGCAGATTATGCCGTCAACGATTATCCCGGTGGACCGCCTTGATCCGGTTGAGCATATCCCGGATCCCGGCACCGGTCCTGCGGTTCCCCCGCCCGGCAAACGGCCGCGCATAGAAGAAGTCGCGCGCTTGGCCGGCGTTTCCATCATCAGCGTGTCGCGCGCCCTGCGGAAGCCCGAGATCGTTTCAAAGGAAACTCGCGCGCGGATTGAGGAAGCGGTTGCCGCTACGGGCTTTAGCCTCAATCCTCACGCCAGTGCCCTGCGCTCGGGGAGATCCAACGTCGTTATGGTGTTCATGTCCTCGCTTTATAGCGAGCAGTTCGTCAATGCCGCGCATGCCTTTTCCGAGGTAATGGAGCCGGCCGGTTTCGAAGTCGTGCTGGCCCGGACCTTCTACAATTACCAGCGCGAAATCCAGCTCACCCAAAGCCTGACCCAGGTTCGTCCCGCGGCCGTGTTCATCACCGGCGTTTTGGAGCAGGAGCGCAACCGCGCCATGTTCGAGCGCATGAACATCCCCGTGGTGGAAAGCTGGGCTTATACCGACCAGCCGATCGACATGTTGGTGGGGATGTCGAATACCGACGGGGCCGCGGCGGTGGCGCGTCATCTCTTTGACAAAGGCTATCGCCGCCTCGGCTTCATCGGCCGTCAAACCGGCCGCGGGCGCATCCGCCAGCTTGCGTTCGAGGAGGAATGCGGGCGATTGGGCGCGCAATATGTCGGCGGCGTTTCCCTGCCGACGGTGAAATCCTGGGAGGAGGGGGCCGGCGCACTGGCCGATTTGCTCGATAGTGGCGTTATGCCCGACGCGGTGTTTTGTGCCAACGACCTGATGGCCTGCGGAGCGCTCATGGAAACGCGATCGCGAGCCCTGCGGGTGCCTGAGGATTTGGCCCTGATCGGCTTTGGCGACAACAGCCTGATGCGCGAACTGCAGCCCGGAATCACTACCGTCACCTGCGACCCGTTCGAGATTGGGCGGCGCGCAGGCGAGATGCTGGTCAGCCGGTTGTCCGGCGACAGGCCGGAGCAGGAACGCATGGTCCTCCCCCTCAGCCTTATTGAACGCGGCTCGTGCTAGCTGCGGGCTTGAGCTTCCGGCCTGCCGCTGCCAACCGGCCCTCATACACACTGGCAAAGAAACAGTTGCGCAGAACCGTACCGTACGGTACGGCATGCCGATGAAAGTTGCGGCAGATCAGCCTGCCAGGGGAGTTCGTGCGTGCCGGTGACCATCAAGGTCAATGAAGAGAGTTTTACCCCGCGTCAGCAGGCGGTGCTGACGGCGGCGCTCGATCTGTTGGTTGAGAATGGGGAAGGACTGACCATGACCGCGGTGGCGCGGCGGGCCAGCTGTTCCAAGGAAACGCTCTATAAGTGGTTCGGCGACCGCGACGGCCTGCTGACCGCAACCGTGCAGTGGCAGGCGGCCAAGGTGCGCATGCCCCAGGTGGATCGCACGGGCCTCAATGCACAAACGCTGCGCTCGTCGATCGAGCAGTTTGCGCGCGACCTCCTCACCACGATTGTGGGGGAAGTCTCGATCACGCTCAACCGGACTGCCGTGACCCATGCCGCTCAGGAAAAGGACCGGCTCGGGATTATCGTGCTCGAAAACGGGCCGCTGGCGATCCGCCGGCGCTTGAAACCGATTCTCGAAGCGGGGCGCGATGCGCGCCTGCTACGGTTCGACAACAGCGAAGACGCGTATCGCACCTTTTTCGGACTCGTCGTGCGCGATGTCCAGATTCGGCTGCTGCTGGGTGACAAGAAGCTCACCCAGTCCAATGTCGAAGCCAATATCGAGGCCGATGCCACGGCCGCGACCAACCAATTCTTCGCCCTCTACGGGGCGGATACAGCGCCATAACAGGGGAGTGCTCCATGCGCGTTTATTATGATCGTGACGCCGATCTCAACATCATCAAGTCCAAGAAGGTCGCCATTGTCGGCTATGGCTCGCAGGGCCATGCGCATGTGCTGAACCTGCGCGACTCCGGCGTTACCGATGTGGTGGTGGCGCTGCGTCCCGGCTCCCCGTCGGCCAAGAAGGCCGAGGGCGAAGGCCTCAAGGTCATGTCGGTTGCCGAGGCTTCCGCCTGGGCCGATGTGATCATGATGCTGACCCCCGACGAATTGCAGGCCGATATCTACAAGCAGCATATCGAGCCGAATATCCGTGATGGCGCCGCGCTCGCCTTCGCGCATGGCCTGAACGTGCACTTCAACCTGATCGAGCCCAAGTCGACCGTCGACGTGATCATGATCGCCCCGAAGGGCCCGGGCCACACCGTGCGTGGCGAATACCAGAAGGGCGGCGGCGTGCCATGCCTGATCGCCGTGCACCAGGACGCCTCGGGCAATGCCCATGACATCGCGCTCGCCTATGCTTCGGGCGTTGGCGGCGGCCGTTCGGGCGTGATCGAAACCAATTTCCGCGAGGAATGCGAGACTGATCTGTTCGGCGAGCAGGCTGTGCTCTGCGGTGGCCTCGTGGAGCTGATCCGCGCCGGCTTCGAGACGCTGGTGGAAGCCGGCTATGCGCCTGAAATGGCCTATTTCGAGTGTCTGCACGAAGTGAAGCTGATCGTCGACCTGATCTACCAGGGCGGCATCGCCAACATGAACTACTCGATCTCGAACACCGCCGAGTGGGGCGAGTATGTCACGGGTCCGCGCATCATCACCTCGGAAACCAAGGCCGAGATGAAGCGCGTGCTGCACGACATCCAGTCGGGCAAGTTCACCTCCGAGTGGATGCAGGAAATCAAGGCCGGCGGTTCGCGCTTCAAGGCGACCCGGCGTCTGCATGACGAGCACCAGATCGAGGAAGTCGGCACCAAGCTGCGGGACATGATGCCCTGGATCAAGGCCGGCGCGCTGGTCGACAAGGCCAAGAACTAAATCGCTATGGACGGGGGCTTCAGCCCCCGTTTTCTTTTGCCGCACTCCATCTTCCGCGCTGCCGCCAAACCCGGTAACTAGTTCGGGAGGAGTGACCCATGCGCTTACCAGATTTCCCACAGGAGGGCGGATGCCAGTGTGGCGACGTGCGCTACCGGCTCAAGGCTGCCCCGCTTTCGGTCTATAATTGCCACTGCAAGGACTGCCAGCGCTTTTCGGGGGCGGGATGGTCGATGTCGATGATCGCCCGCGAAGACGATATCGAGCAGCTGTCGGGTGACACGGTGCGCTACGACCGACGCGCCGATAGCGGCAATGTCATTGCCATGCATTTTTGTGCCCATTGCCATGGCTGGGTGTGGAACGTGCCACCAATGCCAGGCATCCGCGTGATGCGGGCTGGCACGCTTGACGACATCGATTGGGCGGTGCCGGTGGGCAATATCTGGACGGAAAGCAAGGCCGCCTGGGCCAGCATCGATCCTGATCTCGTCAATTTTCCCCAGGGCGCCGTGGATCGCACGCCGCTGTTCGACGCCTGGACCCGCCTTCATCAGGACTGAAACATGACAACTCACGACGATATCGCGCTGATCAAACGCCAGGAACTCGAACTCGCCTTGCCGCAGCTGGATGAGGATGTGGCGTTCAGCATCGGCTCATCGGTGCGGGCACGCGCGCTGGCCGAGGGTTTGTCTCTCGTGGTGGATATCTGCACCTGGGACCGGCGGCTGTTCTTCGCGGCCACGGCGGGGACGGGCCCGGACAACGCCGAATGGGTGCGGCGCAAGATCAATTCGGTGCGGCGCTTTCAGCGCGCCAGTTACCGGTTGGTGCTGGAGCGGGGCGAAGCGCCGCCACCACCACAAGCCGGGGTGGACCCGGTGGATTATGTCTTTGCCGGTGGCGGTTTTCCGCTGCGGGTGCCGGGCGCGGGGATTATCGGGTGCCTGACCATTTCGGGCCTGCCCGGGCGGGAAGATCATAATGTTGCCGCGGCGGCCCTTTGCGAGCATCTGGGGCTAGATCGTGCCGCTTACGCGTTGGCGCTTCAGTAATGGCGGCTGACTTGACAGCCCCCCAAAGCAACCCCATTGCTGAGGGCAGGGGGCCTGTCATGAAACTCAATTATCTGCTGCTGGACGTCTTCACGCAGGAGCGCTTTGCCGGCAATCCACTGGCGGTGGTTTGCAAGGCCGATGGCTTGCTCGACGACGAGATGCAAACCATTGCCCGCGAGTTCAACCTCAGCGAAACAGTGTTTCTGCTCAAGCCACAGACCGAGCGCAATTCGGCTGGCGTGCGCATCTTTACGCCGATGACCGAGTTGCCCTTTGCCGGCCATCCGACTGTCGGGGCGGCGGTGGTGCTGGGGCTGCAAAACAAGGTCAGCGCCGTCAGGCTAGAGGAAAAGATCGGGCTGATCACGGCGCTGTTCGAAAAAACCGACAAGAGCTCGGGCGAGGCGCGTTTTGCGCTGCCGCAACTGCCCGAGCAGGTGGGCAAGCTCGACAACATGCTGGCAATCGCCCAGGCTCTGGGCATTGATCCCGAGGAGATTGGGTGCGGTCCTTATCGCCCCACGGTGTATTCGGCCGGGGTGGTGTTCCACCTCGTGCCGGTGCGGGACGCTGCGGTGCTGAAGCGGGCACGGCCGAACATGGCGGCATGGAACGAGGTTTTCCCCCACGGGCGGCACTCGGTCTATCTGTTTACGCTCACCCCCGATGAGCCCGGCAATGATATTGCCGCCCGCATGTTTGCGCCCGGGCTTGGCCTTGCCGAGGATCCGGGCACCGGTTCGGCCGCGGCGGCGCTGATTGGGCTCCTCTCCGAACATGTTAATATCGGCACCGGCCAGATCGACCTTGTGATCCGGCAGGGGGTGGAGATGGGGCGGCCCTGCCGCATCACCATCCAGTTGCGCAAGGAGCGCGACCGGCTGGTGCATGGGGGCATTGGCGGGCATGCCGTCATCGTTGGGGAAGGGGCCCTGGATCTGGGGGACTGAGCTTATCAGCACAGTTCCTTGCGCCCAGCCTGTCCTCCAGGGTTGCAACCCAGGCTGATGTGGGCCATTATCGCCACGCAACCGGATGAATGTTATGCAGCGCAAGCGCGCCATTGCCATTGCCGTCGAACAGCGCCAGGCCCTTCAGGCCCGCCTTTTCGTTGCCGCCGCTTTGTTGCTGCTTCCAGCGCTAGTGCTTCTTCTTATCAGCCCCTGATCACCGGCAGCTCGATCAAGCGAGCGGGTCGTCAGGGGATTACGCCACCAGCCGAACAGTAAATGTCCGGCCTGCAGAGCCTTGGCTTTGGGCCGTTTGATAGGATCATCCGCATGACTTCCCCCGCTACCGACACCAACAAAGACCGCGTCTTCATCTTCGACACCACGCTGCGCGACGGCGAGCAATCGCCCGGCGCCACGATGACGCTGGAAGAAAAGCTGCAGGTTGCCGAAACGCTCGACGAAATGGGCGTCGATATCATCGAGGCCGGGTTCCCCATCGCCTCCAATGGCGATTTTGAAGCCGTGGTCGCCGTCGCCAAGCAGGTCAAGAACGCCACCGTGGCAGGGCTGGCGCGCGCCATCACCGCCGATATCGACCGGGCCGGCGAAGCGGTGCGTCATGCCCGCAAGGGGCGTATCCATACGTTCGTTTCGACCTCGCCGATCCATCTGGCGCACCAGATGAAAAAGACCGAGGACGAGGTGATCGAGATCATCGCGCGCACGGTGGCCCAAGCGCGCAACCTGGTGGACGATGTGGAATGGTCGGCGATGGATGCGACCCGCACGCCGCTCGAGTTCCTCAAGCGCTGCGTTGAAACTGCGATTCGCGCCGGCGCCACCACAATCAACCTGCCCGACACAGTTGGCTATGCGGTGCCCGAAGAGCATTTCCGCATGTTCAAGACCATCATCGACACCGTGCCCGATGCCGACAAGGCGATCTTCTCGGTGCATTGCCACAACGACCTGGGCCTGGCTGTCGCCAATTCGCTGGCCGGTGTTGCCGCCGGCGCCCGCCAGATCGAATGCACGATCAATGGCCTGGGCGAACGCGCCGGCAATGCGGCGCTCGAAGAAGTGGTGATGGCGCTGCGCACCCGCGCCGACGCCATGCCCTACCGCACCGAAATTGAAACCACCCATCTCGCCCGCGCCAGCCGCATCGTTTCGGCCGCGGCCAATTTCCCGGTGCAATACAACAAGGCCATCGTGGGCAAGAATGCCTTCGCCCATGAAAGCGGCATCCACCAGGATGGCATGCTGAAGAATGCCGAGACCTATGAGATCATGACGCCTGCCAGCGTCGGCATCAAGGAAACGACCTTGGTGATGGGCAAGCATTCCGGTCGCGCCGCCTTCAAGGACAAGTTGAAGGAACTGGGCTACGAGTTGGGCGAGAATGCCTTCCAGGAAGCCTTTCAGCGCTTCAAGGATCTGGCTGACCGCAAAAAGCACGTCTATGACGCCGATATCGTGGCGCTGGTGGACGATGAAGTCGGCTCGGTCGGCGATCGCATCCGCCTTGTTGATATGGAAGTCATTTCCAAGACCGGCGGCACGCACCGCGCCAATATTACCCTGTCGATCGATGGCGATGAAAGCTCGGTGAGCTTTGATGGCACCGGTTCGGTCGATGCGATCTTCAATGCCATCAAGGAGGCCGTGGGCCAGCAGCCGCACCTGGTGCTTTATGCGGTGGACGGCGTGACCGGCGGCACCGATGCGCAGGCCAGTGCTCATGTGCGCCTCGAAATGAACGGCCGCATTGCCTCGGGCAATGCCGCCGAGCCCGATACGCTGGTGGCTTCCGCCCGCGCTTACCTCAATGCCTTTAACCGCTTGATGATCGAGCGCGGCGCTGCCGCCCAGGGCGCTATGGCTGGCTAACACCCGCTGACAACACCCCCAAGCCTGTCGCGCCAAGTTGTGCGGCAGGCTTAGCCGCGCGTTGCGTAAACGCCTGCCATCGGGCATCAAGGCGGGCGAGGTGCTTGCCATGATCAGCCGGAGCGAAATCAGGGGCGTTCTAACCGGGCTGGCCGTCACGGCCCTTGTCCTGCTGGTCGGAGGCACGGTCTGGCCATTGCTGCCCGGTCAGCCACTGCTGCAGACGCTCCGCTTCCACTCGGCACTGCTTTGCCTTGCCCTGGCGATAGCCCTGGCCATTGCCGGCTCACGCTGGCGCGCCGGGCTGCTGGCGCTGCTCGCGCTGCTGAGCGTGGGGCAGGGTGGCTGGATTATCTACGGGCAACAACAAGCGCGCCAGGCGGCTGCTGCCCGCCCGGTGACGCAGACGGTTGAGCTGGTCAGCTTCAACATCCTCAACAACAATACCGAGAATGGGCCGGCTATTGCCGGGATGCTCGCCGCCTCGTCGGCGGATGTGGCGTTTACCCTCGAATCGGCGCCCTTGTTTCCCGAGCTGGGCGCGCTTGCTGCCGTTTACCCCTATCGCATCGGCTGCGAGCAGGAGCTGACCTGCGACCTCACCATGTTCTCGCGCACCCCGCTCGAAGATGTGCAAACCCTCAGCCTGTCGAACTTCTCCCAGCAGCGGGTGATCACCGCGCGCACGCGGATCGGTGGGGAAGCGGTAACCCTCGTCGCCGTGCACCTGACCAAGCCATATTTCGACATGCAGTCGGAAGCGGAACTGCGCCGGCTGCGCGACATCCTGGAAGCGGTCGAGGGGCCCGCGATCATTGCGGGGGATTTCAATGCCGCGCCCTGGTCCTACGCGATTAATCGGCTGGTGCGGGGCAGCCAATTGCAGGTGGCGCCATTTTATCCCTCGACTTGGCCGCCTGAGTTCGGACCGCTTGGCGTGCCGATCGACAATGTCTTCACCCGCGGCAATGCGGTGGTGGAAAGCCTGGCAGCGCTGCCCGAAACCTTTGGCTCCAACCATCGGGGCCTGCGCGCCCGCATCGGCATCACCGCGCCTTAACGCCTCGCCGACCCCGAACCCGCTTTACCGCTGTTGTGCACAGCCAAAAAGGGGCTGGACGGCGCAGTTTCCCATTGTGTGCAGGCCTTTGCGCCTCGTTGTCCTTTAGATTGCATTTGATGCAAATGCGCCCGGCTCCCGCAAGGACCGCGAAGGCATGCGGTCCCATCTTCTGCGGGCGTGCCGAGTGCACCGACTCACCAGAATCTTCCGACAGGAGCCATTGCCATGAAGCCAACCTACGATCTTGCGCGCGAGCATCTCCGACGCGCCGCGGCCATGCTGCAGGGTGGCGACAACCAGTCGCGGCAGCTGCGTAACATCGTCGAGCGAACCATCACCCTGATCGATGATCTGACCGAAGATGCGCCCGCTTGGCAGGGAAACGTGCTGGATTTGCAGTCGTTTAGGGAGCGGCGTGGACTTTAGGACTTAACGGCAGGCCTATGCAGCGGGCTGGGCAAAACCATTGGCAGTATCCAAGACGGATTTCAGCCGCTCCTGCATATCAGCCCGCGCCTGCATCCAGTTGCGGCTGGACACCGCAACCCGCACCGCGAGGGTCACAGTCGAATCACCCAGGGCATCAACCAGGATTTCCGGCTGGCCGGCAGCTTCGGGTTGCCCGCTTGTAAGGCCCGCCAGCACCGCCTGGCGCACCGCGCCGATATCGGCCGTGCGGGGCACATTGAACTTGAGCTCGAGAACGCGCGACGCTTCGCGGGTATAGTTGATGATCTTGGCGTTGGAGAGCTTGGAATTGGGGGCGAACATGAAGACCCCTTCAGCCGTGCGCATCTGCGTTGCAAACAAGCCCACTTCCACCACGGTGCCGGCAATGCCGTCGGCATCGATCTGATCGCCCACATTGAAGGGGCGCAGCAGCACCAGCAGGATGCCCGCGGCAATATTGGAAAGGGTACCCTGCAAGGCCAGGGCGACCGCGAGGCCGGCAGCACCCAGCACGGCAAGGATGGAAGCGGTCTGCACCCCGAACTGGCCCAGCACGATAATGATTGTCACCAGCAGCACGCCATAACGCACCACTTGCGATAGGAGCGGTACGATGGTGGGGTCGCGGTGTAAGCGCCCGGGCAGGAGCTGCACGACGTAGCGGGACAGGAGCCCCGCCAACATCCAGCCGCCGACCAGCACGACCAGGGCGACCAGCCCCGACCAGACATTGGCGATGATCCAGGTGGAGGAAAGGGCTAGGAAATCGGAATCGAGCATAGAGGTCTCCAAGGCTTGCGCGAGCCAAAGACGATGGTTCGCCGATGGTTGCGCCGGTTGTTCTTCGGGGGATGGACTTGTTAATCTAGCTAATCAAGCCCTTGTGGAAAGTGACAGCGGGCGCTGGACAGTCCCCGATCCCTTTGCTAGAGAGGCGCCAACCTTGGTACCGGGTTTCTCAACCGGGTGCGTAGCTCAGATGGTAGAGCAGCTGACTCTTAATCAGCGGGTCCACGGTTCGAGTCCGTGCGCACCCACCAAGGTTCTTCTTTCCCCGTATTTGTGGTGATCGGCAAGGCAGTCGCCTTGACCCGTCACGGCGTTGGTGCCCCAAAAGGCGTGCCCGGTGTGCGAATCGCTGGGTCGCGGCATGGTGTGCCGTGCGCTGAACCAGCCGAGGAGGAAACGGGCGATGGCAACCAAGGTGCTGTTTGTGGGCGGGACGGGGCAGATTTCGCTCCCCTGCGTGGCAGAAGCGGTGGAGGCGGGGCACGAGGTCACGGTGTTCAACCGCGGCAAGTCCGACGTGGCGCTGCCACCCGGCGTCAGCGTGATCGCCGGCGACATGAAGGATCCAGCCAGCTATCGCCAACTCGGCGAGCAGCAATGGGATGTGGTGTGCCAGTTCATGGTGTTCACGCCCGAGCAGATGGCGCAGGACATCGCGGTGTTTACGGGGCGGGTGGGGCAGTACGTCTTCATCTCCTCGGCGTCCGTTTATGAAAAGCCGGCCCGCCATTACGTGATCACCGAGCAAACCCCGGCGATCAATCCGTTCTGGAAATACAGCCAGGACAAGATTGCCTGCGAAACCATGCTCCAGGCTAGCACCGGTCTGCCCTGGACCATTGTGCGGCCCAGCCATACCGTGCGGACGGGCTTGCCGACCATGATGGGGCCGGCGGATACCACCGTGCAGCGCCTGCTCGATGGTAAGCCGATCATTGTGGCGGGCGATGGCGCGACCCCTTGGACACTGACCCGCTCGGCCGATTTTGCCGTTCCCTTTGTGCGGCTGTTGGCCCATCCGGATGCGCTGGGCGAGATTTTCCATATCACTTCAGATCGCGGCTATAGCTGGGACGCAATCCACACCGCCATTGCTGCGGGCTTGGGCGTTCAGGCGCAGATCGTGCATGTTCCAACCGACACCCTGGTGCGGTTCAACCCGGAATGGGAGGGGCCATTGCGGGGCGACAAGAGCTGGTCGGCGCTGTTCGACAATTCCAAGATCAAGAGCGTCGTTGGGGAGTTCGAGTGCGCCGAAGTGCTCGAAACAGTGCTCGAGGAGCCGCTGGCCCATTTGCGGCGGCGCATGGCCGCCGGATTGACGGTGGACACCGGGTTCGACCAATTGATCGGCCGGATTGCGGCCGCTCAGTCGGCGCTCGGCCAGTAGCAGTCGCATCATGAAAAAGGGCCCCGCTGATCAGCGAGGCCGTTGCGTTGGAGAGAAGATCAGACAGCTAGTTTGAGCCGTCGTTCGGGCGCTGCTTGTCGCCGCCTTCCTTGGTGTCCTCGGTCTTGGCTTCGCCGCCTTGCTGACCGAAATTGGTTCCGCCGAGATGGCCGCCTGCATCCACGTGCTTGAGCTGTTCTTTTTGACGATCGTCCTTGCTCATCGTGTTCTCCATGGTGTTAGGCAAGGTCAACTGCAGAGGGGCGCACTTGTTC
This sequence comes from Devosia sp. 1635, assembly GCF_013185955.1. Taxonomy (NCBI): domain Bacteria; kingdom Pseudomonadati; phylum Pseudomonadota; class Alphaproteobacteria; order Hyphomicrobiales; family Devosiaceae; genus Devosia; species Devosia sp. 1635. The sequence goes on along the minus strand of NZ_JABAOM010000002.1, from coordinate 231,682 downwards.
CCGGCCGTGCACGGAGGTGAGTCGCTCCAGCCTGGAACAACGCCCGGTAATCCCCCCTATTCACAGGGGCTGCGGCGTTAAGCGCTCCCGTTCACCTTCTTGCGAGGCAAAGCTTGGCGCGGACCCGGAAGCCTGCAATGAAGACCTCTCCCTTGAGGCTTCATTAATGTTCCGCCCCTCCCGCCGGGTTTTGCCATGAGACTGACTTATCGTGCCCGGCAGCGACGCAGGCGGGCGGCAAAAATCATGCTATATCTGGTGCTTGGCATCTTGATCTTCACGCCCAAGTTCGACATCCAGCAGCCCGTGGGCGGGACCACCCAGGTCGCGAGCATCCGCTAGCAGCGCGCTCGATCAGGCCGTATCGCACAGTGACCTCGGTCGCGGCAATGCTGCTGCGCGGCAGGCACATGGATCGGCTGTGCTGGGGCTGCGTTGGCGGGCACAGAGATCAACACGGAGCACTATCATGGTGCCCAAACATCCCCACGCCCGATGCCTGCCGAACCTTGCCGCAGCGATGAACTGCGAAGGTCCCAATCCACCACCGCGCGCCGCCGTGCAGCGCCGGCCGCAGCCGTTTCGGCGCAGTTTGTTGCAGCCCCTGCAACGCGGGTGATTATTGCGATCGTGGGTGAACGCCTTGCGGCCTGGGCCGTTGCTGGTTGGTAGCGCAAAGGAGAATGCGGTGGGCAAGCGTATCGTTTTTACCGGCGGCAGCGGCAAGGCCGGCCGGCATGTGATCGCCTATCTCCTGGGGCGCGGCCATCAAGTGCTCAATGTTGATCTGGCGCCTTTGGCCATGGCAGGGGTCAACACCCTGACAACCGACCTCACGCAGAGCGGGGAGGCATTTAATGCCCTCTCCATGCATTTCGATTTTGCCGGCCTTGAAACCGGCACCGGCCCGGCGCCAGTGGATGCAGTGGTGCATTTTGCCGCCATACCGCGCATCCTGCTGCGACCGGACAACGCTACATTCCAAGCCAATGTCGTCTCGACCTATAATGTGATCGAAGCGGCGGTGAAGCTCGGGATCCGCAAGGTCATCATCGCGTCGAGTGAAACCACCTATGGCGTGTGCTTTGCCGAAGGCGACAAGGACTATCACAGCTTCCCCCTCGACGAGGCTTATGACGTCGATCCGATGGACAGCTATGGCCTGTCCAAGGTGGTCAACGAGAAAACCGCGCGCGCCTTTGCCATGCGCTCGGGTGCTGATATCTATGCGCTGCGCATCGGCAATGTGATCGAGCCGCACGAATACGACAAGTTCCCGGCCTTTCTCGCTGATCCCCTGTCGCGCAAGCGCAATGCGTGGAGCTATATCGATGCGCGCGATCTCGGGCAGATCGTCGATCTTTGCGTGCAAAAGGATGGCCTCGGATTTTCAGTGTTCAACGCCGTCAATAACGAGATCACTGCCGACGAGCCCACCGAGGAGTTCCTGGCCAAATGGGCGCCTAACACGCCGATCCGGCGCCCGCTCGAGGGCTTTGAGGCGCCGCTGTCGAATCGCAAGGCGCGCGAGGTGCTGGGCTTTCGCGAGGAGCACAACTGGCGCCAATATGTCCGCTAGTTCGGGCGAGATTATCCGGCAGAGTTAGCACTGCCATAACCAAGAAAGCCGCAGCAGGGAGCGGATCGCGTAACCGTGATCTAGGCTCCGGCAGAGCGCTTCCCAATCGGGCCCAGACCTGCAATGAAGCGAGTTGCCGCTGGGCTCGCCCTGAATTTTCAAATGGGGAGGGCAGTGCGGCGGTCTGCCTTGTTCAGTTCATTTCCGGTCCCGATGCCCTTATCCACCAACGACACAATCCTTAAGGATGGCGGCGAATGCGGAGCGCTGCTGCGCGCCATAGACTGGACAGTTCATCCACTAGGGGTGCCCAGCGCGTGGCCACCCGAGTTGCGCACCCTTGTCGGGGTGATGCTGGGCTCGGTGCAGCCTATGCTGATCCTCTGGGGGCCCCAACACACCGTCCTTTATAATGATAGCTATGCCGCAATGTGCGGCGACCGCCACCCGGAGGCCCTGGGCCGGCCGTTCCAGCAATTATGGTTCGATATCTGGAACGAGGTGCTGCCCATCATCGACGCTGCATATGCGGGGCGCGGGACCTCGATGGATGACATCGAGTTTACCATGCACCGCAAGGGCTATCCCGAGGAAACCCACTTCGCTTTTTCCTATACCCCGGTGCGCAACAGCGAGGGGCGCATTGTCGGCATCTTTTGCGCCTGCCAGGAAACCACATCCGAAGTGCTGATGCGACGGCGCGAACTGCAGGAACGCGAGCGCTTCCTGCAGGTCTTCGAGCTTACGCTGGGGGCTATAGCCGTGCTCAGCGGGCCTGATCATGTGATCACCGTTGCCAATGCCGATTACCAGATGCTGGTGGGCCGCCGCGACATTGTCGGCAAGCCGGTGAGTGAAGCGCTGCCCGAGGTTGTCAACCAGGGTTTTGTGGAACTGCTCGACGAGGTGTACCGGAGCGGCGTTGCCCATTTGGGCAGGGGAACGCCAGTAAAGCTGCAGCGTAAGCCCGGCGGCGCTATCGAGCAGCGCATCATCGACTTCCTTTATCAGCCGCTGCGCGACCTGCATGGGCAGGTGGACGCGATCTTTGTCCACGCGATCGATGTCACCGAACGCATCGAAGCGGACCAGCAGCAGTCGCTGCTGCGCAGCGAACTTGGCCATCGCATGAAAAACCAGCTGGCGCTGGTGCAGGCAATCGTCAACCAGACGCTGCGCACAGCTCCCGATATCCCGACGGCGGCCAAGTCACTGGGCGATCGCGTCCAGGTGCTGGCCGGCGCCCATGACTTGCTGATCGCCGGGGAAACCGGATCCGCCACCGTCGGGGAGATCGTGCGCAAGCTGGTGCGGCTGCATGACGATGGCGCCCAAAGCCGGTTCCGCCTATCGGGCGAAACCATCGAGGTGGCCTCGCGACCAGCGCTTTCCCTTTCGCTGATCTTGCACGAACTCTCCACCAACGCAGTCAAATACGGCGCCCTTTCAGGCGGCGAAGGCTATGTGAAGGTGGGCTGGGGCCGGCAAGACAGTCCCGAGGGCGAGCGTTTCGTGCTCGACTGGGAGGAAGTTGGCGGTCCCCCGGTGAGTGTTCCGCGAACCGTTGGTTCGGGCTCGCGGTTGATCCGCGCCGGGCTCGCGGGGACCATCGACGGCAAGGTCGCGCTCGAGTTCGCGCCGCAGGGCGTGCGCTGCACGATTTCGGCCGATCTGGAGAGCTTTCAGCTGGAGCGGTAAAGTATTGCCCGCTAGGTTTTGCTGAAATTTCTCAGCCAAATGCTTTCCAGCGGCCATCATCGCGGCTATAGCCCAGCGACCGCCTTTTCTCCCCCACAGGACCACCCTCATGTTCGGCATTGATCCGAGTTTCTTTTCTTCGCTGCTGCAGGTCATCATGATTGACCTGGTGCTGGCCGGCGACAATGCCGTGGTGATCGGCCTGGCAGCAGCCGGCCTGCCATCGGATCTGCGCAAGCGCGCCATTCTGATCGGCATCATCGCGGCCACCATCATGCGCATCTGCTTTGCGCTGATCACGACCCAGTTGCTCTCGCTGGGCGGTGGCTTGCTGATCGCCGGCGGCATCTTGCTGCTTTATGTGTGCTGGAAGATGTATCGCGAACTCAGCCAGCCGGCCCATGAGGAACATGAAGCACTCGAAGCCCTGGGCGACGCCGATCTCAACGCCGATGGTTCGGTTGCGGGGCGCGCGCCCAAGAAGACGCTGCGCCAGGCTGTGCTGCAGATCATCATTGCGGACGTTTCCATGTCGCTCGACAACGTGCTGGCCGTGGCCGGTGCGGCCCAGCACCACACCGAAGCCCTGATCTTCGGCCTGGGTCTTTCCGTCGTGATGATGGGCGTTGCCGCCACCTTCATCGCCGGCCTGTTGACCAAGCATCGCTGGATTGCCTGGGTCGGCCTGGTGATCATCCTCTATGTCGCCGCCAAGATGGTCTATGAAGGCGCCGACGCCCTGCTGGACCACACCCTGCCGCACATTCCGCTGTTCTATGGTGGTCCCGGCTCGCATTAGCCTTTGGTAACCAGTGGCCGAGTTTTGTGGCATTTGCCACGCTCGGCTAGGGTTTTGCTCATCCCGACGCAGTAGCTTTCGGCTTGTCAGTCCGAGCCGAAAGCTGCCCATGCCCGCAATCCTGGATCAAACCGTTCCACGCCTGGACCACCGGGCACCGGCGAAAGCCCAGGCTCCGGCATTGTCCCTCGCTCCCGAACTGGCCTCCGGGGCGCAGTGGGATCGGATCATCGCCGAATTCGATGAAGTCTGCCAGGAACAGCTCCACCTTTTCAGCACCGCGCGCTGGCCCTCGGTGCGGCAGGAGCCCATGGTGTTCCGGCTGAATGGGGAAATCGTCGGCGGTGCCCTGGTGATGATCCAACCCCTGCCGCTGCGGCTGGGCGCGCTGGCGGTTTCAAAATGGGCGCCGATGCTCAAACATGCCGATCACCCCCAGGCGTCAGCCATTCATGCCGGCATGGTCGAGGCGCTGGTGGCTGAATATGCCGATAATCGCGGCATGATGCTCTCCGTGTTGCCGCGCGCGTCGATCGAGCCCGACAACGCCAGCTATGCTCAACTGCGCGCTCGCGGTTTTCAGCAGGGCTCGCAGCTGCTTTATCCCAACCGCTACATCATCGATCTCAGGCTTTCTGATGCCGAGCAGCGCAAGAGCTTTGCGCAGAAATGGCGCTACCACCTCAACAAGTCCGAAAAAGCAGGCTTGAGTTTCGAGCATGCCGAGCCCGGGCGGCTGGGTGAGTTCACCGCGCTTTATGAGGCGATGCTCGACCGCAAGAATTTCCCCGATCATTCCGCCTATGAAACCGTGCCTGCGCTGATGAACACCGAGATCGCTGCGCTGCGGCCCGAGCTGTTCTTCGTGCGCCACGAGGGCGAGGTGATCGCCGGGGCCCTGATCTTCAAGGCGGGCGATCGGGCCGTTTATCTTTACGGCGCCACCGCAGATAACGCGCTGCCGCTGCGCGCGGGCTATTTCATCCACTGGCACATCATCCGCTGGCTGCGCGATAACACCTCGGCACGCTGGTATGATCTGGGCGGCACTGATGGCAATCACGGTCTGCACCAGTTCAAGAAGGGCATGGCTGGCGACCGGGGCGTGATCCGCCCCGTGCCGCCCGTTGCCAACTACGCTTCGCGCCCCTGGCCGTTTCTTGTTGGCAATGGTGCCTTCATGGCCCGCGATACTGCTAACGCGCTGCGCCGCCATGTCGCCGGGCTGTTCAACCCCGCTGCACGGCCCGACCAGGCCCGCGACAGCGGGCAGGGCCGCGCCCCATGAGTTTGGCGCGTCGGCTGGCTTCCCAGTCCACCATCATCTTCGGCGCCCGCCTGTTCGGTGCCGGGCTGATCTTTGTCGTCCAGGCGCTGATCGCCCGCTGGTGGGGGCCGGGCCTGCTTGGCGAATATCTGCTGATCGTGGCCGCGGTGAACCTGATCAGCGTCGCCATGCCTTTCGGCTTCCAGACCGTGGGCGCTTATTTCGCCGCCGAATACCGGGCGCGCGCGCAGCAGCGGCAGCTGCTGATTTTCATGCTCTGGGCCTATGGTCATGTCCTGGGCACGCTGGCGCTGCTGCTGGTGGCTGGTTATCCACTGCTGCAGGCGATCGGGCAGGGCGGCAGTGTGCTGGCGCAGCATCTGGTGCCCGCCGCGCTGCTCGCCTTTGCCACCGCGATGTTTTACGTCAATGGCGCGCTGCTGGTCGGGCTCAAGCACCCGCTGGCCGGCTATGTGGTTGATTCCGTGTTCCGCCCGCTGATTGTCGTAGGCGCCTTCTTGGTGACTGCGAGCCTGGCTCCGCCAGCCGAGGCATTCTCCAACATGCTGTGGGTAATCGGGGTCGGCTGTGCCCTGGTGTCGCTGGTGCACTTCGCCTATGTCGTGCGGGTGTTCCGCTGCGTTCAAAACGAGGCACCGGCTCAGCCGCGTGAGCTCGCCCGGTGGTGGCGCTTCGCCGTGCCCTGGGTGCTGATCGGGCTCGCCACCGACTTCTTTTTCGATATCGACCTGCTGCTGCTCAGCCATCTGCTCGATCGCGAGCAATTGGCCATCTTTGGCGTATGCACACGCATTTTTGCCCTGGCGGCCTTCGGGGTCGGGGCGGTGTATGCCGTGACCCTCCCCGAGATCTTTGAAAGCCAGGCCAATTCTGACCGCAGCGCCTTTCTGCGCAAGGTGGGCGAGGCCAATGTGGTCGCCAGTGGCTTATCGGTCCTGCTCTTCGTGGTCATGGCCGTAGGCGCGCCGTTCGGCCTGCTGCTGTTCGGGCCAGCCTTTACCGCCGGAGCATTGCCGCTTGCCGTGTTGTGCCTGTCCCTCGTGGTGCGCTCGGTCGCGGGGCCGGCATCGCTGGTACTCTCGATCCATGATCGCCCCTATGCCAGCCTGCCTGCGGTAGGGCTGGGCATTGTCATGCTGGTGGCCGGCAATGCCCTGCTGGTGCCCCCATTCGGGCTGATGGGCGCGTCGCTGTCGGCGCTGATCGCCATTACCGCTTGGTCAGCGGGTTTGTGGCTGACGGCTTATAAGCTGGCCGGGCTCGATGTTTCCATTCTGCAATGGTTCCGTGCTAGGCGGGCCGCTACCCTGGCGACTGGCTAGCCGCAGTCGCCTCACCGGGTCAGCGCCAGTCGGGCGGAACGGCGCAGCCGATTGACCATGCCGCCGCTAACTCCACGGTCATAACCGGGGATCACCTTGGTCAGCGGGCGCTCATAAAGCAGGTAGTCTTCGCCAAAGATATGGTTCTCGAGCACCGCGATCTGCTTGAAGCCCATGCGGGTCATGATCGCCGCCGCGGGATCATTGCCGGCCTTGGTATAGGTGGCGATCTTGTGGAAGCGTCCATTGTCCCAATGGTTGATAAAGGCGCGCATGCCCTGGACCCCAAGCGTGCTGCGCCGCTTGTCGGGGAACACATAGGACCAATAGAGCCAGAGCGTGCCCAGTTCGGGACCGGAGATCATGAAACCAGCGGGTTCGCCCTTGAGGATGAACATCATCACGTGGTGCGGATCGGCATCGATCAGCGAGGCGAGATAGGGCTTGGTCAGCCGGGCCGATTCGTAGGCCTTGAACTCGCTCGAGTAAAAGGGCGAGGTCACGATAGCTTCCTGCAGTCGGGCATGGACCAGCCCGATATCGGCGTAACTGGCGGCGCGGAACAGCGGTGCCTTGGGGGCGGCTGTGCTCACGGCACTCGCTGGCGTCAGTGCAATGTCGCTCATATGGTTCACCCGGCTTGACCCCCGCACAGTACCACCAGTTCATCCTGGGTCTAAGTGCGCTCGTTTGCTGGGGTTAATGGAGCACAGCCTTGCCCATGCGCAGCCCCGGCGGTACAACAGCGCAAGGCAAAAAAGGGGAGAACCAGTGTGAGCCAAGAGCTCGTATTCCAGCCAGATGCAGCCGCAACCGCTCATACCCATGCGACCAAGGAGCAGTATGAGCAGATGTATGCCCGCTCCGTCAGCGACCCCGATGGATTCTGGGCCGACGAGGCCGGGCGCATCTCCTGGATCAAGGCCCCCACCAAGATCAAGAACACGAGCTTTGCTTACCCCGATGTCTCGATCAAATGGTTCGAAGACGGGGTGCTGAACCTTGCCGCCAACTGCATCGACCGGCATCTGGAAGAACGTGGCGATCAGGTCGCGATCATCTGGGAGCCCGATGATCCCAACACCGAAGCCGAACACATCACCTATCGCAAGCTGCACGAAAAGGTTTGCCGCTGCGCCAATGTGCTGCTTTCGCTCGGGGTTAAGAAGGGCGACCGCGTCACCATCTACCTGCCCATGATTCCGCAGGCCGCCTATGCCATGCTGGCCTGCGCGCGCATCGGGGCCGTCCATTCGGTCGTGTTCGGCGGCTTTTCGCCCGACGCCCTGGCCGGCCGCATCAACGATTGCGACAGCCGCATCGTCATCACCGCCGATGAAGGCCGCCGCGGCGGCAAGACAGTGCCGCTCAAGGCCAATGTCGACAAGGCCCTGGCGGACGCGCCGGGCGTCGACAAGGTGCTGGTGGTGCACAACACCGGCGCGGCCGTCACCATGAAGGGCAGCCGCGATATCTGGTGGCACGAGGCGGCTGCCGGCGTTGAGCCCTTCCACGATCCCGTGCCGATGGGCGCCGAGGATCCGCTGTTTATCCTTTATACCTCCGGCTCCACCGGCAAGCCCAAGGGTGTGCTCCACACCACGGGCGGTTATGCCGTCTGGGCTTCGATCACGCATCAATACGCCTTCGACTACCAGCCGGGCGAGGTGTACTGGTGCACCGCCGATATCGGTTGGGTCACCGGCCACAGCTATCTCGTCTATGGCCCGCTCGCCAATGGCGCGACCACGGTGATGTTCGAGGGTATTCCGAGCTATCCCAATCCCGCCCGCTTCTGGGAGGTGATCGACAAGCACAAGGTCAACATCTTCTATACCGCTCCCACCGCCATCCGCGCGCTGATGGGCGCGGGCGTGGAATGGGTTGATAAGGCCGATCTGTCCTCGCTGCGCCTCATCGGTTCGGTGGGCGAGCCCATCAATCCCGAAGCCTGGCTCTGGTACCACAAGCATGTGGGCCGCGAGCGCTGCGCGGTGATCGACACCTGGTGGCAGACCGAAACCGGGGGCATCATGATCACCCCGCTCCCCGGCGCAGTCGCCGCCAAGCCGGGTTCGGCCACCCTGCCGTTCTTTGGCGTGCAGCCCGTGGTGCTCTCGCCAGAGGGTCGCGTGCAGGATGAAACCAAGGGGCAGGGCGTGCTGGCCATCAAGGACAGCTGGCCCGGCCAGGCCCGTACCATTCACGGCGATCACAGCCGGTTCGTCTCGACCTATTTCGAGACCTATAAGGGCTACTACTTCACCGGCGATGGCTGTCGGCGCGACGAGGACGGCTATTACTGGATCACCGGCCGGGTCGACGATGTGCTCAACATATCCGGCCATCGCCTCGGGACGGCCGAGATCGAAAGCGCGCTGGTTGCCCATCCCAAGGTTTCCGAAGCCGCTGTTGTGGGATACCCGCATGATCTCAAGGGGCAGGGCATCTATTGCTATGTGACCCTGATGGAAGGGGAAACCAGCGACGACGCGCTGCGCACCGAACTTCGCAGCTGGGTGCGCAAGGAAATCGGCCCGATCGCAACGCCTGACCTCATCCAGTGGGCCCCCGGCCTGCCCAAGACACGTTCGGGCAAGATCATGCGGCGCATCCTGCGCAAGGTCGCCGAGAACGACTTCGCCTCGCTGGGCGACACCTCGACCCTGGCCGATCCCGCCGTGGTCGATGACCTCATCGCCAACCGGCAAAACCGGCCCGCGAGCTAGTCCGTAGGGGCGGAGGGCCAGCTCTCCGCCCGCTCCCACCTTTATCTGCAACGGACCCTTTGACGCAGTTTCCGCCGGCGCCGCCGCTATTTGGGCGCCGCGGCCTGTCGTTGTGCCTTTGGCCATCGTTTGGGCGGCTTTGGGCCGTCTAGGTCCGCTCGCTTCCTCAACTTCCGGACTATTCCTTGATCAAAGCTCTTCCTCGTTTCGCCGCCAGTGCGGTGTTTGCTCTCGCACTGAGCCTTCCTGCGGCCGCGGCAACGCTGGAAATCATGGCCGGACAGATGATCGTCGTCGGCTTTCAGGGCAATGATGCCGACGATGCTTCCGTCGTCGCCTTGCGCGAGGAGCTGGCCGCGGGCCACCTCGGTGGCGTCATGTTCCTCAAGAGCAATGTGAAGAGCCTTGCCGCCGTTACCGAAATGAACCGGCAGTTCCGGGCCGCTGCTCCCGATCTGCCCCCGCTGATCACGCTGGACCAGGAAGGCGGCTCCGTCGAGCGCCTCACCAAACAGGTCGGCTTTCGTGAGGTGCCTTCGGCGCGCTCGGTCGCGGCCCGCAACAGCCCGGCCGAAGCCAAGTCAATCTACGCCCGCATGGCCGCCTCCATTGCCGAGCTGGGTTTTACGCTCAATTTCGGCCCTGTGGCCGATATGGAGGTCAATCCCAAGAACCCGATCATCGCCAAGTTCGGCCGCGCCTATGGCGCTGATGCCGAGGACGTGGCCGCCTATGACGCGGCCTTTATCGCCGCCCATCGCGCCGCGGGCGTGTTGACCGCGATCAAGCATTTCCCGGGCCACGGCTCGTCCACCCGCGACAGCCATGCGGGCTTTGTCGACATCACCAAGACCTGGGACGCGAGCGAACTGGAGCCCTATCGCACCCTGATCGAGGCTGACGATGCCGACATGATCATGGTGGGCCATCTCTATCATGCCGCTTATTCTGGCGGCGACACACGCTTGCCAGCTTCCCTTTCGCCCGACTGGATCGAAGGCGTGTTACGGGGCGATTTGGGCTTTGATGGCGTCGTGATCAGCGACGATCTGGAGATGGGAGCGATTCGCGCTCATTTCGGGCTCGCCGACACCGTCACCCGCGCGGTGCGGGCCGGAATGGACGTGCTGTTGCTTTCCAACACGGCCAAATATCGGCCGGGCCTGGGGCGCGAAGTTCTCGAAATTCTCGTGTCAGAAGCCGACAAAGACCCCGCTTTTGCTCGGCGCATCGAGCAAAGCTACAATCGTATTGCTCGCCTCAAGGCTCGCATCGCTCCGTGACGGCGCTTGCGCTTTCCTCCGGGCACGCTGGAGGTTAAAGTGCGCCTCCCCCATAGGGCAGAGGAGTCGTTAGCGCATGGCGGAAAGCCGCGAAACCAGACAGGTCCGGGCGATCTTTATCTCGGATGTCCACCTGGGCATGAAGCCCATCCGGGTGGGACAGCTGATCGAGTTCCTGCGCGCCCATGACGCCGAGACGATCTACCTCGTCGGCGACATCATCGATGGCTGGCGGCTCGCCAAGGGCTGGCACTGGCCCAGCGAATATAATGTCTTGGTGCAGGTGCTGCTGGACAAGGCGACGGCTGGCACACGCGTGGTTTATCTGCCCGGCAACCACGACGAATTCCTGCGCGAATATCTTGGCACCTATTTCGGCGAAATCGAATTCGTCGATCGTACGGTTCACACCAGTGCGCTGGGGAAAACCTATCTCGTCATCCATGGCGATCAGTTCGACGTCGTGGTGATGAATGCCAAGTGGCTCGCCCATGTGGGCGACTGGGCCTATAACGCTGCCCTGCGCGTCAATATCGCCATCAATTGGGTGCGCCGGCGCCTCGGGCTGCAATATTGGTCGCTATCGGCCTGGGCCAAGCAAAAGGTCAAGAACGCTGTTTCCGTAATCGGGCGCTTCGAGGAGGCCCTGGTTTACGAAGCCAAGCAATCGGGCGTAGATGGGGTGATCTGCGGTCACATCCACTTCGCCGATATGCATGACCGCCTCGGCATTCATTACATCAATACCGGTGACTGGGTGGAAAGCTGCACCGCCATCGTCGAAACGCCAGAGGGCGGCTTCGAGCTGATCAAGTGGACTGATATGTCGGCCACAGAGCCGCGCAAGTTCCGCTTGCGGCGCGCATCCTGAGGAACGTGCTGCATTTCAGCACAATTTAGCCCGGCTCCAGCGAATCTGCTCTTGAACTCCACGGCATAGCCAGCAAAACTTGCTTCCGGGCGATTTGCCCGGAGTTTTTCTTTCATGCCGTCGGTATCTGCGCGCTGGGACAGTCCCAGCCTGCGCGCTTCCTTGTTTCACTTGACCGTCTTCGCCCCCATGGCGGTCAGTTCCGTGTATCTGGCCATCTGGCTCAGTGAAAAAGGCATTCAAGCCGACCAGATCGGCATTGTGGGTGCCGTGCCCGTGGCGGGCCTGCTGATCCTCAATCTCTTCATCGGGCGACTGGCCGACAAGGCCAAGGATTGGCGCACGGTGATCGTGATCCTGGCGCTGCTGGGCGGTGCCTTTCCGCTAGGGCTGTTTTTCGTCAGTGAGTTCTGGAGCATCGTCCTTGTCTGGGCCTTCTGCGCCATGTCCTCGGGTTCCATCGCCCCGGTGATCGACGCGGCCACGATGCGGCTGGTGCAACGCACGGGCGGCGATTTCGGCACCATCCGGGCCTGGGGCACGGTGGGCTATGTCGTTGCCGCTTCCGGAGTCGGTTTTGCCGTCACCGCCTTTGGCACGGCGGCCTTTGTGCCGCTGTTTTTCGCCGTCTCCCTGTTGCGCGCACTGGTGTCGCTGCAACTGCCGCGCTTCCGTGCCCCCGAGCCGGTGCCGACCCTGGCTGCGCTCAGCCCGGAGCCCGCCAAGCTGAGCGCTGCCCTCAAGCCCTGGTTCGTGCTACCACTCGTCGCCTTTGCCCTCGTCAATGCCGGGCATGGCGTGCTGGGCAGCTTTGCGGCCCTGCTTTGGCATCAGCACGGCGTTCCCGATTATTACATCGGGCCGCTGATCGCCACTTCGGCGCTGGCCGAGGCGGTGATGATGTTCTTGTGGCAGCGCTTTGGCGGCCGGGTCACGGCGCGCAGCATGATCCTGGCGGCCTGCATCGCCGCGCTGATCCGGTTCACTGCCATGGCCTTCGATCCGCCGGTCGCGGTGTTGTTCGGCCTCCAGACGCTCCATGCCGTAACCTATGGCGTCGGCTATTTCGGCGTCGTGCATTTCATCGCCAATTGGACCGGCGAAGACATTGCCGCCGAAGCCCAGGGCTTTGCGACCATGCTGCAGCAGGCCACCTTGGTGATTACCCTAGCGGGGTTCGGCTGGCTTGTCGCCCATGTGGGCGTCGCCTCATATTTCGCCATTTCAGTGCTGTCGCTGCTCGGCATCGGCTGCGTGCTGCTGTCGTTGCGCCTGCGGCCACCCAAGGATGCGGTGCTGCCCTGAGCCTCGGCGCGCGTCGGCGGAGGGGCTGGTTTTCTCAAGACATGTTGCCGTCAGCTTGCCTGGTCGCTTCAGCCGCATCCTCGTGAGCAGAGGGGAATGCCGGGGAGCACCGACCCGGGGCTGCTTGAGTTCCGCGTCTGGGCTCAGCCGTTGACGGGAATTCACAGTGGCCACGCCCAACAAAAAGGCCCCGGTTTTCACCGGGGCCTTTGTTCGTTTGTTGCAGTTCCGACTAGTTCAGGCGCCCGCTGGCATGGGCCAGCATGGTGTAGACCTTGCCGCGATCGGACAGCAGATATTCGCGCGTTTCGGCAGCTGCACGGGGACCGGCAGCCGCACGCTTCAGCAGCTGCTCGAACTCACCCATGTAAGCTTGGGCCGTACGGGCGAAATCGGCGTCGCGCTGCACGCGCTTGCGGACATCGTCATAGGTGCCCTGGCCGGTCAGCGTATAGATTCGGCGCGAGAACACGTTGGATTCCCCGGCTTGGTAGCGAGCCCAGGCTTCGCCCAGAGCGGCATCGTCGATGGCGCGGGCGATATCCTCGGTCAGCCCCGAAAGACCCTGCTGCGGCGCTTGCTGCTGGGTGCTGGCCTGCTTGGCCGATGCATTGCGCAGCACATCACGCAGCCAGCCACCGGTATCCTGCGCGGCCGGGCTTGCTTCAGCTTCCGCAGGTGCTGCGGGCTGAACCGGTGCAGCTGGCTGGACTGGCGCAGCTGGCTGGACTGGTGCGGCCGGCTGGACTGCCGCCGGACGAGCCGGCTCAGGGGCGCGGATCGGATCGACCAGCGGCTGACGAGCGGGCTCGGGCGCACGGATCGGATCCACCAGGGTTTGGCGGACCGGCTCGGGTGCCGGCTGGCGCTGTGGCTCTGGCTGGGCCGGACGGGCGGGCTCCATCCGGGCCTGACGCACGGGCTCGGGCGCAGCTTCGCGCGGCTGCGGATAGCTGGCTTCGGCGCGCGGTGCCTCATAGCGGTTAGCGCGCTGGGCCGGACGGCGGTCGTGCAGGTCATGGGTGGCCGGCTGCGCGCGCACAATGGCGTTGAGCTCGCTCAGAGCCTCGATCTGCTCGGCAACCACGCGTCGCATGGCGGCTGCACTGGCGCGGGTTTCCTCGGGCAGTTCGGCAACGCCGCGGGCCAGCTCGGAACGGGTTGCTTCGAGCTCGGAGCCCACTTCGCGGGCGGTGTCGCGCATGGCGCGGGCGGTGTCGTTGAACCGGCGCGTTGCTTCTTCCAGAGCTCGCTGCATTTCGCCGATCATCTGCTGTTGGTCGTCCTGGAGCGCGGCGCTGGCGCGCCCGCTTTCGGTTTCCGCGGTGCTGCGGAAGTCACCCAGGCGCGATGCCACATCGCCGCTGGTTTGCTCCAGAGCCTCGCGGAACGTGCCCGTGCTCTGGTCGATTGCCTGGCGCAGCACTCCGGTATTGCTCGAAACCGCATTGCGCACCGAAACGGCGCTATCACTGATGGTTTCTGCCAGCGTGCTGGTGGTGGCGCTGAGCACATCGGTGACGCTGCCGGCGGCCGAAGTCAGGATGTCGGCCACGCGGTTGGCATTTTCTTCCAGCGCCGAACTGACCTGTGCGGTTTGTTCGGAAAGGGCCGAGCGGATGGTGCTCGTGGTTTCGTTGAGCGCACCGGTGGCCGCGTCGCTGGCGCGGGAAAGGGCGCCATCGACCTGGGCGGCACTTGAATTCAGCGTCGCCGCGAAGCGTTCGGTGCTGGCATTGAGCGTCGAGTTCAGGCGCTCATTGGTCGCGTAGATCGCATCATTGACGCTGCTGGTATTGGCCTGGATCACCTCGGCAACCTGGGCCGAAGTCTGGCTGAGCGCTTCGGTCACCGCCGAAGTGGTGCTGGCCAGCGTATCGGCGACGGTATGGGTGGTTTCACCCAGGGCCTCGTCCATGGCCCGACGCGCACCGATCAGGCGGCGTTCGGTGTCGTTGACCGTTTCGGCAATCGACTGCGCGAACATGCGCATGCGGTTGTCGATGTCGTCGGCACGCGAGGTGAAGCTGGCCGCCAGAGCGTCCATGGCGTTGCGGCGTTCTTCCAGCGTTTCCACCGCGAAGTCGCCCGTGGTTGCAAGGGCCGAGGAGGCACGGTCCATATTGGCCGCTTCCGCGTCCAGCTTGCCGAGCATGGATGAGAACTCGTCCACCATGGTGCGGATGGTGTTCTGCAGCGCACCAACATGTTGGCTGACCATCTGGCCGGCTTCTTCGGTCTGGCCGATCGCTTCGCGAACAGTGGCCGAATAGGTCGCGGTCTGCTGGGCAACGCTGCTCTCGAGGCTCGCCAGATTGGCGGTCGAGGCATCGAGCACCCGCTGCAGCAGCAGGTTGGAGTCGTTGAGCTTGCCCAGTGCCGCGGTGACATCGGACAGGATGCGCGAGGTCGAGGCCGACATGATGGTTTCGGCTTCGCGGGCATTGTCGGCCAAGGCGTCGCGCAGCACATTGCCATGGCTGAGCAGGGCGCCCTGCAACTGGTCGGAGCGCTCGGTCACCAGCGCCGCAAAGGCATTGGTCTGCTCCTCCACCGAGCGGTTGAGATCGGCGATCTGATTGCCGATCGCATCGACCGCACCAACGGCCTTGACCGAAACGACCTCGTCGATGCCAGCCGCAGCCGAGCGAATCTGGTTCATCGCCGCGCGAACGGCTGCGTCCATGCTATTGGCGGTGGCGCTGATATCCTCGGCAATATTGTGGGTTGCCGCGATGATGCGCGTCGAAATGGTTTCCTCGATGCGATCAGCGCCGGCTTCCAGATCCGCCATGGACTGGGTGATCGAGGTGTTGATCGAGGCGTTGAGCGCAGCCAGGCGCTCAGCGGTGATATCGGCGCGGGCGGTGATGGCCTCGGGCAGGGTGCCCAAGCGCTGGTCAACCATGTCGGTGATGGCGCGACGCGCCATGTTTACGCCGGTCTCGATGAGATCGGCAGCCTTGCGCGCGCTTTCGCCCACAGTGGCGCTGACCGCGTCGAGACGGGCGGCAACGCCATTTTCGGCATCCGAGATCTTGGCCACGGCGCTGTCGAGCCCAACGCCCAGATGGGTGTTCACCTCGGCAACCTTGCTGGCGATCACGTCCGACATGCCATTGACGCGTTCGGCCATGGTGTCGGTGACTTCGCGCAGCGACGCATCGATGCGGGTGCGGGCCTCTTCGCTCTGCTGGGCGATAGTGTCGGCCAGCTCGGCCGTGCGTAGGCCCATGGTTTCACCGATGGAGGTGGTGTGCGTCGCCAGCGTGTCGGACAGCGCCTGGGTGCGCGCACCCAGGGCGTCGTTGAGCTGGTGGGTGCGCATGCCGATCGTGCTGGCCAGCTCATTGGTGCGCGCATCGAGCGCACCGGTGAGTGCCGCAGCCTGCGTGGTGAGCTCGGTGCTGAGCTTTTCCGTGCCGGCAGCGATCTGGCCCGAAAGGTTCGCCGTGCGCTCGTCGAGCGCGGAAGCGAGCTCTTCGGTGCGCGCGCCAAGTGCTGCGTTGAGGCTATAGGCGCGGCCATCAAGGGCCTCGGTAAAGTCGCTGACGCGGCCGTCAAGGGCCCCGGTCAGCTCCGAGAGGCGGGCATCAAGCGCGCCGGTGAGGCCCGAGCTGCGGCTGTCGAGCGCCTGGGTCAGTTCTGCGGTGCGGGTGTCGAGTACTTCGGTGAGCTCGGCCGTGCGGCTATCCAGGGCTTCGGTGAACCCAGCGCGGCGGCTGTCAAGCGCACCGGTGAGGCGCGACACACCCTGGTCGAGCGTTACCGCAATACCTCCGACGCGGCTGTCGAGGGCTCCAGCAAGCTGCGACACGCCCTGATCAAGCGTGCCAGTAATACCGCCAAGGCGGCTGTCGAGGGCCTCGCTGATCTGCGACACGCCCTGGTCGAGTGTGCCGGCAATGCCGCCGAGGCGGCTATCCAGGGTCTCGCCGAGCTGGGAAACGCCGTGATCAAGCGCACCGCTGATGCCTTCCAGACGACCTTCCAGCGCTTGCGTGATCTGCGATACGCCCTGGTCCAGGGCGCCAGTGATCCCGCCAACGCGGCTGTCGAACGCACCAGACAGTTCGGCAACGCTGCGATCCAGAGCCCCGGTGATGCCGCTCAAACGGGTGTCGAGTGCCCCCGTCAAATCGGTAACGCGCGTATCGAGGGCGCCGGTGATATCGGCGACGCGGCTGTCCATCGACCCGGTGATATCCGTCAGGCGGCTGTCCAGCGCGCCAGTGAGGTCGGCAGCACGCGTATCGAGCGCATTGATAAATGCGCCGGTGCGGCTGTCGAGCGCTTCGGTCAGATCGGCAGTCTGGCTTTCGATCGTGCCGGTAAAGCCTGTGGCACGTTCGTCGAGCATGGCGGCGAGGCCAGCTGCGCGCTGATCCACTTCGTTGGCGAAGCGGTTGGTGTGCTGATGGAAGCGGGCCGAAAGCGCGCCGGTATGCTGGTCGATGGATGCGGCGAGGCCCGTAGCGCTTTCCTCGATCTGCGTCGAAAGGGCCGCGGTGCGGTCCTGCAGCGTATCGGCAAGGCGCTGGGTGCGGCCGGCAATGGCCTGGTCGAAAGCCTCGGTGCCGGTGAGTAGGGTTTCGCCCAGTTCCTGCGAGCGCAGGCGGATGGCCTCGCTGAACTCGTTGCCACGGCCATCAAGCGTCGCAGTGAGCTCATCGGTGTGGATGGTTATGGCGGTGGTGATTTCGCTGGCGCGTGCACCGAGCACCTGATCGATCTGATCGGCGCGGGCGGTGAGCACCTGCTCAAGTTCCCCCGTGCGGGCGCTCAGCGTCTGGTCGATTTCGCCGGCGCGGCTGCCCAGGACCTGCTCGACGCGGGCGGCATGGGCACCCATGACGCGGTTGATCTCACCGGCGCGGGTGCTCAGCACCTGGTCGAGTTCGCCGGTGCGGGCGCCCAGCGCTTCATCGATTTCGGTGAAGCGATTTTCAAAGGCGCCGCGGATTTCGCCGCTGCGGGCGGTGAGGATTTCATCGAGACGTTGGGTGCGACCATCGATGGCTTCGGCGATGATGCCGGCATGGCCATCCAGCTTTTCACCGAGCTCACGCGAGGTGGTGGTGAGGCTATCGGTGATGGCCTGGGTGCGCGAACCCAGCACTTCGCCCAATTCCCGGGTGCGCTCGGCAACCACGGCGTTGAAGCGACCCGATTCTTCGTTCAGCGCCATTTCCAGAACATTGGCGCGCGCGGCAAAGCTGCTGCTTTGCGCTTCTAGGCGACGCAGCAGCTGCTCGCCTTTGTCGCCAATCACATCGTCAAGGCTGTGCAGGCGGCTATCGAGCGCACCGGTGACCTCGGCAAGGCGGGCATCGAACTGGCCCAGCGCATCCTGTCCGGCCGTGGAAAGGGTCAAACGGGCGCGTTCGGAGGAATCTTCCAAAGCGCCATTGAGCTCGATCAGCGCCGTTTGCAGGCGGCTCTCGATGCCATTGAGCTGGATGGAAACGGTTTCGTCGATCTGGCGGCTGGCCGAGTTCAGAATGCCTTCGGCTTCGCGCGACCGGTTGGCGATCTCCTCGGCAATGCGGCTGCCGATGGTGTCGAGCGCGGTGGTGACGGAGTCGCCGCGTTCGCGCAGCTGTTCCAGAAGATTGTTGCCGCCCTCCGACAACAGGGTCGCGATTTCGCTGGTGCGGTCGCCCAGGGCTCCGGACAGGTCACCGGCGCGCTGCTCCAGCACGGCCGAGAGCACACTGGTGCGGTCTTCCAGGATGCCCGCCAGGGCGTTGCTACGCTGCTCAAGCGTATCGGCCAGGGTAGCACTGCGGTCAGCAATCAGGCCGGCCAGATTGCCGGTGCGTTCTTCAAACGAGCCAGCCAGTTCGCGGCTGCGCTCATCGAGCCGGGCGGTGCGGTCGTCGATGGCACTGGCAATGTCGCCGACGCGGCTATCGAGCGCCTCCGTCAGCGCACGCATGCGGGTTTCGATGGTGGAGTCGAGCTCACCAGTGCGAGCCTCGAGCGTGCGCGCCATGGCGGCGGTTTGCTCGTCAAAGTTCTGTGACACCCGGCCAGCGCTGTTGTCGAGCGCGGAGATGAAGTCGGTGGTGCGGTTGTCGACCAGGGCAACGAAGTTTTCGGTGCGCTCGCCAAAGCTGCTGTTGAGCGTATTGCCGGCAGTCTCAAGGGCGCGGGTCAGAGTGCCGCCGCTTTCCACCAAGGTGCCGGCGATGCGCTGCGAGATGGCATCGAGATCAAAGACCAGCCCGGTATGGCTTTCGGTAATGGCTTCGCGCACCCGCTCGGTATTTGTCAGAACGCTTTCGCGCTGGCTGGCGAGTTCGGCGATCAGCGCGCGCATGCGCGACTCGTTGTCGGAATAGGTGCGCTCGAGTGCCGTGACCTCGTTGTGGATCATCACTTCGAGTTCGCCGGCGCGCGACAGGGCGCGCTCCAGCCCGTCACCCAGCGCATTGACCTCGCGGCGCACGGCCTGGCCCACCGAGGCAACCTTGTCGGCGGCGGTGACTTCGGGCTCAGCCAGGCGAATGGCGGCCTGGGTGATGGTGGAAGCCGCGTTACGCAGATCCTGCGCGCGACGGAACAAGGTAGCGACGGCAAAAAAGCCCAGCACGGGCAAGAGCATCAGCGCGGCAAGGAAGATGAAATCGATGGTGCCGACAAAGCTGCCGAAATCGGCGAACTGGTCGCGATAGCGCATAGCGCCGGCCGCGCCGGTGGCGCCCAGCCACAGCACCGACAGGATCACCGCCATCCAGACTGGCGTCGCTGACGAGCGGGTCTGCAGGCCGTAAAGGATTTTGGAAGTGCCGAACCGATCGTCATTGGCGACCGGTCCCGCCTGCGCCGCGATCTTGTCGGCCGCCAAAAGGCGCTCTGTCTTGGCAGGATCGTTGCGCTTTTCGGCGGGCTTGTCGCCGGAGCTGTCGAGATTGAACACCGAGTCCTTCAGCGCGTCTTCCACCGCTGAAAACGCAAGGGCCGCAGGATCGTTTGCTGGGGGGGTCGGGTTTTTCGCCATACTCTTTACAACTCTCGCATCGGCCTGGCAGCGGGGGCGGTTTTAAGAGGGTGATCTAACGCCAAGCCGTTGCCGGGCTTGTCGCCAAATTGGTTCAATTCGATGCAAATGGCCCTGCATCGGTCCTCTACCATCGCCGCCGCGCGCTGGTTCATCGTTAAGTAGTACATGCAATTTAACTCAAACCGAACGGTTTCTTACCCAAAGGTTAATTTTTGCAGTGGGTAACACGGACCGCTCGATGCGCGCAAACTGCGCCGTCGATTTAATAGGGTATTCACGCCAGCCGCTTAGGCTTGGACGACCGGTCGCGTTCTTGGCCGTAGTTGTTCAAGTGGAAAACCATGGCCAATCCCTCAGCATCGCTCCCCCAGCAGTTCTCGCCTAGCGAGGCCAACAAAGGGGGCCCGATCGATCGCTTGCACCTGGCTCGCCAGTGCCTGGGTGACGAGGGACTGGAGCAAGAAGTGCTGCGGCTGTTCCACGACACGATCAAGAGCTATATGGCTCGGCTGCAGCGGGCCGAAGATGGGGCGGAAACGCGGATTGCCCTGCACACGCTGAAGGGCGCTGCGCGCGGGGTAGGGGCCTGGACGGTTGCCGATCAGGCGCAGGCTGCCGAGGAGGAACTGGCCGATGCTGCGGTGGTAGGGCCGGAGCGCTTTGCCGACCTCGCCATGGCTGTGGAAGAAGTGAGCGTCTTCATCGCCGGCATGCTGACCGACGACTTAAATTAGCAAGTGCGCCGCGCACCGCTGCCGGTGAGGCCTGCGAGGACCTCCCGGCCGCTTTGCGCTGTGCACAACGCAGGAATTTGACGGCTTGCCTTGCCAACGCCTATAGAGCGCCCGATATCTAATGCGCTTTCAGGTGCATCGCCGCCCATGGTTGATGGCCACCAAGACAAGGCCCCACCCCGATGACTATGCCGACCCTGGCGCCCGAGCTTTCGCCGCGCGCCGTCTCCACCGAAGCTTACCGTACGCGCCGGACCTTTGCGATCATTTCGCACCCTGACGCCGGCAAGACGACGCTCACCGAGCGCCTGTTGGCGGCTGCCGGTGCCATTCAGCAGGCCGGTGCCGTGCGCGGCAAGGCGGGGCAGCGCTCCACCCGTTCGGACTGGATGGAAATGGAGCAGCAGCGCGGCATCTCCATCACCTCCTCGGTGATGACCTTTGAATATGACGGGCTGACGCTCAACCTGCTCGATACGCCAGGCCACTCCGACTTTTCGGAAGACACCTACCGCACCCTGACGGCGGTGGATGCCGCGATCATGGTGATCGACGCGGCGAAAGGTATCGAATCGCAGACGCTCAAGCTCTTTGAAGTGTGTCGCCTGCGCGATATTCCCATTATTACCTTCATCAACAAGGTGGACCGCGAAGGGCAAAGCCCGCTCGATCTTATCGATGAGATCCAGAGCAAGCTGGCGCTCGATCTGACCCCAGTGCTGTGGCCGATCGGGCAGGGGGTGGATTTCGGCGGCTATATCGACTTGGTCGAAAAGCGGGTGGTCAACCCGCAGGGCAAGACCATTGCCGAGTTTGACGAACTCGAAGACCTGCTCGACAACGATGCCCTGATCGACAATCCTGTGTTCATGGCGGCGCTGGAAACGCTCGAAATGGCGCGCGCCATGTTGCCCGCCTTCGATCTCGACACCTTCCACCAGGGTCACCTCAGCCCGGTCCTTTTTGGCTCGGCCCTCAAGGGCGTCAGCGTTGCCGAACTGCTGCGCACGCTCGGTGACTGGGGCCCCGAGCCGCGGCCCCAGCCGGCTCTGCCCGCGCCCATCGCCCCGGCCGATAAAAAGGTCACCGGCTTTGTGTTCAAGGTGCAGGCGAATATGGACGCGAACCACCGCGACCGTATCGCCTTTGTGCGCCTGTGCTCGGGCAAGTTCGAGCGCGGCATGCGCCTCAAGAATGTGCGCTCGGGCAAGGATATGGCCGTTTCCAACCCGATGTTCTTTTTCGGCAATAATCGCGAGCTGGCCGAAGAAGCGGTGGCGGGCGATATCGTCGGCATCCCCAATCACGGCACGCTTTCGGTGGGGGATACGCTCACCGAAGGAGCCGCGATCAACGTCACCGGCATTCCCAATTTCGCGCCCGAAATCATCCGCCGCGTCCGCCTGACCGATCACATGAAGACCAAGCAGATGAGCAAGGCGCTGTCCGACCTTGCCGAAGAAGGCGTCACACAGGTGTTCCGCCGCATGGTGGGCGCCGACTGGATCGTGGGTGTTGTCGGCCAGCTGCAGCTCGAAGTGCTTTCCGCCCGGGTCGCCAAGGAATATGGCGTGCCGATCACCTTTGAATCGCTGGGCTATGAAGTGGCGCGCTGGGTTGAAAGCGACGATCCTGAAGAGCTCAAGCGTTTCATCGCCGCCCAGAAGGTCAACATGGCCGAAGACCGCACCGGAGCCCCGGTGTTCCTCGCCCAAAACGCCTGGTGGGCCGATCGCGCCAAGCAGGATTGGCCCAAGATCCGCTTCCTCACTACCAAGGAACGGCATTGACCACTTCCGAGCGCATTGAAGAGTTTCTGGCTGCCGTTAAGAGCGCGTTCATAAGCGGTTCATTGTTGCGGCTGAAATTGGGCGGCTACCAGGGCGGCGAGCCTGACCTCAAATCCGTCGAGGTCAAGAAGATCGTTGCTAAAGGGGTGGAGAAGTTCAGCTTCACCTTCCACTACAAAACGCGTGACATCATCAAGAACCAGACCCAGCCCGAAGCACTCGCAACGCTGCGCGCGGGACTTAAGGCCGAATTCCGCAGCGCCCAGCTCGCCACCACCGAGTTCGACATGAGCTTTGAGCGCACTGGCGATAAGGTGCGTCTCAAGCGCACCGAGGTCGCGGGGCGGGAAGCGGCTCCAACCGAGCACAACCGCGCCAAGAACCGGCCGCTGACCCAGACCGACAAGCCTTATCTCAAGGCGCTCGGGATTGCCGGCAAGGACGGGACCGTGCGCAATGATGCGCAGGACAAGTTCAGGCAGATCAACAAGATGGTGGAGATCTTTGCTCCACTGATTCAGGGGATCAAGGCCGACGCACCCCGCATCGTCGATATGGGCGCGGGGAAGGGCTATCTCGATTTTGCGCTATACGACTTTCTTGCCGGGCAGGGGCGTCCGGCCGAGATCGTCGGCGTTGAAATGCGGCCCAAGCTGGTTGAAGACGGCAATGCGACCGCGGCGGAATCGGGTTTTACCGGCCTCAGCTTCGTGCCCGGAACGATCATGGACTATGACGCCGGTGGCGCCGATGCCGTGATCGCCCTGCATGCCTGCGACACCGCCACCGACGATGCAATCTACAAGGGCATCAAGGCTGGCGCTGCGCTGATCGCGGTGGCCCCTTGCTGCCACAAGCAGATCCGGCGGGAAATGGAAGCCGGTCAAGCCGACGATCGGCTGGGCGTGCTGCTGCGTCACGGCACGTTCCTCGAGCGGCAGGCCGAGATGGTCACCGATACGCTCAGGGCCTTGCTGCTGGAGCTCAGCGGGTATCGCACCAAGGTCTTCGAGTTCGTTTCGGATGCCCATACGCCCAAGAACAATTTGATCGTGGCCGAAAAAGATGGTCGTGCGGGACGCGACCGCGACACGATCTTGCGCCAGATTGCCGACACCAAAGCCATGTTCGGCATTCGCCAGCATTATCTCGAAACCCTGCTTCACTCCGACGCCCAAACACAACAGCCTGGATCGCCATGACCAAGATCACATTCGTTCAGAAGGACGGGGAACGCATCGAAACCGAAGCCCAGAACGGCGCGACGGTGATGGAGGCGGCCATCATGAATGGCGTGCCGGGGATTGTGGCCGAATGCGGGGGCGCCTGCACCTGCGCCACCTGCCATGTCTATGTTGACCCGGCCTGGGAAGAAACTGTCGGCGGGCCCTCGGCCATGGAAGAAGACATGCTGGACTTCGCCTTTGACGTGAAGCCCTCGAGTCGGCTTAGCTGCCAGATCAAGGTACGCGATGCCCTTGATGGCCTGGTCGTGCATGTTCCGAGCCGCCAGGGCTAGGATTTCCCGCCGCGCAATTTTCGCGCGAGAGCGTTTCGGCGCATTATTTTGGCCCGGCTCTGGTCGGGCCTCTTTCCCTGTTCCAAGCGTAGGCGCCGCAGGGAAAAACCCGGCTTAACTGCACCCCGGGGCCTGTTGCCGCTGGGCGGGATGGGCTAATTTCCGGGCGTCTACAGTCAGGGTTGAAATGGGTCGCCTCAACACATTTCCGTTGAGCTTGAAAGTGCAGGGTCGTCGCATCGTCATTGTTGGCGGTGGCGAAGAAGCCCTCAACAAAGCCCGGCTCGCTGTTAAGACTACCGCGCAAGTCGTGATTGTCTCTCCTCATCTGGAAGCAGACTTCTCAGCCCTGCCGGTTGAGGTTCTTGAGCGGCGGTTCCAACCGTCCGACCTCGATAACGCCGCGATGGTGTTTGTGGCGGACCATGGGCCTGATGCTTCGGTCGCACAGGATGCAGCTCGGGCTCGCAATATTCCGCTCAATGTCGTTGACGTTCCGGGCGAATGCGACTTCTTCACGCCGGCCATCATCGATCGTGCGCCGCTGACCATAGCCATCTCCAGCGAAGGGCGAGCGCCCGTGCTTGCACGTCTGGTGCGGGCGCGCATCGAGGCCGTGCTGTCGCCGCGGCTGGGGAATTTGGCGAGTCTTGCCGGTGGTTTACGGCACCGCGTTGAGAGCTTGATTCAGGATGGCGCCGCCCGGCGCCGGTTTTACCAGGCGCTGGTGACCTCTCCCGAGATCGAGCGGGCGGAAGCAGCCGGGCACGGTCATGAAGCGGCCGAGAGCCTGCTGGCCGCGCATGTCGAGGCGGGCAGCGGGGCCGGCGTGGTCTGGCTGATCGGGGCAGGGCCCGGATCGGAAGATCTACTGACCTTGCGCGCGCAGCGGCTGCTGCAGGATGCCGATGTGATCGTGCATGATCAGCTCGTGCCCGATGTGGTGGTGCAGATGGCACGCCGCGATGCCGAGCAGATCGCCGTTGGCAAGGCCAAGGGGCATCATTCCTTTTCGCAGGCGCAGATCAATACGCTGCTGGTGCGGCTGGCCAGCGAAGGCAAGCGCGTGGCGCGCCTCAAGTCGGGCGACCCCATGGTGTTTGGCCGGGCTGGGGAAGAGATCGCCGCGCTCCGCAAGGCAGGGATCGCCTATCAGGTGGTGCCGGGCGTCAGCGCGGCGCTGGCCGCTGCGGCCGATACGGCAACGCCAGTGACCCTGCGCAAGGTGTCGAGCGGCTTCATCATGGCAACGGCACACGGCGCCGAGGATGATGAATTGCAGCATTGGGCTTTGCTGGCCGGGGCTGGCATGACCCTGGGCCTTTACATGGGCAAGTCGATTGCCGGCGAAGTCGCAGCCCGGCTGGTGGCGCATGGCGCGAGCGAGACGCTGCCGGTCGGTATCGTCGTCAATGCCGGCCGGGCGAGCCGCACCCTTTATTCCGGCACGCTCGGGGCCCTGGCGGCCAACCAGCTCGATTTTGCGGATGGGCCGGCGGTTATTCTGGTGGGTGAGGCTGTGGCTGAAGGCGACTGGGCGGAAGCCGCCCAGATGGCCGCTTCAAGCTTCAAGGTGGCATGACAATGGAAATCATTACCGGCAACGAGCTGCTTTCGGGCGGCACGGTTTATCTGGACGCGCAAGGCCACTGGGTCGAGCAGCTGCAAGCGGCGCGCCTCTTTGACAAGAGCGAGAGCGAAGCGCGCGACGCAGCCATTGCCGCGAGCAAGGCAACGGGCCGGATCGTCAGCGTTGAAGTCGAGGACGTCAGCGTGGAAGCGGGGCAGATCGTGCCCAAGCGCCTGCGCGAGCGTATCCGTGCGGCGGGGCCGACGGCGCCGCTGACCTTGAAGGGCGAGATCTATGATCGCCAGCATCTGAGTGAGGACGGTCATGTATCGATATGACGAATTCGACGCGGCCTTTGTGCAGGGCCGTACCGCTCAGTTCGCCGATCAGGTGAAGCGCCGCATTTCCGGCGAGCTCAGTGAAGACCAGTTCCGGCCGCTGCGGCTGATGAACGGGCTCTATCTGCAACTGCACGCCTATATGCTGCGCGTCGCTGTGCCGTATGGCACGCTGTCATCGCGGCAGCTGCGCAAGCTCGCCCATATCGCGCGCACCTACGACCGCGGCTATGGGCACTTCACCACGCGCCAGAACATCCAGTTCAACTGGCCCAAGCTCCGCGACATTCCGCAGATCCTGGCCGAGCTGGCATCGGTCGAGATGCACGCGATCCAGACTTCGGGCAATTGCATCCGCAATGTCACCACGGATCAGTTCGCCGGCGCCGCTGCCGACGAGATCATTGATCCCCGCCCGGTCGCCGAAATTATCCGGCAATGGTCGAGCCTGCATCCCGAGTTTTCCTATCTGCCGCGCAAGTTCAAGATCGCGATCACGGGGGCGCGGGAAGACCGTGCCGCCATTCGCTTTCACGATATCGGCCTGCAGGCCGCAGCCAATGCTGCCGGCGAAACGGGCTGGGAAGTCTGGATCGGGGGCGGGCTCGGGCGCACCCCGATCACCGGCAAGCTGATCAACAGCTTCGTTCCCAACGAGCACCTGCTGGCCTATCTGGAATCCATCATGCGCGTCTACAACCGCTATGGCCGGCGGGACAACAAGTACAAGGCGCGCTTCAAGATCCTCGTCCATGAAGAGGGTCTTGAATCCATCAAGGGCCAGGTGGAAACCGAATTTGCCGAAGTGCGCGGTGGCGTTCTGACCCTGCCGCGGGAGGAGCTCGACCGCATCACCGCTTACTTCTCGCCGCCGGCCTTTCGGGAGCAGGGTGCCGTGCGCATTGATGTGGAGCGCGAGAAGATTCTCGATCCCGCTTTTAGCCGCTGGCTCGAAAACAACATCCATTCCCACAAACAGCCCGGCTATGCCTGCGTGACTGTGTCACTCAAGCCCGTGGGCGGAGCGCCCGGCGACGCCACCGATGCGCAGATGGAGGCCGTTGCCGATCTGGCCGAACGCTATTCCTTTGACGAATTGCGCGTGACCCATGAGCAGAACCTCGTTCTGCCCCATGTCGCGGTAGCCGATTTGCGCGCAGTCTATGATGGGCTGGTGGAGGCCGAGTTGGCCGACGGCAATATCGGGCTCATCACCGACATGATCTGCTGCCCGGGCCTCGATTTCTGCGCCTTGGCCAATGCGCGCTCCATCCCCATCGCACAGGCGATCTCGCATCGCTTCGCCGCGCCCGAACGGCAGCGCGATATCGGCGAGCTCAAGATCAAGATTTCAGGGTGCATCAATGCCTGCGGGCACCACCATGTGGGTCATATCGGCATTCTGGGGGTCGAGAAAAAAGGCGGCGAACTCTACCAGATCACGCTAGGCGGCGACGCCACCGAGTCCGCGGCCATCGGCAAGATCCTGGGCCCGGGCTTTGAGGCCGACGAGGTGCCCGGCGCCATTGAAACGCTGGTGGACACCTATCTCGCCAACCGCCAGGGCGGCGATGAAAGCTTCATCACCGCCGTGCGGCGGTTGGGGGAAGCCCCGTTCAAGGAGGCCCTTTATGGCGCTGCCTAAGATCCTGGTTGAACCCAAGCCCGACAAGCTGCGCGCGCTGGGCATCGTTGCCCTCAACGGCATGTTCGATGACATGGATGCGCTCGGCGTGTTGCGTTATGCGGCGAGCGAAGTGCTGCCGGGGGACCTCGCCATCGTGTCATCCTTTGGCGCAGATTCGGCCGTGCTGCTGCATGTGGCGGCGCAGGTTGATCCCTCCATCCCGGTGTTCTTTCTCGAAACCGGCAAGCACTTTGCCGAAACCCTCGAATATGTCGAGACGCTCAAGCGCCATCTCGGGCTGATCAATGTTTCCGCCGTGCTGCCTGACCCCAGCGATCTCGCCCGCTTTGATCCGGATGGCAGCTTGTGGGAGAGTGATCCGGACTCCTGCTGCCACATCCGCAAGACCGAGCCGCTCGAGCCCATCACTGAACGCTTCGGCGGCTGGGTGACGGGCCGCAAGCGCTTCCAGACGGTCGAGCGGGGCGTGCTGCCGCATTTCGAGCTCACCAGCGACAACCGCATCAAGGTCAATCCGCTCGCCTATTTCAGCGATGCGGATGTGAACCAGTACAAGATCGAGCATGGCTTGCCCGAGCACCCGCTGTTCGCTAAGGGCTACAAGTCGATCGGCTGCGCACCCTGCACCTCGGCGGTTGCCGAAGGGGAGGATCCGCGTGCAGGACGCTGGCGTGGCCTCAACAAGAAGGAATGCGGCATCCATTTCGACTTCAACGGAGCCATTGCCAATCCCATGACCTCTCCTGCTGCCCCGCTGACGCTGTTCAAGGATGGCGCGTTTATTGCGGATCCATTCAGGGCTTGGGGCGAGGGCGATGAGCCATCCAGTGCCCGCTACAAGCATGTCCCGTTTGCCGCTTTTGTAGCGAACCGGGCCGCGTTCCTCGCCAACCCGCACCCTCTGGGGCTGCTGATTGTGCCGGGCGACAAGGTGGAAGAGGTCGCTGGCGATCTGGGCCGCTTTGCTTCTGTCGCGGTGCAGTTTCCGGCCTTTACCGACGGGCGGGGCTATTCCACCGTGCGCCTCCTCAGCGAGCGCTACCGTTTTGCCGGTGAGATCCGTGCCGTAGGCGATGTGCTGCAGGATCAGATCCCGCTGATGCGTCGTTGCGGAGTTAATGCCCTCGTTGTAACCCATGAGCCAACCCGGCAGGCTCTGCTGGAGAACCGGCTGCCCGAGATGGATATCTTCTATCAGCCGGTGGGGCAGGCCGAAGTGCCGATTGGCACTCGACCCTATCTTCGCCGCGTCTCCTGAGGTAAGTCGAGCATGCTTATCAGGATTGGCGGCACAAGCGGCCGATCCTGACCCCATGCGTCATGACCTGTGAGCGCCCCTGTGCCCGCAGGCGATCCGAAATTTGAGAGCAGGCGCCAAGCCGAAGCGGACTTGAGAACAGTATGAGCGGAACTGAAATCACCACCGATGTTGTTGTGATCGGCGCGGGCCCTTGCGGGCTCTTTGCCGCCTTTGAGCTCGGTTTGCTGGATCTCAAATGCCACTTCATCGACATTCTGGATCGGCCGGGCGGGCAGTGCGCCGAGCTGTATCCGGAAAAGCCGATCTACGACATCCCGGGCTTCCCGGTGATCACGGGCCAGCAGCTCACCGACAATCTGATGGCGCAGATCGCGCCGTTCTCGCCTGAGTTCCACTTCAACCGGATGGTCAATTCCATCGACAAGCAAGCCGATGGCTCGTTCCGTCTGGTGACCGATGCTGACGAGGTCTTCAACACCAAGGTGGTGGTGATCGCCGCCGGCGGTGGCTCGTTCCAGCCCAAGCGCCCGCCCGTCGAAGGTATCGAAGCTTTCGAGAACAAGTCGGTGTTCTACTCCGTGCGCCGCATGGACGATTTCCGCGGCCAGGATGTGGTGATTGTCGGGGGCGGCGACTCCGCACTCGATTGGACGCTTAATCTGCAGCCCATCGTCAATTCTCTGACCCTGGTGCACCGCCGCCCGGTGTTCAAGGCAGCGCCCGCTTCGGTCAACAAGATGCAGGAGCTGGTGGCCGAGGGTAAGATCAACTTCCTGACCGGCCAGATCGCGAAGCTCGATGGCGAGAACGGGCAGATCAACCATGTGCATTTGACCACCAGCGCCGGCGATCTGTCGGTACCCGCGACCCGCCTGCTGCCGTTCTTCGGACTGACCATGAAGCTGGGCCCGGTGGCCGACTGGGGGCTCGAGCTCAACGACAACACCATCGTGGTCGACACCGAAAAGTTCGAAACCTCCGTACCGGGCATCTTCGCCATTGGCGACATCAATTCCTATCCCGGCAAGCTCAAGCTGATCCTGTCGGGCTTCCATGAGGCTGCTTTGATGGCGCAGGCGGCCAAGGCCATTGTTTCGCCCGGCGAGCGCGTGATCTTCCAGTACACCACCAGCTCCACCAAGCTGCAAAAGAAGCTGGGCGTCGCCTGATGGAAATCCATGTCACGGATCAGGCCGGGGAAACCCATACGCTGGAAGGGCTCGAAGGCTGGCGGGTGATGGAAGTCATCCGCGACTGGGGGCTCAACATCAAGGCCGAGTGCGGGGGCGCACTCAGCTGCGCCACCTGCCATGTCTATGTCGACGCCGATTGGCTCGAAACTGTCGGTCCGCCGAGCGACGAAGAAGAAGACATGCTCGACAGCGTCGGGGATGTTCGCCCCAATTCACGCCTGTCGTGCCAGATCCTGATGGATGAGGGCCTCGACGGGCTCAAGGTTACGCTCGCGCCAAGTGCAGCCAAGGAATAACTCTGTTGCTGTTGGCGGTTGTTTAACTTCTGGCGCAGAACAGTAGTGGTGCGTCGTTACAGTCCTGCACCACGAGTTTCCCAAATGAGCGCAACTTCATGCGAGGGCTGTCGCAATGCCGACGCCAATGCATTTTCGATCCCCTTCACCATGGCGTTCCAGCCCATCGTCGATGTTCCTGCCGGCAAGATCTGGGGCTATGAAGCCCTGGTGCGCGGCGTGGGCGGGGAAGGGGCGTTCCAGGTCCTGAGCCAGGTCAACGAGCAGAACCGCTACGCCTTCGACCAGGCCTGCCGCGTCAAGGCAATCGAGTTGGCCGGCCCGAAGCTGCGCGACAGCGACGCCAAACTGAGCATCAACTTCATGCCCAATGCGGTCTATGAGCCGAAGGCCTGCATCCGTGCTACCCTGGCAGCGGCCGCAAGGACGCAGTTCGATCCTTCCCGGCTGATGTTCGAATTCACCGAAAATGAGCGCAT
Organism: Devosia sp. 1635; assembly: GCF_013185955.1. Lineage (NCBI taxonomy): Bacteria > Pseudomonadati > Pseudomonadota > Alphaproteobacteria > Hyphomicrobiales > Devosiaceae > Devosia > Devosia sp. 1635. The sequence continues at coordinate 200,974 of NZ_JABAOM010000002.1, read as the reverse complement.
GGATGATGTCGCTCATGTCAGCCACATCGTGGCCGAATACCATCGCATGGGCTTCACCACGGCGCTGGACGATTTCGGCGCCGGCTATGCGGGGCTGTCGCTGCTGGCCCAGTTCCAGACCGATCTGATCAAGCTGGACATGGAATTGCTGCGCGGCATCGGCAGTTCGAAGGTCAAGCAGGCCATCGTGCGCGGTCTTGCGGGTATCGCCGCCGAACTCGACATCACCCTGCTGGCTGAGGGCGTTGAGAGCGCGGAGGAACTTGCGGTGTTGCGCGGCATGGGGATCCGGCTGTTCCAGGGCTACTATTTCGCCCGCCCACAGGTCGAAATTTTCCAGGGCTTCAGCGAGTTGGCCAAGGCCGCTTAAGCTATTTGGCGGCGTCCCCGGCCAGCTTGGTAAGCTCGGGGATGAAGTCGCGCACCATGGGCTGGGTCTGGGTCTTGAAGGGCAGGGGGCGGACGACGCGGATGGCTGCAATGCCGACCCGAACCGTCATCAAGCCATTCACAACGCCCTCACCCAGCCGGGCGGAGAGCTTGGCGGCCAGCCCTTGGCCGATCAGCTGCTCAACTAGCCCGTCGGTCAGCACCAGGCCACCCGTCACTGCCAGATGGGTGAGAACGGCGCCCAGCAGGCGCCAGGAGCCAAAGAAGCCCGGGCGGGCGCCATAGAGCCGGGCGATCGCCCCGGCCAGCCGGAAGCTCTCGTAGACAACGAAGGCGACATCGACCAGCGCCCGGGGCGATACGGCGGTGACCAGCGCAACCCGTCGCGCGGAGGCCGCAGTGAGTGCTTTGGCGCGCGCATCGAGCGGCGCCATCAAGCTGCGCTCGCCAAGCGCGATCATCTCGTGGCCATCAAACAGATGCGGCAGGTTTTCCGCCACGGTTTGACGGGAGCGCGCAAGATCGGCTCGGTCGGCATAAACGGCTTCGAGCCGCTGCAATGTGCGCTTGGCCTCATCGGCATCATTGCTGGTAAAGGCGCTGTCGGCGTCATGCCGGAGGGCATCGAGGACGCGCAGGCGGCGCAGGGCGAAGACTTCGCGGGCCGCAAGGGCGATGACGGCCATAACGAAAATCGCGAGGGCAACCAGGCCCGCATAGCCCAGCCAGAGATTGCTGGCGAAGAGATCACGGATCAACCGATCTGCGGCCAGGCCCAGCCCCGCTGACACCAGGATGCTGCCGGCGCCCCAGGCGAGCTTGCCCCAAAAACCCATCGTCTTGATCGGTGGAGCAACAAGGTCTTCCTCAAGGCTCGGATCGAACTGGGGCTCGGCGACGACAACGTCGGCCGGAGCAAAGGCGCGCGGCGCGCGGCTGAGTTCGGGCGTCTCACTGGGTTGATTGGTGGGATAAGCGACCGGGCGTTTCATGCCAGACGGTCTCCCAGCAGGAAGTCGAGAGCCCGGTCGAACCGGATATGGGGGAGCACCACGTCGCCGCTCGAATTATGCTCGAGGTTGCGCGGCGGGGTGAAGCGCAGGAAGTTCAGTGACACCGGCCCGCCATCGGCAAAGAGGGAATCCGGACGGGCGGGCAGATCGCCCGGGAACAGCGCGATCTCGGTCATGCCATCATAGCGGGTGCCATCGAGCTCCTCGCCGGCCATGGGGGTGCCGATGATGGTCGGCAGGGTTTCACCGCCTTCGGTTATCGTGCCTTCGCGGGTGGCGCGGATGGCTGCGAGGGCAATCGAGCGCGATTGCGCCCCGGCAAAGCGCGCCCGCTTGCTGGCATCGGCGACCAGGCGGTTGAGGATGGCTTCGAGCCGATCGTGGCTGGTGTGATGGACGTGATCGGCTTTGGTGGCTGCAAACAGGATGCGATCGATCTTGCGGGTAAAGGGACGCAGCAGCGGGTTGGTTTCGCCCTGCCGGAAGCAGGAAAGCACAGCCGTCAGTGCCGTCTCGAGATCGGCAACGGCAGCGGGTCCCGCATTGAGGGCGCGCAAGGTGTCGACGAGGACGATCTGGCGATCGAGCCGGGCAAAGTGCTCGCGAAAGAACGGGCGTACCACCTGGTCCTTATAGGCCTCATAGCGGCCCGCCAGCATGGCATAAAGGCTCGAGCTGCGCGCCCCAGCAGTCAGCGGTAGCGGCGCAAAGGTCAGGGCGGGCGAGCCTTCGAGGTCGCCGGGCAGCAGGAACCGGCCTGGCGGCAAGGTCGATAGCGCATCGTCCTCGCGGCTGCGGCGCAGATACTCAGTGAAGGCGGCGGCCAGCCGTTCGGCCTCCAGGTCGTTAGCCGCCGACATAGGGTCAGTGGCGGCCAGTAGTTCCAGGAACGGGCCGGCCTGGCGGAGCGAAACAGGCCGCTGTGCGCGCTCGAGCGCTTCCCGGCTCCAGTCCTCAAAGCTGAGCGCCAGCAGCGGCAGGTCCAGCAGCCACTCGCCGGGGTAATCGACAATGTCGAGGTTGAGCGTGCGCGCGCCTCGCATTCCCGACAGCCAGCCGGCCGACTGGTATTTCAGCACTAGCCGCAGTTGCGAAATACGCCGGGTCCCTTCGGGCCAGAAAGGTTCGCGGCTGGTGAGGGATTCCAGATGCTGCTCATAGGCAAAGCGCGGGATGGTGGCTTCAGGATATTCGGCCAGCCGAGCACCGATGAAGCGCCCCTCGGCCATAACCGCAAAACCGGGAAGGCGCCCGCCGGTGAGGAGGTTATGCACGAGGGCGGTGATGAAGATGGTCTTGCCGGCGCGGCTGAGGCCTGTCACCCCCAGCCGCAGCGTTGGAGTGAAGGCCCCCGTCGCGGAATCGGCCAGATTGGCGAGAGCGATGCCCAGTTCGTCGACAAGGGTAGTGGGCGATCCTGCCACGCGGCTGTTCTCCGGTTCGGCTGCGAACATAGGGTGTTGTGCGGCCCGTTCAAGCCGCTGGGCAGATCACCTGGCGAGCCGCAGCTGTCACCGAACTGTCGTTCGGCCGTCGCGCAACTTTCAGGATGGCTGCTTACAGCTTGGAATGGTTCAAATCTATCCGCGTTCCAGGCTTGTTGAGGAGCTCATCCATGAACGATCAATCCCCTTTCCGAACTTCGCAGCTTGAGGCCGTCGACACAGCGCCACGCAACCCGACAACCAACCCCACTATGGGGGAGTTGATCAGCGCCCGTTTCTCGCGTCGTGGCTTCCTGCAGGGCTCGCTGGCGGTGTCCGCTATTGCCGCAACCATCAGCCCCCTTGCCTTGATGACGGCGGGGAAGGCGAAGGCCGCGGGAGGGTCAGCATTCAACTTCACCGAGGTTGAAGCTGGTATCGACGAGACACACCACGTAGCCGAGGGCTACGACGCCGATATTCTGCTGCGCTGGGGCGACGCCTTGTTCGCGGACGCGCCCGAGTTCAATCCCGCCGCCCAGACGGCGGACGCTCAGAGCCACCAATTCGGCTACAACAACGACTATGTCGGTTATATCCCATTCGACGACTCATCCGAGCACGGTTTGCTTGTGGTCAATCACGAGTACACCAACCCGCACTTGATGTTTCCCGGCATCGTGGAAATCGTGGAGGGCGAGATCACGACCAAGCCGCTCACGAAGGATCAGGTCGACATCGAGCTGATGGCGCATGGCGGCACAGTGGTGGAAATCCGCAAAACGGATGGCAAGTGGGCCGTGGTTAAGGACGGAGCACTCAATCGTCGCATCACCGTCAACACGGAAATGGAAGTCACTGGTCCCGCCGCTGGCCACGATCGCCTCAAGACCAATGCGGACCCCACAGGCACTAAAGTCTTTGGCACCATCAACAACTGTGCCGGCGGCGTAACCCCCTGGGGCACCTACATCATGGCCGAGGAGAACATCCACGGCTACTTTGCCGGAGAACTCGCTCCCGACCACCCGGAAGCGGCGAACTACAAGCGCCTCGGCATCCCCGAAGGCTCTTATGAGTGGGCCAACTATTATGACCGGTTCGATCTGTCCAAGGAGCCCAACGAGCCCAATCGCTTTGGCTATGTTGTTGAAGTCGACGTCATGGATCCCAGCTCCATTCCCAAGAAGCGTACCGCGCTGGGCCGCTTCAAGCACGAGGGTGCAGAGTCCATCATAGCCAGGGATGGCCGGGTAGTGTTTTACCTCGGCGACGACGAGCGCTTCGACTACGTTTACAAGTTCGTAACCGCTGGAAAATTCAATCCGGATGACCGAACGGCAAATATGGACCTGCTCAACGAGGGCACGCTTTATGTCGCCAAGTTCGCTGAAGATGGCACTCTGGTCTGGATGCCGCTCGTGCAGGGCGAAGGCCCCCTCACGCCCGAGAATGGCTTTGCCAGCCAAGCGGATGTGGTGATCGCAACGCGGCTTGCTGCCGATCTGCTCGGGGCTACCAAGATGGATCGTCCTGAGGACATTCAGCCCAATGGCATCAATGGCAAAGTGTACGTGATGTTGACCAACAACACGAGGCGTGAGGCTGGACAGGAAGACGCCGCCAATCCGCGAGCCAAGAACGCTTTCGGCCACATCATCGAGATTGGCGAGACAGACGGCGACTTTGCGGCGACTACCGGGACCTGGGATGTCATGCTCAAGTGCGGCGACCCCTCAGTCGCCGAAGTTGGCGCTACATTCTCGACTGCGACCACGGCAAATGGCTGGTTTGGCATGCCCGACAACTGTGCGGTCGATGCTGCGGGGCGCCTCTGGGTTTCCACCGACGGCAATAATCCGTCGGACACCGGTCGCACCGACGGCTTGTGGGCCGTAGACACCGAAGGCGATGCACGGGCGACCTCCAAGCTGTTCTTCCGCGTCCCGGTAGGCGCCGAGATGTGCGGGCCATTGTTCACCCCGGATGACGAAACCGCCTTTGTCGCCGTACAGCACCCCGCAGATGGTGGTGAGGACTGGGAGGGCTTTGGCCGCGTCTCGTACTACGAGGATCTGTCCACGCGCTGGCCGGACTTTGAAGACGCCATGCCCGTGCGCCCATCTGTGGTGGTGATCACCAAGCAGGGTGGCGGCAAGATCGCCGTATAGGCTAAGTGCGGGGAAGGCGCCTTAGCCTTCCCCGCACTTATTTAGTCCTCCGGCGTGCCGATGTTGCTGAGATCATATGGGGTAGTCTGGTAAATCTCGTTGATCCAGTTCTGGAACAACAGATGGGCGTGACTGCGCCAACGGTTTTCGGGTTCGGCAGATGTGTCGCCGTTAGGGAACAAGTTGGCCGGAGGCGGGGTGTCGAGGCCGGCCTTGCGGTCGCGCTCGAACTCGTCGGCCAGCGAGCGGTTGTCGTATTCCAGATGATTGAGGAAATAGACCGCGCGGTGCTGCCGGTCGCCCAGCATGCTGACCCCGATCTCGCGATTGTCGATCAGGATCTCGAGATTGCTGCCAAGGGTGGTGCGATCGATGTCATTGTAGCGCGACACCGGGATCATCGGACTATCGGAGAAGCCGCGCAGGAACGGCGAGCGCGGGTTGACCACCCGGTGCCGGAACACGCCGAATGCCTTGCTGTCCATGCGATAGCGCCGGGCGCCATGGAAATGGTGCAGCGCCGCCTGCGCGCCCCAGCAGATGAACATGGTGTGGTGGACGTTGGTCTGCGTCCAGTTCATGATCTCGACCATCTCACGCCAATAACGCACCTCTTCGAACGGGATATTGGCGATCGGCGCCCCCGTGACGATGAAGCCGTCGAACTTGCGTTCGCGCACCTCTTCCCAGGTCTGGTAGAAGCTATTGAGATATTCTTCGGAGGTGTTCTTGGAGCGGTGATCGGTGATCCGCACCAGCGACAGGTTGACTTGGAGCGGGGTCGAGCCGATCAGCCGGGTGAACTGGGTTTCGGTGCGCTCCTTGTTGGGCATCAGGTTGAGGAGGCCGATTTCGAGCGGTCGGATATCCTGGCGCGCGGCGCGTGAGGAATCCATGACGTTGACGCCCTCGTCTTCGAGCGTCTTGCGGGCGGGTAGATTGTCGGGAATGCGAATAGGCATAGCGAGCCTCGTAGGGGCAGGAGATCATGGCGATGTCGGCAATGCGCGTCTCCCGGGGGAGGCGCGCTAGCGCATTCGCTGCTCGATCGCCGCGGCCATCAGATCCACAAACCCCTGGCCGTCGCGCACCATGGCGAGGTCAGACGCCTCAACGACATAGCCGTGATTGTCGGCCAGCTGCTGGTAACGCGGCAGCCGGTCATGCAACAGGGCCTCAAAGCCCCAGGCGCCAAAGCCGGCGGGGTCCACGTCACGATCCTCGGTGATGCCGTTCAAGGCTTTGTACTCGGCCCATTTCTCAACCAGAAAGTGCGGACGGTAATACATCGGCTTGGGGTTCTGCTTGAAGCGACGCACCAGTTCGGCTGCGTCCTTGTCGGTGCCTCTGATATAGAGCAGCGCGGTGCTCGCGGCCAGGGTGTTGACCACCGGATCGGCCGGGTCGGCGGGATCGATCACCTCGATCAGCGAGCCGCCTGTATCGGCGATGAAGTCGTTGTAGCCATAAAGGGCATGCGCGCGCTCGATGAAATGGGGCACATCGAGGAGCGCGGCAATCTCGGCCACGCGATGCTGCTCCTGCCGACGCTGGTATTCGTGCAGCGGCAGCCCGCCCGCCTCGGGATTGCCGGGCGTGCCCAGATAGGTCGAGAGCGGATCGAGATTGTCGAAGGTGATGTTGGACGAGATATAGATCGAGTCCGAACGCAGCAGTTCGGCGAGGAACGGCACCTTCATGGCTTCGCGCTTGAAATTGTCGACGATGGCCTCACCCATATAGCGGGTGCCGATGCGGTAATCGGCGGAATAGTGGAACCAGTTCGAGGCGCGCAGCATCGACGCCAGCCGGGTCTTACCGACCCCTGCCATGCCAAACACGGTGACCGCACGGCGCGGGGACTGGATAAACTCGTCGGCGGATTTGAACAGCATGGGTACCGGCAGTCCGAAAGAATTGGGGCGATGGTGGTGGTTGCCCGCGTTTACTGCAACGGCGCCCGCTCCACAAGCACGCGGCAATTCTTGCCGGGTCGTGGGTTGATCATGCCGGGCCTGGCGCCCGAAAGCCGCGCATCTTGAGCAAATCTCCTTGCTTTCCAAGCTTCTGTGTTTTGGCACTCTGCTTGCATTACCAAGGGTGAAGCGCGCAGGCGCAAGGTGTGTTGGAGTTTAGAATGGGAATTTACGGGGCTCTTTCCAGCGCGGTCACCGGGCTGCGGGCACAAGCGCACGCGCTGGAGAATATCTCGGGCAATATCGCGAACTCGCAGACCACGGCGTATAAGCGCATCGAGACCGATTTCGTGGATCTGATCCCGGATGCTCCCACCAAACGGCAGGTTCCGGGTGCGGTACTGGCGCAGTCGCGCGGCACCAACGAGGTTCGCGGCGATATCAAGACGGTTTCGAGTGAGACCTTCGTGGCGCTGAACAGCAATGGCTTTTTCGTTGTCGAGCCCAAGGTTGGGCAGTCCGACGGCAATGCCGTGTTCTCGGGGACCAATTTCTACACCCGGCGGGGCGACTTCGAACTTGACAAGGACGGGCGTCTCGTCAATGGCGCGGGCTATTACCTCAAGGGCCTGCCGGTTGATCGGGCCACTGGGAACGTCTCGGGTTCGGTGCCGGCGCCGATCCAGATCTCCAACGGCTTTCTGGGCGCCCGGCAGTCCAGCGTCATCAAATATGAGGCCAACCTGCCGCAGATGCCGCGTCCGGCGGCTTATGATGGCGCCGATCCAGCCACGGCGCTGATCACATATCCGGTTGCGGATGCTGATCAGTTCGTCTCGGAATCCATCGAAGGCGGCTCGGTCACGCTTTACGCCAAGAACGGTGCTCCCGCCGACGTGCAGTTGCGCTGGGGTAAGGTTTCGCATGCTGATCCGGCAACGCCCGGGAGCGAGGATACCTGGCAGCTGTACTATCTGGGCAACGGGGGTGACTGGGCTGAGGCCGGCGAGTTCTCGTTCGGGTCTGATGGGGCGATGACCGAGCCGACAAACGGCGAGATCACTATCACGGGGCTCAACGTCAATGGCACGCCTATCGGTGATGTGAAGCTGCAGTTCGGCAAGGGCGGCTTGACCCAGTTCGATGACGTGAATGGCACTGCTGACGTGTCGACGCTTAGCCAGGATGGCTATGCCGCGGGTGAGTTCGTGTCGGTGGCGATCAGCGACAGCGGCCGGGTCGTTGCCACGTACTCGAACGGCAAGCGCATCGACGTGGCGCAGGTCGTGACCGCTGAGTTTAACGCCATCAACAAGCTCAAGCGCCTCGATGGTGGCGTCTATGCCACCACTTCGGAATCGGGCGAGGCCATTCTCGATCTTTCCGGCGGCGGCATCATCGGCGGGGCCCTCGAGGCGTCCAACACCGATATCTCGGACGAGTTCACCAAGCTGATCGTGACCCAGCAGGCCTATGCTGCCGGCACGCGCATCGTCAGCACCGCTGACGAGATGCTGCAAGAAGCCTTGAACATGATCCGATAGCCGAGGATCGGAGCGGCGAGGACGATGGATTCGACCTCGCCTGTTTGAACAGGAGCATGCGCCATGGGTCTGACCACCTCCTTGAACAACGCGGTTTCCGGACTGCGGGTGAACCAGGATTCCCTGACCATTCTGAGCCGCAATGTGGCCAACCAGGGCACGCCAGGCTATCACCGGCAGTCGCTCTCCGTTGGCGACTACAACAACGAGAACAGCAGCTATGCGCGTACGCTCGGGACTACCCGGGCGTTCAACACCAGTCTTCAGACCTATTACACCCGCCAGGTCTCTGACACCGCGAACGCCGGGGTTCAGGCAAGCTATCTGGAGCGGCTGGGGGGGCTTCTCGGCAAGCCGGGTAGCGCGGGTTCGCTCGACACCCTTTACGGCCAGTTGCAGAACGCCATGCAGAGTCTCGCCACCAGCCCCGACGACTATACGGTGCGCGCGCAGGCGCTTAGCCAGGCCCAGGCCATGGCTGAAGCACTGAACCGGCTTTCCGGTGATGTCCAGACGATGCGTTCTCAGACAGAAGTCCAGATCGGGTCCAATGTTCAGAACCTCAACGGCATGTTGGCTTCCCTGCACGAGGTCAATACCCGCTTGCTCGATCGCGGCGGCGATGATGCGGCCAGGGCTTCGTTGCTGGACCAGCGCGATCGCCTGGTTTCCTCGGTGGCTGAACTCATCGACGTGAAGGCGGATTACAAGGCTGACGGGACTGTTGCCCTGATGACCGGCTCCGGGGTGGGGTTGGTTGATGGCCGGGCCGCAAGCTTCAGGTTCGATACACCCGGAAGGCTCACGGCTTCCTCGGAGTTCAACAGCGACTCCGCGTTGTCTGGCGTGGGCAAGTTGACCCTCGTGACCGCGTCGGGATTGGAAATCGACGTGCAACGGTCGGGCGGAATCCGGGGTGGAGAGCTTGGCGGTTTGCTGACGCTCCGCGACAAGACCCTCCCGGAGGCGCAAAGTCAGCTGGACGAGATTGCGGCCGGGCTGGCCCAGGCATTTTCGACGGTGCAGACGCCGGGGACAGCGGTGGCGGGAGGCTTTGCTATCGATGTCAGCGGGTTGCAGCCAGGCAACGACTTGCTGCTGAAACTCGAGACCGGTAGCACTTCGCAGTCGATCAAGATCGTCAACACGACAAAGGCTGATGTCGATTACCGCGACGCCTCCGGTGCACGCGTCATCGGCATCGACTTCGCGGCCGGAAGCACTGCTGCCGCTGCGCAGCTGCAGGCGAAATTTGACAGCTTTGCTCCAGGTCCGCTCGTCGCGGTTGCAGTAAGCGGCGCCGGCAATGAAATGACATTCAGTGCCACTGGACCAACCACGACAGTTGCGGGTGTCACCAAGAGGGCAACCTCCAGTGAGCTTCAGGATGGGGGATTGGGTCTGTCCTTGTTCACGGATGGTGCGCGGGCGCCTTTCACCAACAGCGTGGACGGCATGCCCCCCCAGAAGGCGGGCTTTGCCGCCCGCATTTCGATCAATGCAGCAGTGCTCGCAGACAACCGCCTGCTGGTTCAAAGCACGCCGGGCCAGTCGCTCGGGAGCGCCGATCGTGCCAATCATATCCTGGGGCAGCTTGGGAGCATGGATTTTGTGTCCGGGACTAGCAATGGTCGCTTCCCGCTGAACGGCAATGTGGGCGAGCTGATCTCCCAGACTATCGGCTTTCAGGGCAGCAATATCGCCGCCACCATGACGCGCAGCAGCGACAAGCAACTCACCCTCGACACCGTGATGGACCAGATGCAGAGCGAATATGGCGTCAATGTCGACGAAGAGATGTCGCGCTTGCTTGAGCTGCAGAACGCCTACGCCGCCAATGCTAGGGTTGTGTCGGTGGTCAAGGAACTGCTCGACCAACTCTTCGCATCGACCTGAAGGAGACAATAGATGATCGTCAACAAGTCGATGTATCCGGTGCAGACAGGCTTCTCGGTAATCTCCAAGATGCAGAGCAAGATGGGGAACCTGCAGACCCAGCTTGGCACAGGGATGAAGGCGGGCAGCCTGGCTGAAATGGGGCGCGACTTGCCGATGTCCTTGTCCGTTCGCTCCCGCTTGGACAAGATCGAAGGCTATGCCGCCAATATCCAGACCGTGAACCTGCGCCTGAGCTTTCTCGACAAGACCATGTCCCGCTTCGACACTATGGAAGGGGAGGCACGAAATTCCGCAATCCAGGGGCAATACGGCACCAACGATATCAGCATGGCCACGCTTCCGGGCCAGGCAACGGCGCGGTTCGACGAGATCGTCACCCTGCTCAACCAGGACATTGCCGGCCGGTATCTGTTTGGCGGCAATGTGACGGACACTCCTCCACTGCCTGACGCAAAGGTGTTGCTGGAGGGGGAAGGCGGCAGGCTGGGCTTCAAGCAGATGCTTGCCGAGCGCCAGAGTGCGGATCTTGGAGACGGATTTGGCCGCCTCGACTTGCCCGCCGTTGCCGCCGGCAGCGGGGAGGTCGTGGTCGCTCAAGACGGTACGCATCCCTTTGGTTTCAAGCTCTCGACGACATCCACAACGGGTGCTCCCGCTATTGCAGTCACTCAACCCGGAGCGACGGGGCAGGTGAGCGTCAGTTTCACTGCCCAGCCGACCCCGGGGCAGAGCGTAACCATAGGCCTGACGCTGCCTGACGGTACGGAAACGCAGGTTACACTGGTTGCCAGCGCCGAAGATAACCCAGGGCGGGGTGCGTTCAGCATTGATGCCGATCCTGATGTGATGGCGCAAAACTTTCGATCGGCGCTGCAGGGTGCACTCGCGGAGGCGGCTGGTTCGACGCTCAAGGCAGCATCGACCTTTGCAGCGGCGGCAGATTTTTTCAGCGAGAGCGGCGTGCCCCAGCGTCCAGCTGGCGGACCCCCGGCTACGACGCTGGCGGACGCGGACCCCGCTGAAGTGGTGTTCTGGTACCGGGGTGAAAAGGAGGGAGACGCCAGATCCGGCGTCGCCGCTAAGGTGGATGATTCCACCACAATCCAGTATGGGTTACGGGCGACGGAAAGCGGGATCCTCAAGCTGGTGCAGTCCCAGGCGGCGCTGGCCGTAACGAAGTATTCGTCGGAAGCCGATATCCGCGCCAAGCCCGAAAACGAACAAATGCGGGTTGATGCGCACGCGCTGCCGGCGGGCTCGGCTCGCGATGCAGCGCTGGCTGAATATGAACGGGTCGTGGGCTCGCAGTATCAGCAATCGCGCGGTTTGTTCGACGGCATGGCGGATCGTCAGCAGAGCGCGCTGTCGGAAAGCCACAACTCATCGCCCGGCTCGGTCGAGCGGATCACCATGGATCTGGCGATTGCCCGCAATGCGGCCAACAATGCTTCCAAGCGCCACACGGACTACAAAGCCCAGTTGGAGAACATCCTGAGCGATGTGGAAAGCGTTTCCAAGGAAGACGTCGCCATGGAGATCCTCGCGCTGCAGACGCGGCTGCAGGCGAGCTACCAGGTAACCTCCATGGTGAGCCAGCTCAGCCTCGTCAACTTCGTCTAGCTAGGCTTCTCAATATAAAACCCCCGCTGCGAGGCGGGGGTTTATTTTTACGGGCAGCGTCAGGTGGGTCAGGCGCCGCGCAGGCCGGCGGCGATCTGGCGGTTGAGGCGCACCAGGGCATCAAGCTTTTGCGGCTGGGGCTGCATCATCATCTCGCGGGTCTCGTTGAGAATGTAGAGACCAAGATTGGCGATGTTCTGTCGCACATCCTGGGGCAGCGGATTGTCAGGCCGGGTCACCGAGCTCATGAAAATGGTCCAGAGCTTGCGGTTGAAGGTCAGGGCGGGGGCGAGGTCGTCAAAGCTTGCCGGCCACTCGTCCTTGACGCGCTGCAGATTGGCTGCAGCCTTCATCAGGAGTGCTGATTCACGCTCGCGTGGGTTCTCAACGACTTTCGCCGTCTGCTGGTAGGCCCGGGCGCCTTGCTGAAACATGGGAAAGAAGGTCCTGTTCGTAGTCGATCAGCCTTTGAGCGGCCTTCAGAGCTTTATATAAAGCCCCAGTTAATATCTCGTTGTTGATTTCGCCGATCAGTTCGGCCGCCGAGGGAACCGCTTCAAGGAACTCATCGACCAGAGCGAAGTAAGCTTCGCGCGGGGTTTCAATATCCTCGGCGATATACATGAGCTGTACCGCCAGATAGATGCGCTTGGCGGGAGTGTTGGCCGTTTCAGCGGTCAAAATGTCCTTTTCCCGGAGGATCGGGACGTGGCCATCAATAAAGAGGCGGGTGCGCTGGTCGGAATTGGTGATGATGCATTGACCCACGAGGAGCTTTTCGCCGGGTTTCAGTTCGACTTTGAGCGCCATGGTGCTGGTTCCGATCGGGGCAGAGCAAGGGCCGTTCTAGCCCGCGGTGAGCGCAAAAACAACGAAGGCGGGCCGCGGCCCGCCTTGGCGATCTGAAGTTGCCTGTCGGCCCCTTACTGGAGCAGCTGCAGGACCGACTGGTCAGCCTGCGAAGCGAGCGACAGCGAGGAGGAGGACAGCGACTGCCGGGTCTGGAGCGCGAGGAGGTTGGCGGCTTCCTCGTTCATGTCAGCAAGCGTCAGGTTGGAAGCGCCGGTTTCCAGGGTGTTGATCATGTTCTTGGTGAAGTCCTGGCGGTTCTGCACGATGGACAGATTCTGGCCGAAGGTGCTGGACTGGGAGCGAACATCGGAAAGGGCAAGTTTTACGTCATTAAGCAGCACATCGATGTCACCATCGCTGTCGAGCTGTTGGGCGACAATGTCGGTAAGCTTCAGATTGGCTGAATTGAGGGCCTTGCCGCTCTTAGTGTGTATGTCGATCGAGGAGGTACCCGTCTCGTTGAAGGTGATCTTCAGGTTGTCACCACGCAGCAGGTTGATGCCGTTGAAGGAAGCATCGTCGCTGAGCTTATCGAGTTGGTCGCGCAGTTCATTGAATTGGTTGGCGAGATCGGAGCGGACCGTGTTGCCACCCACGCTGGACTTGGCAGCGGCCTTGCCGGTAACGCCCCCCGAGGTCGAAGCTCCACTGATGTCAAGCTTCTGAGTCGAGAGGTTCTCGATGCGCAGCGTTCCATTGTCATTGGAGGCGCGAATCTTGCCCTGAAGCTCAGCCTTATCATTGATCGCGTTGACGATGCTGTCGATGGCCCCCCGGTTCGGTGCAGTGCCTGGCACCTCGGTGCCAAGTGTGCCCAATGCCGTGGTGGTACCCGCAACGGTGATCGTCGAGGGACCAGCGTTTTTGTTGCGGAACGAGATCTGGTTGGCGGCGCCTTCATAGGCTTCAACCGCGTGACCAGCCCCCAGCGCAGTGTTAATCTTGGTGATGGCCTTTGCGAGGGAGTCCTCGTCATCGGTCAGCGTCACCGTGGTCCCATTCACGGTGAAGGTCTGGTCTGCTCCGTTCGGGGCAATGGCGGCGAAGGTGCCGCCAGGTAGATTAGTCTTGGTACCCACAGGGCTAGAGATAGTACCGACCTCGACTTCAACATCGCCACCTACGGCGCCGCCCGAAAAGGTGAGCTTGTCGCCGGCGGCGAAGGCGCTGTCGAGCTTGAAGCTCTGTGTCTGGAATGTCTTGTCCTGGCGGGCTTGGCGCAAGGTCGACTGCATCGACTCTAGGGTCTTGGTGATGGAAGTCAGACCGTTGTCGGCGGCTTCCAGGGTCTGGATGCCGTTGGCCATGGAGTCCATGAGCTGATTCAGGTCACCGGCCCGGCTGTTGAGCGAGGCGGCGGTGAAGAAATTGGTGGGATTGTCGAGCGCCGAGTTCACCTTGTTGCCGCTTGAAAGGCGGTCCTGGGTCTTGGCCATCATTGTAGCGGTGTTCTGAAGCGAAAGCAGGTTCGACCGAACGGCTTTCGAAAGAGAGATATCGGACATGATGCTTCCTTCATTACGCGCCGACGCTCGGCAGGTCCTCGCTTCGAGGTTGACTGAGCTATAGCGCGCCGACTCCTAAAAGGGCGTTAACCATGCTTGTTGGCGGGGCAGTAAGCATGTTCGTTCACCAGGCGTGCGGGTTCGACCGCCGGGTTGGTCCCATCGGTTGTTGCTGGGGAGCGGACCCCGAGGCGGTTACCGCCCCTGAAGGGTAGTTTATTGAGACGGTGCCGCCTCGGGGGTGCCGGGATTTGCCGGACCAGCCCGTGTTGCGATCCCCAAAATCGGCAGGAGATAACTGTCCAACACCGCTCGGACCCACTTCGGGGGCGATCTCCCCGAAGTCCCGTGGTTCCACCCGCCCTCTGGTCGCTGCAGCGCCGCTCCTGCGGGGGAATGGGAAGGAGTATAGCGGAGGTTTTTGGCGCGGGGATAAGTGGGGACTCCCATCGAGCCGGTTACGAGGCGTGAGGAAATCTGGGGGTGAACCGCCATCTGGCGGCTTTTGGGACAATCTCGAGATGGGCCCCGGCTCGAGGCCGGGGTGACATCGGGAGTGAGGAGGATTCAATGTCTGGGCGGCGAGTTCGTGTAATAGGCAGCACGGTTGGTCGGCCGGCAACAAAAAAGGCGGGCCGAGGCCCGCCTTCTCCGGTTTGTTCAAGCTGCCGATTAACGGATCAGCTGGAGGATCGACTGGTCGGCCTGCGAAGCCAGAGACAGCGAGTTCGAGGACAGCGACTGACGAGTCTGGAGGGCCAAGAGATTAGCGGCTTCCTCGTTCATATCAGCCAAGGTCAGGTTGGCGGCGCCGGTCTGAAGCGTGTTGATCGTTGCCTTGGTGAAGTCCTGGCGGTTCTGAACGATGGACAGGTTGGAACCGAAAGCGGATGACTGAGAACGGACGCTGTTCAAAGCCAGTTTCAGTTTACCAAGTTCTGCGTCGATGTTGCTGTCGTTATCCAGGTCCTTCTGGTTCAGCGTGGTCGACACGCCCAGATTCGCCGAATTAACCTGCTTCTCCCCTCGGGTCTGGACGTCGATCGAGGAGGTGCCGGTTTCGTTGAAGGTGATGCTCAGCTTGTCGCCGCGCAACAGGTTGATGCCGTTGAAGGAGGCGTCATCAGCCAGCTTGTCGAGCTGATCGCGCAGTTCGTTGAACTGGTTGGCCAAATCGGCGCGGACGGTGTTTCCCGCAACGCTGGACTTCGCGGCTGCCTTGCCGGTTACGCCGCTAGAGGTGGACGCGCCAGCAATGTCGAGCTTCTGTGTGGAGAGGTTCTCGATGCGCAGGGTGCCATTGTCGTTGGAAGCCCGGATCTTGCCCTGAAGTTCGGACTTGTCGTTGATAGCACTGACGATGCTGTCAACAGCACCCTTGTTGGGAGCAGTGCCCGGCACCTGGGTGCCAAGGGTGCCAAGGGCGGTGGTGGTACCCGCTACAGTGATCGAGGAGGGGCCAGCTTCCTTGTTGCGGAACGACACCTTGCCGGTGTCATCAAAGGCTTCTACCGCGCTGCTGGCGCCGAGTGCAGTGTTGATCTTAGCAATGGCCTTGGCGGCAGTATCTTCAGTCGAAGTCAGCGTTACCGAGGCGCCGTTCACCGTAAAGGTCTGGTCGGTTCCTGCTGTTGGGGTGGCATAAGTGCCGCCGGGCTGGGTGGTTTTAGTGCCAATAGGGCTAGCGATGCTGCCGACGTCGATGTCTACGTTGCCGGAAACGGCGCCGCCCGAAAAGGTGAGCTTGTCGCCAGTGGCGAAGGCGGTGTCGAGCTTGAAGCTTTGGGTCTGGAAAGACTTGTCCTGGCGGGCCTGACGCAACGTCGATTGCATCGACTCGAGGGTCTTGGTCATGGCCGTCAGGCCATTGTCAGCGGCTTCCAGGGTCTGGATGCCATTGGCCATGTTGTCCATCAACTGGTTCAGGTCGCCGGCGCGGCTGTTGAGCGAGGCGGCAGTGAAGAAGTTGGTGGGGTTGTCGAGCGCCGAGTTCACCTTGTTGCCGGTGGCAAGACGGTCCTGCGTCTTGTTCATCATGGCGGAGGTGTTCTGGAGGGAAAGCAGGTTCGAGCGAACGGCTTTCGAGAGGGAGATATCACCCAAAGTAGTAGTCCTTTTCTAGGATACGCATTACTAACGCGCCTCTTCCTGAGGCACGGTCGATCCTGGCGCAGCAGCGCATAAAGAACAGTTAAGTGAGGGCCTTAAGGCTTCGTTGCTTGGGGTGGCGCAGTTGATGCGGCGTTGGCGCGAAAGGCCCGCGCTGCGGGCCTTTGCGGGTGTTTAGCTGTTTTCGCAGCGAAAGCTTCGGTTAACCACGACGGGCAATTCTGCGGGAGCAGTGGAACCGTCACAGAGCCCGGTTTACTGCGATGCCCCGGGCGGCGTGGGCGGGGTCGGTAGCGAGGGTGCCGGCACGGCCGTAGGTTTGAGCGCGATTCTGCTTGCCCACGACCGTGGCGACGTCGGAGAGGAGGTCCTCGGTGACGGTGCGGGCCGTGGCGAGGACGCGCAGGTTTTCGGCCATCTGGGTGGCAAGTTGCTCGTGGCCGAGGCGGAGCCGGTCGAGGGCATCAGGTGCTTCGGCTTTGAGGCGAAGGTTTTCGCGCTGGATGGAGCGGGCAAATTCCACATAATCCTGCGCCAGGCGGGCCTTATCAGCAGTGAGGGTTCCAGCGTCGCGCAAGCGACCGGCGCGCAGGAGCGTGGTTTCCTGGTTCATCACATCAACCAGCGCCGTCAGGGCCGCTTCGGCATTTCGGCACAGCTCGTGGGCGGAAAGGGCATCACGGGCGGCGAGGCGGGCGGCAGCGGTCATCGGGTGGAAACTCCCATAAGGACGGGTTGGTTGATCTGGTTGTTGGCGGCTTCCTGCATGGCCAGCAGGTCGCCCAGCATCTGGTCGGCAATGCCAAGGCCGCCGTTGCCGGCCATGCTGGCGGCGAGCTGCTCGGACTGCATGGAGCGCCAGGTTTCCTCGCCAAAGCCGCCGTCGCCTTTAAGGGTGGCAAACATTTCCTTGACGAGGGTATTGAGGAACACGCCTTCGAATTCCTCGGCCTGGCTGCGCACCTTGGCCACCTGGGCAGGGGTGAGGCTGGAGCCGGGCTTGGCCTGGAGTTGGTGGGCGAGCATCACAGAACCTCGATTTCGGCCTGGAGGGCGCCGGTGGCCTTGATGGCCTGGAGAATGGCGATGAGATCGCGCGGGGCGATGCCCAGGGCATTGAGGCCATCCACGAGCTCCTGCAGCGTCACGGACTCGTTGACCACGGCGAGCGCGGTATCGGACTGCATCACATCAAGGTCAGTGTTTGGCTCCACCGCGGTGACGCCATTGCTGAAGGGCTCGGGTTGAACCATTTCAGGGGTTTCGGCGATGGTCACGGTGAGATTGGATTGGGCAACGGCGACGCTCGAAACGCGGACATCCTTGCCCATGACGATGATGCCGGAATTCTCGTCGATGACGATCTTGGCGGTCTGATCGGTCTGGACCATCAACTGCTCGATATCGGTCAGGAGATCGACGATGTTGCCGTTAAAGCCCTTGGGCAGGGTTATGCGGACAGTGGCGGGATTTTCCGGCGTGGCGGTCGGCACGCCGATGAAGTCGTTGATGGCCAGCGCAATGCGGCGCGAGGTGGTGAGATCGGGGTTGCGCAAGGCGAGGCGCAGGGAGTGCTGGGCGCCCAGGGCGAACTCGATCTCGCGCTCGATGAGGGCGCCCGAGGAAATGCGGCCCGTGGTAGGCACGCCCGAGATGATTGTGGCGGCGTCGCCCTCGGCCTTGAAGCCATTGATGGAAACCGAGCCCTGGGCAATGGCATAGACTTCGCCATCGGCGCCGAGCAGGGGGGTGACGAGGAGGGTGCCGCCCTGGAGGCTGTCGGCATCGCCCAGCGCCGACACGGTGACATCCATGCGCGAGCCCTGGGTGGCAAACGGAGGCAGATTGGCGGTGACCATGACGGCGGCCACATTGGCGGTGCGCACATTCTCGCCGGCCGTGTTGACGCCGAGGCGCTCCAGCATGGATTGCAACGATTGCTTGGTGAAGGGCGCGTTGTTGAGGCTATCGCCGGTGCCGTTGAGGCCGACCACGAGGCCGTAACCCACGAGCTGGTTTTCACGCACGCCTTCGATGTCGACGACATCCTTGATGCGGGCAGAGGCAGCGACAGCGGGCAGCGTGGGGGCGAGCAAGAGCATGGGCGTCAGCAGCGATGCGAAGATGGTTCGGACGAAACTGTGCACTGATGGGCTCCCGCGGGATGGTCTGCCCAGTGCTTTGCCAGAAGCGTGCCAAGCTCGGGTCGAGGGGCTAGTGCGCTGATATTGCAGCCTTACTGAGCATGGTGGGCCTCTCTTGTTTTCTCGCCGGAATGGGGGTGAGCAATTCTTGCCGGGCGCGTTAAGCCGCCGTTAACCAAAGCGGGCAGATTTTGCCGAGGTTTTCCTTTCCCAGCTGAGTCCGCCCATGCGCATCGACAGCAATTCTCGCGCCGCCGGCCTGGCGGGGCGCGGTTCGGCCCAGCGTGCGGCGGGCGGACCCGCTTTTGTTCCGGCCGGTACAGAGGCGCCGCGGCAGGCCGGACAAGTTGCCGGCACGGCGCCCACGGCTAGCCTGAGTGCGTTGCTGGCGTTGCAGGCGGTGGAAGATCCGACCCAGGGACGACGCAAGGCGGTGCGGCGCGGTGCTTCCATGCTGGACCAGATGGAGGCGATCAAGGCCGATCTCCTCGTCGGGCAAGTCAGCGCCAACCGGCTGGACCAATTGATGAGCATGATCGCGGAAGAGCGTGGCCAGTCCGAGCCGGGGCTGGAGGGGGTGCTGGACGACATCGAACTTCGAGTGCGGGTGGAATTGGCTAAGTTTGGCCGCTTCCCTTGAGCGCAAGCTGAGATCAGTAAAACCCCGTGCGGCATTGATGAAAGCGGCGGTTCAACAATCATTGCCCCAGTCAATCACTGCGCCGTGTCCATCTTGCAGGGTTTAAATAGCTGCACTATAGAGGCGCAAATAAAGGGCGCATTGGAGTTGAGTCTGCTGATGAACTCGGGGGTTGACGTAATCGCATACCGGCCCAGTGACGATGAGCCGTTCATGAACCCACGCCAACGGGATTACTTTCGAGCCAAGCTTAATGCCTGGAAGGAAGATATTCTTCGCGAAAGCCGCGAAACCCTGGAGAACCTCCAGGAGGAAAGCCAGAACCATCCCGACATGGCCGACCGTGCCTCTTCCGAAAGCGATCGCTCGCTGGAGTTGCGGACGCGGGACCGGCAGCGCAAGCTGATCGCCAAGATCGATGCGGCGCTCAAGCGGATCGATGATGGCACTTACGGCTATTGCGAGGAAACCGGGGATCCGATCGGGCTCGCCCGACTTGATGCCCGCCCGATCGCGACGCTGAGCCTTGAAGCCCAGGAAATGCATGAGCGGCGCGAAAAGGTTTATCGCGACGAGTAAGCAAAGAGCTAAGAGACAAGAAGAAGCCCGCAGCGATGCGGGCTTTGTTGTTTCTGTCCTTGGGGACGACGATCAGTCGCCGTAGCGGCGGCGCAGATGGGCCTTGAAATAAGCCGGGTTCAGGGGCTCCCCGGTGGCGCGGGTAATCAGGTCGGGCGTGGACCAGCGCGAGCCCTGACTCCAGATCTGCTCGGCGCGCCAGGCATTGATGTCGCTGAAGTCGCCCTTGCGGACATTGTCGCGCAGATTGGGCTGGGCCCGCTCAAGGGCGGCCCATTGCTGGGCGGCGATCATGGCCCCCAAGGTATAACTGGGGAAATAGCCAAAGGCGCCGCCTGGCCAATGCACATCCTGCATGGGGCCGTCCTTGGGATCGTTGATGGTGGAGATGCCGAGATATTCGGTCATCTTGGCGTCCCAGGCCTCGGGGATCTGGCTGACCTCGAGTTTGCCCGCCACAAGATCCTGCTCCAACTCGTAGCGGAGGATGACGTGGAGGGGGTAGGTCACCTCGTCGGCGTCGACGCGGATATAGCCGCGCTCGACATGGTTGACCTCGCTCAGCACGTCCTCGATGTCCCAGCCGGGCAGCGCATTCCGCCCCAGATGCAATTGCACCAGGGGCAACATGAAATGCCAGAACTCGGGACTACGGGCCAGTTGCATCTCCACAAAGAGCGACTGGCTTTCGTGGATGCCCATGCCGCGCGCCTTGCCGAGGGGCCAATGCGACCATTCCTTTGGCAGTCCCTGTTCGTAAAGGGCGTGGCCGGTTTCGTGCAGCACGCCCATCAGCGAGGACAGGAAATCGTCCGTGCGGTAGCGGGTGGTCATGCGCACATCGGTGGGTACGCCGCCGCAGAAGGGGTGGTGCGAAACGGCAAGCGAGCCATGGGTGAAATCAAAGCCGACCGCGCGCATGGCGGCCAGGCCAAGTTCGCGCTGATGCTCGATGGGGTAGGGGCCGTTCAGGTCCCTGCGTGGGCGGCGCTGGTGGCGCCGCTCCTGCACTTCCAGGGCTTCGGGCACGAATTCCTTGAGGAAGGTCTTGAGGTCGGCAAAGACCGGATCGAGAGTTGCGGTGCGGTTGCCCGGGTCATATTGTTCCATCAGGGCGTCATAGGGGGCGAGCTTCAGGGCATCGGCACGCAGCCGGGCTTCTTCGCGCACCAGTTCCACAACGCCTTCCAGGGCTGGCAGGTAGCTGTCCCAGTCCCCCACCGCGCGCAGTTCGCGCCAGAGCTGTTCGGAGCGCATGGTCGCGGCAGTCTTGCGCTCAACAAACTCGGTGGGCAGGCAGGTGGCGTTGAGATATTGCCGCTTGAATTCGGCCAGGGCGAGTTGCTGGTCCTCGGTTTGGGGCTGCGCGGCCTCGATCCAGTCGGCGATCTCCGGAGCGGTGGATTGGGCGTGGTACATGCCGGCAAGATTTGCCATGGCTTCGGCGCGTTTTTCGCCGCCGCCGACCGCCATGTGCGTCGCTTCATCGGCGCCAAGAATGGACAGGGCATGCTCAAGCGCTTCCAGACGGCGGCCGAGTTGATCGAGTTTTTCAAAGGACATGATGGCTCCCAAAGGTCGCAACCAGATGTTTCACAAGCCAGAAGCGCGGGCAAGCGCCTGTGCTGGAACACAGAATAGGATCGAGCCGAGCCGTGCCATTGCATGGTTGGCGCCCGGGGCTGTGCTAGCCTAGATTCACTTCACCGGCGTCCCAGTTCGACTGCCAGCGGCGCCACGCGATCTGAAAGGAAAAGCCATGCGGATGTGGATCAGCTTGCTTCTGGTTCTCGCGATGAATTCGGCTGCGGCCGCCCAGTCCAGCAAAACCAATTGCCGGGCGATGCAGGAGCCGCTGGCCGCGATGACCACGCAAATGGGCGTGCTGCTGGAGGGGCTGCAGCGGACAGAGAATCTCAACGTGCTGACCCGGTTCAGGGGCGTAGAGCGGCAGGCGATGGTGGAACTGGACGCGGCACGGGCGGAGCTTGAAAAATCGCTGGAGGCTTATGTGACGGCTGCGGGAAATGCCACTCGCGCCATGCGACGATGCGCGAGGTAGGGGCATAGGGTCAGCCTCGGAGCACCAGACTTGCGTATGTCAGGGTCCGGTGACGAGGTGAGGGAGCCCACCCCCTGCCCCTCCCCCGAGGGGGAGGGGAAGCAGAACTGCGCGGCGGGCGCGAGGTGGCGACTATCCGGTGCTTAGCCGCGGATGGCGGCTTCGATCTTGGCGACATCGATCTTGCGCATCGGCATCATCGCCTCGAAGGCGCGCTTGGCTTCGCCACCGCCGCGCGCCATTGCGTCGGTGAGGACGCGCGGGGTGATCTGCCAGGAGAGGCCCCATTTGTCCCTGCACCAGCCGCATTGGCTTTCCTCGCCGCCATTGCCGACGATGGCATTCCAGTAACGATCGGTCTCCTCCTGATCGTCGGTGGCGATCTGGAACGAGAAGGCTTCGCTGTGGGTGAAGATGTCCCCGCCATTGAGCCCGATGCAGGGGATGCCGCAGACGGTGAATTGCACGGTGAGCACGTCCCCGGCCTTGCCTGAAGGATAGTCGCTGGGGGCGCGGTGGACAGCGGTGACCTCGCTATCGGGGAAGGTCGCTGCATAAAAGCGCGCGGCGTCTTCCGCGTCGTTGTTGTACCAAAGGCAAAGAGTGTTCTTGGCCGTGGCCATGGCAGTTCCTCCTGAAGTTCAGCTTTTATTGGTTGGTCTGCTCAAGAGCATGAGCTTGCAGCCCTACGGCTCAAGGCGCAACCGGGTGGCGCTCACTTGACGGCCGACCCGCGGCCCTGCCGACATCCGCTGCGTTGTTTTGTGCCAGATCCGGGCAGGCGCAGCTTTACCAGGTCTGCAACTTTGAGTGTTGCGAGAATTATGCAACCAGTGTAGTTGCGTGATCTGCAGCTGCGGACGAGCTTGTGGCTGCCTGCCGAGCACCGCCTGGGTCAACCGAGGACATGAACCATGACAAACCAAACTTCCGAACAGTTCTGGGAACAGCGCTATCAGAACATGACCGGGACACCGAACGGGCGGCCAACGGCCAAGCTCGTGGAATATGCCGCCGATCTGCCGGCCGGGCGAGCACTGGACCTGGGTTGCTCACGCGGGGATGACGTGATCTGGCTTGCCAGTCGAGGCTGGCAGGCCACGGGAGTGGATATTTCGGCCACAGCCTTGGGGGTTGCGGCGGAGCGGGCCAAGGCTGCCGGGGTGAGCGACCGAGTGCGCTGGGAGCGGCATGACTTGGCCGAGAGCTTTCCGGCCGGGGAGTTCGAGCTGGTGACGGCGCTTTACTTCCAGTCGCCGATCGCCTTTCCGCGCGCCCAGGTGCTGCGGCGAGCGGCCGCGGCCGTCGCGTCGAGAGGAGTGTTCCTCCTTGTCGAGCATTCCACCGCCGCGCCGTGGTCGTTCAAAAGTACCACACCCTTCAGCACGGTTGAGGAAACGCTTGCGTCACTCGAACTGGATGAGAGCTGGGAGCCGATTTTTGTTGGTGCGCCGGCGCGTCAGGCGAAGGGCCCGCATGGGGAAACCGCTGAGGTGCTCGACAATGTGGTGGTGATGCGCAAGCGGGCTGCGTAGGGGACGCGCTAGGGCGTTCGGGCGCAGGGTTCCGAGATTGTTCCCCCGCCGAGCGCCCCAAGGAAGCTGGCGCATGCGCCGGGTTGGTGGCTCGCCCCTATCAGGGGTTCGGCGGGCCTGCGCCGGGGAGAACGTTTTCTTCGGAAGCGCGAGCGTCGAGATCGGTTTCGCGCAGCATGCGGGTGAGAACCTCGTCGCCGATGCGGTTGTCAACGCGCAGGGCCAGAAGCGCCTGGCGGGCCGGTCGGTGCGGCTCGTCGGGATCGCCAGATTCTGCAGCCCGGCGGATGGTGGCGCGAGCGAGGTCTACCTCGCCTTCTTCCTCGCCCTCATCCACGAGGTCGGCACGCACCACGACCGGCTTGAGGGTGAGGCCCTGAAGGACAAGGGAGCCGATCACAAGGAAGGCGGCGATCACGACGATCAGGTTGCGCTCTGGGAACGGGGCGCCTGCTTCGGTTTGAGCGGGGATGGAGAGTGCAATGATCAGGGCGATCACCGAGCGCGTCGAGGCCCAGGCCATGACGCCGGCGGTCTGCAGCCCCAGCGCAGGCCGGCCTTTGCGAGCCTGCAAGGCCCCAGCGATGGGTTCGATCAGCACGGCGGGGAGCGATGCGGCGAACTGAACGGCGAGGGTAATCGCGAGAAGGACGCTGGTGACCAGAACCAGCATGGAGATGGACCAGCTTTCCAGGCTTGCAAGCGCTTCGGGGAGGGCTCTGCCGGCGAGAAAGAACAGGACGCTCGAGACCATCAGGCTCGCCTGTTCCCAAAAGGCGACCGAACTGATGCGCGACTCCGCCGATGATACCGTCGCGCCGGTGTGGCGATTGATCCGTTCGGCCGAGATCACGAGGGCTGTAGCGGTGATTGCGGCGACGCCGGAGATGCCGAGAAGTTCGGCCAAGAGAGCGGCGATGTATGGGGCGGCGATGGAAACGGCAATTTCCACCGGGGCAGGGTCGACGCGGCGGCGGAGCCAGACAATGGCGTAGCCAATTACGCAGCCGAGGACAATGCCGGCGGGGATGTCGAAGAGATAGTTGAAGGCGGTGCTCGAAGCCGTGATCTCCCCGGCGTTCAACGCTTCTCCGGCGAGCGCGAGGGTGCCGAGGATGAAGACGCGCGAAACGAGTTCGCGCGCCTTGAGGACATCGGCGATGGCGCGCGGCACGCGAGGACGCCCCTTGGCTTCGTGAAACAGCTGGGTATCAAATATCGAGGCAATGACCCCCAAGAACAGCGCGGCGGGCCAGGACAGGCCGGGCAGAAGCAGCTTGGCGGCGCCGACCACCAGCACAACTGTGACGAGGATCTGCGCGCCGCCGAGCAGGACGCCTGGCACAAAGGTGAAGCGCAGCAAATGCCAGGAAACACGCAGGGTAGAGGCGTAAACCAGCAGCGGCAGAAATAAGGTCAGCGCCAGATCGGCATCGAGATTGACCTGGGGTAGGCCGGGCAGAAAGGCGGAAGCAACACCAAGAGCGAAGAGAACCACCGAGGCGGGCGCCTTGAGATAACCGCTCAACGCCAGCACCGGGCCGATTGCGGCGAGGATGAGAGCGGCGAATTGATAGACGTTCATCGGCACCCCCTCGCTGGTTATTGGTGTCAGGTCAGGCGTAGGCAGGAGCGAGCTTGGCGAGGGGCGAAGTGTCGTAGTTGGCGAGCAGATGTTCGGGGCTCTCGAAGATAGCGAGGCACCCGGCGTCGCGGAGGACGGTTTCGGGAAAACCGCCGCATAACAGACCGATGGTGCGCAACCCGGCCTTGCCAGCGGCCTGCGCATCATACGGCGTGTCACCGACCACCCAGACGTCATTGCGGGCGTCCGCCCGGAGACGCTTGAGCGCTGCCTCAAAGATGTCGGGCGCGGGCTTGGAGCTTTGGGCATCATCGGCGGTGGTGGCGGAAGAAATGAGGGCGCCGATGCCGAGCATCTCGACATGCTGGTCCACCTCGACCTTGAGGCCGGAAGATGCGAGCACGATCACCGCGCCGTCCCCGTGAATGCGCTCGAACAGCGCCTTGACGCCGGGAAATGGACGGACCTGCGCCAGGTAGTTGCGCTTGAACAGGTCGTTCCGAAACTCGGAGATGGCCTCCCCTTGTTGTTGAAAGGTTTGGGGCGGGAGCAGGGCTGGCAGGAGCTGGTCGCCCCCTTTGCCGATCTGGTCGCGGACCTGGTCGAAGGTGAAATGGAGACCGAAATTACGGAAGGCTTCAAGCCAGCATTCGGTATGCAGGTCGTTGGAGTCGATCAAAGTGCCATCGACGTCGAAGATCACGGCTTTGGGCATTGGGGTGCTCCAGGGGGAGACATCCAACGGAGGCTGGCCGCTAAGGTTGCCCCTTTATTAACGCCGGCAACCCAGGTGATGTGATGGGGGCGGCTGAGCCGGCGGGCAAGCGAAAGGCGCAGCCTGGGGAGGGCTGCGCCTTGGGGAAGCCCCGGCCGCACAAAAAGGGGGATTGCGGCAGGGGTTTGCTGGTCCGGGCGGTGCTTGGCCGCGGAGTGGCTTTAGAAGGGCAGGATGGCGTCCATCACTTGCTGGCCGTAGCGGGGCTGCTGGACGTCGGTGATCTGGCCGCGGCCGCCATAAGCGATGCGCGCTTCGGCGATCTTGGTGGAGGGGATGGTATTGTTGGCTTGGATATCGGAGGGGCGCACGATGCCTGCGACGACGAGGTCACGCACTTCGAAATTGACGCGCACTTCCTGGCGACCCTCGATCACCAGGTTGCCGTTGGGGAGCACCTGCGTGACCACAGCCGCGACCGAGGTTTCGAGCGATTCCGACCGGTTGACCGAGCCATTGCCGGCATCCTTGAGGCCCGAGGTGAAGTCCACCGCCGCCGATGGGTCGATGGCGCCGCCCGTGACAGAGGTGACGGCCGTGCCGAAGATGCCGCCCATGCCGGCGGTGTTGGTGGAATTGCGGCTGCGCTGGGTGTTGTTGGCGATCTTGGCGCTGTCATCGATGGTGACGATGACGGTGAGGATGTCGCCGATGCGGTGGGCGCGCTCATCCTTGAAAAAGCCCTTGGCCGAGGTGCGGTAGAGCGAATTGGCCTGGTAGGTATCGGCGATGGCCGCGGGCATGGGCATGCGCACGGGCTGGTATCCAGCGACTGTGGTGGGGTCTTCAATGGCGGTCAGCGGCGGGGGATTGCCGATATTGGCGAGGCGGTCGGTGGTGTTGCAGCCGGCAAGGGCTGCAGCCAGCATCAGGACGGCGGTGAGTTTGAAGCGGTTCATGGCAGGGTTCCTGAAGCGGCGGATCAAAGGCCGGCAAGGGTAAGGGGGTCGGCGCTCACTTCCACCGCGCCGGGGGACAGCACGGTGGCGCTCAGCACGCGGTTGGACATGAGGTTGAGCACCTGGAGGGGTGCGCCGGCCGCGGCACCGGTGACGGCCTGGCCCTTGACGGTCAGGGTCATGGCGCCGCGGCGGAAATAGATGGTGACGAGATCGTTGCGCGCGACGGTCAGTGGCCTGGTTACATCGGCAGGCTTGAGGATCATGCCTTGGCGGCTTTGGCGATTGAGCTGCATGCCCACGAGTTGATCGGGCTGCGCCACCCCGAGGCTTTCGGCGTAATGGGCGGGGATCGGGCGCATCACAATATCGGCCGGGGTGAGGACCGTGCCGGCGGCAAGATTGGCGGCGAGGTGGGGAGCCTCGACCAGAAGTTCGATCGAGCCGGCCAGATCGAGGGGAGCGGGATGGCCGGCAATGGCGAAGCGGGCGGTAAAGGCGCCGCTTGCGGGCAGGTAGCGCAGGCTTTCGATGCGGGCGGGCTCATCCACCGCTTCAGCGGCGACGGTGGGGACGGGGGTGCTGAAGAGGATTTCGGCTGAGGTGCCCGCAGCGGCGATGCCGCGGGTCTGCAGTTCGCGGGTAAGGAGGTCGGCCAGGACGGCTTCGTCGACCGTGGCGGCGGCGCGGCTGACGCGGACCGAGAGGGCGCCATTGTTCTGGAAGGCGACAAGGCCGGCGCGGGTTGCGGCGGCGGTGACTTCGGCGAGGGAAACCTGGCCGCTGGTGCCGGGCTGGGGGGCGCGGAACAGGGGTTGTTCGGCAACTGGACCGGCATCCGCGAACATGTCGCCCACGGTGACGATGGGGGCCGCGACCACAACCTCGTTGCGCAGCACCGGGGCGGCAATAGCCGTAGTGGCAAGTAGGGCGGTAGCCATGAGGGCGAGGATAGGACGGATCATGGGGCGGCTCCTCAACGCAGCTGGCTCGTGGCCTGCATCATCTCGTCGGCTCCGGAGATGACGCGAGCGTTCATCTCATAGGCGCGCTGAGCGGCGATCAGGTCAGCAATTTCGGTGACGGAATTGACGTTGGCCATTTCCAGATTGCCCTGGAGCAGATTGCCCATGCCTTCGCTGTTGGCGGTACCGATCTGGGCGGGTCCGCTGGCGGCGGTTTCGGTGAACAGGTTGTCACCGGCTGATTCCAGGCCCGACTTGTTGACGAAGCGGGCGAGCTGGAGTTGGCCCAGCTGGGTGGGGGTGGCGGCGGTGCCGATAAAGGCTTCGACCGTACCATCGGCAGAGATGGACACCGAATTGGCGTTGTCGGGAATGGCGATGCCCGGCTCGAGCTGGTAGCCGCTCGAGTTGACCAGGGTGCCATCGGGGCTGCGCTCAAACGAGCCGTCGCGGGTATAGCCCATGCGGCCATCGGGCATCTGAACCATGAAGAAGCCCTCGCCGCGGACGGCCAGATCCAACTCGCGGTCGGTGGGGGTAACGGTGCCCTGGCTCATGACGCGGGGTGTGGCGACAGTCCGCACACCAGAGCCAATCTCGAGGCCGGCCGGGATCATGGTGCCCTGAGCCGAGGTCTGCGAGCCGGCGCGGTTATATTGCTGGTAGAGCAGATCCTGGAACTCGGCACGCGCGCGCTTGTAGCCGGTGGTGCGCATATTAGCGATGTTGTTGGAGATGACTTCGACGTTGCGTTCCTGGGCACTCATGCCGGTGGATGCGATATAAAGCGCTTTCATGGCGGGTTCCTCAGGTTCAAGCGTTGGTGTCGCCCAGGCGCTGGATGGCGGAGCGGCGCAGCTCATCCTGCTTCTGGGTCAAGGACACGACGGATTCATAGGCGCGGGTGACGCGGATCATTTCGGCCATTTCGGCTACGCCCGAAACATTGGAGCGTTCGATAAAGCCTTGCATTACCCTGGTGCCGGTGGCGGGAACGGGTGTGCCACCGTTGAACAGATTGGCGCCGTCCCGCGTCAGCTGCTGGGCATTGGCGAACTCGACGAGACGGAGCTGACCCTTGGGGCCAGCGCTGGAGGTGACCGAGCCATCGGTGGCGACCGAGACGCCGGTTTCCTCGGGGCCGAACTGGAAGGGACCGCCTTCACCGAGGACGGGGTTGCCGTTCAGATCAACGAGAGTTCCGGTATTGTCGATGGCAAAGGAGCCCGAGCGGGTCCAGCGTTCGCCGGCCGGGGTTTGCACGGCAAAAAAGCCGTCGCCACTAAGGGCGAGATCGAGTTCGTTGCCGGTCTGCACCGTGGCACCGGCGGACAGATCGTGCATGGTGGCCCAATCCTGCACATAGGAGAGGGTCTGGTCGCCCCGCGGAAAGTCGCGGTTGCTGGCCACCGGCATCTTGTATTGCTCGAACAGGATGTTCTCGGCCTTGAAGCCTGTGGTGTTGATGTTCGCCATGTTGTTGGCCACCACATTCATCTGCCGCTGCAAGGCGATCTGCCGTGACAGGCTGATCAGTTGCGCATTCTCGATCATTCCGATCCCCATCGGTTACGAGACCGCCGCTTCCCCAAGCCTTGGTCTCGTTGTTTACCTTGCGAGAACCATGCCATTCCAGTTTGTCGTTACATTTCAACGATGTAGAAGAACGGGTGTGCGGCAATGCTTGCGGGAAGCGTAGGGCGTGCGGCAAAAGCTGCCCGGCAAAATCTGCCGCCCGCGCGCTAATGGTAACGGCTCGTTAACCATCTCGCCCTTAGCTGGAGCAGAGCCGGATTCCTCCGGTTTTTTCCGAGTCCGAGCACAGAACAAGCATGGCCGCAGAAGCAGAAGCCGGTGAGGCCGTGGCCCCCAAGAAATCGCGCAAGCTGATGATTATCGGCGCAGCAGCAGTCGTGGTGCTGCTCGCAGGCGCCGGGCTCTACATGTTCCTGTCGGCGGGCAGCGCGAGCGCCAGTGCCGAGGGGCACGGCGAGACCGCGCATGCCGAAGCGGCTGCCCCAAGTTTCATCTTCAACTTGCCCCCGATGACGGTGAACCTCAACTCGGAAGGCGAGGCTGCTCCCGCCTTCATGAAGCTGAGCGTGGCGCTGGAAGTGGCGAGCGAAGCGGTGATGGTCGAGATCCAGCCTCGCATGGCCAAGGTGGTCGATGCCTTTCAAGTTTATCTGCGTGAGTTGCGGCGCAGCGATCTTGAAGGATCGGCGGGAATTTACCGGCTGAAGGAAGAATTGCTGCGGCGGGTCAATGTTGCGATCTATCCCGCCCAGGTGGACAGCGTGCTGTTCAAAGAAATCCTGGTGCAGTGATGGCGAGCGACGACGACAAACTCGCTGAAGAATGGCCGCTCGATGAACTCGAAACTGCGGTGATGGCAAACGGGGTCAGGGAAGCATCTCGAAACGGGGGCTCCGCCGTAGCGGGCCCTGGCTTTGAGCCAGCCGCCAAGGGTGACGTGGAAGTCACGGGCGTTCAGGCGCTGATCAATTCGGCGCTGGTGAGCTATGAACGCTTGCCGATGCTCGAAATCGTGTTCGACCGTCTCGTGCGGTTGATGACGACGTCGCTGCGCAATTTTACGTCCGACAATGTGGAAGTGACGCTGGACGCCATTTCCTCGGTCCGGTTCGGCGACTACATCAATTCCATTCCCCTGCCGGCGATCCTTTCGGTGATCAAGGCTGAGGAATGGGAGAATTATGGCCTGCTGACCGTGGACTCGGGCCTCATCTATTCCATGATCGATGTGCTGCTGGGTGGCCGGCGCGTGACCAGCCCGGTTCGAGTCGACGGGCGACCCTATACGACAATCGAGCTGGCGCTGGCGCGGCGCATGATCGAGGTGATCCTTGATGATACCCACCGCGCGTTTGAGCCGCTGACCCAGGTCAATTTCAAGCTGGAGCGGATGGAAACCAATCCGCGCTTTGCTGCAATCTCGCGCCCCGCCAATGCGGCGATCCTGATCGAGCTCAGCATCGAAATGGAGGAGCGGGGCGGCAAGATCGAGATCCTGTTGCCCTATGCCACGATCGAGCCGATCCGCGAGCAATTGCTGCAGATGTTCATGGGCGAAAAATTCGGCCGAGACCCGATCTGGGAAGGGCATCTGGCGACGGAAATCTATGCCGCCGAGGTCGAGATCGATGCCGTTCTGCATGAGCAGCAGCTGCCGCTGTCGCGCATGCTGGCGCTCAAGGCGGGGGACACGGTGATGTTCGAGCGTGCGCCTACCGATCCCATCTTGCTGCGGTGCGGCGGGGTGGAGCTGACCGAAGCGATTATGGGCCATATTGGCAGCCATGTTTCGGTGCGGGTGACCCGGCCGCTCAACCCGCCCAAGGTGACGATGGCAGAATTCGAAGCGCTGGGCGAAGTGGGGGAAGGGCGATGATGGCTGGATTTTCTTTGGGGCTGGTGATCGAAGGCGCCGTGGCGGTGCTGCTGGCGCTAACCATCGGTTATTGCGTCGTACTGAACGGCCGCCTGAAGCGGCTCCATGCCGATCGCGATGTATTGCGGCAGATGATTTCCGACCTGGTGGGGGCGACCAATCTGGCCAACCAGGCGATCAAGGAGCTCAAAGCCACCGCGGTCGAGGCCGATGTGACGCTGAACACCCGGCTCGAGGAAGCCGAGCGCTTCGGGATCGAACTCGCCAATCATGTAAGTGCCGGCACGGCGCTGATGGAGCGCATCGTCAAGATCACCACGGCGGCCCGGGCGGCAAGTCCTGCAGAGCCGGCGGCATCCGTCCAGATGGCCGAGCAGCCAAGCAAGCTGCAATCAGCATTGGCGCAGCTGCAAACGCGGCAGCGCGAGCGGGAGAACGCGGCGTGAAATCGATCCGCCTGCTGCCCGTCCTCGTGGTAGCGATTTCGTCGCTGCTGGTGCTCAAGACCGCTGGACTGGTGTTCAACGGTTCATATGTGCTTGGGCCGATGCCAGCGCTTGCTGCCGGTGGTGGCAGTTCGGGCGGGCATGGCGCTCCTGCAGAGACCTCCGGAGCGGGGGAGGCCGGCGCAATGCTGAGCGAACCCACAATGAGCGATGCCAGCCCCACCATGGCTGATCCCGCACCCGTGCTCGGATCTTCGGGCGCGGCTGGCGGCCACGGTGCGCCGTCGGCACCTGCGGCCGAGCATGGTGCGCCTGCCGAGCACGCTGCCGAAGCCGAGCATGGTGCCACAGTGGCGGCGGAAACCAGTTGCGCAGAAGCGGTGACCACAGCGACGCATGGAGAAAGTGAGCCGGCGGAAACTGCTGGTGACGGGCACGGCACTGCCAATCCGCTCGCCGAGAGCCTGCTCAGCACCGAATGCGACACGGGCGGGGACGCTGTTCCCATGCAGTTCGACGCGCAGGGCAACAAGGTACCTCTCACGGGCCCCGACGGCGCATCTGCCGCTCAAGCCGCGCTGCTGGAGCGCCTGTCGGGGCGGCGCGGCGAGCTTGATGCCTATGCCGAAGAGCTGGCGATGCGGCAGGCGCTGGTGGATGCCGCCGAAAAGCGACTTGAAGAACGCCAGGGAACGCTCCAGGCCATGGAAGCGCAGATCACGGCTCTGGTCGACCAGCGCGAGAAGCTGGAAACCGGGCAGTTTGCCGGGATCGTGGCGATGTATGAGGCCATGAAGCCCAAGGACGCCGCCAAGATCTTCAATACGCTCGAGATGGAAGTGCTGCTGCGGGTCGCCAAGATCATGAGCCCCCGCAAGATGGCGCCCATCCTGGCGGCAATGGAGCCGGCGCGAGCGCAGGAGCTCACCGTGCGCATGGCCGATCTGGCGGACCAGCCTGCCGGGCAGATGACAGCCAATGACCTGTCGCAACTGCCGCAGATTGTGGGGCAGTAGCGCCTGCACACTGCGCGGCGGTTGCGTAAGCGGGTGTTAAGCCGAAGGAGCTAGGGTGGCGCTCTGATGTGTCGCCTGCGTGGGTTCGGTGGTTGCAAGCCTTGCCCGGAACCGCGCGGCTGGGTGCGGTAGGCAGTTGGTGAAGAGCGGCAAACAGAAGATTTTGTGCGGGTTGGGCGGCGTGTTGTGGCTGGCCACGCTGGCCATCCCCGCGGCGGCCCAGGAGCAGGGGCAGCTCTTTGCAACCGCCGAAGAGGGCTATGCCCGGCTGGTGCTGAGCTTTCCTGGCCGTGACGATCTGCCAAGGCACAAGCTGCGCGTTGAAAATGGCGTTCTGTCGGTTGAGTTCGATGAAGCGGTGCAACTCGTGCTGCCCGATGTAGGCACGACGCTGCCGCAATATCTGTCCATCGCCCGGCTCGATGCCAATGGGCGCGGCTTGCGCGTCGGGTTGAGATCGAGCTTCAATTTCAATCGCACTGAAGCGGGCGAAAAGCTGTTTATCGATCTGTTGCCGGCCGATTGGCAGGGCATGCCGCCGGCGCTGCCGCAGGAGGTGCTCGATGAACTGGCGGAGCGTGCTCGCCTCGAAGCCATCGAGACCGAGCAGGAGCGCAAGGCGCGGCAGGCGGCCGAGCTTGGAGCCACGCCCAGCGTTCGGGTGGGGCGCAACCCGACCTTTCTGCGCCTGCAGTTCGACTGGAACGTGCCCACCTCTGGCCAATACCTGCCCGAGGGCGAGCACGGGCTGATCGCCTTTGAATGGCCGGTGCCGGTGGATTTGCGCGATCTGCTGGTCGACCTGCCGGCCGAGATCGTGGCGGCAGATAACGTGGTCACGCCTGATGGGTCGTCGGTGCAAATGCAGTTTGCCAAGGGCGTGGTACCGCGCTTTTACCAGAACTCGGACCGGCAATATGTGCTGGATGTGGATCTGGCGGGGCAGGGGCTGCCCAGCCTTGATGCTGAAGATGTTGTCGCTGAGGTAGCACATGCCGAGGCGGAGGCGCATGGGACGGAACATGCCGCCGCCGGCAGCGAGCAAACCCGCTATCCGGCAAATCCCGCAGCGGTTGTGACGCCGTTTGCCAGCGTGCTGGGCTCCACGGTGCGGGTGGTATTTCCGTTTGAGCAGGAAACGCCGGCAGCAGTGTTTCGGCGCGGCGACACTGTCTGGCTGATGTTCGACACGGTGGCTGGCATTGCCGCGCCAACCCAGTCGCCCGAACTCGACACCATCGCGCAAGAGTTCAGCGTGGTGCCGGCTGCGGATACGCAGGTGGTGCGGATCGATCTGGCGCAGGATCGGCTGGCAACGCTTGGCTCGGAAGGCATGGCCTGGGTTCTCTCGCTGGGCGATGTGGTTTTGACCCCGACCCAGCCGATGCAGCTGACGAGACGGCGCGATAATGCTGGTTCGTTCGAGATGGTGGCCGATGTGTTGCGGCCCGCTCGCGTGCACGAGTTCCGCGACCCGCTGGTGGGCGATACCCTACAGGTGGTGACGGCTTATCCGCCGGCCCGCGGCATCACCCGGCTGCTCGACTATGTGGAATTTTCGGCGCTGCGCAGCGTGCATGGGCTGGTGATCAAGCCCGAAGCCGGCGATCTGGGCGTCAAGATCGAAGAGCAGCTGGCGGTGATCTCGGCGGCGCGTGGGCTGAGCGTTTCCGCCTATGATGCCCCACGGGGCGCAGGCCAGGGCGCGGGGGACGGCGCGAGGAACCGGTTCATCGACTTGGCGGCGCTGGAACAAAGCGATCCGAACGGCTTCATCGAGCGGCGCCAAGAGCTGATGCGCGCGGCCGCGGCGGCCGAAGGGCAGCAGCGCGACGTAGCGCGGCTGGATCTGGCGCAATATCTTGTCGCCAACCGGTTTGCCCATGAGGCGCTCGGCGTGCTCCGCACCGTGGCGGGTGAAGCCAGTGCGGAAGAACTGACCCGCCGGATCGGCATGACAGAGGTCATCGCCAATACGGTGGCCTCGCGATCGGCGGATGCGCTGAAGGTGCTCAATGCGCCGGCGTTTAACGGGGATGTGGATGCCCTGTTTTGGCGCGCCATTGCTCGGGCTGATCTCGCCGACTATCAGGGCGCTCGGCAGGATGCGCGGGAGGCGCAGGGCGTGCTTGCGAGCTACCCGCAATGGGCGCGCAATCGATTCCTGCTCGCCGCCAGCGGGGCGAGCTTGCAAACCGGGGATCGCACATTCGCAGAACAGTTGCTGGACAAGGTTACCCCGGCCGAGTTGAGCGCGGAGGAGTCGAGCCGCTACCATCTGCTGACCGCGCGCCTCCTGGAAGAAGGCGGGGCGGTGGAAGAAGCGATCGATGCTTATGGCCAGGTGATTGCTGCCGATTTTCGGCCTACGCGGGCAGAGGCGGTTTACCGCACCTTGCTGCTGTTGGATGGAAAGGGGACACTCAACCTCGAAAAGGCAACGCACACTCTGGCCGCTGAGGCACTGATGTGGCGCGGCAATGCGCTGGAAGCGGAAATGCAAAAGCTGCTGGCCGACCTTTACTTCAGGTCGGGCGAATATCGCTCGGGGTTTGAAGCGGTAAAGCAGGCGGTGGCCCAGCATGGCGCTGATCCCTCGATCAATGCGCTGGGCGATCGGGCGCAGCAGGTGTTCGAGGAATTGTTCCTGGATGGACAGGCCGACAAGCTCGGGCCGGTGGATGCGCTGGGATTGTTTTACGACTTCCCGCAGCTGACGCCGCCGGGCGCGCGCGGTGACGAGATGATCCGCAAGCTGGCGCGCCGGCTGGTCGGGGTGGATCTCCTAGCGCAGGCGGCCGAGCTGTTGCAGTATCAGCTGGAGAACCGCCTCCGTGGGGTGGCGCAGACGCAGGTGGCCGCTGACCTGGCGGTGATCTACCTCGCGGACCGGCGGCCGCAGGACGCCTTGCGCGTGCTCAACGCCTCACGCTTACCGGACCTGCCGGCCGGGCTGGCGCGGCAGCGACGGCTGCTCGAAGCTCGGGCGATGATCGATGGCGGACGCAACGAGCTGGCGCTGCAATTGCTGAGCGACATGGATGGACGCGATGCCGACCTGTTGCGGGTGGATGCCCAGTGGCGGGCCAAGCGCTA
Organism: Devosia sp. 1635; assembly: GCF_013185955.1. NCBI lineage: Bacteria > Pseudomonadati > Pseudomonadota > Alphaproteobacteria > Hyphomicrobiales > Devosiaceae > Devosia > Devosia sp. 1635. The sequence continues at coordinate 165,377 of NZ_JABAOM010000002.1, read as the reverse complement.
CAGCCAGGCCAGCGGGTTGCTGGAAACCATGTATGGGCAGGCAGGCGTCAGCGAGCCGCTGAGCCAGCCGGCGCGCATGGACCTGATCAAGGCGGCCGTGGGCTTTGTGCTGGCCAATGACAATAGCGGCCTGTTGCGCTTGCGCGAGAAGTTTGCCGAGCGGCTGGTCAAGACACCGGAATGGGCGATGTTCGACTTCGTCACCGGGCCGATCACCGCCTCCAGCCTTGAGTTCAAGAGCGTGGCCAATGAGGTGGCCGGTCTCGATGGCCTTAATGCGTTTCTTGCGTCCTATCGTGAATTCTATGGCAAGGACGGCGCCTTGACGCCGCTGGCGGCAAGCAAGGCCGATGGGGATCTTGCATCGGCGAACTAGGCACTAGCCGCTGACAAAGCTGCGCACCAGCGATCCGGCGACCAGATACCAGCCGTCCACCAAAACGAAAAAGATCAGCTTGAAAGGCAGCGAGATCACCACGGGCGGCAGCATCATCATGCCCATGGACATCAGCACCGACGCTACGACCATGTCGATGATGACAAAGGGCAGGAAAAGCAGAAAGCCGATCTCGAAGGCGCGCCGCAGCTCGGAGATCATGAAGGCGGGGATCAGGAGCTGGAGCGAGATCGCCTCGGGATCGGCGGGAGGTTCGGCTTCGGTCAGGTCGTAGAAGAGCTCGAGATCCTTGTCGCGCACATTGGCGCGCATGAACGCATGGATGGGGGCGCTGCCCAGCTCAAAGGCCTCGGGGGCTTCAATCTCCCCGGCAATGAGGGGAGCAATACCCAGGTCATAGGTCTGCTGCAGCGTTGGCTGCATGACAAAGATGGTGAGGAACAGGGCTAGCGACACCATCACCGAATTGGGTGGAGCGGTTTGCAGGCCAATGGCGGTCCGCAGCAGCGACAGCACTACGACGATGCGGGTGAAACTTGTCACCATGACGAGGATCGAGGGCGCCAGCGCGAGAATCGTGACGAGGCCGATCAGCTGAACGGCACGCTCGGTCAGGCTGGCATCGTCGCCGAAATCAATGTTGACGTCCTGGCCAAATGCCAGGCTCGGCGCCAGCAGCAAGATGATGCTGGCGAGGGGAAGAAGATGAGCGGCGCGCAACCGCCGCCGGCCTGGCTGCGAGTTATCGATCGCCTTTGGTGGTGCCGCCGACACTCTCCGCGTTTTCCCTGCTCTTCGCCCCAGTGTTCTCTTTAGCTGAGTCGAGCGGGTGCGCAGCCGAATTGTCGGGGTTATGCGCCGGGTGATTGTCGCCGTTGCTGCCGGGCTTGAGCAGGCCGGTGTGGCGCAAGGAAACTGGCTTGGGCTGAGTGCCCCGGCCGAAATCGCGCAAACGCTCGATGGCGGAAGGGGGCGGTGCCGCAACAGGAGCCACCGGAGCAGGTGCTGCCGGGGCGGGAGCAACTGCCGGTGTGGCCGCCTGAGGCGCCGGCGCGGGCCGGGTGCGGCGGGAGGGGACCACGGGGACCGGACGACGCGTCGGCGTGGGAAGGTCATCAACCGGGATACCCGCTTCAAGCAGCAGGTCCTGGGTACCGCCGGTCAGCACGAGATGTTCGACATTGTCGCGGCGAACGAGGAGCAATTGGCGCCGGCCATCGAGCTGCAGGGTTTCCACCACACCCAGACGTGGGCCGCGGCCGGCGCGCGCCGGCTTGCCGGTGGCGGTGAACACGAATTTGAGCAGCCATACCGCAAGCACGATCAGGACCAGCACCGCGCCCAGGGCGAACAGGGCGGTAAGGAGCGTTGCTCCCGAGTCGCCCAGTATGCTGGTGATGAAACCCATGATCATTCTCCTCCAAACCGCTTTGCCGGCGGTAATTCTTGCCGAGTAAACGCTGCAATCGCCGCTAATACGAGGCCGCACGAGCTATGACGACAATCAGATTAACGCGACGTTAACCATGGACCCGGCAAGAATTGCCCATCGCTCCCACCTAAAGGGTTTGCTGGCCATGGGCCTGATGGATCTGCCGGTCTTTAATGCCTTGACCGACAAAATGCGCTGGCACCAAGCCCGTCAAGGCTTATTGGCCGAGAACGTTGCCAATGCGGAAACGCCGGGCTATCGCGGCCGCGATTTAGCGCAGTTCGAATTCGGGGCGCAGGGTCCCAGCTCATCCGCCAGCATTGTCACTTCGGCGACGCAGCCCACCCATTTCAGCGTTTCAAGCAGCAATGGGGGCTTTGGCGCCCAGCGCATGGCCAATTTCGAGATCACGCCGGAAGGCAATGGGGTGACGCTGGAAGACGAGATGATGAAGGTGACCACCAATCTGATGGATTACCAGGCAGCCACCTCGCTCTACCAGAAGAGCATCAAGATCATTCGCACCGCGCTCGGCAAATCGGCTTAGGAGTATCAGGGTTCATGGATTTCAACGCCTCACTCCGCATTGCCGCTACGGGGCTGCATGCCCAGACCGCGCGGATGCGCGTCATCGCGGAAAACCTTGCCAACACCGATTCGGCCGGCAAGGCGCCGGGGGACGAGCCTTATCGTCGGCGAGTGCCGACCTTTGAGGTGGGGCTCGACAACGAGACGGGAGCACGCATCGTGGAAGTGGGCAAGCTTGCCTATGACATGAGCGATTTCACCAGCCGCTATGAGCCAGGCCATCCGGCCGCCGACGAGAGCGGCTATGTGCAATATCCCAATGTCGACCCGCTGATCGAAAGCATGGATATGCGCGAGGCCCAGCGCACCTATGAAGCCAATCTGAACGTCGTTTCCGTGACCCGCCAGATGCTCGGGCGCACGCTCGACATCCTGCGCGGCTAGTTCTTTTCCCTTCAGCAAGAAGTTCACCCATGGCCATCCCGTTCAATGCCGCCACCGCCGCCTATGGCAATGCTTCGCGCCTGATCAGCCAGGCGGCCAAGCCGGGCACGGACCTGCTCGCCAAGGGGGCTGGCGGGCCAGACTTTGCGCAGATGCTGGCGCAAAGCGTCCAAGGCGTGGTGGAAACCGGCCGAGCCTCGGACCAGATGGCCATCGACATGGTCAATGGCAAAGCCAATCCGGTGGACATGGTGACGGCCATCTCACAGACGGAAATCGCGATCGAAAGCATGGTAGCGGTACGTGACCGGGTGATTTCGGCTTATGAAGAAATCATGCGGATGCCGATCTAGGCCGGCACCGAGGGTAAGCTGAGCAGAAGCGACCGAGCTGGCTTATGATCGAAGCGGGCGGCCCATGATTCGCCGCTGACCCGAGATTGCGATGACCGGCGCTGAAGTTCTCGACATTGCCACCGATGGGATCTGGACGCTGATCATTGTTTCGGCGCCGATGATGATCGTCGGGCTCTTGGTCGGCGTGGTGATCGCGTTGTTCCAGGCGCTGACGCAGATCCAGGAGCAGACCCTGGTGTTCGTGCCCAAGATCATCGCGATCTTCATCACCATGCTGCTGACGCTGCCATTCGCGGGCGCGCAGATGGGGGCCTATATGTCTCGGGTCGTCGACATGATCATCGTGGGCGGTTGAGGTGTCTCTCGCGCTCAACTGGCTGCCCAACATGGCCTTTGTGTACCTGCTACTGTTTGCCCGGATCGGGGCCATTTTGATGCTGATGCCGGGGCTGGGGGAGCAAACCATCCCGGCGCGGATGCGGCTCAGTTTTGCGCTGGCGTTTACGCTGGTGCTGTACCCGCTCTTGGCCGGGCAGATGCCGCCGCTGCCGACAGGGATCATGGGCATCGTGCCGTTGCTGTTTCATGAACTGGCGGTGGGCCTGATCCTGGGCGCGATCGCCCGGATCACGGTGATGGCGACGCAGGTGGCGGGCGCGATCGTGGCGTTCAATGCCGGGATGAGCATGGCCCAGACCGCCGACCCTACCCAGGGCGGCATCCAGGGCGCGGTGTTTGGCACCTTTTTGTCGTTTGTGGGCGTGGCGCTGATCTTTGCCACCGATTTGCATCATGTGGCGCTCGCCGCGACCTATGACAGCTACACCCTGTTCAGCCCGACCGATCCGCTGATGTGGGAGGATGCGGCGCAACTGGCGATCCGCACGGTGAGCGGGGCGTTCACGGTCGGGGTGCAGATGTCGGCGCCGTTTATCGTGTTCGGTCTCGTGTTCAATCTGGGCGCGGGGATCCTGGCGCGGCTGATGCCGGCGCTGCAGGTGTTTTTCGTATTGATGCCGGCCAATGTGATGGTCGGATTGATCCTATTTGCCTTGCTGCTGACGATGATGATGGGCTGGTATATCACCGCCTTCGAGCAGCATCTGGCGATGTGGCGGGGCTAGGGCCGGGCAGATGTCGGACGAGGCGCCCGAAAAATCCAGCAAAACCGAAGACCCTTCCGCCAAAAAGCTCGAGGACGCGCACAAAAAGGGTGACGTGGCCAAGAGCCAGGAGGTGACCACCTGGTTCATGCTGGCGGGCTCGGCGGCGGTGTTTGCGCTGCTTGGGCCATCCACCAGCGCCAGCTTGATGGGGTCGCTCAAAACGCTGCTCACCAATGCCGATCGGTACGAGCTGGGTGGTCCCGCATTCGGCTCGTTCTTCAACGGGCTGGCGCTGGCGCTTGTCGGCACGATCATGGTGCCGCTGCTGATCTTGTCGTTCTGCGCTGTTGTGGCCAATCTGGTGCAGCATCGGTTCCTGTTTTCGGCCGAGCCAATCACGCCCAAACTGTCCAAGATTTCGCCGCTGGCGGGGTTCAAGCGGCTGTTTTCGGGGGAAGCGCTGGTCAACTTCCTCAAGGGGCTGGTCAAGCTGGGACTGGTGGGAGCGGTGCTGGTGGGTGTCGTTTGGCCCGAGCGCGACCGGCTCGACACGATGATGACGGCCGACCCGCTGCTGATCCTGCAATTCTTCCAGGATATCGGGCTCAAGGTGTTCGGTGCGACGCTGGCCGTAGTGACGCTGATCGCCATGGCGGATTATGTTTATGTGCGCCGCAAATGGTGGACGCGCCAGATGATGACGCTCCAGGAAACCAAGGACGAATACAAGCAGATGGAAGGCGACCCGCACGTCAAGGGCCGCATCCGCCAACTGCGCCAGGAGCGCTCGCGCAAGCGCATGATGGCCGCGGTGCCTGACGCCACGGTGGTGGTCACCAATCCGACGCACTTTGCAGTAGCGCTGAAATATGATCGCTCAATGCGAGCGCCGCTTTGCGTTGCCAAGGGCGCTGACGCGGTGGCCCTGCGCATCCGCACGCTGGCCGGCGAGCACAATGTGCCGATTGTAGAGAACCCGCCGCTAGCTCGGGCATTGTTCGCGAGCGTCGAAGTTGATGAGCCCATTCCGGCCGAGCACTTCAAGGCCGTCGCGGAGGTGATCGGCTTCGTGATGCGATTGCGCCCCAGCACAGGGTGGCGGCCAACACGCTGAGGCTGGCAAGCCTGTTGATAACAAGCAATATCTCCCCCCGCGGCAGACCATTTGCTAAACCTTTCTGGGCACCTGATTCGGGCGGCCAGATGGTGTACGCGCTTGCGTTGCGAACGAAAGCCAAGCATTGCCTTGGTAAGCTGGCTCTGTGCCAGACCATGCGAAGCGGTCCGAAAGCCTTGCGACCGAAGACCTAGGAGCTTGAACATGGCCGTCACGCCGATCCGGGATGACAATTATCCCGAGCCGCTGGTGGATTCGGGGCGGGGTGGATACGGGCTCTGGCGCGTTGTGGCACTGGGACTGGCGCTGGTGGCGCTGGCGGTGGGCTACGCGATGTTCGGTGATCACGTGCCGCTTGATCTGGTGATGACCTTTGTGGGCATGCTGGCAGTGGTCGGCGTGTTCTGCCTGTTTGGACTGGCTGCGGGCCTGTTCCGCTTTGCCGGTAATGAGGAGCGGCGCACCACGTCCCACGCGATCGTCGACAGCCTGCCCTTTGGCGCGGTGGTGGCGGATCGGGATGGGCGCATTTCCTATGTGAATGCGCACTATGGCAGCTTTGCGGGGGCGCTCAACAATGGGGTTCCGGTGGGCGTGCCGCGCTTGTTTGCCGGACAATCCGATGCCAGCGAAGCGATTTACCGCCTGTCGCGCGCGGCCAAGGACGGGCGCAGCGCGGTGGAGGATATCCGCCTGATCGGGGGGCTGGGGGGGTCCCAGGCCGAAAGCAATCGCGCCTTCTGGTACCGGGTTGGAGTGCGGCCATTGCCGGTCACCGAAGGCGAATCCAAGCCCAAGGTGATCTGGACGGTCGAGGACATCACCCGCGACCGCGACAATAATGAAAGCGCTTTCCGCGATCTGCAGCGCGCGATCGATTATCTCGATCATTCGCCGGCGGGCTTTTTCTCGGCTGATGCGCGTGGGCGGATCCAGTATCTGAACTCAACCCTTGCCGACTGGCTGGGTTACGATCTGGCTGAATTCAATGCCGGCCAGCTCAGTCTGCGCGACGTGGTGCATGGCGATGGCGCGACGTTGTTGATGCGTGGTCGCGGTGACGGGGAAATCCGCACCGAGATCATCGATATCGACCTGGTGCGCCGCAACGGCACAACATTGCCGGTGCGTCTCCTGCATCGCGCAGCTCGCATGGCCGACGGTGAACTGGGCGAAACGCGCACCCTGGTGCTCGACATGACCAGCGCGCCCGATACCGAGGAAGCGTTGCGGGCGGCGGAAATCCGGTTCTCGCGCTTTTTCAACGATACGCCATTTGCAATCGCGACGCTCGACAGCGAAGGGCGGATTATCCGCACCAATGCCCCATTTGGGCGCATCTTCCATTGGTCGGGTGAGGAAAAGAGCCTTGAAATGCAGCCGCTGATCGACCTGATCGGCCAAGGCAGCCGCGACCGTTTTGCGCGCGCCATCGCCGATGCTTCGGCGCATCGCTCGGCAGTGGAGCCGGTGGATGCGTTGCTGAGCGCGGAAGGCGAGCACGCCGTGCGGCTTTATCTATCGGGCTCTGAAACCCTGTCGGGCTCGCCCGAGCAGGTCAATGTCTATGCCCTCGACATGACCGACCAGCGCAAGCTTGAGGCGCAGTTTGCCCAAAGCCAGAAGATGCAGGCCGTGGGACAGCTCGCCGGCGGCGTTGCGCATGATTTCAACAACTTACTGACCGCAATCATCGGTTTTTCCGATCTGCTGCTGCTCAAGCATAAGCCGGGCGATCCATCGTTCAGCGAACTGATGCAGATCAAGCAGAACGCCAACCGTGCAGCGGGGCTGACACGGCAGTTGCTGGCGTTCTCGCGCCGGCAGACTCTGCGGCCGCAAGTGCTTGAGCTGCCGCTGATCGTTGACGATCTGACCGTGCTGCTCAAGCGGATGATCGGGGACAAGAACACGCTGGGCGTTGATCACGGCCGCAATATCTGGCCGGTGCGCGCCGATGTGGTTCAGCTCGAACAGGTGGTGATCAACCTCGTGGTCAATGCCCGCGACGCCATGCCCGATGGTGGCTCCATCACCATTCGCACCAGCAATGTCAGCCGCGCCGAGGCCGAGGCCATGCAGTTCGATGGCATGGTGGCGGCCGATTATGTGTTGATCGAAGTGCAGGACACCGGCACCGGGATGAGCCAGGAAGTGCTCACCAAAATCTTTGAGCCCTTTTTTACCACCAAGGAGCTGGGCAAAGGCACCGGGCTGGGGTTGTCGACGGTCTACGGCATCATCAAACAGACCGAAGGTTACATCTATCCGGTCTCGACCGTCGGGGTTGGCACCACGTTCAAAATCTTCCTGCCCCGCTATGTGCCCTCTGAGATCGAGGCAACCGCCAAGGTAGCCGCGGCGGCTGCGCCAGTGCGGGACCTGACGGGCGAAGAGCGTATCCTGTTGGTTGAGGACGAGGAAAGCGTGCGGGCATTCTCCGCTCGCGCGTTGCGCGCGACTGGTTACGAGGTGTTCGAGGCTGACGGCGGCGAAGAAGCGCTAGAGGTGCTCGAGGAGCTCGAGTTCAAGATCGATCTCATGATCTCGGATGTGGTGATGCCCGAGATGGACGGGCCGACGCTGCTCAAGCATGTGCGCAAGACCATGCCGCGGCTCAAGGTGATCTTTGTGTCGGGTTATGCCGAGGAAAGCGTCCGCCGCGATATCGAGGATGACCAGAGCGTCGAGTTCCTGCCCAAGCCTTATTCGCTGGACCAGATCAATTCCAAGGTCAAAGAGGTGCTGCAAAAGCAGGACGAAGGCCAGGCGCAGTGAACGCGCGCAATTTCGGTGAAGGGGCGGGGGAGCGCAATGTGCTCGGCGAACCGCTCGAGCCCTGCTCCACCAGTCCGCTGACGGGGTTCTTCCGCAGCGGCTATTGTGCCGCGGGCCCAGACGGCGTGGCCCGGCATCTGGTCTGCATCGAGGCGAGCGAAGCCTTTCTCGCCTACTCCAAAAGGGCGGGCAATGATCTGTCCACGCCCCGCCCCGAATGGGGCTTTCCCGGGCTCAAGGCGGGAGACCGCTGGTGCCTTCTGGCCGAGCGGTGGGCACAGGCGCTGGAAGCGGGGCAGGCGCCCCGCGTCTTCATGCACTCAACCAATGAAGCGGTGCTGGACGGGCTGAGCCTTGCTGATCTCAAGGCTCATGCACGCGATTTGAATTGAACGGCTCCCCCTAGTAGAGATCGCCGATGATCAGCGGATGCTCGTCCTCGATCCGGACGGGATTGCGCAGGGGAGCGCCGAACTGGCTTTCCTCGATCTCGAATACGTCATTGGGCTGGGTGACGATGTTATCGGCAAAGCTGAGCGTCGCCGTGCCGAACATATGCACATGCACGTCGCCGGGTTGGCGGAACAGGCCATATTTGAAGTGGTGATATTCCAGATTGGCGATGGTGTGGCTCATATTGGCCTCGCCCGAGAGGAACGGCTTTTCCCAGATCACCGCACCATCGCGATAGATGCGCGACATGCCTTCGATATGCTCCGGCAGGTCGCCGACCCGCAATTCGGGCCCAAAGGCGCAGGCGCGCAGCTTGGAATGGGCGAGATAGAGATAGTTGACCCGCTCGGTAACGTGATCAGAAAACTCATTGGCGAGCGCAAAGCCAAGGCGACGCGGCTGGCCGTTGGCGTCGATCAGGTAGATGCCGGCGATCTCGGGCTCTTCGCCAGCATCGCGGGCAAAGGACGGGGACGGAATGGGGTGACCGGGATTGACCACGGTGGTGCCGTTGCCTTTGTAGAACCATTCCGGCTGGACGCCCCGGGCGCCGCCTTCAGGCTTGCCCCCTTCAAGGCCCATCTGGAACATCTTCATGGAATCGGTCAGCTGTTCGGCTTGCTTGGCGGCGTTGCCCTTGTGCATGGCATCGCGCGTGGCGGCCGAGCCCAGATGGGTCAGCCCTGTGCCGGTGATATAAAGATGGGCCGGATCGGGATGATCGATCGGCGCGAGCATGCGCCCTTCAGCCAGGATGTCGTGCCGATTGACGGCGTCTCCAAGCCCACGCTGGGCCACGAGCGCCGCAAGACCCGTGCCTTGGGCGAGGGCGGTCGTGGCGAGCTCATAAACGCTGGTGGTGGTGTTGACCCGGCGGGCGACGTCACCCTCTACTGCGGCCACGGCGCGGGCGCCCGATTGATCGAAAAACTGGATGAGATTCACGGGGTTTGCTCCTCGATTGCCCGTTGCGGTCGTCCCGTGCATAAAGCGCAACCCGGGCCGGCCCGGCAAGCTCTTTTGCGCGCCGCGTGGCGGTCAGAGTTCCATCTGGGCACGGAAGGGCTGCGGTCCAGGGACTGCGGTTCTTTTGTTGCAATGGGCGCGAGAAATCGCCTTGACAGGAGCGGAACAAAATGAGAACAAGAGGGCACTTCTCGTGGATTGATCTTCCGGAAAGCAGCGCGTTGCGCCCGGTCCCGGAGCGTGGAATAAGGAGAGACTCGTATGGCAAATACCCCGCTTCGGATCGTTGAAGGTGGATCAATGGACAAGGACAAGGCTCTCGCCGCGGCGCTGAGCCAAATCGAGCGCAATTTCGGCAAGGGCTCGATCATGCGCCTTGGCGAGGCTGCCTCGATCGAGGTTGAGGCAATATCGACGGGCTCGCTCGGGCTTGATATCGCCCTCGGAATTGGTGGCCTGCCCAAGGGCCGCATCGTTGAAATTTTCGGGCCGGAAAGCTCAGGCAAGACCACGTTGGCGCTGCATGTGATTGCCGAAGCGCAGCGCAAGGGTGGCGTTTGCGCTTTTGTGGATGCCGAGCACGCGCTCGATCCGATCTATGCCCGCAAGCTGGGCGTCAATGTGGATGATCTGCTGATCTCCCAGCCTGACGCTGGCGAACAGGCGCTCGAAATCACCGACACACTGGTGCGCTCGGGCGCGATCGATGTGCTGGTGGTTGATTCAGTAGCGGCATTGACGCCGCGGGCCGAGCTTGAAGGCGAAATGGGCGACTCGCTGCCGGGGCTGCAGGCCCGGTTGATGAGCCAGGCCATGCGCAAGCTGACCTCGTCGATTTCCAAATCCAAGTGCCTGGTGATCTTCATCAACCAGATCCGCATGAAGATTGGCGTGATGTATGGTTCGCCCGAAACCACGACCGGCGGCAATGCGCTCAAATTCTATGCCTCGGTGCGGCTCGACATTCGCCGGATCGGCGCCATCAAGGACCGCGAGGAGATCGTGGGCAACCAGACCCGCGTCAAGGTGGTCAAGAACAAGCTGGCCCCGCCGTTCCGCCAGGTTGAATTCGACATCATGTATGGCGAAGGTATCTCCAAGACTGGCGAGTTGCTCGATCTTGGGGTCAAGAGCGGCGTGGTGGAAAAGTCGGGCGCCTGGTTCTCCTATGACAGCCAGCGCATGGGGCAGGGGCGTGAGAATGCGCGCCAGTTCCTCAAGGACAATCCGGCGGCTGCGGCAACCATCGAGCAGGGCGTGCGCGAAAGCTCGGGCCTGCTCGGAGAAGTACTGCTGGTATCGGGCGGTGACGACGCTGCCGACAGCGACGAATAAGCAGTTCCCATGCAGGGTGAAGAAAGGCATCGCGAGAGCGGTGCCTTTTCTTTTGAGTCTGAACCGCAGGCGCCCGGCTGCAAGCAGGCGAGACAGAGCTGCCGCCAACGCAATCTAGCATCGTTTATATCGGGCCTGGCGATGCTCATCGAGCCCTTTAGCCGGCGTCCCCATACCTAGCAGTAAGCGGGGCGCACCGATGCTGGACAGCGCTGCGCCGCACGGGCTAGAAAGCCAGCCAAAGTCTTGCGGCGTCCACGGGCGCCAATCCGCCATGAAAGCCATTCTATGACCAGCGTAAACGATCTCCGCTCGAGTTTTATCGACTTTTTTGCCCGGAATGGTCACGAGGCGGTTCCGTCGAGCCCATTGGTACCGCGCAATGATCCCACATTGATGTTCACCAATGCTGGCATGGTGCAGTTCAAGAACGTCTTTACCGGTCTCGAAAAGCGCCCCTATACGACCGCCACTTCGGCGCAGAAATGCGTGCGCGCCGGTGGCAAGCACAACGATCTGGACAATGTCGGCTTTACCGCCCGGCACCACACCTTTTTTGAGATGCTGGGGAATTTCTCCTTTGGCGATTACTTCAAGGACCACGCCATCGAACTGGCCTGGACCTTGCTGACCAAGGACTGGGGTCTTCCCAAGGACCGGCTGATGGTCACCGTCTACGAGGACGACGACCAGGCCATGGAGCTATGGAAGAAGATCGCCGGGATCGGGGAGGACCGGATTGTGCGGCTGGGCGCCAAGTCCAACTTTTGGCAGATGGGCGACACAGGCCCGTGCGGGCCGTGCTCGGAGATCTTCTACGACCATGGCGACAAGGTCTGGGGCGGCCCTCCCGGCTCGCCGGATGAAGATGGCGATCGCTGGATCGAGATCTGGAACCTCGTGTTCATGCAGTTCGAGCAGCATGCCGACGGCTCGCGCACACCATTGCCACGCCCGTCAATCGACACTGGCATGGGCCTTGAGCGTATTGCCGCCGTGATGCAGGGTGTGCACGACAATTACGATATCGACCTGTTCAAGGCGCTGATCGGGGCTGCTGCCTCGGCGATCGGCACCGAAGTTGAGGGCGAGGGTAACCGCAGCCTGCGGGTGATCGCCGATCACCTGCGCTCGATGTCGTTCCTGATCGCCGAAGGCGTGCTGCCGTCTAATGAAGGACGTGGCTATGTGCTGCGCCGGATCATGCGGCGCGCAATGCGCCATGCCACGCTGCTCGGCGCTGAAGAGCCGGTGATCCATAAGCTCGTTCCAGCGCTGGTGCGCGAAATGGGCCAAGCTTATCCCGAGCTGTCGCGCGGGGAGGCCATGATCAGCGAAACGGTGCGGCTGGAGGAGGGGCGCTTCCTTAAGACCCTTGGACGGGGCCTGCAGATTCTCTCGGATGAAACGAGCACTCTCGCGGAAGGCGATACGCTGAACGGCGCCACCGCGTTCAAGCTTTATGACACCTATGGGTTCCCGCTCGATCTCACCCAGGATGCGTTGCGGGCGCGCGGCATTGCTGTCGACCAAGCAGGCTTTGATGCCGCCATGGCCCAGCAAAAGGCAGAAGCGCGCCGGAGCTGGTCAGGCTCGGGCGAGGCAGCCACCGGCGCGGTCTGGTATGGGCTGGCTGATCGGCTTGGGCCCACGGAGTTTCTGGGCTACGAAACCGAAACGGCCGAAGGGGAAGTCACCGCATTGCTGCGCGACGGAGCCGAGATCGATCGGCTTGAGGCCGGGCAAGAAGGTTATGTGGTACTCAACCAAACCCCGTTCTACGGCGAGAGCGGCGGGCAGGTTGGCGATGCCGGCTCCATGCGTGGTGACGGCGTCAGCGTTGTGGTCACCGACACGCAAAAGTACCATGGTGTGTTCGCGCACAAGGTGAAGGTCGAGACTGGAGCGCTGCGCGTGGGACAGGCCGTCGAACTCGTCGTTGACCATGCTCGCCGTTCGGCCATTCGTGCCAATCACTCCGCCACCCATCTGCTGCATGAAGCGCTGCGGATCGTGCTGGGTGACCATGTTGCGCAAAAGGGATCGCTGGTTTCGCCGGATCGGCTGCGTTTCGACTTTGTGCATACCAAGGCCATGAGCCCGCTGGAACTGGCGGAGGTCGAGGATCTGGCCAATGCCATTATCCTGCAGAACACGCCGGTCGAAACGCGGCTGATGGGAGTCGAGGAAGCCAAGGATTCAGGCGCCCGCGCGCTGTTCGGCGAGAAATATGGCGACGAAGTGCGCGTGGTCTCGATGGGCGAGCCGACGGGCAACAGCCTCGGGTGGTCGGTGGAGCTGTGCGGGGGCACCCATGTCAGGCGCACCGGCGATATCGGGCTCGTGTCGGTGGTAGCTGAAAGTGCCGTGGGGGCCGGCGTGCGTCGCATCGAGGCGCTGACCGGCAATGCGGCGCGCCATCGCGGCAATACCCATGTTGCCATTGTTGAAACTGCAGCGGGGATGCTGCGTGCCGGCAGCCAGGATGTGCTTGAGCGTATCGCAGCGCTGCAGGAGCAGCTCAAGCGCTCCGAGCGGGCGCTCAGCGATGCCAAGCAGAAGCTGGCCATGGGCGGCGGCGCCGCCGGGGGCAGTGAGGTGGAAGCGATCAACGGCACGCCCTTTATCGGCCGGATCGTCGACGGCTTGCAGCCAAAGGATCTGCGCGGGTTGGTTGACCAGACCAAAAAGCAGGTTGGCTCGGGCGTTGTTGCGATCATCGGCTTGGCCGAAGACGGCAAAGCCGGACTGGCGGTCGGAATCACCGAGGATCTGATCGGCAAGGCTTCGGCCGTGGATCTGGTACGGGCGGGATCCGCTGCCATGGGCGGGCAGGGCGGCGGCGGTCGTCCTGACATGGCGCAGGCCGGTGGTCCGGATGGCAGCAAGGCCGAAGAAGCACTGGCCGCTATCCGCGCGCTGCTCTAGACCAAGGCTAGGGACAAAAGGAAAGGCCCGCCTCCTGAGCTGGAGGCGGGCCTTTTTGTTCGGTTGTAGCGGGGCGTTTAAGCTTCCTGGATCGCCGAGAGCTTCCAGTCGCCGCCCCGCGGGCGGACAAAGGTCCAGAGCTCGGTGGCCTCGGTGGGTTCGGCAGGGTTGCCCTCGACGACCCGATCAGTGGCGCGTTCCACGGTCCAGTCGCGCAGGCTGTAGCGCAAGGCAGCGGTGGCGTAATCGCTGTTATCCTCGCGCCAGCTTTCGGCAATGTCACCCTGGAGCAGCTTGATGTCGGCAAGCTGGTTGTGCAGGCCGCGGGTGGCGTTGGCAGCCATTTGTTCGGCCAGGTAGCCCATCATTTCGGGCGTGGTCAGGCGACGCAGGGTTTCATAGTCCTCGGCGCCATAGGCAGTCTGAACCTGACCCAGCATCTGCTCGAAGCTATCGAGGTCCCGCTGGCCAACGCCCAGCTCGTCCGGATTGGCCGGGCGAGCGCGCGAGGGGCGGGTGGCATTGCCGGCACCCGAGCCACCCAGGCCGCCAAGATTGCGGCCGAAGTTCTCAAAGCCCGTGCGGTTGGTGTTGTCGGGCCCGCCGGCCATGGCCGGCCGGCGCGCGCCGCCGCGGACCAGGCGCATTACCAGCCAGACGACGCCGCCGATCAGGAGAACCTGGAAGAGCAGGCTGAACAAGCCGCCAATGCCGCCAAAGCCAGCGCCAAAGAGCAAACCGAGCAAGCCGCCAAGCATCAAGCCACGGAACAGGGAGCCACCAAGGCCGCCCAGGAATCCGCCACGCTGCTGGGCGGCGGCAGGGTTCTGGGCGTTAGCGTTGGGCCGTGCCTGCTGTGCGGGTGTGGTGGAGCGCTGGATAGGGGCTACGGTGTTGGGTGCCGTGTTGGTTGGAGGCGCCGACTGGAAGGTGCGGGTGCCGCGGCTGCCAAAGCTGCCACGGGCGCGCGCGTCCGCGGTATCCACGGCGGCCATCGAGAATGCGACAACAAGTGCGGCAAACGCGCTGGCTAGCCGGAAGCGGCGGGCGATGAACATCAGGAAAATCTCCTAGGACTGAACTTGAAGCCTATATGGGGGCAGGGCTAGGCAATTGCATCCCCTGAAAGCCATGAGAGCGCGGGAAAGTTGCGTTAGGCGGCTACGTCGCTCAAGGCACAGCGGATGTTACAACAGGCGCTTTATCCTTGAACCAGCCGGGGCCGATATCCTGTGCCCCGCCGGAGCGCGTGAGCCGGTCGCGCAGTCGCTGCTGATTTGGAGGGTCCCAATTTGGGGGATCGGTGATGGCGAGCCAGGCATCCAGATAATGCTGGGGCGCGTAAACATGGCCGAACCCAACGGGCGAGGTTTGGGCCAGGGCCATGTCGAGCGCGAGCTGCAGGAAGGTGACGACTGGGTACCAGGTGAGCTGGCGCGAGACGTCGGGCGGCCGATTGCTGGTCAGCCATTCGGGCGGACGATACAGCACCTGGGGTTCGAAGAAGACAATGGGGTCGCTGGCATATTGCAGGTAAACCAGGCGCATGGGACCCCAGCTGGCACCGGGAATGTCGAGGGCATTGCTCTGGTTGGTAAAGCGGATGATGGAACTGTCGTTGAAGCGCGGCAGCCATTCCGGAGTGCCGGCCTGGCGGTTCGCGGTGGCATTGCGCCAGGGCGGGCTGGCGAAGGGCGGGCCGGCCCAAAGCGCGCCCTGGAACGGATCGGCCAGCACATCGTAAAGGGTGGCGGAGGCTTGTGACGCATAGGCACCCAGGCTCAGACCATGCAGATAAAGCCTGGGCCGTGTGTCGGAGGGCAATTCGGTCCAGTAATCATAAACCGCGTTGAACAGCGCCTGGGCCGAAGCGGTGCCAACATCAGGTTCGGCAAGGAGCGAGAGCCAACTGGTGAGATATGAATATTGCAGCGCCACGCTCGCGACGTCACCGGCATGCAGGATTTCGAGGGTGTCAATTGCGGGGGGATCAACCCAGCCCGTGCCCACGGGCATGATCAGCACCAGCACCGAGCGATCAAAGGCGCCGATCCGCTCCATTTCTGCAAGGGCAAGCTGGGCCCGCTGGTCCACCGTTTCGGCCGAACGGAGCCCAACATAAACCCGAAGCGGGCTCTTGGCTGGGCGCCCGATTAGGGCTTGGATATCGGCGGCGGTGGGACCGGACTGGACGTAAACCCGGGCGTCGAGCCCAATCGTGTCCCAGTCGATGAGGGAGCCGGCGCTGCCCGAACGCAGGGGATCGGCCGGGGGCTCTTCATATTGGCCCGCGAGGGCATCCAGTTCGCCATAGAACTGATCGGCAGCATAAAGAACGCCGCGTACCACGATGCCGTTGACAAAGAGGCTGGTCACGACGCCGACGATGAGCATGCCGCCAACCAGCGCCACCCGGCGCGGCAGGATGCGGGCCAGCCAATTCGCCACGGCCCGCACGAAGCGCACGATGGCGGTGCCGATGCCGATCAGCAGGGCGGCGGGGAGAGCCGCAATCGCGGCAACGCGTACGGGCTGGGTGGAATGAACGGGGGTCATGCCCATGACCTCGCGGATGGAGTTTTGCCAACCGGTGGATAGCCACAGAAAAACAATGGCCGTGAGCGTGCAGACCAAAAGGGCGATCAGCTTGATCCGGCGCGCGCGGGCGCGACCCGGGATGCTCAGTTCCATGAAGGTCCACAGCCACTCGCCAAACACGCCGATGCCGTAGCCGGCAGCAAAGACGCAGCCGCTCAGAATACCCTGCAGCACGAAGTGACGAGGCAGCAGCGAAGGCGTGAGGGAAAGGGCAAAGAACAACACTCCGACTAGCACGCCGCCCGTGGGCAAGCGATCCAGCGCCAGGAGGAGGCGCGGCAGGAGACGCTGCATGCGCCAGGCGCTAGCGGCAGGTGCGCGCATGGCCATTCCACGGGAGCGCTGGAGCCCGAAATGCCAACAACCAGGCGCCCAATGCACTACCCCCTCAGAAAACCGCCGGCAGAAAAACCGAGCGAAATCACCGTCCAGATCACCCACGCATCGACCAGGAAGCCGACTGCCCCGATGAGGACGCCGATGATGAGGCCCAAACCGTCGCGGTTCAACCGGGACAGGCACATTACCGCGACCCCGACATTGGGGATGGCGTTCATAAAGGGGATAGGGACCACCATGGGCAGGCACAGCACCATGACGATGAGGGCGAAGGGGCGACCCGTTCCTGTTCCAACCAGGGCTCGGAAGCGGGGAAAGGAGATGCGCGCCAATGCGCGCGAATAGCGCAGCAAACGGGCCAGCAGTTTGAGCAGGAGCTTAACTGGGACGCGCCGGTCACCCACAAAACGCGGCAGGCGCACGGGGCGGCCCAGCAGCATGGCCATGGCAAAGCCAAACATGGCCAGTGCCACTACCCCGCCATAGCCTGGGGCACCCGGGATCATGTTGAGCAAGCTGAAAACGAAGATGATGAGAGTGTGGCTGTTGACGCCAAGAACCTGGATGAGGCCCGAAAAGGTCAGTTCCGGCGCTTGGCCGCTGGCAGACAGGTGCAGCGCCTGCCGCATGGCATCGAGCTGGAGTTCAACCGGGCTGGCGTGCGGAGAAAGGGGCATTGCTATTCAGGCCGGCGCGAAAGGCGCAAAAGCAAAACGGCGCCCAGGGGCGCCGCTCGCATTACTCTCTCGAGGTCGCTCAGGCCATGGCCTTCTGCAGGTTCTGATCGATGGCATCGAGGAAGCCGATGGTCGACAGCCATGGCTGATCCGGGCCGACGAGCAGGGAAAGGTCCTTGGTCATCTTGCCTTCTTCGATGGTGTCGACGGTGACCTTTTCGAGGGTCGCGGCGAACTTGGCGAGGGCTTCGTTGTCATCGAGCTTGGCGCGATGAGCCAGGCCACGCGTCCAGGCAAAGATGGAGGCGGTGGAGTTGGTTGAGGTTTCCTTGCCCTGCTGATGCTGGCGGTAGTGACGCGTCACGGTCCCGTGGGCAGCTTCGGCTTCGACGATCTTGCCATCGGGGGTGGCCAGAACCGAGGTCATCAGACCGAGCGAGCCAAAGCCCTGGGCCACGATGTCGGACTGCACATCGCCGTCATAGTTCTTGCACGCCCAGACATAGCCGCCGGACCACTTGAGTGCCGAGGCGACCATGTCGTCGATCAGGCGGTGCTCGTACCAGATCTTGGCGGCTTCGAACTTTTCCTTGAACTCGGCTTCGTAGATTTCCTGGAAGATGTCCTTGAAGCGGCCGTCATAGGCCTTGAGGATGGTGTTCTTGGTCGAGAGATAGCACGGCACACCGCGGGCAAGCGCGTAGTTGAAGCTGGAATAAGCGAAGTCGCGGATGGAATCGTCCAGGTTGTACATGGCCATGGCAACGCCAGCGCCGGGCGACTGGAACACTTCGTGCTCGATCACCTGGCCGTCTTCGCCGGTGAACTTGATGGTCAGCGTGCCCTTGCCCGGGAAGGTGAAGTCGGTGGCGCGGTACTGATCGCCAAAGGCGTGGCGGCCGACGATGATCGGCTGGGTCCAGCCGGGGACGAGGCGCGGCACGTTCTGGCAGATGATCGGCTCGCGGAAGATCACGCCGCCCAGGATGTTGCGGATGGTGCCGTTGGGCGACTTCCACATCTTCTTGAGCTTGAATTCCTCGACGCGCTGCTCATCGGGGGTGATGGTGGCGCATTTGATGCCGACGCCGTACTTCTGGATCGCCTTGGCGGCATCGATCGTGATCTGGTCGTTGGTGGCGTCGCGGCTTTCGACGCTGAGATCGTAATATTCGATCGGCAGATCGAGATAGGGGTGGATGAGCTTGTCCTTGATCGCCTGCCAGATGATGCGCGTCATCTCATCGCCGTCGAGATCGACGACCGGATTGGCGACTTTGATCTTGCTCATGAAGAGTTCTCCCTTGGTGTCCTGCCTGTCGGCCCACAGCCGTGTTGGCGCCCCTATAGCATTGCAGGGGAAAAGCGCAAAGACTGGCTCGGCAAGGCCTCTTGCCCAAGGCGGGCAGGTTCAGGCGGGCGAAGGGCGGTAGGTCTCGTGGTGTGGAAGGTGATCGGCAATCGAGTCCCAGCCCTGGTGGGTGCGGGCGAAGATCAGTTGATTGGGCACAAACCAAGCGTTGTCGCCGGCGAAAAAGCCTGCCGCGACCAGGCGCACGGATGGAGCGCGGGAGGACTGGCCATAAAGCGGCGTGCCGCAATAGGGACAGAAGTGACGGGTGAAGGTTGCGCCCGACGCACTTGGCCGCGAGAAACTGCCGGCTTGGCCGGAGACGATCAGGTGTTGCTCGGACACGAGGGCCACGGTGGAATGACCCGTGCCGCTCGCCTGCTGGCAATGTAGGCAAGCGCACATGAACATGGAGCCGACCGGACCGACGATGGCCATGGTCAGCGCCCCGCAGGCGCAACTGGCTTTCACGTTCACCGACACTCGGTCTTGTTTGCTCATGGAGGCAGGCTGCCATGCAGGTTGGCGAGGAACAAGAGCAATGGCCTTGCCTTGATTCTCCCGAACCGCAACAATGAACGGCTTCCGCCAGGAGGACGCATGGCGCTTTATCCGACCTATCCTATGGAAACCAAGCGGCTGCGTTTGCGCCCGTTTACACGCGGCGATGTTGATGCCGTGTTTGCCTATCGGCAGCGCGATGACGTGGCGCGATTTCTGTTCGACTCGGCACTCAGCCGGGAGGAATGCGCACTGGCGGTGCAGCAGCGGATCGCGCAAACCACGCTGATCGAAGAGGGCGACAAAATCGTTCTCGGGGTGGAACTGCCCGGCACCGGCGAACTGATCGGCGAAGTTTCGCTGATCTGGCGGAGCGTCGACAGCCAACAAGGGGAAGTGGGCTGGATCCTGCACCCGGACTATCACGGGCAGGGCTATGGCACGGAAGCGGCGGGCGCGATGCTGGACCTGGCGTTCAGGCAGGCAAATCTGCATCGGGTGATTGCCCGCTGTGCGGCCGAGAATGCGCCATCGTTCCATCTCATGGAGCGCCTGGGCATGCGGCGCGAGGCGCATTTCCGCGAGCACGCCATCACCAAGGGTGTGTGGGATGAAGAGTTCATTTACGCTATTTTGCAGGGCGAGTGGCTGAGCCGGAACACGCCCCAGACCTAGTCCCAGCATCTTCAACTAACTTGCGCTAGTGCTGGAACTTCCCGCTGACGTGATCCGTTCATGATCGGTCAGTATCTATTGGGGAGGTTCGCCATCATGTCGTCACCATCTTTGCCCTTGCAAACAGATCGGTTGATGCTGCGGACCTTCGAGCGCGCCGACCTTGCGGATCTCGCGGCCTATCATACCCTTCCATCCATGCAGCGCTATGTGTTCAGCCGAACGCGCGATGAGGCCGATGTTGCCGATGCGCTTAACGTCCTGCGGGGACATGTGAGCCTGCAGCGGCCTGGCGACACGCTGACCCTGGCCATGGTGCGCAAGGGCGACAAGAAGGTCATCGGCCATGTTTCGCTGAATTGGCAGGACGCAACATCGGGGCAGGGCGAAGTTCGCTTCTGCATCAATCCCAGCTATTCGGGACAGGGCTATGCCGCCGAAGCGCTGGGCGCCATGTTCGATCTCGCTTTCGAGCGGTTCCACATCCACCGGGTATTTGTCCGGTGTGACGGGCGCAACCACAATTCCATCAAGCTGATGCAAAAGCTCGGCCTGCGCCTCGAAGCGCATTACCGCGAGCATGCGCTGTTCCAGGGCGAGTGGGACGAAGAACTGCATTTCGCCATTCTCGACCGGGAATGGAACCGCTCCAGCAAGGTCAAGGAACTGCCGATCCGCCATCGCGTGGCCTGAACCGCGCTTGGATATCTCGAATTCAGAACGGCGCTCCAGCGGGGCGCCGTTTGCGTTTGCCGCGGCGCTCCGCTAAGTGCGGCTGATAGCGAGAAGGGGCATCATGGCCGGCACCGATTCATCCATTCCCATCACCCTGGCGCCGTCACCGGCGATTATCCTGTGCGAGCCGCAGCTGGGCGAGAACATTGGCACGGCCGCTCGGGCCATGGCTAATTTCGGGCTGTGGGACCTGCGGCTGGTGCGGCCGCGCGACGGCTGGCCTAATGAGAAGGCGGTGAACGCTGCTTCCCGTGCCGATCATGTGCTCGAACGGGTGCGGGTGTTCGATACGCTTGAAGCGGCGATCAGCGACCTCACCCTGGTTTATGCCACGACGGCCCGCTCGCGCGACTTGCAGAAGGCGGTGATCGGCCCCGACGAGGCAGCGCAACGGATGGCCAGCCATATCGGTGGTGGTCGTGGTGCCGGCCTTCTGTTCGGGCGTGAGCGCTGGGGGTTGCTCAATGACGAGGTGGCCTTGGCCGATGCCATCGTGACCTTGCCGGTGGAGCCTGCCTTTGCTTCGCTCAACATTGCCCAGGCCGTGTTGCTGCTGGCCTATGAATGGCGCCGCCACAGCGCCGCCGGAACCACGCTGCCATTCGATGATAATCTGGCGCAGGTTGCCCCGCGCGAAGAACTGGTTGGCTTGTTCGGGCATCTGGAAGCGACGCTGGACCAATCGGGGTTCTTTACCGCACCGGACAAGCGGCCCACAGTGGTCAACAATTTGCGCACGATGCTCGAGCGCGGCAAGTTCACCAGCCAGGAAATCCGCACTTTGCGCGGCGTAATTTCTTCGATTGACCGGCGCCATCAGCGCCCCAATCCAAACCGGCAGCCGCGCGAAAGTGACAAAGGCTAGAAAATCGGCGGTCGGTCTGAGTTCGGGTGTGTTTGAGGCTTTGACGAGCGTTTACCGGCATGCCATGGGCAAATGATGAGCACGCCCGCACCGCATGATAAATCCCGCCTCGCTTTCAGTTACACCGGCTTCCGCTTCTTTTGGCTGACCACGCTGCTGGTCAGCTTTGCCGTCCAGATCATGTCTGTATCCATCGCCTGGCAGATCTTTGCGATCACCGGCGATTATTTCCTGCTCGGGCTGGTGGGCCTTTGCTTGTTTATGCCGGCTCTGGTGTTGATGCTGGTGACGGGCCTAGCGGCGGACCGGTTCAACCGCCGGATGATCATGGCAGTGTGCCTGGCAGTGGAGCTGGGTTGCGCGCTCGGTTTTCTCATGCTGGTGAATGCGCAGGAGCATGAGGTTTGGCCGATCTTTGCCATCCTAGTAGTGCTGGGCACCGCCCGCGCCTTCTGGAGCCCGGCAGCCCAGTCGCTGGCCCCAAACCTGGTGCCCCCTGAAGCCCTGAGCAATGCGATTACGGTCAATGCTTCGGCCTGGCAGTTTGCGGCGATCATGGGACCCTCGATTGGTGGTGTGCTGTATGCCCTGAGCCCGGTCGTTGCGTTTGGCACCGCGGGCGTGCTGTTGCTGGTAGCCAGCGGTTGTGTGCTGCTGATCCCCAAGCCGCAGCAGCGCCAATCGCAGCAGGCGACCAGCCTTGAGACGATCTTTGGCGGGTTCCGTTATATCCTGAGCAACAAGGTGGTACTGGGCGCCATTTCGCTCGACATGTTCGCCGTGCTGATGGGCGGGGCAGTGGCCTTGCTGCCGGCCTTCACTGAAGAGATACTGCATGGTGGGCCGGTGGAGTTCGGCATTTTGCGGGCGTCGCCCGGCGTTGGCGCGCTGTTGATGGCGTTGACGCTGACGCGCTTCCCCATCCGGCATCATGCCGGCAAGATGCTGTTCGTGTTCGTGGCGCTGTTTGGTTTGTTCACGACGGTGTTCGGGCTGTCGAGCAATGTGTGGCTGTCGATTGGAGCACTGATGCTGGTGGGCGCCTCGGATATGGTGAGCGTGACCATCCGCGAGACCATCATGCAGCTCTGGACGCCCGAAGAGGTGCGCGGGCGCGTCAATGCGGTCAATTCGGTATTTATAGGCGCGTCCAACGAGCTGGGCGAGTTCCGGGCCGGAACCGTGGCCCATTTCATTGGGCCGGTTGGCGCGGTGGTGGTTGGTGGCGTGGGGGCCATGGCGGTCGCGGCGATCTGGAGCCGGGTGTTTCCCGGGCTGCGCAAGCAGGATACGCTTGACCGCAAGATGGTCAGGGATGGCGTGGCCGAGCCGCTGTCTACCCCTTAGATGTCGGCCGGCTTGACTTTGCCGCTGGCCCCTTTTATCAACCGGCCACCTATTGCGGCCTTCGGGCCCCTAGGCGCACCCGGGATCTTCTTTCATCAGAGGTCTGTCAGCCTGTCGGTTCACCGGCAGGCAGAGGAGGGCGCGATCCATTTCGACGTTTCATGAAAGGATACGCGATGTCGAAGCGCATTTCTGCCAAGCACAAGATTGACCGCCGTCTTGGCGAAAACATCTGGGGTCGTCCGTCGAGCCCGCTTAACGCTCGTGCCTATGGCCCCGGCCAGCACGGCCAGCGCCGCAAGGGCAAGCTGAGCGATTATGGTCTGCAGCTGCGCGCCAAGCAGAAGCTGAAGGGCTACTATGCCTCGATCACCGAGAAGTCGTTCAAGAAGCTCTACAACGAAGCTGCCCGCGTCAAGGGCGACACCGGCGAGAACCTTATTGGCCTGCTTGAGTCGCGCCTGGACGCGATCGTCTATCGTGCCAAGTTCGTGGCAACCCCGTTTGCTGCCCGCCAGTTCGTCAACCATGGCCATGTGATGGTCAATGGCAAGCGCGTCAACATCCCATCCTACCAGGTCAAGGTTGGCGACAAGATCGAAGTGCGCGAGCGCTCCAAGCAGCTCACCGTTCTGCTCGAAGCCATTCAGCTGGCTGAGCGTGATGTGCCCGACTATGTGGAAGTCGACCACAACAAGATGACCGCGACCTATGTTCGCGTGCCGGCCCTCTCGGATGTGCCCTATCCGGTGCAGATGGAGCCAAATCTGGTGGTGGAATTCTACTCGCGCTAAGCGAACCAGAGTTTTGAATGTAAAAGGGCCGCTCTTCGGAGCGGCCCTTTTTTGTTTGTGGGCTGCGGGGGCGTTGGGGATGGTCACCGGGCAGAGCGGCGCGTCCTGATGTGGTGATCGGAACTCGTACCAAAGAAGAAGGGCCGCTCCATGAGCGACCCTTCATTGCGTCCGGCGAGGCAGTTGCTAGGCGGAGGCGCCGCTGAGGCTAACCTTTATCGGTTCCTGATCCTGGGGGATGTAGCTTTCGAACTTGCGCAGGCGCATGACGACCGATTGTAGCTCCACAATTACCGTCCAGGCGCGCGCGAAGAACTGGAAGGAGCTAAAAACCTGTCCGAAGGCGATCTGAATCTGCTGGTAGAGGCCCATCGTGAGTGTGCCGGCAAGGATGGAAGGCGCCATGACGAGGAGCGGCACATAGCCGACCATGTTGGTGTACCCGTACCTGGCAAGGTTGAAGTAGGTGTAGTGAAAATACAGGCGGAAGTAGTTCCTCTGCACATCGGCGAAGAGGTGACGGATCGTCGGGGGTTGGGCACGATCAGCATGGTCTTCGCCGAAGACCAGCTCTTTGCGGTAGGCTGCTTCGACACGCTGGTTGGCGAAGTTGAGGCCCGGCAACTTTATTCCGACGAGCGCCAGCAGCGCCGTGCCCGCTGCAGCACCCAGCAGAGCCACCCAGACTAGGCCACCTGGCGCGGCGCCAAAGATCGGCAGCTCGCTGATATTGGCAGAAAGGCTCCAGAGCAGGGGCAGAAAGACGACTAGCGTGATCAGTGAGTCGAAGAACGCGGTGCCCAGATCCTCCATGATCGAGGCGAAGCGCATTGTATCTTCCTGAACGCGCTGTGCCGCCCCTTCGGTGTGCCGGATCTCGGGCCAGTAAGTCATGTAGTAGAAGTTCATGGCCTTGCGCCAGCGGAACACGTAGTGGGACGTGTAGAAGGCCAGCGCGACGGCGACGAGCACATTGGGGATGGTGACGAGGATGATGGTCCAGGTCAGTCCGTAAAGCTGGTCGGGTGTTACTGATCCCGGCTGCGTCAATGCCAGCTGGATGGTGTTGAAGAACGAGCCCGACCATTCATTGACGAAGGCCTGCACCTGCACCTGGAAGTAGATGACCAGCAGGATGACAGCGGAAGAAACCACCGACCACCAGTACCATTCATTGCGTTTGTAGAAGTACCAGAAGACGCAGAAAACCAGCGCCACCATAACGACGTATTGGTAGAGCCATACCCGCTCGGCCGTCAGGAAATTGAGGCTGGCACCTTCGGCGGCAGCTGCCGCTGGATTGGGAGTGACCGGAGCTTCGCTCTCGGTGGAAGCGGGAGCATTAGGATTGGTTTGCTCGGCTCCCGCGGCAGGATCCGGCACCGGCTGGTCGGCGGTGGTGGGCTGATCGGAGACGGTGGCCGCCATCACTGGATGAGTGAACCGGTCAATGCTGATCACGGCGCGCAATGGTTCCCCGATGGAGAACCACAACAGCACTGATGCCAGCAGCCATAAGGCCGCTGAACTGAAGAAGATTTTTGGAACGGGGAAAAAGGACCGAAACACCGCGCGACTCCTTGGTGCCGAGAATATCGCCGCATCTAGCCGCCGAGTTTGGGCGAATGCAAGAAAGCGAAATTAAGCTTTGGTAAGGATAGCGAAGTCCGGTTTTCCTTCCCCTCCGTGTTCCATAGGGCTATCAGCAGGACACGTTGTTCAACGAGAGTTAACGCCATGAGTGCGGTGATGGACGATCTTGCCACGCCCGAGACAGATGCGGCGGAAAGCGGCGCGCATCCCATCTATGCCGATGCCCCGCGCAGCGTGGAGTTCAACAAGCTGCGCAAGCGGCTGATCCGCAATACGCGCGAGGCGCTCGAGAAGTTTGCCATGGTCCGACCGGGCGAGCGGTGGCTGGTGGCGCTGTCAGGGGGGAAGGACAGCTATGGCTTGCTGGCTTTGCTGCTGGATCTGAAATGGCGCGGGCTGCTGCCGGTGGAGCTGCTGGCGTGCAATCTCGACCAGGGGCAGCCCAATTTTCCCAAGCACATCCTGCCCGAGTTTCTCAGTGGGCTCGGGATCGAGCACCGGATCGAATACAAGGACACCTATTCGATCGTCACCGACAAGCTGCCGGCCGGTGCGACCTATTGTTCGCTTTGTTCGCGGCTGCGACGCGGCAATCTTTATCGCATTGCGCGCGAGGAGGGCTGTTCGGCGCTGGTGCTGGGGCACCACCGGGACGATAGTCTCGAAACGTTTTTCATGAACCTGTTCCATGGTGGCAAGCTCGCCGCCATGCCGCCGCGCCTGTTGAACGATGACGGCAATGTGGAAGTGCTGCGGCCGCTGATTTATTGCGCCGAGGACGACTTAGCGCGCTTTGCCGAGCAGATGCAGTTTCCCATCATTCCCTGTGACCTTTGTGGGTCGCAGGATGGGCTGGAGCGCAATGCGATGAAGGCCATGCTTGCCGATATCGAAAAACGCATGCCGGGGCGCAAGGACGTGATGATCCGTGCGCTAGGCAACATTAATCCCAGTCATATGCTCGATCCGCGGTTGTTTGACTTTGCCGGCCTGGCCGAACGGAGAAGCTAATCGTGAACATCGATATCGAGTGGCTTGCCGGCGTGCTGCGCGCAGCGGCCAAGGCTGAGATCCTCCCCCGGTTCCGGCGGCTTGATGATATCGACATTCAGGTTAAAACCGAGGCCATCGACCTGGTGACCGCGGCCGATCTGGCTGCCGAGCAATTCATCAAGGCCGAGATCAGCCGGAAAATGCCATCGGCGCTGTTTGTCGGCGAAGAATCGGTGGCCGCCGACCCGCAACTGCTCAGGGCGCTCGCCGATGCGGAGCTGGCTGTGGTTGTTGACCCGATTGATGGGACCGCCAACTACGCAGCTGGCTTGCCGCTGTTTGCCGTGATGGCGGCGGTGGTCGTGGGCGGCGAAACGGTTGCCGGGATCATCTACGACCCGATGGGGGATGACTGGATGCTGGCGGAACAGGGCGGCGGCACCTGGCTGCGCCGGCCCGATGGCAGCGGCAGACGCCTGCATGTTGCCCCACCCTTGCCGTTGCCCGAGATGGTGGGCACCGCTTCCATTGCCTTTGTGCCGCCGGGCAAGAAGGTCGAGATCTTGCAGAACTTCGCCAAGGTGCGGCTCGTGTCGCATTACCGCGTGGCGGGGCACGAATACCGCACCTTTGTGTCGGGGCATTCGCAGTTCGTGAGCTACAACAAGCTGATGCCCTGGGACCACCTAGGGGGCGCGCTTATGGCGCAGGAGGCCGGTGGCTATGTGGCGCGGATGGATGGCTCGGCCTATCGTCCGCACCATATCGAGGGCGGTCTGCTGGCCGCCATCGACAAGGAAAGCTGGGAGCAGCTGCGGCGTAACGTTTTCACGTTCTGAGCCGCAGCAGCGGGGCCTAGTGGGCGGCGGAGAGATCGGCCGCAATGGGGCCGTTCTCGGTGCGGAACAGCTTGCCGCGTTCGGCCACGAGGATGCAGGCGATGGCGAGGCAGCCCATGATGAAGTAGCCGACGGCCACCGGCACCACGGTGCCATCGAAGTGCTGGCCGATATAGCCGCCGATGATCACGCCACCCACGGTCTGGATGAAGCCAAAGACCGAGGAAGCGGTACCGGCAACGGCGCCGAGCGGCTCCATGGAGAGCGAGTTCATGTTGGAGGCGGCCCAGCCAAAGCAGAACATGATGACGGCCAGGCAGCTCAGGAACAGCCAGAGCGGCAGGTTGCCGGTGACCGCGAGGACAACCCAGACGCCGCTCACCAGGGTGTAGACCAACACCGCCCCATGCGAGAGGCGGCGCATGCCGAAGCGGCGCACGATCTTGGAATTGGTGAAGGACGAGACGGCCATCAGGCCGGCAATGGCGGCAAAGGCGACGGGGAAGTAGACGCCCAGGCCATAGATGTCGACATAGATCTGCTGGGAGGAGCTGATGAAGCCAAACAGCGCCGCAAACAGGAACATGCCGGCAAGGCCATAGGAGAAGGCCACGCGGTTGGTGAACACGATGCGGAAGCCATCCACCACGGAGCCGAAGGTCAGCGGGCGGCGCTTGTCGAGCGGCAGGGTTTCGGGCAGGCGGAAATAGCCCCAGATGCCGAAGATCGTGGCCAGTACGCCCATGAAGATGAAGATGGTCTGCCAGGGGCCGGTCAGGAGCAGGATCTGCCCGATGCCGGGCGCAATCACCGGAATGGCCATGAAGACCATGAAGGTCAGCGACATGACCTCGGCCATGGCGCGGCCGGAATAAAGGTCGCGCACCAGCGAGGTGGTGATGACGCGAGTGCCGGCGGCGCCGATGCCCTGCACGAAGCGCAGAATCAGCAGGGTGGCGAAATTGGGCGAGAAGGCCGCGGCGACCACCGCGACGATATAAAGGATAATGCCGAGCAGGAGCGGCGCGCGGCGCCCGAATCGATCAGACAGTGGGCCGAAGGCAAGCTGGGCGGCGCCGAAGCCGAACATGTAGACCGAGACGACGAACTGGCGCTCGTTTTCGCTGCTGATGCCAAGGGCTTCGCCCATATAGGGCAGGGCGGGGAGCATGACGTCGATGGCGAGGGCATTGAGCGACATCATCGCTGCCATCAGGGCAATAAATTCCGGACGGGAAAGCACCCGGGTCAAATGTTTGGACATGTTCTGGATCTCGAGGCTGCCGCCGGACGCGACACGATGTGCCGGACCATGAACCCGGAAGCCTAATTTGGCAACCGGCTATATCGTTAAAAGGCGATGGTGGAAGCGCCTTTTAGGTCAAGGTCAGGCGGGTTGCGGGGCGAATTTTACGTCGACTTTTTCGTTGATGGGAAGGTGGATGGCGGCCGAGGCCAGGCCGAGAACTATGCCCAGATACCAGACCAGACTATAGGAGCCGGTCACGTCATAGACATAGCCGCCCAACCAGACGCCCACGAAAGAGCCGACCTGGTGGCTGAAAAAGGCGACGCCGTAGAGCATGCCCATGTAGCGGGCACCAAAGAACAGGGTCACGAGGCCAGCCGTGAGTGGAACGGTGGAGAGCCAGAGCACGCCCATGGTCGCGGCAAAGGCATAGGCGGTCCATTCCGAGACCGGGACCAGCAGAAACACGGCGATAGCCACTGCCCGCAGGAAGTAGATGCTGGCGAGCAGCATCTGCTTGGGGAGGCGACTGCCGAGATAGCCGGAGAGGAGCGAGCCGACGATATTGAACAGCCCGATCACGGCAATGGTCCAGCTGCCGACCTCGGGCGAGAGGCCGCACTGCACAAGATAAGCCGGCATATGAACGTTGATGAACGCCAGATGAAAGCCGCAGACAAAGAAGCCGATGACGAGAAGGCGGTATGAGCCATGTCCCCAGGCGCGCGCCAGCGCTTGCATGAAGCGCAGGTCGGCATGGCCGACGGGGTTCTCGGTGCGACCGCGCAGGGCGTAGCTCAAGGGGATGATGAGCACGAGCATCATGCCGAGATAGATGAGGGCGGTGTGCCAGCCAAAGCTGTTGATGAAGCCCTGGCTGATCGGGGCAAAGATGAACTGGCCGAAGGACGAGGCGGCAGTGGCGACGCCGAAGATCAGGGTGCGCTTTTCCTGCGGGACGGAACGGCCGAAGGCGACCATCACGACGCTGAAGGATGATACGGCGATGCCAACGCCGGTGATGACGCCGCCGGTGACGGTGAGCAGACTGGCCGTGGGAGAGAAGGCCATGAGAATTACGCCCAAGGCGTAGATGGCGGCGCCGCCGGCGAGGGTGCGGCCGGTGCCGTAGCGATCAGCCCAAGCGCCCGCAAAGGGTTGGGCTATGCCCCAGGCCAGGTTCTGGATCGCCATGGCCATGCCATAGCCTTCGCGGGTGAGGCCCAGATCGGTGGAGATGGGCAGCGTAAAAAGCCCGAAGCTGGTGCGAACGCCGTTGCCGATCGCGGCGATGAGGCAGCCGCAGATGATCAGCGCAAGCAGAGGTACGGCGGGGCGAAGGCTGCTGGGCATGGCAGGAATCCAAGAAAGACAATCCTGTCTACGCCTGCGGTCCTATGTCGCAAAGCGATAATGCGGAATGACTTCGATGAATTTGGGTGATGGGGTTGACCGTTGCCCCGCCGGCGGGAACAACACGCGCTTCGCGCAGGAGCCGTTTGCCTTGATACGCCATATCATATTCTTCACCGCCCCATCACCCGACAAGATCGAGGCGATCTGCCAGGGCCTTGAGCCGCTGGGCACTATCCCGCACTCGTCCCATTTCGAGGTGCGGCGCAACAGCAAGGTCGACCAAATCTCCAATGAGATTGACGTGGTGGTTTATGCCGAGTTCGCCGATGCCGCTGCACTGGCAGCCTACAAGGTGCATCCGACCTATGCGGAAACGACCCGCAAGGTGCAGCCCATGCGCGAGTTGCGCTTTTCGGCCGATATTGAGGTTTGAAACAAAAACGCCGGCCGCAAGGGCCGGCGTCGTTGTCTGAGTCGTCGCGATCAGGCGGTTTGCTTGACGGGGATGCCAGCCTGTTCGAAATGGGACTGCAGTTCACCAGCCTGGAACATCTCGCGCACGATGTCGGCGCCACCAACAAACTCGCCCTTTACATAGAGCTGGGGAATGGTTGGCCAATTGGTGAAGGCCTTGATGCCGTCGCGCAGTTCGGCGCTTTCCAGCACATTGGCGCTGCCAAATTCAACGCCGAGATAGTTGAGAATCTGGACGACTTGGCCGGAAAAACCGCATTGCGGGAAATCAGGCGACCCCTTCATGAAGAGGAACACGTCGTTGTTGGTTACCTTGTCGGTGATGAAGGCGTTGATGTCGGTCATGGCTGCTCTCTCGCTTGCACGCTCCGAAAAGCGGACATTGTTGGTGGATAAATAGGTCATCGTCCCAGCGGTGTCGAGAACGGTGGCAGCGAAATCACGCGGCTCTAGCGGCGAGAGGGCGCCGCGCCCAGTCCGACGAGCACTTCGGGCGTGATCTTGAGTTCGCGGATGACATCATTGTGACTACGGAAGCCGATGAGTTCACGCTGAACGAAGTAGGCCCAGACCGCCTGGCGGGCAGTTTCAAGACATTGCTGGCGGTTCGAGTCGGGCTCGGCGAGCGCTGCCATTGCCGCTATCACCCGGGCTTCGGCGCTGCCGAGCGATGACGCGCGCTCGGCAACAATCTCGTGCTCGATTGCCGATGTGCCCGCTTCCGGGCGGACCATGCGGATGAGATCGAGCGAGTCGCGCAGCGACATGGTGCTTACTCGGGCGGGGCGCTGGTTTGCAGCGCCAAAGCGTGGAGGGCACCGCCCATGTCGCCGCCAATCGCCTGATAAACGATCTGGTGCTGCTGCACGCGCGATTTGCCCTTAAACGCGGTGGACACGACAGTGGCGGCGTAGTGATCGCCGTCGCCGGCCAGATCGCGAATGTCGATTTCGGCATCGGGCAGCGCGGCCTTGATTCGGCGCTCGATCTCGATTGCGTCCATTGGCATAGCGCTACTCCGTCATAGGTCGCCGGCGACGTGGCCGGTCACTTTGATATTGCATGGTCGCCGAGGCGCTTCAATGGCCGGCATTGTCGGCAGCCATGCCCGACATGAAGCTGGGGAACCAGTCGTCATGCGCCGACTTCAGCTGCGCCACGGGAAGGGGGCGGGCGGCGCCGAGGACAAGGTCCGTGCCGCCGGTCGAGCCGATCCAGGGTGCAAAAATGCCGAGCGCCTGGGCCTCGGCCCAGAGATCGGCCAGTTCCTCGCCCTGCGGGTCCAGGTTCACGGTGACAAGGTAGCGCCCCTGATCTTCGGCAAAGTATTGCAGAATTGGGTCCTGGTCCTCGAGGTCGACGACTGTAGCGCCGATGCCGGAGGCTACGGCCATTTCCGCTAGCCCCACGGCAAGGCCGCCGTCGGAGAGGTCATGCACGGCAGTGGCGATGCCCGAGCGGATCAGCTTGCGCACGAAATCTCCGGTGCGCTTCTCGTGGGCGAGGTCGACCGGCGGCGGAGCGCCATCGGCACGGCCGAAGAGATCGCGCAGATAGATGGACTGCCCGAGATGGGTGCCACGCTGCGGCGGGGCGCCCACGAGGAGGATGACCTCGCCAGCGGCCGCAAAGCCGGTGCGGGCCATCTTCGACCAATCATCGATCAGGCCGACGCCGCCGATGGTGGGGGTGGGAAGGATGCCTCGGCCATTGGTTTCGTTGTAGAGCGAGACATTGCCCGAGACGATCGGAAATTCGAGCACGCGGCAGGCCTCACCGATGCCCTTGATGGCGCCGACCAGCTGGCCCATGATTTCAGGGCGTTCGGGATTGCCGAAATTGAGGTTGTCGGTGGCGGCCAGGGGCTCGGCGCCGGTAGCGGTCAGGTTGCGCCAGCACTCGGCCACAGCCTGCTTGCCGCCTTCAAAGGGATCGGCCTCGCAATAGCGGGGGGTGACGTCGGACGAGAAGGCGAGCGCCTTGGCAGGATGGCCATCGACGCGGATGACGCCGGCATCGCCGCCGGGACGCTGGAGCGAGTTGCCGCCAATGAGGGTGTCATATTGCTCGTAGACCCAGCGGCGCGAGGCGATCTGGTGGCCGCCCATGAGCTTGAGGAGAGCGTCGGCGACATCCATCTGCGGGACGTCGCTTGCGGCGAGCGGCGCGGGGCGGGCCGGCTCGATCCAGGGGCGATCATATTCGGGCGCTTCGTCGCCGAGATCCTTGATGGGGAGATTGGCGACTTCCTCGCCGCGCCACATGACGCGGAAGCGCAGATCGTCGGTGGTCTTGCCGACGGTGGCAAAATCGAGTTCCCATTTCTGGAACACGGCGCGTGCTTCGGCTTCCTTGGCCGGATGCAGCACCATCAGCATGCGCTCCTGGGACTCGGAGAGCATCATCTCGTAGGGCGTCATTTCGGTTTCGCGGACCGGGACCATATCGAGGTTCAGCTCGATTCCGAGATCGCCCTTGGCGCCCATTTCCACGGCCGAGCAAGTCAGCCCGGCCGCGCCCATGTCCTGGATGGCGATGACGGCGCCGGTGGCCATGAGCTCGAGACAGGCTTCCAGGAGCCGCTTTTCGGTAAAGGGGTCGCCGACCTGGACGGTGGGGCGCTTCTGCTCGATGTCATCCCCGAACTCGGCGGAAGCCATGGTGGCGCCGCCAACGCCATCGCGGCCCGTCTTGGCGCCGAGATAAACCACGGGAAGGCCGACACCTTCCGCCTTGGAGTAGAAGATCTTGTCGGTATCGGCTAGGCCGGCGGCAAAGGCATTGACGAGGATATTGCCGTTGTAGCGCTGGTCGAACTCGACCTCGCCCCCCACGGTGGGCACGCCAAAGGCATTGCCGTAGCCGCCGATGCCGGCGACGACGCCGGACACCAAATGGCGGGTTTTTTCATGGTCGGGCGCGCCGAAGCGCAGCGCGTTCATGGCGGCAACAGGACGGGCACCCATGGTGAAGACGTCACGCAAGATGCCGCCCATGCCGGTGCCGGCGCCCTGATAGGGCTCGATGAAGCTCGGATGGTTGTGCGACTCCATTTTGAAGACGACCGCCTGGCCGTCGCCGATATCAACCACGCCAGCGTTCTCGCCCGGACCCTGGATGACGCGAGCGCCGGTGGTTGGAAGAGTCTTGAGCCACTTCTTGGAGGATTTGTAGGAGCAGTGCTCGTTCCACATCGCGGAAAAGATGCCCAGCTCGGTATAGGTCGGCTGCCGGCCAATCAGGGCAACAATCTTGTCGAACTCGTCGGGCTTGATGCCATGATCGGCGACGAGTTCAGGCGTGATGGCGATGTGATTGTCGTAGGGCATGGTTGAACTGTCCGGCTGGAGCGGCTGGGTCAAGCGACGAGATCAAGGGCGCTGGCAAAGAGCGCGCGGCCATCATCGCCGCCATGGGCGAGCTCGATTAAATTTTCCGGGTGCGGCATGATCCCCAGGACATTCTTGTTCTCGTTGAGAATGCCGGCGATGTCGTTGATCGAACCATTGGGATTGGTGCCGTCGGCATAGCGGAAGGCCACCCGGCCTTCGCCCTCGAGCCGCTCGATCGTCTCGGCATCGGCGAAGTAGTTGCCATCGTGATGCGCCACGGGGCAACGGACGACCTGACCTTGCTGGTAAAGCCGGGTAAAGGGCGTGTCCGCGTTAGCCACCTGCAGCTTCACCTCACGGCAGACAAATTTGAGTGAGGTGTTCCGCATGAGGGCGCCGGGCAGGAGACCGGCTTCGGTCAGGATCTGAAAGCCGTTGCAGACGCCCAGGATGCGAACGCCATCGGCGGCGCGTTCGCGCACTGCGTCCATGATGGGGGAGCGGGCAGCAATAGCGCCGCAACGCAAATAGTCGCCGTAGGAGAAACCGCCGGGAATGACGATCAGGTCGGCTTCGGGAAGGTCACGTTCTCCGTGCCAGACCGTCGTTGGCGCGCGGCCGGAAATCTTGGTGAGCGCAGCAACCATATCTCGGTCGCGGTTAAGCCCTGGAAAGATGATGACAGCGGCCTTCATCGGCGGGGTCCTCGCGAGCTAGGGATTATGCGGGGACCTTGTCGTGGCTCTTGCAGCAAAAGGCAAGGGGCAAGAGCCGAAGAGCGCCTATTCCGCTGGCGTCCGCACGGTCGTTGTGCCGATTCGCGCACCCGGTGTGCCGGGCAGACGCGCCCAAGCCGGGCGTTCGAATAGCCAGCGGCCGCGTCCGGTCCGCTGGATCAGCCAGAACAGAACCAAGGGCGTAAGGACGGCGCTGGACATCACCAGGGTGCTGATCAGATCAGCATTGGTGAATCCGACTCTGACAAGCAGGATGCGGGTCGCGGCCATGGGCAGGGCGAAGGCCAGGTAGACCACTATGGACTGAGCTCCGAGCCAGCGCAGCCAATCCATGAACGCAAGCTTGGACACTAGGCCCGCAACAACGCAAAGGGCGACAGAGCCGGCAAGCGCCAGCGCCAGGTGAATGCCCGGGGCGGTCGACAGGCCCATATGGATGGTCATGGGCAGAACCCGATAACCTGGCGAGAACACGAGCAGTGTTTCGAGCAGTGCCCAAAGCGAGAGGCCAGCCAAGGTCTGGACGACATGGTCCTGCGCCCAGGCAACCAGCCGGAACACGACCGGTGCGAAGACGTAGCCGGAATAGAAATAGATGAAGTGCTCGGCGAACTGGTCGAGCAGATACCAGCCGGTCTGAACATGGACGAGTTGGAGCAGAGCGGCGCCGATGAGCACAAGCCAATGGGGCGCCCTGGCGTTGTGGAGTAGCTTGGCTACGGCGCTGAAGGCGGCGAGCATGTAAATGAACCACAGCACGCCATAGGGCTCGACAATGGCCCAGAGCATATGGGTCATGGCCGTAACCGGATGGCCGGCGCCAACCGCTTCCTTGAACAGGAGGTGGATCAAGGCCCAGAGCGCGTAAAAGTAAAGATAATGGACCACACGCCGGTCGGCATAGCGCCGCCAGTCGCGATCAATGACCTGAGAAAGGAATAGGCCCGAGATCAAGAAGAACTCGGGCATACGGAATGGCGAGGCCCAAGCAATGATCCAATGCAGATAGCTGACCTGGCTGGTGACTTCACCGACCCCGATCGCCGAGTGCATCATCACCACCAAAAGGATCGAAATGCCTTTGGCAGTATCGACCCAATCCAAGCGTTGCTTGCTCTCGCTCATGGTTCACTCCGCGCCAGTTCGAGCCCCTTATAGGGTTGAACGGAGGTGAAGTGACAGTTGAGCTTGGAACAAGATTAACGCGCTGTCAGCTGCTCCGGTGAAGGGCAGGTGAACGGGCCGGGACGCTTGGGAGCTTCAGACCGGAACCGAAGCGTAGGCCGCAAACATCAGGCCAAGAGTGGCGAAGAACATGACCGAGAGGGAAACGGTTTTAAGCATGGCAATATGGTCCTGCGCCCCCAAGAACGGCGCGAATATAAAAATACAACAAAGGCGTTAATCGAGAATTTCGACGGCGTAGTTTTCGATCACGGTGTTCGCCAGCAGGCGTTCACACATGCTGTTGATCTGAAAACGCACGTCCGACTCCTCGGTTCCGTGCAGCTCGATATCAAACACCTTGCCCTGTCGCAGGGATGCAACACCGGCAAAGCCCAGGCTGGCCAAAGATCCTTCAATCGCCTGACCTTGCGGGTCGAGGACGCCTGGCTTGAGCGTAACGGTGACGCGCGCTTTCATGGTGTTGTCCTAAACGAGTAGTTACTGGACCAGCCGGGGGCCGGTGGTCAGCGCATTCTCGGTTTCCACCAAGATGCCGAGGCGCTGCGCTACTTCCCGGTACGACTCGACGAGGCCGCCAAGGTCTTCGCGGAAGCGATCCTTGTCGAGCTTGTTGCGGGTCTTGATGTCCCAGAGGCGGCAGCTGTCGGGCGAGATCTCGTCGGCCAGAACGATGCGCATCATGTCGCCTTCATAGAGACGACCGCACTCGATCTTGAAATCGACCAGCTGGATGCCGACGCCCATGAAAAGGCCGGTCAGGAAGTCGTTGACGCGGATGGCGAGCGACATGATGTCGTCGAGCTCGGCGGGGGTGGCCCAGCCAAAGGCGGTGATGTGCTCTTCGGAGACCATGGGGTCGCCCAGGGCGTCGTCCTTGTAGCAGAACTCGATGATGGAGCGCGGCAGCTGCGTGCCGGGCTCAAGGCCGAGACGCTTGACCAGCGAGCCAGCTGCGTAATTGCGCACGATGATCTCGAGCGGGATGATCTCGACTTCCTTGATCAGCTGTTCGCGCATGTTGATGCGGCGAAGGAAGTGCGTGGGAATGCCAAGGCCATTGAGCTTGGTGAAGATGAACTCGCTGATGC
The DNA here is from genome assembly GCF_013185955.1 of Devosia sp. 1635. Lineage (NCBI taxonomy): Bacteria > Pseudomonadati > Pseudomonadota > Alphaproteobacteria > Hyphomicrobiales > Devosiaceae > Devosia > Devosia sp. 1635. The sequence continues at coordinate 128,806 of NZ_JABAOM010000002.1, read as the reverse complement.
GGTTGTTCAGCACGCCCTTGCCGTCAATGACGTCGTGCTTGGCGCCGTTGCCAGCGGTGGCGTCGTCCTTGAAATACTGAACCAGGGTCCCGGGCTCGGGGCCTTCGAAAAGAATCTTGGCCTTGCCTTCATAGATTCTGCGCCGACGGGTCATGAGGGGTCCAATAGCGATGAAGGGGAAGGGGAGGAATGGGCCGCTTCATGCGCCAGAACCGCGCAAAAATGCAAGCTATTTCGAGTCAGCTTCCAAAGCCTTGCCGTGTGCAGAGTGCCGCAGCTGGAGTGTTGCGCCTGTCGCCGAAGCGTTGATTTGGCCGCGCCGACCGCCTATGTCGAGACTGAAGGCGGCCCCAAAGGGAGGGCGGCGAAGCAATCGGAGTGTTGCATGAGCGGATTCGAAGATCGTCGGCGGGGCGAGGAAACCAAGTTCGCCTTTGACGCTGAAAAGCAGTTCAAGGCAGAAGCGCGCCGCAACAAGTTGCTGGGTATCTGGGCGGCGGAACTGATGAGTCTGCCTGCGGATGAAGCCAAGAGCTATGCGGCGGAAGTGGTCGCTGCCGATTTCGCCGAAGCGGGCGACGAGGACGTGTTCCGCAAGGTATCGGGCGACCTCAAGGCCAAGGGGCTGAACATCGGCGAGGACGTGATTCGCCAGAAGATGGTCCAACTCAAGCAGACGGCCAGCGAGCAGATCGCCGCCGAGGGCTGAGTTGGCTTGCTGTCGAACGGAAGAACCCGCGGACCATGTCCGCGGGTTTTTTATTGGCGAATGCGCTGCATCAGTCGGGTGAACATCAAGAGACCCTCGGGCCAGGGGCCATGCCCCGAGTCGAGGTTGATGTGACCCGCTTCGCCTGCTTCGTGAAATTCCGAGCCCCAGCAGGTCGAGAACTCCACGGCGCGCTCGACCGTGCAATAGGGGTCATTGGTGGACGCGACCATCAGCGAGGGGAAGGGCAGCGGGTCGCGCGGGATCGGGCGGAAGGCACTTGCCGCTTCGGGCGCATCGGGGTGCAGTTCGACATCAGGAGGCGCCACGAGGAAGGCGCCGCGCACCTTGGTGTCGGTCAAGCGGCCGGCAGCGCCCACGGCGGCAAGCACGCCGAGGGAATGGGCAACGAGAACAACCGGACGGGTCGCCATCAACACGGCCTGCTCGATCGTCGAAATCCAGTCGTCGGGGTCGGGCTCGTCCCAATCGGCTTGCTCGACAATGGCGGCATTGGCCATGCGTTCGGCCCAGCGTTGCTGCCAGTGACCGGACGGCGAGCCGCCCAGGCCCGGAATGATCAGAATGTCAGCTTCAGACAGCTTCATGCCGCTTCCCCAAATACCCGGGCGAAGATCGTGTCGACATGCTTGAGGTGATAGGCATCGTCAAACATGGCGTCGATCTGCTCGTCAGACAGGGAGACGGCCGGATCGGCCTTTAGGTTGCGTGCAAACTGCCCGGTGCGGTCGCCGCGCATTTCCCAGACCTGCATGGCGTTGCGCTGTACGGCGGCATAGCTGTCCTCGCGCGAGTAGCCGGCCTGGGTCAGGGCCAGCAGCACGCGCTGGGAGTTGTGCAGGCCGCCCAGCAGGTCGAGATTGCGGCGCATGTTCTCAGGATAGACCACGAGCTTGTCGATGACGCCGGTGAGGCGTGCGAGGGCAAAATCGAGGGTGACGGTAGCGTCGGGGCCGATCATGCGCTCGACCGAGGAGTGGGAAATGTCGCGCTCATGCCAGAGGGCGACGTTTTCGAGCGCGGGGGTGACCATGCCGCGCACCAGGCGGGCAAGCCCCGTGAGGTTCTCGGTCAGCACCGGATTGCGCTTGTGCGGCATGGCCGAGGAGCCCTTTTGGCCCGGCGAGAAATATTCCTCAGCCTCGAGCACTTCGGTGCGCTGCAGGTGGCGGATCTCGACGGCGACGCGTTCAATCGAGGAGGCGACGACGCCCAGAGTCGCGAAGAACATGGCGTGGCGGTCGCGCGGAATCACCTGGGTGGACACCGGCTCGATGGCAAGGCCGAGCTTATCGGCGACATATTGCTCAACCGAGGGATCGATATTGGCGAAGGTGCCGATCGCGCCAGAAATGGCGGCAGTGGCGATCTCCTCCCGGGCGTGAACCAGGCGCTGCCGGTTGCGGGTGAACTCGGCATAGGCCTCGGCCAGCTTGACGCCGAAGGTCGTGGGCTCGGCGTGGATGCCGTGCGAGCGGCCGATGGTGATGGTGTGCTTGTGCTCTAGGGCGCGGCGCTTGAGGGCAGCCAGAAGCGCGTCAATATCGGCGATCAACAGGTCGGCAGCGCGGGCAAGCTGGACCGAGAGCGTCGTGTCGAGGATATCGGACGAGGTCATACCCTGATGCACGAAGCGGGCTTCGGGGCCGACGATCTCGGAGAGGTGGGTGAGAAAGGCGATGACATCGTGCTTGGTGGTGCGCTCGATCTCATCGATCCGGGCGACGTCGAAGGCGTAATCACCTTGCTCGGCCTTGCGGGCATTCATCACGTCCCAGATGCGCTGGGCGGCTTCCTTAGGCACGACACCAAGTTCAGCCAGCTTGGTGGTCGCGTGTGCCTCGATTTCAAACCAGATGGAGAAGCGCGTTTCGGCGGACCAGATGGCGACCATTTCGGGACGGGAATAGCGAGGGATCATTGATCTGGACCTTGAGTTTGAGCAGGCGGCGCGGCCCGGTAGCGCGTCAGGCGTTCCGACAGCGTTCCGGTATGAAGTTCGAACAGGTGATTGTCGTGATCGTGGAAATAAAGCGATCGGCCTTCTTCAGCAAGGCGGGGGCGGCTTTCGCGCAAGTCGAGCCCTAAAGCTGTGATGCGCTCGCGGTAAAGCTCGAAGTCGGCCTCGGCGATCTTGAAGGCGACATGATTGTAGCTGCGGGCGGGTAGGGGGTCGCCCTGCATGATGGCGATCCAGAGTTCGTCATCGCCCAGCAGGAAGAAGCGCTCGGGCGAGAGCGAAAAGGTCGTGCTGCCGCTGTCGTAGATCTTTTCCGCCCCAAGCACCCGGGTGAGGATGGTTTCCATCCGGTCCAGGTCGGCCACGATGAAGGTCAGGTGGCTCAGGCCCTGCGGCCGCGGATCAGACACTGAGTGTTGTGGCCGCGCCGCGGATGGCGGCAATGCGCGCGGCATAGGTGGACGGATCGTTGCCGCCATAGATGGAGGAGCCGGCAACAAAGACATTGGCGCCCGCTTCCGCCACGGCGCGGGCATTGTCGGCGGAAATGCCGCCATCCACTTCCAAATCGATCGGGCGGCCGCCAATGAGCGCACGGGCCTGGCGCAGGCGCGAAAGCGTGGAGGGAATAAAGCTTTGCCCGCCAAAGCCGGGATTGACGCTCATAACAAGAACCAGGTCGACATCGTCGAGCACGGGTTCGATGGCTGATACCGGGGTGCCGGGATTGATCGCTACGCCTGCCTTCACGCCAAGGCCACGAATGGCCTGGAGCGTGCGGTGAAGATGCGGGCCCGCTTCGGCATGGACGGTGATGATGTCGGCTCCCGCCGCAGCAAAGGCGGGCAGATAAACATCCACGGGGGAAATCATCAGATGCACGTCGAACGGCTTTTTGGTGCGGGCACGCACGGCAGCCATGACGGCGGGGCCAAAGGAGATGTTGGGCACGAAATGGCCGTCCATCACATCCACATGGATATAGTCCGCACCCGCCGCATCGATAGCGCTGATTTCCTCGCCCAGCCGAGCAAAGTCTGCCGAGAGGATGGAGGGTGCGATGCGGATGGGTTGGGTCATGAGGCTGGCCTTTTTGCCGCAGGAGAAGCCTTTGCTCTACATAAGGGCCACGGCTGCGACAAGGCAGTGCGTGGTGCGGGCGCGGGTTTCACAAGGGGGCGATGCGGCGGCGTGGCGGTTGCTTTGTGTGGGTGACGCGCTACACAGGGTCGCGATCAACGGAGCTGTGTTGTGGAGTTTTCGCTGCCGATGGTGTTTGGCGCCGGGGTGCTGAGTTTTCTCAGCCCATGCGTGCTGCCGCTTGTGCCGCCCTATCTGACCTATATGAGCGGTGCGAGCTTCGACCAGCTGCGGGCCGAAGAGGGTGGCGCCGGAGCGCTGCAGCGGCGGGTGATGGGCACTTCGGTGTTTTTCATCCTGGGCTTCAGCGTCGTGTTCATCGCCTTGGGCGCCACGGCTACCGCATTTGGGCAGGTGTTCCGGCAGGCGCTGCCGATCCTCACGCCGCTGGCGGGCCTCCTGATCATCGCCATGGGGCTGCACTTCCTGGGCGTGTACCGGATCGCCTTGCTCGATCGGCAAGTGCGCCATCAGGGGCCGGGCGTTGCCAGCGGTCCGCTGGGCGGGTTCCTGCTGGGCCTCGCCTTTGCCATCGGCTGGACGCCCTGTATCGGACCGGTGCTGGCGGCAGTGCTGTCCGTGGCGGCAAGCCGGGATACGGCCTGGGAGGGCGCTTCGCTGCTCGGGCTTTATTCCCTGGGACTGGGCGTGCCGTTCTTTCTGGCCGGCATTGCCATCGGGCCGTTCCTGACCTTCTTCAACGGCTTCAAGAAGCATCTGCACACGGTGGAGCGGGTGATGGGCTCTTTGCTAGTCGTGACCGGCGTCTTGTTCCTGACGGGCAATTTCACCCGCATCTCGTTCTGGTTTCTCGAGACCTTCCCGGTGCTGGCGACCTTCGGCTGAACTCAGATCAGCTTGAGTGCGCGCAGGGAGGCATGGCCGTTCTTGCCGATCACGAGATGGTCGTGCAGCGTGATGCCGAGGGGCTTGGCGATATCCGCGATTTCGCGCGTCATCCGCACATCGGCCGAGGAGGGGGACGGGTCGCCCGAGGGGTGGTTGTGCAGCAAGATCAGCGCGGTCGCGCCCAGCTCGAGCGAGCGCTTGATCACTTCGCGCGGATAGACCGGGGTGTGATCGACGGTGCCGGTTTGCTGCACCTCATCGGCAATCAGCCGGTTCTTTTTGTCGAGGAAGAGGATGCGGAACTGCTCGATGGTTTCGAAGGCCATCTGGGTGGTGCAGTAGTCGATCAGCTGGGACCAGGAGGAAAGGATCGGCTTTTCCACGGCGATCCTGTCGCGGCCAAAGCGGGCGGCGACGGCTTGGATGACCTTGAGATTGGCCACTGAGGTTTCGCCAAGCCCGTCAATGTTGCGCAGGCGGGCTTCGCTCGCAGCGAACACGCCCGAAAAAGACCCGAACTCCTTTAGCAGCTGTTTTGCCAGCGGCTTGGTATCCTTTTGCGGGATGACCAGGTGCAGGGCCAGCTCCAGCAGTTCGTAGTCCTCGAAGGCATCGCCCCCGACCTTGAGAAAACGGTCCCTCAGCCGTTTGCGATGACCCGCGTGATCGGGCTTTGGCGCGACACTCTTGGCGGGAGCCACCGAGGCCTGATCGTTGGGGGCAGGAGTGTCGGCGACAAGGAAACTGGCTTCGTCGAACTCCTCGCCCCGCGCCTTGGTCATGCGGCTTGCCGTGCGGCGAGAGGATTGAACAGGCCGGCCGGGGAGGTCGTGAAAATCTCGTGTCCGGTTTCGGTGATGCCGATGGAGTGCTCGCATTGCGAGGACAGGGTGCGGTCGCGGGTGACCGCGGTCCAGCCATCGGAGAGAATCTTGACGTGCGGCCGGCCCAGATTGAGCATCGGCTCGATGGTGAAGATCATGCCGGGCTTTAGGGGCACCCCCGTGCCGGGCTGGCCGAAATGGAGGATATTGGGCTCGTCATGAAAGAGCTTGCCAACGCCATGCCCCACGAAGTCGCGCACGACGCTGGTGCGCTCGCCTTCGGCCAGGGTCTGGATGGCGGCGCCGATATCGCCCGTGGTGTTGCCCGGCTTGGCGGCCGCAAGGCCCGCTTCGAGGCTTTGATAGGTCACTTCGATCAGCCGCTCGGCCTTGCGCGAAATTTCGCCCACCGGATACATGCGGCTGGAATCGCCGTACCAACCGTCCACGATCAGCGTCAGGTCGATATTGACGATGTCGCCTTCCTTGAGCGGGCGTTCATCGGGAATGCCGTGGCACACGACGTGATTGATGGAGGTGCACAGCGAGTGGCGGAAGCCCTTGTAGAACAGGGTTGCCGGCATCGCGCCATTGTCGCGCGCGAACTCATAGGCAATGCGGTCGAGCGTGGCGGTAGGCACGCCCGGCTCGACATATTCGGTGAGAATGTCGAGGGCGCGCGCGGTCAGCTGGCCGGCCTTGCGCATGCCCTCAAAGCCTTCCGGTCCGTGCAGCGGAATAACGCCTGGCGTGCGGCGGCCTTTGGTTTCGGCATCGACATAGGTAATCATCATGCTCTCCGGCTAAGGGGCAAAGATAATCGTCCAATCGGGTGATTGGAAGAGCCAACGCTTACTGCGTGTTGGCTTGACGCACCTTATGGGGCGGGGCATTGCTGGGGGGCAATAACAGGTTGATTTCCCATGTCGAGCGCAGCTTCCGTGACCGCCGGGCTTCTGGTGATTGGCGATGAGATTCTTTCGGGCCGCACCAAGGACGTCAATATCGGCGCCACCGCCGATTTCTGCACCGATCTGGGAATCGAGCTCAAGGAAGTGCGGGTGGTCAGCGATGACACCGACGACATCATTGCGGCGGTGAACGCGCTGCGCTCGCGCTACACCTACGTGTTCACAACCGGCGGCATCGGGCCGACGCATGACGATATCACCGCCGATGCCATCGCCAAGGCTTTCGGGGTTGCGCTGCCAATCAACCCGGACGCCCGGGCAATGCTCGAGGCGCGCTGGCGCGAAACCGGGACCGAGGTCAACGAAGCGCGGCTGCGCATGGCGCGCATTCCCGAGGGCGCCGACCTCATCGTCAACAGCGTGAGCGCTGCGCCAGGGTTCCGCATCGGCAATGTGCATGTGATGGCAGGGGTGCCGATCATCATGCGCGCCATGCTCGAGGCGCTGGCGCCGACGCTCCAGGGCGGCAAGCGCGTCCTTTCGGAGACGGTGCGCGCGGCGGTGGGCGAAGGCACGGTTGGCGGCCCGTTGGGCGAATTGCAGGCGCAGTATCCCGATGTGAAGATGGGCTCCTATCCGCAGATGGGGCATGGCCGGGTGATGACCGAGCTGGTGCTACGCTCCTCGGATGCGCAAAGGCTGGCTGAGGCGACCGAGAAGGTGCGCGCCATGGTGGATGCGGCACATCGCGCCGCGGGTGTGGACGCGCCGCAAGACTGATTGGCGTTGCATCCTAGGTTTGCTAAGGAAGCGACGGCTTCGAGCGCCTCCCTGGCCTTGGATGCGTATGGAGATCGATTTGAGCAACCCTTACCAAAAGAATTTTCCCGTCACCTGGGACCAGTTCCATCGTGATAGCCGCGCCCTGGCATGGCGCCTGATGGGGATGGGGAATTTCGACGCGGTGGTGGCCATCGCTCGTGGCGGGCTGGTGCCGGCGACCATTGCGGCGCGCGAACTCAATATCCGCGTGGTGGAGTCTGTTTCGGTGAAATCCTATGATCACCAGAACAAGGGTTCGGTTAAGGTGCTCAAGCCCATCGCGCCGCAGATCATTGAGATGGCGCAGGGCGGCGGCAAGGTGCTGATCGTCGACGATCTGGTGGACACCGGCAATACGGCGCGCGCCGTGCGCGACATGCTGCCCGGCGCCCATTTCGCGACCGTTTATGCCAAGCCGATGGGGCGCGAGCTGGTTGATACCTTCATCACTGAGGTCAGCCAGGACACCTGGATCTTCTTCCCGTGGGATCTGGACGTGGCCTATGTCGCCCCGATCAGCGGCGGCACCGACTAAGCACGAGTTTCGGCACTGCTGAAACCCAAGCGCGGGCGTGGTGGAATGGTAGACACACCGGACTTAAAATCCGGAGGGGGTATCCCCGTGCGGGTTCGAGTCCCGCCGCCCGCACCAGAACTGGACAGTCATGTTTGAACGAATTGAAACTGGCATTGCGCCTTCTTCGGCTCCCGTGAATGATGCGGTACGCGCCGGCGAACAGGTTTGGCTCGTGGCCGTGGCTGAAGACCCGGCAACCGGCGAAATCGTGAGCGGTGATATCGAGGTGCAAACCGAGCGCGCCATCGGCAATCTTGAGATTGCCATGCGTGCGGCAGGGGGCGCACTGGCCGATATCGTGCAGGTGCAGGTTTTTCTGATCGACAAGGCCGATGCGGCAGGCATGAACCGCGCCTATGCCCGGCACTTCCAGCCGCCTTATCCCGTGCGTGCAACGGTGGTGGTCAAGGACCTGCTCGCCGAGGGCTTGCGCGTCGAGATGCTTGCTACTGCTGTGCTGAGCTAGCAGTGCTGCTCAAACGCGAACTGCTCGAGGACATCAAGGCCGGCAAGGTCGATCTGGTGTTTAGGCGCTGGAGCCGGCCGACCGTCCGGGCCGGCGGCACGCTCAAGACCAAGGTTGCCATTCTAGCCATCGACGCAATGGATGAAATGGACCCGGCCGAGGTGAGCCTTGCCGATGCGCAACGGGCGGGCGTTGCCGATCTCGATGCGTTCCGGCGCTGGCTCGACAGCATGAAGCCGGGCCATCTGTTTCACCGCATCCGGCTGCGCTATCTGGGTGGGGATCAGAACGGCACGGGTGCCTGAAACAGAATGAACTCGCCGGTCGTGGGATGGGTGAAGCCCAGTTCCGCAGCGTGCAGCTGCAGGCGATCGGCGGCGGCGAAATCTTCAGGGCCGGCGTAGAATGCATCGCCCAGGATGACGTGGCCCATGGCCATCATATGCACCCGTAACTGGTGGGTGCGGCCGGTCAGGGGATGGAGGCGCACCCGGGTGGCGGCGGCTTCGCGGTCCAGCACGGTCCATTCGGTTTGGGCCGGCCGGCCATTCTCATAGTCGACACGCTGGCGCGGCTTGTTGTCCCAATCCGTGGCGAGCGGCAGGTCAACCAGGCCGGTATCGGCTTCGATGAAGCCGCTCACGCGCGCAACATAGCTCTTCTTGGTTTGCCGGTGCTCGAACTGCGAGCCGATACGGCCATGGGCACGCTTGTTGAGCGCCATGACGAGAACGCCAGAGGTGTCCTTGTCCAGGCGATGGCACATGCCCGCGGTCGGCCAGGTTTGGCGGGCGCGGTATTCGAGGCAATCCCACAGGGAGGGGTCCTTGCCGGGCACGCTGAGCAGGCCGCTCGGTTTATCGAGCACCAGAATATCGTCATCCACATGAATGACGGACAGGTAGGGCTCGAGTGGGGGATGGTAATTGAGGAGGGTGGGCATTGGACCGGGCATGGCGCGATCTAGCAGGTCCTGCCGGGCAGGCATAGTCGACAAGACGGCGCATTCGGAACCATGCGTGACGCCAGTCGTTTATTATACGACACCAAACAAAGGAGCTTTCGATGCATAAGGACGAAGCAAAGGGCGCCGGTAACCAGGCCAAGGGCGCGATCAAGGACGCCGTTGGCGGGCTCACGGGCGACGAACGTCTCCAGGCCGAAGGCAAGGCTGACAAGGCGCAGGGCAAGGTCCAGCAGAAGGTCGGCGAAGTTAAAGACGCCGCCCGAGATATGCTTAAAAAGTAGCACGTCTTGCACCAAGTTCTTCAAAGGCCGCCCAATAGGCGGCCTTTACTGTTTTTGAGGCGTTACGTGAGAAGGCGTGGGATGACCTCTAAGCCGGCTTGCCGGGTTTTGGAACTATGACAGTGGCGTCGTGCTAGATCCTGCAAGCAAGCAAAGGAGCGCAGCCTTGGGTTTCAAGTTTCAGCCGCAGGATGAGGGTTCAGGTGTAGGGGTTCGCCGCATCGCGCTTGAACAGGTAGAGGCCGCGCTCGCGGAAGCCAAAGACCTGTCCAATCCTGATGAGACGATCCATTCGCTGCGGCGGCGCTGCAAGAAGCTGCGCGGGCTGCTTCGGCTCATCAAGCCCAATTTCAAGCACTTTGCCGAGGAAAACGCCGCAATTCGGGAGGCAGCCACAGGCTTGGCAGGGAATCGCGATGCTGCGGTGATGATCAAGACGCTGGAAGGCCTGCGGGAGGAGGACGTCAACCTTCCCATCACCGCAGTGCGGGCAATGCTCGGAGCCAACATCGAGGCTGCTGCGGAACAAGGCGACCCAGACACGCTCGTCCAGCAGTTCAGCGAGCGCTTCGAGGCGTTGCAGGAACGCATTCCACATTGGAAAGTGCGTGGGCACGGGTTTGATAGTCTGGCGGATGGTCTGCATGACAACTATCGACGGATGCGCCAGGAAATGGACGCAGCTGAAGCAAGTGAAGATCCAAACGAATTTCACGAGTGGCGAAAGGCCGCCAAGTATTTCTGGCATCATCTGAGCTTGCTCAGTGCCTGTGCTCCGGCCATAACCAAGCCCTATCGCGCCGCTGTTGCAGAGCTCGAAACGACCCTGGGCAACCACCACGACCTGACGGTTCTGGATGAGTTTGTCGGCGGTCTGTCCGACCCCAGCGTCCCTTCGATCCAGATCACCATCCGCCAGAAGCGCGATCACCTCGGGCAGCAGGCTATTGGCTTGGGACGGCAGCTGAGTGCGGAAAAGCCCGACGCGCTGGTCGGCCGGTTGGGCCAGTATTGGGCACTGGCCAAGAAGGGGCATTGAGGTGGGACAAGAGATCGAACGCAAGTTCCTCGTGCGATCAGACGAGTGGCGTGGCTCTGCTGACGGTGGCCGGCTGATCCGCCAGGGTTATCTCTCGGCCAATGCCAAGGCGACGGTGCGGGTGCGCAGCTTTGATGATCGGGAGGCCGTGATTACGCTCAAAGGCAAGGTCGCCGGTATTGTTCGCCCGGAATACGAGTACCCTATCCCGATCGAGGACGCGCGTGAGCTGTTGCTGATGGCGCAGCCACAAGTGCTGGAGAAACGGCGCTACCATGTGCCCCATGACGGGTTGACCTGGGAAGTGGATGTGTTCGAGGGCCGGCACCATGGATTGGTGCTGGCCGAGATCGAGCTCGATAGCGACGACCAGCAGGTGGACCTGCCGAGCTGGGTTGGCAAAGAAGTCAGCGATGACGAGCGCTACTATAACGCAACTCTGGCGCGCAGCTAGCGCGCCGCATCCCTTGCTGTTGTTGACCCACGCGGGCTTGATCCTGGACGCGGAGCTCCCGGTGGGTTGATTTTTGCTGTGAGCTTCTGCACAAGCGCAGCATTCGTCGGACCCGGTGCAAATCCGGGTGGCTCTTCTGGCCGCCGATCCGCCAGACAATCCAGCAAGAACTGCTTTGCCTTGTTCGCCTTGCGGCAGGGTCAGCGCAGCCTGGACCACCATGACTTTTACCCAAACTCTGCGCCGTGACTGGCTTTCCAACATCCGTGGCGATGTGCTTGCGGGCATTGTTGTCGCGCTTGCCCTTATTCCCGAGGCGATTGGCTTTTCGATCATCGCGGGGGTAGACCCCAAGGTTGGGCTTTATGCCTCCGTGGTGATCGCCATCGTCATCTCTTTTGCCGGGGGGCGACCGGCAATGATCTCCGCCGCTACGGCTGCAACAGCCGTGCTGATGGGAACGCTGGTCCGCGAGCACGGGCTGGACTATCTGCTGGCAGCCACGCTGCTGGCCGGCGTGCTCCAGATCCTCGCGGGCTACGCCCGGGTCGGGTATCTGATGAAGTTCGTGTCGCGCTCGGTGATGACGGGCTTCGTCAATGCGCTGGCAATCCTGATCTTCATGGCACAGCTACCCGAGCTGTTCGGGGTGTCGTGGCAGACCTATGCGATGATTGCGGCGGGGCTGGCGATCATTTACCTGTTTCCGCGGGTGACCAAAGCCATTCCATCGCCGCTGGTGTGCATCCTCGTGCTGACGGCGGTGTCGCTGGCGCTGGGGGTTGATGTACGCACCGTCGCCAATCTTGGCGAGTTGCCGTCCGCACTGCCCAGCCTGTTGCTGCCCAATGTGCCGCTGACGCTCGAGACCTTGTGGATCATCCTGCCGTACTCGGCCGGGGTAGCTGCTGTGGGGCTGCTGGAAAGCCTGCTGACGGCCTCCATCGTTGATGGGATGACCGACACCACCAGCGACAAGAACCGCGAGTCGGTGGGGCAGGGCCTCGCCAATATTGCTTCGGGCCTATTTGGCGGCATGGCGGGTTGCGCGATGATCGGGCAGTCAGTGATCAATGTCCGCTCGGGTGGACGCGGGCGGCTGTCGACCTTCGTGGCCGGTGCGTTCCTGCTGTTCTTGCTGCTGGTGCTGGGCGATGTGGTGGGGCTCATCCCCATGCCGGCGCTCGTGGCCATCATGATCATGGTTTCGGTCGGCACGTTCAGCTGGGCCTCGCTCAACAATCTGCGCTCCCATCCGCGGCGGTCGAGCATCGTGATGCTGGCGACGGTGATAACGGTGCTCTGGACTCACAACCTAGCCTTCGGGGTGGGGGTGGGCGTGCTGCTGTCGGGGATCTTTTTCGCCTGGAAGGTCGCGCAATTTTTCCGGGTGAGCTCGACCCTGTCGCCTGACGGGCAGGAACGCCGCTATCTCGTTGAGGGGCAGCTCTTCTTTGCGTCAGCTGACGATTTCCTCGCCGCGTTCGACTTCAAGGAGAAGCTCGCGCGGGCGCGAATCGATGTCAGCCGCGCTCATATCTGGGACCTGACCGGAGTTGGGGCGATCGACATGGCGGTGCTGAAGCTGCGCCGGAATGGAGCAGAAGTCGAACTGGTCGGCATGAATGAGGCGAGCGCCACGATCATGGACAAGTTCGCCGAGCATGACCAGCCCGGTGCGATGGAACGCATGCTGGGCCATTGACGGTTCGGTGCCCCGCCTTGCAGCGGGGCATTCCTTTTAGCCGAACGCGGCTTATTGCCAGCGCTTGAAGGTCTTGAGGTGTTCGAGCGTCTTGGTCACCGTGGTGGTGATCTTTTCCACACTGTCGGTAACAGGCACGACGAGCACGTTCTCGGTGGCGGGATCGGGCTCTTCCAGGGTGGCGAACTGGCTGTCGAGCAGGCTGGCCGGCATGTATTCGTGCTGGCGCCGCGCCATGCGTTCGCCGATCACCTGTCGGTCGCCCTGGAGGTAGACGAACAGGATCGGCTCGCCCGCCTGCTCGAGCAGGTAGTCGCGATAGGCCCGCTTGAGCGAGGAGCAGGCGCCGACTGCTGCACCCTTCTTGTCCGCGGCCTCGTGCAGGGCTTGAGCGAGCCGCTGAAGCCAGGGCCAGCGATCCTCATCGACAAGCGGAATGCCGGCGCGCATTTTTTCCACATTGGCGGGCGGATGATAGCCGTCGCCATCGAGGAATGGCGTATGGAGGCGCCGGGCGATGGACTGGCCCGTGGTGGACTTGCCCGAGGAACTGACCCCCATAACGATGATGATGCGGGCGTTAGACCGTGGCTGAGAAGGCGCCGTCGACATAGAGAATGTGTCCATTGATGAAGCTGGCTGCGTCGGAAGCGAGAAATACCGCGGGCGGTCCAAGTTCGGCAACTTCGCCCCAACGGCCCATGGGGGTGCGGGTTTCGACCCAGCGATTGAACTGAGGATCGGCTATCAGCGCCTCATTGAGCTCGGTCTTGAAGTAGCCCGGGGCAATGGCGTTGATGTTGAGACCATGGCGAGCCCAGTCGGCCGCCATGCCGCGGGTCAAATTGGCAATGGCAGCCTTGGCTGCGCCATAAGGGGCAACATTGGGCCGGGCGACATTGGTCAGGATCGAGCAGATATTGATGATCTTGCCTTGGCGGCGGGCAATCATGTTCTTGGCCACGGTCTTGCTGACCGCGAAGGTGGCCGTGACATGGGTCGCCAGCATGGTTTCGAACTTGTCGAGCGGGAAGTCCTCGAGGGGACCCCGAATCTGGATGCCGGCATTGTTGATGAGGATGTCGATGGACCCGAGCTCGGCTTCGCAGTAGGCGACCGCCTCCTCGATGCTATCGATGCTGGTGACGTCGAAGGCCACTGCATTGACGGTGGCGCCGGTGGTGGCGAGTTCGGCCGCTGCCCGGCCCAGCGCGGTGGCATCACGGGCATTGAGGATCACGGCGGCGCCCGCTTGGGCTAGGGCAGTTGCCATGGCGAGCCCAAGGCCGCGACTTGAGCCAGTGACAAGAGCCCGCTTTCCCGCAAGGCTGAACAGAGACGAAGATGGCACGGTGATCCCCTAAACTTGCGCAAACCTACGGGCGCGAACGGCGCGAGGCAATGGCGCCTTCCATACATGAGGCTTTTAGGCGTAAAATATGCCTCGGCAGGGCCTTCCGTCGATGGTCCGTTTGTGGTCAGGTTCGCCGCCGCGCGGGGCAAGCATGTCTCGCGCATGAATGGCGACGCATTTTCTCAGAAGGACTGTTTGCATGTCGACAGCGGATATCGGCCTTATCGGGCTGGCAGTGATGGGCTCGAACCTGGCGCTCAACATCGCCGAAAAAGGCTATACCGTTGCCGTTCACAATCGTACAGCGTCTCGAATCGATGACTTTGTTGCAATGGCAACCGAGCAGGGTCTGGTCGGCAATGTAATCGCGAAGGCTGACCTGGCTGAGTTCATTCAGTCGATCAAGCGTCCCCGCTCGATCATCATCATGGTCAAGGCCGGCGCGCCGGTTGACGAGATGATCGAGCACCTGCTGCCTTATCTGGAAGAAGGCGACGCGATCATCGAGTGCGGCAATTCGCTGTTCACCGATACCCAGCGCCGATTCGATTACCTCAAGCCCAAGAATATCGGCTACCTCGGCGTCGGCGTTTCGGGCGGCGAAGAAGGCGCTCGCCATGGTCCCTCGATCATGGTGGGTGGTTCCGAGCAGCAGTGGCACAATGCCGAGGCGGTGCTGACCGCGATTGCGGCCCAGTTCAATGGTGAAAGCTGCTGCGCTTATCTGGGTGAAGGTGGCGCGGGCCACTTCGTAAAGACCATCCACAACGGCATCGAGTATGGCGACATGCAGATGATCGCCGAAGTTTATGGCGTGATGCGCGACGGGTTGGGCATGAGCCCGGGTGAATGCGCCGATGTGTTCAAGGAATGGAACAAGGGTCCGCTTAATTCCTACCTAATCGAGATCACCGGCCATGTGCTGGCCGCCATCGACGAGCAGACCGGGCAGCCGCTGGTCGAGTTGATTCTCGACAAGGCGGGGCAGAAGGGCACCGGCGTTTGGTCGGCCATTGCCGCCCAGCAGATGGGCGTGCCGGCAACCGCCATCGAGGGCGCCGTAGCAGCCCGCTCGATTTCGGCGCGCAAGGATGAGCGCGTAGCGGCCGAAGCGATCTATGGCAAGCCGAACCGGACCAAGACCGAGGTGACGCTGGCCGAACTGGAACAGGCACTGCTCGCCGGCAAGATCGTGTCCTATGCGCAGGGCTTTGCGGTAATCGCCAAGGCCTCCGAGGAAAATGGCTGGGCCTTGCCGCTGGCAACCATCGCCAAGATCTGGCGCGCTGGCTGCATCATTCGTTCTCGCTTCCTCGACCAGATGTCGGCGGCCTATGCCAAAGGGGGCAACACCAATCTGCTGGTGGTGCCAGACTTTGTCGCTCTGATGAAAGAAGCCCATCCGTCGCTGCGCAAGGTGGTGGCGGCGGGCGCTGTGGGAGAATTCCCGCTGGTCTGCCTTTCGGCGGCGCTGAGCTATTTCGACAGCTATCGCCAGGCTCAGGGCACGGCCAATCTGATCCAGGGGCAGCGTGATTTCTTTGGTGCGCATGGGTTCGAGATCGAGGGACGTGGCTCGAACCTGCATGCCAAGTGGCCGTCAACCCTCGAGATCGCAGCGCTCAAGCCGGTGATCGGCGGCTGAGACTCAAAGACACAGCAAGCACAGGGGCTCCGCTGAGGCGGGGCCCTTTTCCGTTGCCTAGAGCGTCCTGAACATTACGTAGCTGTCCACAAAGCCGTGGACGGGATGGTCGAACGCTTTCGGCAGGGTTCCGACTATGGCGAAGCCGAGCGACTGCCACAGGGCCACAGCGCGCTGGTTGGTGGAGACCACATGATTGAACTGGATGGCCCGAAAGCCGCAGGCGCCGGCCTGCTCAATCGAGTGCGTGCCCATTGCCCTCGCAACGCCGCGCCCTTGGGCGGCAGCGGCGGTCATGTAACCGCAATTGGCGACATGGGCGCCGGGGCCGAGCTGGTTGGGTTTAAGGTAATAGGTACCCAGCACGCCGTTGTCATCTTCAGCCACGAAGACCTGATGGGCGGGGCTAAACCAATATGCCAGCACCTGCTCGTCATCGAGGTCGCGAGGCATGGCGTAGGTTTCGCCGGCCCGGAGGACTGGCGCAACGATGGCGAGGACCGCCGAACGGTCACCCTCAAAGGCCGGGCGAATCTGCATTGGTTATTTCTCGTCCAGAGGCGGGGTGCGCAGCTGGCCGGGCGGCGCCATTTCGGGAACAACGGGGTGGTTAGCCACGCTCGGGCGATGGCTGAGTTCGAAACGCCACGCGGCAACGCCAAAGAGCACCAAGGCTACGAGCACGGCGATGCCGCTGGCGACGAACGGAGCGCCGGGGAAGTAGTGTCCGGATTCCGGTGCGCTCGTGTAGTAGGAAAATATCTGTGTGGCGGCCAGCGGACCGATGATCGTGGCGAGGGAGCTGGCGGCATTGACCGCACCTTGTAGTTCACCCTGGGAGTTATCTGGCACCTGCCGCGACAGCACGCCGTTGATGGCAGGTGGGGCGAGCCCGCTGATCGTTCCGACGGCGATGAACAGATAGAGCTGGTAGACATCCGCTGAAAAGGCGATGCCGGCAAAGGCCGTTGCTGCTGCCAATAGCCCGATAATACCGACCGCAGGTTCACCGATGCGTTTCGACAAAGGCGCTGCCAGGACAGCCTGGCTGATAGCGAAACCGACCCCGAATGCGCCCAGCGTGCGGCCGATAGAGGACGATGTGAAGTTGAACATATCCACAGCGTAATAGGGGAACACATTGGGCAGCGCCTGAGTGGTCAGCTGCAAGAAGAAGAGCACGGCGAGTAGCCAGAGTACGGCCGGGTATTTACGAAGGGCGGCAACCGCGCCGAAGGGGTTGGCGCGGCGGATGTCGAACTTGCGGCGCGATGCCTTAGGCAGGCTTTCGGGGAGGACCAGCAGGCCGAACAGGAAATTGGCAAAGGCCAGGCCGGCTGCAGCATAGAAAGGAACGCGCGGCCCGATTTCACCCAATTCGCCGCCAATCACCGGGCCGATAATAAAGCCGAGGCCGAATGCCGCACCGATCAAGCCGAAGCGCTGGGTGCGTTTATGGGGCGGAGTGATGTCGGCCATATAGGCGGTTGCCGTGGCAAGCGCCGCTCCAGCGATGCCGGCAATGATCCGGCCGATAAACAAATACCAGACGAAGGGCGCGATGCTCATCA
The DNA here is from genome assembly GCF_013185955.1 of Devosia sp. 1635. NCBI lineage: Bacteria > Pseudomonadati > Pseudomonadota > Alphaproteobacteria > Hyphomicrobiales > Devosiaceae > Devosia > Devosia sp. 1635. Next base: position 111,511 of record NZ_JABAOM010000002.1, on the reverse strand, counting down.
TCAGGTAATCGAAGGTAAGGCCGAGCAGGGAACACAGCAAGACTGGTCGGCGCCCGTAGCGGTCGGACAGATTGCCGAGCACGGGCGAAAACACGAACTGCATAAACGCATAAGCGAACACAAGATAGCCGCCGATGACCGCCGCCTGCGCGACACCGCCGCCTGTCAGTTCCTCAAGCAGCTCGGGCAGCACGGGCACGATGATGCCGACGCCGATCATATCTAGAAGGATAGTTACGAGGATGCAGGTAAGGGTCAGGCGGGAGCGGATCGCGGTTTGCATGAGCGGGCGCTCCCATTGAAATTACTGTCGAAACGGCTTGCAGTTGACACAGGCAGGCTCCCCAACGCAAGGGCATGAGGGCAGATCAGAAGCGAACATCCCGCCTCTTGATCCGCAATAGAGCGTTATCTGGGGCGAGGCTGTGGCGCATCGGTGTCGAAACCATAAAGCCAGGCCAAGCGCCTGAGGTGGCCGCGGCGACCCTGCAGGGTGATGCCGAGGTTGCGGGCGCTGGAGAATGGCCAGGGCAGGTGAAAGATGCGGCCGTTTTTGCGTGACAGCTTGGCTACCCTTTTTACCCGGGGCTGGCGGAGTGCCGCGTAACGCATGAAAGCTTCGGCCGGATCATTGGTCTCTATGAGCAGAGGCGCCAGCGAGGCAGCGTCTTCAATCGCCATGGCTGCGCCCTGCGCCTGGAACGGCACCATGGCGTGCGCGGCATCACCCAACAGCGCGATTGGCCCCCGGTGCCAAGTGTCGGTCGAGACGGTGTAAAGGGGCCACGCAGTCCATTGATCACCCGCCAAATCCAAGATCGCTCGCAGCCGCGGGCTACGAGATGGCTTGAAGGCCAATGTTGGATGCTGCGCAGTTTTGTCGTCCCTGTGTTCGGTGAAGAGCGCCAGGTTGACGAGGTTTCGATGAGGCAGGGGATAGCACACCAGGTGCAGGTGGGGACCGAACAGCACAGACACCCGATCAAGCGCTATCTGCCCGTGCAGCGCATCGAGCGGGAGCAGCGTGCGCCAAGCAATCCGACCCGAATATGTCGCGGCGGGACCGCCCAGCAATTGGGTGCGGGTGCGGGAGTGTACGCCGTCCGCGCCAATCAGCGCGGCGCCGCGCAAGGTGCGGTTTTGGCCGTCCGCTTCCTCGATCGTGAGGGAGACGCCGGCCTTGGTGGTCTGGGCGTTCCAATTGCCCACGCCAAACATCACGTCGATATTGGCGAAGCGCCGCGAGGCCTCATAGAGCGTTTCGGCGAGATCGGCGCGGTGCATCACCGTATAGGCCGCACCAAATCGCTCGAGCATCAAGGGCGCAAGTTCCATCGTTACGAGCGGGTCGGGACGGCCGAACGGATAAACGTCAATACCGGCCGGCTCGAAGCCGCGAGCGTTGATCAGCTCGCCGACACCGAGCCGGTCGAGCACACGTCGGGCATTGGGGCTGATTTGGAGCCCAGCGCCGAACTCAGACAGCCGAGGGCTCCGCTCCAGTATAACGACGTGAGCGCCGAACTTAGCGAGCGCGAGAGCCAGGGTCAGGCCGCCGATGCCGGCACCGGCGATGAAGAATGTGCGGCCAGAAGCTGGCATGTTCCGTAACGTGCCGATGCCTCAGATCACATCGGCCCGGTAAACAGCAGTGGGAGGGATGGCAGTGCCGGCGGGCAGAGTCGGGCTGAACACATAATGGGTAGAGCAATAGGGGCAGACAACGTCATCGTCCTTGCCCATATCCAGGTAGATGTGGGGGTGGTCAAAGGGAGGCAACGCGCCGATGCACTGGAACTCCTTGGCACCTATCTCAATCTGGGCGAGGCCATCAGTGTTGTGGAAGTGAGGCGTGGTGCCGTGTGCCATGGTCAGACCCGGAGTGATTGGAGTGGCCGGACCATAGTGCAAGGCAAGCAACAAGAAAAGGGCGACGGCGGCCCGCCTTTGGGCTTGCTTTAACGCGCCGATGCCGCAAAACCGGACGGCAATCAGCTCAAGAGGATGCGAACTTGCCACGCTTTGAATCGGATGGCCTGAGCCTTGCCTTTGCCAGCTATGGAGAAGGTCCCCCCATATTGTGCATCCATGGCTTTGCCTCGAGCGGCAAGGTGAACTGGGTGGACACCGGCTGGGTCGAGACCCTGACCGGAGCCGGATACCAGGCCATCACCATCGATAATCGCGGGCATGGCGAGTCGGACCGGCCGCATGATCCGGAGGCTTACTATCCCACCGCGATGGTGCGCGATGCTGTGGCGCTGCTGGACCATCTCGGCATCGGACAGGCGGCGGTGCTGGGCTACTCGATGGGTGCGCGGGTGGCAGCGTTCATGGCGTTTGAGCATGAAGAGCGGGTGGCTGCGCTAGTGCTCGGGGGCATTGGAATGAACCTCATCAATGGGCTGACCGATAGCAGTGACATCATCGCGGGCCTGACAGCGCCGAGCCTTACCGGGCTGACGCATCCGACTGCGCGCCAGTTCCGCATCTTTGCCGACCACACCAAGTCCGATCGCGAGGCATTGGCCGCCTGCATGGAAACCTCGCGGCAACCGATGGCGCGTGCCGATGTGCGACGCATCACTGTTCCCGTGCTGGTTGCGGTTGGTGAGGCGGACGAAATGGCCGGCTCCCCCGAGGATCTGGCGGGGCTGCTGCCGCAAGGGGAAGCTTTCGTGATTCCCCGACGCGACCATATGCGAGCGACGGGTGACACCAAGTTCAAGGCCGTTGCGCTAGAATTTCTGGGGAGGACTTTCCCGGCTCAGCAAGGTTCGTGAACCAAAAGCGCGGCTGGGGCTTTGTCTTGTAGAATGAAATGGCCTATATCGGCACTTCCCGATGAACGGAGCTGCGGCCGTGACCAGCAACGCCAAGAAGTCTGCTGACCTGCAAATCGTCGATCCCGTTTGGGAAGCGGTGCGCGCCGGTGCCCGGCAGATTGCAGCCAATGAACCCTCGCTGGCAAACCTGGCGCTCTCCGCTGTGCTCAACCACGATAGCTTCGAGCAGGCGCTGGCGCATCGGCTGGCGGCGCGGCTCGACCATGATGATGTTTCGGCCGACCTGATCCGGCAGGCCTTTGGCGAAGTTCTGGCTGACCATCCTGAAATAGGACAAGCGGCGCGCGTGGACCTTGCCGCCACGCTCGAGCGCGATCCAGCCTGCCATCGGGCGGTGGAGCCCCTATTGTTCTTCAAGGGCTACCAGGCGATTCAGACCCATCGCTTTGCCCATGCGATGTTCGAATCCGGGCGGCGCGATTTCGCGCTTTATCTGCAGAGCCGGGCGAGCCAGGTGTTCCAGGTGGACATCAACCCAGCCGTGGTGATCGGGCAGGGAATCATGCTCGACCACGGCACGGGGCTGGTGATCGGGGAGACTGCGGTCATCGGCGACAATGTCTCCATGCTGCAGAACGTGACGCTGGGCGGCACGGGCAAGTCGGACCAAGACCGACACCCCAAGATTGGCAATGGTGTGCTGATTGGCGCCGGCGCCAAGGTCTTGGGCAATATCAAGATCGGCGATTGCTCGCGAATCGGCGCCGGATCGGTGGTGCTCAAGGAAGTGCCGCCGCGCGTCACCGTGGCCGGAGTGCCGGCAAAGATCATTGGAGAAGCGGGGTGCGCTCAGCCGGCGCTGGTGATGGATCAGGTGGTGCTGGTCCACGACCTCAACGCCTGAGTGGCGATTGTTACCGCTAAAATGCCACCAGGCGGGGTTGTGCGCGTTTGTCTCCTGACTAGATTGCGGCCAACACCAATCAGCAGGACACCACGCCCGTGAACCATCCCGAGATCATCAAGCTGCAGAAGTTCCTGCAAACCAAGTTCGGCAACAAGAATATCGACGTGCGCCCGCGTCCCAAGCTCAACGACTCCGTTGAGGTGTTTATCGGCGATGAGTCGATCGGGCTGATCCATGCCGACGACGAAGACGGCGACAAATCCTATATCTTCAACATGTCGATCCTCGATATCGACCTGGATGAAGTGAACTAGGTTTTCTAGCCGTTCTGCCAGGCGCCGATCGGCTCAAGCCAGCGCCGCATTTCCGCATCGAACAGGCGCCACGATCCAAGGATCGTGGCGTCAAATGCATAGACGGCAGCGATGCCGGACCCGAGATAAACCGTGCGCAGGCAACGGGGCGGTGTACCCGCTTCGACCGGCTCCGCGCATTTGGCGACAAATGGGTTGGGTGAGAGCGCGTCATACCAGACGCTTTCCCCCATATAGCCCTGACCCATCCCCAGGGGCTTGCCGACAAGACCCGGAACCCCTGCTAGTGTGTCATCCCCGAACTGGTGCAGATAGACTGCGTCCAGCAAGGTGCTGCTGGTGCGAGCGCGACTGCGGGGCACCAGAGAAATGTCAACGGGCAAGGCTTTGCCCGCGCCTTGGGGCGCAAACATCACCCGCAGATCGATCTGGTCGGTAAAGCCACCGTGAACTGGCTCCCCGTAACGGAACCATGACGCCGGTATGGTGAGTTCACGTCCTGAAATGGTCTGACGAATCGTATTCCCGTCAGCATGGTTCGGCTGGGCAGGTGCAGAAGCCTTGGTGAAGCCGTCGAGCAGATAGGCCGCGCCTACCGCCAGCAACAAGACCAGAACCGCGATCCCGGCAAGATTATAGGCCACCGAGGGGGCCTGGGACATGGCGGTCGAGGCTGAGCGTGTTTGCATGTGGACAGCATTAACCAGGTGTTAAGGGTCGGGGTGACAGCGCATTGGACGCGCAATATGCTTAATGGAAGGTTAATGGCCGGGGCTTGGCCCGGTCCGGGTGGGACACGAAACATGTCGAGTGAATTGCTGCTGGCAGGATTCATAATTGGGGTGGGGCTGTGCGTGGCGGGCGCCGGTACCCACCTTTATCAATGGCTGGCGCGGGAGCAGGCGCTGCTTCGCGTCGATGGCCCAACATTGCCGGTGTCGCTGGGACATTTGGTGATGAGCTTTGTGTGCGGCCCCTATATCATGTTGCAGATGGGCCTTGAGCGCGACAGCGGCCATATCTCTGTCGGCTCGGCGCTGGTAGGGGCGATGGTTGCCTTTGGTTGGGCGTTCGTGACGGGGTTGTTGTTCATGAGCATCTACGTCGCCGTCCGGTTCTGACGGGACAAGCAGAGTGAATTACCTTTTTGTTGGCTGTTGCCGGGGCTAGTTGACGGCGGCGATGATCATCTCGCGGCTGTCGATCATGTCCACCCACTGACCCGGATTGTCCTGCGCCTGACGCTTGATGAACTGATAGGGCGTTTCGCTCCACAGCCGCACATCGCCGTCCTGATTGTCCAGCACAAGGTCACCGCGATCGGTGCGGACGATGAGAACGGCATGGCCGTTGCCGTTGGCTTCCCGAACCACAGTGATCAGCAGCGTGCTGGCGGGCCAGCCGGCCTTGATCAGGTCGCGGCGCTTGGCGAGGGCGAAGTCTTCGCAGTCACCATAGCCATTGGGGTAGGTCCAGAATTCGCTGACTTGGTAGAGGATCTCGTCGGTGACCGGAACAATCGTGGTGTTGATGTTGGTGTTCACATCGAGCAGCTGCTGCCAGCGCGCCGGGGTCAACGGCATGGCAGCGACCACTTCGGTGTTGGGCCGGCACTCCGCCGGGCGTGAGGCACAGAACTCGGCATGGCCGACCGGGATGCTCGTTGGAGCGGTGGCGGTTTGCACATAAGCGACATTGGTGAGATCGAGCGCCTGGGAGGGCACCGCTCCCAGGCCTAAGGCCAGGGTGAGCAAGGCTGAAACTAAAGCCATCTTGGTGCGGTGCATTGCGTGATCTCCTCGATGGAGACCAAACTAGAAGGCGCCGCTTGCACCGGTCCGAACACTGCCGAGTAGTTTTTATGCGAGTTTTATCGATTGGAGCAGGGGCTGGTTAACCATGAGGGCCTGGTGCTTCGGCCAGGCGGGCCAGCACGGTGGCATAAGCATCGTCGTCCTGCCCCGCCCCGTCGCGGCATTGCTTGGAGCCGATCTGGATGCTGGTGGCCGTCGGCAGACGCGGGCTGGCATAGGTGAAATCGGCTGCGCGGCTTTGTCCACCGTGTATCAGCCAGTTCTGGTGATGCACAGCCAGGTTGTGGCCTTCGGCGTCGACCACCACGGCGGTGACGCAGACATAGTCGGTGTCGCGCCGGTCATTGTCGCTCAGCTGCTGGCGCAGATGCAGGGTTTGGCGGTCCCGATCAAGCGTGATGGTGATATCGACCCATTGGTCGCGTTTCCAATCCCACTTTTCGTGAAAGTGCGGGCAGGCGAGAGTGCCGGTGGGCTGCGGAACGCAGTCGGCCACCTTGATGCTCTGCCACGCATAGCCGTGCCAATCACCCCGGCCATCGGCAAGGGCGCCGGAGATCAGGATCGTGCTGCCGGTAACAAGCAGGAGGGCAATGGCGGGGGCGAAGCGGGTCATGAGGTCAACATAGCCGCTTTTGGTGGGCAAACCAGCAGCGAGCATTGCTGCGGCAGCGGTGCTTGTTGCTCTGGCGCACGGCAGCGGCTAATCCAAGGCCCGGCGCCAGTGCGCAAAAAGGGGCATGTCCATGAAGTTGGCCTTTGTTATTCCGGCCTATAACGAAGAAGCGCTGATCGGAAAGTGCCTGGAATCGGTGGTGGCGGAGATTGCCCGGTCCGGTGCCGATGCCGAAATCATCGTGGTCAATAATGCCTCGACCGACCGCACCGGCGAGATCGCGCGCAGCTTCCCCACGGTGCGCGTGGTGGATGAGCCCAAGAAGGGTCTTGTCAATGCGCGCGATGCTGGCTTCAACGCCACGAACGCCGAACTGATTGCCAATATCGACAGCGATACGATGGTGCCCGAGGGCTGGATCGATACGGTGCTGCGCGAATTCGGCAAAGACCCCAAGCTTGTCTGCCTCAGCGGGCCCTATATCTATTATGACATGAGCTGGTTCAACCGCGCACTCGTGAATGCCTTTTATGGGCTGACCTACCTCATCTACATCGTTAATCGCTTCATCCTGCGCGTCGGATCGGTGGTGCAGGGCGGCAACTTCGTGTTCAAGCGGGCCGCCTGGGCCCAGGTCGGCGGTTATGACCGATCGATCCAGTTCTTTGGCGAGGATACCGACGTGGCGGTGCGCTTGTCCAAGGTCGGTGGCGTGAAATGGACCTTCGCGCTCAAGATGAAGACATCGGGCCGGCGGCTGGAAAAGGAAGGCGTGTTCCGCACCGCGGGCACCTATACGCTGAACTTTTTCTGGGTGACCTTCCGGGGCAAGCCGGTGACCAAGGACTACAACGACATTCGCCGCAATTAACTGCCACCGAAGCAGAAATCGGCCTACGGCTGACAAGCCACTGGCGTTTTGATTTTGGGCGGGACAGTATGGGTTCGGACCCAAGCGAAAGGCGAATGCCATAACCCAGGATCGGACCATCGAAATAGCTGCAGATCCCGCGCCCGACGCGCCGGAACCATTATCTGCAATCCTGCTTGGCATCGCCCAGAATGTGGAACGTGAGCGGATCTCCATCGGGGATCTGCTGCAAGCTCTGCAGCATCGGGCGAGCGGGGCACTGATGTTCCTGTTCGCGGTTCCCAATGCCATCCCGGTGCCTCCCGGTGTCTCCGCGGTGCTCGGGGCTCCGCTGATTTTCCTGGCGTTCCAACTCATGCTCGGGCAGCGGCCATGGCTGCCCAAGGTGATCACCAACCGCTCCTTGTCCCGCACTGAGTTCGAGAAGGTGGCCAATCTGGCGGCGCCGTGGCTCGGCAAGGCGGAACGCCTGATGCGACCACGGCTGCAGATGCTGGCCCGACCACCGGCGGAATATGTGGTTGGTGCTGTGTGCCTATTGTTGTCCATCATCCTCTTCTTGCCCATCCCACTGGGAAATATGCTGCCGGCTTTCACCATTTGTGTGTTGTCGCTGGGCGTGTTGCAACGGGATGGGGTGTGGATCCTTATCGGCATGTTCTGCGCCGTGGCGGCGGTGGTGATTGTTTGGGGCGTTACGCTGGCATTGCTGTGGAGCGCCTTGTTCGTGCTCGGCCATGTGTTCGGGTTCAGCTTCGGCGCCTGAGGCATCGCTTTGTCGCATGGTTGCAACGCTTGCCCGGCGTGACCATTTCCTCCCTGTTGATCCAGAAAGGGAGAGTCAGCATGAACTCCGAAGACCGCTACGCGATTGACGGCTTGTTCGAGCGCATCGAGCAGGTGGCGCGCAACAGCCCGCCACGGGACCGGGAAGCCGAGATGCTGATCCGGCAGCGGCTGACCGAAGCGCCGGCCTCGCCCTACTACATGGCGCAAACCATCATCGTGCAGGAGCGCGCCCTGGAAGGCGCCCAGGAGCGCATCGAGCAACTGGAAGCTGAATTGGCACAGGCGCAGCGCGGTTCGGGCGGCGGCTTTCTCGGCGGCGTGTTTGGCGACGCAAACCGACCTAGTGGGCAGCAAAACAATCGGCAGGGGCCTTGGGGCCGACGCGACAGTGGTGACTACCAGGAGCGCCGCAGCCCGGGGATGGGCGGGGGCGGCGGCTTTCTGGCCGGCGCCGCGCAAACGGCGCTGGGCATAACCGGTGGCGTATTGCTGGGCAGTGCGATTGCCGGGATGTTTTCGGGAGATGCGCATGCCGGAGAGCTTAACGCCGATGAGCCGGGCGGGGATAACGGCAGCGAGCAAGATGCTGAGCAGGATTTTGGAGGCGGCGACGACTCCGACTTCGATATTGGCGGCGAATTCTAGGAGTCAGTACTTCTCGTAGAACTCGTTGCCGCCCGCTTCGAGCACATAGTGCATGTTGTTGTAGGGGAAGCGCAGCCCGGCGGTGTGGAAGTGCTTGGCGCCCCGCACCCCGGGGTGGCGGGCTCCCCGCATGACCTGGTCGGCCGTTTGGGCGGCCAGGATCGCGCCGGAGTCCGTCATCTTCCGGCTGAGCACGCCCTGGGCGAATTGCTTGGGTTGGCCGACGACGCCACAGACCGACTTGGGATAGCGGGGGTCATTGACCCGGTTCATTACCACGGTACCAACCGCCAGCATGCCTTCAGAGCTCGAGCGGTTGGACTCGAAATACATCGCGCGCATCAGGCATTCTTTTTCGCTGAGCCGGGCAGTGCCGAAGCTCATGCCCAAAAAACTGCAGCCGCCCAGAGTTGAGGCGGCTACGGTTACGGCGACGAGGCGCAGAATGGTTCTGGTGGCAGCGCGCATCGGCGGACTCCGGTGTGTGGCACAAAAGCATGCCAGACCGAAAATGCCGGAACATATTTAAGGAAAGTCTGCCAAACGCGGTTAAGTGCCGGTTAACCGTGCCCTCCTCAGCGGCGACGCCGCGCAAAGAGGGACGACAGCAGCACGAAGGTGCCAAGCGCCACCACCAGTGGTACAGGGTCATTCTTGATCGCTTTGCCGGCGTGGCGGGCCTGGCGGCCAAGCAGATGGGCGGCTGCAGAACCATACTCACCCAGATCCTGCGCCAGTTCGGCCGCCTGATGCTGCGCATCGTGCAAAGCATGCGAGCCCGCCTTGCGGGCAGGGGCGACACGACCGGAAAGCTCCTTGCGCAGATGCGCCAGTTGGCGGGTAAGGTCTTCGATGCGGGACAGGGCATGCTCGGTTACATTGGCCATGGGGTGACGCTCCGCCGTGGTTTTAACTGATTGCACAACACCGGGGAAAGATTGGGGTTCCGCCAGCGCTTTTTGCAGACCCTGAGGAGGGAACCGCAGGGGCTGCCCTTGGATTGCGTGAGCGGCGTCACGATATGGCGTTTACATCAGAGGAACGCCCCAATGTCCGGCAAGAGCAAGGCTCGCCTGTTTCGCCAGTTCGACAAGTTGGAGCGGCGCGTGCCCAATTTTGCCGCAAGGGCTCTGGAATGGCTTCGACGGCCCGGAGCGCGACTGGTGCGGATCCCCCTTGGGGTGTTGTTGATCCTTGGCGGCGTCTTCAGCTTTCTGCCGGTGCTGGGGGCCTGGATGCTGCCGCTGGGCTTGCTGCTGCTGGCGATCGATCTGCCGTTTTTGCGGGGGCCGGTGAACGCCGTGATTGTGACTGGCACGCGTAAATGGACGACTTGGCGGCGCAAGCGGCGCGACCGCAAGGCGGCGCAGAACCACGAGACCCCCCCTCAATAGTTACCGCCCAGCGTTTGCAGATTTGTAACCTTCGCATCGCAATCTACGGGACGGGCAGCACTGGAACGCTGCCAGACTGAAGGTCGTGATGCGCAATTCGGAAGCAGTGTTCGAAGCAGCCTGGACAAGACCTGCGAAGGCCCGGCGGCCGGTGGCAAGCGATGCGGTGTTTGCCGAGGATGTCGAGGCAGAAGCCGAGCGCCGCTTGCGCCTGTTGCGGATCGATGAATGGCGACGGCGGGCATTTGTGACCGGACGGCAGATGCCACCCGAGATCCGGCAGATGGAAGACCAGATCAACCTGGCCACGGCAGCGATCTGCCGGCTGGCGCCGATCCCGGCCGATTATCGGGATGACGTGTATTGGCCCCAGCACTGGCGCTGAAGCCTTCGAGTCCCTTGTTAGGCTGGATCGAGTTCGAGCAGGCTTGACTGCTCGCTGTCGAGTTGCGCCTGGAGGGCTTGGACGAGACCGAAGCGTTCGGCCACATCGGGCGCGTAGCGGATCAAGTCCGGGCGGAGGCGGATCAGCGCTAGGTCCTTGACCTTGGCTTCCAGCATCACGTCAAAGTCGAGCCCGGCCGCCGTGCGCATAAAGGTGGCGAACTCGAACGGGTTGACGAAATCGGCGTGACCCGTCCAGACCGGCGCGGCATTGACCATTGTGGCTTTCCCCGTTTTCTTGTCCTTGCGCGGCAATTGTCGCATCTCGGTGCGGGGGGAGGAGAAGTGCACCTTTGGGCGCACGCCATCTGGCCAGGTGCGCAGAATGGCGGTGAGCGTTTCGCGCAGGCCGGCATGTTCGGGATTGAGGCACCAGAAGTGCTGGTGGTCAAAGATCAGCCGGACGCCGGTGTGCTGGTGGATCCATAAGACGTCGGCCGCCGAGAAACGCAGGTCGTCGTGTTCGAGCACGAGGCGGCGCTGCACCGGCTCGGGCAGGCTCTTCCAGGTTTCCACCCAGCGGGTGCGGGCGGCCTCCTTGTCGTCGTAGACGCCGCCGACATGGATCACCAGCACGGCCTCGGGGCCAAGCTCCATGGCGTCGAGCATTTCGGCCTGGGAGGTCAGGTCCCAGACGCTTTTGCGCACGAGCTCCGGATCGGGGCTGTTGAGGACCACGAACTGACTGGGATGGAAGGACAGGCGCAGCCCCAGCTGGCGGGCCTTGGCGCCGGTGGCGGCAAGCTCTGCACGGCTGTCCGCCACCATGGAATGAAAGAGCGGCATGTCGGGGTGGGTGGCATAGGGGGCCAGGTCCGAACTCATGCGGTACATGTGGATGCCGTGACCCACCAGATAATCGAAGATGGCGTCGAGGTACCCCAGCGAGACTTTGAGATGCGGGGCGTTCTGGGCGCGCCGGGCATCGTTGCTCTTAAGATCGGGCTTGCCCATGATCTTGACGGGTACGCCCAAGCGCATCGGGAAATTGTCCATCCGGTACCTCCGGAGAAGGGAATGCCGCGCCCGGCGGCGCGTTCCCTTGACGGATGACAACCATTCACCGGCTGCCTCGTTAAGCTGGCAGGCGAGGGACCAGGCACGATGCCGCAGCAATGGGCGCAGTGGGGAAACGCAGTTGAGCGCTGGATGCGCGATTTCCTTGGGCTCTACTGGAACGAGTGGACGCTGCTGCAGGCGGTGCTCATCGCCCTGGCTTGGGTGATCGCGAGGTTTGCCGGCAAGGCGCTGGAGCGGCGGCTGGAGCGCTGGGGCCGGAGCATAAAGGGCAACCCCGACCTGCTGCGACTGGTGATTGCCACGATCCGGCGCTCGCGCTGGGTGGTGTTCGTGGTCGTCCTCTTCGTAATGCGGCTCACCATGATCGCGGCCGATGTTCCAGATGCGCTGCTGGCGAGCGTGCTGCTGCTGTCGGCGGCCTGGCTGGTGCTTTCGGTGCTCACGCGGCTGATCCGCAATCGGAGCCTGGCCCAGGTGGTGGCGGCGATCGGCTGGATCTATGTGGCCGTGCTGGTGCTAGGGATCGGCACGCCCGTGGCTCAAGCGCTCGATCATCTGGCGTTCAGCATCGGCGAGGTGCGCATTTCGGCGCTGCTGGTGATCCGCGCGGCACTGGTGGTCACCGGGGTCGTGTGGCTGGCGCTGTTTATCAGCCATGTGATCGAGGGCCGGATTGCGCGCGCCGATGATATGTCGGCTTCGGGCAAGGTGCTGTTGTCCAAGCTGATCCGCATTGTGCTGGTGATCGGGGCGGGCGCATTTGCGCTCACAGCGACCGGGGTGGATCTGACGGCCCTGACGGTGATTTCGGGCGCTGTTGGTGTTGGCATCGGCTTTGGCCTGCAAAAGGTCGTGTCCAACTTCATCTCTGGCATCCTGATCCTCCTTGATCGCTCGGTGAAGCCGGGGGACACGATCGAGGTGGGCGAGACCTTTGGCTGGATCACCGAATTGCGGGCGCGCTTTGTTTCGGTGGTGACGCGGGATGGGCGCAAATATTTGATCCCGAACGAGGATTTCATTACCCAGCAGGTGATCAACTGGAGCTATTCGGACCAGAATGTGCGCATCGATGTGGAGTTCGGCGTCAGTTACGAATCCGATCCCCATCATGTCACGGCCGTGGCCATTGCCGCTGCCCGGGGGGTCGAGCGGGTGAGCGCCTTCAAGGAGCCGGTGTGCTGGATGACCGCGTTCGGAGCATCGTCGCTGGACTTCAAATTGCGGTTCTGGATCAACGATCCGCAAAACGGGCTGACCAATGTGCGCGGGCAAGTGCTGCTGGCGCTGTGGGACGCGTTCAAAGTGGAAGGGATCGAGATCCCGTTCCCGCAGCAGGATGTGCGGTTCAAAACCCCGTTGCGTCTCGAAAAGGAAGTGTAGCTCGTGCTCGTATTTCTCGACTTCGAGGCATCATCGCTGGAAAAACAGAGCTATCCGATCGAAGTGGGCTGGGTGCGGGAAGACGGCAGCGGCGAAAGTCTCCTGATCAAACCGGCACCGGGATGGACCGATTGGGATCCGGGTGCCGAAGCTATTCACCATATCACGCGGGAAGAGCTGGTGGATAAGGGTGTTGAGGCGACGGAAGCCTGCGAGCGGGTGCTGCAGCTTTGGGATGGCAACCGCGTGTTTGCCAGCGCCCCATCCTGGGATGGGCATTGGCTAAGCATGTTGCTGCGAGCGGCAGGGCATCCACGGCATCTGGTGCGGCTGGAAGCAACGGACCTGGCCTTTGCTGAGGCCGCGGCAAGTCGAGGACTGGGGCCCGATGAGGCACAGGCGGTGATCGAAGCGGCGCGGGCGGAAGCGGACAGTCAGCCAGTGGCCCACCGGGCGCAGGAGGATGCCCGGCGCGAATGGCAGATATGGCGCAAGGTGCTGGGCGAGGCCTGAGCGGTTGCGCGAGGGAGTTGGCTGATCAACACTGGCAGCAGACGGCCCGGCAGGATCGGGCAATGCCAAAAATCGGAGGGCCGCCATGCGCATCTATCTTGTTCTCGGACACCCCGATGCGGAGAGTTTCAATGGTGCGCTGGCCGATGCCTACCAGGCGGCGGCAGAGGCCAAGGGGCATGAGGTACGCCGGCACAATCTAGGGGAGCTCAAGTTCGATCCCATTTTGTGGCACGGCTATGAGGTGATCCAGGAGCTCGAGCCTGACCTCAAGGCCGCGCAGGAGAATATCGAATGGTGCGAACGGATCGTGCTGTTTTATCCGGTGTGGTGGGGATCGGTGCCGGCGCTGCTCAAGGGCTTTTTCGACCGGGCGATCCTGCCGGGCCAGGCCTTCAGCTACCACGAGAATGACCCGTTCTGGGACAAGCTCTTGAAGGGGCGCGACGCGCAACTGTTCACCACTTCGGACGGGCCCTCGATCTATCTGCTGCTGGCTTATCGCAACAGCGATGTGGCGACGGTCAAGAATGCGGTGCTGCAGTTTTGCGGGATCAGGCCGGTCAAGGTCACCCGGTTCGGGGGGATCAAGACGTCGAGCGCGGCGCAGCGGGAGAAATATCTCGAGCAGGTGCGCCGCGCCGTTTAGCTCCCTCAGGCCGGCACCGGCTCGAGCCCCCCGGAGGGTTGGCTCGGGCGTGGGAAGGCGAGGGCGACGGCTGCCGCTGCAAGCCCGATCAGGGCGGAGGCGATATAGAGCCAGTGGTAATCGCCGAAGGTGTCGAAGATCCAGCCACCGCCAATGGGGCCGAAGGCCATGCCGATGCTGGAGGTCATGGTGATGCCGCCCAGAACCGTGCCCATGACATGGGCGGGGAAGTAGTCGCGGGCCAGCACGGCATAGAGGGGCATGACCCCGCCATAGGCGAGGCCGAGCACGGCGGCCAGCATGTAAAAGTCGGTGATCTGCGTCACATAGATATAGGTGTAGATGCCGGCTGCCTGGAGCAGGAGCCCGCCGATGATGATGCGCTTGACGCCCAGCCGGTCGGCGAGGAGGCCAAAGATCAGGCGCCCGAAGAGACCGGCCAGGCCCTCGACGCTATAGATGCTGGCGGCAGCGAGGGAGGAGGCGCCGCAGAGCATGGCGTAGGAGACGGTGTGGAAGATGGGGCCGGAATGGGCGGCACAGCAGAGAAAGAAGGTGCCAGCGAGGACGACGAATTGCGGGGTGCGCAGCACGGTGCCGATCGAGCCCTTGGGCGCTGTGCTGGTAGCGTTTTGAGTTGGCTCGGAAGCGGGGGCTTCGGCCGGGGCGCGGCGGATCAGCAGGGCTGTGGGCAGGAGAATGGCCCAGGCAACAATGGCGGTGAGCAGCATGGCCGAGCGCCAGCCATAGGCGGTGATGAGCACGCTGGCGAGCGGGGTGACGACCATGGGCGCCACGCCGCCGCCGATCGACACCAGCGCGACGGCAAGGCCGCGGTTCTGATTAAACCAGCCGATCGTCGTGGCCATGATGGGCGCGAAGAAGGCGCCGATCGAGGCGCCCATGACCCCGCCATAGGCCAGCTGGAAGACCAGGAGATTGGGGGCGCGGCTGGCGACGAGGAGCCCGAAGCCCAGGATGCAGGAGGCGAGCAGCACAACCGGACGGGCCCCGATGCGGTCGGTGACCGTGCCCCAGGCAAAGCCGGCTACACCCATGACGAGAAAGCCCATGGTCATGGCCAGCGAGATGCCGGCGCGGCTCCAGCCGGTGTCATCGGCAATGGGCTGCAGATAAACGGGCAGGGCAAACATCGAGCCCGCCGCCACACAGGTGATCACGGCGCCGGCGCCGACGATCACCCAACCATAACCACGCTCCATCGCCTGCTCCTCCAAGCTTGTGCCTGATCATAGACGATTGGGGCCGCGGGGGCGCGACAATGGCGATCAATTTATTTGCGGGGCGGGAATGCGGACGTGCCAAATCTCCGCTCGGCCAAGGGCCAGCGGCTGCGACATGGGGCAAGGATCGCCTCGGTGCCGGTCGTCCGGCAAAAGGTATAGGTGAAGCGAGCCTTGCCCCATGCTATCCCGGAGACTCTATGGAAAGGACCGTCCTCGGCTTAAGCCCGTGCCGAAAGACAAACCCGGGGGCTCAAATCGGGTCACAGATCATCCTTTAAACCACAGGACATGGAGCGACCCCCATGCCATCCGGCGTCCCCATCCCGACCGTTCGTCGCGACCGCGCAGTTGCGCATGAAGATGGGGCAACAATAACCGAGCTTTTGGCACCGGGGATAAGTTGAGCGGGCGGCCCCGCTTGCCGGGAGCCCACGGGCCTAGCCCAGATCGAGCGAACGGGTCAGCTTGCTTGGAGCAGGCGCTGGGGTTCGGCGTGATCGCGGCGGGCCGGGCGCAGGCGCAGTTCACCCTGGAGGGCGTGGCCGAGCTGGCGGGCATGGTAACGCACCACGGCTGGATTGACCTCGAGCAGTTCGGCCAGATCGGCGGTGGTCATGCCCTGCTTGAGGCCCTCGGCGACAATGGCGCGGCCGGCATTGGTGAGGTGACCACCTTCCGTCTTGAACAGGCGCCGGACCTGCTTGAGCCTGGCTGACAAGGCCAAGGTTTCTTCGGCATGGCGCCGAAACGTGGTTTCGTTAAACATCCTTTTAGCTCCGGTTTTCAGCCACTTATATGGTGATGGAGGGCCCGGTTTTGAAGGGTTTCAGCCCTTGAGGGGCAGCACGGCCTCGCAGAAAAGTTGAACCCGTTGAGGCGGCGTGGTTTGCTCCCGGCTATGTGCAACGACTATGAACAACATGTCAGCCAGGCGGACTATGCGCGGGCGATTGCGGCGCTGGAGGTGGGCGTAGCGGGGGAGCCCGAAGCGGCGCTGATCCGGGCCGATGATATCCGCATCGGCGATGAGGGGCCGGTGCTGCGCGCCGCAGGCAACGGGGTGGAACTGGTGCTGATGCGCTTTGGCTTTCCGCCGCCGCGGCCCAAGGCGGGGCCCGTGTTCAACTTCAAATCCGATGGGCGGCATTTTGCCGATTCCCGGCGCTGCGTCGTGGTGCTGTCCGGGTTCTTTGAATTCACCGGCAGCAAATATCCCAAGACCAAGTACCGCTTTACGCTGCACGACTCGCCTGTGATGGGAATTGCCGGGTTGTGGAGCGAGGCGGAAGACGGGGCCCTGAGCTTTACCATGCTTACCACAGAGCCTGGCCCCGACATAGCACCGATCCATGACCGGCAAATTTGCGTGTTGCGGCCCAAGGACTGGGCAGCCTGGCTGTTCCTGACACGGCCGGAAGCGGAACTGCTGGCGCCGTTGCCCGCAGGCTCGCTCCAGGTAGAGGTGGTGCGAAAAGGGGCGGAGTAGCGCCCCGTTCAGACGGGATCGCGGACTATGGCGATGTTGAAATAAACATGGCCAAGGGTCTCGTAGAGCCGGATCCACATGGACGCGAGGCTTTCCATGGCCCGGCAGGCCGTCAAGTCGCCCAGATCAAGAATGTCGCGCCAGCCGAAATCCTGCAGCAGTTCGATGACTGCGGCGCGGGCTCCTGCGTCATTGGCCGCAATAAACATAGTGTGGGGCGCCGACAGGCGTTCGGGGGCCCCCATCAGTTGGGCGCTGACGAAGTTGAGCGTCTTGACCACACGGGTGTCGGGCAGCGCGTTCTGCAAGCTTTCGCCCAGCGTATGGGTGAGGGGACCCGTGATGACGGATTGGAAGTTGCCGACATCGATCAGGAGCTTGCCGGCAAGGGGCAGGGGCGGCAGGATCGCCATGGCGTCTTCGCCGTGAAGGGCATTGACTAGCCATTCGCCATGCTCGGCCGCCTCCGAATGGCTGAGGACGGGGATGCCATCCTGATCAGGGCGGGGATGGCGCGAGCCGAACACGACGTCATGGCCGAGAGATTTGAGCTTGCCGGCAACGGCCGAACCGACCTCACCAGTTCCAAATACGGCGATACGCATGGGCAACCTCCAGGGGGTATGAGCCGGATAGCACCGACAATGGGATCGGCGTGAGCGGTCGGCAAGGGCGATAAACGCGGAGGCGGCGCAATGGGTTCATCGCGGCGCCGGCTCGGGATTAACCGGGCAATCACTATGATTGGCTTGGCGGGCAAGCGAGGATGAGCGTAGTGGTGAGCATCCCTCCCTCGAGCGATCGCGCGCCAAAGCGGACCGAGCAGCATGCATTACGATTTCTGTGTGATCGGGGGCGGCATTGTCGGCCTGGCGACGGCCAAGGCGCTGTTGGCCAAGCGGCCAGGCGCTACGCTGGTGCTGCTGGAAAAGGAAGCCAGCCTCGGACAGCACCAGACAGGTCGCAATTCGGGGGTGATCCATTCGGGCATTTATTATGCGCCGGGGAGCCTCAAGGCCCGGCTGTGCAAGGAGGGAATGGCGCGGACCAAGCAATATTGCCGCGAGCAGGGCATTGCCTTTGAGGAACGCGGAAAGCTGATCGTGGCGACCAATGCACTTGAGGAGGAGCGTCTGGCCAAGCTGCACCAGCGGGCGCAGGAAAACGGGATTGCGGTGGAGTTGCTCGACCGCGCTGGTATTGAGGCGATGGAGCCCAATATCACCGGCCTGAGCGCCCTGCTGGTCAGGAGTTCGGCCATTGTCGGCTACAAGCAGATCCTTGCGGCGCTGGCGGCCGAGTTGGCCGAAGCGGGGGCCGAGATCCGGTTATCCACCACGGCGGACTATATTCAGGCGCGCGGCCGCTGGGTGGAGTTGTCAGCGGGAGGCGTGCCGTTCACGGCAGGGCAGTTGGTCGCCTGCGCCGGGCTGCAATCGGACCGGGTGGCGCGCCTCGCCGGCCTTGAGGTAGACTTTGCCATCGTGCCGTTTCGCGGGGAATACTACCGGCTCGCCAGCCAGCGCGACCAGGTGGTCAAGGCCATGATCTATCCAGTGCCCGACCCCGATTTGCCGTTTCTGGGCATTCACCTGACGCCGATGATCGGCGGTGGGGTGAGCGTAGGGCCCAATGCGGTGCTGGGCCTGGCGCGCGAGGGCTACAACAAGGGCGCGGTCTCCCTGCCCGACATCGCGGCAGCGGTGGGGTTTCCGGGGTTCTGGCGCACGATGGGCCGCCATTTTCGGGCGGGCGCCGAGGAAATGGCCAATAGCCTGTTCCGGCGGCGCTATCTGGAGGCGTGCCGCAAGTACTGCCCGTCGCTGACCCTTCAAGACCTGACCCCGATGCCGGCGGGCATCAGGGCGCAGGCGGTGCGGCGCGACGGGACCATGGTGCAGGATTTCCTGCTGCTGCGGGGGGAGCGCATGCTGCATGTGTGCAATGCACCGTCTCCCGCAGCAACATCGGCCCTGCCGATCGGCGAGCACATCGCGCGCGAAGTGCTCGAAGCGGCGAACTAGGCGGTAGGGCTTCTGCTGATCAGTTCGCGGTAAAGCCGTACTGTTTCGTCATCGGGCCCGACACCCAGCTCCTCCCGCAGCCGCTTGCTGCAATCATTGAAGAGTTGCTTGACGAACGAGAACTGGCCCTTGGCAGCCGCGTCATACATCAAGGCGCGGTGGGCGCCCTCATGATATGGGTCGATCTGCAGCAAGCGGGTGGCACAGGCATGGCGCTCCTGAGCCGTTAGATCGGTGTCGAGCTCGATGGCCTGGGAGACCGCACTGATGAATTCGTAACGCAGGGCAGTTCGCTGAAAGGCCAGCCACTCCTCGAACCCTTCGCCCGCCGAGCGCAGGGATTCCAGCAGTTCCCCCCGATAGATCTCGCACATCCGCACGCAGCCCTTGGAGGTGGGATTGGCGGCGATATCCAAGAATTCGGCCAAGTCGATATAGATGTTCTGGTCCAGATTAAGCCAGGCCATCTGTTGATCGGCAGAAAACAACTCGAAGTTGTTGTCGTCCTGGAACTTGCGGATACGCGCCACCGTTTGGCGGATATCGGCATTGGCCTGTTCGGAGCCATTGTCCGACCAGATCAGATCGCCGATACGCCGTCGCACAACCGGTTTTCCGTGTCCTTCAAGCAGGATGTAGACCAAAATTCGCAGCAAGTTGAACGGTGGATTGATCAACCTGCCCGAAGATTGCACATGGCAATTTCCGAAGGTAAAAATCGACACCTGTGCCGTTCGGCCGTCTATCACATACATGATATCCCCCCCGGGTTCCGGCTTACGATCTGTAGTTTAGCAATTATGACACGCCTAACTCGTCGGCCCTCCTTACGACGGTGATCGTAGCGGATGGGTCGCGGCAACAGTCAGTCTATTATTGTAGTGGTTTGCGCGGATTGACTGGTGTTGCTGTCCGTGGCCGCCTGGACTTCAATTTACTCACGCTAGGGGTTTTTAACGCCCCTTCATAGCGTCCGTACGATAGCGGGCATGGTGCCGGCTGGTGGGGTGTCATAGCCCGGTCGTCGATCAAACGAGCGAAACACAGCCGCTGCCTGGGTGCGGTTATGCACCTTTAGCTTACGGATGATGTTGTGCACGTGCACTTTCACCGTGTGCTCGGACAGCTCCATCTTGGCCGCGATGATCTTGTTCTGATAGCCGTCGGACATCAGCTCAAGCACTTCGGCTTCCCGGTTGGACAGTACCCCAACGGTGTCGCTGCCCGTGGCTCCTTCCGGGCCACTCGAGGGACTGCGGCGGGTCAGAAAGCCGCGCGCGGCTGAGCGAGGGGAGGCGACGCTCGGAAAATACTCGCCACCATTAAGCAGGAGCCAGATTGCAGCTAGCCAGACATTGATCTGGAGGTTGAAGGGCACAAGGCCCTGGATCGCGCGTTCGGCCACAACAGCACGCAGCGCCGGATCCTCGCTCCAGCCATTCTCGACCAAAAGCGCGATGGGCGAGTCCGGGTAGCGCTCGCGGCATTGCGAGATCATGCCCGGTATATTGCGAAAGGCGAGAGCGTCCAGCAGGATCAGCCGCGGCTTGTATGGAACCGTGGCGTCCTCAGGCAGCTGACTCGATAGGGTTACCCCGACGCGCAAGAAGCACTGCTGAGCGGCCTTGAGCAGACTCTGGAATGTCACGCCAGTGTTCGCCAGGATGAGAATTCCGTCTCGGCCCTCTGCATCGCGCGACGGGGTCGTGTGCCAGAAGGCATAGATGCCTTCTTCCTTGTGGTTGATGACTTCCAACATGATTGCCCCAACTGATGATTTTTTAGTCCTATTTAACTTAGGACGCTCCCAAGGAACATACCCGTCGTGACACAGCCGTGACAAACTCGCGGCTCAAGCCAGACGAGCGCAAGTATCTTGGCAATTGATTATTTTGGGTGCGGTAAGGCTAGTAGGCCAAAATAGTAGCCGAAAAACGCTCCGGGGGGTTGCTTTGGGTTCCGCCGGGAGTTCTTCGAAGCGGGTCAAACTGGGTGAGATTTTCTTGTGCACGGGGTGGGGCCGAACTGGCGTTCTTGAGAAATCAGTTGCATTTTCAGATAATTAAGCTGGTTTCGTGAACCGGAGTAGTTTGTTCGGGCGGCCGAGTTCCGGCAACTCCCCAGTGGGCCCTTATCTTGGTAAGCGAGGAGCCATAGGGTTTATGGCTTGTTGCAACCTCCTATCGGGCGGGCGCTTTTCGGCCCGTTTCCCCGTCGCGGTCGGCGAGATTGCGCGCAAGATGCGGCTGAATTGCCACAGGAAAGATACTGGCGACAAGAATCATCATATCTCTGTTGTCCTTGTAAGTTGCTTGCTTTCGCTGATTTGTGCGATCAATGAGCAAGTAAATTATGGATTGAACTCTCAATAAAGGTCAGGATAACTGACGGACCGCTGCTTCGCATGTGGCGGGAGTGTCTCAGTTTGGGACGGCATGTGGCGGCCGGCGGCGCGGCCACTGACAATTGATGCGACGCAGTGTTCGCTCGCGGGTGGTGTGGCAGCAGGCCCGCTAGTCCACATGTTTTAGCAGACCGGGGCACGGCCGATCCTCTGGACTAGCGATTGCCGCGACACCACAAGTTCGGGCGATTGCCCATTGGCCTTGGCGGCTGCAATCCTGATGGGACAAGGCAGCATATTTCAGGAACCGTGGTGAGCGATACAAGTGAGGATGATCGGGCGCAAACCCGATATGGAGCGATTCTGAAATCAACCTCCCTCATTGGAGGGTCATCGGTCATCAATATCCTCATGTCCGTAGTGCGTCTCAAAGTGCTTGCTGTGCTTCTGGGCCCTGCAGGCGTGGGGCTGTTCGGGCTGTTCAACGTGATCATTGACCTCGGCTCGAGCATTGCCGGGTTGGGCATCCAGGCCAGCGGGGTGCGGCAGGTGGCACTCGCCAGCGGGACCGGGGACGCACTCAAGGTTGCACGCGTGGCCAAAGTGCTGGCGCGCGCTTCGTTGCTGCTGGGTGTACTGGGGATGGTTTTGCTGATCGGTTTTGCGGTTCCGATCGCCACCTTGTCCTTTGGAACGGCGGCGCATGCGGGCGCGGTGATGCTGGTGAGTGTAGCGGTGCTGCTGCGGATTCTCGCGGGCGCACCGATGGCGATCATCCAAGGCAGTCGCCGCATCGGGGATCTAGCGAGGATGACGGTGGTGGGTGCGGTGCTCAACACGGTGGTGGCGGTTCCCCTGGTATATTGGCTCGGGGAGGCCGGCATTGTGCCGTCGCTGATTGCGGTGGCGGCGACCACCTGGATTGCTGCGCTATGGTATTGCCGCAAAATCACGCTGCCTGAGGTCAGCCTTTCGCTGCCTGAGTTTAGTGCCGAGGCCAAGGGGCTGTTGATGCTGGGCTTTGCCTTCATGGCTAGCGGGTTGCTGATGGCCGGATCGGCCTTTCTTATCCGGATCCTCGTGGTGCAGGAACTGGGCGTGGATGCCGCCGGCAACTACCAGGCGGCCTGGGCGCTGGGGGGCATTTATGTCGGCTTTATCCTCCAGGCGATGGGCACCGACTTTTACCCGCGCCTTTCGGCGGTTGCCGATGACCAGGTCGCCAGCACACGCATGGTCAACGAGCAGGCGCGGGTTAGTCTCCTACTCGCGGGACCTGGACTGCTGGCCACGCTGGCGCTGGCTCCGCTGGTGATGGCGGTGTTTTACTCAGCAGAGTTTGCAGGCGCGGTGCCGTTGCTACGCTGGTTTTGTCTCGGGATGCTGTTGCGCGTGGTGGCCTGGCCGATGGGGTTCATCATCCTAGCCAAGGGCAAGCAGCAGATCTTCTTCTGGACGGAGCTCGCGGCGGCAACGGTGCAGGTCGGGTTGACCTGGTTGCTGCTCGATCTTGTTGGCCTGGCCGGCGCAGGCATCGCCTTTGTGGGGCTTTATCTCTGGCACGGCATGCTGATCTATGGGCTGGTGCGGAGCCTTGATGGCTTTCGCTGGTCGCGCGAGAACCTGGTGCTGGGATCGGGGTTTGTTACCCTGAGCGCCGCGGTGCTGGCGGCAGTGGAACTGCTGCCATTCTGGCCCGGCTTTGCGGTTGCGGCGATCGCGACGGCCGGAGCGAGCTGGTATGCACTCAGCCAGTTAATTGCGCTGTTGCCGCAGCGCTGGATACCCGCTTGGTTGCCCACGGTGGTACGGGTGGGGCTCGGGATGAAGCCGACGCGGACGGCGTCAGCTGTTGATGGGGTTTAGGACGCGAGTTCGGGAACCTGCTCGAGAATCTGGGCCAGTTCCGCAACAACGAAGCGCACATCGTCTTCACTCATCTGCGCAAAGAGCGGCAGCATGATCCCGGTGCGCTGGGCGTGCTCGGAGTGCTCGAGCGAGCCGGCCTGCCGATGGAGGTTCTTGCGGGCATAGGCGGGCTCGAGATGGGAGTTCATCACGGCGCGCCGGGCAGAGATGCCGCGATCGAGCAGGGCCTGCATAACAGCCAACTGATCGGCATGGGTGGGCAGGGTGACGCAATAGCTCTGCCAGTTGCTGCGCGCCCAGGCTGGCTCAGCCGGTGGTTGCAGACCGGGAATGGCCGAGAGCAAGCTTGTGTAGAGAGCCGCAAGACGCCGGCGATCAGCGATGATGCCGGGGAGACGCTCGAGCTGGACGCGGCCAATGGCGGCCTGCAGGTCCGTCATGCGGTAGTTGTAACCGACCTCGGTATAGCTCTCGAAGATCACCTGGCGGGCGCCGTGGCGGACGGTGTCGGGCACCGACATGGCATGTTGGCGCAAATGGCGGAAGGCCCGGTCGAAGTCAGGGCTGGCTGTAGTCAACATGCCGCCGTCGCCGGTGGTGACGACTTTGCGGGGGTGGAAGGAAAAGCAGGCGACGTCGCCATGCGGGCGGCCGATGCGCTCCCAAGATCCGTTCCAGAGGATTTCGCTGCCGGTGGCGCAGGCGGCGTCTTCCACCACTTTCAGATCATGTTCGCGGGCAATGGCGAGGATCGCAGCGAGATCGCAAGGCATGCCGAGCTGGTGCACGACGAGGATGGCGCGGGTGCGCGGCGTGATGGCGGCGGCGATGCGATCGGAATCGATATTGAAGGTGCCGGGCGCAATGTCGACAAAGACCGGAGTGGCGCCGCAATAGCGCACGGCGTTGGCGGTGGCGATGAAGGAATGGCTGACGGTGATCACCTCGTCGCCGGCGGCGACGCCCACGGCCATCAGCGCCAAGTGCAGCGCCGTGGTGCAGTTGGAGAGGGCACAGGCATGGGGGGCGCCGACATAGGCGGCGAATTCCTGCTCGAACTGGGCGACTTCGGGGCCCTGGGTGACCCAGCCGGAAAGGATGACGCGGCGGGCGGCTTCGACCTCGCGTTCATCGAGCACGGGCTTGGCGACGGGAAGCTGGGGGCGGATGGCGGTCATGCTACATCGCTCCTGACAAGGCCGCGGCTCGCCTGCCACCAGGCGACGAGATCGCGCAGGCCTTCCTTCATCGAGATTTCGGCGGTGAAGCCCAGCTCGCGCGTCGCTTTTTCGGTTGAAGCGAGGCGGCGGGCGACGGGGTTGACCTTGCGGGCCGGCTCGTGGATCGGCGCCAAGGACGAGCCCATGACATCGAGGAGGGTGCGGGCCAGCTCGGCGAGGCTCGTTTCAGTGCCGCTCGCCACATTGTAGACGGTGTCGCTGGCGGGCGCTGCGGCGGCCAGCACATTGGCGCGGGCGATATCGCGCACATGCACGAAATCCATGGTCTGGGTGCCATCGCCCATGATGATGGGGGGCAGGCCATTGGCGATGCGCTCCATCCAGCGGATCAGCACCTCGGTATAGGCACCGTAGACATCCATGCGCGGGCCGTAGACGTTGAAATAGCGCAAGGCGACATAGGGCAGGCCATACATCTCGTTGAAACTGCGCAGCAGCGCTTCGTTGTAGGTCTTGGCGGCGCCATAGATGGTGCGGTTGTTGTAGGGGTGGTGCAGCTCGGTGGTGGGGAACTGATCGGCGGCGCCGAGCACCGAGGCGGAAGAGGCGGCAACGACCTTGCCGACGCCGGCTTTCACCGCGGCTTCGAGCACGTTGAAGGTACCGGTCGCCAGCACATCATGGGCGAGGCGCGGGTCTTCGGCGCACTGAGTGATGCGGATGGCGGCCTGGTGAAAGAGCGTGTCGATCCCCGCCATGCTGGCATGGACCAGGGCGATGTCGCGGACATCACCCTCGATGATCCGGATCGGCGCCTTGGCTTGCGCTGCGGCCAGGTTGTCCATGCGGCCGCGCACGAAATTGTCGAGGATGACGATTTCGGCTGGAGATTGGTCGGCGACCAGATCGGCAATATGGGAGCCGATAAGGCCGGCTCCACCCGTGATCAGAACCCGTTTGCCTTGCATCAGGACGCTCCTTGATTGGGGTTTTGGACGATGTCGTCGTCCTTGCGCCAGCGCAGCACGCGGGCGGGGACACCCGCGGCGACGGCGTAGGCGGGAATATCGGTGGTCACCACGGCACCGGCGCCGATGATGGCGCCTTCCCCGATGGTGACGCCGGGCAGAATGGTGGCATTGGTGCCGATATCGGCGCCGGCGCCGATACGCACGGGGCGGATGTCGAGATCGGTGGCGATGATGGGCTCGGAGACGGGCAGGCCGGTGTGCTGGGAGCCCAGCAACTTGGCGCCGGGGCCCCAGCCGACATAATCGCCGATGACGAGATTGCGGGCGTCGAAATAGGCCTGGGGGCCGATCCAGACCTTGTCGCCGATGATACAGGTGCCATCGAACCGGCCCTGGATGTAGGCGCCAGCGCCGATGAAGACATTGGCGCCGATCTCGAAGGTTTCGATGTGCTTGAAGCCAGCCTGGCTGCCGACCTGCAGCCCCGGCCCGCAGCGCCGGGCGGCGCTGCGCCAGACGAACTGGCGCATCAAGGCGTCGAGGTCGCCATCGCCAACGGCGAAGCGGCCATAAAGGTCGCGTACGGCTGAGGCCGGGTAGTGCTGGCGCAGCCAGCCGACCATGCCGTCTTCAAAGGTGGGACCGGGATCAATCTCGCGGCGGCCATGCACCGAGCGGGCGATGCGCGGGGTATCCACCATTTCAATGGACATAGGCATCCTGACGCACCAGATCGGAGATGATCTCGACTTCCTGGGTGCTGAGTTCGGGGTAGATGGGCAAGGACAGGACGGTGGCGGCGGCCGCCTCGGCCTGGGGGAAGTCGCCGGGCGCGTGGCCCAGATCGACATAGCTGGGCTGCAGATGCACCGGGACGGGGTAGTGGAGCCCGGTCTCGACGCCATCGCGGGCGAGCATTTCGCGCAGGCCATCGCGGTCGCGGGTGCGGATGGCGAAGATGTGCCAGACATGGCGGCGGCCCGGCGCTTCGTAGGGGAGCTCCACCGGGCCGCCGGCCAGCAGCTGCTTGTATTCGCCGGCGCAGGCCCGGCGCGCTTCGGTCCAGTTCTCCAGCTCGCGCAGCTTGACGCGCAGCACCGCGCCCTGGATGGCATCCATGCGGAAGTTGTAGCCTTCGAGCACGTGGTGATAGCGCCGGTCCTGGCCCCAGTCGCGCAGCATGCGGATGAGACGGGCCTGCTGGTCATTGCTGGTGACAACGATGCCGCCTTCGCCGCAGGCGCCCAGGTTCTTGCCGGGATAGAAGCTGAAGCAGCCGGAAAGGCCAAAGCTGCCGGCGCGTTGTCCCTCGGTGGTCGCGCCGTGGGCCTGACAAGCGTCCTCTATGACCGCAAGGCCATGCTTGGCGGCGACCATGCCGATGGCGTCCATATCGGCCATCTGGCCGTAGAGATGGACCGGCATGATCGCGCGGGTGCGGGGCGTAATCGCCCGCTCGATGAGATTGGGATCGATGCAGAAGGTGCGTGGATCGATATCCACAAAGACCGGGCGGGCGCCGATATAGCGGATGGCGGCGGCGGTGGCCACGAAGGTGAACGGCGTGGTGATCACCTCGTCGCCGGCCTTGATGCCGGCGGCCAGCAGCGCCAACTGCAGAGCGCTGGTGCCGGTATTGACCGCGATGGCGTGGCGCGTGCCGCAATAGGCGGCGAACTCTTCCTCGAACGCCTCCACCTCGGCGCCCAGCACATATTGGGTGGAGCGCAGGACGCCAAGAGCGGCGGCTTCGATCTGGGGCTGAATGGCGGCGTATTGTGCGCGCAGGTTGAGAAAGGGGATCATGCCAGCACTCGTTGAGGGGCAAGTTCGATCACAGTCCCGCCTTGCGCCATGGAGCGGGTTGCAGCTTCAAGAATGCGGACGACGCGCAGGCCCGCTACGCCATCGGCAGTAGGGCTGGTGCCGCGCTGTACGCAGGCGATGAATTCGGCGAGTTCGGAGCCCAGCGCCTCGGTGATGTCGAGCTTGGGGGCGAACATGTCGCCCGCGCGGTAGCCGATGCGCATCTGCTGCTTTTGCTCGCCGGCGCGAGGGGCCATGGGGTCGAGCGTGATGCCGCTGTCATAGACCTTGATCTTCTCGCTGGGCTCGAGATCGTCGTAGACCACCATCTTGTTGCTGCCGCCCACCAGGGTTCGGCGCACCTTGACCGGGGCCAGCCAGTTAACGTGGATATGGGCCATCAGCGTCGTGTCGAAATGCAGGTTGAGATAGGCCATGTTTTCGGGTGAGCCGGCGATATGGGCGATGCCAGTGGCCGAAACAGCGCGCGGCTGTACGCCCAGCACGTAATCCATGATCGAGAGATCGTGGACCGCGAGGTCCCAGACCACGCTGACATCGTGCTGGAAGAGCCCAAGATTCACGCGGACGGAGTCGTAGTAGTAGACTTGGCCCAGGTCCTTCTGGATGACCTCGCGAAGCTTCTTGACGGCGCCGGTGTGGATGAAGGTGTGATCGACCGCGACGACGAGGCCGCGCCGGTCGGCTTCCTCGATGAGGCGCTCCGCCTGTTCGGCGGTGGCGGTGATCGGCTTTTCGACAAAGACGCTCTTGCCGGCGCGCAGGGCACGCATGGCCAGATCGAAATGGGTGGAAACGGGGGTGGCGATGGCTACGGCATCCACCTTGGGATCGGAGAGCACATCGTTGAGATCTTCCGTGATGCTGACCGCCGGATAGCGCAGGCGCAGCCGGGCCAGCCGCTCGGTCTGCAGGTCACATACCCAGCGCAGATCGACACTGGGGATATCCGAGAAGTTGCGAACGAGGTTGGGACCCCAATAGCCATAGCCAATAACGCCGACGCCGATCATTGTTGCAGCCTTCCGGTATCCAGTTGGGCGGGTTGGGCGGAGGCGGCGAGGGGGCGCGCGGGCACGCCCGCCACCACCGCTCCGGCGGGCACGTCGCGGGTCACCACGGCGCCGGCGCCGATCATGGCGCCTTCCCCAATGGTGATGCCGGCGAGAATGGTGGCATTGCTGCCGATCGAGGCGTTGCGGCGCACGAAAGTGGGCACCACCGTCCAGTCATCGCCTTCCTGCGGCTCTCCGGTGGCGGTGGTGGCCCGGGGGAAGAGATCATTGGTGAACATCACGCCGTGGCCGATGAACACGCCGTCGTCGATGGTGACGCCTTCGCAGAGGAAGCTGTGGCTCGAGATCTTGCAGTTGCGGCCCACGACCGCGTTTTTCTGAATCTCGACAAAAGCGCCGATGCGGGTGCCGGCACCGATGCAGCAGTCGTAAAGATTGACCAGATCGGGTTGTCGGATAATCACCCCGTCTTCGAGCTGGACGCGCGTCAGCATGTGGTTACCCCTGAGATGGCGAGCGGGTGAAGGCAGTGATTGCTGCGCGCAGTGCTCGACTTCCGGCAAAGCTAGCGATCCCTGGGCGATGGGCAATTTGCTAATCGAGCTAGCGAGTTAGCTGCCTTTCCGGGCAGCGAGCTAAAATCGCTGCCGGGGCTATTGGTCGGCGCGTGCCCCGTAAGCTTAAGGATTTATTGCCGAGGTCCGCACCCGTCCTTTGAGCGGGGCACTCCCGTCGGGATAGTTATGGGTCGCCGTGGAACTCTGCGGTGGACGTGGCAAGCCGCACCTTGTTCGAGATGTGGATGGGAAACGATGGGGAGGTCGCGTCAAACGAGCCGTGGCGGGGCGCGGGGCCGCGGTCCGGCAGGGCCGGGACTGCGCTAAAGCTGGAAGTTCACGTTCTGGTCGAAGGCGTAGCGGCACTTGTTGAGCACGACGCCGAGCATGCGGGTTTGGGCGCGCAACTCCCGCTCGCATACATCAATGTCATCGACGGTACTGTGGTCGGCGCCAACCACCAGCAGTGCGGCTTCCACTTGGGGCAAGAGCCCCAGGCAGTCATCGCTTTCCAGCATGGAAGGCAGGTTAAAGATGAGCATGTCGGCGCCCAGTCCCTGGCGCAAGCGTTCGAGCATTTGGGCTGCACCGGGGCCGTGCAGCAGTTCGGCTGGGTAACCGGTTGAGTCGGAACTGGCGCCAATTGCCAGATTGTCGCCGACGCGGACCAGGAAGTCTTCGGGCAGGCATTCGCCGCGCAGGAATTCCTCGGTGCTGTAGCGGCTCTTATGGGCAAAGATCTGGGCGATGCCTGGCCGGCGCAGGTCGATATCCACAAGGGCGACGCGGACCTGCTCGTGCTTGGTCAGGCTGATCGCCAGGTTGGCCGCAATGGTCGCCTTGCCGCAGCCAGCATCGGGCGAGGTGATGCCCAGCGTTTTCCAGCCCTGCTCGCGGGCGGCCTTGAGCAGTTTGGTGCGCAAGATGTCAAAGGCGAGAGCAGCCTTGTGCCGGCGCTGGAAGGAAACGATCTTCTGCTTGGTGAGCCAGCGCGGGTCCACTGGCAGGTCGGTCAGTTGCGACCAGGCAAGGGAACCGGCGCCCGTGGGCTTTAGCGGGAAAGTCGTCGCGGCGGCGTGGCGTTCGGCTTCGATGGTCATGGCTGAACTCCCGGCAAGGGTGAGGCAGTCGCGGCCTGGGTCTGGCCAATGATGTTCTTGTGCGGAGAAAGATAGATGCCGGCGACCAGCAGCACCACGGGAATGGTGAGAGTCGCCGCGACGCTCATTGCGAGGCGCCGATGATCAAAAATGCGGCGTTCGATATAGGGAACAGTGATATAGGGGACGATCTGCAAGCGAGATGTGAGCTCGGCTGGACGGCGAATGCGACGGTTGAAGAACTCCGGCACGACCACGGCGACAAGACCGGCCAGCACGCCGACAATGAGGCTGGCGAACAGCAGCATGCGGGTGCCAAATCCTTGGAAGTTACGCGGCGGGACCGCGCTTTCGATCAGGGAAAGCCGTTCGCCCTTTAGCAGCAGTTCGATCTGCTTGCCCGTGGATGCTTCGGCGAGGCGCGCTACAGCCAGGTCGTATTGCGCCTGCAGGTTATGATGATCGCGCAGGAGCGAATTGAGCCGGGTTTCATTGCTCGGGGTGCGGGCGATGGACGCGCTGAGATCGGCGATCTTGCGCTGGACCTGCTCGCGCTCCTGAGCGATGGCGGCGAGCCGGTCGGTGATGTCAGCGATCTGGAACTGGCGCGCGTTGGTGGGGCGGTCGGAGCCGGGTTGAGAGCTGGCTCCGGCAAGATCGCCCTCGATAGCGGCGATACGGCCACGCAGTCCCTTGATGGTCGGGCTGTCTTCGGCAAACAGCGCCTGCTGCTGAACCAGCGATTGGCGCAGCGCCTGGAGGTTCTGCTCTACCGGGGAAGTCGGTAGTACGCCAAGTTCCAGCGGGCGGGATTCGAGGTCTGTGCGCTGCTTGCGCAGCATTGATTCTTCCTGCGCCAAAACCAAAAGGCGTCGCTGCTCAACGGTTTGCTGCTCGCGGCGGAAGTCGAGGCTGTCGGGCAGTGCGTCGATGTGCTCGTTCTTGAAGGCAAGAATCCTGCTGTCCGCTTCGCGCAGGGCTTGATCGAGCCGCGCCGCTTCGCCATCGAAAAAGGTGACGGTGTCGGTGGCGCGACCGGTGCGCAGCTGGATGTCCTTGTCGAGGATCTGGGTCACGAGTGTATTGACGAAGTTCGCGGCGCTATCAGGGTCGCCCGCCTTGAAGGCTATCCGGAATACGGTGGCAACAGCTCCGGTGCCGCTTTCAATATGGGTGGGCGCGATTTCGAGGCGCCGGATCAGATCGTCATAGGTTTCGGCGCGCGACATTGGTGGGCGGCCCTGATAGAGCGCCAGTCGGTCGGCGAGCGCGAGCAGATTGTCGCGCGAAAGCACGTGCTGCTGAATGATCTGGAACTGCTCGGCCGCGCCGGTAGGCACGGTGGACTTGGCGAGTTCTGCCGGGATCTGCGGGGATTCAACAAGAATGCGAGCGGTGGCCTGAAAGACGATGGGGCGCAACACGGTGGCGATCACGCCGGCGCTTGTCGCGATCACCAGGACGATCAGGAAAAGCGGCAAGCGCCGCATAAAGAGGGATAGATAAAATCTGAAGTCGATATTGCTCAGTGCATTCACGTCAATCACCCGACCGGTCTGCAGCGGCGCCTCAGCCAAACTGTCTGGCGTTGAACCTAGAGCGCGACTCATCAGCGGCTCCATCGCCAACACGGGTGAGACCGGGGATATGGTACGCCGCTGGAGCTAAGCCGCTGTAGCTGGTTCTTTTGCCCCTGCCTCGCGATACGATCACGCAATGCTGCTGGAGCGGGGCCCAACCATGTTGAACTTGCACGATTTCTCGCTGGCGATACGGCGCCGGATGCGCCTGGCGGTGCTGCTGGCGGGTGTTTCGCTCGCCTCCACCGCGATGGCGGCGCCGGCGCCACTTGCCCCGCTGACCAAGCTCAGGATCAGTGTGGTGCAGTTTGTTCCGGCAACGGGCGACTACAAGCGCTGGGACGCAGTGAGCGGAGAGTTCGTGATCGAGCCCGATGGGTCGCTAGCGGTTCCGACGCTGGGCTCCATGGATGTCTCGGGCCTGAGCGCGGAGGATCTTGGCACGCGCATCGGCGAGTTGCTGCAGACCAAGCTGGGGCTGCTCGATGCGCCCAATGCGTCGGTGCAGGTGCTTGAATATCCGCCGGTTTATGTGGTGGGCAATGTCGAAGCGCCTGGCGCATACAGCTATCGTCCCGGGATGACGGTGATCCAGGCCATGGCGTTGGCAGGGGGCGAGCAGCGGATCGAGGGCGCCTCGGGTTTGTCCGAAACCATCAAGCTGCAGTGGGACCTTGAGGGTTATAGCCGCGATATCCTGCGCACCACGACGAGGTTGGCGCGGCTCAAGGCCGAATTTGCCCGCGAGCCTGAGATCACCTTCGACCCCACGCTCAACTCTGCCGATCCGGTGGTGGCCGAAATTATGGAGCAGGAGCGGCGCATCTTTGACGCTCACACCAACGAGTTGTTGCGCCAGCAGGTGGGGCTGGAGCAGTTGGCCGTACTCTACAAAGCCGAGATCGATGCGCTGGAGCAAAAGTCGGGCGCAATCGATCAGCAGATCGAGCGGGCGCAACAGCAGGTGGATTCGCTCAAGACGCTGCTGGCCGCAGGTGCTTCCACGGTGGCGCGGCTGACCGATGCGGAGCGTATCCTTGATGATCTGCGCTCGGACAAGCTCGACAATGTCATTGCCACGATGTCGGCGCGGGAAAATCTCAACCGATCCGAGCGGGACTTGGCCAAGCTGCAGGACGAGCAGCAATCCTATGCTGCGGCGCAATTGCAAGAACAGCAGGCGACGCTGGAAAAGCTGATGCTCAACCAAACAGCAACGATGCGCATGCTGCGCCAATCGATGGATTTCGACGCCAACGCCACGCTGGCCCAGACGGCGAAAACGGGGATCAGCTATTCCATATTGCGCCAGGAAGGGGAGCAAACAGTGTCGCTGGACGCCAGTGAAGCCAGCGTGTTGGTGCCGGGAGACCTGGTGCGGGTAGCGCTGGAGGTGCAACTACCGGGACGATCACCAGCGCAGACGCCCGGCGGCACGGCGGCCCCGGTGGACCTCGCCATCATTCCCTAGGAAAGGCGGCAGCCTAGCAACCGGTGCCGCGGAACACGACTTCAACCGTGCGCCAAAGGATGCGGAAATCAGTGCCGATTGAGGCTATTTGCCCGTAGCGCGTGTCGTAATCGGCCCGGGCGGCAAAGGAGCAGTCATTGCGCTCGCTGATCTGCCAAAGGCCGGTCAGTCCCGGCAGCATGTCGAAATAAGCGGTGCCGTGGTAAAGTGGGCGTTGGGAGGGCAGCATGGGACGCGGGCCGACAAGGCTCATTTCCCCGATCAGCACATTCCAGAGCTGGGGCAGTTCATCGAGCGAATAGCGGCGGAGGAAGCCGCCAATGGGTGTCAGCCGCGGATCGCGGCGCAGTTTTTGCGTTGCGGCCCATTCGGCGCGTGCTGCTGGATCACCCTCGAGATGCCGGGCCAGCGCGGCATCGGCATCCACCACCATGGTGCGAAGCTTAACCAGCCGAAACACGCGCCCGTAACGCCCCAGGCGCGGCTGGCGATAAAATGAAGGCCCTCCATCAAGGCGCACCAGCAGGGCAAGCATCGCGATGAGCGGCAGGAACAGTGGCCCGAACACCAGTACCAACACCAGATCGCTTAGGCGCTTGGTTGGTTGATAGAAGCGGCGGGCGAGGGCGAGCCGGCGCTTGCTGGGGGCGACACCGGCACCGGGCTTGGCCGGCTTGCCGACGAAACTGTCAAACATCATAGGCCTCGCTTGTTGCATGGCAGGCGCCAGATGCCGATGTTGGCGAGTGGCGGCAGCCGGGGCAGTTGTTGCCGCCAAAGCTCATGCGGATGCAGTTCCTGCGTGCTGGGACGTTAGGACCTCCCACACGGGGGCAAAACTCGCCGAGGGGATTAAGCTGTCGCAGAGAGGAACCCCAACAAGCTCCGAGCGCCTTAGGTGAAGTCGGCTTCGTATCAATAATTGCGAGGGTTTCCGTAGGTTTAAGTACCCTCAAGGAGTTACGGGTGCGGCTCGGCCTAGGCCATTTCCGCCTGCCGCTGGCGCCCGACCTATCTAATTGATTGCCGTGCCATACCGTGGAGGGAGCAAGCGTGCTTGCCGCTCCGCCCACTAGGTTGATGTGATTATGCCGATCGTGGCAGCCGCGCCCTAGCGTCTTTCCGCGCCCGACCGGGGCGTGGACGAGGACAAGATCATGCCCAAGATACTGGTGGCCTATGGAACCCGACCCGAGGCGATAAAGATGGCGCCGCTGGTGGCGGCGCTGGCGGAGTCGGGGCTGGTCGAGCCGGTGGTTGCGGTAACGGGGCAGCATCGGCAGATGCTCGACCAGGTCAATGCCTTGTTCGGCATCGTCCCCAAGCATGATCTCAACATCATCACGGAGCGCCAGTTGCTGACGGGAATCACCTGCCGAGCCCTGGAAGGGGTTTCTGCCATTATTGCCGAGGAGCAACCGGACGCAGTGCTGGTGCAGGGAGATACCACCACCTGCTTTGCCGCTGCGCTTGCGGCATTCTACCAGCGGGTGCCGGTGATCCATCTGGAGGCGGGCCTGCGGACGCACAACAACTATAATCCGTTCCCTGAGGAGGTGAACCGGACCATGGTGTCCCGGATCGCCGAGCTGCATCTGGCACCCACGGCGACATCGCGGCAGAACCTCGTAGCAGAGGCGATTTCGCCAAGCGCGGTTGCCGTGACGGGCAATACGGTGATCGATGCGCTGCTGGAAGTGGCGGCGCTCCAGCTGCCGCCGGCAAATCCGGACCTGCTCAAGCTACAAGGGCGCCGCACCGTGCTGATCACCGCCCATCGGCGCGAGTCCTGGGGGGAACCGATGGCGCAGGCAGCGCGGGCCATGGCGCGCCTCGCGCAGGCGTTCCCCGACATCCAGCTGTTGCTGCCGGTGCATTTGAACCCGGCTGTGCGCGAGATTCTGCTGCCGCACCTGCAGCATCTGGAGAACGTGCTCATCACCGAGCCGCTAGGCTATAGCGACTTCGTGGGCGCGATGCAGGCCTCGGACATTGTGTTGACCGATAGCGGGGGCGTGCAGGAGGAGGCGCCCAGCCTTGGCAAGCCGGTGCTGGTGATGCGGGCAACCACCGAGCGACCGGAAGCTGTGCTGGCAGGAACGGTCAAGCTGGTTGGCACCAATGAGAACCGCATCTTTGACGAGGTGAGCCGGTTGCTCACCGACCGGGCCGCCTATGATGCGATGGCAAAGGCCGTCAACCCTTACGGCGACGGCCATGCCTCAGATCGTTGCGTGAAGGCCATTGCGCATTATTTCGGCCTCGTGGCTGAACGCCCGGTCGATTTCGCTCCCAGTCTCGATCCCGCTCAGGCCCAGGCACCGCGCGTGTCGTAAACCACCTTGCCGTTGTGCCGGTTGTGACGTAGCGCCTTGAAGGCATCGTGCTCGACGAGGAGCACGATGATATCGGCCTCGTCCACCGCCTGCCCGGCGGGCACCAGCCGCAGATTGGCATTGCTGTGCAGTTTGGGTGGGAGATCGCTGACATAGGGATCGGCCACCATGATCTCGACCTCCGGCAGGGCATTGGCGATCAAGCCCACCACATCGATGGCCGGGCTTTCCCTGACGTCATCCACGTTGGCCTTGAAGGTGAGCCCAAGGCAGGCAATGGAGGGCGTGCGGAAGCGCTGGGCCTTGGCGATGACCTGATTGGCGACATGGTGGGGCTTGTGGTCATTCACTTCGCGCGCCGTGCGGATAAGTCTGGCGGTATCCGGTGCAGCCGCGACGATGAACCAGGGATCAACCGGGATGCAGTGGCCGCCAACACCGGGGCCAGGTGACAGGACATTGACCCGGGGATGCTGGTTGGCGAGGCGAATGACTTCCCACACATCGAGCCGCAGGTGCTCGGTGATCAGGGAGAGCTCATTGGCAAAGGCGATGTTGACGTCGCGGTAGGCGTTTTCCACCAGCTTGGCCATTTCAGCACTGGCGGCGTCGGTGAGGAGGATCTCACCTTGGGAAAAGACCCGGTAGATGCTGGCTGCCTTGATGGCACAAGTGGTGGTTAGTCCGCCAACAACGCGATTATTGGTGATCATCTCGATCATGATGCGGCCCGGCAGCACCCGCTCGGGGCAGTGGGCGACGTAAACATCGGCGCTGCCCCCGACAACATGGGGCATCTTGAGATCGGGCCGGACCGCACCGATCCAACGGCTGACCTTTTCGGTGGTGCCGGGCGGGCTGGTGGATTCGAGCACCACAATATTGCCGGGGCGCAGCTTGAGCGCGACCTGCTCGGCCGCCGCCTGGACATAGGAAAGATCGGCGGTGTGATCGGGGTTGAATGGGGTGGGCACGGCGATGATGAAGGCATCCGCCTCAGGGATCTCGCGCGACATGGACAGGCGCCCCATCGCCACCGCACCGCTGACGGCTACCGCCAGGTCGGGCTCGATAAAGGGGGTTTCACCGCGCGAAATCGCTTCCACAATGCGCGGATTGACGTCCACGCCGATGACCTGGATGCCCCGGGTGGCGAGAACGGTAGCGGTGGGCAGGCCGATATAGCCCATCCCGATTACGGCCAGCGTGCCGCTGAAGACTTCGTTCAACATGAGTTCGATCCTGTGAGCCGCAGACATCAAGCCGGGGTGCGCGGCGGCGGCGCAGCTGGCGGTGTGGGGGAAAGGGCGCCGGCCGGGCGCAAAGCTTCGCGCAGGGTCAGGGCGACAAAGGCGGTGTTGGTGACGAGATAGCGCTTCCACATGCGGCCGGGCTCCTGGAGCAGGCGGTAGGCCCATTCGAGGCCGAGCCGCTGCCAGCTGCGCGGAGCGCGCTTGGTGAGGCCGGCCATTACGTCGAAAGAACCGCCGACCCCGTGCAGGATCGGCACGCCTAGCTCGTGCCGGAAGCGCTTGAGGAAGATTTCCTTGCGCGGCGAGGCCATGCCCAAAAACAGCATATCGGCTCCCGAGGCGCTGATCTGGGCTGCTACATCCTCGACCTGCGCCTCGGCGTAATAGCCATGCTGGCTTCCAGCGATCCGCAATCCTGGCCAACGCGTGGCGATCTGGCGCATGAGGGCGGCGAGTACCTCCGGCTTGGCGCCTAGCAGGTAAACGCTGCGGCCTTCACGGTGGGCCATGTCCAGCAATTGTTCAAAGAGATCGATGCCGGCGACGCGCTCGGGCAGGGGCCGGCGCAGCAGCTTGCTGGCCCAGACGACGGACTGGCCATCGGCCAGCACCATGTCGCAATCGAGCACGGCTTCCTGGAGCTGCGGGTCGCGCCGCATGTTGACGATCTTGGCGGCATTGACGACGCCGATCAGCAGGGGCTTGCGGGTGAGCATCGCTTCGCGGCAACGATCCACCGCCTGCTCCATGCACACGGCATCAAGCTGCACGCCAAACAGCAGGCGTCGATCCGGGACGGCTCCCCCCTGTGAGGGGTCATCTGGCCGCCCCTGGGGTGAATGAACTCCCTGGTGCATGGAGGCTCCTCCGGCAGATTTCTTCTGCTGCAGGGAGCCTAGGTGCGTCGCTGACGGGGTCGCAATAAGCCCATTTTGCGGGAGTTTAAGCTAGTGGGCTTAGGCGGGGAGCGGCCGGACTGAGGGCGGAGGTAGCCGAGCTTGTCGATAGTTCGTTCTCGCTAGCTTTTGAGGGCTCGGGCAGACCGCGCAGTGCAGCGATAACCATAGTTGCTAAGCGTGAGGGCCGACGAGGTTGACGCCGGCCCTCACGGGGTGATGCATGGACTAGAACAGGAAGTCGTTTGCGGTCAGCTGGACGGTGCCGCTGAGTTCGATTTCGAAATCATGCCGTCCATCTCCGTTTACATCGCCCTGGACAACGGTGCGGTTCTGCCCCGGCTCGGTGTGCCAGGCGATTTCCCCGCGTGTGCCGGTGAAGCTGGCGCCATTCCGGGCCAGAAAGGAGAAGCTCTGGATGCCATCGACATTGGGGTCAGCGTCCAGGCTGGACAGGTCGATCGTGTCCCGACCGGCCTCGAAGTCGGTGATGACGTCACGCGAGCCGACATAGGAGCCCGTCTCCGCCGCGGTTCGGAAGACGAAGGTGTCATCTCCTCCGCCCCCAGTCATGGTATCCCAGCCCCAGCCACCGATGATGGTGTCGGCACCACCCCGAGCATCTATCGTGTCATTGCCGCCGCGCCCGTCGATAGAATTGGCGCCGTCGTCGCCAACCAGATTATCGCTGCGCGAGGTGCCGGAAATAACAGTGGCGGGTGGCACTTCAGGAGCGGGGGAAGGGGTGGTCCCGCTGGCCAGCCCGGCAATATCGCTGGCGCTAAGCTTGACGATGCCGCTGAGCTGGATTTCGAAGTCATGAATACGGTCGCCATTGGTGTCGCCCTGGATCACCGTTCGGTTCGCGCCCGCCTCTGTGTGCCAGGCCAATTCACCGGCACGACCGGTGAAGCTGGCATTGTCCTGGGCGAGCCAGGTGAAGCCCTGCTTGCCCGCCAATTGATTATTGGCGTCAAGGGCTGACAGATCGATCTTGTCCTGCCCCGGAGTGAAGTCGGTGATGACGTCGCGGCTAAAGGCACTGCGGCCCATCTCGGCGACGTTCTTGAAGACGAAGAGATCATTGCCAGCGCCGCCGGTCAGGGTGTCACGGCCCAGACCACCGATGATGGTGTCGTTGCCACCGGCGCCATTGATGACGTCATTGCCGGCCCTGCCATCCAGCACATTGGCAGCGCCATCCCCCGTGAGGGTGTCGGCGGCATCAGTGCCGGTTCCACCGGGCTGCTGGGGCTGAGGATCAGGATCAGGCTGCGGTTGTGGCTGTGGCTGAGGAGCCGGCTCGTTGGGAGCGCCGCCAGAGTCGGGTAGGGGCCAAAGGTCCCCGATCTCGGTATTGCCGGACACTTGGGGGCGGTTCTCAAAGAAGGCGTAGTAGCCCCATTGACCTTCGCCGAGAACGTTGTTGGTGATCTGCACGCCGCTGATCTGTTCGTCGGTGAACCGGCCATCGGAGTAGATGGTGTAGCCACCGCCGGTCAGGTAGTTGTTGTCGATAAGGATATTGCCGACACCGCCAAAGTAGTT
Source organism: Devosia sp. 1635 (assembly GCF_013185955.1). Classification (NCBI taxonomy): domain Bacteria; kingdom Pseudomonadati; phylum Pseudomonadota; class Alphaproteobacteria; order Hyphomicrobiales; family Devosiaceae; genus Devosia; species Devosia sp. 1635. Next base: position 72,660 of record NZ_JABAOM010000002.1, on the reverse strand, counting down.
GTCGATCATGATCGCGGAGGTTTGGCCGTGATCATTGATGATCGTGTTGTGGCGGATGATGGTCTGCTCGGCTGAACCGCCGCCACCATTGATCTCGATCCCATCGTAGTGAGCGTCGGGACCGCCCTCCAGATCGTGGATGTAGTTGTGCTCGATCACGCTGGGCGAATAAACGTTGATGCCGTTGTCAACTTGGGAAATGTCGTTGTAGCGGAAGGTCCCCGACCCGGAGATCCCGTTGGTGCCGCCCACAATGTCACAGTGCTCGACGGTTACGTCGTTTCGCTGCGAGATGATGCCGTTGTAGCTGTTGCCGACAATGCGGCAGTCTACGATGGTGACGTTCTTTGCTTCGATGGTCAGAGTGCCGCGAATATCGAGCCCACTGATCACCGCGTTGTCCTCGGTGACGGTGAACCCGCCGACCTGTTTAAGATTCACGCCTGACCGAACGCCGGTGCTGTCCGCGTCAGGGAAGCCTTGCAGCGTCCTTGTGAGATCCAAGGGCATGTACGTCTCCTGAATTACCGCACCCCCGTTTGGATGCGCGGTATTAGGTGACGGCGGAATGGGACCAGTTGGTGTTCCCATCGGGATGATCCGCCATAGTGCTGCCACATGCCAAACGCGCCGGCGTCACGTTTTTCCAGGCAATCCGTTGATCGACATTCCGTTTTCTTGAACTGGCGGTGGTCGAAGAGCTGCCCCATTTGGAGCAATACTCCGCCAGGTTCTTGGCGGGAAAGTATATGGATTCAACCCAGATGATGCAGGTATGCAACATCTTCCGTGAGATTTGATGGTGGAAGGGGCTTGTTGATCCTGATTCGTTCTGTTTCTTGCCGACTACTATCTAAGTACAGGCAAGGATTATGAAAGCTCCAACTCACGTGGTTCGGGAGCTGCCGGGGCAGCATGGGGCTTTCTGACGGCCAAGTCGCCGATCAGGCCACGTGCCAGAGCCGCATTATGGATGGCGATGATGTGGCGAGCTGGCCAGGGACGATGATCGAGAACGGCAGCAGCATCGAACTGGGTGACCTCATAGAGGGCCGCTTCGCGCGGATGGAAGTAGAAGAAGCGGTAACCCCAGCCCGCAAGTTTGGCATATTCTGGCAGCGATGCGAGACCGAGGAGCAGCACCAGAATGTCGGCGCCGCCGCGCCTGAGCAGCGGTTCGGCGCCGGCTAGAACAGCGGTTTCAAAGCCAGCCACGTTGATCTTAAGTAGGGAGAGATGGTCAACGCCGAGGTGCTCGAGCTCTCCCGCGAGGGTGCGCACCTGCACCGTCTCGGTTTGCTCTACGGCCCCCGAATGGCCGGAGCTTTGGGCCAGACGGCTGACCCAGGTGTGGTCAGTGGTTTCGAATACCGCCTCATATTCGGCTTCACCGAGCGCCAGCTGATGGATATGGACGCGGTCGGCAAGGCAATTGCGCTCGATGTTGCGCTGCAGGGTGCGGATATTGGCCCCGCTCGGCTCAAAGGCATGGACGCAAGCAACTGGCAGACAGCCGGCAAATAACGTGAACTGCCCGATAGCGGCGCCGATATCGGCGACGATCCAGTCTGGCCGGGCAATGCGGCGCAGGAATGCGAATTCGGGATCGATCAGGTCACCGAACATGACGAGCGCCGTGGGAACCTGGCTGGGATAAGCGAACTCAATGACAGGGCCGGAGGCGAGCTTGATCTGGGCGTGTTGCGGGCGCTGCAGATGGAGAAGGGCGGAACGCACAGCACCCCGAAGCGTCGCCGTGATCCCTACCGAACGCATGCCCCAGCCAAGCTTGTAGGCGTGCGACCGGGAGCTAGCCAGCATGGATGCAAGACGGTTGTTTACGTTCACTTTGTTCCTCCGCTTGCTCGAGTTTGTTCGGCGCCGGCAGATGCTAGGCGTCCCAGGTGCGAGCATTCAGGAGGACAAGGCGGCCCGCATTAGCCAATCAAGGCTGTCGCGGGAGGAGGGGCTGATCCGAAGGATGTAGTTGAGAGCGTCACGCTGTTCTCTAGTCTGCAGCAAGACGGGGGCTGACCGGGACTTGCTGGTAGGGTTGATGGAACAAGTCGCAATTGCCGGGGCCGGTCGAACCGCAAGTGGGCTTCGGTCCACCGCATCCCAAAATCGGGGCGCGCTCATGAGCGCGAGGGAAGCATCGTCGTTGGCAGATCGCGTCAAGGGTCTGAACCCACTGGTTCCGGTGCTGCTATTCTCCTTGTTCGTGCCCTGGCTGTTCCATGTGGGGGCGCTGGTTATCAGTCCTTACCGGCTCCTGCTGCTGCTGACGGCCATTCCTTGTTTGTGGCTGTGGGCGAGCGGCAGGGCGGGGCCGGTACGTCTCCCCGATTTTGCCGTGCTTGGATATGCGCTTTGGGGCGCGATCAGCCTTGGGGTCAATCATGGTGGCGATGTGGGATTCCAGTCCGGCGGCGTGCAGGGCATGGAAACGGTGGGCAGCTATTTCCTTGCCCGAACCCTGATCCGGACTGCCGAGGAATTTCGCCGCATGTGCGCGGTACTGGTTACCGCCATTCTCCTCCTGCTGCCCTTTGCTTTGATTGAAACGGTGACAGGCCAGAACATCCTGTTGCGGACCTTTTCTTCCGTGATGTCGTCGATCAACGAGTTCAGGATGCCGGGGCGGCTGGGGCTGGAGCGGGTGCAGTCGGTTCTTGATCACCCGATCCTTTTTGGTGTCTGCACCGGAAGCGCGCTGGCCCTCAGCTTTACAGTCTTGGGTTACGAGCGGCCGGTTTGGCGCCGCTGGGGCACCGCCTTCCTTGTGGCGCTCACCTCCTTCACCTCGCTGTCAGCCGGGCCGATGAGTGGGCTCGTTGCGCAAATCTTGTTGCTGTTGTGGGGGTGGGTGTTGCGGCCCTTCAAGGCACGCTGGACGATTTTGCTTGTAATGATCGGCCTTGCGCTCCTCGCCATCGAGCTTTTCGCCAAGCGGCCGCTGCCCAATGTGCTGCTGTCCACCATCGCGCTCGATGGGGAGTCCGCCTATTACCGCGTCCTGATCTGGAATTTCGGCTCGGAATCGGCCCTGAACCATCCCTGGTTCGGCGTCGGCTATGGGATGTGGGACCACCCGTCCTGGATGACGCAGAGCATCGACATGTTCTGGCTCTATCCCGCCATCGTGTTCGGAATCCCCGCCAGCTTGATGATGTTCATGGCTTTCCTGGGCAGCACGATCGGTGTTGGCCGCAAGCGCAATTTGCCGCCCAGGGAGTATTCCTATCGGATGGGATACCTCATCTGCATGGCCGGGTTCTTTGTGGTCGGGTGGACCGTTCACTACTGGAACGCGACCTATGTCTTGTTCATGTTTTTGATGGGCAGCGGGCTGTGGCTGATGGATGTGCCTGAGGGAAGCCGCGTCGAGGCGGTGGCGCCGGCTCGCGAGGGCCGGGCACCGCGTGATCCCCGGCCGGCTCGCCCGTCGATAACAAGAGACGGCCGTCCGGAGCCGCCTCCCCAGCGAGGGGTCGGGAGAGCGTGATGGGTCGTCGCAAATTGTTGCTGGTTGCGCCAACTTGCGATGGCGCGGATGTCGGTGAAGCCTGGGTTGCGTTCCAGTGGGCGTCACGGCTAGCGGAGCGGGCAGAGGTGACGCTGCTGACCTATCACAAGCGCAATGCTCGCCCTGCGGCCGAGCAGTTGCCGGGGCTGCGGGTGATCGAGTGGCCGGAAATGGCGCTGTTCACCCGTGCCGAGCGGCTCAACAGCATGCTCAAGCCGAGTTATGTACCGTTCTATTTTCGCGCGCGCCGCTGGATCAAAACGGCACTGGCACGGGGGGAGCAGTTCGATGTCGCCCATCAGCCAACGCCGGTGGCCATGCGCTATCCGTCGCCAGCGGCGGGGCTGGGCATTCCGCTGGTGATCGGCCCCGTTGGGGGTGCGCTGGCGTCGCCGCCTGGCTTTGCGGAGGAAGAAGGCAGCAATCCCTGGTTCATGCGACTGCGGGGGATGGACCGGTATCGCCTGCAGTTCGATCCGCTGCTGCGCGCCTCTTATGAAAGTGCCGATTGCGTGCTGGGCATTGCACCCTATGTGGGCGAGACGCTGGCGGAGTTGTCGCTGAAACGGCTCGAGTTCATGAGCGAAACGGCCCTTGAGCAGGTGCCCGAACCAATTGTCCGGACGGACAGGGGGCCCACCGTCAAGCTGCTGTTTGTGGGGCGGCTGGTGCGCACCAAAGGCGTGCGCGACATTGTCCGGGCCATGCAGTTGCTGAGTGACGTTGCGGTGACGCTAGACGTGGTGGGCACCGGCCCCGAGCAGTCGATTTGCGAGGCACTGGCGGCGGAGATGGGTGTGTCCAGCCGCATTACCTTTCATGGCTGGAAGGCCAGGGCCGAGCTCGACGCCTTCTACCGCAATGCTGATCTGTTCGTATTTCCAAGCTATCGCGAACCTGGCGGCAATGTGGCGTTGGAAGCCATGTCCTATTCGCTGCCCTTGATCGTGGTGGACCGAGGAGGACCGGGGAACGCGGTCTCGCCCCAATGTGCGATCCGGCTGCAGGCGAGCACGCCCGAGAACCTGGCCCGGGAAGTTGCCGCTGCGATTCGGCAGCTGGCCGGCGATCCCGAGCAGCGCGCGCGGATGGGGCAGGCGTCCTACCACCACGTCAAGGCGACCGGCCTGTGGTCCGCCCGTATGGCGCGGATCGAGGCGATCTATGACGAGATCGAGGCCGGGCAGTTAAGCGTGCGGCTGGCTGGTTCCAGCTAACCAGCCAGGGCGGCACGCAGGGCGGCGCGATGGCCGCGGCCAAGGGGCGTGCGCATGGTGGAGCCCACAATCAGCGCCATCCGGAAGACCCAAGTGGCCAGCGGACCATGATGGCGGCGGAAGTAGCGGATGCGGTTCGTGGTCATCAGCGCCGAGAGATAGGTGCTCTCATGATAGGCGCCGCCCTTATGGGTGACATGGGCTTGCGCGACATAGGCCGGGGTAAAACCGGCGTCCCGGACGCGGCGGAGATAATCGACCTCTTCGCTGTAAAGAAAGAAGGACTCGTCCCATTCACCGGCGGCGCGGCGCGCCTCGGCCGAGACCAGCAACGCGGCGCCGCTGGCCCATTCGATTTCCCCGCCCTTTTCATAAAGGTCCTTGCTGGCGACGATTTCACCCAAGCCCATGCGGGCGGCAACGGCGGTGCCGACCAAGGCGTCGGACCAGGCCGTGATCACCGAGGGCTCACGCCGCAGCGAAGCGGCGAGGGTGCCGTCGTCGTGGAGCAGCTTGGGCACGGCAACCCCGATCCGCGGATCGACGATACGCTCGAGCAAGAGGCGCATGGTGCCAGGCTGGAGCCTCGTGTCGGGATTGAGGATCAGCAGGTGCGCCTCAGGTCCGGCCAGGGCCGCACCGATATTGATGCCGGCCGCATAGCCGCCATTGCGGCGGGTTGGCACGACAATGGCACCCACAGGATGGGCTTGGGAAATGGCGACGGAGTCATCGTGGGAGTCGTTGTCGATCACAAAGACGTCCAGCCGTGCGACTTCGGTGCGGTGCTGCTGGATCGAGTCGAGCAAGCCGGGCAGGGCATCGGCACTGTTGTAGGCCACTATGATGATGGCCAGCCGCTCGGCCGGTTCAGCGATCGCGTTCAATTCAGTGTCTCCGTAAACGCATGCCCGGTTTCCCACGCCATGGACAGCAAGGGTCGGAACTGGCTGTTATCCTTGTTGATCTCCAACGGTTATTCACCTCAGCAATCAGGGTGAAGCGGCAACATCGATCCGTGCTTCGATGTAGGTGGCGCCGTGGGCTACGCCCAATGGTTTGGGTCAGCTGTCCTTTGGGTAGCCTCCCTTGCGGGGGTGAACTTCTTACTGTCGCCAGCACAGAGCCGCGCGGCCGGTTTGGGTCGTGCCGAAGATCAAGCAGAGCGCATCCATGCCACTCATCTCGGTTATCCTGCCAACCTTCAATCGAGCCCATAGTTTGCCCGGCGCGATGGGTTCGGTGCTGACCCAGTCGTTCCAGGATCTCGAACTCATCGTCGTAGACGACGCCTCTACCCAGGATATCTCGGCGTTGGTGCAGCAGATCGATGACCCACGGGTGCGGCTGGTTCGCCGGCCGGTCAATGGCGGCGCGGCAGCGGCGCGCAATAGCGGGATTGACGAGGCGCGTGGCGCGTTCATCGCCTTTCAGGATAGCGATGATCTGTGGCTGCCCGGCAAACTCGAAGCGCAGCTTGTGCTGTTAGCAGGGCTCGGGGGCGAGTTCGGTGCGGTGACCGGGCCCAAGATCTATTATGGACGGGATGACCGGCTCCGATACGGGCCGGGCCATGTTTCGGTGACGCCCTCGCCCAAGGGCCGATTGCCCGCGGTTGGTGACCAGGTGGGCCGCCTGCTCGATGAGAACCGGCTAAGCGTTCAGTGCGCGCTGTTCCGGGCCGACTGCATGCCGCCAGGCCCTTGGTTCGATGAGCGGGCCCGGGCCAATGAGGATTGGGAATTTGCGGTTCGGCTGGCGCAGCACACCAAGATTTTCGAGCATACCGACGCGGCAGTGCTAGGGTTTGTGTCGGGTGACAGCATCTCGATGAACTCGCGCCGCCAGATGCTGGGAGAGTTGCTGATCGCCAAGAACAACAAGCAACTGCTGCAGCGTTATCCGCGGCAAAAGGCTGCCATCATGCGTAACGCGGCCCGCGTCCTGCTCAAGACCGGCAAGCCCAGAATGGCGCGGCGGCTGTTGCTGGCCAGCATTGCTCATTATCCGCCCAGCACGATGACGGTTCTTGAAAGCTTGAGCCGGAAACTCCGCGGCGGGGTTACGCTGGCGGGCCAGCGCCTTGGCTTGGTGCAGTCGGGTTAGTCGGCAAGTCGAAGGTCGCCGAAGCCTGTCCCCGGAACTGGAGGGAGGTTAGCAGCTGCTGGCGGTGCCGGGACTTGGCCCAGCTGAGCCGTGCCCGCCATTGATAGGGAAGAAGCCGATGCGCGACGAACAGCGCGGTTGTGCGCGTCATGTCGGCCGCAAATTGCCCAAAGCTCGGCTGTGCGACGACGCAATCGGCCATGAGTTGGTGCAGATCGCTCGCGACCTGGGCCAGGCTGAAATTGCGGGTGACAAAGGCTCGGCCGAACGCGCCCAGTTCGGCAAGACGTTCGGGGGCGGCCGCAAGCTCGGCGATATGCCGGGTTAGTTGCGCGCGGCCGGACTGGCCGTCGCCAAGGCCATAGATGCCCATCTGGAGGAAACTGGGTGCCGTTTCGGGCGTGAAAGCGCCGGAGAACCCCTGTTCGCCCACTACGATAACCGGCTTGGCGAAAGCCATGCCCCGCAAAGCGGATCCGCCCATGCCGATGACGATGTCAGCCGCAGCATAGGCGGGACGGGGATCGAGCATCGGGCCGATCACATGCACGGCGGTGCGGCCGAGTTCGCGATTGACCTCTTCGGATAACGCTTCGATCTCGGGGCGGGCGGTGCCGTCACCAACGATCACGAAGTGCAGGGGCAGATCGTGACCTAGAGTGCGGACGGCCTCGATCGTGTCCCGCAAGCTTTCGGCTTTCATCCAGTGCACAAGACGGCTGACGGTGACGAGAACAATGTCGCGCTCCGAGAAGGAGTGGCGATCGCGAAAGTCCTGGCCTTGCGCGGGGTCGGGCTGGTTGAAGTCGGTATCCACCGGCGGCAAGAGCGGGCTTGCCCGGCGGCCGGAGCGCACCGCCTGGGCCACGAGGTCGGGCGTCCCGAAAGTAGTCCGGATGTGCCGGGGGAACTCGTTGTTCACCACCATGGCCATGGAGGTGACCACCATAGGCACCCGCGTCCAAAGGTGGACGGCAAACATCGCTTCCAGGTATTGCGGTGCATCCCAGACATGGATGAGGTCGGGGCGCTCGGCTTGGGCTAGCCGATATAACGCTCGCATCCGGCTAGGGGAATAGCCGGCGCCGGTCGGGGCGGGGATATAACGAAGCCCTTTGTCCTCGACGAGCGCGACCATGGGGCCGGGCACGGCGAAAAGCACGACATCGTGGCCATGCGCATCGCGCATCTGGGCGGCTAACTCGATGGCGTTAACCTGGGTGCCGCCGACCTCGAGCTTGTGCGCAAAGACCAGAATCTTCAAGGCGGTGCTCCTGCTAACGGCCCCTCAAGCGGAGCTCGGTCGAACAGCCGATGCTAGGAATAGTGCGCGTGGCGTTGCAATCACCGGAACGGGCTAGGAGTAGTGGCGCCGCTCCGAGCGGACCTGCGGGGTGCAACCTGCGTATCTTTCCGGATCAGGCTGCAATGTGAGCTAGGTGCGAGCAATCCTTCGGTTGATTTCGGCCTACGGCGACGCATGCAATTTTCATGGTCTTCAAGCATTTGGCGGGCTGACATGAAATCCTATCGCAGCAACGGCGGCAGCCAGTCGACGGCCCGTTACCAGGGTGCGTCGGGCGGCAGCGCAATGTTCGGCAGCCCGGTTTCCCGATTCAAGGCAGGCGAACGCGCAAGCACCAGCTACCGGGCGGGCAATGCCGCGAGCTCCGTCGGAACTGCCGCGTCCGGCGCGATGCAGCATCGACCGAACAGACTTCAAAACCTCGGTGCAAATAGCGATAAGGAAATGTATTTTTCCCAAACGGGAAAGCCCATTCTGCTGCGAAGTGCCGAGGTGTCCCCGTCCAACTTAGCTCCGTCCGCCCGGGACAGTTCCGCGAGTAAGCCAACACCTATGTTGCCGCCGGCAGCAGTGGCCATGGCTGCAGCCGGCTCGGTGGAACTGCCGACGAGCAGCGCGCCCGATCTTGCCCAGGCAACTGCAGCCAGTGCCAGCTTGGGCCGGGAAGACAAGTCGAGCGCAGCGACACCTGCAGCCCTCAAGGTCAGCGCCGAAACGGCGACTGTTGCAGCGACTCCCACATTGACGCCGGCGGGAGCGGCCAGCCCCGACTGGCGCGGCAGCTGGCTGAACGCTGCTGCCACGACCCCCTGCGGATCCTGTACCGGACGGGCCTGCACCATGTGTTCGGTGCGCACCGGTGGGCCGACGGCCAGCAGTGGGCTGCCGACCGGCTATTCGCCCAATACGCTGATCCTGCTTGAGCCATCCGATGAGATTGCCGCCCCTACGCCGCCGCGGGGATCGCCCGGAATTGGGTTGGATCCGTCGGCCGCTCCTTCCGATCTCCCTGGCGCGCCCCCGCCCAACGCCATTGTGCTGGAAAACCTGGAAGAGGGTACGCCCGAGAGCGAGTGGATGATTGGCAAGGCCGATGCCTCGATCGAGGGTTTTGCGGCGCAGTTCACCAGCAATCATGGTGAAACCGTCGACTTCAAAATCAACACGGATTCGACTGACTATCGCATCGATATCTACCGGCTGGGCTATTATGGCGGGGCGGGTGCCCGGCTGATGGACAGCATCGACCGGGACTTGGCCGCCCCGGTGATGCAGCCGATCCCCTACAAGGATGAGGAAACCAAGCTGGTTGATGCGGGCAACTGGTCAGTATCAGCCTCGTGGGAAATCCCGGACGACGCCGTTTCAGGCGTGTATTTCGCCAAGCTGACGCGGTTTGACGGCTCAGGCGGGGAAAACATGATCCCCTTCATCGTGCGCGATGATGATGCTCCGAGCGACATAACCTTCCAGACTTCAGACACGACCTGGCAGGCCTACAACTGGTGGGGCGGTTACAACCTTTATGGCGGCATTGAAGCCGGCGGCCGGGCGGGTCGTGCGAGTGCGGTCAGCTATAACCGGCCGATTATTTCACGCGATGGTGGTTTCTCGTCCGGCCCGCAGAACTATGTGTTTGGCGCGGAATATGCCGCGATCCGCTTTCTCGAGCAGAACGGCTATGACGTCGATTACATTTCTGGGATCGACACCGCCTCGGACGCAGCCCAACTGCTTAATGGCGAGATCTTCCTCACCGTCGGCCACGACGAATATTGGTCGAGCGAGCAGCGGGCCAATGTCGAGGCGGCACGCGATGCGGGCGTCAATCTGTCGTTCTGGAGCGGCAATGACGTTTATTGGGAGACCCGCTGGGAAAACAGCATCGATGGCACCAATACGCCATACAAGACGCTGGTCTCCTATAAAGAGCGCTGGGACAACGCTAATACGGACGCAGAGGGCACTACGTCCACCTGGCGCGACCCGGTGCTTGGCTCCGGCAAGCCCGAGAACGCGCTAACGGGCACGATCTTCACCGTCGATTCCTATCGGCTGGACGCCATCGACATACCCTATGACATGTCCAACCTGCGCTTTTGGAGCAATACGGAGGTTGCCGATCTGGAGCCGGGCGAGGTTTATACGCTCACCAAGAACCTGCTCGGTTATGAGTGGAATTCCGATCTCGACAACGGTTTCCGGCCAGCGGGCTTGGTGCCGCTGTCATCCACTACTGTGGACGTCGAAAGCCTGCTGCTGGACTATGGCAGTGCTGTTGGCTCGGGAACGGCGTCCCACAGCCTGACCATGTATCGGGCTCCCAGCGGCGCCTTGGTGTTTAGTGCCGGCACGGTTTACTGGTCCTGGGGCCTGGACAGCCACCACGACAACGAAGCGACCCCGACCGACCCCAATGTGCAACAGGCCATGGTCAACCTGTTCGCCGAGATGGGGGTGCAACCGGCCACCCTGATGGAAAGCCTGGTTGCCGCTTCCGAGAGCGAAGATGATCTGGCGCCCACGACAACGATCACGTCGCCAACGGCAACGGGCCAGCTGACTGCTGCCCAAACAGTGACGATCACCGGCACGGCAAGTGATGCCGGCGGGGGGAGTGTGGCCGTGGTCGAGGTTTCGACCAATGGCGGCACCTCGTGGCACCGGGCCAGCGGCACCACAAACTGGACCTATAGCTGGACGCCCATTTCGGGAGGCAACTATACCATCCGTACGCGCGCGGTGGATGACAGCATCAATCTGGAAACGCCAACTGCCGGGGTGACCGTCAATGTCGACCAGGGTGGCACGGGTCACCTGTTCGGGCCCAATGATCTTCCGGCCAACCCGCTCAACCGCGATCCCAACCCGGTCAATGTCGGCGTGCGCTTCAGCGCCGCCACTTCGGGCAGCATAGTGGGGATCCGCTACTACAAGGGCATGGGCAATGCCGGCGAGCATATCGGCACTTTATGGGGTCCCGGGGACGTTCGGCTGGCCAAGGCTACTTTCACAGCGGAGACAGCGAGCGGCTGGCAAACGGTGATCTTCGACTCGCCCGTTTCCATCACCGCGGGGACCACCTATGTGGCGAGCTTGTCCACCCGCGGGGGCTATGCGGCAACCACCAACTATTTTGCCACGCCCAAAACGCGTGGAGGGCTGACATCAACCAGCGGGGTCTTCAGCTACGGCAACTCAGACGTAGCTCCAGTTACGCAGTCCAACACCAATTACTGGGTAGATGTCGTTTATAGCGGTGTTCCCACGCCCAATGATCCGCCCGCGCCACAGAACGACGACGGCTTCCCGGTGCTCCGGGATCGGCCGATTACGTTTCTCGCCTCGACACTGCTGGCGAACGATGCCGACCCCAACAATGATCCACTCACCATTATCGGGGCTGGGGCGGCCTCAGGCGGTTCGGTGGTCTTCGACGCTAACGCGCAGACCCTGACTTTCACCCCCACGCCAGGCTTTGTCGGTGAAGCCTCGTTTGGCTATTCGGTGTCGGATGGGCGCGGTGGCACCGGTTCGGCGCAGGTCAACATGGTGGTGGTGCCGACACTTTCCACCACCTCGCTGTTTGCGCCAGGGGCGGCCCCGGCCGTTGTGAGCGGAACGGACCAGTCGGAGGTCAATCTGGGCGTCAAGTTCGTGGCTTCCGCGGCCGGGGCAATCACCGGGATCAAGTACTACAAGAGCGCTACCGATACCGGCACGCATACCGGCACGCTCTGGAGCAGCACCGGCAAGCAACTGGCCACGGCAACCTTTGTGAACGAAACGGCCAGTGGCTGGCAGACGGTTCTCTTCAGCAATCCGGTTCAGATCACCGCCGGCACGACCTATGTCGCCAGCTTCCAAAGCAATGGAGGCTACGCCACGACGTCAAATTACTTCACCGCCCCCCAGAGCAACGGCCCGCTTACGGCGCCAGCAGCAGGCAACGGCGTTTTCACATACGGCGCCGACAACCTCATGCCGACCAGTAGCTTTAAGGGAACGAACTACTGGGTGGACGTGCTGTTCGAGTCAGCCGTTCAGCTCAACCGGGACCCTGTCCCGGGCGACGATAGCGGCTTCAACACGGTCGTCAATACGGCGCTAACGATCAATGCCGCGACCCTCCTCGCCAATGACACCGATCCCGACGGTGACCCGCTGACCGTTACGGGCATCAGCGGGTCCAACAATGGCACGGCCGTGTTCAACGTCCAGACCAACACGATCGTCTTCACCCCCACCAGCGGCTTTTCCGGCGCGGCCTCCTTTAGCTACACGGTAGCGGATGGGGAGGGCGGGACGGCCAGCGCAAGTGTGGCCGTGACCGTCACGCCACCCGTCAATCGTGCTCCCGTGGCCGCCAATGACACGGGGATGGTCACGGGGCAGGGGCAGGTGCTCCAGATCGCCGCCCCGACCCTCCTTGCCAATGACAATGACCCAGACGGAGACCCGCTGACCATCACGGGCGTCAGTGGCGCGGTGAACGGTGCCGTGGGCTTTAATGCCCAGACCAATATCGTGACCTTCACACCCAATGCTGGGTATGCCGGGCAGGCGAGTTTCAATTATGCAGTCTCTGACGGCCGGGGCGGAACCGCGTCAGCTTCCGTGGGCGTGGCCGTCACCGAGCCAGTGGTAGGCAGCAACGTCTTTGCCGATAACGTTACGCCGGCAACGGTCAGCGTAAATGAGGCGCGATCAGTGGAATTGGGCATGCGGTTCACCGCTGCATCCAGCGGCTTCATTTCGGGGATGCGCTTCTACAAGGGCCCACAGAATACGGGGACCCATACCGGCACTTTATGGTCCAGCACTGGTGCCGTGATGGGCACTGTCGTCTTTGAAAACGAGACGGCATCTGGGTGGCAATCGGCCAATTTCAGCACGCCCATCGCGATCTCCGCCGGCGCCAGCTACATCGTTTCTTATCGCGCACCGAACGGCCATTACTCGGCCAGCCCCGGTTACTTCAACACTGCTACAACAAGTGGGCTGCTCACTGCGCCGCAGAGCAGTCCGGGGAGTCTCAACGGGCTGTTCTCCTATGAGAACACAAATACCCCGCCCGACCGTAGCCTGAACGCGACCAATTACTGGGTGGACGTGTTTTATCAGCAGGGCGCCAACACTGCGCCGCTTGCAGTCAACGATGCTGGCCTAACCACGCAGCTCAATGCTGCGATGCAGATCACGGCCGCGTCCCTGTTAGCCAATGACAGCGATAGTGATGGCGATGCGCTCACGATCACCGGCGTGAGCGGCGCCAGCAATGGCACGGTGGTATTTGATCCACAGACCAAGCTGGTCACCTTTACACCAGCAGCGGATTACGCCGGTCCGGCAGGGTTCTCCTATACGGTGGCTGACGGGCGTGGCGGGACGGCTTTGGCCCAGGTGGCGGTGACGGTAGCTCCGGCGGCGACGGGGATCTCGCTGTTCCCCGAAACGGCGACGCCCGCAACAGTGACCGTCAATGATCCTAGTCCGGTTCAACTGGGAATGAAGTTCACCAGTTCGGTGGCTGGCGTGGTGAGCGGGATCAAGTTCTACAAGGGGCCCCAAAATACGGGGCTGCACACGGGCGCGCTTTGGACTGCCGACGGCCAGTCAAAGGGCAGCGTGACCTTCCAGAACGAGACCGCCAGCGGCTGGCAGACAGCCTCCTTTGCCACCCCGATCGCCATTGAGGCGAACACCACCTATGTCGTTTCCTACCACACCAATGGCAACTACTCGGCGACGCCATTTGGCCTCGCCTCCCCGGTAACCTCCGGGCCGCTGACTGCACCGTCAAGCGCCTCAAGCGGCGGCAATGGTCTGTTCGCCTATGGCGGGACCAGCGCCTTCCCCAACGGCAGCTACAACGCCACAAACTACCATGTCGATGTGATCTTCAACGCACTGGCCTCTTGAGCCAGAACTAAAGTCAGGGAAGCAGTCATGCAAGGCGAACTCTATGCAGATGCCATCGGGGAGATCACCGTCACGGGGACGGTGGTGCGGATCGATCTGGTCAGCCTTTCCGCAACCATGCGCGATACGGGCGGCCAGCCGATACCAGAGCACCGGCAGCGCATCGTCATGTCGCTCGAGGGGTTTGCCAACAGTTTCGAGGTGCTGCAAAACGCCATGAACGGACTGATCGAGGCCGGCGCCATTCGACGCAATGAACCGAGTAATGTCATTCCGGTGAATCCGCCCAGGGCAAACGGCAACAGCCAGCAAAGCGCCTCACCCAATTTCGACTCCTAGCCGGTTCCCATTGCCATGCAGGCGTTTGTTCAAACTGGCCCGGAATGCCTTGCCGCGGCTCTGCGCCACCATGGCCTCGATGGCAACGGTGGGCGGCTGGTGGCCGAGCATGCGATCGGCGCCGAAGGCATAGGCTTTGACCTGATGCTGCGCATGGCGCGGGAGTCAGGGCTGCGGGCGCGCCGCATCAAGGCCAAGCCCGCCACCATCCTGCGCTTGGGGCAGGCTTATCCGGCGCTGGCTCGGCTCGGGAACGGCAATTGGGTGTCGATCCTGGGGGCCCAGCAGGATGAAACCGGCGCCGTGGTGCTGCGCATATTCGACCCCCTAGCGAATACTCCGGGCGGGATGATCGTGGTCAAGCTCGAGCAGTTCGCCACGCGGTGGAATGGCGAGTTGCTGCTGGTCAAGCGCAGCTATGCCATTGCCGATCCTGAGCAACCCTTTGGCTTTGCGTGGTTCGTCCCTGAAATTTTGCATCAGAAACGGTTGTTCATCGATGTCGCGATCGCCGCCTTGTTTCTTTATGCGCTGGGACTGGCCACGCCGGTCTTTTTCCAGCTCGTGATCGACAAGGTGCTGGTGCACCAGAGCTATTCAACGCTGATCGTGCTCGCCATCGGGATTGGTGTGGCGCTGGTGTTTGAGGCGATGTTCGTGTTCCTGCGCCGCTACCTGCTGATCTACGCCACCAACCGGATCGATATTCGGGTGGCAACCCGCACCTTCCGGCACATGCTCGATCTGCCAATCAACTTCTTCGAACGCTCCTCGGCAGGCGTTCTGGTCAAGCACATGCAGCAATCCAGCCGCATTCGGGAATTTCTCACCGGCAGGCTGTTTCTGACCATGCTCGACACGCTGTCGCTGTTGGTCTTCATCCCCGTTCTGCTGATGTATAGCGTGCAACTTTCCCTGATCGTGCTCGGATTCAGTGCCCTGATCGCGCTGGTGGTGGCGCTGCTGGTGGCGCCCTTTCGCAAGCGGCTGGCAGCGCTTTACGCCGCGGAGGGTGAACGCCAGGGCCTCTTGGTGGAGACCATGCACGGCATGCGAACTCTCAAGTCCCTCGCCATGGAGCCGCTGCAGCGGCGGGTTTGGGATGACCGGTCAGCCCAGACCATCAACACCCGTTTTAAAGTCGAGACTATCTCGATCTCGGCGCAGGCCGTCACCGGGCTGCTGGAAAAGCTGATGGCGGTCGCGATCATCAGTGTTGGCGCGCTTCTGGTGTTTGATGGCGCGATGAGCGTGGGCGCGCTGATCGCTTTTAACATGCTGGCTGGCCGCGTTTCAGGACCCTTAGTGCAGATCGTCACCATGGTGCACGAGTACCAGGAGGTGGCGCTGTCGGTGCGCATGCTGGGCGAGGTGATGAACGAGAAGGTGGAGCGCAGCGGCAGCACGGAAGGACTGCGCCCCGAATTAGAGGGCGCGGTGGAATTCCAGGATGTCTCGTTTCGTTATCGTGACGACGGGCCCTTTGCGCTCAACGAAATCAGCTTTGCCGTGCCGGGCAATACGATCATGGGGGTGGTGGGGCGCAGCGGCAGTGGCAAGAGCACCGTCACCCGACTGATCCAGGGCCTCTATCCGGCTCAGCAAGGGGTGATCCGCATCGGCGGCCATGACTTGCGCGAACTGGACCTCAACCATCTCCGCCGCAGCGTCGGTGTGGTGCTGCAGGACAATTTCCTGTTCCGTGGCACGGTGCGCGACAACATCGCGGCAGCCAAGCCGGATGCGACCTTCGAGGAGGTGGTGGATGCAGCCAGACTCGCAGGCGCCGTCGAGTTCATCGAGCAGCTCTCGCGCGGTTACGACACCTTGATCGAGGAGGGGGCAGAGAATCTTTCGGGCGGCCAGCGCCAGCGGCTCTCGATCGCACGAGCCCTCGTCACCAATCCGCGTATCCTGATCCTCGACGAGGCGACCAGCGCGTTGGATCCCGAAAGCGAGGCGATCGTCAAGCAGAGCATCAAGGGCATCGCCGCGGGGCGCACCGTGATCATCGTTTCGCACCGGCTCTCCATGCTCACCGATGCCGATGCAATCCTTGTTATCGACCGCGGGCGGCTGGTGGATGTGGGACCCCATAGCCAATTGGTTTCGCGCTGCACCACCTATCGCCATTTGTGGAACCAGCAGATGAAGCTTGTCGGATGAGTGCCGTTGAAAAGGAACCAGCGCGGCTCAGGCCCACCGGCAGGCCCGAACTCAAACTCGTGGAGCCAGGAACCGCGCCGGCGATCCGGGATTTCCAAACCGACGCGATTGCGCTCGAAGAACGCCGTCCGCCGATCACGGCCCGGCTGACGCTTTACCTCGTCGCCACCGCGATTGGTGCTGGTGTTTTCTGGGCCAGCGTGTCGCGGATCGACCAGATTGTTGTCGCGCCGGGCAAGCTGACCACCAGCCAACCGACCCTGGTAGTGCAGCCCTTTGAAACCTCCATTGTCCAGTCGATCGCGGTCAAGCCTGGCGATGTGGTGCGCAAAGGTCAACTGCTCGCTACCCTTGATCCGACCTTTGCCGATGCCGATGCCAGTCAATTGCAAGCCAAGCTCGCGGGCTTTGTGGCCCAAATCGCCCGCATGGAGGCTGAGCTGTCAGGAGCGGTTTATGCGCCACCGCTCCACGCTTCTCCCGAGGCGCAGATGCAGGCGGAATTGGCCCGGCAGCGGCGGGCCGCCTTCGAAGCCAGGTTGGCCGATTTTGACGCGCAGATTGCCCATGGCGAGGCGCTGATGCAGGCGGCAAAGGCGCAGGAAGTAACGCTGCGCAGGCGCCTAGGCGGTTTGCGCGAAATCCAAGATATGCATTCTACGCTGGCGGATAGCGGGAATGGTTCGCGGCTGGCATTTCTGCAGAGCCGTGATCTCGGGCTGGAGCTCGAAGTAACGCTCACTCAGGTGCAAGGGCAGTATGCCGAAGCTCTGCACGGGCTTCAGCAGGTGCAGGCCGAGCGGCAGAACTTCGTCGAGGATTACCGGCGCCAGACCTTGGAAGCGCTGGTTGAGCTAGAGGAGAAGCAGGCGGGAATCAACGAGGAAGTGCGCAAAGTGACCTTACGCGCTGCCATGTCCCATCTGCTGGCGCCAGCGGATGCCGCGGTGCTGGAGGTGGCGCAACGCTCCCAGGCTTCAGTGGTGCAAGCCGCCGAGCCGCTGGTTACCCTGGTGCCGCTCAATGTTGCGCTTGAGGTTGAAGTGGCTGTGCCCAGTAATGACATCGGGCATCTGGCCCTTGGCGATGCGGCACGGATCAAGTTCGATGCCTTCCCCTTCCAGGAACATGGGACAGTTGCGGGCACAGTGACCTCGATCAGCGAAAACTCTTTTGCCAAGCAGCCCGGCGAGGATCCGGCGGGCGGCACGGCGTTTTATCGGGTGCGCATCGGTCTGAGCCAAGAAAAGCTGCGGCAGACGCCGGCCGATTTCCGCTTGCTCCCGGGCATGACGGTTTCAGCCGAGATCCACGCGGGGGAGCGGAGCGTGATCTCCTATTTCCTTTATCCCCTGATGCGCGGCATCGATGAAAGCCTGCATGAACCCTAAGCGGCGGGCGCGTCAGTTCAGGGGTGCAAGTCCTGCACCACAGCCCGCGAGCGCCAAGCGTAAAGCAACCAGCCAAATTCATATGGCCGGCATTCGTAATCGATCTTGCCGGGCCGCAGCACTGCGTCGAGGCCAGGTAGGTGCCAACCCTTTTTGAGCGCCGTGGTGCCGGCGGCGATCCGACGGGCCAGCTTAGGGGGCTCGGTCCTGGCAACCTTGCGCCAGATCACGCTGTGCTGTTCCGAGATCATCGGCTGGTCCGTTTCGGGATGATCATCCAGCCAGCCCAGGCCCTTGACGATGGCGGCGCGGTGATCCTGTCCGCCGGCATCCAGCAGATCGAGCAGGGCCATTGGGGCCATGGCATGCTGGTGCACACTATACACCGGATAGCCCTCAACTACGCTGCCATCACGCGTATCGTAGTGCCACCACCATTGGCCGGCGCTGCCTTGCAACTCGACAATCCTAGCAGCGCAGGCATCAGCGGCCTTTAGAGCGGCTATGTTGTCGTCGGCATAGCCGAGGCGGGCCATGGCCTGGATGGGATAAACCTGATCGGCGAAAGAGCCCACATGGCCGCGCACCCAGCCACCGGCCGAGACCGGGGTAACATGGGGAAACACTCCGCTGGGCGACTGGGCGTCACGCAACATGATCCAGGCCAGATCCTTGACGCGCCTCGTATCTCCCAAGTGCTGTCCAGCAATTGCGGCGGTGAGCGCCCAGGCACATGGCACCAACTCGACGCTCTCGCTTTCAGCAAGGATCTCGACAAGGATATCGTAGAGGTTCCGGGCAAAGATCCCCGCAGTTTCCGCTGCAGCCCACGCAGCCAGTGCGACGGCTCCGGGCTCGCGCGATTGGGCGGCACGGTCAATGCAGGACTGCGCGAGTTCCCTCGCGCTATGCCCATGTAGCACGCCCCGCTGCACCGTTTCGGGCATCCAGGCCAGACCTTGGGCAACATTGATCGTGTAGCGCAGATTGTCGCCTTCGGGGCGGGGTGCGGCAGCTTTTCTGGCGTCGATGCTGCGCATCGTGTGGGGAAACCGCATGTTTGGCAGCGCCATGTGCCGCAGGCCGTCAACCGCCAGGCTGCACAGCTTGGGCAGGCGTTCGCGCGCTAGGGGATAATCCTCTTCGAGCTGTAAAATGCGATCGAACTCAGGTCCTCGCACTCGCTTGGGACTAGGGTTGGAGCCGAAATCCTGCAACATGTTGATACCCTTGATTTCCATGCGCGCGCTTTGCATGGGGTCCGCCAGAATCTGAATCTTGCATGGGGGGTGGTGGTGCGCACTTCGCTCTTATGGTGCAGTTTGAAGAGGGCAGGATCACCCGGGCGGACTAGCGCCCCGCAGTGCTTAGGGAGCGTCGCCCTAGCGATTCCACATGTTCACCATGCTTGCGGCGTTGTCGTTCCAGACCAGGCGCAGCATCCGGCCGGCGCGATAAAGCCGGACCTGGGTCACGCATCTGAGCGCCAGGACACGTTCGCGCAAACTGCCGGCACGATCGGAGCGCCAGATTCGTACCACCTCCACGGCAGGCGAGGCCGCAATAACGACACTCTTGGCCAGCCATTTGATCCGACCCTGGGTCCCGCTGGCCGCTTTGAATTCATGGGCCACATGGCGGTCCCAACGGCGAGCCAGCTCGCTGAAGCACTTGCAGGAGGGGGTATAGACGCGAGCATCCCCGACAAAGGCGATGCCGTGGCCCATGGCGGTGGCGCGCTGACCCCACTCGGTGTCTTCCATGGTGCCAATGCCCCCAAACAGCCCGACCTTGGGGAATATCTTGGCGCGCACGGCCATATTGCCTGTGGCGGCGAAGCCATGCCGTTCGACATATTCGCGAGCGCGGTAGCTGAAGATATTCTCGTAGGCTTCGATCGCCGTGAGCTGGTCGGGATCGTTCGGCCGGATCCGGATGTCACCCCCCACAATGTCGGTTTCGGGGTGGTGCTGAAACCAGGCTACGATTGCCGCCAGCCAGTTTGGCGCGGCGACGCAGTCCGCATCGATGAAGGCCAGGATCTCACCGGCGGCTTCCGCCACACCCAGATTGCGGGCCGGGCCTGGTCCCGGGATAGGTTGGACCACCAGACGGGCTTGCGGAACGGCAGAGACCGCAGCGCGCGGCAGGTCGCGCGAGCCATTATCGACCACGATGATTTCGAACGAAATGCCCCGGCCTGCCTGCCGGGCCAAGGAATGCAGGCATGCCGGCAGATCGGGTTCGTTGAGATGTGGAATGATGATGCTGACGAGCGGTGGATTAGCCATCTTGATGCCCCTCACCAAGCGGCGGAAGCGTTGTTGCTTCGCCTCGATTGCCCCTAGGCACTCACTGTGGTCCGACCAGATTTGTGCAGCAATAATCCCATCGCGGGCCTGGCTAACTAAGAAGGCTGGCCTGACGCCCCGATGTGTTCAGATCACAGAAGCGCGAGCCACCGATAGGATTTGGGTCAAATGCAATACTGGGCAGGAGGATCAAGGTCATGCCAATTCGGGACCTCGCAAGGGAGCTCAGTGGCCAAAGCCATAGCGCACCGTTTTGCGTGGTCGGAGCCGGCATTGCGGGATTGCTGCTGGCCACACGACTTGCCCGGCACAACAGGAAAGTCATTGTCGTTGAAAGCGGCACCGTGGCGTTTGATCCCGCTATCCACGAGCTCAACGACATTGATGACGCGGGTGGGGGGTATGGCCGTGCCATGACGGGCCGCTATCGCGGCCTTGGAGGCTCGTCGTCACGCTGGGGCGGGCGGATGATCCCCATTGCGGGGTTCGATCAGGGCGCTCGCGAACATGTCGACCAGCCCGAGTGGCCGGTGGCCCCGCACATCCTGAGACGCTACCAGCAAGAGCTGGAAGCGTTGTTTGGTGTCGGCCACGATTCTTTTGATGAGCTTGATACGAGAGCGCCGGGTTCGGCGGGCCTGCTCATCGATACCGGTGAGGATTTCATGACCCGTTGGGCGAAATGCCCCACGTTCAAGCGCTGCAACATCATCTCGATCCTGGGACGGGAGATCCGATCCAATCCCAACATTACGGTCTGGCTAAACGCGACGGTGTGGGGCTTCGATCTGGACACCGAAGCTGGAAAGCTGCGCGCCATCACCGCCAAGAGCCTTTACGGGCACGAGCTTACCGTGCGCGCCGAGGAATTCGCCCTTGCAGCCGGGACCATCGAGTCCACACGACTGCTGCTGCTGCTTGACGCGGCCAGCGGCAATCGCGCCTTCGAGCGAACTGAGGCCTTGGGGCGCTACTTCCAGGATCATTTGAAAGCGGAAGTTGCGTTGGTGGATCGTACCCGTGCCGACCTTACCAATCATCTGCTGAGTTGCCGCTTCGTTCGGGGTATCCGCCGCGACTTGCATCTTGAGCTATCCGGCAGCGCCCAGCGCGAAGACCAGGTTTCAAGCGGGTTCATCTATGTCGCCATGGATATGGGCAATAGCGGTATGGCGGCGATCAAGAGTATCGCCAAGGGCGTGCAACGACAGGAAGTGGAACCACGCCAGATCGGCACGGCAGTTCGGGATGTCGGCCTGATCGCCAAAAGCGGGTTCTGGCGCTTCTGGCACAAGCAGCTTTATGTGCCGCCCGCCGTGGATTTGCGCCTCATGGCGCTGGTCGAGCAACTGCCCGACCCCGGGAACCGCATCTCCCTATCGGAGAAAACCGACCAGATGGGGGTGCGCAAAGCTTTGCTGCACTGGAAGGTGCTACCTAGAGACGAGCGGACCTTCCGCTCGGCCGCGCGCAGGCTCAGGACCTATTGGTCCCGAGCGGGTCTGGATAATCTCTGCCCATTGATCTGGGCTCCTGGCGTCAACAGCCCGGATGGCCAGATCATCGAAACGGTCGAAGCCTGCGCCCACCCGTCTGGCTCGACGCGCATGGGAACCAACCCAGCGTCCTCGGTGGTTGGCCCCGATCTTCGCTGCCACCACGTGCCCAATGTTGCGGTCGCCAGCGCCTCGGTGTTTCCAACCGCAGGCAGCGCCAATCCGACCTTCACGATCATGCAGTTGGCGCTATGGCTTGCCGATTCCTACCTGTTGATCGGCGCTTAGATGTGGACGAGAGACGAGGCAGGCCCGGGTGGTTCGGCTTGTCTAACGGATCAGCAGTACCGCGTGAGAACTTGCTGCGGAGGCTACCCGATCCTCACACAACTGGATCCTTTGTTGGCACGGCGCTGAGGTGCTGGAGCAGGTGGGCGTGGGTTGCAGCGTTCGCAACGATAAGCGCGCCGGTGCGCTCGAATATGTCGGGGCCGCGACCCCACCAGTCGGTGACGACACCACCCGCTTCCTCTACAAGTAGAATACCCGCCGCCGTATCGACAAAACCGGTTTCCTCGAAATAACCGGTGAGGCGCCCGCACGCCACATAGGCGCAGGAATTGGCCGCGCTGCCGACAACGCGTACGGCGCCGATCTCGGCGCGGATGGCATCGAGCCGCTCGTAGGCCCCAGGGTAAAGCTGCAGCCCTGGGGTGGGCAGGCCAGTGCCGACGCACATAAGGCCGATGTCAGTGGAGCGGCTGACATAGAGGCGTTCGCCATTGAGCCAGGCGCCGCCCCCCTTGGTGGCCGTGAACATCTCGTCCGAGACCGGATTATAGACGAGGCCACAGACGGTCTCGTTGCCCCGCCGCAAGGCGATGGTGATGGTGTAGTGCTGGCCGAAAATGAAGTTGGTGGTGCCATCGATGGGGTCAACCAGCCAGCGGTGCTCCCGGTCCGCGCCTTCGACCGGGGCAAACTCTTCTCCCGTCAGGCTCCAATCGGGATTGATGGTAAAAAGGCGCTTGCGGATCAGTTGCTCGGACTCTCGATCCGCATCGGAAACGAAGTCACCCGGACCCTTGATGCCGACCTCAAGGTCGCGAAAATTCTTGAAGTGCTCCAGGGTCAAGGCTCCCGCCTCGCGCGCCGTAGCAACCATTTCGTCGAGTATTTTGCTGTAATCGGTTATCATCTTGCGAGAGCCGCGAGCAGCTCCTCCGGGTCGTCGGTTGTGATCTGGTCAACCTTGAGCTCAAGGAGCGTGTCAACCTGGGCGAGGGTTTCGGGGGTGATCTGGCGAATGGTCCAGGCATCAATCCGGCGCCCCGCGGCGTGGATGGGCGCGATGATGTCAAAGCCCGCGGCTCGCGCGGACAAGACGATTTCATAGGCCAGGTAGATCATCTCGGCTTTCGGAGCGGCCGCGAACGCGTCGGCAATGAAGCTGCAGTAGTCGCCGGTAGCACGCAGTCGTGCCAGCGACTCCCCGTAGCAGGGGTCGTGGCCGGTGCGGAGACCCGGCGCCGCTTGGGCGAGGACTTCGATCGCCGCCGCGTCGCCCCCCGAAAGGATCAATGAACCAGCTACCGGCGCAACGCCTGCAGCAAAGTTTGCGACTGTCCGCCGATCCAGTGCCGCAAGATCTTCCTTGAAGTCCAGCTGCAGCAAAGCGTCAGGATGGGGAGGATTGCGCTGCAACAGCTGGCAGAGGTCCTCCAGCAGCATCACCCGGTCAGGTAATGGTGTGCCCTGATTGTCCCGCAAGTGCAGACCGCGCAACATCGCGGTACCGGTTTCGCGCACCCGTCCGGCGCCAGTTGTTTCCGCTTCGAGAGTTGGGTTGTGGAGGATGGCAAAGCCGTGGTCGGCGTGAACGACTAGGTCAACCTCCACGCTGGCGCCCAGCCGCATGGCTTCGAGAATGCGGGGGCCGGTAAACACCGGGTCGGAAACCCGGCGGCGTGCCCTATGCCATTTTAGCCAAGTGCGGTGGCCGTTCCGCTCGATAAAGAGTGGATCAGTCATTTCAGCTCCGAAAGACCTGCCCATCGTCGCGATAGGCCATTATGGCCCGCGGCCGGAGATGAGCGCCTTGCCCGGTCTTGAACAGGTCGGGGTGGGACACCATCGCTTTGAGGCGAGTGCCGTCAGGCAGCGCAAGGTCCACTAGGCCGTGGGTGCCAAAATCAGTGACGCGGTGCACCTTGGCTGGAGCATCCTCCGAAGCTTCCAAGTCGAGTGCTTCAGGCCGTACGGCGAGGATTGCCGCACCGTCAGAGATAGGCAGCGGCACTGTGAGACCCGCATGGCTGAAACTGCCGTTGCGCACCTCGCCTTCCACCAGATTCATGGTTCCGATGAAACCAGCGACGAAGGGCGTCTGCGGATCACGATACACCACGTCTGGCCGGTCGATCTGTTCGGTGCGACCATCGCGCATTACGACGATGCGGTCGGCCATGGACAGCGCCTCGTCCTGGCCGTGGGTGACGAACAGCGTCGTAATCTTGAGGCGCTGCTGGATGTCGCGCACCTCCTCGCGAAGGCGTTCGCGCAAGTGCTGGTCGAGGCTGGCAAATGGCTCGTCCAGCAGTAGGATCTTGGGTTCAAGCACCAGCGAGCGGGCGAGCGCAACGCGTTGCTGCTGCCCGCCCGAAAGCTTGGCGACATGGCGGGTGCCGTAGCCGGAGAGGCCCACGAGATCGAGCACGGCCTCGACGCGCCGCTTGATCTCATCCGGAGCCACTTTGCGCAGTTTTAGCCCGAAGGCGAGGTTCTTGAACACGTTCATATGGGTCCAAAGCGCGTGGCTCTGGAACACCATGCCGGTAGGGCGTTTTTCGGCGGGCACATGGGTGATGTCTTCGCCATCAATGGTCATGTGGCCGCTGGTGGGGCGCTCGAACCCGCCCACCATGCGCAGCAGGGTGGATTTGCCAGAGCCGGAGGGGCCGAGCAGGCACACAAGTTCGCCATCGGCCACATCAAGCGAGAAGCTGTTCACGGCGCTGACGGCGCCGCCAAAAATTTTGGATACGTCTTTGATCTTGAGAACGGACATCAGTTTTTCCTAGCCGCCGAAGCCGCGGGCGAACGAACCGGAATTGACAACCCGGCGGGCAAACAGCAGGGCAATGAAACTTGGCACCCAAAGCAGCACGGACAGCACCGCGCCAAACTGGATCACCGGCTGATTGTTGATGAAGGAGATCATCAGCACCGGCAGGGTGCGCACCTGCGGCGCGCCAATCAGCCAGGCGCCTTCGGTTTCATAAAAGGTGCCGACAAAGCTGAGGAGGATTGCCGCTGCGATGGTGGGGCCAGCCTGGGGCAGGGTGATGGACCAGAACACCCGGAACGGCCCGGCACCGACATCGCGCGCCGCTTCTTCCATGCGCCGGTCCACGGATTGGAATGCCGCCACCGGAATCCAAATCATGAACAACAAGGTGCCCACGAGTTGGATCAGCACCACGCCCCAAAAGGTGCCGATAAGATTGAGTTGCAGGAAAATGCCGGCAATGGCGACGAGGAGGCCAAATTTGGGGAAGGCGTGGCCGGCGAGAAACGAGAAGAACAGGAGGTCCCGGCCGGGAAACTCCAACCGGGCGAAGGCAAAGGCGGCCGGCAGGCAGATGGCAGCCGAGATCAGCGTGACCGTGGTCGCCAGGGTCAGGCTCATCGTGATGGAGGTCCAGACATCGGCGCGGCCCAAGGTCTGCCCCCAGAAGCGGAGACCGAACTCCTGCGGGATCACCGAAGGATAGCGCCACACATTGGTGAAGGCCCAGGTGCCCACCACGAGCAGCGGGAACACGATAGCTAGCGTTAAAACAACGGCCAGGATGATGCCGGTCCAGTCGACGCGGCGATGCACAAGAGTGGCCATGCTAGGGCGTCCTGTTCTTGGCGACCGAGCGCACATAGAAAAGACCGAACACGATGCAGAACCCGAAGGTCACGACGGCCTGGGTGATGGCACTGGTTGGATCATAAAGGTCGCGGAAGGTGCGCTGCATGAAGGGGCCCATCATTTCGGGCGCCGCTGGGCCCAGGATGTAGGGCAGGGTGAAGGCCGAGAAGATGCCCAGCACGGCAAAGGAGATGGCGACCAGGATGGAATTGGTGATACGCGGCAGAATGATATGCCAGAGAAGCGTGAAGCGGCCGGCGCCGACGTCTCTTGCGGCCTCGATCGATTGGTTGGACACATTACCGAGACCTGAAAGCAGGATCAGAACGGTCAGCGGGATATTGTCCCAGACGAGGCCGATCACGGGTCCCCATGGCGTTAGATAGGGGGAGCGGATCTTGGGCAGGCTAATTGCATTGAGCAGCAAGTCTACGGTGCCATTGGGGCCAAGAACGCGGATCAGGGCGAAGCTCAGGATGATCGAGGGCACGAACATGGGAAAGATGGCGAGGCCCTGCACATAGGCCGCAACCTTGCTGTCGGAGAAGCGCAAGTAGAGCGCGATCGGCAGGCAGATGACGAGCAGCAAAATGGCGCAGACGCCAGTGGTCCACAGTGTGACCGAGAGGTTTGATAGGCTGTAGCCGTCTGAAAAAAAGAAGCGGTAGGTCTCGAGCGAGAACTGGGTCCCCTCGGGTGTCCTCAACCATATGGTGGTGATCACGGCCGAGATGATGGGCCAGATCACGAGCCAGAGAACCAGCAGCACCGGCACGGCGACGAGCAGGAGGCCGACCGGCCTCCTGCGTTCTGGCGAAGCGGGCATAACCGGTCGGCCCGCGTCGATTGCGGTCACGAGGCGGGGTCCACGTTTGGCGCCACCGTGCGATACCAACCATCATTGATAGCAACTTCCCAGGGGCCGCTGGGGAAAACCGGGATGGAGCTGGGGATGATGTCGGCGAAGCGCTCGCGCAGATCAGACGCCACATAGTCCCAAGATACGCCGGGAAAGCCGCCGAGTTCGGTCAGAACTGCCGACTGGATCTCTTCGCTCAGAACGAAATCAGCCAGCTTGATCGCCGCATCCTTGTTGACGCCATTTGAGAGAATGGTGATGCGCGAGAAGCCGCCGGGCAGTCCAAGATCCTGCAACTGCACCAGGCCCGTGGTTTCTGGGAGCACCCCCTGTTCGATGGCCTTGAGCACCTGATCGGACCACGCCGGGATCATGGTTACGGCAGCCTGCCCGAGCAACTGCAGCGATTGGGTATTGCCGGATGTATACGCACCCTGGTCGAACAGCGACGGGGCAATATCCTTTAGGATTTCCCATGCCCCGGGCAGCATAGCCGCGGTGTTTTCGGGCGTGGCATTATCGACCGTAAACTTGCTGAGATCCTGGCCATTGGCTTCGAGCACAGCCCGTCGCACGAAATTGAGACCCGAACCGCCCTTGTTGGGGCGATTATAGATGAACTGGCCTGGATTGGCTTTGATCCAAGCCATCAGGTCCGGCCAGGTCTTGGGCGCATTGGCGGGATCAAGCTTGGTGGTGTCGTATGCCAGCAGCACCTGCGAGCCGCGGTAGGGCAAATTGGTGGGGATGTCGATGCCGAGCGGATTAAGCTTGGAGTAGTTGGACAGCCCCGCCTGCTCGAAGTCGACCCACAGACCTTGTTCCAGGGCGCCGACCGGTTGCCGCGAGTCGAAGCCTTCGAAGAAATCTGCCTGGGGGTCGGCGTTCGAACTCATGGCAGCGAGGCCGCGCTCGGCGATGGATTGGAGGCCCGCATTGTCCCCGCCGTCCACCAGGTTGAGCGTGGTGCCCGGATTGGCCGCTTCGAAAGCGGGCTTCACTACATTGGTCCAGAAGTCGAGAATGTTCTGATCCGAGCTCGTGTACCAGTCGATGGTGCCTTCGGCGGCGAAGGACATGCGGGGTAGGACGGCCATTCCGGCTGCGGCGCCGGCAGCTGAGATCATAAAGGTGCGGCGTTTCATTGTGCTTCTCCCATGAGGCGATCCGGGGCGGATCGCCGCGCTTTCCGTGCCGATCGCGGAGGCGGATGGCGGCTCTTGGCCAAACAACGAACCGGATCGGCGCCGACTCGTTCGCCCCATGGGCTCCTCCCGCGCATGCGCATCGACGAGGCCGACCCAATCTGGTGCTGGGTTTTGCCGGCCGGCGAGACATATGCTGGGGCCAAGACAACACCGAAATACGACTGCACACAAGTGCAGCAGCGAACATTTTTCGTCGGTGTGTCTAGCGCGGTTGCATAACGCTTTAATGACAAACATGCGCGTTGCGCACGTGTGCAAGGATGCGGCTAGGGCGCGCCCGGACGAACCGAGCGGCGCCAGATCGGCATCGGCTCGATCACCCTTCGCGTCGAGTCCGCATTGTCGGGCTGCTGCAGCAGTGCCACGACTTCATCGGCGATCAGCTCTAGCGGCTGGGAGAAGGTGGTCAGGTTGTAGGATGCCCAACCGGCTTGCTCGATATCGTCGAAACCGATGACACACAGGTCTTGCGGAATGCGCAAGGCAAATTCCTGGCGCGCAGCGTCCATAAACCCTAGCGCAAAGAGGTCGGTGACACAAAAGACGCCGTCCGGAGCCTGGGAGCGGCCAAACAGCCGCCGGGCTGCCAGCTGTCCTTCGGCATAGCTGGAAGGGCCGACCTCGGTGGCGGCTACGGCCATGCCGGCAGCTGTCGCGGCCGCAACAAATGCACGCTGCCGTTCCACCAGACTCGCCGTGCGGGTGTTGGAGGTGACAACCGCAAGGCGCAGGCAGCCCGCGCGCTGTAGCAGGTACTGCGCCTCGGCGCCCGCCATGGCGTTGTCGACGCCCAGATTGGAGCTACCAACCAGCCGCTCGTCGCGGTTGATCAGAATCACCTGCTGGCCGTTGGCAAGGCCAGTCTCGATCAGGCTCGCGGGGGGCGTGCCGGATAGCACCACCGTAGCATCGGCGCGATAGTTGAGCGTTTGGCGCAAGGCTTGCGCCGCGCTTTCCTGATCGGTTTCGGTGTTGATGATCATGATGATCTTGCCCACCGCCTGCAGCCTGCGCGTCAGCACATCGACGAGGCGGGCGCGGATAGGGGTGGTGAGATTGGCGACGACCAAGCAGACGATATTGCTGTTTTCGCGCAGGCCGCGGGCAAGGTGGTTGACGTGGTAGCCAAGGGCGCTCGCTGCATCGAGCACCTTGCGGCGGGTGGCTTCCGATACGCTGGCGCCGTCCGTGAAGGTGCGCGACACCGCCGAACGGGAGACGCCGGCGCGCTCCGCCACCATCTGGGCTGTGACGAAGGTTCTGGGTCTGTCGCTCATGGTGTGCGCCATCCTGCTCGGGCGGCGCGATTAGCCGGGAGAACACAATCGACGTCAAGATGGGAGGGTGTTCGGCAGTGCTGGGATCGGCGGGCAAGCCGCTCAGAGCGTCAGCACGAAGCGGAAGAGCGCATCGCCTTCCCACCACATGGGGAAATTGGTGCCCCATTTGTTGTTATAGAGATTGACCCGCAGTCCGGCAGAAAAATCTGGCACATCAGGCTGGAACGGCAGGAAGGGCGAGCCGGCCGGGGCGACGAGGGCGGCGTCGAGCAGGTCAAGCGTAAGCTCGCCAATTGCACCCTTGGCCCGAACCGCCTCCACTGCTTGAAGCTGACCGCCGCCCTTGCGGACGATGGCCTTCGAGTCGTGCCAGAGTCCCAGCTTGCACAGGTACCAGTTGCTGAGGCCTGCAGGGCTGAACTGGAGGAAGCCAGCTTCGGGCATGCGGTTGGCCGGCTTGTTGCGCAAGATGAGGCGGATCTCAACCTGCCGCTCGCCGAGACCATGTAGCGCAATTTCGCACTGAGCCGGCGCGCCGAGTTCGGCATGAGCTTGGGGGGGCAGAGTGGCCATGGCCGTGCTGACGCCCGCTACCCCAACCAGGCTTGGGACGAAGCTGGCGGTGCGCGCAGTCCTGGCGGTTTGCAGGCCGGGCTTGTCGTGGTCGAGAATGGCCCAGATTTCGCGATGCTGAAGATAGCTGTCGAGGTGCTCCTGCAACGCCGCCCAGTCATAGCTTTCGTGGCTATAGCCGAGCAGGAGCCCGTTTTGCCCCTCAATGCGCGAGCCAGCGGGCGATAGCAGCGCTCGAATTCCGCCGGTGACTGGATCTAGATCCGCGACCCAGCCGGCATCGCTGATCCGGTTGCCAGTTGCATCTGGCACCGGCGCAGTGCCCGGCGAAGTTTCTGCAAGTGCCGCTTCGGCGATCTCCCAATCGATGGGCTGGAGCTCTGCCAGTGCGGCATCGAGATAAGCGCGCTGCTCGGCCCAGGATTGCTCGGTATAACTGAAGCGGTAGTCAGTTGCGCGTGCGCGCTCGAAGTCGACCCGATCCCAGGCCGTTTCGTCGCGCAGATAGGTCTTGATGTCGACGCCCCAGGTATGTTCCGCCACCATGGCGAGGCCGCGGCCAAAGGCGCGGCGCTCGGTCGTCGGTTCGCCAATCCAGCCGTCATGAAGCCGCTGCAGAGCGCGAAAACGCGCCAGCTTATGCGGGTCGCTCGCCGTGCCATGGATCCAGCTATCGCCGATCTCCTCGGTCACTACGGGAAAGCTGTCTCGCCGGTCCCACATCAACTCGCCAAAGGCATCCAGGGTCGAGGCGGCAATGGTTGCACCTGGATTGGCGTGCTGGATATGGCGGAGCGCTTCTACCGTCTGCGGCACGCTTTGGGGCCCGATATTGTCGGCGGTGTGGGCAAAGCTGAGCCCAATATGGTGGCCGGCGGGAAAGTCGGTGGCGCCATAGGAGCCTTGATACATCACGACGATTTCCGCGCCGCCCGGGGCGCGCCAGCGGAAAATCGGCGGCACGTCGGGAACCGGGCTCGCGGTATTAACCCCGAGATGCAGGAAGCGCACCCCGGCGGCGGCGAGCAGCGGGACCATGCCCAGCGTATGTCCCGGTACATCGGTCATCTTGGCCGCGGTGGTGGTGCGGCCGAAGCGGCGGTCGAGTTCCTCGGAATAGGATAGCCCGGCTTGGAACAAGGCTGGCGACATGAGCTCGGTATGGGTGGTGAAAGGCAGGGCGTGCCAGGTGATCAGCCCGCGCCCGATCGCACGCTCCAGACGCTTGACACGCTCGGCGTCCTGGGAATGGAGGTGATCCCAGATCAGCCAGGCGCCCGTGGTCCAAATAAATGCGGGATGGACGGGATTTTCGGCAAAAAAGTGCTCCCCCGTCCGGATCGCCTGGGGAATAAACTGGTCATGATATTGCTCGCGAACTCGCGCGGCCTGGTCGGTGAAGCCGATATCCAGATGGGTCTTGAAGATCAGGTGGATATGTTTGGCCATGGAGCTCAACCAACCGTACCGCGCACGATGAGCCTGGTGTTGAGGGTTTCATGAAGCCCCGCAGCTTCGGGCTCGTTGAGGCGGCGCAGAATGAGACGCACCAGGGCACTGACCCGCTCGTCTAGGTCGAACTTGACCGTGGTCAGGTTGTAGCTTTTCCAATGGGACTGGGCGATGTCGTCAAAGCCTACGACCTTGACGTCTTGAGGCACGCGCAAACCGAGTTCATGGCGCAGGGCATCGATAACCCCGAAGGCGCCGACATCGTTGGCGGCGAAAATCGCATCCGCGCCGTCGCGAACGCGAAAGAAGTTCACCGTGGCCTGGTAGGCGGTGTCATAGCTGTAGTCCCCCTTGATCACGACTGGTGGAGGCAGGCCGCGTCGCGCCATCACCTGTTCGAGGGTGTGCTGCCGCGACGCGTTGGCGCGAGATCCGCGCGCTCCCGAAAGATAGGCGAGGCGCCGCGCACCATAACCCTGCAGCAGGGCAACCGCCTGATCGATCCCATCCCAGTGCAACACGTTGAGCCGGTCATGCATAGGGCCGCTGCTGGGCTGGTCGGCGGCACCGGGCGCGGGATAGTGCACATAAATGGGCACCGCGCGGCCCATGAACCGGGCCAAGGTGCTCGGCTTGACGTTCTCGACGAAGGCAATCACGGAATCTGGGTTGTGGCCCCGCATCGTGGCCAGCAGCTGCTCGTCCATGGAGTAGTCGGTGCGCGTCTTGAACAGGAGGGTGGCAAAACCCTCGTGCTGCAGTGCAGTGGTCAGCGCGTCAATCTCCTGGCTTTCCCAATAGGCATAGACGTCGGGCACGATGATGCCAACTAGGTGGGAGCGCCCGCTGACCAGCGCACGGGCAGCTCGGTCGGGAGTGTAGTCCAACTCCTTGGCGATGCGCAGGATCAGTTCGCGCTTGGCGGGCTTGAGCGACGCATGGGGATTAAAGGCGCGGGACACGGCAACCCGCGAAACATTGGCGCGCGCTGCGACCATTTCCGCAGTCGCCCTGCCGCGAAGGGCCCCACCTAATTCGTTCAAACGCGCCTCCCGTCATCTGCCAAAAAGATGAAAGCGTGTACAAACCTCTGGGCGCAGCGCGTCGGTCTGTCAAGAATGGCCCATTGAGCAGGAGCTGGCATTTCGTCGGTAATCGTCACTGGAACGTCACCAATACATGCCATCTGGGCTGCCGGGCCTCAATGGGGCCGCGAACGGGGCTGCGAATCTCCGCATTGACGTTCTGTGATAACGTGTTCATTCTGGTTGGGCTGGTAGAGCACAGGCACTGTCCGACGCCCCGGCCAATATAGGGCTACCGGAGAATTCGGAGCCACCACATGGGAGGTTTTGCAATGAGCAATCGTTGGCGTGCAGTTGCGCTTGGTGTGGCCGGGGCAGCAGCCATGGTTACTCCGGCTCTTGCCGTTGATCTCGATGTCACCTGCCGTTGCGTGATTGGTGGCGTTAACAGCGGCACGGCCGAGTGGATCGAAAACAGCGTTATCCCGGCTTTTGAAGCGGCGCATCCCGACGTCGATGTCCGGCTCAATCAGTTCGGCGGCGAGGACGCGCAGCTCACCCAGCAGCTGGCGCTGGATTTCTCGACCGGCGCAGGTCCCGATGTCTCTGCCTTCGATGGCTTCCTGATCCCCTCCTTTGTGGAAGGCGGCTTGCTCAAGCCATTGAACGCGGTCGCCGGTGAAGCGGTCGATAGTTGGACGGGCTGGGCGGCGCTTTCGGAGGGATCGCGTGCGCTGATGGCATATCAGGGCGATTATTACGGCATCCCGCTGGGGACCGATGTGCGTATGCTTTACACGCGAAAGGATATCCTGAGCGAAGCGGGGATCGATGCAGAGAACTGGCAGCCCACCTCCTGGGACGATATTCTGGCCGCTGCGCGGGCGATCAAGCAGGCCAAGCCTGACAGCTTCCCGATCCAACTCAATGCAGGCGTGGCGATGGGCGAGGCCACCACGATGCAGGGCTATTGGCTGGCGCTGCTCGGCACTGGCGAGGGTGTTACCGACGAGAGCGGCAAGTTCATTGTTGCCAGCCAGGGCATTCTCGATACGCTCAACCTTTACAAGACCATCTATGTCGATGAGCAATTGGGTGATCAGCGCGCCCAACTCCTGGCCGATGGGCGGAACCGCTCCTTTGCCAATTTCCGCGACGGTGTAACGGCGTTGTTGTTTGAGGGCGATTATTTTTATCGCTCCGTGACCCCCGAGGGCTCCGAGTTCGCAGTGCCTGATCGTGATGCCGTCCTCGGGTGGGCCAAGATCCCGGCCAAGGCGCCCGGCGCTGGCATTCGCGGGCAGGATTTTGTCACCATCTCAGGCGGTACCGGGTTTGTCATCAACCCGGCAACTGATGCACCCGCCGAGGCGTGGGCGTTCCTGTCGTTCATGAACGAGCCCGAGCAGCTAGCCGCCTTCCAGGCGATACAGCCGCGGATCACCGCGCGTACCGATGTTGAGATTCCCAACAACCCCTTTCTGACAGAAACCAGCCAGGCGCTGCTGCGACTCACCACCGCGCGGCCCAATGATCCCAACTACAATGCGGTGTCGGCTGAGATCCAGCGCATGACCGAAGCGGTGGTTTCGGGCGAACTCTCGCCCGAGGATGCAATGGCTCAGTACGGGTCGGCGGTCATTGCGATCGTCGGCGAGGAAAACACCGTCAGTCTGCTCTAGCCCTCCCAGGCGCTGGGCGCGCCGGAGCAATCCGGCGCGCCTGCTCTCACACCATGAGGTGCTTTGCCCGGGCAAAGCCTTGAACCAGCCGGTCAGCGCAGCAGCGTTTGTGCCAGCCTCTCATCCTAAGGCCAGTGCGGCCGAACTCTAGTTTGACTTCTGACTACGCGGGGCCAGCATGACCACCGAGACCACCGCAGCTCCGCGCAAGCGCAAGCCCCGCAATTTCGCCCTTTTGTCGAACTGGGCGGGAGCGGCGTTCCTTACGCCGGCGGGGATCCTGGTGTCGGTGTTCGTGATCGTGCCCTTCTTCTGGGTGATCTTTGTTTCATTCACCAACCGAACGCTCCTGGGGCGCACGGCGCTCAACCCGGAGTTTGTTGGTCTCGGCAACTATCTCACCCTGTTTGATCCGGCGACCTTCTTTCAGCGCGGGCAGTTCGGTTTCTCGCTGATCCTGACGACGCAGTTCGTGCTCGCCTCGGCGCTGCTGGGACAGGCGCTGCTGGGTCTGCTCTTGGCTTGGCTGATCCAGACGGTGCCACCCTGGGTCAAGCGCATCACCGAAACCTTTGTCATTGCCGCTTGGATTCTGCCCGAGGTTGTCATCGGCTTTGCCTGGTTCGCGTTTCTCGATCGCGACCAGGGCACGCTGAACATGATCCTTGAAGGCGTTGGCCTGCCGCCGGGCGACTTCCTCCTTCAGCAGCCGTTCTGGGTGATCGTTGCCTTCAATACTTGGCGCGGCGCGGCCTTCTCGATGATGCTGTTCAGCTCGGCCTTTTCATCGATCCCGCCCAGCTACTTCCAGGCGGCTGACGTGGCCGGCGCGTCGAACTGGCAGAAGTTCCGGGATATCGGGCTGCCGCTGATCCGCGGTCATATTGTCACCGATCTCATCCTCATCACCATGTGGACCTTCAATACCTTCACGCCCTTTCTGCTCACCAATGGCGGGCCGAGTTATCGGACGGAGCTGGTGTCCATCTACAACTATCGCGTCGCGTTCCAGGATTTCCAGTTCGGCAAGGGCGCGGCGGTGGGCGTGATCATGATGCTGATCAACCTGGCATTTGCGCTGATCTATCTCAGCCTTGGCCGCAAGAAAAAGGTGCGCTGAGCATGGGCCTGACCATTCCCGCCTTTGTCGGTCGCATCGCCTTCTCGGCACTCGCCGCGTTGATCGGCGTCGTCTTCGCACTGCCCTTGCTGTGGTTCCTGTTCGCCCCATTCAACGCCCGCGCGGAACTGGGGCTGGCGGTGCCCGACCCCTGGACGCTATCCAACTTCTTCACGGTCTTCGGCAATTCCTATGCGGTGCAGGCGCTGTGGAACAGTTTCATCCAGGCCATTGGCGGGGTGATCCTGGTGGGTGCGGCGGCAACGCTTGCCGCTTATGCCCTGAGCCGCTCATCCATCCCGGGCAAGGGCGCTGTCACTTATATCCTGCTGCTGTTCTCCTCGGTGGTGTCCGGGTCGGCGGCAATGGTGCCCATCTTCCTCATCATCTCGGCCGCCGGGCTCATGGACACGCATCTTGCCGTGATCCTGACCTTTGCCGGTGGCTTGCTGCCGACCGCGATGTTCATCCTGCGCGACTTCATCGACTCCATCCCCAAATCCTATGAGGAAAGTGCGATGGTGGCAGGTGCTTCCCCGGTGCAAGCGTTTTTTGATGTAGCGCTGCCGGTGATCCGGCCGGGGATCGTCGTCATCGTCGTGTGGAGCTTCGTCAATATCTGGGGCTCGTTCCTGATCCCCTTCATTCTGCTGCGCAGTGACAGCAACATGCCGGCGTCCGTCGCGATCTATTCCTTCTATTCGGAGGCCGGCATGCCCATCGTGACGCTGCTTGCGGCCTATTCACTGATCTACTCGCTGCCGGTGATCGCGCTTTATCTCTTTGTCAGCTGGAGGTTCGGCTTCCGGTTCTTTGGCGGCATCAAGGCTTAGGTTACATGGCATCAGTCCAGTTCAAGAACATCACCAAGCGCTTCGGCGAGTTCAATGCCGTGAACGATGTCAGCTTGGATATCGGGGATGGCGAGTTCGTTTGCCTGCTCGGGCCGTCCGGCTGCGGCAAAACAACTTCGCTGCGCATGATTGCGGGACTTGAAACCCCGAGCTCCGGCCAGATCCTGATCGGTGGCGAGGAGGTGACGGGCCTCCACCCCAAGGACCGCAACATCGCCATGGTGTTCCAGGACTACGCGCTTTATCCGCATATGAACTTGGCCGACAACATCGCCTATCCACTCAAGGTGCGCGGCCAGTCCGTTGCCAACCGGCACGGGCGCGCCAAGGAAGTGGCCGATGTGCTCAAGATCGGCCATCTGCTCGACCGGCTGCCGAGCCAGATTTCGGGCGGCCAGCAGCAGCGTACGTCGCTCGCGCGGGCGCTGGTGTATCCGGCCAAGGTTTATCTGTTCGACGAGCCGCTTTCCAACCTCGACGCCAAGCTGCGCCTCGAAGCCCGCGGCTTTCTCAATCACCTGCAGCGCGACATGGGCATCACCGCCGTGTACGTGACCCACGACCAGGCCGAGGCCATGGCGCTGGCGACCCGTATCGCGGTGATGGACGCCGGGCGCATCGTGCAATATGCCCCGCCGATCGAGATCTACCGGCGGCCTGCCACCACTTTCGTGGCCAATTTCGTCGGCAATCCGCCGATGAACCTGATCGAGGTCGAGGGCATGAACGGCGGCGGCATGCTGCGCCTCTCGGCCGATGGTCTGACCATCGCCGCCTTGCCGATGAGCGACGCCATTGGCAAGGCGCTGGCGCAGGGGCCAAAGCTCACCTTGGGCATTCGCCCTGAGCATCTCGGCATTGCAACTGCTGGCAGCGCCAACACCATCACGGCGCCCTTGTTCGCCAACGAGAATATGGGTCCGGAAAGCCTCGTCACCGTTGATCGCGGGCAAGGGGTGCGTGCCACAGCCCGCATCTTCACCGACGAGCACCTGGACCTTGATGAAATGGTCACCCTCGGCTTCTCGCTCGAGCATGTGCATCTGTTCGACGGCGCGCAGAACCGTATTCCCGCTCTGGGGGAGGATCGGGCGTGAGCCAGACCATCACTGCCCGGGTCACCCCGGCCGAGCAGGCTCGGAACCCCTATTTCTATCTTCCCTTTGAAGTACCCGAGGGAATAACCCGCATCGACGTGACCCTCGTTTACTCCAAGGCCGAGGACTGCGTGATCGATCTCGGGGCTTTTGATCCACGCGACACCGGCTATCCCACCCAAGAGGGCTTCCGCGGCTGGAGCGGCGGGGCGCGTGAGAGCTTCTTCATCGCCACCGATGATGCGACGCCCGGTTATATCCACGGCGAGATCCAGCCCGGCACCTGGAACATCGTCCTTGGGCTCTACAAGGTTCCGCCCGAAGGTGCGCAGGTCAGCGTCACGATCAACCTCGACGCCGCGCCCCGTAAGCTCGCGCCGCAGCCCGCCCGAACCTTGCCCGTGCGGGAAGGGCCCGGATGGTACAAGGGGGATCTGCATTGCCACACCTTCCATTCCGACGCTCGCGGCGGGCCGGAATTACTCCATGCAGCCGCGCGGCAGGCAGGACTCGATTTCCTGGCGGTCGCCGACCACAACACGATCAGCCAGCGCCGCTATTTCCACCCGCAGTCCTCGCCCGACCTCATCTTTGTGCGCGCCATGGAGGTGACCACCGCTGTGGGGCACGCCAATGTTTTTGGCGTGGATGAATGGATCGATTTCCGCATGACCGCGCCAGCTGACGCGCATGTGCTGGCTGACCTCGTGCACCGGCGTGGCGGGCTGTTGTCGATCAACCACGACAAGCCCACCATTCCTTGGGACTACGAATTTCCCGCCGCCGATTGCCAGGAAGTGTGGCAATCGACCTGGCTGGCCTGGAACTGGATCGCACTGGAGCGCTACCAGCAGCGGCTCGCCTCCGGCCTCAAGCTGTCGGCTATAGGCGGGTCCGACTTCCACCAGCCGGACCGCCTGCTGCCGGAGGGGCCCCTAGTGCTGGCGCGTCCGACCACGGTGCTTTGGCTGCCCCAACTCAGCGAAGACGCTGTTCTGGCCGCGATGAGGTCGGGCCACGGCTATGTCACTGAAAGCCCGAGCGGCCCGCATCTTGAGATCAGCGCCGGGCCAGTCGCGATGGGCGGCACCGCGGCCAGTCTTGCAAGCATCGACGTCCGCGTCAGTGGCGCCGCAGGCGATGAACTGGTGCTGATCGATGCTGCCGGACCTGTCGCCCGCGCCGAGATCACCAGCGACGACTGGCGCACCACTGTCGCACTGTCTGCGCCACAAAAATTCGTTCGGGCGGAAATCATCGCCGGGGCGAGCCGTGCGGCCCTTGTTGACCAGTTCACCGCCGCGCTCGAGGGCCGCGAACTGCCCTGGCAGCTCAAGGGGGCGGATCTGCTCGATCAACCCGTTCGTCGTGCCCTCAGCAATCCCATCTATCTCAGGTCTTGAACACCATGCTTATCGGCAACGCCCCTTGTTCCTGGGGCATCAACTATCCCACCGGCAACCGCTACACCTGGCAGCAATATCTCGATGAAGTGGCAGAGGCTGGCTATGCCGGGACCGAGCTGGGGCCGTTTGGCTTTTTGCCCAAGGACGCCGCCCTGCTCAAGGATGAGTTGGCCAAACGCCAGCTGACGCTGATCGGCGCCACCCATGTGCACACTTTTGGCGATGCCACGACTGCTGCGCAGTTCACCCAGACCCTGCGCGAATTGTCTGACCTGCTTGCCAAGCTTGGCGCGCGGCACCTCGTGATCATGGATGAAAGCAATTGGTATCCTGAAGGGCAGGAGGGTGTGCTTGATGCGCCGGCTTGGCACGGGCTGATTGGCATGGTCCGGGATGCCCAACAGCTGGTCGAGGGTGAGTTCGGCCTCAAGCTCAGCTTTCATCCACATGTCGGCACCGCAGTGGAGCGGGAGGATCAAATCGACCGGCTGCTGCACGACACCGAGATTGACCTTTGCTTCGACACCGGCCATCACGCCTTTTGGGCGCAGGACCCGCTCGCCTATATGGAAAAGGTCTTCCCCCGCATCGCCTATATGCATCTCAAGAACGTCGACCCCGTCGTGCGGGGCTGGATGCTTGCTGGAGAGCTTTCGATCGCGGATTCCTACGGCGCCGGCATCATGTGTCCGCTGCCCGATGGCGTTGTCGATATCGCAGGCGTGATGGCTTTCCTCCAAGCGGGCAATTTCGCCGGACCCGTTGTGGTGGAACAGGATGTTGCCGCTAACGCCGCCGAAACGCCAGTGCAGCTAGCCGCGCGCAATCTTGCGTTTGTGAAAGGGATTGGGGAATGACCACTCCACTCAAGGTCGGGCTGATCGGGTTGGGGGAAGTCGCCCAGCTTATGCACCTGCCGCTCCTCGCCGATGACCAGCGCTTCGCCATCACTGCAATCAGCGATGTTTCGCTGAGCCTTCTGGACTATATTGCCACCCGCTACGGTGTCCCCTCGCGACACAGCACGGCTGACGCGCTGATTGCCGATCCGTCTGTCGATGCCGTCTTTATCCTCACGCCCGATCATCTCCATGCCGAGCTGCTGGAAAAATCCATTCGGTCGGGCAAGCATGTCTTTGTGGAAAAGCCGGCCTGCCTGACGGTGGAACAGTTGGAGCCGATCCTGTCGGTGCCGCGCCGCGACGGGCAGATCGTCTTTGTCGGTTACATGCGCCGGTTCTCGCGTCCGTTTCTCGAACTCAAACGGCGCCGTCCGCCCCTGGCGGCCATCCGGCATGTGCGGGTGCGCGATATCATCCGCGAGGCACCGTTCTTTGTGGGCCAGACCCGCAATGTGTTCCGGCCCAGTGACGTTCCGGCCGAGGTGATCGCGCAAGGTCGGGCTAGCACGCAAGCCATGCTCCGATCGGTTATGGGCGAAGAGTGCCCGCCCGAAACTCTGCGCGCCTATCAGGTGCTGACTGGCCTTTCTTCACACAGCTTTTCCGCCATGCGAGATCTGTTGGGCCCGCCCAAGGGCGTGCGTTATGCCACCCAGCACAAGGGCGAAACGGTGATCGCCCTGTTTGACTATGGCCACTTCACCGCGCTTTATGAGGCCGTGATCGATGATGTCTCGCGCTTTGATGCCGGCATTGAGGTGCTGACACAGACTCAGCACTTCAAGCTCAACTACGACACGCCCTATATCCGCAACTTGCCCACGCGGCTCGAGATCACCACTTCCTCGGACACGGAAACGGCGACGGAGATCATCGGCCCCGTTTATGAGGATCCGTTCCGGATCGAGCTCAATGCGTTTCTTGATAGCGTCCGCACCGGCCAGCCTCCGCGCACCGGACTGGAGGATTCGCTCGAAGATCTCAGGCTGTTCCGGGAAGTCGGGCAGCACTTCCGGCGCTAGACGACGCGGCGGCTTGCCGCCAGCGGCACCCGCGGGCCGCTGGGTAGTTTGGAATGTATGTTCCGCGTTGACAAAGCAGCAGAACCGGGATTTCCTCAACTCAGCCGGATGAATGGGCCACGAAGAGCCCCGGTTGAGGGGGAGTTCCGTTGTGGCGTCCCAGTTCGCAATCAACCACATATTTGTGCCGCGGCCGCGGCTTGCAGGGCTTTGGGCTAGTGCCGTGGAGGCGCGGCTCGATGCCTGCTGTTCCCCGGGCGCCTCGCAGGTTTCCATGATGGAGGGGCGGGCCGGCTCGAGGTCGTGAACGTCGGAGATTTCAATTCCCGCAAAGGGACATCCGGAACAAAGGGGCGAGACCGGACGCCTGCTCTGTGGAGGAGACGAGGACATGAACAAGATCGCGCTGGCCGCACTGGCCACGACCATGCTGTCGACCGGATTTGCCGGTGCTGCCCATGCTGAAACCGTGGGTGTCAGCATGGCTGCTTTCGACGACAATTTCCTGACCGTGCTGCGCAATGGCATGGCTGATTATGCAACGACGCTGGAGGGGGTTGAACTGCAAGTGGAGGACGCCCAGAGCGACGTTTCCAAGCAGATGAGCCAGATCCAGAATTTCATCGCATCAGGCGTCGACGCCATCATCGTCAATGCGGTGGATACGGATGCGACGGCTCCCATGTCCCAGCTCGCAGTCGATGCGGGCATTCCGCTGGTTTATGTGAACCGGCAGCCGGTGAACCTCGATGCGCTGCCCGAGAACCAGGCTTTCGTTGCGTCCAACGAGGTGGATTCCGGGACCCTCGAGACCAAGGAAGTTTGCCGGTTGCTCAAGGAGGCCGGCAAAACGGAGGCCAATGTCGTGGTGATGATGGGCGAGCTGTCCAACCAGGCGGCCCGGCAGCGCACGCAGGATGTGCATGATGTGATTGCCGCGGACGAATGCTCGTTCATGACGGTTGTGGAAGAGCAGACTGCCAACTGGTCACGCCAGCAGGGGGCCGATCTCATGACGAACTGGCTTTCGGCGGGCATCCAGTTCGACGCGGTCATCGCCAATAATGACGAGATGGCAATTGGCGCAATCCAGGCCCTCAAAGCCGCCGGTACCGACATGGACGCCATGATCGTGGGCGGGGTGGACGCGACCCAGGATGGCCTGGCCGCTATGGAGGCCGGGGATCTCGATGTCACCGTGTTCCAGAACGCCGCCGGACAGGGCCAGGGGGCGCTCGATGCGGCCCTCGCTTTGGCCCGGGGCGAAGAGGTTGAGCGGGAGGTCTGGATTCCGTTTGAACTCGTGACGCCTGACAATCTGGCCGAGTACCAGAACAAGAACTGATCCTCCTTGGCGCACCGCTTCGGTGCGCCATTAACATCATTGGTTCGGGACATCATGATGAAACTGAATTCTGTACTTCTGGCTCTGAGCGCGCTGCCCTTGTCTTTGGTGCTACCCGCCCATGCCGAGAATATTGGCGTGTCCATGGCGAGGTTTGATAGCACCTTCTTGACCCTGCTTCGCAACGGCATGGAAGCGCGTGCCGCCGAACTGGGTGACGTCACGCTCCAGGTGGAAGATGCCGTCAATGATCCCAGCACCCAGCTTAACCAGGTTAGCAATTTCATTGCATCGGGGGTTGATGCCATCATCATCGCGGCGGTGGACGCTGAGAGTACGCCGGGTATGAGTGCCCTGGCGGACGCCGCCGGCATCCCCATTGTCTATGCCAACCACCCACCAGCCGACATTGATGCCCTGCCGGAGAAGGGCGCCTTCGTAGGCTCAAATGAGGTGGACTCGGGCACCCTGCAGACCCGCGAAGTGTGCCAACTCTTGGGGGGCAGCGGCAATGTGCTGATCCTTATGGGGCCGCTTAATAACCACTCCGCCCTTCAGCGCACTAAGGACGTGCACGACGTCATCGCAACGGACGACTGCAAGGGGATGAGCGTGCTCGAGGAGCAAACCGCCAATTGGGATCGCCTGGAAGCGGCCAATCTGATGACCAACTGGCTATCCTCCTCCATGGAGTTCGATGCGGTTATCGCCAACAATGACGAGATGGCGATCGGCGCGATCCAGGCGCTGAAGTCAGTAGGTCGTGACATGGATGGAGTTGTAGTTGCGGGCGTGGACGCGACGCCAGATGGATTGGCCGCGATGGCGGCGGGCGATCTTGATGTGACCGTGTTCCAGAACGCCCAGGCGCAAGGGGCCGCCTCCGTGGACGCGGCCATTGCCTTGGCACGCGGTGAGGCGACTGAACAGAAAATTTGGGTGCCGTTTGAACTCGTCACGCCCGAAAACATGGCCGAGTACCAGAACAAAAACTAGGCTTAGCTTCCCGTCGGAGGGGAAGCGACCCTGAGCAAGGGAGGCGGGGCGATGGTTAGTCCGCAGACGATGCGCGCCGTTCGCGAGAGCGGGGCGGTGCCCAATTCGCCGTTCCTTCTGGAGATTGCCCATGCCCGCAAGGAGTTCCCGGGGGTGGTGGCGCTGGACGACGTGTCGTTGCACCTGCGGCGCGGCACGGTGCATGCGCTGATGGGAGAGAATGGGGCGGGCAAGTCGACGCTGATGAAAATCATTGCCGGGATCTACACGCCCGATAGTGGCTCGGTGCGGCTGCGGGGGCAGGAGATCCGCCTCAAGTCTCCGCTCGATGCGCTCGAGAACGGCATTGCCATGATCCATCAGGAACTCAACCTGATGCCCTATATGACGGTGGCCGAAAATATCTGGATCCGGCGCGAGCCGCTCAACCGCTTCGGGCTGGTTGACCATCGCGTACTCAACCGGCGGACGCAGGAGCTGTTTGATCGGCTCCATATCGACATCGACCCAGAAGTGCAGGTTTCGAGTCTCACGGTGGCCAGCCGCCAGATGGTCGAGATCGCCAAGGCAGTCTCCTATGAGAGCGATGTGCTGATCATGGACGAGCCCACTTCGGCCCTGACCGAAAAGGAAGTGGCGCATCTGTTTGCGATCATCCGCGACCTGCGCAGCGACGGGAAGGGCATTGTCTACATCACCCACAAGATGAGCGAGCTTTTCGAGATCGCCGACGAGGTCTCGGTGTTCCGGGACGGACGCTATATCGGCACCCATCCTGCGGCAGAGGTCACGCGCGACGAGATCATCCGCATGATGGTGGGCCGCGAGATCACCCAGCTCTTCCCCAAGGAGGAGGTGCCGATCGGGGAGGTGGTGATTTCGGTCAAGGACCTCGCGCTAGAGGGGGTGTTCGCCGACATTTCGTTCGATGTGCATGCCGGGGAAATCCTGGGCATTGCGGGCCTTGTGGGTTCGGGGCGCTCCAATGTTGCCGAAACGATCTTTGGCATCACGCCGGCCACT
Organism: Devosia sp. 1635; assembly: GCF_013185955.1. Classification (NCBI taxonomy): domain Bacteria; kingdom Pseudomonadati; phylum Pseudomonadota; class Alphaproteobacteria; order Hyphomicrobiales; family Devosiaceae; genus Devosia; species Devosia sp. 1635. Next base: position 29,116 of record NZ_JABAOM010000002.1, on the reverse strand, counting down.
GCGGGCACGATCGAGGTGCGGGGAGAGCAACTGGACGTTACCTCGCCCACGGTCGCGATCCATCATGGCATGGCGCTGATCACCGAGGATCGCAAGGAGACGGGCTGCCTGCTGATGCTCGACATTCAGGAGAACATGCAGCTGGCGGTGATCCAAGACAGGTTCACCCGCGCAGGCTTTGTGCAGCAGGGGCCGCTCAGCCGCGCCTGCGAGGAGATGAGTGCCAAGTTGCGGATCAAGGCGCCGAGCCTTGAGGAGCGGGTGGAGAATCTGTCGGGCGGCAACCAGCAGAAAGTGCTGATCGGGCGCTGGCTGCTGACCGGACCCAAGATACTGATCCTCGATGAGCCGACCCGCGGCATCGATGTGGGGGCCAAGGCCGAGATCCACCGGCTCGTGACGCAACTGGCGCGGCAGGGCGTGGCGGTGATCATGATTTCCTCCGAGCTGCCCGAAGTTCTCGGCATGAGCGACCGCATCATGGTGATGCATCAGGGGCGCGTTACGGGGATCCTCGATCGCGCCGAGGCCGATCAGGTCAAGATCATGGACCTGGCTGCACGATGAGTGATTACTGCAACACGGCCGCAGGGAGGACCTGAGCCATGACCATCACATCCGATACCATGGCCCCTCCGCGGGTCCGCCGGCGCCGCTTGCCAACGGAACTCTCGATCCTGCTGGTTCTTCTGGGCATTGCCCTCACCTTTGAAGCCTTGGGCTGGATATTTATCGGCCAATCCTTCCTGCTCAATCAGCAGCGCCTCACCATCATGATCCTGCAGGTTTCGGTGGTGGGGATCATCGCGGTGGGCGTCACCCAGGTGATCATCACCGGCGGCATCGATTTGAGCTCTGGCTCGGTGGTGGGCATGACAGCGATGATTGCCGCGAGCTTTGCCCAGAGCGCCGATTGGGCGCGGCCAGTTTATCCGGGGCTGGTCAGCCTTCCCGTCGTGGTGCCGATCCTGATCGGGCTGGCGATCGGCACGCTGGCCGGGGTGATCAATGGCTCGCTGATCGCCTTCACCAAGATCCCGCCCTTTATTGCCACGCTCGGGATGATGGTTTCGGCGCGGGGCGTCGCCAAATGGTACACCAAGGGGCAGCCGGTTTCGGGGCTTACGCCAGAGTTCACCTCGATCGGCTTCGGGATCTGGCCGGTGCTGATCTTTTTGGGGGTGGCGCTGATCTTCCACATAGCGCTGCGCTATACGCGCTACGGCAAGTTCACCTATGCCATTGGCGCCAACCCGCAGGCGGCGCGCGTATCCGGCATCAATATCGAGCGCCACCTCATCAAGGTCTATGCCATTGCCGGCATGCTGGCGGGGCTCGCCGGCCTTGTAACCGCGGCCCGGGCGCAAACAGCGCAGTCGGGCATGGGGGTGATGTATGAACTCGACGCCATCGCTGCCGCCGTGATCGGGGGCACGTCGCTGGCGGGCGGGCAGGGGCGGATCACCGGCACGGTGATCGGTACGATTATCCTCGGGACGATGACGTCGGGATTCACCTTTTTGCGCATCGACGCCTACTACCAGGAGATCATCAAGGGCATGATCATCGTTGCGGCCGTGGTGGCCGACCAGTATCGCCAGCGCAAGCGCAAGAAAGTCTAGGATTGGCGCAGCGCGCCAGCTCCACGTCCATCACGATGCCGGCTGGTTTCATCCGGTAGCATCCTGAAATCTCGGCATCGACCGCGGCGCATGGCCGGGTTATGCGCCGAGTAGAGTTGAACCAGCCGCGTCAGGAGCCTGGCGCATATTTTGGAGACTACACATGACGGTTCGTTTCGGCCTTCTGGGTGCTGGCCGCATTGGCAAGGTGCATGCCAAGGCGATCACTGCCAATTCCCAGGCGCAACTGGTGGCGGTGGCCGACGCCTTCCCGCAGGCTGCGAGCGATCTGGCGGGGCTTTATGGCGCCGAGATCCGCAGCACCGAGCAGATCCTCAACGCCGCCGATGTCGATGCGGTGGTGATCTGCACGCCCACCGATACCCATGCCGATCTGATCGAGCAGTTTGCGCGTGCGGGCAAGGCGATCTTTTGCGAGAAGCCGATCGATCTCGATGTGGCTCGGGTGCGGGCATGCCTTTCCGTGGTGGATGCGGAAGGCGCGACGCTGATGGTGGGCTTCAACCGCAGGTTCGACCCGCACTTCACCGCGGTCAAGGAGGTGATCGGCCGGCACGAGATCGGGCAGGTGGAGATGGTCACTATCGTGTCGCGCGATCCCGGGGCGCCGCCGGTCGATTACATCAAGCGCTCGGGCGGCATTTTCCGCGACATGACGATCCATGATTTCGACATGGCGCGGTTCCTGCTGGGCGAGGAGATCGAGAGCGTTACGGCGCAGGCCTCCGTGCTGGTCGATCCGGCTATCGGAGAGGCCGGTGATTTCGACAGCGTTTCGGTGATGCTGCAGACCGCTACGGGCAAGCACGCCACGATCTCCAACTCCCGGCGCGCCACCTATGGCTATGACCAGCGCATCGAGGTGCATGGCTCCAAGGGGTCGGTGGCCGCCGAGAACCAGCGTCCGGTGTCGATCGAGGTCGCCAATGCCTCTGGCTATACCCGCCCGCCGCTGCACGACTTCTTCATGACGCGCTATACCGAAGCCTATGCCCGCGAAATCGAGGCGTTTATCGATGCCGTGCAAGCCAAGGCACCGGCGTCGCCGAGCGGGCTTGATGGATTGATAGCGCTGGCGCTGGCGGATGCGGCGCTCCGATCCGTGCGGGAGGGCCGCACGGTCAAGCTCACTGAAATTCTCAGCTAAGCGCTATTTCAGCAGCCACTCATGGTCGGGCGCATTGTGGAATTTCCAGATGCGCTTGGGCCCGGCCATGACGTTGAGATAATAAAGGTCGTAGCCGGCGGTGGTCGCCACAGGATGGTAGCCGCGCGGCACGAGCGTGACGTCGCCATCCTCGATCACCAGCGCTTCATCAAGGCTGCGATCATCGGTGTAAACCCGCTGCATGGCAAAGCCCTGGGGCGGGTTGAGCCGGTGGAAATAGGTCTCCTCCAGCTGGCTTTCATGAGGGAGATTGTCCGTGTCATGCTTGTGGGGCGGGTAGGACGAGGTGTTGCCCTGAGGGGTGATCACTTCGACCACCAGCAGCGCGTTAGCCGCGCCGTCATCCTCGGGCATGATGTTGTAGACATGCCGGACATTGGCGCCCTTGCCGCGGGTGATGCGGGGATGCCGGCCCGGCTCGATCACCTGGGCGGTGTATGCGACGCCGCCGGGGGCCGAGCAGACCGCCAGTTCGAGCGGGGTGGTGGCATCCACCACCCATTCGCTGCCCATCGGCAGGTAAACGGCCCAAGGCGGGCCATCAAAGGGCGACATGCGCTCGCCCAACTCGCCCAGATCGACCCCATCCACCGAAACGCGGGCCTTGCCGCTGACGAAGACGAGGCAGAGTTCGTTGATGCCCGCCTCGCCGCCCGCCACCTGGCCGGCCTCGAGCTTGTGGAGGGCGAACCCGACATGGCTCCAGCCCGCCGAAGCGGGGGTTACATCATGCACCAGGCCCGTCTTGGCCATCGGGCGGACGCGTAGACTGCTCTGGCTCATTGCCGGGCTCCTGCTTGGGGAAGGCGTAGAAGTAATTGTAGAGGAAGTAGGCCAAGGCAGCACCGACCAGCACACCCCAGAACGGCTCCTGGTTCCAAAACCATTCCCAGGCGCACCAGATCACCAGAAAGACCGCGACGGCCACGCGGCGCCAGAGGGGCTGAAACCAGGAAATGTCGTTGGATTTAAGCGCCACGTGCGAGCCTCCTGCGGGGAACTCCCCCCTTTTACTTACGGGAAAGCCTGCCCGTTGGGAAAGCCTTGTGTTTCCACAGTGTAACCCGCGGCGCTCATGACGCGCATAAGTTCGGCATGACCAATTTGCGCCATCCGCAGCGGCGGGTTCTGGCGCGGGTCCTGTTCGGCTTCGACCACGAACCAGCCTTCATAGCCGTAATCGGCAAGGCGCTGCACGATGGCGCCGAAATCGAGCGAGCCATCGCCCGGCACGGTGAAGGCGCCAAGGGCCACGGCATCGAGGAAGGACTGGCGCGAGCGATCGAGGGCCTTGATGACCTCGAGCCGGACATCCTTGACGTGGACATGATTGATGCGGGCGTGGTGGTTGTCGATGGCGCGCAGCACATCCCCACCGGCAAAGGCGAGGTGGCCGGCATCGAGCAGCAGCGGAATGCCGGGGCCGGAATTGCGCATGAAGGCGTCGAGCTCGGCTTCGGTTTCCACTACGGCGGCCATGTGGTGGTGGTAACTCAACGGCATGCCTTGGCCGGCGCACCACTCGCCAAAGCGGGTGACCCGGGCGGCATAGGTCTTCATCTCATCGTCGGACAGGCGCGGTTTGGTGGCGAGCGGCTTTGAGCGGTCGCCTTGGATGGAGCGTCCGACTTCGCCATAAACAATGCAGGGCGCGCCCACGGCCTTGAAGAGCTCGATCATGGGGGCGATGCGGTCCTGGTTGGTAGCCAGCTCCTCATCCACGAGGGTGCCGGAAAACCAGCCGCCGCAGAGCGTGACATCGGCGGCCCGGAGGATGGGCAGCATGGTGGCGGGGTCTTCGGGGAAACGGCGGCCCTTTTCCATGCCGGTAAAGCCCGCCGAGCGCGACTGGCGCAGGCATTCCTCCAGCGACACGTCATCGCTGAGTTCGGCGAGGTCGTCGTTCCACCAGGCGATGGGGGACATGCCAAGCTTGGCTTTCATTTTTCTGCCTTCTTTGCTGCCACGCCCTCGTGGTTCGAGGGCCGCTGCGCTCCCGCCTCACCATGAGGGCTACTGGGGCGCTGAGTTGGTACGAGCTTCCGATGGTCCTCGTTGCGAGGACGTGGCACCTAGCCGACCTGCTGGGCCTTGAGCGCTGCCACATAGGCTTCGCGGGCGGCGTTGACCTGAGGGCGATCGCTAACTTCGGGCACGGCCACGTCCCACCAGTGACCGCCCGCTTCGGTGGCGATCAGGGGATCGGTGTCGATGACGATCACCGTGGTCTGGGTGGAGGTTTCGGTTTCCTGCAGCGCCGCTTCCAACTCGCTGATCGAGGCCACTTTGCGCGAGACGGCACCCATGGCGGCGGCATGGGCGGCAAAGTCGATATTGGGCAGGGTGGTGTGCTGGGTGTCCTTGAGAAGGTTGTTGAAGTTGGCTCCGCCGGTGGCCATCTGCAGCCGGTTGATGCAGCCAAAGCCGGCATTGTCGAGCAGCACGATCGTAAGCTTGGCGCCCAGCATGATGGCGCTGACGATTTCGGAATTGAGCATCATATAGCTGCCATCGCCCAGCATAACGACGACGTCATCCTCCGGGCGGGCGAGCTTGACGCCGAGGCCGCCGGCGATTTCGTAGCCCATGGTCGAAAAGCCGTATTCCATGTGGTAGCTGCCGGGGCCTTCGGCTTTCCAGAGCTTGTGCAATTCGCCGGGCAGACCGCCCGAGGCACAGACCAGGGTGGCGCCGGGGCGGGCCCGCTGTACGGCTCCGATCACCTGGGCGTCGGAGGGCAGCTCGGCATTGGTGGCGGCGGTGACGGCGTCGGCCGCCACGAGCCATTCGTCTTTCTCGGCATGGGCCTTGTCGGTCCATTCGGGGTCAGCCTGCCAACCGGTCAGGGCGGCGTTGAGCGCTTCGAGGCCCGCGCGGGCATCGGCGACGAGGGGCAGGGCGGCGTGCTTTTGCGCATCAAAGGGCTGCACATTGAGCCCGATGATCTTGAGATCTGGGTTCTTGAACAGGGCCCAGGAGCCGGTGGTGAAATCCTGCAGCCGCGTGCCGACGGCCAGCACCACATCGGCCTCTTCGGCGAGCTTGTTGGAAGCGGAACTGCCGGTGACGCCGACCGAGCCCATGTTGAGGGGGTGATCGTGGGGGAGGCTCGATTTGCCGGACTGGGTTTCCATCACCGGCACGCCATAGCGTTCGGCGAAGTTGCGCAGGGTGTCGGTGGCTAGCGAATACAGCGTGCCGCCGCCAGAGATGATCACCGGCTTTTTTGCGTGGAGCAGCGCCGTGGCGGCTTGGGCGAACTCGTCGCCATCGGGCATGATGCGGCGGACCGTCCAGATCTTTTCGGCGAAGAAGCTCTCGGGATAATCGTAGGCTTCGGCCTGCACATCCTGGCAGAGGCTGAGGGTCACCGGGCCGCATTCGGCCGGATCGGTCAGCACCTGCATGGCGCGGCGCAGGGCGGGAATGATCTGCTCGGGGCGGGTGATGCGGTCGAAATAGCGGCTCACCGGGCGGAAGCAGTCATTGGCGGAAGTCGTGCCGTCGCCCCAGTTTTCGACCTGCTGCAGCACCGGATCGGGGAGGCGATTGGCAAAAACATCGCCGGGCAGGAGCAGCAGCGGCAGGCGATTGACATGGGCAAGGGCGGCAGCCGTGACCATGTTGAGCGCGCCCGGGCCGATGGAGCTTGTGACAGCCATGAAGCGGCGGCGAAAGCTTGCCTTGGCAAAGCCAATGGCCGCATGGGCCATGCCCTGCTCGTTCTGGCCGCGATAGGTGGGCAGGGTGTCGCGGACGCCATAGAGCGCCTCGCCGATCCCCGCGACATTGCCATGTCCGAAAATGGCGAACACACCGCCGAAGATGGGCACGGTTTCGCCGTCGACCACCGTCATCTGCTTGGTCAGAAACCGGGCCACGGCCTGGGCCATGGTTAGTCGAACAGTTTGCTGGCTCATGATCTTTGTCTCGGTTCCTGCGTCTGCAATGTGGTGCCCTTCGGGGTCAACTCGGCAGCCTGATGCTTTCAGCCGGCCACCTCAAGCCGCCGGCTTTCGCCCAGCCGCTCCCATACTTCCACCAGCGCGCCGAAGCGCTGGGCCATGTCGGCGACTGCCTCCTCGTCGCTCATGGTGCCGGCGAGCCATTGTCTGGCGGCGTCGGCGAAGATGGTGCGGCCCACTGCAAAGCCTTTGACCCACCGCGAATTGCGAGCGGTCTGGAAGCCAGCTTCGAGCACATCGTGCGGCGCTTCAAGGCCCAGCAGCACCACGCCCCGGCAATAAGGGTCGTTGCTTTCGATCACGGTGTCGATGGCAGACCAGGCCGCGGTGCTCTTCTGGGTTTCGAGCTTCCACCAATCAGGCTTGATGCCGGCGGCATAGATCTCGGTCATGGCGCGGCTGATCGTGTCGTCGGCGATGGGGCCGTGCTTGCCGGCAATGATCTCAACCAGAATGTCGCGTCCGACCTTGCGGGCGGCCTCGTAGGCGGTGCGCAGCTTGTCGATCTGGTCACGCTTGAGATCGGCGGCGTCGTCGGGGTGGAAAAAGCAGAGCACCTTGAGGCAGTGGTCGACTGGCCAATCCACGAGGCGCGAGCCAAGGTCCTGGCTGAACTCGAAGCGCAGGGGCCGGGAGCCGGGCAGCTCGACGGGGCGGCCAATCCAGAAGTCGGGCAGGGCGGCTGCGGCGAACAGGGCATCGCGGCCATATTTGTCGTCGAGCAGCATGCCAAAGCCCGGGCGACCCCCAGCGATTGCGGCAGCGGCCTTGACGGCCAAGGCCTTGAAGGCGGGGATGCGGGCCAGCTTTTGCGGATCGCCGCCGGCAAGATCCTCGAGCTGGCTGCGGTGATCGACGGCCAGCGCCATGAGGCTGGGGATCTGGCGGCGACGGGTCGTGGCCCAATGGATGTGGTTGAGCTCGGCATCCTTGCGCAGGGCGCGTTCGCTGCTGCCCTTGGCGAGGAAGTGGTTGAGCTCGGCCCAGCTGGGATATTCGGGCGAGCAGAGGAGGCGCGACACCGCAAATGCGCCGCAGGCATTGGCCCAGGTGGCGCTGGTGGCATGATCCTCGCCGCGCAGCCAGCCGCGGAGCCAGCCGCTCATGAAGGCATCGCCGGCCCCCAGGACATTGTAGACCTCGATGGGGAAGCCCTTGCCGACAATGCCATCCTCGAGGTTGTCGGGGATGGGGCCGTCATAAACGATGCAGCCCATGGGGCCGCGCTTGAGGACGATCGTGGCATCCGAAAGGGTGCGGATGGTGCGTAGGGCCGCGGGCAGATCGGCCTCGCCCGAGGCGATCAGCACTTCTTCCTCGGTGCCCACGATCAGGTCGCAATCGGGCAAGACGCTCTTGTATTTTTCGCTGACAACATCCGAGGCGACATAGCGCGAGAAGCCCGCTTCATGCCCGGCCAGGCCCCAGAGATTGGGGCGGTAATCGATATCGAAGCCGACGCGGGCGCCATGGGCCTTGGCGAGGCGGATGGCCTTTTTCTGGGCCGCTTCGCTGTGGGGGCGGGAGAAATGGGTTCCGGTGACGATCACGGCGCCAGCCGAAGCGATGAAGCTTTCGTCGATATCGTCCTCGGACAGCGCCATGTCCGCGCAATCGGTGCGGTAAAAGATCATGGGCGAGACGCCCTCGGCTTCCACCGACAGCAGCACCAGAGCGGTGAGGCGCTCGGGATCGGTATGTACGCCGGCGGTTTGCACGCCTTCGCGTTCGAGCTGTTCGCGGATGAAGCGGCCCATCTGCTCGTTGCCGACCCGGGTGATCAGCGCCGATTTGAGCCCGAGGCGCGCGGTGCCCACGGCGATATTGGCGGGGCAGCCGCCGACGGATTTGGCGAAGCTGCCGATGTCTTCGAGGCGAGTGCCGATCTGCTGGCCATAGAGATCGACCGAGGCGCGTCCGATGGTGATGACGTCGAGGGGTTTATCCCCGGTGCTGGGATTTGAACTCCTCACAGCGATCCTCCCATTCGGCTTTGCCGATTTGCAGTCATGCAGCGTGCTGCTTAACCTTTTGAAACATGGGTTCTGCGCTGCGTCAACATGGAACTGCCGTTCCAATCGGGAGGGCTGGAGCCTCCATGCGGATGCCAAAGATCGCGGTGGTCAGGCGCGGCGGCGCTGTTCGGCGATGCTGACGGTCAGGGCCATGGCAAAGGCCATGCTGGCGGAGAGCGAGCGGAACCCGGCATGGTCGGCTTCCACCACCTCGAACCATTCGCGCGAGCATTCCGCGAGGGGCGAAAAGGCGGAGTCGGTGAGGGAAACGACGGGGATATCTCGCGCCGCGAGGGTGCGCGCCTGGGCGGCGCTTTCGGGCGCGTAGGGCGAAAAACTCACCGCAAAAGCGGCGTCGCGCGGGGTGGCCATGGCGAGAAGGTCGTCATCCATGCCATTGGCGGTGCCCACGAGTTGGCAGCGCACGCGCAGCTTGCCGAAGGCATAGGCCATGTAGCTGCTGATGGGGTAGGAGCGGCGCTTGGCGATGAGGTAGATGGTGTCGGCCCTGGCCAGCAGCGTTACCGCCCGCTCAAAGCTGTCCGGATCGACAGCGGCGCCGATGGCATCAATGGAGCGGTGTGCCGCCGCCAAAAAGCCGTTGAAGATATTGGTGCTCTCCGCCCGCGCCGTCCCGTCCAGCTCGAGGGTGCGCAGGCGCTCCTCATAGGATGAAGTGCGTTCGCGCAGGCGGGCGCGAAAGAGCTGTTGCAGGCCGGAAAAGCCGTCAAAGCCGAAATGCTGGGCGAAGCGCACCAGGGTCGAGGGTTGGACATCGGCCGAGAGGGCGATGCTGGCGGCGGTACCGAAGGCGATCTCGTCGGGATTGTCGAGGGCATAGGCGGCCACCTGGGTCAGCCGCTTGGGCAGCTCGTTCTTGCGCTCGAGAATGGTGGCGCGCAGGGCATCGTAGTCGGCAGGGGTGAGGGGCTTGGCAGCGGCGTCAGTCATCGGCGAAATCCCGGTTCCCCTCCCATAATCCTCAAAGCCCCGGACGGCGCAAGGCGCGAGCCCTATTCCCGATCACCCCAAGCTCGATTATCCATTTTAGCACGAGGGAGGACGTGATGGATAATTCGATTGGTGTGGGCCTGATCGGCACCGGCTATATGGGCAAATGCCATGCACTGGCATGGACCGGCGTCAAGGCGGTGTTCGGCGACGGGCCGCGGCCGCGCCTGGTGCATCTGGCAGAGGTAGATGCGGGATTGGCGGCGCGCCGGGCCGAGGAGTTCGGGTTCGGGCGCTCAACCGGGGACTGGCGCGTACTCGTGACCGACCCCGATGTCGAGGTGGTGTCGATCACGACGCCCAATGCGTTTCACGCGGAGATGGCGGTGGCGGCGCTCGAAGCGGGCAAGCATGTGTGGTGCGAAAAGCCGATGGCGGTGACGCTGGCAGATGCCGAGCGGATGACCGCGGCGGCGCGGGCCTCAGGCAAAACAGCGGTGCTGGGCTACAACTATATTCAGAACCCGATGGTCCGGCAGATCGGCGCGATCCTCGCCGAGGGCACGATTGGCACGGTCAATCATGTCCGGCTGGAGATGGACGAGGATTTCATGGCCGATCCCGAGGCACCGTTCTTCTGGAAGAACGAGCTGGCGGCGGGCTATGGCGCGATCGACGACTTCGGGGTGCATCCGCTCAGCCTCTTGCAGGTGCTGTTCGGCCTGCCCAGCCGGGTGTTTGCCAATCTCAGCAAGCCCTATCCTGATCGGCCCAGCCGCGAGGGCGGGCGGCGCAGTGTCGAGAACTGGGATGTCAGCAGTATCCTGTTTGAACTCGGGCCCGAGATCAGCGGCCTCATGGCGCTGAGCCGCACGGCGTGGGGGCGCAAGGGGCGGATCGCGCTGCAGATCTTTGGCAGCAAGGGCAGCATTGCCTATGACCAGGAGCGGCTCAACGAGTTGCAGCTTTATGTGACGAGCGACAAGCCAAGCGAGCAGGGGTTCCGCACCATCCTGTCAGGTCCGCGGCATCCGCCTTATGACCGCTTCGTGCCGGCGGCGGGGCATACATTGGGGTTCAACGATCTCAAGATCATCGAATGCCACGAATTGCTGCGGGCGATTGCCGGCGAGCCGGCGCAGGTGATCGATTTCGAGAGTGGGCTGCAGATCGAACGGGCGGTGCATGCGATGGGTCAGTCGCATCGCGAGCAGCGCTGGGTGGAGGTCGATTAGAGACGGGGCCGGTCAGAAGGCGGAGCACTCGCGTTCCACGATTTCGGCGAGGACGCTGCGGTGGCCGCCAACGCGGCGGAGGAGCCGCAAGGATGGCGCTGGATTCCAGCGGCCGACGATGGGCTGAGGGGGAAGAGGGTCAGCGCTCTGGCCGAAAATCGGTCGGAGCGCAAGGTCGGGATGGTTGAACGCAGTTAGGGCCCAGGGCTTGGTCGCCCCGGGTCGAAGCGTTAGTCAGTCGCCACTTAGTCGTCGGTGTTGAGCGACAGCGATGCGGGAGCGAAAGTCGAAGAGGTGCGGGCCGCTGGTGCGCTGGCGCCTACATCGAGATTGGTCCCAACAGCGTTGGTGCTGCCGAGTGGGCTGAGCGTATAGCGATCAACGAGCACGACATAGTGGCTGCCATCAGGGTTGACGGCCTGCACGCGGATGGCGTCGCCCCACTGCTCGACGCTGGTGGCGTCGATGTCGCGGTGCGCCAGAACCGAGGTGATCTCGTTGATGGTGCGGCCGTTGATTTCGCGGGTCTCAACCAGGCTTTCAGCGGCCATTGTGACGGGTGCTGTAGCGAGGAGAGCGAGGGTGACGAGGCTGATTTTCAGTGACATGGAAGAATCCTTTCGTTTGAATTTCCGTGTGACTGATAGCTAGGTCGACCATGGTCCCCGAATAAGACGTGGAATGTAGAAGCTTTGTTTCTCTACAGAGACAATCAGCTGGTGGGAGCCAGGAGCTCCTGTCAGGCTGCCGCGTTGGCCTGATCGGCCAATCGCTCGCAGGTGGCGAGCCGCTCGGGTACTGCGCCGGCGAGGTAATCCAGCAAGACCCTTACAGCCGGAACAAGACCTTTGCGTGACGAAAAAACGGCATGAACGATGCCGTCCGGCGTGTACCAGCCAGGAAGCAAATGCACCAATTCGCCGCGGGCAAAGGCGGGAGCCGCAGCATATTCAGGCAAGACAGTGACGCCGAGGCCGGCAATGGCGCTGGTGCGCAGAACAACAAAGCTGCTGCACATCAGGCGCGGCCGACTGCGGATCTGGCGGGTTTCGCCATCGGGCCCCGTTAAAAGCCAGTCCACCTCCTCGTGGACGTTGAGAGAGGATAAGGTGGGCAGTTGCGGCAGGGTATCGATAGTGATGGGGTGACGCACCGCTTCTACCAAGGCGGGGCTGGCGACAAGGACGCCCCGGGCCTGCCCAAGACGGCGCACGATCAAGTTGGGGTCAGAATCCAGGCTCGAACGGGCCCGAATGGCGACATCGACGCCGTCCTCGACCAGATCGGCAGCCCGGTCGATGACCTTAACCTGCACGCGAACCCGCGAATAGCGGGCGAGGAATTCGGGGAGGAGATCGTTGATCAGTTCATCGAGCAGGGCCTGGGGACAGCTGAGACGGACGATGCCGTTGGGCTCGGTCTGAGCTTGCGCGGCGACGGCCTGGGCGCCTTCCGCACCGGCCAGCATGGTTTCCGCCTGCTCAAAGACGGCGCGGCCGACTTCGGTGAGCCGTAAGTGGCGCGTGGTGCGCTCCAGCAGGCGTACGCCGAGCTGGGCTTCGAGCTGGGCTACGCGCTTGCTCAACGTTGCCTTGGGCGTGCCCGTAGCTCGGCCGGCAGCGGTGAAGCCGCCATGGGTGGCAACGGAGTGGAAGAAGTAGAGATCGTTCAGATCGAGCATTGTATGCATGTGTCCATCTCGCCGAGACGCTCCGAACCGCCTGCCGGGGGCCCGGCGACCGGGCAGCTCGCGCAGCCAGGTGGAGGCAGGTTTGGCCGCGAGGGCGCAGTCTGTCACGGTTTGGGTGCCACGTGGATTTCTTCTGCGCAACAATTGTTGCCAATATGCTGTTAGCCGCTGTGGCAGCGGCTGGACCCCGGCGGGTTGATTGCCAAGCGCTGGCGATTGGCGTTATGGCCTTAGGGATGCAGCGAGCCACCGCCGCAGGGAGGAATGCGAGTGAGCGTAGCCTTTACCAAGGAAGACAGTGCGCAAACCGCGGCGGAAACCATGCTGCCGGATCGCCCGATCCCGGCGGCACCCAATCTGGTGACCGAATCGGGATTGACGGCGCTGCAGGCGCAGTTGGAGGCGGCGCGCGCCGCCTATGAAGCTGCCATGGCGATCGAGGACACCGATGAAAAGCGGCGCGAAGGGGCGGGCCCCTTGCGCGACCTGCGCTATTTCACCGAACGGGTGCGCACTGCGCAGGTGATGCCCGAGCCGGCAGGCACCGATAGGGTGCTGTTTGGCAGCACGGTGACCTTTCAGCGCGATGATGGGCGGGTGCAGACTTATCGTATCGTGGGGGAAGACGAGGCCGACCCGAAGGCCGGCTCCATCTCCTACGCTTCGCCGATCGCCGCGGCGCTGATGGGCAAGGCCGTAGGCGATGCGGCTAACCTGGGCGCGCAAGAACTCGAGATCGTGGACATCGCATAAGCCGGCAAGCTGCAGCTAAAGCCGCACCGGCCTTGGGCCGTGCGGATATGGGGCAGGCGGGCGTCGCAGCAAGGGCTGCGACATGGGGCGAAGTTCGCCTCGGTGCCGGTCGTCCGGCAAAAGGGTAGAAGGTGAAGCAAGCTTCGCCCCATGCACTATCGGAGACTCTTCGGTGAGGACCGTCCGTGGCTAGACCCGTGCCAAACGCCAGAAGCCCTGGGGCTTCATTGGACCGGGGGATGAAATCGGTCCCGGATCATCCTCGTCCCGAAGGAGCTTGGGCGACCCCAAACTCATCCGATATTCCCGCACCGACCGTTCGTCGCGACCGCGCAGCTTGCCCGGGAACAAGGGGATTGTGCCTGAGGTTTTCGGGGCGGGGATAAGATTTTGGGGTGGGGCGGTGATGGCCGCCCTCGTGGTTCGAGGCTGCGCTTCGCTACGCACCTCACCATGAGGGCTCCGGCTCCGTGTTTACTCGGCCGCTTGCGCGCGCTCGGTTTGTCATCCCGTTTCAGGCTTGTGAGCGTGCCCGAGCGCTGCAAGGCGCGGGTGAAAGGGAAAATTAGCCAGTTTCGGGGAGGAGTGGTGGCAATTGTCCCACCAGGAATAACGCATGCGCAAAGCCCTTTTCGCCGTCCTCGGCCTGTTGCTAGTGACCTCCGCTGGTGCTGCCGAATGGAAATATGAAGGGGGCAATGTTCCCATTGCCTGGTTCGACAATGGCGATGCCCAGTTCCAGTTCGCCTGTCGTGGCGGCCAGTTGGCCATGGGCTTTTGGGTGCGCAAGCCCGAGGCGGCAGTTGCCGGCAGCACGGCCCTAAGCCTCGCCATTACTCCAGACCCGGCCGAGGGCAGCAAAGTTACTGGTGGGGCCGGCACCAGCTTTGCCCAGGACATGCCGCTGGTGCATTCCGATGGCTCTTCGGTGATCGTCCGCGGACCCGTAGCGCGCCAGTGGGCCAAGATCGCGCAGGGCGCGCGCGATCTGATCCGGGTCGCCTATGTGCGGCCGGCCGCCAGTGGGCTCGACGTATTCGACACCAATGTCTTTGGCGCCAAGGGTTCCTCGGGCGCCATCGCCAAGGTGCTGGCTAAATGTAGCTAGGGCCGGGCGATCCTAAGCAGGCGGCTCGGTCACGAAGGGCATGATATCGACGCTGTCCCCGGGAAACACGCTGAAATGGGGATGGTTCTCAAAGAGGCGCGCAGCGTCCTCGATGGTTGGTGCTTCCACCGTGAGATAACCGCAGACCGCGTTGGTGTCGGGCGCGGCTCCTGAGCTGGAAACGCGCAGGGTCTTGCCGACCATGCCGCCGCGGTCGGGGATATGAGCGGCGTTGCGGCTCTCCCATTCCGTCCATTGCGCGACGCCTTTGGCATCAATGGCGTCCTGTTCGGCCTTCGGGAGGGCGCGGAAGCGGACGACGTTCTCGGGCTGCATGGTGTAAAGGGCGAGAAAGCGGGGCATCGGGAGGCTCCTGGTTCTGGCGTTACACGGGTTAGCTTAGCCGTTCGGCGCGCGCGTGTCGCTAGCGGCGATGCGGGGCTTGGGTCCGGCCTTTCCTGGCACCCCGAGCAGTGGCCACCCGGACGTGGTTTCATGTTGGTCCGGGCGGCCGGCATTTTCCTCAGTTCGATCGTCCATTCCCCCGTCACGCGGCAATAACCGGGATTTCCGCTGCGGCGCGACGTTCCAGCAGCGCCAGCACAAGAACGATCGCGGCCTGGACGAGGAGAAAGGTCCAGCCCAATGCGCTGGGGGTAAAGAGACCAGCGAAGGGCAGGGCGATGCTGGCGACTACCCAGGCAATGTTGCCCAGGATGATGAAGTTGGTTGCCCAGTTCGCCGGGTACTGGCGGCGGGCGGTGATGGCCATGAAGATGGCGACGGAAAGCAGCAGCATGCCAGCGTAGAACAGGAAGCTGGACGGGATGGCGGTCAGCCTCGATAACGGCCCTGAGCCAGTGAGCAACAGCAAAGCCATTGCGGTGCAAGTTGCCGCATCAATGAACAGCAGACGACGAAGCGATAGATTTGGCATCGGATTGGTCCTCGGTTGAGCCGGCCAGCACGGCCGGTGAGGAAAATCTGCTATTGATGTGTGCTGAGGTCGATTACCTGCCAGGTAATCGGCACAAGATGACCGCACCGATATTCAGGGCGCATGAGTATGACCGATACCCTCAGCATTGGTGAACTTATTGCGGGCTGGCGCCGCCGCCGCAGGATGAGCCAGCTTGAACTGGCCCTGGAAGCGGGGATCTCGCAACGGCATCTCAGCTTTCTCGAATCGGGTCGTTCGCGCCCCAGCCGCGACATGGTGCTGCGGCTTTCCGAGCAGATGAGCGTGCCTATGCGCGAGCGCAATGCCCTCCTCGTGGCGGCAGGCCATGCGCCGAGCTTTCGGGAGCAAAGCATCGACCACATCGAGATGGCGGCGGCCCGCCAGGCGGTGCAATCCATCCTCGATGGCCACCGCCCGCACCCGGCGCTTGCCCTTGACCGGCACTGGAACCTGCTGCTGGCAAACGCGCCGGCATTGCGGCTCATGGACGGCGCCGACGCTAGTCTGGCGCAAGCGCCGGTCAATGTGTTGCGGCTGAGCCTGCATCCGCGGGGTCTAGCAGCGCGGATCATCAATTATCGGCATTGGAAAGCCCATATCGTCCAACGGCTGATCCAGCAGATCGAACTCACCGGCGACCAAGAGCTGGTGGCATTGCTGGACGAGATCCGATCCTTTCCGGTGCCCGCCAAGGCGGAGCCCCATTCGGGGAAGGTCGCAGGCGGTCACCCCATAGCGGTTCCGCTTCGGCTTGCCAGCCCACAGGGCGTGTTGTCGTTCCTTTCGACCACCACGATCTTCGGGTCGGCGCTCGATATCACCCTGTCAGAACTGACGATCGAGACCTTTTTCCCGGCTGACCCGCATACGGCGGAGGTGATGCGGCTCGCCGATCTATAGGTCCTGAGCTGCACTAAGCGCCGACGAAGGTTCTTGGCTGCGCCAATGCGGGACCGGTTCGGCCAGCGTTTGCAGGGTGTTGATCTCGGCGCCCGCAATACGCTGCAGCAGCAGTCGGGTAAGCTCCTCGCCGGCCGAAAACACATCCTCGCATAGCGGATGGTGTCGGCCGACGAGTGCCGGTCAAATTCGGGGATCACGGTCAGATGGTAGCGGGTGCCCTTAATGGCTTGCCCGATCCCCTGGCCGGGCACGCAAACCCAGACGCTCACGATCTTACATGGCCGTGCCGCTAGGCTCGCTGCATGTGTTCGACGAAACCGGGGGGCGCTGCGGAGCTAGGTGGAGCCGCCCGTGCCAGCACGAAATCGGCCGGGGCGATGCCCTGGACGGCACTGAACTGGCGCACGAATTGCTCCGGCTCATTTCGGCCAAGGCAACGGGCAAAAACCGCGATTGGGACCCGCGGCGCGCAAACAGGTGCGCTCGGTAAAAGAGCTGCCTGAAGTGGTGGGGCGCCACCACTGAGAAGCGGGCGAGCAAAAGAAAACGTGGCGCCTCGGAGGTGCTGAGCGCGGCTTTAGGCTACGCGCTGCTTGCGGGTGCCGCGGGCCCATTGGGGCAGCATGTCACCGTGGGCTTCGGTCAGATCATCAACGAGGTTCCAGATCTGGTCGAGGTCGAGCTCGGCCGCGGTGTGGGGGTCCATCATCGCCGCATGATAGATGTGCTCGCGGTTTTCGGTCATCAGCGCTGCGACGGTGAGTTCCTGCACATTGATGTTGGTGCGAATGAGGGCCGTGAGTTGCGGGGGCAGATCGCCGATGTAGGTGGGCTGCAGGCCATTGTCGTCAACGAGGCAGGGCACTTCTACCGCAGCATTGTCGGGCAGGTTGGTGATGACGCCATTGTTGCGCAAATTGCCGTAGATCACCGAAGGCTCGCCGGTCCAGACCGAGTTGACGATGGAGGAGGCATATTCCTTGGAGGGCTTGACCTCGATGCGGTCGGCCTTCTTGTAATCCTCGGACGTCTTCTTCCAGCGCGCGATCTGCTCGATGCAGCGCTTGGGATATTCATCGAGCGGCACGCCGAACTTCTCGATCAGGTCCTCGCGGCCCTCTTTGATGAAATAGGGGGTGTATTCGGCAAAGTGCTCGCTGCTTTCGGTGACGAAATAGCCGAGCCGGGTCAGCATTTCATAGCGCACCTTGTTGTTCTGGCGCGGGTTCCAGCTGCTGGGCTTGGGCGCACGGCCTTCGGCATAGGCTTTGAGCAGCGCGGGATAAAGGTCCTGGTAGGAGCCGTCGGGCAGGCGGTGCTCGAAGTTGAGGAAGAAGGCCATGTGGTTGATGCCGGCCGAGCGGTAGCGGATTTCCTCGTAGGGGATGTCGAGGTCGTGGGCCAGTTCCATGGCGGTGCCTTGTACGGAATGGCACAAGCCGACCTGCTTGATGGCCGGGTATTTCTCGGCGATGGCCCAGGTGTTGATGGCCATGGGGTTGACGTATTGAAGCATCACCGCGTCGGGCGCGACCCGCAGCATGTCCTCGCAGATGCTCCAGAGATGGGGCACGGTACGCAGGCCGCGCATGATGCCGCCGACCCCGAGCGTGTCGGCGATGGTCTGGCGCAGATTGTACTTCTTGGGCACGTCGAAATCGATGACGGTGGAGGGTTCGTAGCCGCCGATTTGGAAGCAGACCACCACGAAATTAGTGCCATCAAGCGCCTGGCGCTGGTTGGAATAGGTCTCGACGGTTGCGGGCACGCCAAGGGTCGCGATCAGCTTGCTGGCGATGATCTCGCTTTCGGTGAGGCGCGTGGGATTGATGTCCATCAGCCGGATGGTGGCGCCGGCAAGGGCGGGGCGCTGGAGAATATCGCCCACGATGTTCTTCATGAACACCGATGAGCCCGCGCCGATAAAGGTGATCTTGGGATTTGCCATAACTGAATGCTCCTAGGGGGCAATGTCGAACGTGCGCAATAGGCGGGCCGTATATTCGGTTTGTGGAAGCGCCGAAGACATTGCCGAGGTGGTAGGGCTGCACCCGAACTATGCGACCAATCTCTTCAGCAAGGTGATGCACATCTCGGTGCAGAAATTTGTCATCCGCATGCGCCTGATCCGCGCCCGCTCGCTGTTGTTCGCGGGCAGTCTATCGGTGGCCAATGTCGCCTTTCAATCCGGCTTCAGCAGCCAAACTCAGTTTTATGAGCATTTCCGCAAGGCCTATGGCATGACACCAAGTCAGTTGCGCCGGCACACTATCGCGGGATAACGAGGAGGGCGGCCGCAAGCAGCCGCCCCGAAGCGTTCATTATTGCAGCGAGGCGGTGAAGTGGTCGATGCCGGCCTGGGCGACTTCGGTGTCCTGCGCCGGGGTGCCGGAGCTGACGCCAATGCCGCCCACCACAGCGCCATCGACGAGGATCGGCAGGCCACCGCCGACCACCATCAGGCGGCCACCGATAGCTGAACCGATGCCATAGGCGGGGGCGCCCGGTTGGCTGGCCGCGCCATATTCGTGCGTCGCCTTCTTGGCCGCCGAGGCGGTGAAGGATTTGTCGATGGCAATGGTGATGCTGGTGATCTTGCCGCCATCCATCCGCTCAAAGGCGATCAGATTGCCGCTTTCATCGGTTACGGCAATGCACATCGGCACGCCAATCGATTCAGCCTTGGCGCGGGCGCCCGCGATGATGGTGTGGGCGTCGGTGATATCGAGGCGGGTGATGGTCAGCATGGCGGTTCCAGTGTGGGGTTCACAAGCGGCTGTGGCCTAGCACGCCGGTGTTGCGCGCGCACCCCTGTAGCGCGAGAGAGCCGGCGGCGTGTCGATGTTTCCCCCAAACTCATCCGATATCCTCTGCCCACCGTTCGTTGCGACGGCGCAGCTTGTGCGGGAGCAGGGGGGATTGTGCCTGAGGTTTTCGGAGCGGGGAGAAGTAAGGGGCCGGCCTGCCGAGCCGGTTGGCACCATTCCCAACAGGTGCACGAATGGAAGCGGAAACCATGGTTGGACAAACTTGCGCCGGTTTCGGCTTCGTTTCCGCCCGCCGCGCGTAAACCTTAGGGTCTCACCCGTTTGCCGAGCTTGGACCTGGGCTGAAGGCGGCACCTCGACCAACCCAGTTAGAGGATAGGAATCGTGGACCTTCTCAATCAGCTGTTCAGTCTTATCGAAGAGTTCACCTGGGGGTGGTCGCTGATCCCCATCCTTATCATCTTTGGCGGCTTCATCACCGTCATGAGCGGGTTTGTGCAGATCGAGTATTTCGGGCGCATGTTCCGGGTGCTGTCGTCCAAGAACCAGAGCGGGGATCCCAATGCGATCAGTGCGCGGGAAGCCCTGCTGGTCTCGGTGGGCGGCCGCGTCGGCGGCGGCAATATTGCCGGGGTGGCGGTGGCGATCACACTGGGCGGCCCGGGGGCGGTATTCTGGATGTGGGCCGTGGCCCTGCTGGGAATGGCGACGAGTCTCGTCGAATCCTCACTGGCGCAGCTCTATAAGCGCGCCAATGGCGATGGCACCTATCGGGGTGGCCCGGCCGCTTACATCATTCATGGGCTGGGGGCGCAGTACCGGTGGTTGGCAGTGGTGTATGCCGTTTGCCTGCTGGCGGCGTTTGGGCTCGGGTTCAATGCATTCCAGGGCAATACCTTTGCCGGCGCGGCCAATGACAGCCTTGGCATCGACCGGATCTGGACCGGCGCCTTCCTCGCCGTGGTGACCGGGCTCATCGTTTATGGCGGCATTCGCCGCATCGCCAAGGTCGCCGATGTGATCATCCCGATCATGGCCGTTGCCTATATCGGGATGGCCCTATTGGTGATCGCCCTCAACATCACGGCGCTGCCGGGGGTGCTGTGGTCGATCTTTGCCAATGCCTTCGGCTTGGAGGAGGTTGTGGGTGGTGGGGTCGGCGCGGCGCTGGCGCAGGGGCTGCGACGGGGCTTGTTTTCCAACGAGGCGGGCCTCGGTTCGGCGCCCAATGTCGCGGCAACCGCAGATGTCAGGCACCCGATCAGCCAGGGGATCACGCAGTCCTTTTCGGTGTTCATCGATACCATCGTCGTTTGTTCCTGCACCGCCTTCATCATTCTGCTGAGTCCGGTTTACGTGCCCGGCGTCGAGGGAGTGGACGGGGTGGTGCTGACGCAGCAGTCGCTCGTCAGCCAGCTAGGTGGATGGTCGCAATATCTGCTGACCTTTGCGATCCTGCTGTTTGCGTTCAGCTCGATCATCTACAATTACTATCTGGGTGAAACCGCGCTCAAGGTGATCACGGGGAACGATGCGGCACTGCACGCTCTGCGTTTTGGCATTGTCCTTGTCGTGTTTCTGGGCGCCTCGGCACCGGCAGCCACGGCCGTGTTCTTTTTCTCGGACCCGTTGATGGGGGTCCTCGCTTTGGTCAATCTCATGGCAATCATGATGCTGTTCCCGGTGGCGCTGCGCATTCTCAACGACTTCCGCGCCCAGCTAAAGCAAGGGGTCGAGCGTCCAGTATTCCGGCCCGAAAATTTCAGCGATCTCGATATCGACCCCACGGCCTGGCCCTATGCCAAAGAGGAATCACAGGGTGGGGCGCAGCCGGCGGCAGCTCGCCTGCCTTAGTGGCCTAGGGGCACACTTGGAATAGTTGCTGGCGGGCGCCGCAGCGGCTTCAAGGGTGGGGGCGCGTTGTCGCGGTGCCGGATTCGTGTACCTGCCGGGGAACCCTTAACGCTGTTTCATTGCTTATCTTATGAATTGATAGGCATAGTGCATCCGAGCGCGAAACCATGCGTTTGCATGCGTTCCTTTGAGAGATGATCTGGACGATGAAAAAATACGTAGTGACCGCAGCCCTGGCCGCTTTGTTGCAAATTGGCTCCATGCTCGCGCCGGCCAGCGCGGCCGAATCCAACATGGCATTGCTTGCATCCTACACGGGTGACTGGCGCGGCAACGGTGCTTTGGTGGGCGGGGACGAGCCCGAGGCGCTGCGCTGCCGGCTGAACATCACCAGAGGCAATGCCGGCAAGATCAACTATTCGGGCCGCTGCAATCTGGCGCGCTCGACGCTGTCGGTGAGCGGCACCATCGCTTATAACGGGCAGGCCGACCGCTACGAAGCGGCGATGAGCTCCAATGCCGGCTTTACCGGCACGGCTGTTGGCCAGCAGCGGGGCAGCGACATCACCTTCAACCTGCGTGAGCAGCAAAAGGATCGCGGCGGCAGCGATGTGCGGATCGGCGCTACGATCATCTTGAAGAATGATCAGGTGCGGGTGGACTTCGAGGTCGAGTTCAACAATTCGGGCGAGGTGCTTACCGCCCAGGTCCCCTTCAACCGCTAGTTCAAGACAGACAGGTGACGCGACGCTGCGGCTCTGTTCCTCGGAACAGATCCGTGGCAGTCTGGCCTGGCCTCGTAATGGCCAGAGTTGGATTGAATCAATGAATGAGATGGGGAGCAATGCCCTGGCCCGACAGGACCAAAACGTCATCGAGGGGCATGACGTTGGTTACACGCTCAATGTCGCGTCCCGGCCGCTCAACATTTTGCACGATGTCAACCTGGTGGTTCGGCCCGCCGAAGTTGTCGCCATTGTCGGCGCGTCAGGCAGCGGCAAGACTTCGCTGCTGATGCTGCTGGCGGGGCTGGACCGGGCAACTTCAGGCAAGATCCTGGTGCGCGGCACCGACCTTGGCACGATGGGCGAGGACGAGCTTGCCCGGTTCCGCAGGGGCTCCCTTGGTATCGTATTCCAGAGCTTCCACCTCATTCCATCGCTGACCGCGGTCGAGAATGTCGGGCTGGCGCTCGAAATCGCCTCGCCTGAACTGGCTTTGGCAGAGGTGCGCCGCCGCGCCGCTGAGGCGCTCGAAGCGGTGGGCCTGGGTGGCCGGGCCGATCACCGGCCATCCGCGCTTTCGGGGGGCGAACAGCAGCGCGTTGGCCTTGCTCGCGCTATGATCGCCAATCCGCCCCTGTTGCTGGCCGATGAGCCCACTGGCAATCTTGACGAGAAGACCGGCGAAGTGGTGATCGAGCTGATGTTCGGCCTTGCCCGGAAGAATCAGACCGCCGTGGTGCTGGTCACCCATGATCCCAAACTCGCGGCGCGCGCCGACCGGGTGCTGACCATGAGCCAAGGACACCTTACCGAAACCACGGCGGCTCGATGAGCTCTTTGTTGCGAGCCATCCGGGTTGGGTTGCTGGATATGCGCGGCGATCTTCGCCGCTTTGTGCTGCTGGTCGCGTGCCTTGCTATCGGTACCGCGCTGATTGGCGGGGTTGGCTCGATCGGCGCCAGCATCACCGAGGCGATGGACCGCAGCGCCGCCGAACTGATGGGCGGTGATCTGGAGTTGTCGCGGGCCGATCGCCCCGCTACCCCCGAGGAACTTGACGCGATGCGCCAGTTCGGCCGGATTGCGCCGATCGTGGACACCAATCTGCGCGCCAAGGGGGCTGAAGCGGACGCCTTTGTCGACCTGGTGGCGGCTGGCGAGGGGTATCCGCTGGTGGGGCATGTGGTCAGCCCGGAATTGGGGAATGCCGCCGCCAACGAATTTTTGAGCGAGCAGGACGGTGCGTTCGGCGCGCTGGTTGACGCGGTGATGCTGGACCAGTTGGGGATCGGCGTCGGTGATCGCTTCCAGCTCGGGGGCACCGAGTTCGAGGCGCGCGGCACCTTGTCGAGGTTGCCCGATGCGGCGGTGCGCGGCTTCAAGCTGGGTCTGACGACGCTGATTTCAACCGATGCTTTTGCCACCGTATCGGATCGGACCTCGCCGCTGCCGGGTTTGGGCGTATGGTATCGCTACAAGCTGCTGCTCGAGGAAGGTGACGCCGAAGCGGTGCAGGGGGAGATCGCTACGGCACTGGCTGATACCGGCTGGACCATCCGCACCGCCCGTGACGGGCTGGGCGACATGGTGCGCTATTACGACCAGTTCATGCGCTTCCTGATGATTGTCGGGTTGGGTTCACTGCTGATCGGGGGCGTCAGCGTCTGGACCAGCATGCAGGCTTATATCGCCGAGCGCACCCAGGTGATTGCGGTGCTGCGCAGTATTGGTGCGACGCATAACCGGGTGTTGGTGCACTTCCTGTCCCAAGTGGGCGCGCTGGCGCTGGTTGGCGTGGTGGCTGGCATCGCCATTGGCGGCGGTGTTGCTTATTTCGTGCTGCCTTATGTGGGCGAAGCCATGGGTATCGGCCTGCGGCCGAGCATCAATCCGCAACCGCTGCTGGTTGCAGCTGCGGCAGGGATCTTGACCGCCTTCGCGTTTTCCTTCCAGCCGCTGCAGCGCACGCAGGCGATCCGGCCCATCCTGCTGTTCCGCGCCAAGGGGCTGGACGTTGGCAGCGCCAAGTGGACCGATCTGTTGCGCATGCCGCAGGGCCTGCCGATGATCATCGCCGGTATTGGCCTCTTCTGGCTGGCTTATCTGATCACCGGCGATGCACTGCTGGTCGCGGCCTTCGCCGTGGCGAGTGCGCTCTCGGTGGTGCTGTTCCAGCTCTTTGTCCGCGCAGTACGGGCGACGATTGCCGGACTGCCCGAAATGCCGGGGCAGGTGCTGCGGCATGCCGTGCGGTCCATTGCAGTGTCGCAAACGGCGGCCGCCTCGATCGTCACGGCGGTAGGCATGACGCTGACCATGCTGATCATCGTGCTCGTGCTGCAGGGCAATCTGCGCCAGGAGTTCCTCGGCGCTTCGGCCTTTGATGTCCCCACGCTGGTGGCCTCAGACCTGTTCCCTGACGAGATGGAAGATCTCGAGGCCATGCGGGCAACCACGGCGGGGATCGAAGCTGTCGTGGCAACCCCCATGCTCCGCGGCGCGCTGGCCGAGGTGGCTGGTGAGCCCGTGGACACGCTGCGGCCGCGCGGCCCCGAAGCCACGTTCCTGCTGTCGGGCGAAGTGCCCCTGACCTATCGCGATGCCTTGCCGACCTCCTCGGTGGTGACGGCGGGCGAGTGGTGGCCGGCGAACTATGAAGGGCCCGGCCTGGTTTCGCTGCACCGGAGCCTGCGGGAGGGGCTTGGTGTCGATATTGGCGACGAGCTGACCTTCAGCATATTCGGCGAGCCGATCACTGTTACGGTCGCGAGCTTCCGCGATTATTCCTGGCAGGGCGGCATCGACTTTCTCGCCACCTTCTCGCCCGGGGTGCTGGAGGAGTATCCAACGACGCTGTTTGCCGCGGTGACGGCGGCACCCGGCGCCGAGGAGCCAGTGGAGCGCGCGCTTGCCAGCACCTTGCCGGACGTGAACTTCATCCCAGTGGGTGAAACGCTCAAGCAGGTGACGGACGCGCTGCAGCAACTTTCCTTTGCCGCCTTGCTGGTGGGTGGATTGGCGGTCGGTAATGGGCTGCTGGTAGTGCTGGGCAGCATTGCGACCGGCCTCAAGCAGCGGGAGGCTGATGCCGTGATCAACAAGATGCTGGGCAAGGCCCGGCCAACCATCCTGACCACGGCGCTGGTGCAGTATCTTGTGCTGGGGCTGCTGGCGGCGATCCCCGCAATGGTGGTGGGACTTGGCCTGGGCTGGCTCGTCAGCCGGCTGTTGACTGATGTGGAATTTACCGCCGAGGCGGCCACGCTGTTCAGCGTCGTGATCGCCAGCATTGCGCTTACCGGCGCATTGGGGGCGGCGACCTTGCTGCGCGCCACCACGGCTGCACCGGCCCGGCTGCTGCGCGAGTTGTAGCCGGCGTCGCCCTTCGGGCGGGACTTACTCGACCTTCTGATGGGCTTTTCTAGTTTGCCGGTTTTGCCGGCGCCTCAGCGTCGGCATGGAGGGGCGCGACCACCGGGGTAGTCTGGGGGATGGTTCGGAATATGGCCTGGTCGCTGGCTTGCGGGGACGGTCGGATCCGGGTGCGCCAGATGCCAAAGCCACCAGCTGCGAGACCCATGGCAGCGGAAAAGATGAAGAGCCCATCGGGTCCGAACAGCGATATGCTGAAAGATGCGATCAGCGGGCCGAGGATCGAACCCACGGAATTGAGCAGGATCAGCCCGCCGCTCGCCGCCACCAGATCGGCCCTGGCGACGTGGTCGTTGGCGTGGGCGAGGCAGAGCGGATAGATGCTGAAGGAAATGCCGCCAAACAACAGGGTAGAAAGCAGGAACATCCAGCTGCCATAGCCGGAGGTAAGCATGGCAATGCTCAAGAGCGCCAGGGCCCCGCATACACCGATGATGATGGTGCGTCGGTCGAAGGCGTCGGAGAGTTTGCCCAGGGGAAATTGCAACAGCACGCCCCCAGCGATCAGCACGGTCATGAAGGTTGCCGTCCCCGTCATGCCGAGGCCCGTCGAGGCCGCATAGACGGGCGCGAGGCCATAGATGGCCCCGATCACGCCGCCGCTGAGGAACACGCCAACCAACCCCAGTGGAGAGGCTTGGTAGAGGGCGCGGAGGCTGAAGGAGCTGACATCAGGCAGCGACGGGGGCGCCGAGCGGGTCAGGCAGACCGGCACCAGCGACAGCGAAAGCAGGATCGAGATGATCATGAACAAGAGTGGGCTGCCGCTGGCATTGAGGTTCAGTAATTGCTGGCCTGCAGCCATCGCCGCGTAGAGCGTGACCATGTAGGACGACACGATCAGGCCGCGCGTCTTGTTGCTGGCTTCGGCATTGAGCCAACTCTCGATGCACATATAGATGCCGGCAAGGCACACGCCTTCGGCAAAGCGCAAGGCCGCCCACAGGATGAGATTGTCCGAGAGGGCGTGGCCGAGCGAGGCGGCGGAATAGACCGAGGCGAATGCCGCGAAGGCGCGGATATGGCCCGCCTGCTTGATGAAACGGAAGCACTGCAGCGAGCCAAAGGTCAGGCCGGCAAAGAACGCGGCCGTCACGGCGCCCACAGCGAGCGAGCTTGCCCCGGTATTGGTCATGCGCAGGCCAATCAGGGTGCTGAGCGCCCCATTGCCCAGCATGAGGATGGCGACGCTGGCCAGCACCGGCAGGATTGGGCGAATGGATCGCAGCATGTGTTTCTCCGGCCCTTGTGCTAATGTTAAAACCCGGAACCGCAGAAGCGGTCCCAAGCCAGACCGGCTCGCGACCAGTTGGTTGATGCCGTGCGGCCTCGCCCAAGGAAGCGGAACCAGGTGGGGATTATTCGCAATCCAGCCGGCATCCTGCTGTTCGATGCCTTGGTGCTGCCGGCACCATTGTTTCACCGCAGGGAGCGCGATAGCAGCGATTTCCAGCAGCTTTGCGGCAGCGAGGTTATCGGCAAGGAAGCTGCTATTGGCAACCGGCACAATGCGGTTGACCGGGAAACCAGCGGTCGCACCCCCCCGATCGCGATCACGGAGGTGATGACGACCCTGGAGGGCGCCAGCATCAGTCTCTGGTTGAGCCGGGCCGTGACGGTACGCAGTGCGAGGGCGGCTGGACCTCGATCGGCATCTGCCAGGGGGTCGAGCCAAAGGCCTAGCAGGCCCCATCGGCTGCTGGGTGCGCCTGAAGCCGCACCGGCCTTGGGCCGTGCGGGTATGGGCAGGCGGGCATCGCAGCAAGAACTGCGACATGGGGCGAAGTTCGCCTCGGTGCCGGTCGTCCGGCAAAAGGGTAGAAGGTGAAGCAAGCTTCGCCCCATGCTCCATCGGAGACTCTTCGGTGAGGACCGTCCGTGGCTAGACCCGTGCCAAACGCCAGAAGCCCTGAGGCTTCATGGACCGGGGGATGAAATCGGTCCCGGATCATCCTCGTCCCGAAGGAGCTTGGGCGACCCCAAACTCATCCGATATTCCCGCACCGACCGTTCGTCGCGACCGCGCAGCTTGCCCAGGAACAAGGGGGATTGTGCCTGAGGTTTTCGGGGGCGGGGATAAGTTTGTGGGGTGGGGGCGCGCCGTGGGACCGGTGTTGGCCGCCCTCGTGGTTCGAGGCTGCGCTGCGCTGCGCACCTCACCATGAGGGCTCCGGATGGATCTGGTCGTTGCGGGACCTCGATGAGCCCTCATCCTGAGGTGCCGCGTAGCGGGCTCGAAGGGCAAAGGCGGCAATCACCGCTCCTTGCGGCTGGCCAGAGCAGGCAGTGCCTCATAATCATAGCTGATCAGCGCTTCCTTCTTGCGCCGGCTTCAGCCCTTGATCTGCCGCTCGCGCTCGATGGCATCGACGATCCGCTCATAGGTTTCGGTGAACACCAGTTCCACGGGGCGGCGGCTTTTGGTGTAGCCTTCAGTGAGCCCCTCATTGTGTTCCCAAACCCGCTGTTCGACCGGCTTTTTGGTGAGGCCGGTGTAAAAGGAGCCATCCGAGCAGCGCAGCAGGTAAACGGTGACTTCCATGATGCCCTCCGGAGCCTGATGCTGGGGCGGAAACGGGGTGGGTGCAAGGGGCTTGCGCGGCCATTACCAAGGCGTGTTGGGAGCCCTCATCCTGAGGTGCCGCGCAGCGGCCTCGAAGGACGGGGGCGGCTTGCTGAAATCGCGGTGGGTGCTATGGACGGCATGGGGGCTGCGCCCTCGTGGTTCGAGGCTGCGCTGCGCTTCGCGCCTCACGATGAGGGCTAGGGGGCGGTAATGCTGGGTGGGAGATCGGTTCTGGGGGCGTCGGTTTTCCCCGCCCTTGCGGCAGCCCTCATCCTGAGGTGCCGCGCAGCGGCCTCGAAGGACGGGGCGGCTTGCTGGACTCGCAGTGGGTGCTATGGACGGCATCGGGGCTGCGCCCCCGTGGTTCGAGGCTGCGCTACGCTTCGCGCCTAAGCAAGCGAGGGCCGGAGGCCCTCGCTGCATGCTGCTATTTACTGAGTGTGACAGGTAGGGCAGCAGTAAAAACAGCCGTTGACCTGCGTATAGTAGGTCTTCGCAGAAGCTACAGCAGGACGGCAGTCTGAAAATTCGCCAAGGTAAATGCGATTTTCAGCCAGCGGCAGGCAGTAGCAGGTCTGGATATGGACCTCATGATCGCCATTGGTCTGTTCGTTCCGGTTTACGTAGTAGGAAGCCATTGGGCATGCTCCTTTCTCCCGCAACTCTTGTGCCAATGTGCTCGGGAAACTCGACGGGTTTGGTGCCAAACACCTGCCCGTCGATTATCCTTGGGGCAGTAGCGAACGCGTCGCTTCCCGCGGTGCGGTCCTTGCGGCTCACCGCGATCTGCTCTATCGCATCGCAGAACTCGTCGAAGCCGTCGCCATCAAGCGAGTGCAGGGATACCAGACCGCCGCCTCGTCGGCCGCAGCGAAATCCCCATGGATCGTTTCCACAAGAAGCGCCATAGCTTTTCCTTTAACATGGAGGTGCTCTGGCTCGCTGTGAACCTCTATGTACTAGGCGAGCACGCGGGACGCGCCGTTTTAGACGTGACCGGGTCCGGCACACCGCGGGGCGGCGACGACACAGTGACGATGCTGGACACATCATTGGATTGCCGCCCGTCAGCCAGTCCGCAACCGCAAGTATCCCTTCAAGGTGTTGGGTAGCAATACGCTGCCCAGCACGTGCTCTCGCATCGCGACCACCTGTGATGGCGGGGTGGGGGCCGCCTGCAGTCTGTCAGCTTTCGGGACGCCAGGATCGAATAGCCGCCGTTTGGCGCCGTTTGGGCTGAGGGCAGCTCCCGACCCGAGGCTGTGTGAAAACCCCTGATGATGCTATGATCTGGCACTGCTTCGGGGGTGCCATATGGGACGTTTCGTTGAAGCTGTTGACCGTGACCAGGCGAGCTTTTTGCCGGCCTGTCTTGAAGA